>NZ_CP024996.1:1404398-2808796 GCF_003719195.1 Herbaspirillum rubrisubalbicans
GAAGCGTAGCGGTGCGTTCATGGCTTTCTCCAGTGGCTTGCAGTCGTTGTCAGTGTTGATCTCGGCACGCTTGATGCGGCCTCATGGCGTGGGCTTGAGTGCCTGTAGCGCCTGTTCCAGATGTCGCCCCAGAGCGCACAGTCTTTCGTCGTCGCCCTTGCGTCCCACCAGTTGCAGGCCGGCCTTGAGCGTGCTGCCGGCAATCGGCACCGGGATGGTCAATGCCGGATGGCCGGACAGATTGAAGGGCCGCACCAGCGACGACAGCAGCAGCACCGATGTGCCCTGGCGGATGGCTTGCAGCGTGGGCGGCAGTGCCGGCAGGGTGGGCAGCAGCAGTGCGTCGGCGTCGGCCAGTGCCGCATCGACCTCGGCGCTGAAAGCGGCGCGCACGCGCTCGGCGTCGGCCACTGCGGCATCGGTGGTGGTAGCTGCGGCTGCCAGGCGTTGTTCGATATCTGCGCCCAGCTTGCCTTGGCCCAGCAGGTGGCCGAAGGCGTCGTGGGTTTCGCGATTGATGAGGGTCATGCCGGCTTCGAAGGCGGCGTGCATGTGTTGCGGCGTCCACCAGGTAGCGCTCCATCGGCTGGCGGAAAAGGCCTGTGCGACGGCGGCGGCGACGTCGTCGTCGGCTTGCACCGTCACCCGTTTCACGCGTGCATGGGCTGCTGCAGCGCTGGCGGCCACGCGGTCGAAGCCGGGCGCGATGCTGGTCATGGCGCGGATGATCATTTCCATGCTGCGCGCCACGGGCCCCACGCAATCCAGACTGCTGATGGCCGGATAGGCGCCGGCGCGGCTGACGCGGCCGAACGTGGGCTTCAAGCCAATCACGCCGCAACAGGCCGCCGGCAGGCGGATCGAGCCGCCGGTATCGCTGCCGATGGATAGATCGACCAGCCCCGCGCCCACGGCTGAGGCCGAGCCGCTGGAAGAACCACCGGTCATGCGGCCTGGGTCTTGCGGGTTGACCGGCGTGCCGTTCCAGTCGTTGATGCCGGTCATGCCATAGGCCAGCTCATGCATGTTGGCGCGGGCAATGATCTGCCAGCCGGTGTCGAGCAGCCTCTGCACCACCTCCGCATGGGACTGCGCCGGGGGCGCATCGGCCAGCGCGGCGCTGCCGCCGCAGGTGGGCTGGCCGGCGATGTCGATGCAATCCTTGATGGCCACCGTCGGGCCGTTGCCGCCCAGGTGGAAGCGCGAGAGCAGGGCGTTGCCGCTGCCGGCAATGGTGCGTGGAGCAGAATTGTTCATCCTGCCGCTCCCAGGCAGGCAATGCGCGCCTGTTGCTGCAGGAGCGCGACGGCGGCCTGGCCGGTGTATGTACGCAGGGGTAGGGAAATGCTGGGCTGGGGAGTCATGGCGCATCCATTCATTTGTTGCCTTGCAGGTCGACAATCCACGTCGGACGCTGGATGCAGGCGGGTTCCTTGGCTGATGTGAAGCATTCTAAAAGTCGCCTTAAAATAGATCAAATTGATGTAAAATATTTTTCGCATAAGTGGCATGGATAGTGATGTCACTTCCCATTGATCGGGCTTGCCCAGCGTGACCCCCACCGGAGATTGCCATGGCCACCTTCAACAACATGGACCTGAACCTGCTGCGGGTCTTCCAGGCCATTGCCGATGAGCGCAGCCTGACCCTGGCCGGCAACCGCCTGCACCTGTCGCAGCCGGCGGTGAGCTATGCGCTGGGCCGCTTGCGGCAGATCTTCGACGACCCGCTCTTCATCCGCACCAAGGAGGGAATGCAACCCACCCCGGCTGCGCTGGAATTGGCCAAGCCCATCAATCGCGCCCTGCAGGCGGTGCAGGATGCCTTGCGCTATACCGAACGTTTCGACCCGGCCGCCAGCACCCGGGTCTTTCGCGCCTCCATGACGGACGTGGCGGAAATGATGTTCCTGCCGCAGTTGTGCGAACTGTTGACCGCGCAAGCGCCACATACCCGCCTGCAGGTGGAGCAGGTGCCGCCGGCGCACCTGGAAGAAGCCTTGCGCACCGGCCAGCTCGACTTCGCCTTCGGCAACCTGCCGGCCTTGAAGACAGTGACCTGTCATGAACTGCTGTTTCGCGAAACCTATGTCTGCATGATGCGCAAGCGCCCCGAGTTGCCGGCCCGCGCGCAATTGACGCTGGATGAATTCCTGGCGCTGTCGCATGTGCTGGTGGAGTCGGCCGAAAGCAGCCACCACCAGGTCGAGCATTCCTTCCGTACTCTGGGCGTGCAGCGCAAGATCAGCCTGTCGATCCCGCACTTCACGGTGCTGCCGCGCATCCTCGGCAAGTCCGACCTGGTGGCCACCGTGCCGGCGCGTATTGCCAAGCTGTTCCATAGCGAACACCCGGACGTGTTCCTGTCCTACGAACTGCCGGTCAAGCTACCTACCGTGGACATCACCCTGCACTGGCACCAGGCCTTCGATGCCGACGCCGGCAATAGCTGGCTGCGCCAGATCGTCATCGACCTGCTGCAGAGCTACGGCCGCAGTAGCTGAACCCGGTATTGAATCTGGACTCGGCTTGAATGCAGAAGGCCCGTCATGCGACGGGCCGTTCTCCCCTGCCAGCGGGAAGGCCACCGGATGTCGGCAGCGGCCTACCCCGCAGTGACTCAGAAGCGATGACGCATCCCCAGGCGCACGGCAGTCTGGTTGCCCATCGACGATTGCGCACCACCACCGAAGACCGGGAAGGCGTTGTAGCCCTTGTCGCGGTCATAGACGGCGCCCACGTAGAGATCGGTGCGCTTGGAGATCTTGTAGTCGGCCATGGCAATGAAGGCCTGAGCCTTGCCCACGCCCAGGTTGCGTTTCTGGTACTGGTAGGCGGCCGACAAATCCCACAGCGGGGTCAGTGCATAGACCGTGCCCAGTTCATAGGTGGTGGCCTTTGCGCTGGTGGCGGTATTCTTGGCCTGGGTAATCACGCCGAAGGGGGTGAAAGCGCCGATCTGGTAGCGCGCACCGATGCCGTAGATGCGGGTCGACGAACTGCCGGTGGCATCCTTGATGTCGGTGTAGGCCAGGGCACTGCTGAAGCCGCCGTTGTCATATTGGCCGGTGGCGCTGATGGTGCGGCTGGCCGTGGTGTTGCCGGCCACTTCGCCGAAGCCGTACATGGCGCCGAAGCTGAACCCACTGAACTTGACGCTGTTGTATTTGATCGAGTTGTTGGTACGGTCGCCGCCATAGATATGGTCGTTCAAGGCCGTACCATGCGCCGCATCGGCGTGCAGGCCCCAGGCCAGGGAGCCGGCTGGCGAGAGGGCGCCCATGGCATACTGCGCGCCGATGTTGGACATGAAGTCATACTGCCGGCCCAGGCTGATCGCGCCCCAGTCCTTGCTGCCCAGGCCGACGAAGGATTGACGGCCGAACAGCAGACCGCCCTGGCCCAGGCTGCCGTCATCGGCGCCGAAACCGGTTTCCAGGGTGAAGAAGGCATTCATACCGCCGCCCAGGTCTTCGCTCCCCTTGAAACCGATGCGGCTGCCCTGGGCGATGCCGCTATCCATGCGCACCAGCGATGCACCACCGCCGCCGCTCTTGGCGGCATTGGAATAGTAGGTCAGGCCCAGATCGATCAGGCCATAGATGGAAACACTGCTCTGGGAATGTGCCATTCCCGTGCCGGCCGCGAGCATGGCGGCGACCCATAGTTTCTTCTTCATGTGACAAGGCTCCCTGTGGTGTGGCTGTTGTGTGGTGGTATGACGGTCGCGCTAGCGTATCGCCCTGGTGGACGCGGCAAGCTGCGCGGCGTGCATGACATTTCGTCATGTGCAGCCATCATAGGAAGCGCATTTGAGCGAGATCAAATTGATGCAGCCGATGCAGGTAATAAGCCTGATTGATGCATGGACTCGAACAGTGATCCATTCTCGAATCCGGTGCATGAAAGCGCGTTTTGACGGGACTATCGTGCGCAACTTCACCATGCAAGTGCGCACGATCCCCAATGCGGCGCGTCTGGCGCGGGGGATAAAGGAATCTTTAGTTGTGGCGTTCGGCCAACGGCAGCGTGAAGCAGAAGCGGGTACCACGCGCCTGGGCTGCTGTTTCATGGCTTACCTCGCCAGGCTGCGCCCAGATATCGCCGCGATGGCGCGCGATGATGTTCTTGCACAGCGCAAGCCCGATACCATTGCCGCTGACCTTGGAAGAAAAGAAGCCGTCGAAGAGTCGTTCGCGGTGCCCGGCATCGATACCGCGCCCTTCATCGGCCACGCTCAACAAGGCATGGTCGCCGGCGCGTCGGGTAGTGATGCGCACATGCCGCGCCCCTTCCGGGAAATCCATCATCTCTTCGATGGCATTGAAGGCCAGATTGAGGATCACCTGGCCGATCAAGACCTTCTCGCAACTGACCACCAGCGGCTCGGCACAGGGCAGGAAATGCAGGTGGACCTTACCCTCGGCGGCCTTCATTTCGATGAACCAGCGCACGTCTTGCAGCACCGCATTGAGGTCGATGAGGCCTTCGCTCTGCTCCAGCCGCACCACGTATTCGCGCACGCTCTTGATGATGGCCGCGGCGTGATCGACCTGGCGCCCGGCACTCTCCAGCCCCCATACGATCTGCCCGGCCTGCTCGCGCAAGGCTTCGCTCTGTTGGAGACGCAATACCGATCCCTCCAGGAAATTGCGGATTGCCGCCAGCGGCTGCGACAGCTCGTGCGCAATGGCGGTAGCCATCTCGCCCATGGCGTTGTGGCGCGCCAGGTATTCCAGCGAGGCCTGGTCGCGGCGGCGTGCTTCCTCGGCTTCGACCTGGTCGGTGATGTCGTGGAAGTGCAGCAGGTGACCCTTGAGGTCGTTCTCGATTTCGATATAGCGGCACACCGCATGGTGCCAGCGCACCAGACCATCCTTGCGCAGGATCTGGTAGCGCAACGGGAAGCTGATCGCATCCGGCAAGGCCAGGGTCAGCAATTCCAGTAGTTCGTCACGCGCCTCGGGCAGACATTGCTCGACGAAATTCTTGGGCGGATTCTGGCCGGGGCGCACGCCCAGCAGCTTGCGTCCGGCATCGCTCAGGTATTCGATGCCGCCATCGGCGCGCAGCACCGCCACGCCTTCGTCGGAGTCCTGCATGAATTCCTTGAGACGGCTTTCCAGTTTCTTCATCTCGCGCCGTATCTGTTCCTCGCGCGCAATATCGCGGAACTGCACCATGATGACGTCGCGCTCGCTCAGGGGCACCAGGGTGGCTACCGCCTCGGACATGATTTCGTCGCCATTCTTGGCGCGGTAGCACCACTCCACCATGTTGCTGCCGTGAAGCACCGCATCGTGCAACCACTTGCGACCGATCTCGCGGCGGTATTCGTGCGATTGCCGGCTCATGTCCGGCGCCTTCAAGGGCAGCAGTTCTTCCAGCGTGAATCCCAGCACCTGGCAGGCAGACGGATTAGCCCAGAGGATGGACTTGGTCTGGGCGTCGTGCAGGATGATGCACATGGGCAGCGCATCCATCATGCGGCGGAAATCATCGAGGCCGAAGCGGATGGCGTCGTCCTCGGGCATTGCGGCGGGTTGTTCTGGCATCGCTATCTCTGTGGTGGAATCCATGCCCTAGGGGTTTTCTTTAGAAGCCTTCTCCTCATCCCCTAAAAAAGCTGCAGCGCTCCCGATTGAACCGGGACCGGTCGCTCCCTACACTCGACTTCATTCTGATGCAAGCCACCTGGAGAATGCAATGTCCGTGATGGAAAACCCGGCCGCGTTGGCCGCCCGTGAAGAGGATGCACTGGCCCCGCTGCTGGCCGAGATCCGCGCGCGTCGCGATGAATTCGCGACCCAGCGCTTCGTGCCCAGGGATTTCATCGCGCAGCTCAAAAAGGCCGGCGTCTATCGCGCCGCCACCCCGCAATGCTTCGGCGGCAGCGGCATGTCGCCCATGGCCTTCCTGCAGTTGATCGAAAAGATCTCGCAAGCCGACGCTTCGGTGGGTTGGGTGGCCAGCTTCGGTTCGGCCTCGGTCTACCTGGCGGCCTTGCCCAAACAGACCCAGGCCACGCTCTATGCCAAGGGGCCCGACCTCACCTTTGCCGGTGGCCTGTTCCCGATCCAGCCGGCGACCCAGGTCGAGGGCGGCTGGATGGTCGATGGCACCTGGAAGTTCGGCAGTGGCTGCAAGGGCGCTGACGTACTCGGGGTCGGTATCGGTGCCGCCGTCCCCGGGCAGGCCGGCTCCAAGCCTCGCACTGCGGTGCTGCCGCCGCAACAGGTGGAGATCATCGACAACTGGGATGTGATGGGGCTGGTCGGGACCGGCAGCCATGACCTGAAGGTCAGCCAGCAATTCGTACCCGATGAGTGGACCTTCATCCGCGGCGGCGCTGCCACCATCGATGAACCGCTGTATCGCTATCCCACCATCGCCTATGCCGCGCAGGTCCTGGCGGTGGTCAACCTGGGCGTGGGACGGGCGGCCATTGATGAGATCAACCAGATGTCGGGCGGCCGGGTGGCCATCACCGGCGCGCCCAAGCTGGCCGACCGTTCCTATGTGCGCATCGAGGTGGCCAAGGCCGAGGCCAAATTGCGCTCGGCGCGCGCCTTCCTCTATGATGCCACCGGCGAAGTGTGGGACTCCATCCTGGCCGGCGATCCGGTCACGCCCGAGCAGGTGAGCCTGTTGCGCCTGACTGCGGTGGAGATCGCCAAGGTCGGCAACGAAGTAGTGCAAGCCATGTTCGGCTTGGCCGGTACCACTGCGATCTACAACCACCACCCGCTGCAGCGTTACCTACGCGATGCCGCCGTGGTCAAGCAGCACGCCTTCTTGGGCGAGGGCATCTATGACGGGGCCGGTGCGGTCACGCTGGGTGTGCCGCCGATGCCGGGCTTCCTGTAAGCCGTCGCATTCAGGTCATTTTCATTCGTCAAGTTGTCAGTTCGGAGCCTTCATGAGCCAAGTCCCAAGCAATGATAAAGAACCGCTGCGCGTCCTCTTCTGCGTCGGCGTGACGCAAAACTTCTTCGACCTGCCGGCCACCGAAACCGGTCCCGTATGGCAGGCCTATGGCCAGATGATGACGGCCCTGGCCACCATGGACGGCATCAAGGTCTTGGGCACCATGGATGACGACCGCCTGATGGTGGGCAAGTCCGACGCTGCCCCCTGGACCTTCTACATCATGGCCGATGTGGCCGACCTCGATACGGTGGTGGCTGCCTGCAATCTGTTCCGTACCACCATGGTGGGGGAACATCGCCTGTGGAAGTACGGCAAGATCGAAGCCCGTGTAGGTCGCGCCCTGATCATCCAGGGTGGCTGACCATGGACAAGAAGATTGCCCTGGTCACCGGCGCCGCACGCGGTCTCGGTGAAAGCATCGCGCGCAAGATGCACGCCGCCGGCTACAAGGTGGCGCTGTCCGACATTGATCTTGAACAGGTCTCGGCGGTGGCCGCCAGTCTGGACGCCAGCGGTGCCACGGCCATGCCGCTGGCGCTGGATGTGCGCCGCAAGCCCGATTTCATCGCCGCCTGCGACGCCATCGAATTGCGCTGGGGTGGCGCCACGGTGCTGGTCAACAATGCCGGTCGCTCACGCGTGGCCGCGCTCATGGAGATCACTCCCGAGGAGTGGGATGAGGTCACCGCCATCAACATGAAGGGCACATTTCTTGCATGTCAGGTGTTCGGCAAACGCTTCGCCGAACGGGGCTACGGTCGCATCATCAACGTCGCCTCGCTGGCCGGCCAGAACGGGGGCACGGCCACCGGCGCCCACTATGCCGCTGCCAAGGGTGCGGTGCTGACCTTGACCAAGGTCTTTGCGCGCGAACTGGCCGGTTCCGGTGTCACGGTCAACGCCATCTCGCCCGGTCCGCTGGACTTGCCCATCGTGCGCGAGATCGTACCGGCCGACAAGCTGGCCGCGACCATCGCCACCATTCCGGTCAAGACCCTGGGCGCGCCGGATTTCATCGCCGATGCCGTGCTGCTGCTGGCTTCGCCCGATGCCGGTTCGGCTACTGGCGCTTGCCTGGACATCAATGGCGGTCTGTACATGCGCTGAACCCGTACTGCTGTCTCGGATCGGTGGCGGCGTGGGGAAGTCCGCCATCATCTCAACCACAAGGGAGAAATACATGCTGCACAAACGTCTGATTGCCGGTGCCGTCCTGGCCGCTATGGGAACCCTCGCCGCTCTGGCCGGTAATTCTGCTCTGGCCCAGGTCAAGATCGGCGTGGTGAGCTCGGCCACCGGTCCGGTCTCGCTGGTGGGCATTCCGCAAAAGAATACCGTGCCGCTGCTGCCGACCAAGGCCGGCGACCTCAAGATCGAATACATCTCATTGGATGACGCCAGCGATCCGACCAAGTCGGTCACGGAAGTCAAGAAGCTGATCTCGGAATACAACGTCGACGCCATCATCGGCCCCAGCGGCTCGCCCAATGCCATGGGCGTGATCTCGTTCGTGGCCGAGGCAGGTGTGCCGATGCTGGCACCCGTGGGTACTGCTGCCGTGGTGCTGCCCATGACCGAGCAAAAGAAATGGGTCTTCAAGACCACCCAGAACGATGACCTGATCGCCAATGCGCTGGTGGCGCAGATGGTCAAGAGCAAGGTCAAGACGGTGGGTTTCATCACCATCAACGATCCCTTCGGTGAGAACTGGGCCAAGGTGTTCGGCGAGCTGGCGGCCAAGAACAATATCAAGATCGTCGCCAACGAGCGCTACCAGCGCACCGATACCTCGGTCACCGCGCAGACCCTGAAGATCCTGGCCGCCAACCCTGATGCAGTGTTGGTGGCCGCGCCAGGCGCCGCTACCGTGCTGCCGCAGACCACGCTCTATGACCAGGGCTACAAGGGCAAGATGTACCAGACCCACGGCGCGGCGCTGCCGGCCTTCCTGCAACTGGGCAAGAACAAGGTCGAGGGCACCATCCTGGCGGCCAGCCTGATGCTGGTCTTGCCTGAGATCCCCGACAGCAACCCATCCAAGAAGGTGGCCACCGACTACATCGAGGCCTACAAGAAGATGTACAACACCGTGCCCGCCACCTTCGGCGCCAACGTCTATGACGCCGGCCTGCTCTTGGAAAAAGCCATTCCGGTGGCGGCCAAGAAGGCCAAGCCGGGCAGCAAGGAATTCCGCGCCGCCCTGCGCGATGCCCTGGAAAACACGCGGGAAGTGGTGGGTACCCAGGGCGTCTACAACATGAGCCCGGCCGACCACAGCGGTTTCGATGAGCGTGGCCGTGAACTGATTACCGTCAAGGGCGGCAACTGGACCCTGCTCAAACAATAAAAAAGCCGTTCCCTCTGTCCGCCGCAAGTCGCAGCGGACAGATTGCTCCACCTCCACCCGTAGTTAGCACCCGGCGCGTCGCTGCTGGCCTGACCATCGCCAACGCGCCGGCTCCACAAGGAAGTCGCAATGAATCTCCAAATCGTGGCGCTCCTGGGACAGGATGGCATCACCAATGGCGCCATCTATGCGCTCCTGGCGCTGTCCATCGTCCTGGTCTTCACCGTCACCCGCATCCTCCTGATTCCGCAGGGCGAGTTCGTCTCCTTCGGTGCGCTCACCATGGGCATGATGCAAAACGGCCAGACCCTGACCGTGGCCTGGTTGCTGGTGGCCATGTGCCTGGGCGCCTGTGCCTTCGATCTGTACGACATGTGGCGTACCAGCCGCCGTCGCCCCAGCCTGTGGCTGCCGGCCAAGCTGGTCTATGCGGCGCTGGTGGCGGGGGTGGCGCTATCGGTCAATTTCGCCAGCTGGCCCATGCTGGCGCAGGTGGCCATGACCTTGCTGCTGCTGGTGCCGATGGGGCCGCTGATGTATCGCATGGCGTTTGAGCCGATTGCCTCGGCTTCGCCGCTGGTGTTGCTGATCGTCTCGATTGCCGTGCACGTCGCACTGGTGGGGGTGGCGTTGTTGGTGTTCGGCCCGGAAGGGGCACGCACCGCACCCTTTACCGAGGCCGCGCTGGAAGTGGGCGGCTTGCGCCTGTCCAGCCAGGCACTGTGGGTGATCGGGGTGTCGCTGCTGTTGATCGTGGCGCTGTTCCTGATGTTTGAACGCACGCTCTACGGCAAGGCCTTGCGCGCGGCGGCCCTGAACCGCATGGGCGCGCGCCTGATGGGGATCTCGCCCGTATTCGCGGGCAAGGCCATGTTCCTGTTGGCCTCGCTGATCGGCGTGATGTCGGGCATCCTGATTGCGCCCATCACCACCATCTACTACGACTCGGGTTTCCTGATCAGCCTCAAGGGCTTCGTCGGCTCCATCATCGGCGGCCTGGTCAGCTATCCACTGGCCGCAGCCGGTGCGCTGGCCATCGGCCTGATCGAATCCTTCTCCACCTTCTGGGCCAGCGCCTACAAGGAAATCATCGTCTTCGTGCTCATCATCCCCATCCTGCTATGGCGTTCGCTGTCGACCCATCACGTGGAGGAAGAAGAATGAAAGCGCCTTCCGCTCACCGTACGTTGCGTCTGTCTTCCCGTGCCGTCCTGGCGGTGTTCGTGCTCCTGCTGGCGGCAGCCCCCTTCGTATTGCCGTCGTTCACCATGACCTTGTTGAACAACATCGGCCTGGCGTCATTGGTGGTGCTGGGCCTGGTGTTGCTGACCGGCGTGGCGGGCCTGACCAGCTTCGGCCAGGCGGCCTTCGTCGGTCTGGGTGCCTATCTCTCGGCCGCGCTCTCGGCCAAGGTATTGCCCTTGCCCGATGCCCTGCTATGGATGCAATCGCCCTGGGTGACGCTGGTGGTGGCGCTGCTGCTCACTGCCTTGCTGGCCCTGGCCGTGGGCAGCGTCACGCTCAAGCTGTCCGGGCATTACCTGCCGCTGGGCACCATCGCCTGGGGCATCAGCCTGTACTTCATCTTCGGCACACTGGAGAGCATGGGAGGACAGACCGGCATGTCAGGCATTCCCTCCATCACGCTGTTCGGCGTGGCGCTGCATTCCGACCGCGCCATGTTCGGCCTGATCTGGGTGATGGTGCTGCTGGGTGTGGCCGCCGTGCACAATCTGCTGGATTCGCGCCAGGGTCGTGCCATCCGCGCCTTGAAGGGCGGCATCGTGATGGCCGAGGCCATGGGCATTCCCACTGCCCGGATGCGCATCGTCGTCTTCGTCATCGCCGCCGTGCTGGCCGCACTCTCGGGCTGGCTCTACGTCCACATGCAGCGCTTCGTCAATCCCTCGCCCTTTGGCCTGGGCTTTGGCATCGACTACCTGTTCATGGCCGTGCTGGGCGGGGCCAGCCAGGTCTGGGGCGCGCTGCTGGGATCGGCGCTGATCGTGGTGATGAAGGAATGGCTGCAAGGTATCTTGCCGGTGCTGCTGGGGCGTTCCGGCAACTTCGAGACCATCGTCTTTGGCCTGTTGATCGTGGTGCTGCTGCAGCGCTCGCGCGATGGGATCTGGCCCTATCTGGCGCGCTTGGTGCCGGTGCATACCCGCCGGCTGCAACTGGCTACCCAGGCTGAACCGCTGCCCCGGCGCGCCATGCCGGCCCCGCACGAAGTGGTGCTGGACGTGCGCGCCGTGACCCGCAAGTTCGGTGGTCTGGTGGCCAACAACAACATGAGCCTCAAGGTCATGGCCGGCGAAGTGCTAGCCTTGATCGGCCCCAATGGCGCGGGCAAGTCCACGCTGTTCAACCAGATCTCGGGCGTGGATACGCCGACCTCGGGCAGCGTGCAATTCCGCGGCCATGAGGTCACTGGCCGTGGCGCGCGTCACATCGCCGGCCTGGGCATGAGCCGCAGTTTCCAGCATGTGCGCCTCATGCCGCGCATGACGGTGCTGGAAAACGTCGCCATCGGCGCCTACCTGCGCGGCCAGCGCGGCGTGCTGGCATCGATGCTGCGCCTGGATCGCAAGGAAGAAGCGCGCATCCTGGCCGAAGCCGCACGCCAGATCGAGCGCGTGGGCTTGGGCGCGCAGATGTATGAACTAGCCGGCGCGCTCTCGCTGGGCCAGCAACGCATCCTCGAAATCGCCCGCGCGCTGGCGGCCGATCCCTGTCTGCTGCTGCTGGACGAACCGGCTGCCGGCCTGCGCCTGGGCGAAAAACAGGCGCTGGCGGAACTGTTGCGCAAGCTGCGCGGCGAGGGCATGGCCATCCTGCTCGTGGAGCACGATATGGACTTTGTCATGGAACTGGTGGATCGCATCGTGGTGATGGACTTCGGCCAGAAGATCGCCGAAGGCTTGCCCGCGGAAATCCAGAACAACCGCGCCGTACTGGAAGCCTACCTGGGCGTGGCCGATGAGGACCAGGCAGGCCCCTCCGAGATGGATACCGATACCGCGATCGCAGCAGGAGCACATCATGGGCAATAAGGTACTGGAAGTGCGCGAGCTGTCGGCCGCCTATGGCCCGGTGCAGGTGCTGTCCGGCATCAACCTGTCGGTGGAGCAGGGCAGGATCGTCACCGTTATCGGCCCCAATGGGGCCGGCAAGACCACGCTGCTCTCCGCCATCATGGGCGTGTTGCCCTCGCGGGGCGCGATGGCCTTCGATGGCGTGATCCGCCACTCTCCCGAAGTGGAAGAGATGGTGGCTGCCGGCATGACCCTGGTCCCGGAAAAGCGCGAACTGTTCGCCGAGATGAACATCGAGGACAACCTGATGCTGGGCGCCTTCCAGCGCTACCGCAGCGGTCAGCGCGACCACGCTGCCACCCTGGAAGAGGTCTATACACTGTTTCCGCGCCTGCGCGAACGACGCAGCCAGCACGCCGGCACGCTCTCCGGTGGCGAGCGCCAGATGCTGGCGGTAGGCCGCGCCTTGATGGCCAAGCCGCGCCTGTTGATGCTGGACGAACCCAGCCTGGGCCTGGCGCCGCTGATTGTGCGCGAGATCTTCCGCATCATCGCCGAGTTGCGCCGTCGTGGCGTTTCCATCCTGCTGGTGGAACAGAATGCACGCGCCGCGCTGCAAGTGGCCGACTATGGCTACGTGCTGGAGAACGGCGAAATCCGTATGCATGGCCCGGCCAGCCAACTGGCCCATGACCGCCGTGTGATCGAGGCTTACCTGGGCTTGTCCGGCAAGCACCAGGACAAGCTGGCCGGTTGATTTTTTCTTATATGCCCTGTCATGAGTGACGATTCCTCCAAGCATCTTGCACCACTGCGCATCTGCATAGCCGGCGCTGGCGCCATCGGCGGCACCCTGGCTGTGCGCCTGTCGGCAGCGGGTCACCAGGTCAGCGTACTGGCGCGCGGCCAGACCCTGCAAGCCATCCGCGAGCACGGCCTGACGCTGCACGACCTGCATGGCCGCACCCACGCCCGCCCGACGGCAAGTGAGCTGCCCGAGTTCGGCGAGCAGGACGTCATTTTCCTCTGCGCCAAGAGTCAGGACATGTCAGCCTTGCTGTCCCAGATCGCCCCTCTGGTTGGCGCACAGACGGTGGTGATCCCGACCAACAATGGCGTGCCCTGGTGGTATTTCCACCGCGAGGGCGGGCGCTTCGATGGCCAGACCGTCAAGGCGGTCGATCCCGATGGCGCCTTGTCGCGTGCGGTACCGCTGGCGCAGTTGATCGGCAGCGTGCTTTTCATTACCGCCGAGGTGGAGCGCCCGGGCGTGATCCGCTCCGTCAATCCGCACTTGATGGTCCTGGGCGAACCTTCCGGCGAGATGAGCGAACGCCTGCTGCGCGTGCGTGCCGCCGTGGAAGCCGCTGGCATCGAAGCACGCGCCACCGACCGCATCCGCGACAAGCTGTGGACCAAGATCATTGCCAACATCAGCACCAATCCCTTGTCGGTCATCACACGCGGCACGCTGGAGCAGTTGTATGGACAGCCGGAGTTGCGCGAGGTGGTCAGCCAGATCATGCGCGAGACGCTGCTGGTGGCCTCCAGCTATGGCGCCCGCGTGGACATCGACCCGCTGACCTTCCTGCAACTGGGCGAAGCCATGGGCGCCTTCCGCACCTCCATGCTGCAGGACCTGGAACGCGGTCGCCCGCTGGAACTGGCGGCCATCGGCGATGCGGTCCTGGAAATGGCCGAGCGCTTTGCCATTCCCATGCCGATCACCCGCGCCGTCGTCTCGCTGGCCCGCTTCCGGGGCGAGACGGCGCGCCAGCAGACCGATCAGCAGACAGCGGCACAGCCGCCAGCGGCGCGGGCTGCCTGATCGCCTTACCTCATCCACAGGATTCTGGAGTCAGAAATGAACATCATGCAATACAGCTATGACGTAGACCAGCCAGCCCACTGCAGCGATCAGGAATGGGCGCTGCGCATCCAGCTGGCGCACTGCTACCGCCTGGTCGATTACCTGGGCTGGACCGAGATGATCTTCAACCACATCTCGGTACGGGTGCCCGGCCCCGAGCATCACTACCTAGTCAATCCCTTTGCCCTGAACTACAACGAAGTCACGCCCGCCAACCTGTTGAAGGTAGGCCTGGACGGTCAGTTGGCCGAAGCATCCGACTACAAGGCCAACCCGGCCGGCTTCGCCCTGCACAGCGCCATCCACGGCGCGCGCGACGATCTGCGCTGCGTGATTCACACGCACACCACACCGATCTCGGCCGTGACCATGAAGAAGAGCGGCTTCGAGCATAACGACTTCTACGGCGCGCAACTGTTCGGGCGCATTGGTTATCACGAGTTCGAAGGTATCACCCTGTTTGCCGAAGAGAAGCAAAGGATGTTGCAGAGCCTGGGCGATAAACACATCCTGGTGCTGCGCAATCATGGCGTGGCGGTATGCGAGAGCGATATCGAGCGCGCCTTCTTCCTGCTGTGGACGGTGCAGCGCGCCGCCGAGATCCAGGTGGCCGGCCGTGCCATGGGCGGCGAGGATGAGCAGCTAGCGGATGGGGTGCGGCAGAAGTGTGCTGACCTGACGCAGCAGTTGATTCGCAATGACGGGTTTGCGGTGATCTTCTTCGAGGCGATCGTGCGCAAGATGTTGAAGGCGGTTTATCAGGTGCATTGATCCGGGCGGTGATGGCATCGTGCAGATGCCAGCCGCTTTATCCGTAGGAGGCTGTTGCCAGGCTGGAGATGAGGGTGCATCCGCAAGCCGCCTTGTGCCCATCCAGGGCTACCATGCGCCCGCCGATCAGGTAGGTGGGTGCGCCTTCGACAATGGGATTGGCGCCATGGCCTTGCCGTGGGCAACTGACCATGTCACCGACACGGGCGATACCGATGCCGTGGATCGTGTGGGTCTCGGAGGCGGAGATCACCTTGCCACCATGGGAGGTGGTGTCGCCTAGGCGGATGATGGGCAGGGGCATGTTAGGGGCTCTCGGGTTATGTGGGGGGATGGCGTGGGATTGCCCAGAAAAACTTGAAAAGGAATCTGAGTGGTTGGCTATCCCAGGTGGTTCGGAATACGCTGAGTTTGTTAGCTAGCGCCTAGATTCTTTGCTGATCTTTTTGCTTATGTGGATCCATAGATTTCTGATGTCAGAGACTTGAACCTTTTGCTTGCGCTTAACGTTGTCGAAGAAGTGAAAAACGCTGTAGATGAAGACGCCGGAACGCAGTTCATAAAGCGCGGTGTGGCACATGCTGGTTGCTCGATATACGGGACCGTCTTCTATAAAGCAGTCCGCCTCTGCGGCATATATCTTTATCGGATCGAGAATAAACGGCGTCATTGGATAGGTAAACAGCGGCGTAATCTTCCAATAGCCAATTTGATGTTCCTCACGGTTGCCCCAACGTTCTTCGTCGGGGACCTCATCTCTGAAACCCATAGCCGAAATAAAGTCTGTATTTGAGGAAATGCAGATTTCTCCCAGCCACTGATTTCTCTTCTTCGAAGTGAAGGTCGTGCAGAAGCTGTCTGGATACATTCGGCCTACAGGTACCATTTTCTTTGAGAGGTGCCAAGTTTTGGGTATATGCAAGTCCTTCGAGAGAACAGATATTTCTTTTCTCGAGATTTCGTCTGCAAAGGTTGAGTGCGTGAAAAGCTCAAAAAAAATACAGAGAAAAAGTCTGATCTTGTTCATTTGGTTTCATCCATCACTATATTTTTAACCCAGCGAGTCTCATTCAGACGCTCAACTAAATGATTAGGTTTTTTTGTCGTATTGTTGGTTCCATTGATCGCCGCAGCCACTACGTGGACTGTCTCCTCATCAATGAGATAAGACCTAATTTTCAGGTTGATGGTTTTGAATTTGTTGTCCTGTGCGCCAGCGGTCCAATACCAACCTCCCGAATCAATGGCGTTGTAATTGTGGATTGACAGTCTTTGAGGATCAGGGACGTTGGGAGCTCTTTCAGGCTTAGATGGATTCCACCAAGTTGTAGCGAAAGAGTTAGACGATAGCCATCCCCGATACACCCAATACTTGCCGTAATTCTCCCGCCCGCTCAGTTGCTTGATCCCCCGCCCCCTGAACTTAGGCCCATCGTGCTCTTCGATATTGCCGAGTCTTCCAGACAGGTAGTAGAGATAATCCGTCTTGGCCTTGGGCATATAAAACCCCGCATCCTCCGGCAGGAAACTTTCATGAGTGGGCTTCCTCGCGAAGCTCACGGACCCCTCCGCCATCATCAGGAGATACATGCATTCAACCGCCGCCTCACCCAGAAAATGCGTCATCCGAACCGGCGAATTGACCAGGTACTTGCGCATCACCTTGTTGAGGTCGTTGCGATAGGTTTCCCGAATCAAAGCCGGTGTGCGCTGGCGTCCCTCTGCTTCAAGCGCTTTCAACGGATACTTCTCATCGGGATAGATGCGCGCCAGATCCTTTGCGCTCAACCACGCACATTTGCGGAAGTGGCGAATGAATTCCTTCGGATGCCAGTGCCAGTGAGTTCTCGGCAGTCCCATGCCACCGGGCCAGAAGGAAAGGGCCGCGATATGTGCACGCAAGGCTTCAAAATCGGCCGTGCTCAACGGCGTCGGATTTTCCGCTGTGCTGGCCTTCAACCATCCCCAGCGTGCATCGATGGTGCTGCTCTCCCATTCGGTGGGGAACCTGGCAACGACCTTGCGCAATCTGGCTGCGTTCTCCGCATTGGCCAGTCTGGCCATGGCTTGCGCCGACCGGACGCGTCCATCCTTGTCGGTATCAAGCCAGCTTCGGATTGTCCGCGAATCACACCGGCTATCCTGATCCGTATCGTCATTGATGAGGCGCCACTGCTTCCAATGCGGAAAGTCTGCGTCGCTGAACTTGCGGATGTTGGCTGCATTCAGATTGATCCAGCCTTCGCCACCGGGATAAGGCAGCTTTTTCCAATGGGGCAGGCTGGCTGAGGGCAGCTTGTCTGGCCCGATCACGCGTCCAAAACGTAGCAGTTCATAAACGGCGCTCGGGGCAGGGCGCTGCGCTTGGGGACAGGCATTGGCGATGCGTACCGCGTTCTTGTAGAGATCAGCTTCGCCGTCCTTCTCTTTCAGGGGTTGGCCTATCCTGGTCCCATCCATCGCATAAGTGGTGAGCAGCGCTTCGCCAGTGCTGGCGACGTTGCCCTCCGCACCTGGATACTGCACGCCCAGAATCGTGTCACTCGTGGTGATATGGACGGCAGACAGTGCAACGGGGGGATCAGGCTCCTTGTCGCGTGATGGACGGGCCGGTTTCGGCGCTGGCGTCAATGCCTGTGCCGAATGCGCCAGCGGCGGCTTGTCGAAGACCGGGGTCCCGGCAGGGATGTGGAAATAGATTTCACCGAAGATCACATCGCTTCGTCCATCCGAAGTGAGCGACAACGGGTCTGAAGCGCGCCCCGTCAGTCTGGCGAGATTGGCATCGTCGCAGATAATCTCGAAGTGCATACGGCCCATTTCTCCGTCGATGTAGCCTACGTTCCCGATGACCTCCTTGCGATGCACGAAGCGATTGACTCGCGCGCTCGGCGCGATTGCATGTAAGTGCATGTAGAGGCTGAAGAAGACCACCCGTGCCTGTTCACCTTCGCCGATCTCGGCTTCATGCCGCATCACGACCACGCCATCGCTGGTTGCGCCGTTGTACATGAGGGGATGTTCAGGCGGCAGATTGGGGAGTCCCTTGGTAGGCTGACGCACAAAGACGATGGTGCCATCCGCAATGGCCCTCACGGGTTCATGTGCATTGCCAGATTTGGGACTGGTCAGATGAATCCCGCCGTGCCATCCGAGATTGAAACTGACAGGAAATGCTCCCTTGCCGGGAGCGTCGCCGTTCATGGCGATATCGAGCCATTCGTCTTCGGTTTGGTGTGCCGTGCGCATAGGCAGGAAGGGTGGACTGATCAGCATGATGTCTTGGTCGACGAAGATGGATTTATTGCGAGAAGGGATAACGTCTGGGTATGTCCCAGACGCTCGAGGGCAGCAAGGGCATCGCATAGGAGATGCGCGCCGGTCCCGGCATCGAATGCAAGGAAGCCTTGGCTTCCCACTTGCCCGGCGTGCCTTGGGTGATCCCGGCACTGTTGATCTGAATGAAGGAGCCGCCAGCCGAGATCATCACTTCATCCTTGGCATGGATTTCCACCCGCCCACTGGTGGAGAGCAAGCGCGCCACCTTCTCGGCAATCAAGTCCAGGTCATCACTCTGGGCTTGCACTTCCACCTTGCCCTTGGCGGCAAAGAGCTTGATACCGAGCTGGCAGGCGAACAGGCTGATCTTCTCAGCTACGCTGGCGAGCAGGCTTTTGCCCACGGCGAGATGGGTATCCGTCCCCGACGACAAGGTCACTTCAGCGCCTGCGTGAACATGCGTACCCTTGGGTGTGGTCAATCCGATCCCGGCCGGGGATGCCGCCAGCAGTACGGGCTCCTTGAAACGATTGGCCAGCGCCTGGGCCGGATCATCGTATGGCTCTTGCGTGGCACGGATGAAGTCATTCAAGCCATCCTGCCGCGGCAGGGCTTGCGCGCCGGCTTTCGCGGCGATGTCCGACAAGGTCTTGCTCAACGCTGCACCGGCCTTCAGTTGCGCCGTGGCTTCGGTGGTATCCAGTTGTGCCCCTTGTGGTCCGGGCCGTCCATAGGTGCTGATGTACAAGCCCTTGTGCGTGATGATGGCGCCATAGGCATCGCTCTTGAGCGCGAAACCGGCACCGTAGAAGTCACGCCGTTCGTTGCCGACCTGGTGGACCAGATGGCCCAGATCGAGCCGGGCATGGGTATGGCTGCTGTAGAGATGCAGGCGGTTCTGCTGGTGGCTGTCATCCATCACCAACTGGTTGAAGCCGTCTCCTCCGAACTCCTTGGACTTGAGGCCGGAGAGCCGACCATTGCTGTGCCATTGCGGCCGCTGCTCCTCATTGAAGAGACGTCCGGTCACGACCGGGCGATCAGGATCGCCGTTGAGGAAGGAGACGATGACTTCCTGTCCTATCCGCGGCACGTTGATGGCGCCCCAGTATTGGCCGGCATTGGGGTAACTCACCCGCACCCAGCACGAGGCGGCTTCATTGCCGGGATTGATCCGGTCCCAGTGGAACTGGACCTTGATGCGATTGAGGTGATCGGTATAGACCTCTTCGCCGCCCGGCCCCACGACGATGGCCGTCTGTGGATGCAGGAGTGGCTTGGGATGCGTGCGCTCACTGCGAAACGGCAGGCTGCGCCGCTGCACCTCAAAGCGATTGAAGCAGTGACCGGTGTGCTGGTTGTCCGCTGCTTCACTTTTCTGCGCGCGTCCTATCGATGCCTTGAACTGCGCCAGCACAGCGCTCAGGCTGCCCGGAAAATCCAGCGCCTGATGCGACAAGGGCAGGTTGTTCTCGATGAACCAGTCGATGGCGATGATCATGTACTGCCGCTCGCTCTCGGCTGCGGCTTTATGCTCAGGATGGCCATCCAGCCTGAACCAGCGTCCGCAGGCGATCTCGCGCACGCCGGAGATGGCATGGTAGCGCTGCATGGCCGACTCCCACTGTTCCACCCGCAGGTCGGCCTGGCGGTTGCCTTGTTCCTGGTTGGCATGGCTGTAGGCGCCGGTGTATTCGTAGATTTCCAATTGGCCCGGCAACTGGCCGTGTTCGGGCAGGACGTGTTCTTCTGCGCCTTTTTCTTGGCGGGGGGATTTGTAGTCGTCGGTGCGGCTGCGCCACCGGCTGGAGGCGAGATGGCGATGGGCGCGCCAGTGCAGGATCTTGTCGAGTTCGTCTTGTGGACCGGCGCCGTGGAAGGCGATGGCGTGGCGGGCGAGCGGGCGCAGGCTATAGCTGTTGTCGGTGATGACCAGGACGTGTGCGCTACCGTCTTCCTTCTGCTCGTGATGGGCAAACCAGCCTTCTTCTTCCATCAGCCTCTGGACGAAATGCCAGTCGGTTTCGTACTGGGTGCAATAGGAGCGGGCCAGTGCCGGTCGCTCCAGCGCGAAACGGTAATGGCCCCGGGCCTGGGGATGGCAATCGAAGATGTCGGCGAGGATGTCTTCGGCGGTCTTGTCTTGCCAGATGCGGGCATCCTTGCGAAAGCGCAGGAAGTGCAGCCAGGGGGCGATGCCCAGCTGGCAGAAGGCGAGTTCGCCGTCGCTGCCCAGGCGTTCTGCGGTATGGACATAGCCATGTATCGGCAGATAGTCGCGTGTGTTCTGCCTGATCCAGAGCGTGACGGCTTGCGCGATCAATGGTTTGAGGTCGAGGTCGGAGCGGGTGGCCAGCAGATCGATGGTGTAGTCGTAGCCGTGGCTCAGATGGTCGGTGGCGACCAGGCGTTGCGGCAGGAGGAGGTCTTTTTCGAGAGGGGTATCCAGCTTGAGTAGCCGGTCATGCTGCGCAATGCGCGCCTGGGAACGAGATGAAGCTTTCTGCAAGGGGGGAGCCATGCCGGGCGGTTTCCACTGAGAGATTGTGCAATCCCGGACACGCCAGTGAACAAGCTGGACAAGCTCGCGGCAGGTGCTCTGGCGTGCCTGCGCGAGGTGCTTGCATGAGGAAAGTCCCGGATGCGGCCAAGGCCCGTGGGTGCATCAACATAGCAGGGGCCCCGGGCGACGAAGGCGTCAGTCTCCGATGCGCGGGGCGCTTGCTCAATGGAAGGATTTCTATTTTTCCTGCCAATCAGCAGGGATGTTTTGCTGAAAAATCAGTCTGTTGTGATGGACCGATTTTTTTAAGAGCCAGGGCACTCAGGCGTCCAGACCGAAGAGCCGATCCAGACCCTTGAAGGTGGCTTCCCTGGTCTTGAGGTCATCGCTGCGCAGGCCGCGTTAGCGGCGCAGGTATTGCGCCTCCGGCAGGGACTCTCAACGCACCGCATAAGCCGCCATGAACGTCTCCACCGCACGTCCAACCATGCGCTTGAGGCGTGGGCGTGAAATGGATGTTTCCAGCCCCAGCATCATGGGCGTCACGGTCTCACAGTCGAGCAGGGCCCAGAGTTGACGGGTGGCCAGCATGGGGTCACCCTGGCGCAGCTTTCCTGCATCCATCTGCTTCTTCATGAAAGCGGCCATGCGCTGCAAGCCCTGCTTGGGGCCTTCCTCGTGGAAGCGGCGGCCGATGTCGCTGCGACCGGATTCGGCCAGGATCATGCGGCGTGTCTGCAGGCTGCTGGTCTGACACAGGAAGCTGACGGCTTTCTCTCCGAACATGCGTAAAGTTGTTTCAAGATCCCCGCGCTGATTGTCCAGCGCATCAAAGGCCGGCTCGATCTCTTTTTTCGCCTCCTGGTGCATCACGCCCACGAAGAGCTCTTCTTTCGATTTGAAATAGGCATACAGCGTGCCCTTGGAGCCGCCGATGCGCGCCGAGATTTCGGCCATGGAGGCGCCTTCGAATCCCGATTCCTTGAATACCTCGGCAGCCGCCGTCAGGATGGCTTCGCGCTTGGCTTCGGTCTTTACCCTCATTTACATGTCTCCTGTTGTGTTTTCGCTCACGTCTCTTTTTCGTACAGATGTGTTCAGTATTGCTTGACGCGCCGAAAGGTGTCAACCAATAATACCGTACAGTTCAGTATCGTTATAAACCCATCTTCCCTTTTCGAAGGAGTCCTTCATGCGCACTTCCCTCATCCTAAGGCCCGTCGCCGCAGTGGCCATCCTCAGTGTTCTCAGTGCCTGCGGCAAGCCGCCGGGTGGGCCGCCACCGGCCGCAGGTACGCCGGTGCTGGGTGTCTTGACGGTGCGCACACAACCGGTGGAGTTGCATACCGAGCTGCCTGGCCGTACCTCGCCCTACCAGATCGCCGATGTGCGCCCTCAGGTTGGCGGCATCATCAAGTCGCGTAGTTTCCGCGAGGGGAGCGATGTCAAGGCCGGGCAGATGCTGTATCAGATCGATCCGGCCAGCTACCGGGCCGCCTATGACAGCAGCGTGGCGGCCCTGGCCAAGGCCGAGGCCAGCGTCAAGACGGCGCGTCTGAAGGCGCAACGCTACAAGGAACTGGTGGCCATCAAGGCCGTCAGTCAGCAGGATTACGACGATGCCGTGGCTTCCTTGGGCGAGGCCGAGGCTGATGTCGGTTCGGCCCGTGCCAACGTGCAGACCAGCCGCATCAACCTGGACTATGCCCGCGTCGATGCCCCCATCTCCGGGCGTATCAGCAAGTCCAGCGTGACCCCGGGGGCACTGGTGACGGCCAGCCAGACCACTGCGCTGACCACCATTCAGCAACTCGACCCCATCTACGTGGACGTGACCCAGTCCAGCACCAATTGGCTGGATCTGAAGGAAGCCCTGGCCAAGGGCCAACTGCAGAAGTCCGGCAACGGCGCCAAGGTCAGGTTGATCCTGGAAAACGGTCGCACTTATGCCGAGGAAGGCCGGCTGCAATTCTCCGACGTGACGGTCAACCAGGATACCGGCGCAATCACCCTGCGCGCGGTCTTCCCCAATCCCAAGGCCGACCTGCTGCCGGGGATGTATGTACGTGCAGTGTTGGAGGAGGGCGTGCGCCAGCAGGGCTTGCTGGTGCCGCAACAGGCGGTGAGCCGGGATGGCGCCGGCAAGCCGCAGGCCTTCGTGGTCAATGCGCAGGGCGTGGTGGAACAGCGCGCGCTGGTGACCGATCGCGCCATTGGCGACCAGTGGCTGGTGAGCAGCGGCTTGAAGGAGGGCGATCAACTGGTGGTCGATGGCCAGCAGCAGGCCACCCCCGGTGCAAAGGTGAAGGTGGTGCCATGGTCGCCCAAGGCCACGGTGACCAACGCCAGCGCCAGCGCCGCCACCAGCGCCGCGACCCACTGAAAGGCGGATATCGACCATGGCTCGCTTTTTCATTGACCGCCCCATCTTCGCCTGGGTGCTCGCCATCATCGTCATGCTGGCCGGCGCCATCTCGGTGCTGACCCTGCCCATTGCCCAGTATCCGGCCATCGCGCCACCGGCCATCGCCATCACGGCCAACTATCCCGGCGCCTCCGCCAAGACGCTGGAAGACACCGTGACCCAGGTCATCGAACAGAAGATGAAGGGCCTGGATCGCTTGAGCTATATGGCTTCCACCAGCGAATCTTCGGGCACGGTGACCATTACGCTGACCTTCGAGAATGGCACCAATCCCGACACTGCCCAGGTGCAGGTGCAAAACAAGCTCTCGCTGGCCACGCCCCTGCTGCCCACGGAAGTACAGCAGCAGGGCATCACCGTGACCAAGTCGGCCACCAACTTCCTCAATGTGCTGGCCTTTACCTCGGAAGATGGCAGCATGAGCGGATCGGACCTGTCGGATTACGTGGCCGCCAACGTGCAGGATGCCATCAGCCGGGTGCAAGGCGTAGGCGATACCACGCTCTTCGGTTCGCAATATGCGATGCGCATCTGGCTTGATCCCAACAAGCTCAATAGCTATGCCCTCACGCCGTTGGACGTGAAGAACGCCATCCAGGCGCAGAACGTGCAGGTGTCGTCGGGTCAGTTGGGTGGTTTGCCGGCGGCCGAGAATCAGCAGATCAATGCCACCATCACCGCTCAGACCCGCTTGCGCACGGCCGATCAATTCCGCAACATCGTGCTGCGTACGCTCACCGGCGGCGCGCAGGTCAAGCTGCGCGACGTGGCCCGCATCGAACTGGGTAGCGAAAGCTATACCTCGGTGGGACGCTACAACGGCAAGCCTGCCGCCGGCCTGGCCATCAAGCTGGCCACCGGAGCCAATGCGCTCGACACCGTCAAGGCTATCGATGCACGCGTGGCCCAGCTGGAAAAATTCTTCCCGGCCGGAATGAAGGTGCAGAAGCCCTATGACACCACGCCCTTCGTGCGCATCTCCATCGAAGAAGTGGTGCGCACCCTGGTCGAAGCGGTGGTGCTGGTGTTCCTGGTGATGTACCTGTTCCTGCAGAATTTCCGCGCCACCCTCATTCCCACCATCGCCGTGCCGGTGGTGTTGCTGGGTACCTTCGGCGTGCTGGCGGCCTTCGGCTTTACCATCAATACCTTGACCATGTTTGCCATGGTGCTGGCCATCGGTCTGCTGGTCGATGATGCCATCGTGGTGGTGGAAAACGTCGAGCGGGTGATGTCCGAAGATGGCTTGCCGCCCAAGGAAGCCACCCGCAAGTCCATGGGCCAGATCACCGGCGCGCTGGTGGGCGTGGCGCTGGTGCTGGCGGCGGTGTTCGTGCCGATGGCTTTCTTCAGTGGCTCCACCGGGGTGATCTATCGCCAGTTTTCCATCACCATCGTCTCGGCCATGACGTTGTCGGTACTGGTGGCCATCGTGCTCACGCCGGCCCTGTGCGCGACCCTGCTCAAGCCGGCCGCCAAAGGCCATGCACTGGCCACCAGCGGTTTCTTCGGCTGGTTCAACCGCCAGTTCGATCGCGGCAATCGCCGCTACCAAGGCGTCGTGCGCCACATGCTGGGCCGCGGCTGGCGTTATATGGCCGCCTATGCGGTGCTGCTGGCGCTGGTGGTGACCGGTTTCATGAAGCTGCCGGTGGGCTTCCTGCCCGATGAAGACCAGGGCTCGCTGTTTGCCATCATGCAGTTGCCTGCCGGGGCGACCAAGGCCCGTACCGATGACGTGATCCACCAGGTCGAGCATCATTTCCTGGTGGACCAGAAGGATGCGGTGGCGGGGGTGTTCTCGGTCTCCGGTTTCAGCTTCGCCGGCAGTGGCCAGAACATGGGCTTTGCCTTCATCAAGCTCAAGCCCTGGGATGAGCGCAAGGGGCCGGGCTTGTCGGTGACCGATGTGGTCAACAAGGCCGGTGCCGCGTTTGCCAAGATCCGCGATGCCAAGGTGTTTGCCTTTGCGCCGCCGGCCGTAGCCGAGTTGGGCAATGCCACCGGGTTCGACCTGATGTTGAAGGATGAGGCCAACCTTGGCCACGCCGCCCTCATGCAGGCGCGCAACCAGTTGCTGGCGACGCTGACAAAGGACAAGCGGCTGGTGGCGGTGCGTCCCAACGGCCTGGAAGACACGCCCGAATTCCGCCTGCAGGTCGATACCGAGAAGGCCGGTGCGCTCGGTGTGTCGATGTCCGACATCAATGACACCATCGCTACCGCCTGGGGCAGCAGCTACGTCAATGACTTCATCGACAAGGGACGGGTCAAGAAGGTGATGCTGCAGGCCGATGCGCAATACCGTATGTTGCCCTCCGACCTCGACCGCTGGTACGTGCGCAATAGCGCCGGCACCATGGTCCCCTTCAGTGCCTTCTCCAGCGCCCACTGGATGTCCGGTTCGCCACGACTGGAGCGCTACAACGGCGTGCCGTCCATGGAAATCCTGGGCATGGCCTTGCCGGGCGCGGCTTCCAGCGGCCAAGCCATGGACATCGTCGAGGCTGCGCTGGCCAAGATGCCGCCGGGCATCGGCTATGAATGGACCGGGTTGTCGCTGCAGGAAAAGGCGTCCAGCGGCAAGACCGGGATCCTCTATTCGATCTCGATCCTGATCGTGTTCCTGGCGCTGGCAGCACTCTATGAAAGTTGGGCAGTGCCGTTCTCGGTGATCTTGGTGGTGCCGTTGGGGGTGTTTGGCGCGCTCGTCGGCGCTATCCTGACCTGGAAGATGAATGACGTGTACTTCCAGGTGGGGCTGTTGACCACCATCGGCCTGGCCTGCAAGAACGCCATCCTGATCGTGGAATTTGCCAAGGATCTCTACGAACACGGCAAGAACCTGGTGGAGGCCACCATGGAAGCGGTGCGGATGCGTCTGCGTCCGATCCTGATGACCTCGATGGCCTTCATTCTCGGCGTCTTGCCGATGGTGCTGGGTAGTGGCGCCGGAGCCGGTGCGCAGCACGCGCTGGGCACGGCGGTGATCGGCGGGATGCTCTCGGGCACGTTGCTGGCGATCTTCTTCGTACCGCTGTTCTTCGTGATCATCATGAAGCTGTTCGCCCGCAAGCCACACGCCGCCCCGCAAGGCCAACCCGCGATCTCTACGGAGCACTGACATGAATTTTTCCCTGACCCGATCGGCCCGTTTTCAGCGTGACCTCCAGCCTCAGCCCCGTGCGCGCCTGCTGCCCCTGTTGCTGGCCGTGCTGCTGGGCGGTTGCACCCTGATGCCGGACTATCATCGCCCTGACGCGCCGGTGGCCGCCCGCTTTGCCGGCGACACCAGTGCGCCTGCGGCCCAGTCCGCGGCCGTGGCCGACATCGGCTGGCGTGACGTCTTCACCGACCCGGCCTTGCAGCAGGTCATCGCCATGAGCCTGGCCAACAACCGCGACCTGCGCGTGGCCGTGCTCAACATCGAGAAGGCACGCGCTCAGTATGGGGTCGAGCGCGCCGCCCTGTTCCCCACCATCAATGCCGCCACCAGCGAATCGGCCAGCCGCACGCCGGCCGATCTGTCCACCACCGGCAGCGCGCTGACGGCCCGCAGCTATAGCGCCACGCTCGGTTTCAGCGCCTATGAACTGGATCTGTTTGGACGCGTGCGCAGCTTGAAGGAACAAGCCCTGCAATCCTTCCTCTCCACCGCCGAGGCGCGTCGCAGCACCCAGATCAGCCTGATCGCCGAAGTCGCCACGGCCTGGTTGACACTGGCTTCCGACCAGGATCGCCTGCGCCTGGCCAAGGACACGTTGCAAAGCCAGAGCGCCACCTACCAGCTCACCCAGCGCAGCGTCGAACTGGGCTCTTCCTCGGCGCTGACCTTGCGCCAGGTGCAGACCAGCGTGGAGAGCGCGCGTGTGGATGTGGAGAGCTATACCGCCCAGGTCGACCAGGATCGCAATGCGCTGGTGCTGCTGGTGGGCAAGGACTTGCCCGATACCTTGCTGCCACATGGCTTGCCCGATACGGCCCTGGCCGCCGCCAGCCCCTTGGCGACGCTGCCGCCCGGGCTGCCGTCGGAACTGTTGCAGCGTCGTGCCGACATCGTCCAGGCCGAGCGCGACCTGAAGGCCGCCAATGCCAACATCGGGGCCGCGCGCGCGGCCTTCTATCCCAGCATCAGCCTGACCGCCGATGCCGGCACTGCCAGCGCGCGCCTGGCGGGCCTGTTCAAGGGCGGCTCGGGATCGTGGAGCTTCGTGCCGCAGATTTCGTTGCCGATCTTCGATGGCGGGGCCAATCGTGCCAACCTGGACATTGCCACCATCAGCCGCGACATCTCCGTGGCCCAGTACGAGAAGGCCATCCAGACTGCCTTCCGCGAAGTCTCCGATGCCCTGGCCCAGCGCAACACCCTGGGACGGCAACTGGCCGCGCAAGAGTCGCTGGTAGAGGCCAGCGGCGCGGCCTATGACCTTTCGCAGGCGCGTTTCAAGAGCGGCGTGGACAGCTATCTCGATGTCCTCGATTCGCAGCGCAGCTTGTATTCGGCGCAGTCCAATCTGATCGGTACCCGCCTGTCGCGCTGGACCAATCTGGTGACCTTCTACAAGGTCCTGGGTGGCGGCTGGGTCGAGCGTACCGGCACGCCCGTAGCCAGCGACGTGGCAACGGCACAGCCATGAGCCCGCGCGCCGACAAGACCCGCGCCATCCTGCTCGACGCCGCGCTGGCGGCCTTCGCACGGCGCGGCGTGCGGGCCACCACGCTGGAGCATGTGGCGGCCAGTGCGGATTTCACGCGCGGTGCGGTGTACTGGCATTTCCCGGACAAGACCGCGCTGGTCAAGGCGGTCTTCGAAGAGCTGGTCTGGCCGTTTGACCTCGGTCCCGATCTGGCGGTCTATCGCCAGAGCGAGCAGCCCATGCTCCTGCTGCGCGAGGTGCTGTGGCTGAAGATGCTTGATTGCCTGCGCGATGTGCGCCAGCGGCGGCGCATGGAAGTGGTGCTGCGCTATCGCGGCACGCCCGAGCTCCCCGAGGAACTGGCCGCGCGCCTGGACACCCTGAGCCTGCAGGCGCTGGATCATCTGACGGCGGTCCTCAACATCGCCTACGAAAGAGGCGAGTTGCGGCGCGGCTTGACGCCTATTGATGTGGCGCGTTGTCTGGTGGCGGCTTGCATGGGTGTCATTGCCGAGCACATGGAAGATCCGCAGGCGCGCCTGGAGCACTCCTTTCACCTGGCGCCTCTATTGGTGCTGCAAGGCGCCAGTGCCATGGGGGGCGAAGAGGCCTAGGGCCTGCCGCCCATGGAAATAGCGTAGGGATGGTTTGCCGATTCGGCAATCACTGCTTCGAAAACTTGTACTTGTGGCAAACCACACGCAAGCTTAGGATGCATTGACGAATCGGCGGCAGGGGCTCGCCGTCGCACCGCAAGGGGAGCTTGATGGAGGCTGCAATCACGAAGTCCAAGGGTGAAGGCAAGTACAAATACCTGGTACTGGTCTTACTGTATCTGGGATGGTGCGTTTCCTACATCGACCGCGCGGCGATCACCTTTGCGGCGACCCAGATCGCCAGCGAATTCCACTTGAATCCCTCCGACCTGGGCCTCCTGCTCTCCAGTTTCTTCCTCGGTTATTCCTTGCTGCAATTGCCCGGTGGCTGGCTGGCCGACCGTTATGGTTCGCGTCCGGTGATCGTGGTTTCCATCCTGATGTGGTCCATCTTCACCGGCGTGACCGGCATGGCCTGGTCGGTCACCAGCCTGGTGGTGATCCGCTTCGTGTTCGGGGTGGGCGAGGGCGCGTTTCCGGCGGCCAGCATCAAAGGCGTGGCCGAGAATTTTGCGCGTGAGGAGCGGCCCAAGATGTCTTCGCTGCTGATCTCCTCCAACTACATCGGCAGCATGTTGGCGCCGCTCTTGATCGCGCCGCTGATCCTGCATTTCGGCTGGCGCAATGTGTTCCACACCATCGGCATTGCCGGGCTGGTATTTGCGCTGGTGTACTGGTTCTGCGTGCGCCCGGTCAAGCCTGGTCTGGATGGCCCCAAGGCCATCAACAAGGCGGCCTTCGCCGCGCTGCTCAAGATGCCGCTGATGTGGAAGATCGTGGCGGTGTGGTTCGGCCTGTCCATCATCAACAAGGGCCTCGACAGCTGGATGCCGACCTACCTGATGACCGTGCGCGGCCTGAACCTGAAGACAGTGGGCCTGTTGCTGCCGTTGCCCTACATCATGGCCGGCCTGTCCACTGCCATCGGCGGCTGGGTCATGGTGCGTTTCTTCGATGGCCGCGAAAAGCTGCTGTTGATTGCCTCCTCGCTGCTCACGGCGGTCTTCGTCTACTGCATGTATACCGCCAGCAGCGTCGAAGGCGTGATCGCCTGGCAATGCCTGGCCTACTTCTTCAAGTCCTTCGTACTGGCGACCTGCATCGCGCTGCCGACCAAGCTGCTGCAGGCGCAACTGGTGGGCAGTGGCGTGGGCATGGTCAACCTGGGCGGACAACTGGCCGGCTTCATCTCGCCGCTGGTGATCGGCTTTTTGGTGAGCGCCTTTGCCAACTATGACTATGCGTTCGGCTTCCTGATCAGTGCCGCCCTGTTCTCGGTGGTGGTGAGCCTGTTCATCCGCACCAGCAAGACCAGCGCCCAGATGCAGCCCGCCTGAATCAACAAGATCAACAACAAGGAAACCCATGCAAGACTCCATCGTCGAAAAAAGCGCAGTCGAACTGCGGCAACTGATCGGTAGCAAACAATTGTCCCCGGTCGAATTGCTGGACGCCTGCATCGCCCGTATCGAAGACATCAACCCGCACATCAATGCGGTGACCGCTACCTGCTTCGAGCGCGCTCGCCAGGAAGCGCGTGCCGCCGAGCAGGCCGTGCTCGCTGGTGGCCCGCTGGGTCTGCTGCATGGGTTGCCCATCGGCATCAAGGATCTGGAAGAAACCGAAGGCCTGCTTACCACCTATGGCTCGCCGATCTATCGTGGCAATGTACCGACCCACGACAATGCGCTGGTAGCGCGTCTACGTGCGGCTGGTGCCATCGTCGCCGGCAAGACCAACGTGCCCGAGATGGGGGCGGGCGCCAACAGCCGCAATACGGTCTGGGGCGCTACCGGCAATCCGTTCAATCCCTTGCTCAACGCCGGTGGTTCCTCGGGCGGCTCGGCGGCGGCCTTGGCGGCCGATTTGCTGCCGCTGTGTTCGGGCTCCGATACCGGCGGCTCCTTGCGCATCCCGGCGGCCAAGTGCGGCGTGGTGGGTTTGCGTCCTTCGCCGGGCCTGGTGCCCAGCCAACGCAAGCCGCTCGGTTGGACCCCCATTTCGGTGGTCGGCCCGATGGGACGCGATGTGGCCGATACGGTGCTGCAGTTGCGCGCCACCATTGGCCTGCATGACAGCGATCCCTTGAGTTATCCGGTCAGCGCGAGCGAGTTTGCTACCTTGCCACCGGTGGATCTGTCGCAGTTGCGCATCGGCTATACCGAGGACTTCGGCGTGTGCGACGTGGATGACGGCATCCGTCAGGTGTTCCGCAACAAGATCGCCGCCATCAGCCGCTTTGTGCAGGTGTGCGAGCCGGTGCAGGTGGACATGGGCGAGGCCCATCGCGCCTTCGATGTGATCCGCGCCGAAGCCTTCGTGGCCGGTTTCGAGGCCGCCTATCGGCGCGACCCGGCTTCACTGGGCCCCAATACCCGCGCCAACTACGAGATGGGTGCGGCTATGAGCCTGCAGGACTGCGCCTGGGCGCAGGGCGAGCAGACCCGCATCTTCCGGCGCTTCCAGCAACTCTATGAACGTTATGACCTGATCCTCTCGCCGACCACGCCGGTCTCGCCCTTCCCTTGGAGCGAGCTGTACTTGAAGGAGGTCAATGGCGTGGCGCTGGAAAATTATTATCGTTGGCTGGCGTTGACCTATGTGGTCACGCTGGCGACCAATCCTGCCATTTCGCTGCCGTGCGGTCGCGATCATCGCGGAATGCCCTTCGGCTTGCAGGTCACTGGTGCGTTCCGCCGCGACGCCCGCCTGCTGGCCTGGGCGGCGGCGCTGGAGCAAGCCTTTGCCGGCGACGACGCGCTGCGTCGGCCGCGCCCGGACCTGGCGCAATTGAAGACGGTCCAGGCGCCGCTGACTTCCATCGTCACCCATCCGCCCATCCTGGATGGGCAGGTGGTGGGTGTGGTGGGTGGTCCTGCGGTATAAAAATCTAAATTATGTTTAATATTTAAATAAATTCACTTTTACAGACCATCACTGAAACGACATGAGCCCAATCCAACGCTTCAATACCAATGCCCGCATGAGCCAACTGGTGACCGCCAACGGCTTCGCCTTCGTCGCTGGCCAGGTGCCCAACAATGCTGGCGCGCCCATCCCGCAACAGGCCAGCGAAGTGCTGGCCAAGATCGATGCGCAATTGCAGGCCCAGGGCATCGGTCGGGAGCGCATCGTCAGCGCCAATGTGTGGCTGTCCAGCCCGGAGCATTTCGCGGCCTTCAATGCGGTGTGGGATGCCTGGGTGCCGGCTGGCCATGCGCCCACCCGTGCCTGCGTGCAGGCGCTGCTGATGGCGCCTGGCCTGGATGTGGAAGTGGCGGTCATTGCCGCCCTTTGAGTCCGCTGCAAGGAGCATCGGCATGAATGAACAGGGCAGCGTCGACTACCTCATCATCGGTGCCGGCATTGCCGGTGCCTCCATCGCCTACTGGTTGGCGCGCCATGGCAGCGTGCTGCTGGTGGAGCGCGAATCGCAACCGGGCTATCACAGCACCGGCCGCTCGGCCGCGCTCTACATGGAAAGCTACGGTCCGCCGCAGGTGCGGGCGCTGACCTGCGCCAGCCGCGCCTTCTTTGATCATCCTCCCGCGGGATTTGCCGAGCATCCGCTGCTCACGCCCCGCGGCGCGCTGTTCTATGCCACCGAGGCTCAGCGTACGGAGCTCGATGCGCACGAGGCGCTGGTGCGCTCGGTCTCGGACAAGGTACAGCGGCTCGACGCCCAACAGACGCGTGCCATGGTGCCGGTGTTGCGTGCGCAAGACCTGATCGGCGCGGTCTACGAGGAAGATGCCAGCGACATCGACGTCCATGCCCTGCACCAGGGCTTCCTGCGCGGGGCGCGTGCGGCCGGGGCGCGGGTATTGTGCAATGCCGAGGTGCGGTCGATTGAACGGGAAGAGGGGGAGCGCTGGTGCGTGCAGACCAGCCAGGGCAGCTTGCGCGCCCGCGTGGTCATCAATGCCGCCGGTGCCTGGGCCGATGACATCGGTCGCCTGGCCGGGGCCGCACCCATCGGGCTGCAGCCCAAGCGTCGCTCGGCCTTCACCTTTGCCGCACCAGCCAATAGCGAACACTGGCCCATGTTCATGCCGGTCGATGAATCCTTCTACATCAAGCCCGATGCCGGCCTGCTGCTGGGCTCGCCGGCCAATGCCGATCCGGTGCCGCCGCAGGATGTGCAGGCCGAGGAGCTCGATATCGCCATTGCCATCGACCACATCCAGAACGCCACCACCCTGGAAATACGCCGCCCGGCACATGTCTGGGCTGGCTTGCGCTCCTTCGTGGCCGATGGCAGTTTCGTCGGCGGTTACGATGCCAGTCTGCCCGGGTTCTTCTGGGCGGCCGGGCAGGGGGGCTATGGCATCCAGTCTTCACCTGCAGCCGGCGAAGCCTATGCCGCGCTGATCCGGGGCGAGCCGGTGCCGCCGCATATCGCCCGTTTCGGCGTGGAACAGGCGGCTTTGAGTCCCAAGCGTCTCATGTGAACGATTCTTCCGGCAGGGGCGCAGCGACGCCCCTGTTCAAGCCCACTTTCTTGTCGACATGAAGGAAAGCGACCGAATCTCATCCCACGCCTCCATCGCGTCCACCAGCTTGTGCAGCATCTGACCGGTCAGGCGGTCGAGCAGGCTGGCGTGGTCCTGTTCATCTCTCTGGTCGGTCCTGCACGCGGCACACAAGAGGCCACCCTGGCGCTGAGGGTGACTACGCCTGCGGCATTGCCTTCATACGGGATCTTCAGTGCACGCACATCATCGACCACCTTCTGGGCCAGCCTATGGGCGCCGGCCAGGTCGGTGTCGGGCAGCAGCAGGACGAACTCCTCGCCGCCATAGCGTGCCGCCAGGTCGCCGTGGCAGCGCTGTGCGCTGCGCACGGTGCGAGCGATATCCTGCGGGCAGTAGTCCCCTTGGATATGACCGTACAGATCGTTGTACTTCTTGAAGAAATCGACATCGAACATCACCAGCGATAGTGCGCTCTCGCTGCGGCTGGCGTGTTGTAAGGCCAGTTTCATTAGATTAATCAAATTAATCATTTTATTTTAATCCAACAGCCGGTTGATTTCCTTTATCGCAAGATGGGCAGCCTTCAACTCTGACTAAATTTGATATGTATTAATCCGCTGTTGCTTTTTTGGTTTCTACCTATTTTTTTTGTGTTGCACTCAGACATTGCTTCTGGACTGGATTTACGCATGAAAATCACCGTTGTTTCTCGCGTGTCCGTGGTCTATCTGTTAACTATGGCGTAAAAAAGAGACGATTTTTACGTGGAAAAACATTTTTGATGAATTCAATAAATAAATCGTTTATATTCTGTTGAACCGCAGATGCCGGGGGGCATTGTTGCGGAACGGATTTCTTGGGTTGGTTCTGCTGTAAAACGAACATAGGGGTGGGATATGAAAATCAGGGATATCAAGATCAGCGTTCGGCTCGGCGTGTGCTTTGCCGCATTGATCGCAGTGATGTGCGTCATCGCGGTGGTCGGGGTGAAAAGTCTGTGGGTGGTCAGCGACGCCACCGATGAAATCGTCAGTGACCGCTATGTCAAAGTGGCCTTGGTCAACCAGATCGGCGAGAAGGTCAACACGGCTGCACGCGCCTTGCGTAACGCCATCATCGCGCCTGACCAGGCAACTGCGGACAAGTATGTCGAGCGTGCGGTGAACAACACCCGCGAGGTGAACGACCTCATGGCAGATCTGGAGAAGCGCCTCAATACCGCCAAAGGCAAGGAAGTATTCGTCAAGTTACAGGAAGCACGTTCCAGCTATGCCAAGCCACGCGACAAGATCATAGAGTTGATTCGCCAGCGGAAAACGGCTGAAACCACCGACTACCTGTTCAAGGAAGTGATTCCGGCCCAGGACAAGTATTTCGCCGCGCTCAAGGACATGACCACCTTCCAGGTTGCGATGATGGAGCAGGGCGTAGCCCAAAGCGATGCAGCCTCTGCTAATGCGGTCAATACGATGGTGGTGTTGTCCGCAGTGGCGGTGTTGCTGTCGGTGCTGGCTGCATTCCTGATCACCCGTTCCATCACCCGTCCGCTCAATGAGGCCGTGCAAGTGGCCACCGCCGTGGCCGCAGGCGACCTGACGGTGCAGATCGCTGCCACCTCCAAGGATGAAACCGGTGTGCTGCTGGCGTCGCTCAAGGCCATGAACGACAATCTGCATCGCATCGTCTCGCTGGTGCGCGAGGGGACCGATACCATCAATACGGCTTCTTCTGAGATCGCCACCGGCAACCTGGATCTGTCTTCGCGCACCGAAGAGCAAGCCGGCGCTCTGGAAGAAACTGCCTCGGCCATGGAAGAACTGACCTCCACCGTCAAGCAGAATGCCGACAACGCGCGTCAGGCCAATACCCTGGCCGAGACGGCCTCGCAGGTCGCCATCCAGGGCGGCAGCGTGGTCAGTGAAGTGGTGCAGACCATGGGCCAGATCAACGATGCCTCGCGCAAGATCGTGGACATCATCAGCGTGATCGATGGCATCGCCTTCCAGACCAATATCCTGGCCTTGAACGCGGCAGTGGAAGCAGCGCGGGCCGGTGAGCAGGGACGCGGCTTTGCCGTGGTGGCTTCCGAAGTGCGCACCCTGGCCCAGCGCAGCGCGGCCGCCGCCAAGGAAATCAAGGGGCTCATCGATACCTCGGTGGAGCGCGTCGATAACGGCAGCCGCCTGGTCGAGCAGGCCGGTAATACCATGGAAGAAGTGGTGGCCAGCGTCAAGCGCGTCACCGATGTGGTGGCCGAGATCACGGCGGCCAGCGGTGAACAGAGCGATGGCATCGAGCAGATCAACCAGGCCATCGTGCAGATGGATGAAGTGACCCAGCAGAATGCCGCCTTGGTGGAAGAAGCTGCGGCGGCAGCGCAATCCCTGCAGGAACAGTCGGGGCGCCTGGTGGAGACGGTCAGCATCTTCAAGCTGAGCAGCCATGACCAGCAGCGTGCTGCAGCTCCTGCAGCCGCACCGCGTACCCAGCGCACAGTGGATGTCACGCCACGGCCCGCCGCCTTGCCGCGCAAGCCGGCCGCCCGACCCAGTTCTGCCGCCAGCGCGCCGGCCAGCCGACCGACCATGCAGGCGGCAGCCGCGGTCGATGGGGATTGGGAGCAGTTCTGACGCAGCCTTGCGCGTAAGCGAAGCGCGTCCTTAGGGCGCGCTTTTTTTTGCGATGGGGGAGGGTGGGGCTAGGTCAGCGTGATTCCCTTCACCCGCGCCAGGCGTTGCAGCGCCTCCTCCAATGGCAGTCTTGCCTGGCCGGCGGCGATGCACAGGGCGCGGTGCAGTTCGGCTTCTTGCTCGGATTCATCTTCGCACTGGCGGCTGTAGCGTTCGAAGCCGATCAGGGCGGTCAGCAGTTCGGCCAGATGGCGCGGGCATTCACATTGCATCTGGTCGGATTGTTCCGAAATGGCGGCCAGCGTGCTTTCACTGAAGCGCGGCGCGGGCAAGCTCTCTTCCGCGCTGCCCAGGATATGGGCCGTGGTGGGTAACGGTACCCGCTTGAGCAGATCGCACAGCCACTCCACGTCGATGCCATCCATGGCCTTGCGCACCAGGCGGTGACCAGCCTGGACCAGGCGCGCCACCATCTCGGGCGAACCGAAGCGGTACAGGATCACCACCGGCACCTGGATGAAGGAGTGATGCAGGCTGTCCAGGCGGTCTTCCAGGTCGTGGCCCAATACCGCGCTTTCCAGCACCAGCAGGTCGGCCTCGAAGGCCGGCAGGTCCAGTTCTTCCAGGGTTTCCACGGCAGCGGTGATGCTGAACTGCTGCTGCGTCAATGCCTGGCGGCTGGCCTTGGTGGAAATCCATGGGCCTACCAGCACCAGGCGCGGGACTCTCATGCCGCCGGTGGCCATCGTCGAGGGCGGCGCTGCGTGCTCGGCGGGCAGGCTTTGGGCCAGCGCCTGCAAGTCCTGCGGCGTCAGCGTGGCCAGCTTGCCGATGCGGTGGCCGGCATCGCCCAGCTTCTTGATCCAGCCCAGGCGCTGCAGGTCTTCCTGCGAATACAGGCGCTGCCCGCCGCCACTGTGCTGCGAGGAGGTGAGACCGTAGCGATGCTCCCAGGCGCGCAAGGTCTCCACCGACATGCCCAGTTGCCGCGCCACGGCGCCGGGGCGCAGCAATGGCAGGTCGGACAGGTCGGGGCTGTCCTCGGTGGGCAGGGGCTTGCTGGTCATTGTCATCTTTCTATTAGAAAAATATTTCAAAATGTACGGATATTTTTTGATGATATCCGTTCAAAGACGTTGCGTATTGATGTTTATCATGCAAAACCTAGGAAATATCTGTTTGTTTTTGTGATTTTTATCAGTATGTCACGCTTTTGCGGGAATGTGAAACACCAAGAACAGAACAAGAGCCGGCGTGATTCCTCCCGTCCTGTACGGGCTGCCGGTCCCCAGAGAAACCTTGCTGTCCCCCGGAAAGAACCATCATGACTTTATCGAACCTGAAAATCGGTACCCGTCTTTATATCGGCTTCGGATTGGTTGCGGCCATCCTGGTCCTCCTGGTCAGTGTGGCCTATGTCAATTTTGCGCGCTTGGGTGCGGCCAATGACATGAACGACCACAGCTATGAAGTCCGTGCAGAAATGCGCTTGATGCTGGAGAGTCTGATCAACATCGAAACCGGTGCGCGCGGCTTTGCCCTGACCGGTGTGGAGGCTTCGCTGGAGCCGCTGCAACAGGGGCTGGCCGGCTTCAAGGAGCATTATGAAAAAGCGCGCCAGTTGACTGCTGACAATTCCGCCCAACAGCAACGCCTGCAACAGGTGGCCGATGCCCAGCAGCGCTGGATGAGCACGGCCATCGAGCCCGCCATCGCCTTGCGCCGCGCCGTGCGTGAGGGGCGCGAGGAGATGGGCAAGCTGGTGGCCCTGGCTCAGAGTGGTCGCGGCAAGACCGAGATGGACAATATGCGTGCCGTCTTCGCCGACATGGATCGCGCTGAAAGCCAGTTGCTGCAGCAACGCAGTGACGCCGCGGACCAGTTGGAGGCCCTGACCGGCAAGACTCTCATCATCGGCGGCATCATCTCGGTGATGCTGGCCATGCTGCTGGCCTGGTGGCTGTCCAATCACATCACCCGCCCGCTGGCCGTGGCGGTGCGCCTGGCGCGACAAGTCGCCGGGGGCGACCTCAGTGCGTGTATCGAGGTCACCAGCCGTGATGAAACCGGAGAACTGCTGGCTGCCTTGCGTGATATGAATGCCAGCCTGGTGCGTATCGTCTCCGGCGTGCGCCGCGGCACCGACATGATCGCCACCGCTTCGTCCCAGATCGCCAGCGGCAACCTGGACCTGTCCTCGCGCACCGAACAGCAGGCCAGTTCGCTGGAAGAAACCGCTTCCTCGATGGAAGAACTCACCTCCACCGTGCAACAGAACAGCGCCAATGCGCGCCAGGCCAATCTGATGGCACAGGCTGCTTCGGATATCGCCAGCAGTGGCGGCGGGGTGGTCAGTCGGGTGGTGCAGACGATGGAAGAAATCAATGCGTCCTCGCGCAAGATCGTGGACATCATCAGCGTGATCGATGGCATCGCTTTCCAGACCAATATCCTGGCGCTCAACGCTGCAGTGGAAGCGGCGCGGGCCGGTGAGCAGGGGCGCGGCTTTGCGGTGGTGGCCACCGAGGTGCGCAGCTTGGCGCAGCGTTCGGCGGCAGCTGCCAAGGAGATCAAGGCCTTGATCAGCGACTCGGTGGCCAAGGTGGAGTCGGGCAGCGTGCTGGTCAATGAGGCGGGTGACACCATGCGCGAGATCGTCGATAGCGTGCAACGCGTGACCAGCATGATCAACGAGATCAGCGCAGCCGGCGAGGAGCAACGTAGCGGTATCGAGCAGGTCAGTCAGGCAGTGGGCCAGATGGATCAGGTCACGCAGCAGAATGCGGCGCTGGTGGAAGAAGCAGCGGCGGCCTCGCAATCGCTGCAGGAGCAGGCGCAGGAGCTGGCGCAGGCGGTGAGCATCTTCCGCCTTGATGCCCAGGCTGAACAGGCGCCCCTGCAAAGCACCTCCAGCGTAGTGCCTCTGGCCAAGACTCCGGCCGTTGTCCCGGCACCGACCGTTGTCCCGGCACCGGTCAAGTCGCGCAGGGAGCCACGTCAGCCACGCCTGGCCGCACCCATGAGCGCAGGTGCGATGAGCGGCGCCTCCGACGACTGGGTTACTTTCTGATTCGGCCTAGCCCATGCACGCAGATATCCTCCGATTCGAGACCCCATGGATGGGGCCCTTCCCGCAAGCCGATCAAGCCGTGCAGGAACAACATCGCCTGGCCATGCTCGAGACCTATTGCGTGCTCGACACCCAGCCCGATGTATTGTGCGACATGGTGACTGAACTGGCGGCCACACTGTTCAAGACCGAGATCGCGCTGGTGTCGCTGGTGGCCGAGCATCGCCAGTGGTTCAAGTCACGGCGTGGCCTGGAGGCGGAGGGCACGCCGCGTTCTCAATCCTTCTGTAGCCACGCCATCGAGCAGGAGCAGGTGATGGTGGTGCTCGATGCCACCCAGGATGCGCGCTTTGCCGACAACCCGCTGGTGACCGGCGCGCCAGGCATCCGCTTCTATGCCGGTGCCCCCTTGCTGGCCAGTGATGGCTTGCGCCTGGGCACGCTGTGCCTGATCGGCAAGTCGCCGCGCGCGCAGTTCAGCGCGGCCGAGGCCCACACGCTGGCGCAGTTGGCGGCCATCGTGATGGCCCGCCTGGATAGTTTGCGCGTGTCCAGTTACGTCGATAGCCTGACCTCGCTGCCCAATCGCAGCCGGCTGCTGGTCGACCTGCAAAGCCTGCAGGCCTTGGCCGGCAGCAGCGAAGTCTTTTCCGACAAGCTCACGGCGGTGGCCGTCGACATCTGTGATCAGGTCTACCTGGGCGACATGATCAAGGCGCTCGGCTGGGATTACGTCGAGGGCTTTCTGGTACAGGCCACGGAACGCTTGCGCCAGGCGCTGGGCGAGGTTGCGCTCTATCGCATCGGCACCACCAGCTTTGCCTACCTGGAGCGCAACGAGCGCTGGCAAGAGCAGGCGCGGCAGGTCGAGGGCGCCTTTGCGCGGACGGTGGAGCATCAGGGCATTCCGCATCATCTGGAGGTGTCGGTGGGCATCGTGCCGCTGTCGCAATGTACCGATGCCGATGAACTGGTGCCGTCGTTGCTGACGGCCACCGATGTGGCGCGCGAATGCGGCAGCCGGCGATGCCATTATGAACAGCCCTTGGGGCAGATGCAGAAGCATAGTTTCGAACTGCTCTCGGCCATTCCTGCGGCGCTGTTTTCCTCCGACCAGCTATGGCTGGAGTTCCAGCCCAAGGTAGGTCTGTTGTCGGGGCAGTGCGCCGGGGTCGAAGCCTTGTTGCGCTGGCGTCATCCGGTGCATGGAGTCGTTTCGCCGGGGCTGTTCATTCCGCTGGCCGAAAAGAGCGCGCTGATCCGCCAGGTGACCTTGTGGGTGCTGCAGCATGGCATCGAACAGGCCGCCGCCTGGGCGCGCCAGGGGCGAGCCATTCCGGTGGCCATCAATGTCTCGGCGCGTGATTTCGACAATGACGACCTGGTACAGACATTGGCCGCGCAGTTGCACCGGCATCGCCTGCCGGCTGGTCTGATCGAGATCGAGTTCACCGAAAGCGCGATGAGCAAGCATCCCGAAAAGCTTTACAGCAAGATCCAGGAGATCAAGCGCCTGGGCGTAAAGGTGGCCATCGATGACTTCGGTGCGGGCTTTAGCAACCTCAGCTACCTCAAGAATATTCCGGCCGATTACCTCAAGATCGACCAGTCCTTCATCCGCAACATGGAAAGCAATTATTCCGACCAGCAGATCGTACCCTCGATGATCCATCTGGGACAAAAGCTGGGCTTCGCCGTGGTGGCCGAAGGGGTGGAGACCGAGCGCTGCCGGCGCATCCTGCAGCACCTGGGCTGCGAGTATGGACAAGGTTATGGCATTGCTCGCCCGATGTCGGCCGCCGATACCTGGGACTGGATCGCGGCGCGCGATTGAGCTGCAGTTCAGTCCTTGGTGCTCAGTACGCCATGAGCAGCGGCAGTGGCATGGTTGTCAAGATATTCACCTAGGCCATGTACCAGTGCCTCGAACACCTTGCTGCAGCGGAGGTGGTGGCGCAAATCTTCATGCATGACTACCCAGGTCTCCAGCGGCAGGTTAAATTCCTGCGCCAGTAACCGTGTCAACGGCGGCGTGCGTGCCGCCAGCGGCGCTTGGCAGATGCCAATGCCGGCGCCGGCGCGGATCAGGCTCAACTGGGCCAGGTCGCTGTCGGTGCGCAAGGCCAGATGGGCCGGGTCCAGTTGCGGCCAGCGCTGCACCAGCGTACGCAGCGCCGGGCTCATGCGATCCGGGCCGATCACGGTGTGGCGACGCAGGTCATCCATGCAACGAGGCAGACCGTAACGCTTGAGGTAATCGCGAGCGGCGTGCAGACCGCAGTCGACCGTGCCGATACGGCGCGCAATGAGGCGCTCCTGGTGCGGGCGTACCATGCGCACGGCGATATCGGCCTGGCGATGCAGCAGGTCTTGCACATCGTTGCTCAACACCAGCTCCACCCGCAGTTCCGGGTAGCGTTGCCGCAGCGATTTCAGGATGGGTGGCAGCACTTCCATCCCCATCACTTCACTGGCGGTGAGTCTGACGGTGCCGCTGATCTCCTTGCTGTGATCTGCCGCAGTGCGTTGGGCAGCTGCGGCGATGCTTTCCATTGCCTGCGCGTGCGGCAGCAGCGCCTGGGCTGCGTCGGTGGGCTGCAGACCGGTTTGCGAGCGGGTGAACAGGCGCGTCTTCAAGCTCGCCTCCAGCGCCTGGATCTGCCGGCCCAGGGTCGGCTGCGCCAGGTCCAGTACGCGCGCCGCGCCTGAGAGAGAACCTTCGCGCATGACGTGGAGGAAGGAGCGGTACAGGGTCCAGTCGGTGTTATCCATGTTCGTGGTGGCTATGCATTTTTGTATGGTAGATAGTCATGTTCATGCAATTTTATTCTTCCTGATCTTACCCTAGGATGGCAGCAGTTCAACCAGACCAAGGTAGGCAGAAATGATCGATCAGGCTCAAACGGTACCGCCGGGGGCGGCAAGGGATGGCGTGCGCTGGCTGTTGCGCGTCGAGGGCTTGTTGATACTGGCTGTGGCGGTGAGCGCCTATGCGCATAAGGGACAGGACTGGCGAGTGTTCCTGGCAGCCTTCCTGCTGCCCGACCTGGCCCTGCTGGGTTACCTGGGCGGGCCGCGCATCGGCGCGGTGTGCTACAACAGCCTGCACAGTAGCGTGGGGCCCTTGGTCTGCCTGCTGGCATCCACCCTGGGCGGACCGCCACTGCTCTTGCCCTTGGCCCTGATCTGGCTGGCTCATATCGGCTTTGACCGGACCTTGGGCTATGGCTTGAAGTATGAGGATGGGTTTGGCTTCACCCATCTCGGGCAGATCGGAGCGATGGAGCACATCGTCCGCAAGCGCCACCTGACGCGACCCTGACAGCCGTGCCAGGCTTGCGATGAGGATTGGTGAGGAGTATATTGCCGTGCAGAAATACGACAATGGAGACCCTCATGACATCCCGTCCCGCCCCCCTCCCGCTTGCCCTGACGGCCCTGGCTGCCGTGTTGACCCTGGCTCTGGGCGGCTGCAGCCGCTCACCCAAGGAGCAACTGGCTTACCAGCACGCCGAGGAGCAATACCAGATCAACCAGCGCAACGCCGAACTGGCGCGCAGCCGGCCGGAAGAAGAAAATTCCACAGAGGATCAACGAGGCAGAGAGCGGGACTAGGCATTGCTTCGATCCAACGGCCGACACAGACTTTCCAGCCCCGACAAATCCCCCATCATCACCAACTGCCGCGCCATCGTCTCGAAGCCGGCGCAGTGCGGGTGCTCCTGCAATAAGGCATCGCACCAGTCCAGCAGATCCGACACTGCGCCGTTCTCGATGAAGACCAGGGCCTGCTCCAGGCTGGTCTCGGGCGGACGGGTCAGGGGCATCGGCAGGCCTTCGCTGGCGCCGCCGGCGTCGATTTTTTCCAGGTCCAGCAAGCGTCCCACGGTTTCCTGCAGTTCCAGGAAGTTAACCGGTTTGAGCAGGCAAGCATCAAATTGCAGCGCATCGCCGCTGCTACGTTCCGGCTGCAAGGTGGCTGACAACAGCAATACCGGCACCTGCGGCAAATGCCGCCGCGCCGCTTGCAGCACGGCGTCGCCATGGACCCCGGGCAACAGGTAGTCGGTCAACACCAGCGCTATCTCGGGTTCGTTGGCTTGCGTCATGCGTGCGATGGCGCTTTCGCCGTCGGCCAGCAATTCCACCGCAAAGCCCACGCTGCCCAACTGATCGCCCAGCAACTGGGCGATGTCGGCATTGTCTTCGACTACCAGTACCAGTCGGCCGGCGCCATCGATCAGGGGCCGGGCGCTGCTGTCTTCGGGAGCATCGTGGCGGGCGATTTCGTGTTCGCTGCCGATGGCCGCCGGCAGGCGCAGCGTCATCGTGGTGCCCACACCGGGCCGGCTGGCCAGGGCGATCTGCCCTCCCATCTGCTGTATCCACTGGCGCACGATGGCCAGCCCCATGCCGATGCCAGGTTGCGTGCGGTCTGCATGGGCGCGTTCGAAGGGTTCGAACACGCGGGTCTGGAAATGCAGCGGGATGCCGCAGCCGGTATCGGCCACCCGCATTTCGATGACACCCATGCCCGATTGCGCCGAGGCGGCGTGCCACTGCACCTGGAGTGTGATGCTGCCGTCGCGGGTATATTTGGCGGCATTGTCGAGCAGGTTGCCGAGGATGCGGCGCACGCGCCGGGCGTCGAGCTTGAGTACCGGCGGCAGCTCCGGTGTTACCTGCAGGCCGAAGCCATTGTGCTGACGCTGGGCCAGGATGGCCGCTTCCTGGCCGATCTCATGCAGCAGGGCGTGGACGTAGACCGGCACCGGCTGCGGCAGGTCGAGCCGGTCGCCACGGGCATAATCGATCAAGTCATTGACCATGGCCAGCATGTGGCGCGCGCTGCGCACGATGATGCGGCCATACCGTGCGCGCTCATCGCCACCGGTCTGCAACATGTCGGCAAAGCCGAGGATGGAGGTGAGCGGGGTGCGCAAGTCGTGGCTGATGCGGGTCAGGAAACCGGTCTTGGCGCGATTGGCCTGGTCGGCCGCCTCCAGGGCTTCGCGCAGCTCACGGGTGCGGGCGGTGACGGCCTGTTCCAGTTTCAATTGTTCGCGCACGCGCAGGTAGAGCATGGCCCACTGCATCTGGTCGTGCTTGCGGTGCAGCTCCAGCGCGCGACCGATGACCATCAGCGTGGTCATGCACAACAGGCCCATCTGGAACAGGGCTGCAAAATGCCAGTCCGGCAGCAGGCTACGATCAACCAGACCATTGAGCTCGAGCAGTTTGAACGAGATTCCCAGCCAGGCCAGCGCGAAGGACAGCACCAGCATTCGCGCATTGGGCAGGCCGCGTCGCCAACCGTGCAGCATCGAGGCCAGCCAGACCACGTAGGCCACCGAGGCCGAGGCATTGGCCAGCGGTGCGGTGCTGCGGTAGTCGCCTAGCGCGGTCCAGCAGCTTATCGCCAGCAGCACGCCATTCATGAGCGCATAGATGCGCTTCCACCGGCGCAGTTGCTCCAATCCAACCAGGACGTAACTCATCCGCACATACAGCAGGGTCATCAGACAGCCCAGCGCGGCCGGGGCGCGCACGATCCAGGCGCCACCACCCGGTACCAGGTACAGATGCAGGTACCCCTGGAAGGCGCCGATGTAGGCCAGCGCCGTGAGCACCCATGCGGCCATCAGCACGAAGCCGCGATCGCGCCAGGCCATGCCCTGGATCAGCGCATAAGCCACCAGCAACAATGCCACCCCCAGTACGAAAGCCTGGATCGCCAGTTCCCGGCCTTCTTCCTGGCGAAATGCCGAAGGCTCCCATAGCGCTACGGCCAGATCGAGGGCCGAATCGCCGGCCACGCGCAGGATCACCATGCGTTCTTCGCCCGCTGCCAGCGTGATCGGGAACAGCGCGGCGCGACTGCGCACCTGGCGTGAGCCCAGGGGATAGAGCGTGCCGGCGTAATGCGGCATGACGTCGCGCCAGCCAGCCTGTGCCTGCTGCGCAGTGGGCAGGTACAGCCGCACATCCTGCAGGCGCGCCGAGCCCAGCCCCAACCAGCGTGTCACGGGAGCGGTACTGTCATTGCGCAACTGGCCGCGTAGCCAGAAGGCGCCTGTGCTGTAGCCTTGCTGCAATTGCGGGACGGTGATGGCGCCCCATTGCGTGCTGCCCATGGCGCTGGAGAGCAGATGGCTACCGGCGGGGTCGCGCAGCAATTGCAGTTGCTGCGTCACGCTCATGCTTTGGGCAATGCGCGCCAGATCAATCGGCCAGGCCAACTGCGGCGGGCTGGCAAACCAGACCAGCAGGCAGCAGAGCAGGAGCCGCCATGTTCTTCGATACAGAAACGGCATCAGTCCGTGTCAACGGCGGAACTGGCTGGGCGGCATTCCAAAACGCTCGCGGAAGGCCGTGGAGAAATTGGCCGTGTTGCTGTAGCCCAGCGCCAGGGCGATGGCGCCGATGTCCAGCGTGCTTTCCGAGAGCAGGCGCCGCGCCTCCTTCATGCGTTCTTCACGCAGGAAATCGAACACGGTTACACCCGCGCAATGCTTGAAGGCGCTGGAGAGGCGCCGCGCATTGGTGCCTACGGCGGCGGCCAGGGCGTTCAAGCCCAGCGGCTGGTCCAGCTTGTCCAGCATCAGCCGTCGTGCGGCCTGGAACAACACCATGTCGAAGGTACTGGAGCCGCTGTGCAAGCCAGGCGTCACCGAAGTGGTAGTCGCTGGCAAGGGTTCGCTGTGCAGCGGCGTGCGCAGGTGTACGCACAGGCGCAACCGCACTTCCTCGAAATCGAAGGGCTTGGTGATGTAGTCCACCGCGCCCGCGCTCAGGCCGGTGATTTTTTCTTCGGTGGCGGCGGCTGCCGACAGGAAGATCAGCGGGATGTTGCGCGTACTCGAATTGGCCTTGAGCAGGCGACAACTGGTGAGCCCATCGTAGACCGGCATTCGGATATCCATCAGGATCAGGTCCGGCCGCACCGTCTGCGCCTTGCGATAACCGTCCTGGCCATCGCGTGCTACATACAGCCGCGCCCCGTGGCGCAGCAGGAAGTCAGAGAGCAGGATGCGGTCTTCCTCGGCGTCGTCGACGACCAGGATGCGCTGTCCCGCCAAAGGTCCGGCGTAAACCGGATGTATCGTTTTGTAGACCATGTTTGCCTCATCGTGAATCAGCGGAACTTACCGCGAAAATTCCAAGAGACGAAGCGAAAATGGCCGTGTGGAAAATATTTTTCCTGTCATCAAAACTATGTGATCAAACAGCAAAACTTCATCGAAGAAATGCTGAAAAAAATTCGAGGACGATGCGCGGAGGATGTCGTAAAAGTGGGAGGAGATAGCGGGCAGCTGATGTCATTTCCCGATCACTGGTAAGTGCTTTGCCGGGAAAATTCAATGTGATAGAGCTGATGAAGATGTCTTCACCAGGGCCCGTTCCTCAGCGCGTGTAAATATTTTTCCTCGTATCAGAAAGATGCGCCTGAGTCTCAAAACCCGAACCGAAAAAAACGGAATTTCCTGGGCTAAATTTCTTTCCCGTCACGCCGTCGGCATCCACAGAAGCAGAGCGTCGGCAGCATGACAAGGTTCAAGCGTCGGCACCATGGGTTGGGGGCCGGCATGTCATGGGAAACGGAACAGGGGAGGGCTGGATGGCCAGCATATTGTTGATCGAAGACATTTTGAGAAGTTATCGCAATAGTACTGTGTGCAGCTTCCTGGAAAAGCAGGGACACAAGGTCAGCCGCATCATGGCTGACGAAGAAGAATTGATGATGCCCACGCAACTGGGGGATATCGCCATCGTCAACGTGGGACGAGCGAGCGGCGCGGGTTATGCGCTCACGCAGCAGTTGCGCAACGCCAATGCGCGCATGGGCATCCTGCTGCTGGCGTCGCCCCAGGAGAGTGTGACCACGCGCATCTCCGGCTTGGATCACGGGGCCGATTTCTGCGAAGCCCTGCCGGAGAAGTTGGAACTGATCAATGCCTATATCGAGGTGATGCTGCGGCGGGTGGCGCCGGAGGCGTGGCGGCTCGACACTGCTGCGCGGACCTTGCGTGCGCCCCAGCATGATGCGGTGGAAATCAATTCCCGTGAGGTGGCGCTGTTGAAGGTATTGGCCAACAGCAGTCGGCACGCCGCGGATCGATGCGCCATTGCCCATGCCTTTGGGGTGGAATGGGTCAGCTTCGATGAACGTGTGCTGGAAAAGACCGTCAGCCGGCTGCGTCGCAAGTGGCGCGATAGCACCATGTACGACCTGCCGCTGCGCACCGTGCACGGCGTGGGGTACTGCTTCACCGAGGCGATCCAGGCCTGCTAGGTCGCAGCGATGAGAGGGCGAGCGCACCATGAACAACGGGAGCCTTGGCTCCCGTTGTTCATGGTCTCAGTGCCTCTCAGCACTTGTCAGAGATCAGAGTTCAGAGATCAGAACTCTGAGATCAGAACTCTGAGATCAGAGCGCTTACTTGCCCCAGCTCAGCACCATCGGATCCAGACGGCGCGCCACGCGCAGCAGGCCCTCGCGCACCTTGGGGTGCAGCGGCGCCTGCGGATGGCGCAGCATGTCGGACTTGATCACGCCGCCGGCGAGCATGAGCGCCTTGCAGGCCGACAGGCCGCACTGGCGGTTTTCGTAGTTGATCAGCGGCAGCCATTGCATGTAGAGCTCGGCAGCCTTTTCGGTATCGCCGGCGAAGTAGGCGTCGACGATCTTGCGGATGCCGTCCGGGTAGCCGCCACCGGTCATGGCGCCGGTGGCACCGCCGTCCAGGTCGGGGATCAGGGTGATGGCTTCTTCGCCATCCCAGGGGCCGACCACGGCCTCACCGCCCAGTTCGATCAGCTCGCGCAGCTTGGAGGCGGCGCCTGCGGTTTCGATCTTGAAGTAGGAGACGTTCTCGATTTCCTTGGCCATGCGCGCCAGGAAGGGCGCCGACAGCGGGGTGCCGGCCACCGGGGCATCCTGGATCATGATGGGGATGTCGATGGCGTCGGAGACGCGGCCATAGAATTCATATATCTGCTTTTCGGACACGCGGAAAGTGGCGCCATGGTAGGGCGGCATCACCATCACCATGGCCGCGCCCGCATCCTGTGCGGCACGGCTGCGCTCGGCGCAGATCTGGCTGCCGAAGTGGGTGGTGGTGACGATCACCGGCACGCGTCCGGCCACGTGTTCCAGCACCGTGTTCTGCACCTGCACGCGTTCCTCGTCGGAGAGCACAAACTGTTCCGAGAAGTTGGCCAGGATGCAGATGCCATTGGAGCCGGCATCGATCATGAAGTCGATGGCGCGCTTCTGGCCTTCCAGGTCGAGCTGGCCGTGGTCGTCGAAGATGGTCGGGGCGACCGGAAATACGCCGCGGTAGATAGGGGTGCTCATGGTGTCTCCGTCTAGGTTGTCGTGGGCCATCAATGGATGGCGGCTTGCAATGACGATCAATATACGGACCGGGTGATGGGCTGTATAGTGAAGACTTTCCATCATGTGATCGCTTTTTGGAATCACCCATGAAACCTGCACCCAGCCAGCAAAGCTTGAATAGTCTCCTGTCCCGTCTGCGTATGAAGCAGTTGCAACTGCTCATCGCCCTGGACGACCACCAATCCCTGCACAAGGCTTCCAGTGCCCTGGCCATGACGCAGTCGGCGGCCAGCAAGTCGCTGGCCGAGCTGGAATCGATGCTGGATGCGCAATTGTTCGAGCGCACCAAGTCCGGCCTGATCCCCAATCAATTCGGCCATTGCGTGATCCGTTATGCGCGCTTGATGGCCACCGACCTGGGATCGCTGTGTGAGGAGATGGCGCAGCTGCGCTCGGGGCGCGGCGGGCGGCTGGCTATCGGGGCGGTCATGGGCGCGCTGCCGGAACTGGTGGTGCCGGCCGTGGAAGCCTTGCAGCGGCGCCATCCCGAGCTGTCCATCGACATCGTCGAAGATACCAGCGTGCAATTGCTGGGTTTGCTGGACGAAGGCCATCTGGACTTGCTGGTGGCGCGCGCCAGCGTGTCGGACCATCCTGGTAAGTACCACTACCAACCTCTGTCGGAAGAGCCGCTCTCGGTGGTGGTCTCGGGCGAGCATCCACGCCCGCGCGCCAAGCACATGGGGCTGGCCGCGCTGGCCGGCTATCGTTGGGTCACCTATCCCAGTCACATGCCGCTGCACGCCGTGCTGGAGCGCGAGATGGACCTGGCCGGCGTGCCCATGCCGGGCAATGCCATTTCCACCGCTTCCACCTTCGTGACGGTGGCGCTGTTGCAGCAGAGCAGCGACCTGGTGTCGATCCTGCCCACGGCGGTAGCCGAACTGTTCGTCAAGCGCGGCATGTTGCGCATCCTGCCGGTGAAGCTGCGGTCGATGTCGCAGACCATCGGTATCGTCACGCGCAAGGGGGGGCAGTTGTCGCGGGCGGGGGAGATGTTTGTGCGGATGCTCAATGAGGGCGCGTCACGTAACTCGATGTGAGGCAGTCCTGATGGCCGCAATCACAGTCCCGGCGCGGGATTGTGGTAGAGTGCGCCTCCAACGAAACCGACTAACGAGACAGTCCAGCCATGCCGGAACCGATACCGCGACGCAAGCTTTACCAGGAAGTACTGGAGCGCCTGATGGCGCGCATTCACCGGGGCGAATTCCCGCCCGGTTCCCAGTTGCCCTCCGAACGCGACCTGATGGATCAGTACGGTGTGGGACGCCCAGCCGTGCGCGAAGCGCTACAGGCCATGGAACGCTCTGGCTTCGTGGAAATTGCCCATGGTGAACGAGCGCGCGTGCTCGAACTGACGGCCGACCGCCTGATCGCACAGATCGGCGCTGGTGCCCAGCACTTGCTGCGCACCAAGCCAGACATGTTGAAACATATGAAGCAAGCGCGCGTGTTCCTGGAAACCAGTACCGCCCGCATGGCCGCCGAGAGCGCCACCGAGGAGCAGATCGAACGCCTGCGCCAGACCATCGCCGCGCACCGGGCCTCGATGGTCAACCTGGAAGAATTCATTGAACGCGACATGGCCTTCCACCGTGAGATCGCCGACATCAGCGGCAATCCCATCTTCCCGGCGGTGGTCGAATCGATGTTCCGCTGGGCCAGCGAGTTCTATACCACCCTGGTACGCGCTCCCGGTGCGGAAGAACTGACCCTGGCCGAACACCAGCGCATCGTCGATGCCATCGCTGCGCACGATGGCGATGCGGCCGCCGAAGCCATGCAAGCCCACCTGACGCGGGCCAACCAGCTCTATCGCGAACTGGGGCAGCCATAAGCCGCCCCTAAGCCGCTCATAAGCTGCTCATAAGCTGCTCATAAGCCGGCCGCCCCTTGGTCGTCAGTAGTGCAGCATACCGTGCCAGGTGGGCTGCTTTTCCTCGTGGTAATACGGGCGCGTCAGCGGTGCTGACATCACTTGGCTATCGGCCAGCACGGTCACCGTGGCCAGCGCAGGCGGGCCGTCGTAGCGGCGGCAGGCCTGGGCCGAGTTGCGGTTGTTGTGCATGTCCACCACCAGCAGACGCTTTTCTTCCTCGCTCATGCCCGGCTTGGGTGGCGGCGCCATGCGCTTGGGCGGAATCACCAGCGCGTCGCCGGGCGCCACCCACAGGTCGGCCAGGCTGATCTGGTTGACGTAGGGCCGCCAACGCGCCACCGTGATGACCAGCGGTTCCGGGCCTTGCGAGAAGAAGATGTGGGCGAAGTCGTGGTACTCCAGGTCGGTGGCGTTCCAGGTCAGCAGCTCGCGGCTGCGGCCATCGCCCAGGTAGGGCGATTCATAGCCGGCCCATTTACCGTAGGTGTACTGGGACATCACCAGGCCTTCATAGGTGAAGCGCAGGCACTGGCCATTACGCAGCAGCGTGGCGCCAAAGGCCTGGGCGTGTTCCGGGGTGGCGGGCAGCGGTTCGTAGCGCACTTCCGGGGTGCGGAAATCGAACTCGGTGATCTCGTAGGCCGGCCAGTCCTTGGGCGTGATCTTGCGTGGCCAGTGGGCGATGTCGCGATAGGTGACGCCGTATTCCAGCGCGGGCGCCTCTGGCGAGAGCTCGATGAGTTCGCCGATGACGGTGGCGCTCTGCTGGCCCACACCGTTCTGGTTGCACATGTAGGGATAGTGATGGGGATCGAGCAAGGGCTGCGACGGGCCGTCGGCGATGAACAGGACTGGGTCGAAATTACTCTGGTCTGGTGGCATGGGCTTCCCCTGGGGTGGCGTGGATGAGTGCCGGCAGACCTCCCCCGAGGTTGCCCGGCGTTGGCGATCATCGCACAGATATCAGAGGATGCGCTTGATCTCGGCGTTCGAAGAGAGGCGGCGGATGGCTTCTTCCGCTTGAGCCAGCGCCGCTTCGGGCAGGCGCAGATGGAGATGGGCCAAGGTGTCGTGACGGCTGTCCAGCAATTCGTATTTCTGCTGGGCCAGCCAGTGGCGCAGTTGCGGCTCGGCCGCATAGACCACGCCGATCTCGATTTCGGCCTGGGCCACGCGCTCGGTGCGTTGCGTGCTCTTGAGGGCGGTGGCGATCGCATCGGTATAGGCGCGTACCAGGCCGCCTGCGCCCAGTTTCACTCCACCGTAATAGCGCACCACCATGGCCAGCACGCCATCGAGTTCGTGATGGCGCAGCACTTCCAGCATGGGGCGTCCGGCCGTGCCGGATGGTTCGCCATCGTCGGACATGCCGGACTGGCCGCCGGCCATCAAGGCCCAGCAGACGTGGGTGGCGTTGCGATGGGCATCGCGCATCCTGGCAATTTCCTGCATCGCCGCCTCACGGCCGGGTACCGGCATGACGATGCCGATGAAGCGGCTCTTGCGGATCTCCAGTTCGATCTCGGCGCGCTGGGCGAGGGTGAAAGTGGCCATGCCGGATGACACCTCAGGCCGGAGCCTGGCCGGCACCCTTGAGCAGGGCCAGCTCGGCGCGCAGGCCCTGATTTTCTTCGGACAGGCTGGTCACACGGGCTTGCAGGCTGGCGATTTCGCGGCGCAGGGTGGCGGTCAGTTCGTTTTCCTGGCCTTCCACCAGCGGGATGGCGGAGGCGGCCGCATGGTCGTCGAGCTTGGGCGCGCGCGGGGTGCGGGTGGCGGCCTTCTGCTCGCGTACCTTCTTGGCGGCTTCGCGCAATTCCTTCTTGCCACCGGCCACGGCGTTGACCTGCACTTCGCTGGGCAAGGTCGCTACGGCAGCGGCGGCATTGATGGAGATGGTGCCGCTGCGCACGGCCTCGACCAGTTCGGGCGCGGCGCTCTTGCGGATGCGGTCGATCTGGCCGATGGTGGCGCTGCTGATGCCGGCGGCGCGAGCAATGTCTTCGCGGGTCTTGATGCGGCCGGTGTTGTCGTCGGCGTGCCAAGGGTCGTCGCTGGCCTGCTCGGCTTCGGGCGCGCCGCCCTCCGGGGCTGGATGCGCGTCACTGGTGGCAGTCTTGGGCGGGGTGGCTTCAGCCTTGGTGCGAGCGGCGATGATGTCGCGCTTGCGCAGGGCCAACATGCCGCGCTGGAAATCGGAGACGCTGCGGCGGCCGAGCTGGTTATCGATCATCCACAGCAGTACGTCGTCCAGCGAGCTGAAGCTGTCGTTCTGGATAGTCTTGAAGGGCAGCTCGTACTTGCTGCAGATTTCGTAACGGTTGTGACCATCGATGAGCACATCGCCCCACAGCACCAGCGCATCGCGGCAGCCTTCGGCCAGCAGGCTGCGTTCCAGCGCGGCGTATTCGTTGGGGGTGAGGGGATCGATGTACTGTTTCAGTTCTTCGTTGATGACGATATTCATGGGACTGTGGCGCCGGGTGTAACTGGACCGAATCGAAAAGCCAGGGGCCGCATTCTACACCACCGCCTGTCGCACTCCCCGGATGCGCATGGCGCTTGCAGTACAATGTCGGGCTTGCTCACTGCCTGTTTGCGTCATGCGCTTCTCCTTCCGTTTGATGGCTGTTGCCGTCGCTTCCAGCTTGCTCTTGTCGGCCTGCGGTACTTCGTCCTTGTTGCCCGGTAGCAGTTCCAAGCCGGTCGAATCCCCCGGTACGCCCTCGGCGAGCGTGGTCCCGGTGGCGCCCAGTGCCACCGCGGCACCGACCCCGCGCAAGATCAAGATCGGCCTGGCCCTGGGTGGCGGTGCGGCGCGCGGCTTTGCCCATATCGGGGTGATCAAGGCGCTCGAAGCCCAGGGCATCAGCGTGGACGTGGTGGCCGGTACCAGTGCCGGTAGCTTGGTGGGTGCGCTCTATGCGGCCGGCAACAATGGCTTTGCCTTGCAGAAGCTGGCCCTGGCCATGGATGAGGCCGCCATCTCGGATTGGTCGGTGCCGCTGTTTTCCAAGGTCAGCGGGGTGCTGAAGGGGGAGGGCGTGCAGAACTACGTCAACAAGGCGGTGCACAACGTCCCCATCGAGAAATTCAAGATTCCTTTCGGGGCGGTCGCTACCGACCTGCGCACGGGCCAGCCCATCCTGTTCCAGCGCGGCAATGCGGGGGTGGCAGTGCGTGCCTCGTCGGCAGTGCCGGGGGTGTTCCAGTCGGTGCGCATCGGCGACCATACCTATGTCGATGGCGGGCTGGTCTCGCCGGTGCCGGTGCGCTTTGCGCGGCAGATGGGGGCGGACTTCGTCATTGCGGTCAACATCTCGGCCAACCCGGAGGCGCAGGCGGCCTCCAGCAGTTCCATCGACGTGCTGCTGCAGACCTTTGCCATCATGGGCCAGACCATCAACCAGTATGAGCTCAAGAATGCCGATATCGTGCTGCAGCCCAGCCTGGGGTCCATGAAGGGCAGTGATTTCGCCAGCCGCAACGTAGCCATCCTGGCCGGCGAGCAGGCGGCCACCGCGGCCATGCCGGAAATCAAGCGCAAGTTGAAGCTGATGGAAGCGGGGAGTTGATGGCTAGGCCGTTTTTCACGGAAATATGAAGGAAATAAAAAGGCCGCTGATCCAGCGGCCTTCAGGTTGATGACGAACCCCGTGTTTTCGAACACGGGGTTTTGTTTTTCAGGCGCAGGTAATTTGCAGATGGTCGATGGCGCAGAAGCCAAGCAAGGCGCTCATTTTTCGCTGTAGCCACTTTTGTACGCTGGCAGAGGCGCTCAAGCCGTGTAAAAGCGCGCGCAAGCGCGCCACCAACAGGGCAATCTTCTTCATGTTCTGGGCCGCCGCCGCCAACAAGCACTGCTCGGCGACCTTGCGCAATCCCCGCATACGGGCATAACGATGTCCGTGCAATTGCTTGGCGTCGGCGAAGCTGCGTTCTACCGTTTCCTTGCGTCGGGCATAGATGCGCTTGCCCCATTCGGTACGACGCCGATCATCCACCTTCTCCTTGGAACGCTCCCACACATGGCGCGTCACCACCTTGACCGCATTGGCGCTATTGGTGCATTGCTCGCGTACCTTGCAGCCTCGGCATTGCTCAGGGTTGGATTTGTATTCCCGATACCCCAGTCGATTGGTCGTGCTGTAGCGCAAGGGTTGACCCTGCGGGCAGATGTATTCGTCACGGTAGGCATCGTACTCATACGCCCGTTTAAAGAATGTCCCCGGCTTGTGGTTGGGTGTGCGGTAGCCCATCACGCCGCTGATCTCGCGATTCTCCAGTCCCTGGCAGACGGCCGGTGTGAAGTAGCCCGCATCCAGGCCAACGGCCTGTACATCAAATCCGAACGTCTGGCGCTGACGATCCAGGCGCGCCAGATAAGGCTGACTGTCATGGACTGAGGCGGGCGTGACATGGGTATCGGTAATGATGGAATGCTTGGCATCGACGGTGCGGTGATCCAGGTAGAAGAAGCCCTTGGGCTTGTCGTCGCGCACCATGTAGCCGCTCTCGGGATCGGTGCGACTGACCTTGATCTCTTTGGTGGGTGGCTCATCATCGTCGTCACGCTTGAGCGGTTTCTTGCCATGCTCGGCACGGTCGATATCCACAGCGGCATCCAATTCGGCCAGATAGGCCGAGGGGGTCTGGGTAACTTGAACGTAGTCGAACTTGTTCTTGTTGGCGTTGGCCTTGAGGTGGGTGCTGTCGCTGTAGAGCACACGGCCATCGACCATGCCGCGTCCAATGGCCTGGCGCACGATCTCGTCGAAGATCTCTTGATAGACGGTGGTATCAATGAAGCGGCGGCGCCGGTTCTGGGAGAAGGTGGATGAGTCCGGTACCTTGTCGGTCAGACGGAATCCGGCAAACCAGCGATAGGCCACATTGACCTGGACCTCGCGGATGAGCTGGCGCTCGCTGCGGATACCGAAGAGGTAACCGATAAACAAGAGCTTGAAGAGTACCACCGGGTCCAGTGCCGGGCGGCCATTGTCGGCGCAATACAGATGCGCCACCTTCTCTCGGATGAACTCGAAATCCACCGCCGCGTCGATCTTGCGCAGCAGGTGGTCCTTGGGCACGAGCATCTCGATGGTCACCATCTCTAACTCGTGCTGGGCGGCTGTCGGTTTTTTGAGCATGACCGATTAAACAACAAAGCCTTGGCTTTCGCCAAGGCTTTGTCATCAATCTGAAAAGGCCGCTGATCCAGCGGCCTTTTGCTATGGGGTATGCACCGTGATGGTGATCATTTCTGTTGGTCGTCGTCGTCGTCACCGGCGATGATGCGGCGTGCACCATTGAAGCGCTTTTTCCAGTAGGACTCATCCATGCTCTCGATACGCACCTGGCCGCCGGCCGAGGGGGAGTGGATGAACTTGCCGTCACCCAGATAGATGCCCACGTGCGAGAAGCCACGGCGCAGGGTGTTGTAGAACACCAGGTCGCCCGGTTGCAGGTTGTCGCGGCCGATCTTTTCGCCGACGCGGCTGATTTCCAGCGCCGTGCGCGGCAGGTCGGTGCCCCATGCTTCCTTGAAGACGTAACGCACCAGGCCGCTGCAGTCCAGGCCGGTATCGGGCGAATTGCCGCCGTAGCGGTAATTGATGCCCAGCATGGCCAGGGCCTGGGTGGCCAGTTCGGAGGCGCGGTTGGTGATGTCTTGCAGGCGGGCAATCGCAAGATTGGTCTTGCTGATCAACTGCTGGGCTTGCGGGGAAGTGGCTTGGGGAGGAGGAAGATCCTGCGCTGCCAGGGAAAGGTCAGCGGAATAGGCCGATGCACTGATCCAAAGGCCGGCAGCGAGCGCGCACACACGAGCGGTTTGTCGTCGGATTCGGTCAGATCGGCGTAGGGTCATCGGGATCCTCTCAAAATAGGATTGCGGGACTGTAAGGTAAATCTTACGGCTTGTCAAAAGCTGGATTCGTGCCAGCTTGTCAGGCCGGATCGGATTGACGCGGCAAATAAAGCAAAAATGATACTAAAGTACAGTAAGCAGATTGAAGATAAGCTATTTTCTGCCATCTCCCCATCAGGTTTTTTCCTACACGAGGCAGGAAAATCCCGGTAAAGGAGTGGCAGATGCTCGAATAGTTCCCGTCATCATTGAGAAAAGCGGGGCGGATTGTGGGAAATGGGTCGGTGATGCGAGGGGCCACGTGCACCGATGAGTTTGCTGGCGCAGGATGTCAAAAAAGACTTTCTGGTCGTACAATCAGCGTTCATTTTTTTCTGCCTATCGGAGCAAACATGCAAACCAAGCCGTTCCTGTCGCTGGACGACGTCAAGAAGATCGCCGCCGCCGCTGAAGCCGAAGCCCGTGCCAACAACTGGAACGTGGCCATTTCCGTGGTCGATGATGGTGGTCACCTGCTGTGGTTGCAGCGTATGGATGGCGCCGCCCCGATTTCCTCGCAGATCGCTCCGGCCAAGGCTCGCACCGCTGCGCTGGGCCGCCGCGAAAGCAAGATCTATGAAGACATGATCAACAATGGTCGTGTCTCCTTCTTGAGCGCCCCCGGCCTGGATGGCCTGCTTGAAGGCGGCGTGCCGGTGGTGGCCGATGGTCACACCGTGGGTGCTGTGGGCGTGTCCGGCGTGAAGTCTTCGGAAGACGTGCAGATCGCCAAGGCCGGGATCGCTGCCCTGGGCCTCTGATTCAGCCCGCGCCGGCAGTTCAGTCTGCCGGCGTTTCCGCTTTTCTGCACATCATGTCGCTGCATCTTGTGCCAACTTTCGGCGATCTACGATTTGCCGGAGGGTGGCTTTTGCGCTATAATCGAGCGGTTTAGCCAATTTTATCCGCCGTAGCGCATACCCATTCCTCTTCCTCGTTCCCAACAGGCCCTGCCACGCTTCCGTACTGAATGAGTCGGGGTGTTCGCGCCGGTCGGTTTGGTGCGCAAAGGTCTTCCGGTCATCTAGCCGCGGCGGTAACAATCTCAGGAGTTACCCTTGCTGCCTCTTCTTTCCGGTCCCGCGATTCCGGCCGTCCTCGCGCTCGCAGACGGGTCTGTCTTCCAAGGTTTTTCCATCGGCGCCGCAGGCAACACCACCGGTGAGGTCGTGTTCAATACCGCGATGACCGGCTACCAGGAAATCCTGACCGACCCCAGCTACAGCCGCCAGATCGTCACGCTCACTTATCCGCACATCGGCAACACGGGCGTGAACCGTGAAGACGTCGAAGCTTCGCAGATCCACGCCGCCGGCCTGATCATCAAGGACCTGCCGCGCTTGCTGTCGAACTTCCGCAGCCAGCAATCCCTGTCTGATTACCTCAAGGAAGGCAACATCGTCTCCATCGCCGGTATCGATACCCGCAAGCTGACCCGCATCCTGCGCGAGAAGGGCGCGCAGAACGGCGCCATCGTGGCCGGTGAAGCGGACATCGCTGCGGCCACCGCCAAGGCACTGGAACTGGCGCGCGCCTTCCCCGGCCTGGCCGGCATGGACCTGGCCAAGGTGGTCTCCACCAAAAAGGCCTACAACTGGACCGAGACCGAATGGCGTCTGGGCCGTGGCTATGGCCAGCAGATCACCCCGAAATTCCACGTGGTCGCCTTCGACTACGGCGTCAAGTACAACATCCTGCGCATGCTGGCCGAGCGCGGCTGCAAGGTCACCGTGCTGCCGGCGCAAGCCACCGCGGCCGAAGCACTGGCCCTGAACCCGGACGGCATCTTCCTCTCCAACGGCCCTGGCGACCCGGAACCCTGTGATTACGCCATCGCCGCGTCCAAGGAACTGATCGAGCGTGGTATTCCGACTTTCGGCATCTGCCTGGGTCACCAGATCATGGCCCTGGCTTCCGGCGCCAAGACCTTGAAGATGAAGTTTGGCCACCACGGCGCCAACCACCCGGTGCAGGATCTGGATAGCAAGCAGGTGATGATCACCTCGCAGAACCACGGTTTCGCCGTGGACCAGGCGACCCTGCCGGCCAACTGCCGCGTGACCCACGTGTCGCTCTTCGATGGCTCGCTGCAAGGCTTCGAGCGCACCGACAAACCTGCTTTCTGCTTCCAGGGCCACCCCGAAGCATCCCCTGGACCGCATGACATCGCTCCCCTGTTCGACAAGTTCGTGGCGATGATGGAGAAGAAACAAAATGCCTAAGCGTACTGACATCAAAAGCATCCTGATCATTGGCGCTGGCCCGATCATCATCGGCCAGGCCTGCGAATTCGACTATTCCGGCGCCCAGGCCTGCAAGGCCCTGCGTGAAGAAGGTTTCAAGGTCATCCTGGTCAACAGCAACCCGGCCACCATCATGACCGACCCGGAAATGGCCGATGCTACCTACATCGAGCCGATCACCTGGCAAGCTGTCGAGCGCATCATCGCCAAGGAAAAGCCGGACGCCATCCTGCCGACCATGGGCGGCCAGACCGCGCTGAACTGCGCGCTGGACCTGCACCGCCACGGCGTGCTGGAGAAGTACAAGGTCGAACTGATCGGCGCCACCCCGGAAGCCATCGACAAGGCCGAGGACCGCTCCAAGTTCAAGGAAGCGATGACCAAGATCGGCCTGGGTTCGGCCCGTTCCGGCGTGTCGCACACGATGGAAGAATCGTGGGCGGTGCAGAAGACCATCGGCTTCCCGGTCATCATCCGTCCGTCCTTCACCATGGGCGGCACCGGCGGCGGTATCGCCTACAACGCCGAGGAATTCGAGACCATCTGCAAGCGCGGCCTGGAAGCTTCGCCGACGTCTGAGCTGCTGATCGAGGAATCGCTGATCGGTTGGAAGGAATACGAAATGGAAGTGGTCCGCGACAAGGCGGACAACTGCATCATCGTCTGTTCCATCGAAAACCTGGATCCGATGGGCGTGCACACCGGTGACTCCATCACGGTTGCGCCGGCGCAGACGCTGACCGACAAGGAATACCAGATCATGCGTAACGCCTCGCTGGCGGTGCTGCGTGAAATCGGTGTGGATACCGGCGGCTCCAACGTGCAGTTCTCGGTCAACCCGGCCGATGGCCGCATGATCGTCATCGAAATGAACCCGCGCGTTTCGCGTTCCTCGGCACTGGCTTCCAAGGCGACCGGCTTCCCGATCGCCAAGATCGCGGCCAAGCTGGCCGTGGGCTTCACGCTCGATGAACTGCGCAACGAGATTACCGGTGGCGCGACCCCGGCGTCCTTCGAGCCGTCCATCGACTACGTGGTGACCAAGATCCCGCGTTTCACCTTCGAGAAATTCCCGCAGGCCGACAAGCACTTGACCACCCAGATGAAGTCCGTGGGTGAAGTGATGGCCATCGGCCGTACCTTCCAGGAATCCTTCCAGAAAGCCCTGCGCGGCTTGGAGGTGGGGGTGGACGGTATGAACGAAAAAACCACCGACCGCGAACTGATCGAAAAGGAACTCGGCGAACCCGGTCCAGACCGCATCTGGTACGTGGGCGATGCCTTCGCGCAAGGCTTCTCGCTGGAAGAAGTGCACAATCTGACCCACATCGACCCGTGGTTCCTGTCGCAGATCAAGGAGATCGTCGACATCGAACTGTGGCTGGAAAAGGAGGTGGCGTTGGAGTCGCTGGACAAGGCCACCTTGTTCCAGCTGAAGCAGAAGGGCTTCTCGGATCGCCGCCTGGCCAAGCTGTTGAAGACCACCGACGCCGCCGTGCGCGAGCAGCGCAAGAAGCTGGGCGTGCGTCCGGTCTTCAAGCGCGTCGATACCTGCGCGGGCGAGTTCTCGACCAATACCGCCTACATGTATTCGACCTATGACGAAGAGTGCGAATCCAACCCGACCGACAAGAAGAAGATCATGGTGCTGGGCGGTGGCCCGAACCGTATCGGCCAGGGCATCGAGTTCGACTACTGCTGCGTGCACGCGGCACTGGCGATGCGCGATGACGGTTACGAAACCATCATGGTCAACTGCAACCCGGAAACCGTCTCGACCGACTACGACACCTCTGACCGCCTGTACTTCGAGCCGGTGACGCTGGAAGACGTGCTGGAAATCGTCGACAAGGAAAAGCCGGTCGGCGTGATCGTCCAATACGGCGGCCAGACCCCGCTGAAGCTGGCGCTGGACCTGGAAGCCAATGGCGTGCCCATCGTCGGCACCTCGCCTGACATGATCGACGCCGCCGAAGACCGCGAGCGTTTCCAGAAGCTGCTGCAGGACCTCGGCCTGCGCCAGCCGCCCAACCGTACCGCCCGTACCGAAGCCGACGCGCTGCAACTGGCGCAGGAAATCGGTTATCCGCTGGTGGTCCGCCCGTCCTACGTGCTGGGTGGCCGCGCCATGGAAATCGTCCACGAGCAGCGTGACCTGGAGCGCTACATGCGCGAAGCCGTCAAGGTCTCGCATGATTCTCCGGTGCTGCTGGACCGCTTCCTGAACGATGCCATCGAAGTGGACGTGGATTGCCTCTCCGACGGTGAACGTACCTTCATCGGCGGCGTGATGGAACACATCGAACAGGCCGGCGTGCACTCGGGCGACTCGGCTTGCTCGCTGCCGCCGTATTCGCTGTCCAAGGACACCATCGAAGAACTGAAGCGCCAGACCGCGCTGATGGCCAAGGGCCTGAACGTGGTCGGCCTGATGAATGTGCAGTTCGCCATCCAGCAAAGTGAAGTCGATGGCAAGACCGTCGATACCGTCTTCGTGCTGGAAGTGAACCCGCGTGCCTCGCGTACCGTGCCCTTCGTCTCCAAGGCCACCGGTCTGCAACTGGCCAAGATCGCCGCGCGCTGCATGGTCGGCCAGTCGCTGGACAGCCAGGGCATCAAGAACGAAGTGGTGCCGCCTTACTACAGTGTCAAGGAAGCCGTGTTCCCGTTCGTCAAGTTCCCGGGCGTGGACACCATCCTCGGCCCTGAAATGAAGTCCACCGGCGAAGTCATGGGCGTGGGCAAGACCTTCGGCGAAGCCTTCGTGAAGTCGCAGATGGGTGCCGGCGTGAAGCTGCCCAAGTCGGGCAAGGTGTTCCTGTCGGTGAAGAACAGCGACAAGCCGCGCACCGTGCAAGTGGCGCGCGACCTGGTGGCGCTGGGCTTCTCCATCGTCGCCACCAAGGGCACGGCAGCAGCCATCAGTGCCGCCGGCATCCCGGTGGCCACGGTGAACAAGGTGGTCGAAGGCCGTCCGCACATCGTGGATATGGTCAAGAACAACGAGATCGCCCTGGTGGTCAATACCGTGGAAGAAAAGCGCAACGCCATTGCCGACTCCGGGGCGATCCGTACCTCGGCCCTGGCCGCCCGCGTGACCACCTTCACCACCATTGCCGGTGCCGAAGCGGCGGTGGAAGGTATGCGCCATCTGGAGGCCCTGGACGTCTACGATTTACAAGGCCTGCATAAAGCTATACACTAAACCCACAACACGTTACTTTTGTCGGCTTTAGTTGACGCCGACAAGCAAAGAGGGCATCTGAGCAATCGATGCCCTCTCTGACTTTTGGACGACACCCTGCGGCCACAACATGTTCCAATGTTGCAGGGCAGATCCGTCCGGGGACGCTAAGGACATGACGCCACCATGCCACCACCGGCAGCCGTGTGGCGTCATGTCCTTAGCGGCTCTGAGTCAGGAGCGCGTGTTGTTGAAGAGCTGACGGAATCCTGCAGCAACGGTCCGAGCACCAGCCCGATTGTTCCCGTAAAGACGACGCTTGTCCGCCACTGCGGCGGCGCGGGTGTCCTTTTGCGTATCAATCGGCTGGCGGGCCTTGGATGCGTCATTCCGTGTAACCCTAACCTTGAGCAAGAGACTTATGAGCACAGTTCCCCTTACCAAGCGTGGCGCAGAACTTCTGAAGGAAGAATTGCACCGTTTGAAAACCAAAGACCGCCCGGAAGTCATCAATGCGATCGCCGAAGCGCGTGCGCAGGGCGACTTGTCCGAAAACGCCGAATATGAATCGGCCAAGGAGCGTCAGGCCTTCATCGAAGGTCGCATCGCCGATCTGGAAGGCAAGCTGGGCGCGGCCCAGATCGTCGACCCGGCCGAACTGAACGCGGAAGGTCGCGTGGTCTTTGCCTCCACCGTGGACCTGGAAAACCTGGATAGCGGCGAAAAGGTGACCTACCAGATCGTGGGCCTGGACGAAGCCGACATCAAGGAATCCAAGGTCTCGGTGACTTCGCCCATCGCCCGTGCCCTGATCGGCAAGAGCGCCGGTGACGTGGTGGCGGTGGAAGCGCCGTCGGGCCTGAAGGAATACGAAATCCTGGAAGTGCGCTACGTCTGAGGTAGCACCAAGCTGTCCGCCCGCGCCTGAAGCGGGGCGGACGCTGCGGCGCACTGGCCGCAACTCCGTCGAGCCGGAAATGAAAATGCCCGCATCAGCGGGCATTCTGTTTTTTGAGCCGTAGCCCGGTGGCGGCGATCAGCCTGCGCTCTTCTTGGTGCTGCGCTGGCGTGGCTTGGCCTTCTTGACCAGGCCACCGGCGGTGATACGCTCGTTGCCCTTGAGCATGACCTTGCTCACCGAGGGGCGCTTGGTGGCGTGCGACTTGACGATGGTCACTTCGCGCAGGCCGCCCTTGGCGCCGGCAGCGGCTTTCTTGCCTTCGTCCTTTTGCGGGCGATACAGCACCAGCAGCTTGCCGATGTGTTGCACCGGAGCGGCTTTCAGTTCGGCACAGATGGTTTCGTAGATCGCGATGCGGGCTTCGCGATCGTCGCCGAAGACGCGGACCTTGATCAGGCCGTGGGCGTTCAAGCTCTTGTCGATTTCCTTCATCACGGATTCGGACAGGCCACTTTCGCCTACCATTACGACGGGATTCAAGCCATGGGCCTGGGCGCGCAGTTCGCTGCGCTCGGCGGGAGTCAAATTCAACATGGGAGTGCGGGTTCGGGACGAGGTCTCGGCGGCGCCAAGTTGTCCCTCAATGAGATAAAACCAGTATTCTACGCGAATGGCAAAGAACAAACTGAACAAAAACTGGTTACACGACCATATCAACGATCCTTATGTGAAGCTGGCACAAAAGGAGGGTTATCGTGCGCGCGCGGCCTACAAACTGAAGGAAATCGACGAAGAAGAGCGGCTCATCAAGCCCGGTCAGGTGATCGTCGACCTCGGTTGTACCCCCGGCAGCTGGTGCCAGTACGTGCGCAACAAGCTGGCCGGTGCCGAGGGCGGCGGCATCCACGGTACCATCATCGGGCTCGATATCCTGCCGATGGACCCGATTGCCGATGTTCACTACATCCAGGGCGACTTCCGCGAAGACGAGCCGGTGCGCCAGCTGGAAGCCGTGCTGGACGGCCGCAAGGCCGACCTGGTGCTGTCGGACATGGCGCCCAACCTGTCGGGCGTGGCCATTGCCGACGCCGCGCGGGTGGAGTACCTGATCGATCTGGCCATCGAATTTGCGCAACAGCACATGAAACCTGGCGGCGCTTTGCTGGTCAAGTGTTTCAACGGCACCGGCTACAACGAACTGGTGCATAAATTCCGGGCCGAGTTCAAGACGGTGATGTCCAAGAAGCCCAAGGCCAGTCGCGACAAATCATCCGAAATCTTTCTGCTGGGGAAAATCCTGAAGAATCCGCGCAGCTAATTCGGCTAAAGTTGACGCAGAACCGGTACAGCACCGTCAATCAGGCGCAAAATCTACCGAAAACCGCGCGATTTAGTGAATTTTCCTGCCTTGTTTTGCCTGATTTCAGCCTTATATCGATTTTTGGGCATCGTCCGATTGCCTGATCCGTAAAAAGGAATGCCTGAACGACCAGCGCCAAAGCTGATGTCGAGATGGCAACTGAGTACGCCAGTGGCAGCAATGGTTGGCTTTTGTGCGTTGCGCGACGGCACGGCAGGGCAGGGCGGACGGCGGTTTTACATGTAAGAGTGGTTGAATCCGGGTAAAATCGGACAATACAAAGGCAACGTGGCGCCCAGGCGTCGGAGGAGTTCCAGTGAACAATATGTTTTCCAAGGCTGCCATCTGGGTAGTCATCGCGCTCGTGCTGTTTATGGTGTTCAAACAGTTCGACAGCCGCAGCATGGCGACCAATGCCAAGCCGATCGCGTATTCGGACTTCATCTCCGAGGTCAAGGCCGGACACATCAAGGATGCGACCATCGAGGATCGCAACATCATCGCCACCACCCAGGATGGCACCAAGGTCAAGACTGCAACCACCGTGCTGGATCGTGGCCTGGTCGGCGACCTGCTCAATAACGGCGTGAAGTTCGACGTGCGCCAGCCGGAAGAACAATCCTTCCTGTCGCAGATCTTCATTTCCTGGTTCCCGATGCTGCTGTTGATCGGCGTCTGGATCTTCTTCATGCGTCAGATGCAAGGCGGTGGCAAGGGCGGCGCGTTCTCCTTCGGCAAGTCCAAGGCGCGCATGTTGGATGAAAACAGCAATTCGGTGACCTTCGCCGACGTCGCCGGTTGCGATGAAGCCAAGGAAGAAGTGCAGGAGCTGGTCGAGTTCCTGCGTGATCCGACCAAGTTCCAGAAGCTGGGCGGCCGCATCCCCCACGGCGTGCTGATGGTCGGCCCCCCGGGTACCGGTAAGACCCTGCTGGCGCGCGCCATCGCCGGTGAAGCCAAGGTCCCGTTCTTCACCATTTCGGGTTCGGACTTCGTGGAAATGTTCGTCGGTGTCGGTGCCTCCCGTGTGCGCGACATGTTCGAGAACGCCAAGAAGCACGCCCCCTGCATCATCTTCATCGACGAAATCGACGCCGTTGGTCGCCATCGTGGCGCCGGCATGGGCGGTGGCAACGACGAACGCGAACAGACCTTGAACCAGATGCTGGTCGAGATGGATGGCTTCGAAGCCAACTCCGGCGTCATCGTGATCGCCGCCACCAACCGTGCCGATGTGCTGGACAAGGCGCTGCTGCGTCCGGGCCGCTTCGACCGTCAGGTGATGGTCGGCCTGCCCGACATCCGTGGCCGCGAACAGATCCTCTACGTCCACATGCGCAAGGTGCCTATCGCCCCGGACGTCAAGGCCGACATCCTGGCCCGCGGCACCCCCGGTTTCTCCGGTGCCGACCTGGCCAACCTGGTCAATGAGGCTGCGCTCTTCGCTGCACGTCGCAACAAGCGCTTGGTCGAGATGCAGGACTTCGAAGACGCCAAGGACAAGATCGTCATGGGCCCGGAACGCAAGTCGGCCGTGATGCGCGAAGAAGAACGCCGCAACACCGCCTACCACGAGTCCGGCCACGCCGTGGTGGCCAAGCTGCTGCCCAAGGCCGATCCAGTCCACAAGGTCACCATCATGCCGCGTGGCTATGCCCTGGGCCTGACCTGGCAGCTGCCGGAACATGACCGCGTGAACATGTACAAGGACAAGATGCTGGAAGAGATCTCGATCCTCTTCGGTGGCCGTATCGCTGAAGAAATCTTCATGCACCAGATGTCCACCGGCGCTTCCAACGACTTCGAGCGCGCCACCAAGCTGGCTCGCGCCATGGTCACCCGCTACGGCATGTCCGTGACCCTGGGCACCATGGTGTATGAAGATTCGGAACAGGATGCCTACTTCGGCCGCATGTCGTCCAAGACCGTCTCCGAAGCCACGCAGCAGAAGGTCGATGCTGAAATCCGCAGTATCCTGGATGAGCAATACGCCCTGGCCCGTCGCCTGCTGGAAGAAAACCGCGACAAGGTCGACGTCATGGCCAAGGCCCTGCTGGAATGGGAAACCCTGGACGCCGATCAGGTCAACGACATCATGAACGGTGACGAACCGCGTCCGCCGCGCAATGGTACGCCGACCAAGAAGTCGTCTTCGGACAACAACCGTTCCGGCGACGTTTCGCCCAATGCCACTGCACCGGCCTAAAGGTCGATGACTTGATGGTTTGACCCGGCAGTCCCGACAAAGGTGAGGAGCGATCCTCACCTTTTTCTTTATGTGCGGCCCGCAGGCCTGTCCTCTGAACAAAAGTGCAGCAGTCGGCCAGTCGCGGTGTATCATGCAGCGCCACGCGAGCTGCCCCGGCAGGTCGCTCATGAAGACAAGGCTCATAGAAGCAAGATGACGCAAGCATTCCTCAAATGTGGCAGGTTCCGCCTGCCGGTACAGATCGGCCGCCGGCCGCTGGTGATGGGCATCCTCAACCTCACGCCCGACTCCTTTTCCGATGGCGGTCGCCATCACTCGCTGGAACTGGCCTTGAGCCACGCCGAACAGATGATCGCCGATGGCGTGGACATCATCGACATCGGCGGCGAATCCACCCGCCCCGGCATTGCCCCGCTCTCGCTGGAGCAGGAGCTGGAGCGCGTCATGCCGGTGATCTACGCGCTGCGCGACTGCGGCAAGCCATTGTCGCTGGATACCTACAAGCCGGCTGTCATGCGCGAAGCGCTGGCGGCCGAGGTGGACATGATCAATGACATCAACGGTTTTCGCGCCGAAGGTGCCATCGAGGTGGTCAAGGACAGCGAAGCCGGCCTGTGCGTCATGCACATGCAAGGCCAGCCGCAGACCATGCAGCAGGCGCCGGAATATGAAGATGTGGTCAGCGAGGTCGAGCAATTCCTGCAGCAGCAGGTCGATCTCATGCGTGATGCCGGCATCGGGCGTGAACGTATCTGTATCGACCCCGGTTTTGGCTTTGGCAAGACAGTGGAGCATAATCTGACTTTGCTCAAGAACACGCGCCGCCTGATCGATACCCTGGGCCTGCCGCTGTTGGCCGGGATGTCGCGCAAATCCATGATCGGTGCGGTCACCGGCAAGCCGCTGGAGCGTCGTCTGGCTGGCAGCATCGGCGCCGCGCTGGCGGCAGCACAGCAGGGCGCGATGATCATCCGCGTGCATGACGTGGCCGAGACGGTCGATGCGCTCGCCATGTGGCAGGCTGGGCGCGGAGATATCTGATATCTGACCAGGGGTGTCACCGACAACGACATCATCGATAACAAGCGAGACAAATCAAATTTCAGGCACAGCGGCGGGATCATGAGCCTCCCCCCAGCCTGTAGTACATAGACAGAGGATTGAAGATGGCAGCAAAGTATTTCGGCACCGATGGCGTGCGCGGTCGCGTGGGCGTGGCGCCCATCACGCCGGATTTCGTCATGCGTCTGGGCTACGCCGCCGGCAAGGTACTGACCAAGAGCAAGGATGGCGTGGCGCGCCCCACGGTATTGATCGGCAAGGACACGCGCATTTCCGGCTACATGCTGGAAGCCGCGCTGGAGGCGGGTTTCGCCGCCGCCGGCGTGGACGTCTGGCTGGCCGGCCCACTGCCCACTCCGGCCGTGGCCTACCTGACCCGGGCCCAGCGCCTCTCGGCCGGCGTGGTGATCTCGGCCTCGCACAATCCTTACCACGACAATGGCATCAAGTTCTTCTCGGCCAAGGGCAACAAGCTGCCCGATCAGGTCGAGGCCGACATCGAGGCGGCGCTGGAGCAGCCGATGGAGTGCGTACCCTCGCAAAAGCTGGGCAAGGCACGTCGCCTGTCGGATGCGGCGGGCCGCTACATCGAATTCTGCAAGAGTACCTTCCCCGGCGCCATGGATCTGCGCGGGATGCGCCTGGTGGTGGACTGCGCCAACGGTGCGGCCTACAACATCGCCCCGCACGTGTTCCATGAACTGGGAGCCGAAGTCATCACCATCGGCAATCAGCCCGATGGCCTCAACATCAACGAGGATTGCGGCGCCACCGCCCCCAAAGCACTGGTGGCCTCGGTGCGGGAATACCGTGCCGACCTGGGCATCGCCCTGGATGGCGATGCCGACCGGCTCATCATGGTCGATGGCAGTGGTCGCATCTACAACGGTGATGAATTGCTGTACCTGATGGTCAAGGACCGCCTGGCCACCGGCGCCGTCGATGGCGCGGTCGGCACCCTGATGACTAACATGGCCCTGGAAGTGGCCTTCAAGAAGATGGGCGTGCCCTTTGCGCGCGCCAAGGTGGGCGACCGCTACGTGCTGGAAGTGCTGCAGGAAAAGGGCTGGCTGCTAGGCGGCGAAGGTTCCGGCCACCTGCTGGCGCTGGACAAGCACACCACGGGCGACGGCATCGTCTCGGCGCTGCAGGTATTGTCGGCCTTGAAGCGCGCCGACCAGACCCTGGCGCAGATGACGGCCGACATCAGCCTGTATCCGCAATCGCTGGTCAACGTCAAGATTCCTGCCGGTTATGACTGGAAATCCAATACCGCCCTGCAAACCGAGAAGAGCGTGGTCGAGCAACTGCTGGGCGAGCGCGGCCGCGTGCTGCTGCGCCCCTCCGGCACTGAGCCGCTGATCCGCGTCATGGTGGAAGCCGAGGAAGCCGAACTGGCGCGCTCCATGGCCCAGCGTATCGCCGCCAAGGTACTGTGAGTAGAAATAGAGCCTGTTTCGGATCCGAGGACGATGTCTAAAGAGCTAGCCCACATCCTGATGGTCGAAGACGAACCCAGCATCGCGGAGCTGTTGCGCTTCACGATGGAGGGCGCCGGCTTTGCCGCCACCATCGCCAGCGACGTGGCCCAGGCCCGCAAGCTGATCGCCGAATCGCTGCCGCACATGGTGCTGCTGGACTGGATGCTGCCCGACAGTTCCGGCCTGGTGCTGCTTTCGGAGTTGCGGCGCGACCAGCGCACGGCGGCGTTGCCGGTCATCATGCTCACCGCCAAGGGCATGGAAGAAGACAAGGTCAAGGGCTTGAACGAAGGCGCCGACGACTACGTCACCAAGCCCTTCTCGCCCAAGGAACTGGTGGCGCGGGTACAGGCCCTGCTACGCCGCAAGGCCCCGGAAATCGGCAGCCAGGCACTGCGCTATGGCGAGATCAGCATCGATGTGGAGCGCCGCCAGGTCTCGGTAGCGGGTAAATCGGTGCTGCTGGACCAGGCCGAGTTCAAGCTGTTGCGCTACCTGGTGGCGCACCCGGATCGCATCTTCTCGCGCGCCCAGTTGCTCGACAAGGTGTGGGGCGACCATACCTTCATCGAGGAGCGCACGGTGGATGTACATATCATGCGCCTGCGCAAGTCGCTCGGTGACCTGGCGCATTACGTGCAGACGGTGCGCGGGATGGGGTACAAGCTCAGTACCGAGCAATGAGGCAGCCAGCGCTAAAAAGCTGAAAACCTGAAAAGCCAAAAGGCGATCTTCGAGGCGATCTTCGGATCGCCTTTTTTCATGCCAGGGTGCGCCAGCAAAACGATGGTAGACCGGCTCAGTCCAGCGGCACGCTGCGATAGCGGTTCACCTCGGAGGCCGAGACCAGGCTGCCCTGGTTGCCCCAGCTATTGCGCACGAAGGACACCAGCGCAGCCACTTCCTGGTCGCTCAGTTGCGGTCCGAAGGGCGGCATCCCGAAGGGATAGGGATTGTCCGCCGTGGAAGGCGGAAAGCCGCCATTGAGCACGGCGCGGATGGCATTGACCGCCTGCGGCCCGGCGATGGCGTGATTGCCGGCCAGCGGCGGATAGTCCGGCGCGCTGCCCTGGCCCTTGCTGCCATGGCAGTCCACGCAGAGTTCGCCGTAGAGCTTCTTGCCCTGCCGGAACAACTGATCGGCCTCGACCGGTTCGGCTTGCGCGGGCATGGTCGGGGTAGCGTCCGGCAGCGATTTCAGATAGAGCGCCATGGCCTGCAGGTCGGCCTCCTCCAGGTATTGCAGGCTGCGCCCGACCACTTCCGACATCGGCCCCAGCGTGGCGCCGCGCGCCGAGACCCCGCTCTTGAGCAGCGCCACCACCTCCTCTTGGCTCCAGCTCCCCAGTCCCTGTGCACCCCCATGCAGGGGCGGCGCATACCAGTCCTGCAGCGGGATCATGCCGCCGGCCAAGGATAGCGGCGCCAGGCTCGCGCCCAGGCTATTGCGCGCACTGTGGCAGGCGCTGCAATGTCCCGCGCCCTGCACCAGGTAGGCGCCGCGGTTCCACTGCGCACTGCGCGCCGGATCGGGCTGGTAAACGCCTGAAGTGAAGAAAAATGCGCGCCATAGGCCCAGCAGCGGGCGCTGGTCGTAGGGGAAGCGCAGCGCATGTGAACGATTTTGCTGAGATGCCGCAGGCAGTCCCTGCAGGTAGGCAAACAGGGCATCGCTGTCGGCCCGGCTCAGGCGGGTGTAGTTGGGGTAGGGGAAGGCCGGGTAGAGGAAGCGGCCATCACGTCCGCGCCCGTGATGCAAGGCGCGCCAGAAGTCGTCGGCGCTCCACTCGCCGATGCCGGTGGCCTTGTCGGGCGTGATGTTGGAGGTGTAGAGGGTGCCGAACTCGGTGGCGATGGCGCGTCCCCCGGCATAGGTGGCGCCGCCCCGTACCGTGTGGCACCCCATGCAGTTGCCGGCGCGCGCCAGGTATTGGCCCTGCAAGCGCTGGGCCTGGCGATCGCTGACCGGTACGGCCACGCCAGGGTCTTCACTGCGCAGGCTTTGCCAGGCGATCACGCCGCCGGCTGCGGCCAGCACGAGCAGTACGGCCGCCAGCAGCAGCGACAGGCCCAGGCGCAGGCGTTGGTTCATCGCGCCGCCCCTGCGGCCTCACCCGTCGCGGACATGCTGCCGCACTGCACCGGCAGCGCCTGCGGCAGGGTGGCGGCGGGCGCATAGGTGGGCGGCACCGGCTGCGAAGAGAGCCAGCTACTGACGGCATGGAGGTCTTCCGGGCTCAAGGCGCGGACGATCTGGCCCATGCAATCCGGTGCCTTGGCCGTGCGTTCGCCATTGCGCCAAGCGCCGAGCTGGGCCGTGAGGTAGTCCCGTGGCAAGCCCAGCAAGCCCGGGATCCCCGGTTGCACGCCGGCCAGCCCGGCCCCGTGGCAGGCGGCACAGGCCGGGATGCCTTGCGCCGGCCGGCCCTGGTGCACCAGCAGACGGCCGCGCTCCAGCACGGCAGCACTGGCATCGGCGGCCACCGGTGGCGGATAGGGTGGATGCTGGGCGGCGAAGAAGGCGGCGATCTGTTGCAGGTAAGCGTCGGAGAGATTGCCCAGCAGGTAGTTCATCATGGGATAGCGTCGGCGGCCATCGCGAAAACTCTGCAACTGGTGTAGCAGATAGCCCTCGGGCTTGCCGGCGATGCGCGGATAGTAGCCATCGGCGGTGGCCCGCCCTTGCTTGCCATGGCAGGCGATACAGGCTGCTACGCGTTCGCTCATACCGGGCACCCCGCGAGCCTCGCCCGCCGGTTCCTGGGCCAGGGCCAGTGAGGCTGCCAGCATCGTCCCCAGCGCGGCGGTGGTAAATTTCTTCATCTTTATTGTGGGCGAGCGCATCGGGCTATTGTAGTCCAAGCTGACAAGCTGCTTGCGGCTTTGCAATGCCAGGCGCAGCGGATACAATAGCGGCCTTGCAGCCCCCGTAGCTCAGTGGATAGAGCGATCCCCTCCTAAAGACAATTGGGCAGCGGATGCCGAAAGGCGCCGCATGAATGGAGTCAAAGTCGGTGAACCCTGACAGCGCATGGTCTGATGATGCGGCTGCTGGCAATACCGAGCCAAGCCGCTTGTTCGCGCAAGCCGGAAGGTGTAGAGACTAGACGGCTCCGGCCTGTAGACCCCTGTCCTCGCTGGGCAGCGTCCATGGCCAAGGTATAGTCCAGACTACAAACATCTGATATTTGATGTCTGATATCTGAATATTCGATGGTGGCGAAAGCCATAGTGGTAAGAAGGGATAGGTCACACGTTCGATCCGTGTCGGGGGCACCAGAAGCAATGAAAACGGGCACTTTCTTGGAAGTGCCCGTTTTTTTTCGTGCTCGCCGCTGGTATGAAAAAGGCGCAGCCCGCAAGCTGCGCCCTGGTCTCCCTATCCTTGGTCTCAATGTCCCTGGTTGGTATTGTCCAGGAAGCGCCGCGCACTCTCGCTCTGCGGGCGGTTGGCCGATGTGCCAGGGGCCGCGCCCGGGCCGCCCGGCGCGCTGCCTGGCACGTTCGGTGCCGGTTGATTGTTGGCTGGTGTGGCCGGGGTCTGGTTAGTGGTCCAGCCGAAGAAGTTCGCCAGCGCATCGCCTGCCGTCACACCGACATTGGTCACCAGGCCATTGTTGGGAGTGAAGTTGTCGTAGTAGGGCTCGCCATCGATGAAGCGGATGCCATCCGGCACCGGCTGGTCGAACTGCGGCACGCCCTTCAAGGCCTTGGCCATGTAATCGACCCAGATCGGCAGTGCCAGTTGCGCGCCGAATTCCTTGCTGCCCAGGCTCTTGGGCTGGTCGTAACCCATCCAGGCGACGGTGGCCAGGGTGTGCTGGTAGCCGGCGAACCAGCCATCCACGGCATCATTGGTGGTACCGGTCTTGCCGGCCAGGTCGGTGCGGCCAATGCTGTTGCTGCGCGCACCGGTACCGGCCTGGGCCACCGACCTGAGCAGGTTGGTCATGATATAGCTGTTGCGTTCGGCCACCACGCGCGGTGCGCCATTGCCCACGATCAGCGGGTCGGCCTTGGAGAGCACCTTGCCACGGGCATCGGTGATCTGCGAGATCAGATAGGGCTGGATCTTGTAGCCGCCGTTGGCAAACACCGAATAGGCCGCCGAGAGCTGCAATGGATTGGTCTGTCCTGCCCCCAGCGCCATGGGCAGGTAGGGCGGCACCTTGTCGGTATCGAAGCCATAGGTCCCGGTGATGAAGTCGCGGGCATAGGGCACGCCGATGTAGTCCAGCGTGCGGATGGCCACCAGGTTCACCGACTTCTGCAAGGCGGTGCGCACCGTCATGGGGCCGGCCGGGGTTTCGTCATCCTTGGGTTCCCAGTTCGGCTGTCCGGGGCCGGCCGGGTAGGAGACCGGGGCATCGTTGACGATGGAGGCCGGTGCAAAACCCTTCTCCAGCGCAGCCGAATAGATGAAGGGCTTGAAGGTCGAACCCGGCTGGCGCCAGGCTTGCGTCACGTGGTTGAAATTGTTCTGGGTGAAGTCGAAGCCACCGACCAGGGCGCGGATGGCACCATCCTGCGGCACCACCGACACCAGCGCCGCTTCTACCTGCGGCAATTGCACCACCTGCCAGTTCTGCTTGGCATCCTGCATCACGCGGATCAGCGCACCCGGCGCGATGCGGATGTCCTTCTTGGCCTTTTCCGACAGGGCCGCGGCGACGAAGCGCAGGGCTTCGCCCTTGATGCTGATCTTGTCACCGCTGCGCAGCACCGCATCGATCTGCTTGGGGCTGGCGGCCACTACCACGGCGGCCAGGATGTCGTCGTTGTCGGGGTGGTCATCCATCACGTCATCGATGGCCGAGGCGCGGTCCTCGGCATTGGCCGGCAATTCGATGGTTTCTTCCGGGCCGCGATAGCCGTGGCGGCGGTCGTAATCCATCACGCCCTTGCGTACGGCCTGGTAAGCGGCCTGCTGGTCGGCGGCATTGACCGTGGTGTAGACGTTGAAGCCCTGGGTATAGGTGTCTTCCTTGTACTGGGCGTACACCATCTGGCGCACCATTTCATTCACATATTCGGCGTGCACGGTGTACTGGCTGCCCGGGGCGCGCACCTTCAGCTCTTCCTTGGACGCCTTGTCGTACTGCGCCTGGGTGATGAAGCCCACGTCCAACATGCGTTGCAGGATGTACTGCTGGCGGATGTGGGCGCGCTTGGGGTTGACGATGGGGTTGTAGGCCGAGGGCGCCTTGGGCAGGCCGGCCAGCATGGCGGCTTCGGCCAGGGTGATGTCTTTGAGGTCCTTGCCGAAGTAGGTGCGGGCGGCGGCGGCAAAGCCGAAGGCGCGCTGGCCCAGGTAGATCTGGTTCATGTAGACCTCCAGGATCTGGTCCTTGGTCAGGGCATGTTCGATCTTGTTGGCCAGCAGCACTTCGTAGAGCTTGCGCGATAAGGTCTTTTCCTTGGTCAGGAAGACGTTGCGCGCCACCTGCATGGTAATGGTACTGGCACCCTGCGAGGCGCTGCCGCGCAGCACGTCGGTCACCAGTGCGCGGGCGATGCCGATCCAGTCGATGCCGCCGTGTTCGTAGAAGCGATAGTCTTCGATGGCCAGCACGGCATTCTTCATGTCGGCCGGGATGTCGTCGAGCTTGACCAGGCTGCGTTTTTCTTCACCAAACTCGCCCAGCAAGACCTTGTCGGCGGACCAGATGCGCAGCGGCACCTTGGGGCGGTAGTCGGTGATGAGGTCCAGCGAAGGCAGGCGCGGGTTGATGAAGATCAGTGCATAGACCACCAGCAGCGCGCCGGCGACGCCCAGACCGAGGATGGATAGACCGATGAACTTGGCGACGTTGATACTGAGGAAGCCGCGCTGGCGGCGCAGGTCCGGCAAAGAGGAGAAAGGCATGGGATGAGTGCGAATCGGGATGCGCTATCTTACCGCATCGCGCCGCCGAGCCGGCAGGCCACCCTGGGGCAATGCTTAACCAGTTGTAACATCGCTCCCGCATGACGGGGAAATTCGAGGTTTTGTCGTTATTTTTCATCTATCCCGTTGCTATGATGCAAACCAGGGGCCGGTAATCCGGCTTGGCCTACGCTTAAATCAGCATTTCGGCGGCGCAGTCGGTACAATGCCGCTCTTGCGCTTTTTCCGCATCAAGCGCCTTCGCAATCCATCCTGCGCGGCCCCGGCCGTCGCATTCACGCAGATCAGGCAATACACGCTATGGCAGTCATCTCCCTTACCGACGCGCAACTGGCCTTTGGCCACGTGGCCCTTCTCGATCACGCCGAATTCTCGCTGGAGACCGGCGAACGCATCGGCCTGATCGGCCGCAACGGCACCGGCAAGTCCTCGCTGCTGAAGATCATCGCCGGCCGCTCCAAGCTCGACGATGGCTTGCTGGTGATGCAGCAGGGCCTGAAGATTGCCTACGTCGATCAGGAACCGCATTTCCCTGCCGAGATGACGGTGTTCGACGCCGTGGCTTCGGGTCTGGGCGAGTTGCCGGCGCTGCTGGCCGAATATGAAGCCATCACCGGCCAGTTCGGCGGCGATAACGACGACGCCTTGCTGGAACGGATGCACCAGATCCAGACCGTGCTGGATGCGGCCGACGCCTGGTCCATCGGCAACAAGGTCGAGACCACCCTGGACAAGCTCAACCTGAACCGCGAGGCCCGCATCGGCGAGCTGTCTGGCGGTATGAAGAAACGTGTGGCGCTGGCTTGCGGGCTGGTGGGCAACCCCGATGTGCTGCTGCTGGACGAGCCGACCAACCACCTCGATTTCGGCTCCATCCTGTGGCTGGAAGGGCTACTGCGCGACTTCAAGGGCAGCATCCTCTTCATCACCCATGATCGCAGCTTCCTGGACAATGTCTCGACCCGCATCATCGAACTGGATCGCGGCAAGATTCTCTCCTTCCCCGGCAACTTCACCACTTACCAGACCCGCAAGGCCGAGCTGCTGGCCAATGAAGAAGTGGAAAACGCCAAGTTCGACAAATTCCTGGCGCAGGAAGAAGTCTGGATCCGCAAGGGCGTGCAAGCCCGCCGCACCCGTGACGAAGGCCGCGTGCGCCGGCTGGAAGCCCTGCGCGTGCAACGCAGCGAGCGCCGCGAACGGCAGGGCCAGGTCAAGCTGGAAGTGGGTACCGGTGAGCGTTCCGGCAAGATCGTGGCGGAACTGGAGAATGTGAACAAGGCCTACGGTCCCAAGACCATCGTGCGCGACTTCAGCACCATCCTCATGCGTGGCGACAAGGTCGGCCTGATCGGCCAGAACGGCGCCGGCAAGACCACGCTGTTGAAGCTGATCCTGGGCGAGGAAGCACCCGACAGCGGCACGGTCAAGCAGGGTACCAAGATGCAGGTGGCGTATTTCGATCAGATGCGCGCGCAATTGAATGAAGAAACGACGCTGGCCGATACCATCGCGCCGGGCAGCGACTGGGTCGAAGTCAACGGCCAGCGCAAGCACGTGATGACCTACCTGTCGGACTTCCTGTTCGCCCCCGAACGCGCCCGCTCGCCGGTGCGCACGCTCTCCGGTGGCGAGCGCAACCGCCTGCTGCTGGCGCGCCTGTTCGCCAAGCCGGCCAATGTGCTGGTGCTGGATGAGCCGACCAACGACCTCGACATCGATACCCTGGAACTGCTCGAAGAGCTGCTGGAAGAGTATGACGGCACGGTGTTCCTGGTCAGCCACGACCGCATGTTCCTGGACAACGTGGTGACCCAGGTGATCGCCGCCGAAGGCAATGGTGTCTGGCGCGAATACGTGGGCGGCTATTCCGACTGGGAACGCCAGCGCCCGACCCAGCAGGCGGCAGCCTCCAAGGCAGCGGCCAAGGCCGCCGACAAGAGCGAGAGCAAGGCCGAGTCGACCATGGCCGCGCCGGTGGTGGCCGCCCCGGTGGCCAAGAAGAAACTGAGCTACAAGGAACAGCGCGAACTGGACGAACTGCCCAAGCGCATCGCCGCGCTGGAAGCAGAACAGAAGGAGATTTCAGCCAAGCTGGCCGACCCGGACTTGTACAAGAAGAGCGCCGATGAGGCCGTCAAGCTCAACCAGCGCTTCGCCGAGATCGACGAAGAATTGCTGGTGAGCCTGGAACGCTGGGAAGAAATCGAAGGGAAGAAGTAAGGCCGCAAGCCGACACGATCAGCTCGGCTTGCGCAAGGCTTCGCGCAGGTCGGGCAGCATCTCGCGCAGGTTGGGCGCGTCCTCGGCCTGCGGGCGCAGGGCCAGGTAGGCTTCCAGATCTTCCAGCGCCGCCTGGGCCTGGCCCAGGTTGGCGTAGGCCAGGCCGCGGTCGCGCTTTTCGGTGATTTCCTCGGGTAGCAGGATCACCAGGCGCTCCTGCACATCCAGCACTTGCTGCCAGCGCTGGCTTTCCATGAAGATGGCCTTGAGGTTGCGCAACATGCGCGCCAGGATTTCGCGTGGATGGGCTGCGCGCAGGTAGGCCGCCAGCGGCAATTCATCGCCGAAGTCTTCTTCCGGGTGATGCGCCAGGAAGGGTTCCAGCCGCTCTTCCAGCTCCTGCCGCGAGAGGCTGGCGCCATTCATGGGATCAAGCACGATTTCACCCGATTGCACCGACAGCTTCATCAGAAAGTGGCCGGGGAAGGACACGCCCTTCATATCCAGCCCGATGTGCTGGGCCAGTTCGATATAGACCACCGCCAATGAGATGGGAATGCCGCGCCGCGTCGAGATGACGCGGTGGATGTAACTGTTATCGGGATCGTAGTAATTGTTGACGTTGCCGGCGAAGGCCATTTCCTGGAAGAAGAAATGGTTCAACATGCGCAGCTTCTGGATCTGCGAGGCATCCGAGGGCAGGCGCTGCTTGAGCTTGGCGGCCAGGTTGTCCAGCGCCATTTCTTCCTCGGCGAAGTCCATTTCGGGATAGAAATCCTGTCCCAGCGTCAAGGCGGATTCGAACAAGGGAATCGAATCGTCCTGGCGCACCAGCGAAGCGAAATAGTCGAGGGAGGTGAGCGTCATGGCACCCATGCTATCAAAATATTGCGCGCTGCGTCAGGTCTGCTGCTTGGGCAGTGAAATTTCTTGTTGCGGGCGGTCCCAGCCTTATCCTCAGCGGCGCGCGATGCGCTTGAATTCACGCAGGTGGAAACCCATCGCAAACAGCGGCCCGAAGTAGGCCAGCGTACACACCACCAGCACCAGCACCAGCGCTCCGATGCGCAACAAGGGATGAGCGCGCAGAGCGACCCAGTCGAAGTGGCCGGCCATCCACAGCGCCACCCCGGCCATGATCAGCAGGGCGCCGGTCAGGCGCACCAGGAACAAGCCCCAGCCCGGACGCGGCACATAGATCTGGCGCCGGCGCAGACCGATGAACAGGCATAGCGCATTGAGGCAAGCGCCCAGGCCGATGGACAGCGCCAGTCCGGCATGGGAGAAGAGCGGCACGAAGAGGCTGTTCATGGCCTGGGTGGCGATGAGGACGCCCACGGCGATCATCACCGGTGTGCGGATATCCTGCTTGGCATAGAAGCCGGGCGCCAGGATCTTGACCAGGATCAGACCCAGCAGGCCGACGCCATAGGCCACCAGCGCGTGGCCGACCATGGTCACCGAGAGCGCATCGAAGCGGCCATAGTGGAACAGGGTGGCCGTCAAGGGTTCGGACAGCGTGGCCAGCCCGACTGCTGCCGGCATGGCCAGCATGAAGGTCAGGCGCAGGCCCCAGTCCAGCAGGGCCGAGTATTCTTCCATGTCATTGGCGGCATGGGCGTTGGACAGGCTGGGCAGCAGGATCGTACCCAGCGCCACACCCAGCAGCGCCGTGGGGAATTCCATCAGGCGATCGGCATAGGTCAGCCAGGACACGCTGCCATGCTGCAGGCGCGAGGCGATGTTGGTGTTGATCATCAGGCTGATCTGGGCCGCCGAGACCGCAAAGACGGCCGGCCCCATCTTCTGCAAGACCCGTTTGACGCCGGCGTCGCGCAGGCCCAGCATGGGGTTCCAGTACAGGCGCGGCAACATGCCGATCTTGATCAAGGCGGGGATTTGGATGGCCACCTGCAGGATGCCGCCCACCAGCACGGCAAAGGCCATGGCATAGATGGGCTGCGCCATGAAGGGCGCCACGAACAGCGAGGCGACGATGAAGGAAACGTTCAACAACACCGAGGTGACCGCCGGGATCTTGAATTCCTTCCAGGTGTTCAGGATGCCCCCGGCCAGCGCCACGAAGGCCATGAAGCCGATGTAGGGGAACATGATGCGGGTCATCAGCACCGAGGCGTGGAAGGCGTCCGGGTCGTATTGCAGGCCGGTGGCGATGAAATAGACCACGAAGGGCGTGGCCACGATGCCCACCACGCAGGTGATGAGCATGACCCACATCAGGGCGGTGGCCACGTGGTCCACCAGATGCTTGGTCTCGTCGTGGCCGCGGCGGTTCTTGTATTCGGCCAGGATGGGCACGAAGGCCTGCGAGAACGCGCCCTCGGCAAACAGCCGGCGCAGCAGGTTGGGAATGCGGAAGGCGATGTTGAAGGCGTCGGTATAGGCGGAAGCGCCAAAGGTACGGGCAAACAGGATTTCCCGGACCAGTCCGCTGATGCGCGAGAGCATCGTCATGCCGGAGATGGCGGCTAGCGTTTTATGCAAGTTCATGGTGCGGCATTATAGCGGGGGGCTGGCGGCGGCGGCCGCAATCGGCGGTGGGTGAGGCTTTGGCGAGGTGGATATGAAGCTTGGCGCAATAGAGTGCGTCTGACAGGGCCAGGTTCGCGGATTGACATGAATTTCTTTACGACAATGGTCGAGGCGAGCCGAGCGGTGTGGGGCGGTATCGCAACGGATAGCGCCGGGTTTACGGTAGAAGCGGACAAGTTGATTGCCTTGTCAGGTAAATCTCGTTATAATCCGATGCTTTACAGAATTTGGCATCGCGAGTCCTAGGGGTTTGCGGCGCAAACGACTCTCGATTTAGGATAATTTTCATGGCAAATACCGCACAGGCACGTAAGCGTGCTCGTCAAGCAGTCAAGCAAAACGCTCACAACTCGAGCCAGCGCTCGACCCTGCGCACCGCAATCAAGGCAGTTCGCAAGGCCATCGCTGCCGGCGACAAGGCTGCAGCAACCTCCGTGTTCCAATCTTCGGTCTCGACCATCGACAGCATCGCCGACAAGAAGATCATCCACAAGAACAAGGCCGCTCGCCACAAGAGCCGCCTGGCTGCTGCCCTGAAGGCCCTGGCTGCTTAATTGCTCCTGGTCTTGAGCTGAAGCGCGGCGGCGCCCGCTTCAGACTGCAGTACAAGAAAAACCGCTTATTGCTAAGCGGTTTTTTGCATTGGTACGACTGACTTGCACTTCTCCTTAGGGCAGGCCTTCCACCTTGCTGCCGGGCTTGATGTTCTTTTGCTTGAACCAGCCCTTGTTCATTTCCAGCGCATAGACCGCTGCGCGCTTGGCACAGTGCGAATCCAGGGTCTGTTCCTTCATTTCCTCGATGTTGATGATGAAGCCTTTTTCATCCATGAAGGCCACCGACAGCGGGATCAGGGTATTTTTCATCCACATGCACACGCCGGCCGGCTGGCCGAACAGGAACAGCATCCCCTCGTTGTCGCCCATCTTTTCGCGGAACATCAGCCCCTGCTCGCGCTCGGCCTCGGTCTGGGCCACTTCGGCCTTGATCAGGTGGATGCCGATATTGAGCTGGGTGGTGGGAAACTTGCGTACCTGCGGCGTTTGCGCGCTGGCGCTGCAGAGGCAGCCAGCGGCCAGCAGGGCGGCGGCGCTGGTCATGAAGAAGCGGGAAAGTGAAGATTGGCGCATGTTCATTATCAATCGTGGGTGGAGTCAGGCAAGGCAAGCAGGATAGCAGCAGCGGGGCAGGGTGTGCACGCGCCTTGCGGGACGGCTGGATGAGGTGGGGATAAATGTCGCCCGGCACGAAGCGAGCGGGCATGAAAAAAGGCAGGACTAGCCTGCCTTTTGAATTGCCAAACGCGAATTACTTGGCTGCGTCAGCTGCTGCGGCCTTCTTTGCCTTCTTTGCCTTCTTGGCCTTCTTCGCCTTCTTGGCCTTCGGAGCAGCGGCTTCAGCCTTCGGTGCTTCCGGAGCGGCCGGAGCTTGTGCGAAAGCGGCAGTTGCGAACAGACCAGCGATCAGAGCGGCGATCAATTTTTTCATTTTGCGTCCTTCAATTCAACATGTTAGGGATGTGAGGCAAACGATGATTCGTGCGAATCACTGCCAATAACGATGGGCGCGTATGAAGGTTGACACCGGTTTTGATCTTTTTTATCGGAATTCTCGAAAAATTGTGCAGGCTTGGGAATGGTATGGTTGTCAGATAGATCACTATTCATGACGCTCTGCATTTTCTACGTCTATTTTTCCAGCTCCAGTGGATCGACTTGGCGCCACTCCCCCGGCATCACCGGATGCGTGGCCAGCGAAAACGGCCCGATGGCAATGCGTATCAGGCGCAGCGTGGGCAGGCCGACGGCCGCCGTCATGCGGCGCACCTGGCGGTTCTTGCCTTCGCTGATGGTCAGCGCAATCCAGCTGGTCGGCAGGTGTTGCCGCTGGCGGATGGGAGGATTGCGTGGCCATAGCCATGCAGGTTCCTGGATCAGCTTGGCGTCGCTGGGCTGGGTCACGAAGTCGCCCAGGTCCAGCGGATCGCGCAGCCGTTGCAGCGCTTGCGGGCTGGCCAGGCCTTCCACCTGGGCCAGGTAGGTCTTGGGCTGTTTGCGGCGCGGGTGGGCGATGGCGTGCTGCAGCTTGCCATCATCGGTGAGCAGCAGCAGGCCCTCGCTGTCGGCATCGAGCCGGCCGGCGGGATAGATGCCGGGAATGTCGAGGTAATCGGCCAGGGTCTGGCGCTGGGGATGGGCGGAGAACTGGCTCATCACGCCGAAGGGTTTGTTCAAGAGGATCAGGGACATGCCTTAGTGTCGCAAAAAGATGGCATTGCGTAAAATCCTGTTGCATAATCGATTGCATATGTCCTGTGTCTTATATAAGACTTGGATGACCTATTCTGGAATTTTCAGGCTGGAAACCCGGAAATCTCTTAAAATTCCCCGCTTGCATGGCAATTCAGGCAAGGGTGCTCTGCCGCCCCTGTACCCGGACTGCTCCTGATGCTTTCTAACGCCACCGCTTCAACCGTCGGAGAACACGATGTCGTATCAACATATCCAGGTGCCTGCCGAAGGGCACAAGATCACCGCCAATGCCGATGACACTCTCAATGTCCCGAACAATCCCATCATCCCCTTCATCATGGGCGATGGCGTGGGCGTGGATGTCACGCCGGTGATGTTGAAGGTGGTGGATGCGGCCGTGGCCAAGGCGTACGGCGGTGCGCGCAAGATCCACTGGATGGAAATCTATGCCGGCGAGAAGGCCACCAAGCTGTATGGCCAGGACGTCTGGCTGCCCGATGAAACCCTGGAGGTGCTCAAGCAGTATCTGGTGTCGATCAAGGGGCCGCTCTCCACGCCGGTGGGCGGCGGTATCCGTTCGCTCAACGTGACCATGCGCCAGCAACTGGACCTGTATGTCTGCCTGCGCCCGGTGCGTTACTTCAAGGGCGTGCCCTCGCCGCTGCGTGAGCCGGAAAAGACCGACATGGTGATCTTCCGCGAGAACTCCGAAGACATCTACGCCGGCATCGAATGGCAGGCCGGCACGCCGGAAGTGAAGAAACTGATCGAGCTGCTGACGCGCGAGATGGGCGTCAAGAAGCTGCGTTTCCCCGAGACCTCTGCGCTGGGCATCAAGCCGGTTTCGCGCGAAGGCACCGAGCGCCTGGTGCGCAAGGCCATCCAGTACGCCATCGACCACGACAAGCCGTCGGTCACGCTGGTGCACAAGGGCAATATCATGAAGTACACCGAAGGTGCCTTCCGCGACTGGGGCTATGCCCTGGCCGGCCGCGAATTCGGTGCCGAGCTGATTGACGATGGTCCGTGGATGCGCCTGAAGAACCCCAAGACCGGCCGTCAGATCATCATCAAGGATGCGATCACCGATGCCTTCTTCCAGCAGGTGCTGATGCGTCCTGCTGAATACAGCGTGATCGCGACCATGAACCTGAACGGCGACTATATCTCCGACGCCGTGGCGGCGCAGGTCGGCGGCATCGGCATCGCGCCGGGCGCCAACATGTCGGATTCGGTGGCGGTGTTCGAAGCCACCCACGGCACCGCGCCCAAGTATGCTGGCAAGGATTATGTGAACCCCGGTTCCATCATCCTCTCGGCGGAAATGATGCTGCGCCATATGGGCTGGATCGAGGCGGCAGACCTGATCATCACGGCCATGCAGAAGTCGGTCTCGGCCAAGCGTGTGACCTATGACTTTGCTCGTCTGCTGGAAGGCGCGACCCAGGTTTCCTGCTCGGGATTTGGCGAAGTGATGATCGAAAACATGTAGGCCTGCCTCGGCAGTAATGATGAAAAAACAACAGCCGGCATCGTCCGGCTGTTTGTTTTGGTGGGGCGGGATGTGATCGGGTGGTGCGGCAGATGGCTAGGTCAAGATAGCCGAGCCAACGAAAAAAGCCCCGCAAGGGCGGGGCTTTTAGAGAAACCGGGGTTTAAGCGGCGTTCTGGATGTTCGATGCTTGCTTGCCCTTGGGGCCTTGCGTAACGTCAAACTGGACTTTTTGACCTTCTTTGAGGGTCTTGAAGCCGTTCATCTGGATTGCGGAGAAGTGTGCGAACAGATCTTCGCCGCCGTCATCCGGAGTGATAAAGCCAAAGCCTTTGGAATCATTGAACCACTTGACAGTACCTGTTGCCATAAAAGCATCTTTCAAAATTAACTATCACACGAGCCGTCAAAGCAAGAAGCATCGCGCGTCACGCAGCCCCCCTTAAACCGTGCCCCCTATCGCATCGATGAGCTGTTACATTTAGTAACTACTAATCAATGAATTCCATTGTTCTCGGTCGAAATGCAAAAGTCAAGCATTTTTCACCTTTGCGTTTGGGGGCTTGTTCAAACGATGGGGAAGATTGCCCTTGATTTAGGATGAATCATCGTCATCTGCACATGGTCCGGAAAACAAGTAATATCTATCTCATCTAGAGGTTACGAGATCATTGTGCGTTGCACAGCTTTTGATGGTCCAATAAACGCATGGCAACCAAGCACGAAAATGATGGCGGTACAGTCCTGGAGCGGCAAGAGGCCAAACTCAAGCCGCCCCCGATGTACCAGGTTTTATTGTTGAACGATGACTATACGCCGATGGAGTTCGTCGTCGCCGTCATCCAGCAGTACTTCAACAAGGACCGTGAAACCGCGACGCAGATCATGCTCAAGGTTCACCGCGATGGGAAGGGAATGTGTGGTGTGTATCCCAAAGATATCGCATCCACTAAAGTGGAACTCGTTTTAACCCACGCTCGAAAGGCAGGGCACCCCCTGCAATGCGTGATGGAGGAAGCATGATTGCGCAGGAACTCGAAGTCAGTTTGCATATGGCCTTTGTCGAAGCCAGACAATCACGTCATGAATTCATTACCGTGGAGCACTTGCTGCTGGCGCTGCTGGATAATCCGTCAGCGGCCGAAGTGTTGCGCGCCTGTTCGGTGAATATTGACGATTTGCGCAAGACGCTGACCAATTTCATCACCGACAATACCCCCACCGTACCTGGTACCAACGAGGTCGATACCCAGCCCACGCTGGGCTTCCAGCGCGTGATCCAGCGCGCCATCATGCACGTGCAGTCGGCCTCCAACGGCAAGAAGGAAGTCACCGGCGCCAACGTGCTGGTGGCCATCTTCGGCGAGAAGGATTCGCACGCGGTCTACTACCTGCACCAGCAGGGCGTGACCCGCCTGGACGTGGTCAACTTCATCTCGCACGGCGTGCGCAAGGACCAGCAGACCGATCCGCAGAAGGCCCCGGAAGGCGCAGAAGATGTGCAAGCCGAAGGCCAGCAGAAGGAAAGCCCGCTGGACCAGTTCACCCAGAACCTGAACAAGGCCGCCGCCGAAGGCAAGATCGATCCGCTGATCGGCCGCGAGTCCGAAGTCGAGCGCGTCATCCAAACGCTGTGCCGCCGCCGCAAGAACAACCCGCTGCTGGTGGGCGAAGCCGGCGTGGGCAAGACCGCCATCGCCGAAGGCCTGGCCTGGCGCGTGACGCAAGGCGATGTGCCGGAGATCCTGAAGAATGCCGTCGTGTATTCGCTGGACATGGGCGCGCTGCTGGCCGGTACCAAGTACCGCGGCGACTTCGAGCAGCGTCTGAAGGCCGTGCTCAAGCAATTGAAGGACAGCCCCAACGGCATCCTCTTCATCGACGAAATCCACACCATCATCGGTGCGGGTTCGGCTTCGGGCGGCACGCTGGATGCGTCCAACCTGTTGAAGCCTGCGCTCTCCAGCGGTCAGTTGAAGTGCATTGGCGCCACCACCTACACCGAATTCCGTGGCGTCTTCGAGAAGGATCACGCACTGTCGCGTCGCTTCCAGAAGATCGATGTGAACGAACCGACGGTGGAACAGACCGTGCAGATCCTGCGCGGCCTGAAGTCCAAGTTCGAGGAACACCACGGTGTGAAGTATTCTGCTTCTGCGCTCACTTCGGCCGCTGAACTGGCTGCCCGCTTCATCAATGACCGTCACCTGCCCGACAAGGCCATCGACGTGATCGACGAAGCCGGTGCCGCCCAGCGCATCCTGCCCAAGTCCAAGCAGAAGAAGACCATCGGCAAGCCGGAAATCGAGGAAATCATTTCCAAGATCGCCCGCATCCCGCCGCAATCCGTCAACCAGGACGACCGCGCCAAGCTGCAGACCATCGAGCGCGACCTGAAGAACGTGGTGTTCGGCCAGGATCCGGCCATCGAAGCACTGGCCTCGGCCATCAAGATGGCCCGTGCCGGCCTGGGCAAGACCGACAAGCCGATCGGCTCCTTCCTGTTCTCCGGTCCGACCGGCGTGGGCAAGACCGAAGTGGCCAAGCAACTGGCCTTCATCCTGGGCATCGAGCTGGTGCGTTTCGACATGTCCGAGTACATGGAGCGCCATGCCGTGAGCCGCCTGATCGGCGCGCCCCCGGGCTACGTTGGTTTCGATCAGGGCGGCCTGTTGACCGAAGCCGTCAACAAGAAGCCGCACGCCGTGCTGCTGCTGGATGAAATCGAGAAGGCGCACCCCGACATCTTCAACATCCTGTTGCAGGTGATGGACCATGGCACGCTGACCGACAACAACGGCCGCAAGACCGACTTCCGCAACGTGATCATCATCATGACCACCAATGCGGGCGCCGAGAGCTTGCAGAAGCGCACCATCGGCTTCACCGAGAAGAAGGAAGCCGGCGACGAAATGGCGGACATCAAGCGCATGTTCACCCCGGAGTTCCGCAACCGTCTGGATGCCATCATCAGCTTCCGCCCGCTGGACGAGGAAATCATCCTGCGCGTGGTCGACAAGTTCTTGATGCAGCTGGAAGAGCAACTGCACGAGAAGAAGGTGGAAGCCGTCTTCTCCGACAGTCTGCGCAAGTTCCTGGGCAAGAAGGGCTTCGATCCGTTGATGGGGGCACGCCCGATGTCGCGCCTGATCCAGGATCTGATCCGCAAGGCGCTGGCCGACGAACTGCTGTTCGGCAAGCTGGTCAGCGGCGGCCGCGTGACGGTGGAGATGGACGACAAGGATCAGATCAAGCTGGACTTCCCCGAGGGCGACGATTCGTCCCCGCCGGAAGAGCCGCAAGAGAAGCTCGAAGTCGAATAAGCCGCATCAGCCAGACCAACAAGGCCACGCCGGGAAACCGGCGTGGCCTTTTGTTTTGCAAATTGCTTCACCCTCAATCAGCAAACAAAAACGGCGCGGTCTTGAACTGCACCGCGCCGTCTTCACGTCAATTGCTTCATCTCACCGCATTTACGGCACCAGCGGCTTGCCCGCCTCCTGCTTGGCCTTCACGATCTGCGTCACCTTCTCGATCATCGCCAGGCGATAAGCGGTGGAGGGATGCAGTGCCGTATAGCCATTGGGCACGCTGGCCGGATACTGGTCCGCCAGGCGCTTCCAGAAGGCCGGTACGTTGTCGATGTTGTAGCCGGCGCGCGCCAGCAGGTACAGCGAGAGCGTATCGGCAGCCGCATCCAGATCCTGCGGATAGACGCGGATACCCGCTGTACCTGCGGTGGTGGTCGGGTCCGGATGCGGCAGCAGCAGGTTGTCGATCACTTCGGCAATCGTCGAAACCATGCGCTGGCGGATGGCGTGACCGAGGATGTTGTGCGCCATGTCCTTGGCGATCAGGTAGGCCAGTTCATCATCGGACTGGGTGAACTTGAGCATCCCGCGGGTAATGAGCACGCGGCGGCCATCGGCATAGGTGTTGACGTTGTCGGCATTGCCCAGCTCGATGCTGAAGGCGCAGGCATAGGTCAGCGGTACGTTGACCACGCTGTTCTGGCCGTTACGCTGTATGCCCAGGGCAATCGGCGCCTTCTTGACCACCAGCGGACTTAACAGTACCGCCGCCTGGCGTTCGGCATCGGTGCCTTGCGGCATGGGCTTGCCGGCCACCGAGATCAGCACGTCGCCGCGCTGGATACCGGCTTGCTCGGCGCCACTGCCAGGCAGTACGCCCGTGACCTGCAGGCGATCGTCATAGCCCAGGCTGCGCGCCGTGTCGGCGAATTCGATGGGGAAGGAATACTTGTTCTTTGCCGTGAACCCCAGAAGGTTGCGGGCATTGCCGCGGCAGAGCTGGGCATTGTTGGTCAATAGCGGCGCGGCCACGCGGTAGAGGCGGTCCTGTTGATTGATCAGTTCGCGCAATTGCTGCTGCTGGGGATTGTCGACCACCGGGCGCGGAGCCGGGGCGGTCACGGTGACCGGTTTGCTCGGAGTGGCCGGCGCCGGGCCGGGTTCCTGCGTGGCGCAGGCGGCCAGGATGGCCAGTGGTGCCAGGGTGGCGAGAGTCTTCAGTTTCTGCCACGCGGGCAGGGGGGATACGGTCATGCGGTTCTCCATCAGTGTTTGCCTGTGCTACCGAAACCACCGGCGCCGCGTTCGCTGCTATCGAATTCTTCCACAACATTGAAGCCGACTTGCAGGACCGGCACGATGACCAGCTGCGCCAGACGTTCCATGGGATTTAGGACAAACTCGGTACTGCCGCGGTTCCATGTCGAGATCATCAACTGACCCTGGTAGTCCGAATCGATCAAGCCCACCAGGTTGCCCAGTACGATGCCATGCTTGTGGCCCATGCCGCTGCGCGGCAAGATCACCGCCGCGTAGTTGGGATCGGCCAGGTGGATGGCCAGGCCCGTCGGGACCAGGTGGGTGGCACCCGGCGCCAGCGTGAGCGGGGCATCGATGCAGGCCCGCAGGTCCAGGCCGGCGCTGCCGGGGGTGGCATACGCCGGCAGCTGGTCTTTCATGCGGGGGTCGAGGATCTTGATGTCGATGGTCTTCATGGATGCGTAGTCGAGTACAAAAGAGACAAATGAAACGAAAGAGTACAAAAAACTAAAGGCGACAAAAGACACGGCCCGCAAGACGCGGGCCGCGTGGCTCAGGCACTCATGCGGCGCGCAATCTCGCGCACCAGCTGGCGTGCCAGGGTTTGCTTGTCGGCTTGCGGCAGGGCGCTGTGGCCCTGGTCGTCGAACAGCATCAGGGCGTTATCATCGCGGCCGAAGGTCTGGTGGCCGATATTGCCCACCAGCAGTGGAATATTCTTCCTGATCCGCTTGGCCGCACCGTATTGCTCCAGGTTTTCCGATTCCGCTGCAAAGCCCACGCAATACGGACGTTGGGGCAGGGCGGCGACCGCGGCCAGGATGTCGGGGTTCTGGACGAACTCCAGGTGCGGCGTGTCCTGTTGGTCCTGTTTCTTCAGTTTCTGCGCGCTGGCATTGGCCACCCGCCAGTCAGCGACGGCCGCGACGGCCACGAACAGGTCTTTTTCCTTCACATGGGCCATTACCGCCTCATACATCTGCTGCGCCGTCTGCACGTCCACCCGGTGCACGCCGTAGGGCGTCTCCAGTGCCGTCGGGCCGGACACCAGGGTCACCTCGGCGCCCGCCTCACGGGCGGCACGGGCAATCGCATAGCCCATCTTGCCGGAGGATAGATTGGTGATGCCGCGTACCGGATCGATGGGCTCGAAGGTCGGCCCGGCGGTCAGCAGCACACGACGGCCCGCCAGTAGCTTGGGCTGGAAGGCGGCGATGATGTCTTCCAGCAGTTGCGCCGGCTCCAGCATCCGGCCTTCGCCGACTTCACCGCAGGCCTGGGCACCGGCATCCGGGCCCAGCAGCACGATGCCGTCTTCCTGGATCTGGCGCACGTTGCGCTGGGTGGCCGGGTTCTGCCACATCTCCACGTTCATGGCCGGCGCCACCAGCAGCGGCACGCGTGCCGGACGGGCCACGCACAGCGTCGAGAGCAGGTCGTCACACACCCCGTGGGCCAGCTTGGCGATGAAGTCGGTGGAACAGGGCACGATCACTACCGCATCGGCATCGCGGGTGAGATTGATGTGCGGCATGTTGTTGTCCATGCGCGCGTCCCATTGGTCGGTGTAGACCGGGTTGCCGGTCAACGCCTGCATGGTCACCGCCGTCATGAAGTGGGTCGCACCCTCGGTCATCACCACGTGCACCGAGGCGCCGGCGCGGCCCAGTTCGCGCGCCAGCATGGCAGCCTTGTAGCAGGCCACGCCGCCGGTCAGTCCCAGTACGATTTTCTTGCCAGCCAGATCCATGTCTTGCTCCCGGAATGCGGCGCGCCGCAGGCGTGTTCGGTGTTGCCCTACTTCTTCGATACCCGGCGCAGTTCGTCCACGACGAACAATACCGCACCCAGGCAAATCGCACTATCGGCCAGGTTGAAGGCCGGCCAGTGCCAGTTGCCCACATACACGTCCAGGAAGTCGATCACGTGACCATAGACCACGCGGTCGATCACGTTGCCAATCGCACCGCCCAGGATCAGCGCCAGCGCCCAGCAGAACATGCGCTGGCCCGGATGCCTGCGTAGCAGGTGGATGATGAAGATGGCGGCGCCGATGCCGATGGCAGTGAACAGATAACGCTGCCAGCCACCGCTGGCGGCCAGGAAGCTGAACGCCGCCCCCTTGTTGTAGACCAGCACCAGGTTGAAGAAACCGGTGATGGGCAGCGACTCGCCATAGTGGAACAGTTTCAGGATGGTGATCTTGGAGAGCTGGTCCAGCAGCAGCACGATGGTGGCGATGCCCAGCCAGGGCAGCAGCCCTTGCGTGGAGGACGAAGAACCGGAAGAGGAGGAGCGCTTTTTGGTTGCCATGGATGTTCTTGTTGGAGTGGGCTGCCCGCTGCAGAACAGCGCAGCGGGCAGCTTGCAAGGCCGTCTTTGCCCGGATCAGGCGAATTGACGTGGTTCGCCCTGGCCGAACAGATTGCTGTAGCAGCGGCCGCACAGGCCAGGATGGTCGGCATGAGACCCGACATCGGCGCGATAGTGCCAGCAGCGTTCACATTTCTGGTGCGTCGAGGGGGTGACCACCACGGCTTCCTCTTCCGCCGTGGCCACTGGCGTAACACGCGCAGCCGAGGTGATGAGCACGAACTTCAGATCGTCGCCCAGGCTCTCCAGCAGGGCCGCCTTCTCGCCCGACACCTTCAGTTCCACCTCGGCCTGCAGGGAAGAACCGATGCTGCCGGCAATACGCACTTCTTCCAGTTGCTTGGTCACCGCTGCGCGCACTTCATGCAGCACCGCGAACTTGGACAGCAGGGCATCCGCGTCAGCCACTTCCGGCAGGGTGTAATAGACCTGCGAGAAGATGGTTTCGCCGCTGGCCTCATAGGCTTCCTTGCTGGCGAAGTAGCGCCAGGCTTCTTCGGCGGTGAAGGACAGGATCGGTGCCATCAGGCGCAGCAGCGACTGCGTGATGTGCCACACGGCGCTCTGGGCCGAGCGGCGTGCCGCCGACTCCACGCCGCTGGTGTAGAGGCGGTCCTTGAGGATGTCCAGGTAGAAGCCGCCCAGGTCTTCCGAGCAGTACATCTGCAGCTTGGCCACCACCGGGTGGAATTCATAGGTCTCGAAGTGCGCCAGCACCTCCGCTTGCAGGCGCGCCATGTTGGCGATCGCATAGCGGTCGATTTCCAGCATCTCGGCCACCGGCACGGCATGTTGCGTCGGGTCGAAGTCGGACGTGTTGGCCAGCAGGAAGCGCAGGGTGTTGCGGATGCGGCGGTAGGCTTCCACCACGCGCTTCAAGATTTCATCCGAGATCGACAGCTCGCCCGAATAGTCGGTCGAGGCCACCCACAGGCGCAGGATTTCTGCACCCAGCGAATCCGAGACCTTTTGCGGGGCCACCACGTTGCCCTTGGACTTGGACATCTTCTTGCCCTCGCCATCGACCACGAAGCCGTGCGTGAGCAGGGCCTTGTAGGGCGCGCGGCCATTCAACATGGAGGAGGTCAAGAGCGACGAGTGGAACCAGCCACGGTGCTGGTCCGAACCTTCCAGGTAGAGGTCGGCCGGGAATTGCGACTGCTGTGCGTGCGAGCCGCGCAGCACGGTCTGGTGGGTGGTGCCGGAATCGAACCAGACGTCCAGCGTGTCGCGGTTCTTGACGTAGTGCTCGGCGTCCGCGCCCAGCAATTCCTTGGGGTCCAGTGCCTGCCAGGCTTCGATGCCGCTCTTCTCGATGCGCTGGGCGACCTGTTCGATCAGCTCCGGCGTGCGCGGGTGCAATTCACCCGTTTCCTTGTGCACGAAGAAGGCCATCGGCACGCCCCACTGGCGCTGGCGCGACAGCGTCCAGTCTGGACGGTTGGCGATCATGCCGTGCAGGCGCGCCTTGCCCCAGCCGGGGAAGAAGGCGGTGTCCTCGATGCCTTGCAGCGCAGTCTGGCGCAGGCTGGGGCCGCCATCCTTGGGCGTGTTGTCCATGCTGGCGAACCATTGCGAGGTAGCGCGATAGATGATCGGGCTCTTGTGGCGCCAGCAGTGCATGTAGCTGTGGCTGAACATGACCAGCTTGAACAGCGAACCCATTTCGGCGAGCTTGTCACAGATGGGCTTGGAGGCTTCCCAGATGGTGAGTCCGGCAAACAGCGGCAGCCAGGAGGCATAGCGGCCATCGCCCATGACCGGGTTGAGGATGTCGTCATCCTTCATCCCGTGCGCCTTGCAGGAGATGAAGTCTTCGATACCGTAGGCTGGCGACGAGTGCACGATGCCGGTGCCGCTGTCGGCGGTCACATACTCGCCCAGGAATACCGGCGAGAGACGGTCATAACCGGCATCGGCCTTGGCCAGCGGATGGTGGAAGCGGATCAGCGAGAGCTTCTCGCCGGTGGTGGTGGCGATGACCTTGCCTTCCAGGCCGAAGCGTTCCAGGCAGGAGGCCACCAGATCCTTGGCCAGGATCAGCAGGGTGGCTTCGCCATTGCGGGTGGTCTCGACCAGCGCGTAGTCGAATTCGGGATGCACGTTCAGCGCCTGGTTGGCCGGGATGGTCCAGGGCGTGGTGGTCCAGATGACGATGTAGCCGTTGCGGGTCGGCAGCTCGGTCAGGCCGAAGGCGGTGGCGACCTTGTCATGTTCGGCGAAGGGGAAGCCGACGTCGATGGCCGGGTCGCGCTTGTCCTGATATTCGACCTCGGCTTCGGCCAGCGCCGAGCCGCAGTCGAAGCACCAGTTCACGGGCTTTAAACCGCGATAGACGTAGCCCTTCTCCAGGATCTTGCCGAGGGCGCGCAGCTCATCGGCTTCGTTGGAGAAGTTCATGGTCTTGTAGGGGTTGTCCCACTCACCCAGCACGCCCAGGCGGATGAAGTCGGCCTTCTGGCGTTCGATCTGTTCGCCCGCATAGGTGCGTGCCTTGGCCTGCACCTCGGCCACCGGCAGGTTCTTGCCGAACTGTTTTTCGATCTGGATCTCGATGGGCATCCCGTGGCAATCCCAGCCCGGCACGTATTGGGCGTCGAAGCCGGCCATGTTGCGCGCCTTGACGATGGTGTCCTTCAAGATCTTGTTGACGGCGTGGCCGATGTGGATGTCACCGTTGGCATACGGCGGACCATCATGCAGGATGAACTTGGGGCGACCGGCCGAGGCCTTGCGGATGCGCTGGTAGACCTTCTTTTCCTGCCATTCCTTGACCCATTGCGGCTCGCGCTTGGCGAGGTCGCCGCGCATGGGGAAGGCGGTCTCGGTCATGTTGACCGGGTACTTGGAAGGGGCCTTGCCGGCTTTTTCCGGTTTGCCTGGCTTGGCGGAGGATTCGTTGTTGGACATGACAAGACTTTCGTTGAATGCAGGTTGATTCAGGAGCCGCGCGCGGCAAGATGCACGCTGGCGAAATGCAGGAAGGGGCGGCTGGACGGCTGCGGGAGCGGGGCTCCGGCAGCCGCCCAGCGTTCAAATTCGGTCGGTGGCCGAGACCGCGAAGCCGGCGTTTTCGCGGAACCAGGCGCGAGCATGGTCGACATCGCGTGCGATGGCGGTGGTCAGCGTGGGCAGATCGACGTACTTTTCTTCATCGCGCAGCTTCTTGAGGAATTCCACCCGCACCAGCTTGCCGTAGCAGTCGCCCTGGAAATCCAGCAGATGGGTTTCCAGCAGCACGCGGCCGCTGTCGTTCACCGTCGGGCGCACCCCCAGGCTGGCCACGGCCGGCAGAGGATGGTCGGCCAACCCATGCACCTGCACCACGAAGATGCCCGACAAGGCCGGGCGCTTGTGGCCTACGCGCATGTTCAGGGTGGGGAAGCCGATGGTGCGGCCCAGCTTCTTGCCGTGCACCACGCGCCCGCTGATGACATAGGGATGGCCCAGCAACTGGCGCGACAGCTCGAAATCGGCCGCTGCCAGCGCCTCGCGCACGGCCGATGACGAAATGCGCACGCCGGCATTGGTCACCGTGGGCAGTGCATGAACCGCGAAACCGTAGTGTTGGCCGGCCTCGACCAGGGTGGCCAGGGTGCCGGCGCGGCGCGCACCGAAGCAGAAGTCGTCACCCACCATCAGCCAGCGCACGTGCAGGCCCTGGACCAGGATCTTCTCGATGAAGTCCTGCGGGGAGAGGGCGGCGAAGTGGCTGCCGAAGTGCTCCACCACCACGCGGTCGATACCGGAGTTGGCCAGTGCTTCGAGCTTGTCGCGCAGGTTGGCGATGCGCGCCGGGGCGCGTTCGGGAGTACCGGCCAGTTGGGCGAAGAATTCTCGCGGATGCGGTTCGAAGGTCATCACCGCCGCGTCCAGCCCCAGTGTGCCGGCGGCCTCGCGCACGCGCGCCAGCAAGGCCTGGTGGCCCAGATGCACGCCGTCGAAATTGCCGATGGTCAGCGCGCACGGGGCGCGCGATTCGGCTGTAGGAAGTCCGCGAAATACCTTCATTGAGCCGCTGGAAAGATGCGCTGTTGCAAAAGCCTTCCATTATAAATGGTTTCGGAGGCTTTCCTTGATTTGGTGGCAGGATCGCGGCGATCAAGGCGCTGGACGCGGATATCCAGCGCAGTTTTTCACATTTCCAGAGGGAAATGTTGGCAATCCTTCATATGAAGGATTCTTCCAGGCAGCTTCAGCGGGCCGCCGCCGCCTCGGGCTCCTGCCACTGGCGTGCCTCAGCCAGCATCCAGATAGTGATCTTTCTGACTTCCAGCTTGCTTTGCGTAATGTGGGCGCGCAGCAGGATCTGGGCTTCGGTGGACTTGCGCTTGGCGATCAGTTGCAGGATCTTGCCGTGCTCCTCGTAGGTGGCCTCGATGCGCTTTTTCTTGAGGAAGTCCAGACGGCGCACGATGCGGATCTTTTCGGTGACCTCGGTATGCACCCGGGTCATTTCCTGGTTGCCGGCCGCAGCTACCAGATTGGTGTGGAAGGCTTCATCCAGTTCGGCCACCCGGACGGCGTCGGCTTCGCGCGCTTCGGGCTCGACCAGCCAGATGGCATTCAACTGCTCCAGTGCGGCCGTGGCTTGCTGCTGGCTGCACAGTTTGTCCAGTGCCGCCATCTCCAGCACGATGCGCAGGTCGTAGAGATTGTCGAGGCGGTCGAAGTCGATCGGACAGACCTTCCAGCCGCGCCTGAAACCCACCTCCAGGTAGCCCTCGCGCTGTAGCCGGAACAGCGCATCGCGCAGCGGCGTGCGCGAGACACCCTGGCGCTGGGCCATCTCGGTCTCGGTGAAATTGTCGCCCGGCAGCAGGCGGAAGCTGAAGATGTCGTCCTTGATCCGGTGATAGACCTGTTCGGCGAGCGGGTTGGCGACGGTGACGGTCATGGTGCGGGTATTCTGGTTCGGTGGGGCGGGACTCATGCCATCAGGCTGACATGGGCGGCGACGATGCGCCAGCCTTGGTCCATGCGCACCCAGGTCTGCATCTGGCGGCCGATACGCTCCGAAGTGTGGTCGGTGAATTCGGTGGAGACCGTAGCATAGTCGCTGCCGAAGGTGGTGACAACGGTACGCTGCAGCTTGCGCGAGGCCGGCACCGGCGTGCAGGTCTTGCGGTACTGGCGGATCGCCTGGCCGCCCAGCAGCACTTCGCCCACGCCATAGCGCACCGTTTCGGGGGCGTACCAGAACCAGCGGTCCAGCGCCGGGATGTCATTGATGAGCAGGGCGTATTCGTAATCGGCAAAGGCTTGTTCGACCTCGGCCACGATGTGGGGCAGGTTCACTTGCATCATGGGTGGTCTCCGGCATAGGCGGCCATGGCGCTCTGCAATTGCGCCAACGGCGCCCGCCAGCCGACGATGCCGCTCTGGGCAGTGAGCATGTCGAGCGTGGCGCGATGGAATTCAGGGAAATAACTGGCGCAGGCGTCTTGCACCACCAGGCATTCATAGCCACGGTCATTGGCTTCGCGCATCGAGGTCTGCACGCAGACCTCGGTGGTCACGCCCGCGATCAGCAGATGGGTGATGCCGCGTTCCAGCAATTGCGCGTGCAGGTCGGTGGCGTAGAAGGCGCCCTTGCCGGGCTTGTCGATGACGATCTCGCCCTCGATGGGCGCCAGTTGCGGCAGGATCTGGTTGCCCGGCTCGCCGCGCACCAGGATGCGGCCCATCGGCCCGACGTCGCCGATGCCCAGCGTCGGATTGCCGCGCAGGCGCTTGGCGCGCGGGCAGTCGGATAGATCGGGCAGGTGCGACTCACGCGTATGCACCACCAGCATCTGATGCGCGCGCGCCAGCGTGAGCAGGGCGGCGACGGTCGGCACGATGGCGCCCAGCGGCCGCACGTCATTGCCCAGCGCACTACCGAAACCGCCTTCTTCGACGAAGTCGCGCTGCATGTCGATCACCACCAGCGCCGTGCTGCGCGGATGGAATTGATAGGGATAGGGGAGTGCGTCGATATGGATCATGCGGCCTCGGCGTGAGCAGGTTGATCGTGATGTCCGGCCATCCAGCGGCCCAGGGCGGCGCGGTCGGCACCTTGCGTGGCCACGTCCTGCGCCACATGCACGATGCGGCCCTCGGTCATCACCAGGATGCGGTCGGACAGTTCCAGCAATTCATCCAGGTCTTCGCTCACCAGCAGCACCGCTGCGCCACGTGCGCGGGCTTGCAGCAGGCGGGCGTGGATGTCGGCCACCGAGGCGAAGTCCAGCCCGAAGACCGGATTGGCGACGATGAGCACATTGGCCGCACCGTCCAGGTCTTCCTCGCCCAGCTCGCGCGCCAGCACGGCACGCTGCACGTTGCCGCCGGAGAGCGTGCCGATGGGGCGTTCCGGCACCGGTGGCTTGACGTTGAAGGCGGCGATCAGCGCTTGCGCCTGGCGTTTCATGGCGCCGCGGTCAATGCGCCAGCCGCCGCGCTTGAAGGGCGCCACGTCGAAATGACGCAAGGCCATGTTCTCGGCCACGCTCATGCCGGGGATGCAGGCATTGCGCAGCGGTTCTTCCGGCAGCGCAAAGACGCGCAGACGCCGCATCTCTTCACGGGTGGCGGCGTAGGGCGCGCCCTCCACCCGGATCTGGCCCAGCAGGTGGCGCCGCTGGCCCAGCAGGGCTTCCACCAGTTCCTTCTGGCCATTGCCGGAGATGCCGGCCAGGCCGACGATCTCGCCATGCTTCACCTGCAGCGACAGGGCGCGCACGGCAGCCACGCCGCGATCATTGTTGACGGTAAGATCCTTCACCTCCAGCCCGATGGCCGCCTGTGGCGGCACGGCAGCACGGGCCACCGCTAATTTTTCTTCACGTGCATGGCCCATCATCCAATGGGCGAGGGCATCGGGGCTGGTTTCGGCCACCTTGGCGCTGGCCACCAGTCGCCCCTTGCGCAGCACCGTCACATCGTCGGCATAGGCGCTCACTTCGTTGAACTTATGGGTGATCATCAGCACGGTGAGCTCTTGCTGGCGCGTCAAGGCGTGCATCAGGCCCAGCACTTCGTCGGCTTCCTGTGGAGTCAGCACCGAGGTCGGTTCATCGAGGATCAGGAAGCGGCGGCGCAGGTAGAGTTGCTTGAGGATTTCCAGCTTCTGCTTTTCGCCGGCCGAGAGGCTACTCACCAGGCGTTCGGTGGCCAGCTTGAAGGGCATCCGCGCCATGAATTCTTCCAGTACCGCGCGTTCGCTGCCCCAGCGGATGCGCCAGGGCAGGTCGCCACGCGCCAGCAGCAGGTTCTCGGCCACCGTCAGGCTGGGCGCCAGCGTGAAGTGCTGGTAGACCATGCCGATGCCGAGCTGGTGTGGCAGGCGTGCGCTGCGGATGTCCACCTCGCGGCGGTCGGCCAGGATGCTGCCCTGATCGAGCGGGCTATAGCCGACCAGCCCTTTGACCAGCGTGCTCTTGCCCGCGCCATTCTCACCTAGAAGCGCATGGATGGTGCCGGCGCGCACCTTCAGCGAAACCTCATCGAGGGCGCGGAAGCTGCCGAAGGACTTGCCGGCATTGAGGATCTCCAGCTCAAGGGCGTGCATGATCAGGCCCCGATCACATCGATCAGTGCCGCCGAATCGGAGACGGCACCGAACACGCCGCCCTGCATCTTGATCATGGACAGCGCTGCCAGGTGGTTGCTGTAGTCGGTCGCGCCACAGCAGTCCGACAGCATCACGCATTCGAAGCCGCGGTCATTGGCTTCGCGCATGGTGGTGTGCACGCAGACGTCGGTGGTGATGCCGGTCAGCACGATGTTGCGGATGCCACGCGTGTGCAGAATCATTTCCAGGTCGGTGGCGCAGAAGGAACCCTTGCCGGGTTTGTCGATGATGATCTCGCCGGCGATGGGGGCCAGTTCGGGAATGATTTCCCAGCCCGGTTCACCCCGCACCAGGATGCGGCCACACGGACCAGCGTCACCGATGCCCACGCCATCGGTACCGATCTGGCGCGAACGCCAGCGCTTGTTGGCGGGCAGGTCGGAGAGATCGGGACGGTGGCCTTCGCGGGTATGGATGATGGTATAGCCCCCGGCGCGCATGGCGGCCAGCACTGTCTTGATCGGCTCGATGGGAGCGCGCGTCAATGACAGGTCGTAGCCCATCTTGTCGACGTAGCCGCCGATGCCGCAGAAGTCGGTCTGCATGTCGATGACGATGAGTGCGGTATTGGCCGGGGTCAGTGCGCCGTCATAGGGCCAGGGATAGGGTTCGGCCTGGATGTAGAGTGCGGACATGCTTGCTCCTTGGTGGATTTATCGGGTCAGGCTCAACTCGCCCGGTGCCGCCGAGAGGGTGCGGTCGGGGCGGCAGGTGAGGATCATGATCAACAGCGTCAAGGCATACGGTGCGGCATTGAACAGGTAGTAGCCGGACGTCACGCCTACCGCCTGCAAGGCCGGGCCCAGCGCCCCGGCGGCACCGAACAGGAGTGCCGCCAGCAGGCAGCGCCATGGCTGCCAGCGCACGAAGATCACCAGGGCCACGGCCATCAGGCCCTGGCCGCTGGAGAGTCCCTCGTTCCAACTGCCGGGGTAGTACAGCGAGAGATAGGCGCCGCCGACGGCCGCCAGGAAGCCGCCCGCCGCAGTGGCCGCGATACGAATGCCGGTGAGGTGATAGCCGAGCGCGCGCGCGGTTTCGGCATGATCGCCCACCAGCCGCAAGGCCAGCCCCCAGCGCGTGGCGGCCAGGCCCCATTGCAGCAGCAGTGCCAGCGCCACGCCGAGGAAGAACAGCGCATTGATCTGCAAGGCATGATGCAGGCGCTCGTTGCTGCTCCACGCCCCCAGGTCGATGGCGGGCAGCATGGCGGCCTGCGGCTGGATGAAGGGCTTGCCGAGGAAGAAGGCCAGCCCGGTGCCCAGCAGCATCAGTGCAATGCCGAAGGCGATGTCGTTGACCCGTGGCAGCGAACACACCACCCCATGCAGCACCCCCAGCAGCAAGCCCGAACAACCCGCCGCCAGCACGCCCAGCCAGGCCGAGCCGGTATAGAAGGAAGCGGCATAGCCGGTCATGGCGCCGCACACCAGGATGCCTTCCAGCCCCAGGTTCACGCGCCCGCCTTTTTCGGTCAGGCACTCGCCCAGGCTGACGAAGAGAAAGGGCGTGCCCACGCGGATCGCACCGGCAAAGAGCGCCAGCAGCAGGGTGGTCAGATCGATGTCATGCATGGCCGGCCTCCTTGGCAGGAATGACTTGCACTTGTGCCTTGGTCTGCCAGCGCAGTTTCAATGCCGCCAGGCGGCCGGTGATGGCTTCCCAGGCCAGCAGATTGCAGAACAGCAGGCCCTGCAGCACCAGCGTGGTGGCGTCCGGCAGGTCCAGCCGCCGTTGCAGCAGGCTGCCGCTAGCTTCCACGCCACCGATGACGATCGCGCAGACGATGATGGCCAGCGGATTCTGGCGCGCCGCAAAGGCCACCAGGATGCCCGAGAAGCCATAGCCCGCCAGCAGCGCACTGGTGGCGCTGCCCTGCACGGCGCTGACCTCGAACATGCCGGCCAGGCCGGCCGCGGCGCCGCCCAGCGCGCAGGCGGTGAGGATGAGACGGTTGACCGGCAGGCCCACCAGCCGGGCCGTGCGCACATTGCCGCCGACCACGCCCATGGCGAATCCCAGCACGCTATGGCGCAGCAAGACCCAGGCCGCCAGACAGGCCAAGGCGCCCCAGACCAATCCCCAATGCACTTCCATTCCTGGCAGCGAACCAACCAGGTAGGCATCGGGCAGTGGCAAGGTGGAGGGTTTGTTGAGACTGGCCGGATCGCGCAGCGGGCCTTCCACCAGATGCTTGAAGACCGCCACGGCCAGGTAGGAGAGCAACAGGCTGGAGATGGTCTCATTGACCCCGCGCCACTGGCGCAGGCCGCCGCACAGCGCGATCCACAGGCCACCGGCCAGCATGGCGGCCAGGGCCATGACCACCAGCATCACCAGCGAAGGCAGGACCGGCAGCAACTGCGGCATCACCGCAGCGGCCAGTCCACCCAGAGCCAGTGCACCTTCGCCGCCGATGACGATCAGGCCCACGCGCGCCGGCAGGGCCACGCACAATGCCGTCAACAGCAAGGGCGCGGCGCGCTGCAAGGTGTTCTGCCATGCGAACGTGGTGCCGAACGCGCCCTGAAAGATCAGCAGGCAGGCCTCGCCCGCCGGCTTGCCCTGCACCAGTAAAAACAGCACGAACAACAGCAGCGTGCCAGCCAATGCACACAAGGTCGGCACGGCCGGCGCCACGCCGTTGAGCAAGGCTGAACGCAGCCGCAGCGCAGGCGAGGTGGCCGCAGCAGCCAGGCCGGAAGCGGGGAGGGTAGTCATGGCACCATCCTGCATGAGGGGATCAGACCTGGCCGACCACGCCGGCCACCAGGTAATTCATCTTCTCCAGCACGACGTCGGTCTGGACCTGGGTGGTGCCGGCCGGGATCACGGTATTGCCCTTGTTGTCCTTGATCGGGCCCTTGAAGATCTGGAACTTGCCGGCCAGCATCTGCGCCTTGATTTCGTCGGCCTTCTTCTTGGCCGGTGCGCTGACGGCTGCGCCATAGGGCGACATCTTGACGAAATCATCCTTCAGACCACCGCGCAGGAAGTTGATCATCGGCTTGCCTTCCAGCGTGGCCTTGACGATCGCGGTGTAGGGCGTGGCCCAGTTCCATTCAGCGCCGGTGAGATAGCCCTTGGGCGCCAGCGCAGCCTGGCTGGCATGGTAGCCGGTGGTCATGATGCCGCGCTTCTCGGCGGTCTCTACGATCACCTTGGGGCCATCGACGTGGCAGGTGATGACGTCGCAACCCTGGTCGATCAGGCTGTTGGCGGCTTCAGCTTCCTTCACCGGCAGCGACCAGTCGCCGGTGAAGATGACATGACAGGTAATGGACGGATCAACCGATTGCGCGCCCAGGGTGAAGGCGTTGATGTTGCGCAGCACCTGCGGGATCGGCTTGGCGGCGATGAAGGCCAGTTTCTTGCTCTTGCTCATATAGCCGGCGACGACGCCGGAGAGGTATTCGCACTCTTCGATGTAGCCGAAGAAGCTGCCCACGTTCATGGGATGCTTGCCCGCCGTCCACAGGCCGCCACAGTGGGCGATGCGCACCTTGGGATATTTCTCGGCGATCTTGAGCACGTGCGGATCGAAGTAGCCGAAGGAGGTGGGGAAGAGCAGGGTGGCGCCATCCTGCTGGATCATGGCTTCCATGGTCTTTTGCACGGCTACGGTCTCGGGTACTTTTTCTTCCTCGATGACCTTCACGCCGGGCAGCTTCTTGATGACGGCGGCAGCTTGCGCGTGCGACTGGTTGTAGCCGAAGTCATCCCTGGCCCCCACGTAGATGAAGCCCACGGTCAAGGGGCCGGCAGCCAGCAACTCCAGCGGGAAGGCGGCGCCCAGGGCAGCGGCCCCGGACAGTTTGAGAAAATCGCGGCGGTTTTTCATGTTGTTGCGCTCCAATGAGAACGTGGTCGGGTTGATCAGATCACTGCTGCGGTACGGTTCAGGACAGCGTCAGCGAACTCGGCGCCTGCATTCGGGCCGGCTTGCGCACTTCGCGCTGGAAGATTTCCATGGACAGTTTCTTGGCCGCGATGAAGCCCGGCTGCGACAGCGTTTCCACCGTGCGCGGTCGCGGATCCTGGTAATGCAAGATGTCTGCCACCGCCGTCGGGCGCTTGGTCAAGAGCAGGATCTGGTCCGCCAGGTAGACCGCTTCCTCCAGGTCGTGCGATACCAGCACCATGGTGGTGCCGGTCTGCAAAAAGACCTGTTGCAGCTTTTCGCGGATGAAGAGCGTCATCTCGAAGTCCAGCGCCGAGAAGGGTTCGTCGAGGAACAGCACCTCCGGCCCCGGCGCCAGGGCGCGCATGATGGAGGCGGTCTGCTGCTGGCCGCCCGAGAGTTCATACGGATAGCGCATCAGGTCGAACTTGACGTCGAAGGACGCTACCAGTTCATCGACCCGGTGCTTGATCTCGGCCTTGGACTTGCCTTCCAGCTTGAGCGGATAGGCGATGTTGTCGATGGTGCGCAGCCACGGGAACAGGGCATCGCGGTAGTTCTGGAACACGTAGCCGATCTTGGTCTGGGCCAGCGATTTGCCGTCGAACAGAATCTGTCCGGCGTCAATCGGAATCAGGCCCGCGATCATGTTGATCAGCGTGGACTTGCCGCAGCCATTGGGGCCGAACACCGAGACGATCTGCTGCTTGGGGATGTCCAGGTCGAAGTTTTCATACAGCGGCCAGCCGGCGAAATACTTGGTCAGGCCGCGAATGGTGATGTGGGTGCCTGGGGGGCCTGGAACGAAGGGCGTTTCCAGGGGCAGGTCCACCTTGGGGCTGATCACGACGCTCATCTTCCGCTCCAATGTACGATGCGTTTTTCAATGACGATGAAGACCACGTTCAAGGCATAGCCGAGTGCGCCCGCCGACAGGATGGCCGCATACATCTCGCGCACGTTCAATACCTGCTGGGTATCGATGATGCGGTGGCCCAGGCCGTTTTCGGAGCCGATGAACATCTCCGCCACGATCACGATCACCAGCGCCATCGAGACCGCGCTGCGCAGGCCCACGAAGCTGGCTTGCAGGCTTTCCCAGATCAGCACGTCGCAGAAGATGCGCCAGCGCGACGCGCCCATCACCTTGGCTGCCATCACCCGCTGCTTGCGGGCATTGAGCACGCCGTAAGCGCTGTTGAAGAGCACGATCAGGAAGGCGCCGAAAGCAGCGATGGCGACCTTGTTGATGTCGGACACGCCGAAGATCAGCAGGAACAACGGGATCAGTGCCGACGAAGGTGTCGAGCGGAAGAAATCGATCAGGAATTCCACGCTGCGATAGGCGCGTTCGTTGCTGCCCAAGAGCACGCCGATGGGCAGGCCCAGCACGGCGGCAATGGCAAAGGCTTCCAGCGTGCGCACCACGGTCACGCTGAAATCCAGCAGCAGCGGGCCGCCCGCCAATCCCTTGAACATGGCCATGAGCGTGGCTTCGGGCGGCGGCAGCAGGATTGCCTTGATCCACCCGGCGCGCACCACCAGGTCCCAGATCACGAACAATACGATGGGGCCGACGATAGGCAGCAGGCGGCCCAGCGCGGCGCGCTTGCGGGGCGCGGCACTGGCCGGTGCCGCCGTCGCCGGTTGGGGCGCCACGGCCACGGCAGGAGCAATGGTCTCGTTCATGATGGCCTCAGCCCTTGTAGATCAGGTTGTCGACCACGATGCGTTGCGAGAACACGCCCTTCTCGACGAACAGGTCATAGAACTTCTGGAAGTAGGCCAGATCGCTGGGCTTGAATTCGTTGTAGAGCATGTAGGCCGCCAGCGGTACTTCATTGGTGAGCGAGCCTTCGATGGCGGTGTAGCCCTTGAGATAGGTCCGTGCCTGGTCCGGCTTGCTGCGCACCAGTTCGATGCCGCGGGCATAGGCGGCGATGTACTTGCGCGCCAGCTCCGGGTTCTTCTTGATGAATTCGGTGGTCAGCGCGGCGGCGCCGCCGTGCCAGGGGGCCATCGGATCGCCCAGGATGTACTTGGCGATCACGCCGGCTTCCAGTACGCGGGTGCTGTTGCTCATGCGGCCCACGGTGCCGGTGGGTTCCAGCGTGTAGGCCGCATCCACCTGGCCGGCCGCCAGCGAAGCGACGTGCTGACCGATGGGCAGTTCCACTACCGTGGCACCGGTAGCGCCGGCGCGTTCCAGCACCGTCTTGGCCAGGGTCACGTTCTGGATGCCGGGGCCGGAGGCGACCTTCTTGCCCTTGAGATCGGCAATCGATTTGACCGGGCTGTCCTTGGGCACCAGGAATTCATCGAGCACGTACTTGGCATTGCTGGGATTGGTGGCAAAGATCTTGAACAGACCCGGCTGCGCGATCTCGCCGATGGCCAGGTTGCCGGCGCCCGTGCCATTGGCCGAGCCATCGGCGCGGCCCGAAAGCATGGCTTCCATCACTTGCTGGGCGCCGGCAAACTTGATGGCTTGTACCTCCAGCCCGGCCTGCTTGAAATAGCCCGCTTCCACAGCGGCATAGAAGGGTAGGCCGGCTGCCACCGGCCAGTAGCCGATACGGATGGGGACGCTCTGCGCACGCAGGATGGCAGGCGCGCCAGCGATGGCGGCGGTAGCGGTGAGCGCACCGGCCTTGGCCATGAAGCGGCGGCGGGCGGCATCGTGCGCGGTGGATAAGGTGGTCTTCTTCTTCATCATGAGCAGCTCCGTGGTGAGGGTGTCAGTTCAGCGAATTCAGATAATTGACCCAGCCGCCGTGGTGGGTGATGTCGGTGGCGCCGGCAATGCCGGCCGGCTCGCAGATGAAGCCCTTGACGCTGCTGCCATCGGCCAGCTCCACCGTGCCGATGCCCAGCGGCGCCGGGATGGCCGCGACGAAGCCACCGAACTGGCGCAACGGCATCTCCCAGACTTCCACCGCGATGGCGGCGCCGTCACCTTCGGTGCGGGCCAGGCCGGGTTTGGGCGGTGTCGTGCCGGCCAAGGCATAGAGCCGGTAGCAGGCGGCAGTGCAGGTCACGGCCACGCGGCGCGCGCCGGCTTCCAGCAATTGCCAGTTCAGCGGTTGGCCGGCCAGGTGGGCGCCGACCACGCAGACCTTGATAGTGCTTTCGTTGAAGGGCAGCGGCGCGGCGGCAATCGCATCGGCTTGCGCGGCACCGCCCAGCTGCTGCTGCAAGCGGGCGCCGGCTTCGGCCAGCAGGTGGTCGGCCCCGGCCTGGCCGATCAGGGTCACGCCGGCTGGCAAGCCGTCGCGACGCCACACGCCGGGGATGGCCAGGGCCGACATATCCATCAGGTTGACGAAGTTGGTGTAGTGGCCCAGTTGCGCATTGCGCACCACCGGATCGGCCTCGACCTCGGCGATGGTGGGGAAGGTGGTGGTGGTGGGCACCAGCATCAGGTCGCTGCCTGCCAGCAGGTTCTCGGCCTGGCGGCGCAGGTCGGCCAGGTGGTATTGGGCATTGAAGCTGTCGACCGCATCGTAGTCATCGGCTTGCGCGGTGATCTGGCGTACCACCGGATGGATGGCTTCCTGGTTCTCCAGGAAGAAGTCACCCAGCGCGGCGCGGCGTTCGGCCACCCACGGCCCCTGGTACAGCAGTTGCGCGGCGGCGCTGAAGGGGGCGAAGGGAATCTTCGCCAGGCTCACCCCGGGCAGGGCCGCGATCTGCGCCAGGCTGCGTTCCCAGGCTTCCTGGGCGACGCTGTCGCCAAAGAATTCACAGTGCTCGGGAATGGCGATGCGATAGCCCCGGCGCTTCACACCCAGCATGGTGGGACGGCGCGAATAGCCATCCTCGGCATCGAAGCCGGCGGCGCTGTGCAGTACGCGCCAGGCATCGGCCACGTCATGGGCGAAGATGGAGATGCAATCCAGGGTGCGGCAGGCCGGGACCAGGCCGCGTGCGCTGATCAAGCCCTTGGTGGGCTTGAGGCCGACCAGGTGATTGAAGGCAGCCGGTACACGGCCCGAGCCGGCGGTATCCGTTCCCAGTGAGAACAGGACTTGACCCAGTGCCACCGCCACCGCCGAGCCCGAACTGGAACCGCCCGAGACATAGTCCGGCTTGATGGCATTGCGAACCGCACCGTAGGGGGAGCGCACGCCGACCAGGCCGGTGGCGAACTGGTCCAGGTTGGTCTTGCCCACCAGCAGTGCGCCAGCAGCCTGCAGGCGCTGCACCACGGCGGCGCTCTCGCTGGCCAGCCGGCCGAATTCGGGACAGGCCCCGGTGGTGGACATCTCGGCCACGTCGATGTTGTCCTTCACGGCGAAGGGAATGCCGAACAGCGGCATGGTCTCCAGCACGGCTTCTCCCTTGATCTGCAACATCAGGTCCAGCGCGGCGGCTTGTTGCTTCAGTTGCTTGGGCGGCACGCGGCTGATCCAGACTTCATCGCGGCCGGCGCGGTCGATGCGCGCCAGCAGTTCGGCCACCACCTTGCCGGGCGTGCTGCGGCCTTCGCGGTAGGCGGCCAGGGTGGCGGCGATGGTGGTCGGGGTGGCGGCTTGTTGCAGGGCGGAAATGGCAGTCATTTTGGATATTCAAACTTGAATACAAGATTGAATATCTTTAAGCAGGAGGCGTGCCAGCGCGTCCGTCACGCGGCTGAAAAATGGGAAAAGGCTTCACCACGCGAGTTTGCGAGGTGAAGTGCCGAAAGGCAAGCTGTCCGAGGGGAAATGAAGAATTTTGTCAGCGAGACAAAATGGTGAGCCGTGCGCCGAACTTGGACATCCGCTGGGGCGGCCTGCACGGGAATCAGGCAGGCCGGCTGGAAATTACCTGTATGAAGATTTCTTCAAAGCTCCCCCCACACCGCATTCAAGGCAGCCAGTGCCGCCAGCCCCGCAGTCTCGGTACGCAGCACCCGGCTGCCCATGGACAGCATCAGCGCGCCCTGGGCGCAGGCCAGGTCTTCTTCTTCCTCGCTGAAGCCGCCTTCGGGGCCGACGATGACGGTCACGGCCTGCGGCGGATGATGGCGCGCCCAGCCCGACAGCGGCTCGCTGCCGCGCGGGGAGAGCAGGATGCGGCGGTGCAGGTCGCTCTGGGCGATCCAGCGCTTGAAGTCGGTCACCTCGCCCAGATGTGGCAGGCGGTTGCGGCCGCATTGCTCGGCGGCAGCATGGATAATGCCTTGCCAGTGCGCCTGTTTCTTCTCGGCCCGTTCGCCCGCCAGGCGCACCACGCAGCGCTGTGCGGCCAGCGGCTGCAGGGCGGTGGCGCCCAGTTCCACGGCTTTCTCGACGATCCAATCCATCTTCGATCCTTCAGGCAGGGCCTGGGCCAGGGTCAGCGCATAGGGCAGTTCGGCCTCGCGAGGTGAAAATGTCTTCACTTCGGCGTGGGCCCGCTTCTTTTCAATAGCCGTCAGGCTGGCGGTGTACTCGCCGCCTTCGCCATTGAACAGGGTGAGCGTATCGCCCGCTTGCAGGCGCAGCACCTGGATATGGTGGGCAATCTGCTCAGGCAGGACCAGCGCGGTACCGATGGCGAGGGTTTGCGGAAGGAAGAAACGGGGCATGGGGAGGGGGGCCAGGAGGCAGTGAAGATGCAAAAATGTTGTCAGGACAGTCATGCGACTGGTCCTGAATTTTAATCCCCCCGGCGCACTCTGGTAAAATACGGCCCCGCGCTGCACTTGGCCTTCCGGGGCGGCGCTTTGGCTTGAAAACCCGATTGGTGCGCCTCACAGCGCCTCTTGCACAGCAAACTCATACCTCGACATGATTTCCACACTCCCCACCGACAAGATGGCCAACGCGATCCGCGCGCTGGCGATGGACGCAGTTCAAAAAGCCAATTCCGGGCACCCGGGTATGCCGATGGGGATGGCCGAAATCGCAGTGGCCCTGTGGGCCAAGCACTATCGTCACAACCCGTCCAACCCGCACTGGGCCAACCGCGACCGCTTCGTGCTCTCCAACGGCCACGGCTCCATGCTGCAATATGCGCTGCTGCACCTGACCGGTTACGACCTGTCGATGGAAGACATCAAGTCCTTCCGCCAGCTGCATTCCAAGACCGCCGGCCACCCGGAAGTCCACATCACCCCGGGCGTGGAAACCACCACCGGCCCGCTGGGTCAGGGCATCACCAATGCAGTGGGCATGGCGCTGGCTGAAAAGCTGCTGGCTGCCGAATTCAACAAGCCCGGCCTGGCCGTGGTCGATCACTACACCTACGCCTTCGTCGGCGACGGTTGCCTGATGGAAGGTATCTCGCATGAAGCCTGCTCGCTGGCGGGCGTGCTGAACCTGTCCAAGCTGATCGTGCTGTATGACGACAACGGCATCTCGATTGACGGCCACGTCGAAGGCTGGTTCAAGGACGACACCCCGAAGCGTTTCGAAGCCTACGGCTGGAACGTCATCCCGGCCGTCGACGGCCACAACGTCGAGGCCGTGAGCGCCGCGATCCACCAGGCCAAGTTGGCCGACAAACCGACCCTGATCTGCTGCCGCACCGTCATCGGCAAGGGTTCGCCCAACCTGGCCGGCACCGACAAGGTGCACGGCGCCGCCCTGGGCGACAAGGAAATCGCCGCCGTGCGCGAAGCGCTGGGCTGGACTGCCGCGCCCTTCGAGATTCCCGCTGACGTCTACGCCGCCTGGGATGCCAAGGCCACTGGCGCCGACTTCGAAGCTAGCTGGAAGCAGACCTTCGACACCTACGCCGCCCAATACCCGGCCGAAGCCGCCGAACTGCTGCGTCGCCTCAAGGGCGAACTGCCGGTCGCTTTTGAGTCCACCGTGACCGCCTATATCAATTCCACGCTGGAAAAGAAGGAAACCATCGCCACCCGCAAGGCCAGCCAGAACGCCATCCAGGCCTATGCGCAGGCGCTGCCGGAATTCCTGGGCGGCTCGGCCGACCTGACCGGCTCGAACCTGACCAACTGGAAGGAATCGGTGGCCGTGCGCGCCGACCAGCGCGGCAACCACATCAACTACGGTGTGCGTGAATTCGGCATGAGCGCCATCATGAACGGTATCGCCCTGCATGGCGGCTATCTGCCCTTTGGCGCGACCTTCCTGACCTTCTCCGACTACAGCCGCAATGCCCTGCGCATGGCTGCGCTGATGAAGATCCGTTCGCTGTTCGTGTTCACCCACGACTCCATCGGCCTGGGCGAAGACGGCCCCACCCACCAGTCGGTGGAACACGTCTCCAGCCTGCGCCTGATCCCCAACCTGGACAACTGGCGTCCGTGCGACACCACCGAAACCGCCGTGGCCTGGGCCGAATCGATCAAGCGTCACGATGGCCCGAGCACCCTGATCTTCTCGCGCCAGAACCTGCCGTTCCAGGAGCGTACCGACGCCCAGGTCAAGGACATCGCCCGCGGTGGCTACGTGCTGCGCGATGCGCCCAATGCCAAGGTGGTGCTGATGGCGACCGGCTCCGAAATCGAACTGGCCACCAAAGCTGCCGACGCCCTGACCGCCGAAGGCATCGCCGTGCGTGTGGTGTCGATGCCCTCGACTGACGTGTTCGACCGCCAGGATTCGGCCTACAAGGCCACGGTGCTGCCGCGCGGCGTCCCGCGCGTGGCCATCGAAGCCGGCGTGACCGCCTTCTGGCACAAGTACGTGGGCCTGGAAGGCGCCGTGGTCGGGATCGATACCTTCGGCGAATCGGCCCCGGCTGGCGTGCTGTTCAAGCACTTCGGTTTCACTGTCGAGAACGTGGTGGCCAAGGCCAAGGCAGTACTGGCTTGAGCAGTCTGGTGTCCATGACTGAAGAAGTCCTGTTCCGTCGCGCCCGCAAGGGCGACGCGGCGTCGATTGCCGGTGTGCGTATCGACGCCTGGCGTGCCGCCTATCGTGGCCTGGTGCCCGACAGCTATCTGGATCACTTGAAGCCCGAGGAAAGCGTCAAGCTGTGGGAGCAGGTGCTGGAAGCGTCGTCTGACGCCGCCTGCACCTTCGTGGCCGAAAGTGGTGGCGAGATCATCGGCTTCGCTTCCGGCATGACCCTGGCGGAGTCGCGTTTCGGCTGCGACGCCGAGCTGACCGCCATCTGCGTGCTGCCCGATGAGCAGCGCAAGGGATTGGGCAAGCGCCTGCTGGCCAACGTTGCCGCCACCCTCATCAGTGCCGGCGCCACTGGCCTGATGGCGTGGGTATTGAGCAGGAACGAAGGCGCCGGGGAATTTTTCGAGTCACTCGGGGCCGAAAGGCTTTATGAACAAACGTTCACCTGGGATGATGGCAGCGAACTCGACGAGATCGGTTTCGTCTGGCGCAAGCTCCACTCCTGAGCGGGTGAGAGCGGTAAGCCACGGATAGGCAGGATCAGCAGGGCAGGCAGGGACGGCAAGAACAACTGAACAAAAGGCCGGAAAAGAAGGATTCATGTCCGACTGGCAGCGCCGCAAGGGTGCAAGCTGCGGACAGGTCGCTTTCCCGACTACCGGTTTGCATCGATTTTTACTACTTGAGGAGAAGAGCATGGCAATTCGCGTAGCAATCAACGGTTATGGCCGCATCGGCCGCAATATCCTGCGCGCTCACTACGAAGGCGGCAAGAAGCACGACATCGAGATTGTCGCCATCAACGACCTGGGCGATCCCAAGACCAATGCCCACCTGACCCAGTACGACACCGCCCATGGCAAGTTCCCCGGCACCGTGACCGTGGATGGCGATTCCATCGTCGTCAACGGCGACCGCATCAAGGTGCTGGCACAGCGCAACCCCGCCGAGCTGCCCTGGGGCGAGCTGGGTGTGGACGTGGTGCTGGAATGCACCGGCTTCTTCACCACCAAGGAAAAAGCCAGCGCCCACATCAAGGGTGGTGCCAAGAAGGTGATCATCTCCGCTCCCGGCGGTAAGGACGTGGACGCCACCGTCGTGTTCGGCGTCAACCACGGCGTGTTGAAGGCCTCCGACACCGTCATCTCCAACGCATCTTGCACCACCAACTGCCTGGCCCCGCTGGTGCAGCCGCTGAACGACAAGATCGGGCTGGAAAACGGCCTGATGACCACCGTCCACGCCTACACCAATGACCAGGTGCTGACCGACGTGTACCACGAAGACCTGCGCCGCGCCCGTTCGGCCACCCAGTCCATGATTCCGACCAAGACCGGTGCTGCTGCCGCGGTCGGCCTGGTGCTGCCGCAACTGAACGGCAAGCTGGACGGCTACGCCATCCGCGTGCCGACGATCAACGTGTCCATCGTTGACCTGTCCTTCGTGGCTTCGCGCGACACCACCGTGGATGAAGTCAATTCCATCCTGAAGGCCGCTTCCGAATCCGGTCCGTTGAAGGGCATCCTGACCTACAACACCGACCCGCTGGTCTCGGTGGACTTCAACCACAATCCGGCATCGTCCAACTTCGACGCTACCCTGACCAAGGTCTCCGGCCGTCTGGTGAAGGTTTCGTCCTGGTACGACAACGAGTGGGGCTTCTCCAACCGTATGCTCGACACCACCGTGGCTCTGGCAACGGCCAAGTAAGACGCGTGGATTGGCCTTCCGGTCGGGAAGTTCCTGGCCGGGAGCGTCAATTTCAGGGCTGTTTCCGTTTCTTTTCCTCGTATGCAAGTCGCTTTGCCGAGGTGAAAATGGGGAATCAGCCTGCAAAAGGAGTACAAAGGCTGTTGCTGGCGTGGCGCTGGCAATGGCCTTTTGTTTATTTGTTCATTTATTTCTCCGTTTGCGCTTTGCCTGAACAACAAGAGCAACCGACCCAATGAGGGAACGCATGTCCGCAAGCTCATCCCAGGCCCCTCGCCTGTGGGCCAACCTGGCCCTGATTTGCGCCGTCAGCTTGTCGCTGTCCGCGTGTGACTACATCAGCAGCTTTTCCAAGCCCAAGCAGACCCCGGAAGAGGCCAAGGCAGAAGGCATTGCGCTGGGCGCCGGCTGCCGCCAGGCCGGTCAGAGCCTGGAAGACTGCTACCAGCGCAATCCCGATGCCTTGAAGGCCGGTATCTTCGCCGGCTGGAAGGACATGCACGAATACATGGCGGCCAAGGGCATCCAGACCGTGACCCCGCCGGCCCCGGCGGCCGATGCGACCAAGGATGATGCCAAGGGCAAGGATGGCAAGGACAAGGACGCCAAGGACAGCGACCGCAGCAGCCGTTCCCGCGATCGCGATTCCAGCCGCGACAATGCCCGCTCGCGTGACCGCGAAAGTTCCTCCTCCTCGCGCGAGGCCAGCAGCGACCGCCGCGCCAGCCGCGATGAGAAGACGCCGCCCAAATATTGAGATTGATTGAGTTCAGGGAGCAAACGCGAGACAGTTGCAGTCCCGTTTGCCGCCCGGTAACATCCTGATGCCCCGCTTGCGGGGCATTTTTCATCAGCCGGCAGGGGGAAGCGCCGGCTCTCAGGAAGCCGGTGGTCGCTTGTCGCGCCATCCGGCCAGGACAAAACAAGCATAACGACATGAAATCACATTCGACGCCCATGCCTGCCGCACTGCCGGAGCACGTTCCCGAGACCGCCTTCGGGCTCTGGTTCCTGCGCACACCAACCTGGACCCTGCACGTGCTGGAACGTGCCATGCTGGATCTGGAACGTTTGATTCCCCAGCGTCGCAGCAGCTATCCGGTGGTGGCTGACGTGGGCTGCGGCTGGGGCCGGTCGCTGAAGAAACTGCAGACCCGTTTCACCCCGCAGCGTCTGATCGGCATGGACATCGACCCGGCCATGATCGAGGCCGCTCGCGCTGAGGCCGACGCCGAGGGCCTGCACGCCGAATTCATCCAGTGCTCCAGCGCGCAGATGCGGCTGGAAGACAGTAGCGTGGACCTGCTGTTCTGCCACCAGACCTTTCATCACCTGGTGGACCAGGAAGAGGCGATCCGCGAGTTCTACCGCGTGCTCAAACCGGGTGGCATCCTGCTCTTTGCCGAGTCGACCAAGCGCTATATCCACTCGTGGATCATCCGCTTGCTGTTCCGCCATCCGATGGAAGTGCAGAAGACTGCGGAACAATACCTGGCCCTGGTACGCAGTGCCGGCTTCCAGGTGGCGCCGCAGTCGATTTCCTATCCCTACCTGTGGTGGAGTCGCGAAGACCTCGGCATTCTGGAGCGCGTCTTCGGCATCAAGCCCAGGGCCGAGCGTGAAGAAACACTGATCAACCTGGTGGCGGTCAAGCCGCTGAAATAACAGGGCTTCACCCGAAAGATGATCTGCATGAAGAAACGGGATGCACCCTCAGGCGCATCCCGTTTTTTCATTCCTATACCGGCAACAGCATGTCAGCCGAACACCTGCTGCCACAGGCGGATCACGCAAGCCCGTTCATGTTCCACCCGGATCGCATCGATGTGAGCGCGTTCCGAGCCTTGCAGGCGGATCTGGTGTTGCAGCTTGCGGAAGAGACGATAGGCATTGGCCGCTTCGGCGGCCAGCAGGTCATCGATCAAGCCCAGTTGCGCGGCCAGTTTCAAGAGTGCGATGTTGCCGATGTCGCCGGTCAGTTGCGGATGGTCGCAGGCATGGCGCAGCACCAGGTATTGCACCATGAATTCGATGTCGATCATGCCGCCTTCATCGTGCTTGAGGTCGAACATCTTGCTGCGGTTGGGATGGGCTTCGCGCATCCGGCCTCGCATGGACAGCACTTCTTCTTCCAGCTTCTGGACATCGCGCGGCTGGCGCAGTACTCGCTCGCGCAGCGCTTCGAAACGTTCGCCGATGGCGGTGTCGCCGGCACAGAAGCGGGCGCGCGTGAGGGCCTGATGTTCCCAGATCCAGGCAGCGTTCAACTGGTATTTCTCGAAGGAGGAGACCGGTGACACCAGCAAGCCGCTGGCGCCATCCGGGCGCAGGGCGATGTCGATATCGAACAGGGTGCCGGCCGGGGTGTGGCTGGTCATCCAGGTGATGAAGCGCTGCGCCAGCTTGGCATACAGGCCCGGTGCCTCCTGGTCATCGTCATCGTAGAGGAACACCACGTCCAGGTCCGAGGCATAGCCCAGTTCCTTGCCCCCCAGCTTGCCGTAGGCGATCACGGCAAAGCGCGGCACCTCACGATGGCGCTGGGCGATGGTTTGCCAGACTGCCTCGATGGTCACCTGTACCAGCACGTCGGCCAGGGCCGAGAGTTCGTCGGCCAGCTTTTCGACCGACAGCTCGCCCTCCAGGTCTTGCGCCAGCAGGCGGAACAGTTCGGCGTGGTGCAGCTCGCGCAGGATGTCGAGTTGGCGTTCGGTGTCGCCCTCGGCGGCGCTCAACTGGCGGCGGCAGGTGTCGGCGAAGGCGACCCAGTCGGAGCCGGCCTTGAGGTTGCGATCATCCAGCAATTCATCCAGCAGCAGCGGGTGGCGCGTGAGGTAGGTGGCCGCCCAGCCGCTGGCGCCGATCATGCGCACCAGGCGCTGCAGGGCGTAGGGATATTCGGTGAGCAGGGCCAGGTAGGCTGCGCGGCGGGCAATCGCTTCGAGGAAGTCGAGCAAGCGGCCCAGCGCTGGCAACTGATCGTAGTGCAGTGCCGCCAGCAGCGGCAGGCACTTGTTGATGACGGTGTTGAGGCGGTTGCGGCTGGCTTCGGGCAGGCTTTGCATCCGTGGCGATTGCCAGGTCAGGTGCAGGCGGCGCGCGCCGTCCTCGATGTCTTCTTGCGGGAAGCCGACCAGGCGCAGGGCATCGGTGAGCCCTTCCAGGTTGTCGTTTTCGCTGACGGCCACGGTGGGGCCGTCGCTGTCGGCCTCGGATTGCTTGTCGGCAAAGATGGCGTCGAACTGCGTAGCCACGATGGCGCGCTGGCGCTCCAGTTCGCGCAGCAGGGCGGGGCTATCGGCATAGCCCATCATGTTGGCCACCAGCAGCAGATCCTCGGGATTGACCGGCAGGGTGTGGGTCTGGGCATCCTCGAGGTATTGCAGGCGGTGTTCCAGGTCGCGCAGGAAGGTGTAGGCCTCCAGCAATTGCGCCACCACCTCGGGTGCCAGCAAGTCCTTGGCGGCCAGGGTACGCAGGGTGGTGCGGGTGGATCGATCGCGCAGATCAGGGTCGCGGCCGCCGCGGATCAACTGGAACACCTGGCTGGTGAATTCGATTTCGCGAATACCGCCGCGGCCCAGCTTGACGTTGTTGCTGCGGTCGGGATGCAGCGCTTCCTGGCGCTTGACCTCGGCGCGGATCTGGCCGTGCATGGAGCGCAGCGCATCGATGGAGCCGAAGTCCAGGTAGCGGCGGAAGATGAAGGGCCGGCTGATGGCTTCCAGGGTGGCGATGTCTTCGGCTGTGCCGGTCAGCGCGCGCGCCTTGGTCCAGGCATAGCGCTCCCATTCACGGCCTTGGCGCACCAGGTATTCCTCGACCATGTTGAAGCTGGCCACCAGCGGGCCGGAGTTGCCATTGGGGCGCAGCGCCATGTCGACGCGGAAGGTGAAGCCATCTTCGGTGATCTCGGCCAGGGCGCCGATGAGCTTCTTGCCCAGGCGCACGAAGAATTCATGGTTGGATAGCGACTTCTGACCGGCCTCGGCCTGGGTGTCGCCATCTTCGGGGTAGACGAAGATGAGGTCGATGTCGGAAGAAACGTTCAGTTCTCCGCCCCCCAGCTTGCCCATGCCCAGCACGATCATCTCCTGTGGTCGGCCCGATTCTTCACCAATGGGCGTGCCGTACAGCGCCACCTGTTCCTGCATCAGCGCCGCCAGGTGGGTCTGCACGGCGAAGTCGGCAAAGTCGGTCATGGTGGCCACCACTTCGGCCAGGTCGGCACGGCCGTCGAGATCGCGCGTGATGAGGGTGCAGACGATGAGGTTGCGCAGGCGGCGCATGGCGCCTGGCAGCGACAGGCCGGCGGCCAGGTCCTGCTCCAGGCGCTGCTGCATGATGGTGCGGTCGATGGCTTGCGCGGCGGTGCTGGCTATCAGGGCGCTGCGGGCCGGGTCGGCCTGGGTCCAGCGGGTGTAGTAGCGCGAGGTGCTGGCATCGACCAGGGAAACTTGATGAACAGGCATAGGCAACCGCAAAGCTCCAGGACAAGGTGTAAAAGTAGGAAAACCGCCTGTCATTACGCTTCATGCTGGCCCTGGCCTGGCTGAACGGCGCAGGCAGCAGGCGCCCAGGCGCTGACAGTGGGCTGACGTTTTCACGCGATCTGCATCAAAAGGGGGATTCTAGCTTCCCTTTTTAAACTTATCGCCGATTTTGCCCCTCATAGCCCCTTTGCACCGATGGCATGGGCCGGTTTTCCATGCGATCATGTTGTCTCTCTGATTTCTTTTTTTGCCGAGCCGCCTTGCATCCTGATGTCCCAAGAACACCATAACGCCACACCCCAGCCCGGTCGTTGGGCGCTGTGCTGGCGATTTGCGCGGGGCAGCTATCGGCGTCTGAACCGGGCCAGCCATCATGTGCTGGGCTTCACCCTGAAGCTGCTGCTGGTGGCCTATTTTGTCTTTTGCGCGCTGTTCCTGGTGCTGCGCTATGCGGTCTTGCCCGAGATCGGCCACTACAAGCCCCAGATCGAACGCCTGGTATCGCGCCAGATCGGTCGCGCCGTGAGCATCGACGACATCGCCGCCTCCTGGCGCGGGCTGCGTCCGCAACTCTCGCTGACCAACCTTACCGTGCATGACCAGCAGGGCGAGCCAGCCTTAAGACTGCCGCGCATCTCCACCACGCTATCCTGGAGCAGCTTGCTGGTGGCGGGGCTCCGGGTGGAAAACCTCAGTATTGAGGGCGCCGACCTGGCCATACGCCGCGATGCTGCAGGCAAGCTTTACGTGGCGGGTATCCCGGTGCCGGCCGGCGGCGATGGCAGCAGCCTGGACTGGCTCCTGTCGCAGCGCGAAATCGTGATTCGCCACAGCAAGCTGCGTTGGGACGATGAATTGCGCGCCGCCCCGGAACTGGTGCTGCAGGATGTCAACCTGGTGCTGCACAACCGCTGGCTGCGCCATCGCCTGTCCCTGCGCGCCATCCCGCCGCAGGACATGGCCGCACCCCTGGATGTGCGGGCCGATTTCAGCCATCCGGCCTTCGCGCGTAGTTCCGATATCTCGCGCTGGAAGGGGCTGCTGTATGCCGACCTGCGCAATACCGAGCTGGCGGTCTGGCGCGCCTGGATCGATTACCCCATCGATATCCGCAGCGGCCGTGGTTCGGTGCGCGCCTGGCTGACGCTGGACCATGCCAAGGTCGCCAACTTCACCGCCGACCTGCGCCTGACCGATTTCAATGCCCGCCTGTCGCGCCAGTTGGACCCGCTCTCGCTCAAGCGCGTCAACGGCCGCATTTCCGCCAGCGAAACTCTGGGGGCCAACCTGGAGGATGGCATTCCTACCTTCGGCACCAATGGTCACCAGGTCACGCTGACCGATTTTTCCATCGAAACCCCGGATGGCTTCGTGCTGCCGCCGACCTCGATTGCCGAGAGTTACGAGCCGGCCACGCCGCTCAAGGCCGAGCGTACCAGCGTCAAGGCCACCTACCTGAACCTGCTGACCTTGTCCCAACTGGCCACGCGCCTGCCGTTGGCGCCCTCGCACCGCAAACTGCTGGATGACCTGGCACCGCGCGGGGAATTGCATGATTTCACGGTGCAATGGCAGGGTAGTTACCCGGAACTGAGTTCCTACCGCGTCAATGGCCGCTTCCAGAACCTCGGTCTGAAAGGCTTGCCGGCCCATGTCGAGCCCCACAGGAATGGAGTCCGGCCGGCACGGGCGCAGTGGGCGGCCTTCCCCGGTTTCAGCAATCTCTCCGGGGAAGTCGATGCCACCGAAAAGGGTGGTTCGGTCAAGGTGGATGCGCGGCAATTGGCGGTGCAACTGCCCGCCGAGCTCTTCAGCGAGCCGACCATGCCGTTTGATACCCTGAAATTGCAGGCGCGCTGGCAATTCCTGAAGGACCAGATGCTGCAGGTCGACCTGGACCAGATGCAGTTCACCCAACCCGGCGTGGCCGGCAGCCTGCACGGTCAGCACCTGGTGCCGCTGGAGGGCCGTTCCATGGGCAGCGTGGACGTGAGCGGCGAGTTGAGCAGCTTCGACGTCAAGGCCGTGCGCCGCTACCTGCCGCCGCACCTGAGCGAACCCTTGCGCCACTGGCTCACCGAAGGCCTCATGGCCGGCACCCTGAAGGACGTGCAATTCAAGCTCAAGGGCGCGCTGGCCGATTTCCCCTTCCACACTGCCAAGCCCGGCGACAAGCCGCGCGGCCAGTTCCAGCTGACGGGCGAGTTCGAGGGCCTCAAGCTGAACTACACCCCCGGGCACCTCGGGCGCGATGGCCGGGACCCCGAATGGCCCTTGCTGGAAGAGGGTCGGGGGCGCCTGAGCATGGACCGTACGCGCCTGGAGATCAAGGCCGACAGTGCCCGCACTCTGGGTGCCCGGCTGGGGCCGGTGACGGCGCGCGTGGCCGATGTCGATTCGCATGACGCCGTGCTGGAAATCGATGGCCAGGCCACCGGACCCATGCCGGCCTTCCTGCAATACGTGAACCAGAGCCCGGTGGCGCGCTGGACCGGCAACGTCATGGAGCACACCACGGCCAGTGGCGAAGCGCGGTTGGACCTGAAGTTCCAGATGCCGCTGCACCACGCCATCGAGACCCGTGCCCAGGGCACCTTCCAGTTCGCCAACAATGATGTCGATCTGCTGCCGGAGTTGCCGCCGCTCTATCGCACCAGCGGCAAGGTCGAGTTCAATGAGCATGGCTTTACCCTCAACGGTGTACGCGGCCAGTTTCTGGGCGACACCCTGGCCATCAGTGGCGGCACGCAAAAGGATGGCAGCAGCCAGGTGCGCCTGGAGGGCGCCATCAATATCGACAACCTGCGCAAGCAATACCCCGAGCCCTCGCTGCAGCGCCTGCTGGCGCGCTTCTCGGGCGGCACCCGTTACACCGCTACGGTGCAGGTGCGCCAGCACCAGCCGGAGGTCAGCATCGACTCCAACCTGGTCGGCCTGGGCGTGGACCTGCCGCTGCCCTTGCGCAAGGGGATGCAAGATAGCCTGCCGATGCGTTTCGATCTGCTGCCCCTGGCCTCGGCCGATCCCTTGATCGAGCGCGAGGAGATGCGTCTGGCGCTGGGGGCGAACATCGCTGCACGCTACGTGCGCGAGCGCGTGGCGGGCAAGGGCAACGACTGGCGTGTGGCCAGCGGCGGCATTGGCTGGAACCAGCCGGCACCGACGCCGGCTTCCGGCCTGAAACTGGCGCTGGCCAGCGACAGCCTGGACGTGGATGCCTGGCTGGCGCTGAAGACGGCCCTGACCGGCAAGGAAGCCGGGGCTGGCGGCACCTCTCCCAGCCGTCTGGGCAGCAGCGACGTCACGCAATACCTGGAGCCGGACAGCATCTCGGCCCGCGTGGGCGAGTTGACCCTGATGGGCAAGCAGCTCAACAAGCTGGTCCTGGAAGCGGCCCATCGTCGCAATGCCTGGCAGATCAACCTGGAGTCACAACAGGCCTCTGGCAGCGTGACCTGGGAAGACTCGGGCAGTGGCCGTGGCCCCGGCAAGGTGACGGCGCGCCTCTCTACGCTGATCATCCCCAAATCCAATCCGGCCACCGACGCTACCCAACCGACCCCGGCCTCGGCCGTCAAGGCCGATGACAACGTGCAGATGCCCGCCCTGGACATCCGCGCCGAGCAGTTCGAGCTGGGCGGCAAGAAGCTGGGCCGGTTGGAACTGGATGCCAGCAATATCGTCACCTCGGTGGGCCGCGAGTGGCGCATCAGCCGTTTGCTGCTGGCCAATCCCGATGCCCAGTTCCGCGCTGCCGGCAACTGGCTCAGCTTCGGCAGTAACCACACCTCCAACTTTACCTATGCGCTGGACATCGAGGATGCCGGCAAGCTGCTGGAGCGTTTCGGTTATCCCGGCACCATCCGCGGTGGACACGGCAAGCTCGATGGCGACCTCAGCTGGAAGGCGCCACCCTATGCCATGGACATGGCCAGCCTGGCCGGCCAGGTGCACATGGACGTGCATTCCGGCCAGTTCCTGAAGGTCGATCCGGGTGCGGCCAAGCTGTTGGGCGTGTTGAACCTGCAGGCGCTGCCGCGCCGGCTGACGCTGGACTTCCGCGACGTGTTCTCGCAAGGCTTCGCCTTCGATACCGTGGCCGGCACGGCCAGCATCGCCAAGGGCATCGCCAGTACCGACAACCTCAAGATGACCGGTGTGACGGCCTCTGTGCTCATGAGCGGCTCGGCCGACATCGCCCGCGAAACCCAGGACCTGCACGTGGTGGTGATCCCCGAGATCAACCTCGGCACGGCCTCGGTGGTGGCCATGGCGGTCAATCCGGTGGTGGGCGTGAGTACCTTGCTGGCGCAACTGTTCCTGCGCAATCCGGTGATGAAGTCGCTCAGTTTCGAATACAAGGTGACCGGCCCCTGGAGCGATCCCATCGTGGTCAAGCAGGGCCAGGTCTCGCCGGTGGATGCCGAACGCGCCAAGGAAGTGCTGCAGAAGGGCCAGGAGGGCAAACCGGGTACGCCGGGCAATGACAGTGCGCCTGCACTGCCGGCCGCGCCGGCTGTCCCTGTGCCATCACGCCGCTCGCCCCAGCCTGGCCCGGTCATCAATTCCGGTGCCTGAAGGCGCTGCGCGTGCGGCCAGGATGGGCGATACTGGCCCTTCGTTTTCTTCATTTTCCGCAGTCTTGCGAGAGGCAGACATGACCCAGTCATTCAAGGTGGCGGCGCTCCAGATGGTCTCCACGCCCGAGGTAGAGCAGAACTTCGATGCTGCCGCGCGCCTGGTGGCGCAGGCCGCACAGCAGGGCGCGCAACTGGTGTTGCTGCCCGAGTACTGGCCCATCATGGGCCGCCATGAACGCGACAAGCTGGCCCATGCCGAAGCCGATGGCAGCGGTCCTATCCAGCAACACATGAGCGCACTGGCGCGCCAGCACCGCCTGTGGCTGGTGGGCGGCACACTGCCGCTACAGTCGGCGGTTTCCGACAAGGTGCTCAATACTTCACTGGTCTATGGACCGGATGGCCAGCGGGTGGCGCGTTACGACAAGATCCATTTATTCAATTTCGTGCGAGGTGAAGAAAACTACGATGAAGCCCGCACCATCGAATACGGCAGCGAAGTGCGCAGCTTTGAGGCGCCGTTCGGGCGGGTCGGGCTGTCGGTGTGCTATGACCTACGCTTCCCGGAGCTCTACCGTGCCATGGGCGAGTGCGCCCTGATCGTCATGCCGGCCGCCTTCACCTATACCACCGGCCGCGCCCACTGGGAGCTGCTGCTGCGCGCCCGCGCCATCGAGAACCAGTGCTATGTGCTGGCCTCGGCCCAGGGCGGCCAGCATGTCAATGGCCGCCGCACCTGGGGGCATAGCATGTTGGTCGATCCCTGGGGCGAGATTGTTTCGGTGCTGCCGGAGGGGGAGGGGCTTGTGATCGGCGACATTGATCCCCATCGTCTACAATACGTTCGAGAAAGTTTGCCGGCGCTACGCCACCGCAAGCTTTGACCTTTTTGCCTTCCGACAAGACGCTATGAAATTATTTGAACCCAACATGGGCGCCCTGCAAGTGGCGCGCGACGTGCTGCTGACTCCCTTTGGCCTGGACGAATCCAAGCTGCTCAAGGCACTGGGCAGCATGTTCACGCACAAGGTGGATTACGCCGACCTCTATTTCCAGTTCACCAAGAGCGAAGGCTGGAGCTTGGAAGAGGGCATCGTCAAGACCGGTAGCTTTTCCATCGACCAGGGGGTGGGCGTGCGCGCCGTGTCGGGCGACAAGACCGCGTTCTCTTATTCCGACGAAATCTCCGAATCGGCCCTGATGGACGCCGCTGCCGCAACCCGCACCATCGCCCGTCAGGGCAGCGGCAAGATCAAGGTGGCCGGTGCCATGACCCTGGCCGGTGGCCGTGCGCTGTACCTGCCGCACGATCCGCTGACCTCGCTGGACGCCACGGCCAAGGTGCAGTTGCTGGAGCGCGTCGAGCGCATCGCCCGCGCCAAGGATCCGCGCGTCAAGCAGGTCATGGCCAGCCTCTCCGGTGAGTACGACGTGGTGCTGGTGGCGCGTGCCGATGGCGTACTGGCGGCGGACATCCGTCCGCTGGTGCGGGTCTCGGTGACCGTGATCGCCGAGCAGAACGGCCGTCGCGAGATGGGCAGCAGTGGTGGCGGCGGTCGTTACGACTACGCGTATTTCTCCGACACCCTGCTGGAAAAGTATGCCTCCGAAGCGGTGGCGACCGCCCTGGTCAACCTGGACGCGCGTCCGGCCCCGGCCGGCCCGATGACCGTGGTGCTAGGCCCCGGCTGGCCCGGCATCCTGTTGCACGAAGCCATCGGCCATGGCCTGGAAGGCGACTTCAACCGCAAGGGTTCCTCCACCTTCTCCGGCCGCATCGGCGAGCGCGTGGCTGCCAAGGGCGTGACCGTGGTCGATGATGGCACCATCGCCGATCGTCGTGGCTCGCTCAACATCGACGATGAAGGCAATCCGACCCAGTGCACCACGCTCATCGAAGACGGCATCCTCAAGGGCTACATCCAGGACACCATGAACGCCCGCCTGATGAAGATGGACGTCACCGGCAACGCCCGCCGTGAATCTTTCGCCCACCTACCCATGCCGCGCATGACCAATACCTACATGCTGGGCGGTGACAAGGATCCGGGCGAGATCCTGGCGTCGGTCAAGAATGGTCTGTATGCGGTCAATTTCGGTGGCGGTCAGGTCGATATCACCAACGGCAAGTTCGTCTTCTCGGCCAGCGAAGCCTACATGATCGAGGATGGCAAGATTACCTACCCGGTCAAGGGCGCCACCTTGATCGGCAATGGTCCTGACGTGCTCAACCGTGTCTCCATGATCGGCAACGACATGCGCCTGGATCCGGGGGTGGGCGTGTGCGGCAAGGAAGGGCAGAGTGTGCCGGTGGGCGTAGGCCAGCCGACCTTGCGTCTGGATGGTGTAACCGTGGGTGGCACTGCTTGATGGATGCTCGGTTGGCTGTTGCGTGCAGCAGCTTGCAGGAAAAACGCCGGTGTCAACACGCCGGCGTTTTTTTCATTTCAGGACGCTGCAGACACCCGCAAAAAGCCCTTGAGAGGCACGTGCTCAGATCAAATATTCACTTTTTTGCAGGAAAGCCACAGGGGAAGAGGGGGCCGGGGCTGAACAAGGCTTGCATGGCCTCTGATTTTTTATTGCGTCAATGTGGTTTTGAGACATTGTTGGCGCATTAAATTATCATTAAATGTCATTTAAAAGGAAGATATGTGCATTTGCAGTGCAACATCCGATTTCCCTGTTGAAGCTTGCCAAAGCCCCTGATTTGTAGCACTATGAATGCCTGCTTCACTTAATCGATGACCCCAGACATGTCTTTCGTCCGCGCTTATTTTTATTTTTACTTTAGCTATTCCAGCCCCACGGCGGTGAAAAGCGGTAAGCGTTCGTAAAAAGACAAAACCGAATTTCCTAAAAAACCGCCAGTGATGGCGGTTTTTTTTTGGTCAAGTTCCCAGCTGAAACATTGCAGCACTCCAGGAGAAAAAAATGCCGCGCACTGACGATCTTCGCATCCGAGAAATGAAAGAACTGGTCCCCCCCTCGCATCTCATCCGCGAATTCGCCTGCACCGAAAAGGTCGAACGCACCACCGCGGAAGCCCGCACTGCGCTGCATCGCATCCTGCACGGCCAGGACGACCGCCTGATGGTCGTCATCGGCCCCTGCTCCATCCACGACACCAAGGCCGCCATGGAATATGCGCGCCGCCTGGTGGTGGAGCGTGAACGCCACAAGAACGAGCTGGAAATCGTCATGCGCGTCTACTTCGAAAAGCCGCGCACCACGGTCGGCTGGAAGGGCTTGATCAACGACCCCTACATGGACAACAGCTTCCGCATCAATGATGGGCTGCGCGCGGCCCGCGAACTGCTGTTGAACATCAACGAGCTGGGCCTGCCGGCCGGTACCGAATTCCTGGACGTGATTAGCCCGCAATACATTGCCGACCTGATCAGCTGGGGCGCCATCGGTGCCCGCACCACCGAATCGCAGGTGCATCGCGAACTGGCCTCTGGCCTGTCCTGCCCGGTGGGCTTCAAGAACGGTACCGATGGCAACGTCAAGATCGCCGTGGACGCCATCAAGGCCGCTTCGCAGCCGCACCATTTCCTGTCGGTGACCAAGGGCGGCCATTCGGCCATCGTCTCCACGGCCGGCAACGAGGATTGCCACATCATCCTGCGCGGCGGCAAGCAGCCCAACTATGATGCCCCCAGCGTGGACGCAGCCTGCCAGGATATCGCCAAGAGCGGGCTGGCAGCGCGTCTGATGATCGATGCTTCGCACGCCAACAGCTCCAAGAAGCCGGAAAACCAGATCCCGGTCTGCGCCGACATCGGCCGCCAGATTGCCGGTGGTGATACCCGTATCGTCGGCGTGATGGTGGAATCGCATCTGGTCGCCGGCCGCCAAGATCTGGTGCCGGGCAAGGAATTGACCTATGGCCAGTCCATCACCGATGGCTGCATCAACTGGGAAGAAAGCCTGCAGGTGCTGCAGGGCCTGGCGGATTCGGTCAAGCAGCGTCGTCTGGTGGGGGATGAACGGGATGCCGCCTGATGGCTAATAGGAAGTGTATGACCATGAAAAACGCCGGCGATTGCCGGCGTTTTTTTGCAGAGTCGCAGGAAATCAATCCCGGAAGTTGTTGAACTCCAGCGGAATATCCTTGATCTCCTTGCGCAGCAGCGCAATGGCCGCCTGCAGGTCATCGCGCTTGGCGCCGGTGATGCGCACGGCGTCGCCCTGGATGCTGGCTTGCACCTTCATCTTGCTATCCTTGATGACGCGCACGATCTTCTTGGCATCATCACTCTCGATGCCATTCTTCACTTTGATCACCTGCTTGACCTTGTCGCCGCCGATCTTCTCGATCTTGCCTTCGTCCAGGAAGCGCACATCGACGTTGCGCTTGGTCATCTTGTTGGTCAGTACGTCGCGCACCTGGCTCAACTGGAAGTCCGAGTCGGCAAAGGCGGTCAACTCACGTTCCTTCTGCTCGACGCGGGCATCAGTGCCCTTGAAGTCAAAGCGGGTGGAGATTTCCTTGTTGGCCTGGTCCACGGCGTTCTTGACTTCCACCAGGTTGGCTTCGCAGACGGTATCGAATGAGGGCATGGCTTGTTCCTTATGTTCTTGCAGCCGGCGAAGGCCGGCGTCTGAGCCGTGATTTTAACGGAGTGGCGCGCCAGCCGCCATCGCCGGGCCGCTGACAGCGGATTTGCCGTGCGTGAGGGATATAATCCCAGCCCTATGAGCACTTCTTCACTTCCCGTCCAGCACGACGTTTCCCTGCGTAGTCTCAATACCTTCGGTATCGAGGCCCATGCCCATGCCTACCTGCCCGTGGAGGGCGTCGAGTCCCTGCGCACGCTGCGCCAGGACGCCGCCCTGATGGCCCTGCCGCGCCTGGTGCTGGGTGGCGGCAGCAACCTGCTGCTGACACAAGACTTCAGCGGGCTGGTGCTGCATATGCAGGGCAGGGGCATAGAAATCACCGGCGAGGATGAAAACTTCACCTACGTGCGCGCCGCCGCCGGGGAGAACTGGCACGCTTTCGTCCAGTGGACGCTGCAACAGGGCCTGGGTGGACTGGAGAATCTTTCACTCATCCCCGGTAGCGTCGGTGCCGCGCCGATCCAGAACATCGGTGCCTACGGCATCGAAATCAAGGACCGCTTCCATAGCCTGCGCGCCTTCGACCTGGTCAGCGGCGAACTGTTGACGCTGGAGCGCGATGCTTGCCTCTTCGGCTACCGCGACAGCATCTTCAAGCATGAGCTGCGCGAGCGCGCCGTGGTGCTGGAGGTCAGCTTCGCCCTGCCCAAGCGCTGGCAAGCCAATGCCAACTACGCCGACGTTGCCCAGGCCTTGCAGGAGCGCGGCATCACCGAACCCGGCCCGCGTGACATCGCCGAAGCCGTCATCGCCATCCGCACCCGCAAGTTGCCCGATCCCGCCAAGATCGGCAACGCCGGCAGCTTCTTCAAGAACCCCATCGTACCGGCCCGCCTGCGCGATACCTTGCTGGCGCAATATGCCAACCTGGTCAGCTATCGCGTCGATGATGAGCATTACAAGCTGGCCGCCGGCTGGCTGATCGACCGTTGCGGCTGGAAGGGCAGGAACATGGGACGGGCAGGAGTATATGAACAACAGGCACTGGTGCTGGTCAACCGGGGCGGTGCCACCGGGGCTGAGGTGGCCAGGCTGGCCCAGGCGATCCAGGAGGATGTGAAGGAAAAGTTCGGCGTGCAGTTGGAGCCGGAACCGGTCTTCATCTAGGCAGGCTCAAACGTGAAGACGTAAAAAAGCCGTCCAGTATCGCTACTGGACGGCTCAGATTGATGACAAAGCCTTGGCGAAAGCCAAGGCTTTGTTGTTTAATCGGTCATGCTCAAAAAACCGACAGCCGCCCAGCACGAGTTAGAGATGGTGACCATCGAGATGCTCGTGCCCAAGGACCACCTGCTGCGCAAGATCGACGCGGCGGTGGATTTCGAGTTCATCCGAGAGAAGGTGGCGCATCTGTATTGCGCCGACAATGGCCGCCCGGCACTGGACCCGGTGGTACTCTTCAAGCTCTTGTTCATCGGTTACCTCTTCGGTATCCGCAGCGAGCGCCAGCTCATCCGCGAGGTCCAGGTCAATGTGGCCTATCGCTGGTTTGCCGGATTCCGTCTGACCGACAAGGTACCGGACTCATCCACCTTCTCCCAGAACCGGCGCCGCCGCTTCATTGATACCACCGTCTATCAAGAGATCTTCGACGAGATCGTGCGCCAGGCCATTGGACGCGGCATGGTCGATGGCCGTGTGCTCTACAGCGACAGCACCCACCTCAAGGCCAACGCCAACAAGAACAAGTTCGACTACGTTCAAGTTACCCAGACCCCCTCGGCCTATCTGGCCGAACTGGATGCCGCTGTGGATATCGACCGTGCCGAGCATGGCAAGAAACCGCTCAAGCGTGACGACGATGATGAGCCGCCCACCAAAGAGATCAAGGTCAGTCGCACCGATCCCGAGAGCGGCTACATGGTGCGCGACGACAAGCCCAAGGGCTTCTTCTACCTGGATCACCGCACCGTCGATGCCAAGCATTCCATCATTACCGATACCCATGTCACGCCCGCCTCAGTCCATGACAGTCAGCCTTATCTGGCACGCCTGGATCGTCAGCGCCAGACGTTCGGATTTGATGTACAGGCCGTTGGCCTGGATGCGGGCTACTTCACACCGGCCGTCTGCCAGGGACTGGAGAATCGCGAGATCAGCGGCGTGATGGGCTACCGCACACCCAACCACAAGCCGGGGACATTCTTTAAACGGGCGTATGAGTACGATGCCTACCGTGACGAATACATCTGCCCGCAGGGTCAACCCTTGCGCTACAGCACGACCAATCGACTCGGGTATCGGGAATACAAATCCAACCCTGAGCAATGCCGAGGCTGCAAGGTACGCGAGCAATGCACCAATAGCGCCAATGCGGTCAAGGTGGTGACGCGCCATGTGTGGGAGCGTTCCAAGGAGAAGGTGGATGATCGGCGTCGTACCGAATGGGGCAAGCGCATCTATGCCCGACGCAAGGAAACGGTAGAACGCAGCTTCGCCGACGCCAAGCAATTGCACGGACATCGTTATGCCCGTATGCGGGGATTGCGCAAGGTCGCCGAGCAGTGCTTGTTGGCGGCGGCGGCCCAGAACATGAAGAAGATTGCCCTGTTGGTGGCGCGCTTGCGCGCGCTTTTACACGGTTTGAGCGCCTCTGCCAGCGTACAAAAGTGGCTACAGCGAAAAATGCGCGCCTTGCTTGGCTTCTGCGCCATCGACCATCTGCAAATTACCTGCGCCTGAAAAACAAAACCCCGTGTTCGAAAACACGGGGTTCGTCATCAACCTGAGCCGTCCAGTATCGCTACTGGACGGCTTTTTTGTTGAAACTCGGTCAGATCAGCCGAAATGGCAGACGTAATCCAGGGTCTCGGTGACTTCGATATCGAAGCTCGAATTGCCCGGCACGCTGAAGGTGGTGCCTGCAGCATAGGTGTTCCAGGCTTCTTCACCCTGCAGACGCACGCGGCAGCTGCCACCGTTGATTTCCATGATTTCCGGCGCGCCGGTATTGAAGGTCAGGCTGGCGGGCAGGATCACGCCCAGGGTCTTCTTGCTGCCATCGGCCAGCAGCACGGTGTGCGAGACACACTTGCCGTCGAAGTAGACGTTGCCCTTTTTCAGGACGGTGACGTTGTCGAATTGAGTGCTCATCGAATCGCTTCCATTAAACGGTAAAGGTGAATCCAGCGGGAATTACTTTTCGTCCTTGCCCAGCAGCGGCAGCGACACCGCAGTGCTGGTGTCCAGCAGACCGGTGTTCTGGTAGATCGACAGCTTCTGGCGGGTATCGGCGATGTCCAGGTTGCGCATGGTCAGCTGGCCGATGCGGTCGATGGCCGAGAAGCTGCCTTCGCCCTTTTCCATGGTCAGGCGTTCCGGGTGGTAGGTCAGGTTGGGCGACTCGGTGTTGAGGATCGAGTAGTCATTGCCGCGACGCAGTTCCACCGTCACTTCGCCGGTGATGGCGCGCGCCACCCAGCGCTGGGCGGTTTCGCGCAGCATGATGGCTTGCGAATCGAACCAGCGGCCCTGATACAGCAGGCGGCCCAGCTTGCGGCCGTTGTCGCGGTACTGTTCGATGGTGTCTTCGTTGTGGATGCCGGTGACCAGGCGCTCGTAGGCGATGAACAGCAGGGCCAGGCCCGGGGCTTCGTAGATGCCGCGGCTCTTGGCTTCGATGATGCGGTTCTCGATCTGGTCGCTCATGCCCAGGCCATGGCGGCCACCGATGCGGTTGGCTTCCAGGATCAGCTCGGTCATGCTGGCGAAGGTCTTGCCGTTGAGCGCCACCGGACGGCCTTCTTCGAAGCGCACGGTGACGGTCTCGGCCTTCACTTCCACCTCATCGCGCCAGAACGCCACGCCCATGATGGGCTGCACGATCTTGATGCCGCTGTTGAGGTATTCCAGGTCCTTGGCTTCGTGGGTCGCGCCCAGCATGTTGGAGTCGGTCGAATAGGCCTTTTCCACCGACATCTTGTAGTCGAAGCCGGACTTGATCATGAACTCGGACATTTCCTTGCGGCCGCCCAGTTCGTCGATGAAGGTGCTGTCCAGCCAGGGCTTGTAGATCTTCAGGTTGGGGTTCACCAGCAGGCCGTAGCGGTAGAAGCGCTCGATGTCGTTGCCCTTGTAGGTGCTGCCGTCGCCCCAGATGTCGACGTTGTCTTCACGCATGGCGGCCACCAGCATGGTGCCGGTCACGGCGCGGCCCAGCGGGGTGGTATTGAAGTAGGTAACGCCAGCGGTGGAGATGTGGAAGGCGCCGCTTTGCAGGGCCGCGATGCCTTCGTTGGCCAGTTGTTCGCGGCAATCGATCAGGCGCGCCTGCTCGGCACCGTATTGCATGGCCTTCTTGGGGATGGCGTCATAGTCCGGCTCATCCGGCTGGCCCAGGTTGGCGGTGTAGGCGTAGGGGACGGCGCCCTTCTGGCGCATCCAGGTCAGCGCGGCGCTGGTATCGAGGCCGCCGGAAAAGGCGATGCCGACTTTTTGATTGACCGGGACGGATTGCAGGATGTTGGACATGATCTTGACGTTGCGATGAGTGAAGTGTTGAGCGTGATTCTTGCGGTACGACGATGGGGCAGGGCGGTCTTACTCGAAGCGGCCGTGCACCAGGTATTCGAGCAGGGCCTTCTGCACGTGCAGGCGGTTTTCCGCTTCTTCCCACACCACCGATTGCGGGCCATCGATCACCTCGGCGGCCACTTCCTCGCCGCGGTGCGCGGGCAGGCAGTGCATGAAGAGCGCATCTTTCTTGGCGCGTGCCATCTTGGCCTGGTCCACGATCCAGCCATCGAAGGCCTTCAGGCGGGCATTGTTCTCGGCCTCGTAGCCCATGCTGGTCCACACGTCGGTGGTGACCAGATCGGCATCCTGGCAGGCATCGGCCGGATCGGCGAAGAAGGTGTAGTGCTGGTTGCCCGGCGAGACTTGCGCTGGATCGATGTCGTAGCCCTTGGGCGTAGAGACGTTGACATGGAAGCCGAATACCTCGGCCGCCTGCAGCCACGAGTAGAGCATGTTGTTGGCGTCACCGACCCAGGCCACGATCTTGCCCTGGATGCTGCCGCGATGTTCGATGTAGGTGAACACATCGGCCAGCACCTGGCAGGGGTGCTGCTCGTTGGTGAGACCGTTGATGACCGGCACGCGCGAATGCTTGGCAAAGCGCTCGATGATCTCCTGGCCATAGGTGCGGATCATGATGACGTCGCACATGCGTGACATCACCTGCGCCGCATCTTCCACCGGTTCGCCGCGGCCAAGCTGGCTGTCGCGGGTGTTGAGGTAGATCGCCGCACCGCCCATCTGGTGCATGCCGGCCTCGAAGGAGAGGCGGGTGCGGGTCGAGTTCTTTTCGAACACCATCACCAGGGTACGATCGGCCAGCGTGTGATGGGGCTCGTAATTCTTGAACTTACGTTTGATCACACGGGAACGTTCGATCACGTACTCGTATTCATCAAGCGTAAAGTCGGAAAACTGAAGGTAGTGTTTGATTGCCATAAATAAAAACGGCGGCCAGTGTGGCGCCTGCCGCCGATAGTCGTTAACTCCTTAGATTATAAGGGATTCGGCTTAAAAAGATACCCGCAGCACTTGCTGCAAAGAAACTGTGGCTGGCGGCCAGTGTGGGCGTGATCTATGCCAGCGCCACCGGCATTTCCCAGATCGTGCCAGGAGCTGGTGTGGACCGCAGCCTACAAGTTCTAAGGCAGGGCAGGATCAGTACAAGGTCTGCGCAGACTCATGCACCAGTTGCGCATACAACTGGTGCCGCAGAGCAGCGATCTGGCCCGCCTGCACCGCTTCCAGCACCGCGCAGCCGGGTTCGTTGAGATGGTGGCAGTTGTAGAAGCGGCATTTGCCGAGATACGGAGCAAAGTCGCGGAAGGCGCGTTCTAGCATCCCTTCGGAGAGCTGGTAAAGGCCGAACTCCTGGAAGCCCGGTGAATCGATGATGCTGGCTTCCTGCTCCATCTGGTACAGCCGGGTGAAGGTGGTGGTGTGCTTGCCGGTATCGAGCGCGGCTGAAATCTCGCGGGTGGCGATGTCGGCGTCCGGCACGATCAGGTTGATGATGGACGACTTGCCCATGCCCGACTGGCCGATCAGGATGGTGCTTTTGCCAGCCAGCAGCGGAATGAAAGCGGCGCGCGTTTCGTCCGGCTGGGCCTTGGCCGAGACTTCATGCACCGGATAGCCCAGGCGCGCATAGACCTGCAGGCGCTCGCGCGTCTTCGGCAGGGCGTCGCTGATGTCGGTCTTGTTGAGGATCAGGTGCGCCGCCACGCCGGCCGACTCGGCCGCCACCAACGAGCGCGAGACCAGGTCGTCCGAAAAGCTCGGTTCGGTGGCCACCACGATGAAGAGTTGGTCCACATTGGCCGCCAGCAACTTGGACTTGTACTGGTCGGAGCGATACAGCAGGGTCTTGCGCTCATCGATGGCTTCGATCACGCCCTGGTCGGCCGAGGTGCGCGCCAGGCGGATACGGTCGCCCACGGCGACGTCGCTCTTCTTGCCACGGGTGACGCAATTCAATTTTTGTTCACCTGCCTGCACCAGGTAGTGACGCCCGTGGGCGGCAATGACCAGCCCCTGTTCCAGCTCGGCCCGGCCTTCGGCCGATCCCGCCCGTGCGCCGCGCGCGCCTTGCTTGCGGACTCCCATCAGGCGTTGGCGCGCTGGGCGAAGAGAGCGTCGACCTTGGCCGCGCAGATGAAGTCGTTGGCCGAGAGACCGCCCCGGCCTGCATTGACGCTATGGGTATCGAACTTCACCTGACAACGGTTATAGGTGACCACCAGTTCCGGGTGATGATCTTCGGCGTGGATGATCCAGGCCATCGCGTTGACGAAGGCCAGGGTCTGGTAATAGTTGCTGAAGGCAAACGTGCGTGCCAGCTTGCCGTCGTCGATCTTCCAGTCGGGCAGGGCGGCCAGATGGCTGGCGATGGCGGCGTCATCGAGGGCCTCGATGGGCTGGATGCAGCGGGCAGCGGCGAGGGTGCTTGCGGTGATGCTCATGGGGTTCTCCTGGGCGGGATAGTTCATCTATCCCTGCCTGAATGTGAATGCGATGTAAAAATCAGTGGCTGCCGGCGGCGGGCGCGACCGGCCTGGCCGCCATCGCCTCATGCAGATGCTGGATGCGCAGCGACGCCGGCGGGTGCGAGTCGTAGAAGGCCGAGTGCAGCGGATCGGGCGTGAGCGTGGAGGCATTGTCTTCGTACAGCTTGACCAGCGCCGACACCAGGTCCTGCGCATGGGTATGCTGGGCGGCAAAGGCATCGGCCTCGAACTCGTGCTTGCGCGACGACAGCGAAGACAGCGGCGAGAGCAGGAAGGTGAAGATCGGCAGCACCAGCATGAACAGGATCAGCGCCATTGCATTGTTACTGCCCATGAGCAGGGGTTCCACCCCCAGCCCGGTATAGAACCAGGCCTGGCCCTTGAGGTAGCCCAGCAAGGCCAGGAAGGCCAGCGACAGCGAGAACATCACCACCACCCGCTTGAGGATGTGCTTGAGCTTGAAGTGGCCCAGTTCATGGGCCAGCACGGCTTCGATCTCCTGCGGCGCCAGGCGCGCCAGCAGGGTATCGAAGAAGACGATGCGCTTGCCCGAACCAAAGCCGGAGAAATAGGCATTGCCATGCGCGCTGCGCTTGGAGCCATCCATCACGAACAGACCTTTGGAAGCGAAACCGACGCGCTGCATCAGGCCCTCGATACGGCTGCGCAGGCTGTCGTCCTCCAGCGCGGTGAACTTGTTGAAGAGCGGCGCGATGAAACTGGGATAGATCACCAGCATGAGCAACTGGAAGGCGCACAGCACGATCCAGGTATAGAGCCACCAGAGCGCCCCGGTTTTTTCCATCAGGGTCAGCACCACCCACAGCAGCGGCAGGCCGATCACGGCGCCCAGCAGGGTTTGCTTGGCCATGTCGCTGAAGAACAGTGCGCGGCTCATCTTGTTGAAGCCGAAACCGGCTTCCAGCTTGAACTGGCGGTAGTAGTCCAAGGGCAGATCGACCGCCCCCGAGATGATCCCAAAGCCGGCCACCAGTGCGATCTGGTAGATCATGCCGGGCCCGCCGGTCCAGCCCAGCAGCAGACTGGAGAGCGCTTGCAGGCCGCCCAGCAGGGTAAAGCCGATCAGCACCGCCGCATTGATCGCCAGCGTCACCAGGCCGAACTTGGTGCGCGCCACCGTATAGTCGGCCGCTTTCTGGTGGGCCGACAGCGGGATCTTCTCGGCGAACTCGGCCGGGACCGCAGCGCGATGGGCGATGACATGGCGGATGTGGCGCGAGGCCAGCCAGAAGCGCACTCCCAGGCTGATGGCCAGGAACACGACGAACAAAACCGAAAACGAAAGTGAAGACATGCTTTCCCTGTGCGAAAATGGCGAACGTTCATGGCTCAAGTCCTCTACCGCCCGCTCGGGCGCCGCTGGCAGGACTGAACGCCTTGCCGCCCGGCGTCCGCCAGGCGAGAACCCAGCAATGGAACCATGCAGAAGATGGGGAGCATTCCCCATCCCGTCAATAAGGAAGAATTATGTCACAAGCCCCCGCCGCGCCTGTCCGCCCCAATGAAATGAACCTGGTCTGGGTCGATATGGAAATGACCGGCCTGGACCCGGACAAGGACCGCATCATCGAAGTTGCCGTGGTGGTTACCGATGCTGAACTCAATGTGCTGGGCGAAGGCCCGGTGCTGGCCATCCACCAGTCCGATGAACTGCTGGACGGCATGGATGCCTGGAACAAGGGCACCCACGGCCGTTCCGGCCTGATCGATCGGGTCAAGGCCTCGACCGTCACCGAAGCCGATGCCGAACAGCAGATCATCGCCTTCCTGAAGCAATACGTCCCAGCCGGCAAATCGCCCATGTGCGGCAATTCCATCTGTCAGGACCGCCGCTTCATGGTGCGCGGGATGCCCAAGCTGGAAGAATTCTTCCACTATCGCAATCTGGATGTGTCCACCCTCAAGGAGCTGTGCAAGCGCTGGAAGCCGGAAATCGCCACCGGTTTCAAGAAGCGCCAGATGCACACGGCCCTGGCCGATATCCTGGAATCGATCGAAGAGCTGAAGTACTACCGCGAGCACTTCATCAAGGAGTAAGGCTCTTCAGGGTTGGCTCATACCGGGCTGGCTGTGGGTAAAACCAGCCCGATATGAAAGAAAAAGGCGCGCCCGGCAACTGGCGCGCCTTTTTCATGGTGCCTGGTGAATTATTCTTCCGAGTTGCCCGACTCGGAAGAGTCGGCAGAGTCGGCGCCACAGCACTTCTTGTATTTCTTGCCACTGCCGCAAGGGCAGGGATCGTTGCGCCCGGTCTTGGGCGCATCGCGCTGCACCTGTTCCACCGCCGACTTGCGCTTGGGCGCCCAGTAGCGGTGGATGTGCGGGATGGCGGCTTCGATCTCGATGGCCAGCTTGTGGGTCTTGATGGGGTCATCGATGAGCTTGGTTTCTTCCTCTTCCAGCTCGTCCGAACCCAGCAGGTAGATCGGGCGCATCAGCGGCGCCAGGTTTGAGTGGAAGATTTCATCCCACTGCGCCGCGCGCAGCTGGATGCCTTCCCAGAAGCCCCAGGCCCAGGCCTCGGCATCCAGCAGGGGCTTGCCTTCGTGCTCGCGCTCGCAGAACAGCGGTTCATATTCCTTGGGTGCAACTTCGAAGGTGATGGCGATTTCATTCATGCTGCGCGCGATCAAGCTGGTGATGCGCTCGGCTTCCTTGCCGTTCTTGAACTTGGGCGTATCTTCGGGGCGGCTGCCCCAGACCCGCGGCAGCCATTCGGCCATCAGCACTTCCTGCGGACCGATGGCCAGGGCCGTCAGGTAGCCGTGCAGGGTGTCCATGGTCATCACATCGTCGGCGCAGCGATCGGAGAGGAGAAAATCGTCGAGTTCGTCGAACTCGGCGTCGGAAAGGGGCTGGTCGAGATGCATGATGGTTCCAATGACAGATACTAAAGGCGAGAGTGTAAAGGCATTGCGCCGGGGGCGCGAGTGTTGTCGGGCCTGGCGCTGCCATCTGAGCGACAGTACGACAGTACAATACGTGAATGAAACCTGCCGCTCCCGCCCCCGACCCGTCCGACGACGCCACTTCCTTCGCCACCCTCTCGCCCGATACCGTGCTCGATGCCCTCGACGCCCTGGGCCTGTACGGCGATGGCCGGCTGCTGGCCCTGAACAGTTACGAAAACCGCGTCTACCAGGTCGGCATGGAAGACGGCCCGCCGCTGGTGGCCAAGTTCTACCGTCCCTTGCGCTGGACGGATGAGCAGATCCTGGAAGAACACGCCTTTTCGCAGGAGTTGGCCGACGAAGAAGTGCCGGTAGTGCCCGCTGTGCGCCTGGACAATGGCGCTACGCTGCACCGTCATGCCGGGTTTCGCTTCGCCGTTTTCCGTCGCCACGGTGGCCGCGCCCCCGAGCTGGACGATGCCGACACCCTGGAACGCCTGGGCCGCTTCATCGGCCGCATCCATGCTGTGGGGATGCGCCGCCCCTTTGTCGCGCGCCCGGCGCTGGACATCGCCACCTTCGGCGAAGAACCACGCGACTGGCTGCTGGCGCATGACTTCATCCCCGCCGAATTGTTGAACGCCTACCGCAGCACCGTGGACCAGGCGCTGGACGGCGTGCGCCAGTGCTACCAGCGCGCCGGCAACAGCCGTCAGTTGCGCCTGCATGGCGACTGCCGGATTGTTATGGGATGTCAAGCTACCATAGTTTTGGAGAGCACCTGTCATTGAAGGGGTTTTAAATCGTTGTATACAATAAGTTGCAGGCGCCTTTTGCGCTCAACAAATCAAGTGGCTCTCCTGTGGATACCAAACAACTAAGTGCTGAAACTCCCTACGCCGACCTAACGCCTGAGTGCATTTTCACTGCCATTGAAAGCCTTGGGGCCAGGTGCGATGGCCGCCTCCTTCAACTGAATAGCTTCGAGAATCGGGTCTATCAGGTGTGGACAGAAGATGGGGAGCAATACGTTGTCAAGTTCTATCGCCCGGGACGCTGGAGTGATGAGGCCATTCTTGAGGAGCATGAGTTCTCACTCGATTTGGCGGAGCAGGAAATTCCGGTTGTTCCCCCATTAAGTTTCAATGCGAGAACGCTGCATCATTGTGAGGGCCATCGATTTGCGTTATTCACGAAGCGAGGCGGCCGAGCGCCGGAGCTAGATCGAGAGGATACGCTTCAATGGATTGGGCGCTTCCTCGGCCGCATCCACGCTAAGGGCGCAACTAGAACCTACCAAGTCAGGCCATCTCTCGATATTCAAAGTTTCGGCTTTGACTCTCGAGATTTCCTCGTTGCAGGCAATTGGCTGCCTGAAGAATTACTGACTGCGTGGGGTAGCGTCGTTGAGCAAGCTCTCGAAGCTGTGAGAACCGCATATCAACGTGCCGGCGATGTTCGCATGCTGCGACTTCATGGTGACTGCCACGTAGGGAATGTTTTGTGGACCGATGGCGGCCCTCATTTTGTTGATTTTGACGATAGCCGATCGGGGCCATCTATCCAAGATCTCTGGATGCTGTTGTCGGGTGATGAAATATATGCTCGTACCCAGCTTGCCGCAATTCTTCGTGGCTACGAAACCTTTTCCGAATTTGATGACCGAGAGCTGTACCTGATTGAAGCGTTGCGCACACTGCGTTTGCTTCATTACAGCGCGTGGATCGCACGTCGTTGGAAAGACCCTGCATTCCCGGTCGCGTTTCCCTGGTTCGGTACTGTACGCTACTGGCAGGATCGAATTCTTGAGATTCGGGAGCAGATTGCCAAAATGCAGGAAGCGCCGCTCCGTCCGGCGAGGTAAGAGGATGCCAACTAAAAGTTCGCTGAATATTTTAGTTTCACAGTAGTTAAGTGATCTATTCGCGTTGACTATTTGAAAGGGAATTCGATTGAGTAACATCCGCACAATTGACATGCGTTTCATCGACGACGTTTTTGATATGGGCGGCGGTTATGTGTTGGATTTTTCAGATCGCACGTTTGCCGCCTTCTTTGCAGAAGAACTGAATATCGACATTACTGAGCAGCAGTACTATCGTGACGGGACATCAAAGGCCAAGCGACTCAGATGCTTCCTTCAAATAGTTGATAAAGCGACGCTCGTCCAGACGCTAAAAGCACTTTGGGAGTATCGCGAGGGGATCCGTCAGCGGACTAATGAGCCAGACAAGGTAGTAAACGCACATGGTCGATTTCTGGAATTACTCAATCGTATCCAAGGAACACAACCTGCTGCAGCGCCCATGTCGCCGATAGTTCCGAAGCCTGCGTTTAATCGAGAACTTATTTTGCAGTTGAAAGAGAGCCTGCTGACAATCGCAGCACTGTCACCACAGTCGCGTGGCTTCGCTTATGAAAAATTTCTGAAGAAACTGTTCGACGCATTTGGGCTAGAAGCTCGGCAGGCTTTTCGATTACATGGTGAACAAATAGATGGCAGTTTCCAACTGGGTCACGAGACTTATCTGCTGGAAGCCAAGTGGCAAGGCGCGCCTATCGGCGCTGCCGACCTCCATGTGTTCGAAGGGAAAATTGGGGAGAAAGCGGCGTGGGCTCGTGGCTTGTTCGTCAGCGATAGCGGCTTCACCGCTGAGGGAATTGCCGCTTTTGGTAGAGGGAAAAGTCTGATTTGCATGAGTGGCTTAGATATCTGCGATTTACTGGATCGAGAGATTCCTCTGAATCAAGTATTGGAGCGTAAAGTTCGTCACGCTGCTGAAACAGGTGCCCCCTTTGCTCAGGTTCGAGATTTATTCACCTGATCATCTCTGTACTTTTATTCGGCTAGAATGAGGTCACTTCCGCTGGAATCTAGATGTAGACAAACGAAAATTGGATGCAGCCCCTTATATCCGGGAATCTGAGTAGGAATGGATGCGGCGTTCCGTTCCCAGGCTGGTGCTTGTGATTGAGGACTGGAGGCAGCACTACAATAAGGTTCGTCCTCATTCCAGCTTGAACTACCAGACGCCGGAAGCGTTCAGCAAGAAAATAGGAAACACTTTATCAACCGAAGCTATTCCAAATTAAACTGGTCCGGAAAAACCGGGCAGATCACTTGAGCGAGATGAAGCGCCACCTCCCTTTTGAAGGGCTTGAGTCACATCAATTTGATCTTTGCATGACGTATTGGAGGCTTTATGGATGACGAGAAAAAAAACGCACCCTTGTTCGGATTTCCTTGGAATCAAGCGGAAATGGATCGGACTTTCAATCGTGGATTGGTAACGTTAGTGGCATTCGACGACCAAGAGAAAGCTTATGGGATTGGCACTGGCTTTGTGGTCAGCCACGATGACACGAAAGCCGTGTGCATAACAGCAGCTCATGTCATCACTGAAATTCGAAATATTCAGGCACCACCATTACGCCACGCTCGCTCGGCGCTTCAGGAGTTTCTGCCTCCGCCGCGAGCTATTGATCTTTCGCGGCAAAAAGTGCGCGCAATATCCATCGACGGGGAGCGCGTTGAGGCGCTGGCCGTAGAGAACGCCATCGTTGATGAGGCCAGGGATATCGCGATCATTACTGTGGCTTTGCAGAATGACGAGTCCGCATCATTCTTCGATGGTGAGTTTGAAGTAGACGATAGCATCCCCCAAAATGGCGCCCTGATCTGTATTCTCAGCTATGGAGATCTCGCGACAGACAATCCTGTCTCCGAGGATGAGTCTTGTCGCCGATTTGTATTGAAGCAACGGCCGATCCTACGAGTGGGCACTGTGGTAGAGCATTATCCCAACGGACACCGCCTTTGCAATGGCCCGTGTATTGAGACAACTATACCTGTCTACTCAGGTATGAGCGGTGGACCTGTCTTCGCGTTTGCCATGGACGGGCCAATACGCCCCATTGGACTGGTTTGTTCTGATCCAGATCTTGACGGACCAGATAAAGAGAACCGAACTAAATCGGGTAGTTCTATCGTGGCACTTTTGCCGTGTAGCATTGAGATCAATGAGGCTGGGCAGCGTGTCGGAAAATTTGTATTCCCGGATGCCGAGGCCGCAGGAGAAATACGCAATTTGGTACAACCGATCCGCGATAAAGCTGCACCCTGTTGAATTGCATCGAAAACTGACCCACTTATGGAGTGAACCCCTCGGGCTGGACCAAGGCCCGGAGATGAAGTGATACGCTTGTCGAGCCTTCTCAGGAGGAGCGACATCATGGCATCACGAGGTCCATATCGGCGGCACAGCCCGCAATTCAAGATACAGATATGCAGCGATATTCGCAGCGGCAAGATTGGGCGACGCGAGGCGCTCAAGACTCATAACTTGTCGGCCAATCTCTTGCAGATGTGGCTAGGGCAGTTTGATCGCGGTGAACTGGATGCAGAAGATGCTGCTGCGTCGACGGTTGCAGAGTACGAGGCACATATTGCTGCGTTGGAACGGAAGGTAGGCCAGCTGACGATGGAGTTGGATCTCCTTAAAAAAACACCTCGGCTACGACTCGTCAGCAACAGCGAGAACTCATCGATCATCAGCGGCCCCAAGCTTGCTCCATCCGACGAGGATGCCAAATGATCGATCTGCCGCGTAGCACCTACTATTATCAGCCCAGGCCGGCTGCTGCCGCACTCGGTGATGCTGAGCTGGCCCATCTGATAGAAGACATCCACGATGTATTCCCGGGCTATGGCTATCGTCGAATCACGTTGGAATTGAGGGCACGCGGGCATGTGGTCAATCACAAGTGCGTAGCCAGGATCATGCGTGAGCACGAAGTATACGGCCATCATCGGCGCAGGTTCAAGCCGGTGGCCGGCTCTGAAACCGACGTCACCGTCTTTCCTAATCACTATCAGAACATCATTCCAACGGAGCCAGATCGTGTCTGGGTTGCCGATATCACCTACATCCGAATAGCATCCGGCTTTATCTACCTGGCCGTTGTTTTGGATGCTTGCAGCCGCAAGGTAATCGGCTACGCTTTATCTAAGCGGATCGACACGCCTTTGGCCCTGGCCGCGCTGACGGCCGCCTACAGAATTCGCAAGCCGGTGCCCGGCACCTGCATTCACCATACGGATCGTGGGTGCCAAAATGCCAGTGCCTTATACCGGGATTCTTTGGAGGAATTTGGTCTGATAGGATCAATGAATGCTCCAGCCAATCCATATCACAACGCCCAGGCGGAGAGCTTCATGAAGACGCTTAAGGTCGAAGAGGTTTATCTGGCCGGATATGAGAAATTCGACGACGTGGCAGCGAGACTGCCATATTTCATCGAAGAGATTTACAACGAACGGCGTATGCAATCGGCGCTGGGCTATCAATCACCTAACCAGTTCGAAGCACAACTTGCTCGGCAAGCGGCTTAGTTTCTCGACCAACCTTGGTCCAGCCCGAGGGGGGCACTCCATTAAGCCAGAAATTTGGACAAGCACGAACGAGAACTAGAGGAAGCCTCACCTCTGTGGATTATCCTTTGTACCGGGAAGAAGCGCGAGCATATCGAATTGCTGGAACTGGACAAGTCGGGCATCCATGTCGCCGAATATCTGACCGCCTTGCCGCCAAGAGGGGTATTGGTGGAGCTACTACAGCAGGCAACGCGACGTGGGCAGTTGCAGACTCAATTGGATGCGTCATCCGAAATAGCCACTCTATAGCCTGCTGGAAGAAACACTGGCTTGGATCGTTGGTTCTAGATGTGGTGAGGTACTTACGCGATGTTAACGATTGACCGCATCTTCGATAGATGGAATTGGCTCGCCGTAATAATCTCGAATCAGATCTTCTCGGAACGCACGAATGCCTACAATCTGAGCATTGGGAGTTGCTCCCGGCGGAAGGAAGCAAATGATAGCACCAGCATTCATTCTCTTTTCGTATAGCTCAAGTGTGATAAGAAAAGCTCTCAGTGCAAAGCGAGGAAGTCCTCGAATCGCCCATTGATTAGGATTGAGGTTTGCATCTCGGAAAATGCGCTCTGCATGCTGCCTTGAAAAGGTAAGAGGGATTAGACGTTCTTTGAATCCGGGGAAGGCTGTCCCGTAGTGTGATCCAGTAACCTTTCCATCCCGAGTTTCCATAATTATCCAGAATGGCTCACCAGGATAATCTTCATCCGGCAGGGCAACTGTTTTTAAGCGCTCAGCAAGGAGCTTGTTGAAAGAAGGTAGATCATCGAAGCGGAGCGGAAGTATGTCGTTGTATTTGGCAAATCCTTCTGCACCACTTTGGTAGCCGTTTCTTGAAACGACCACTCCCGTAATATTTCCAATATCACGAAGCTTGGATTCGAATTCTTGTATCTGACCTTTTGATACTGGCGTTGCCCAGTCCTTGCACTCAATGGCAACTCGATGGCGGATTCCCGCCTTGGTGAATTCGTAGTACACATCAATCTCGTGTTGCTCACCTGATTTTCCAGTCATGAAAACAGGGTTACCAACGACGACACCTTCGTCCCGCATATTCAGGAGAAAGGTGTAGACCCTCTGAACGTCTTTTTCCAGCGAAGAGCCGGGTTTCATATATACATATCCTTAGTGAGTGGCTGTCTGCGCATGGCAACAAAGACTGAACCATCGCTGCCAATGTCCTCTTGATGTGAGCAAATAGGTCGAACCCGTTTCCAATGACATAGAGCTTGGCAGGTTGCATTGGCCGCTTACTTCTTCTTGGCGAGACGTTGGAACTGGGTGGCGGCGAGCACCGCAGAAACCTTTAACGAGTCCTTGTACTCCGGGTAGCTGGAAACCGTGTCGCAAAAGTAGTTGTGATAGGCGGCGAGCCACGCGAATTTTGAAAAGACTGTTGGGACTGCTACATAGGCTTTCAGCGCTGATTCGATTTGCTTCTTGTGCAGGCGAAGGGATTTGACATCGAGATACTCTCGATCATCGCCCTCAATAATGCACTCTGACAGATAGTTCAGGAAATAGCGCCCATCTGGGCCTTTCAGTACATCCTTGAGCTGGGGAGCATTCTCACCGGAGTAGTAGGTGAGGTGCTTCTCCACCAGCCTCATCGTGTTGTCGCACAAGACGACGACGGGGTTGACGGCTACTTTGTTCTCAAGACGATATGCCTCCAGCAATGCCGCGCCATATACACTGTTCTCGTCCATGAACAACTGGTCTACCGCCAGGCCGCCTCGGATGAAGAAGCCTTTCAACGCCATCTGAAACTGATATTCCTTGATGGCCCAAAGAATGAACCCAAACTCAGACTCCATGTCGTCGCTAAACCGGGGATGGGCCAGTACCACGTTGTCAGTGAATGATTTGAAATAGAGCATTGAATCATCCGTGCTCTCCTTGAATCGGGCGATGCTCCTGGCGAGAATCTTGTGAAAGCTCTCCAGCAGTTTGTTCCCACTGCCGTCCTTGTAGCTGGCGCGAATCCTCTCCGAGAAGCCCAAGACATCCAGAAAGGCGCAATAAGACCGCCGATGCACTGGCTTGCTAGCGGAGAAATAGTCAGACTTTTCCTTGTTCTGCTTCTTGTTTGTTTTCATCATCGAATCGAAAAAACTGTCATGGCTTCTGTAAGTATAGCGTTCGTTTCGCTCAGACAGTTTATTTCATCTTGAAATTCGGATGCCCCCGGCCAAGAAATATAGCCGGTCGCGCTGTCGTGCTGCGCATCGAGCCACTTGCGGCGTCTCGCCCCATTCAGGCTTCCATCGTTCCCTCGATCCGCTCGGCTGACGCCTCTGACCCGGCTTCTAGATCCGGGCCTGCGGGCTTCGCTTGCCGTGCGGTCGGCACAGAGGGAAAGGTTCTACCGTGGTGTCGACGTCGGCTCGTCGTCGACCGAATCAATGAGCTTTTGCGCTATGACTTTCATCGACAAAACAAGCTGCCCGAGCACCATGCACTGAATGATGCCAGGGCGAACTGTTACGCCTTCCGAGAGCTACCTCCCTTAGATACTGATGAGCTGGAATGCTCATAAGGGGCGATACAGGCTTTGTTGGCATAGGCATATTGCTTCAATAGCGGCGCGCTACTTTTATCGTCGAAGCGGCGTTATGGCGCATACGTGCAAATGATGGGGCGTTTGAAGTGCGATTAAATTGTGCTTCGAGACGCAAACTGCTGGTGCCATTGTTTGCCTTTGGACGGGGCTTTTGTTTTTCCTCTATGTGGTGCTAATCGGCGCTACTGGATGGGACAACCATGCTCCAATATTCACTTAAGCGTTCCTCAGTCCTGCGTTACGAAAATTGTATGTCAAGAAAATCTCCATCATCAGTGGCATCGGTCAGGTGCTTAGACGCCATACCACCGTGATCAACAATCGGGGAGAAATGCGATCACGAATCGAGTGTTTTCTTGATCGCGTTGATGAAACCGATATCAAAAAGCTTTCTGCGACGAGAGTTTAGTATCTCGTCGTTAGCGCCTTCAGACCACCCTTCTTGGTTCAAAAATTCTATTGATATGGCTTGTCTTAGCGCCTGCTTTTCGGTATCTGACAGGCCGATGCTACTCGTCATCTGGACTACTTCGCCTTTCGGTGTGACGTTGATGTGGCCTGGTAGGACACGTCGATCAACGATTACGTTAGCGTTCGCCCGAAGTAGTTTGACTTCTCCGCGTAGGCGATCTTTCTCGGCAATGATATGTCCCAATAGCACCCGCAACGCGGGATCAGAAATTTTCTGGAGTAAATCATTATCGGTCAGCAGACTGTCGCGGGATCGCATGGCGGTAGAAGACTTCTTGCGCGGCGCTGGAATGATCCCGCCTTCCCGGTGGCCTTTCCCTGGTTCGGCAGCGTGCGCTACTGGCAAGACCGCATCCTCGAATTGCGCGAGCAGGTGGCCTTGATGCAGGAAGCGCCATTTGCCTGGTAGTGGTCCGCTCCAAAAATGCATAATTGACTCGCATTTTGCTTTGAGGCTTGAATCTTCTCATCCTGCGAGTGGATGGTGTTTTGTCATGTTGTTTTGAAAAATCATCAATACTACTCGCTTACTGGCGTTTGACGAATATCAAAACCGGCCTGATCCCTTTTGTTATGTTGGACAGCAACAGGGCCGGGTGCTGCATCACGATCTGACGATCTGATGGTTCCCTGTCCTGATGCTTCATTCATTCAATAAGGTCAAAAGGGGGCCGATATGCTGGGGATCACGAAACTTTCCATTGGAGCGCGTCTATACGGGGTCTCGGGGCTGCTCATTGCAGCCTTGAGCGCGCTGGCCATCACCTCATGGGTGCAACTGTCGCAGGTCAACCAGCTGGCGCATCGCGTCGGTGAGGTCCGCGTCACTCAACTGGCCCTCATCGCCAGTACCGAACTGAACCTGACCCGGGTCATGGTGGACTTGCGCCAGGCCTTGCTGGTCAAGGATGCGGCGCAGATCCGTGCAGCGCTGGCCGATGTCGACGCCATGCGCAAGCAGATCACCGACAACGACAATGCCTACCTCAAGGACGTCGCCACCCAGGAAGGGCGGGACGCCTTCGATCGCAACTGGCTCAAGCTGCAGCAAGTCACCTGGCCGGTGGCCGAGGCCAACATGGCGCTCATCCGCGATGGTCGCACCGATGATGCCATGACCATGCTGGAGCAGAAAACCGCACCCGCCTTCGCACCCCTGCAAAAGTGGCTCAGCGAAGAGCGTGCGCGCCAGGGCAGTTCGGTCGGGCAGGAAGTGCTCGACATCGGCAACTCGGCTAATCTGATGCGGATGCAGTTGACCTCGCTGGTGGTGGTCATTGCTATTGGACTGAGTCTGTTCTCCTGGTATATCGGACGGGTGTTGCGCAGCCGCGTGGTGCAATCGCAGCAGGTGGCGCAGCGGGTCAAGGATGGCGACTTCACGGTGGAGGTGCGTGATGATGCCCGCGATGAATTCAGCCCTTTATTGCATACCCTGGGCGAGATGCAGACTTCCCTGACCGGTGTGGTGCGCAGCGTGCGCGGCAACGCTGAATACGTAGCCACGGCCAGCGCCGAGATTTCCAAGGGCAACAACGACCTGGCGCAACGCACTGAATCGCAGGCCTCGGCCCTGGAAGAGACCGCTGCCTCGATGGAAGAACTGAGCACCACGGTCACCCAGAACGTGGACAGCGCGCGCGAAGCCGACAGCCTCACCAAGGCCGCCAGCGATATCGCCAGGAAGGGCGGCGAGGTGGTCTCGGAAGTGGTGCAGACCATGCGCAACATCAACGAAAGCAGCAAGCACATCGCCGACATCATCGGCGTGATCGACGGCATTGCCTTCCAGACCAACATCCTGGCGCTCAATGCGGCGGTGGAAGCGGCCCGTGCCGGCGAGCAGGGCCGCGGCTTTGCGGTGGTGGCCTCCGAAGTGCGCAGCCTGGCCGGACGCTCGGCCGAGGCGGCCAAGCAGATCAAGGGACTCATCACGGTCAGCGTGGAGCGCATCGAACATGGCACGCAACTGGTCGACCAGGCCGGCCAGACCATGGATGAAGTGGTGGCCTCGGTGGCGCGGGTGACCGACATCATGAGCCGCATCAACGAAGCCAGCGTGGAGCAAAGCGCCGGTGTGGGGCAGGTCAGCGAGGCAGTCACCCAGATGGACCAGGTCACGCAGCAGAACGCGGCCCTGGTCGAGCAGACCGCAGCCGCGGCCGAAAGCCTCAAGGGCCAGGCGCAACAATTGGTCAATGCGATGTCGGTGTTCAAGCTGGCCCAGGAACGCTTGACGCTGGAACTGGTGGAGTGAGCTAGAGGTAAGATGTGTAAGAGGTAAGAGGTAAGAGGTAAGAGGTCTGAGCTCTGCGCAGAGCAGCTCAGACCAGTGCATTGCAGTCCAGGGCAGCGTCATGCCGCCCTGGGCTATTCAGCCTCAGCACGTCCGGCCGCAATAGCTGGACGTGGCGCTTTGCGCGCTTCCAACTGCCCGGCGGCAACACAGGCTGGTCGCCGGCCTATGGCTGGCGGTGTTGACTTGTCCCGTGCCGATGGTCAACGCTGCCCTCAGGCATTCCCCTTCCCGATAAAACAAGAGCCGTCCCGCTAATTTTTTGCGTCACCTGACGTATCACGGCAAACTGTTCGGTATGATGGCCGTCCAGTCCCCTGACCCGTCACATCTGCCGTGACATGCGCAGGCGGCAGCGGTCGGCAAGCAACGTGCTCATGCGGTCATGCGGATGTTGTGCTGGATGGCGATGCTGCCGATATTTCCTGAAAGATATATGATCTGTCGGCAATTCGGGCCATGGGCATCGAGGAGTTACCGATTGACCCGCCCGACCCGGCGCAGCCTGCCTAGAGGGCAGGACGAAAGCAAACACTGACCATGAATCCATCTCCGATCCGCTGCGGCTGGGTCAACCTCGCCAATCCTCGTTACGTTGACTATCACGACCATGAATGGGGCGTGCCCTGCCACGATGAGACCCGTCTGTTTGAAATGCTGAACCTGGAAGGCGCCCAGGCCGGGCTCTCATGGGAAACCGTACTGAACAAGCGCGACAGTTACCGCGAGGCTTTCGACGGCTGGGACGCCGACAAGATCGCCCGCTACGATGAGCGCCGGGTGGCGCAACTGCTGGCCAATCCCGGCATCGTGCGCAATCGCCTCAAGGTGGCGGCCACCATCGGCAATGCCCGCGCCTATCTCAAGCTGTGCGAGGAAGTGGGCGGGCTCGATCCCTATCTGTGGGGTCATGTCGATGGCCAGCCCATCGTCAACCGCTGGGCGTCGTTGGCCGATTGCCCGGCCAAGACGCCGCTGTCGGACGCCATTTCCAAGGACCTAGCCCGGCGCGGCTTCAAGTTCGTCGGTTCCACCATCATCTACGCCTATCTGCAGGGCGTGGGCGTGATCAACGACCACGTACGCGATTGCCATTGCCATGCCGGCTAAGGTGCAGGGACCAACCTACACCAAAGGACGGCGTCGGCTCAGGTGGCTGGGGTCGGGTTTGGTTTACACTCGCAGCCTGCGGCGCGCATCGGCGTTGTCCGAATAGATTCACGAGGCCGGCTGGCGTCTTGCCAGGCCGGTGAAGTTTGGGAGTAGCATGATTTTCGTCAAATGGTTTGGCTGGTCGGTCCTCTGGCTGCTGCCGCTGCTGCTGCGCACGGTAGTGCGCGCGCTCGGCCGCAAGTCGCTCTTCGGGGGCCGCGGCGCCATTCGCCTGTGGTGCGGCAGCCTGTTGTTGCTGGCGGCCAGCGCTGCGCTGGAGTCGCTGATCCGCGCCCAACTCAGTTCCAGCGATGATGGCCCCAGTGCGGCGCTGTTCGGCGCGGCCCTCATGGAGGGCCTGGGCGGCAAGATCAACAAATGGCTGGCGGCCCTGCTGATGCTGGGCTTGCTGGCGCTGGGCCTGAAATGGCTGCTGGGGGCCATCTTCAGCCGGACTGCTGTCAGCGAGCGGGACGATCATCCCGAACTGGACCTGGGCCCGCCGCGCCGCGGCAGCATCGAAAGCGAACGGGTGCGCTTGAGCAGCCTGCACGCCCATGGGGGCAGTGGTGCGCGCAGCAGTTTCCCGGCCGCGAGCGAGCGTCGCCCCCCGGTCAGCCGTGCGCCTTCGCCCACCCGCGGGCCGGCCGCTTCGCCATTCGAACCGCGTCCGCGCCCGGCCCGGCTGACCCCGGCCGCGCCACCGACGCCGCCCGCGCCCCGTCCGGCTGAGGGCGCAGCCCGCGATGACTGGAAAGTCCCGCTCTCGGCCATCACCGGAAACCATCCTCGCCAGCAACACACGGGGCCAGGCGGGCAGGGTGGCCAGGGTGGCAAATGGCCTTCGCTCAATCCCCGTCAAGCCGGCCCGGCTGCCAAGCCCCGTCCCGAATCCGAATGGGCGGCCTTCGAAAGCCTGCGTCCGACCGAGGCCATGCTGGCTCGCGCCGCCGCCAGCCGCGCTATCTCCGCGGCCAGCGCAGCGGCCGATGCGAGTCTGTCACGGGCCAGCAATCCGACGCCACCGATTCGTCCCATTCCCTCCTCGATTGCCCGTGGCAACCCGACCTCGACCATGCCGCCGTCACCGGCCACCCGCAGCATCCGCATCAGTAGCGTGGGCCGCGCTGGCCAGCCGCCCGGTGCCACTGCAGGCACGCCGACCGAGCGTGCCGACCTGGTGCCGACGCGCCTGATGCGCTCGCTGCAGGAGAGCAGCACGCCTGAACCGTTGCCGCAGCCGGCCCCCATCGTGCCGCTGGCGCAGCAAGCGCCTGCCGAGCCCATGGTGCCGCCGTCAAGCTTGCCGCCGGTGTCCACACCCACGGCCTTGCCGCCAGCCCCCGAGCCTGAACCGGTCCAACAGGAACCGATCGACCTGGGCACCTTCAATGCACCCTGGTTCGACATGCTGCCCGATCCTGTGCCTGCTCCGTCTCCTCTTCAGGCGGCACCGACGCCTTCCTTCACGGTGCATCAGCCGCCCGCCGTGCCGCACTATACGCAGCCGGCTGCCCTGTCCTATGGCGCGCAGGAAGACGAGCCGCACGTGGACATTCCCTTGCCCTCGCTGGACCTGCTTGATGAAGTGCCGGAGTCGCGCATCGAAATCGATCCCCAGCAACTGGAGGAAACCGGTCGCCTGATCGAACAGCGCTTGCGCGAATTCAAGGTGCCGGTGACCGTACTGGGCGCCGAGGCCGGCCCGGTGATTACCCGCTTCGAGGTGGAACCGGCGCAGGGCGTGCGCGGCGCCCAGGTGGTGAACCTGATGAAGGATCTGTCCCGCGCCCTGGGCCTGACCTCCATCCGCGTGGTCGAGACCATCCCCGGCAAGACCTGCATGGGCCTGGAGTTGCCCAATGCGCGCCGGCAGATGATCAAGCTTTCCGAGATCGTGCATTCGCAGGCTTATCGCAAGTCGGCTTCGCATCTCACCATTGCCATGGGCAAGGACATCACCGGCACCCCCGTGGTGACCGACCTGGCGCGCGCGCCGCACATGTTGGTGGCCGGTACCACCGGTTCGGGCAAGTCGGTGGCCATCAATGCCATGATCCTCTCGCTGCTCTACAAGGCCACCCCCGAGGAAGTGCGCCTGATCATGATCGACCCCAAGATGCTGGAGCTGTCGATCTATGAAGGCATCCCGCACCTGCTGGCGCCGGTGGTGACCGACATGCGCGAAGCGGCGCACGCCCTGAACTGGGCGGTGGAAGAGATGGAACGGCGCTACAAGAAGATGTCCAAGCTGGGCGTGCGCAACCTGGCCGGCTACAACCAGAAGCTCGATGAAGCCGCCGCCCGTGGCGAGAAGATTCCCAATCCCTTCAGCCTCACGCCGGACGCGCCCGAGCCGTTGGAAAAGCTGCCCACCATCGTCATCGTCATCGATGAACTGGCCGACCTGATGATGGTGGTCGGCAAGAAGGTCGAAGAGTTGATCGCCCGCCTGGCGCAGAAGGCGCGTGCGGCCGGCATCCACCTGATCCTGGCCACCCAGCGCCCATCGGTGGATGTGATCACTGGCCTGATCAAGGCCAATATCCCGACCCGCGTGGCCTTCCAGGTCTCGTCCAAGATCGACTCGCGCACCGTGCTGGACCAGATGGGAGCCGAGTCGCTGCTGGGCCATGGCGACATGCTGTTCCTGCCGCCCGGCTCGGGTTATCCGCAGCGCGTGCATGGCGCCTTCGTATCAGATGAGGAAGTGCACCGCGTGGTGGAATACCTGAAGTCCTTCGGCGAGCCACGCTACATCGAAGAAATCCTGGCGCCTCCGATATCAGAGGACACCGCACAGGCCGACATGTTTGCCGGCGGCGAGGGCGGCGATGCCGAATCCGATCCGCTCTACGACGAAGCCGTGGCTTTCGTGCTCAAGACGCGCCGCGCCTCCATCTCCTCGGTGCAGCGTCAATTGCGCATCGGCTACAACCGCGCTGCGCGGCTGGTAGAGCAGATGGAAACGGCCGGCGTGCTCTCGGCCATGTCGCGCAATGGCAGCCGCGATATCCTGGTGCCGCCTTCAGGGGGCGAGGAATAAACATCGCAAGACCCCCCTACAAAAACGGCGAACCTTTGCGGGTTCGCCGTTTTTGCATGAGCACAGAGGCTAAGTCATCAGATATCTAATATCTAATCAAATATCTAACTGGGTCACCAGCTTGGTATTGATGTAGGCCTCGATGGCTTCGGTACCGCCTTCGGAACCGTAGCCGCTGTCCTTGATGCCGCCGAAGGGCAGTTCCGGCAGGGCCAGGCCCAGGTGGTTGATGGTCAACATGCCGCTTTCCACGCGCGCCGCCAGGGCGTGCTTGGTGTGCGCCGACTTGGCGAAGGCATAGGCGGCCAGACCGAAGGGTAGACGGTTGGCTTCGGCGATCACATCATCAAGGGACTCGAAGGAATTGATCAGGGCCAGTGGGCCGAAGGGTTCTTCGTTCATCACGCGGGCGTTCAGCGGGATGTTGGTCAGCACGGTGGGCTGGAAGAAGTAACCCTTGTTACCAATGCGTTTGCCACCGGTGCGCAGTTGCGCGCCTTGCGCGAGGGCGTCGTCGATGAGCGCTTCCAGCGCCGGGATGCGCCGCTTGTTGGCCACCGGCCCCATGTTCACGCCGGCTTCCAGGCCATTGCCCACCTTCAGTTGCTCGGCATAGGTGACGAACTTGTCGACGAAGGCATTGAACACACCCTTCTGCACCAGGAAGCGGGTCGGCGAGACGCACACCTGGCCGGCATTGCGGAACTTGGCCATGGCCAGAGTCTTGGCCGCCACGTCCACGTCGACGTCATCGAACACCATGGCCGGCGCATGACCGCCCAGTTCCATGGTGGCGCGCTTCATGTACTGGCCGGCCAGCGCCGCCAATTGCTTGCCCACCGGGGTGGAGCCGGTGAAGGAAATCTTCTTGATCACCGGATGCGGGATCAGGTATTCCGAGATCTCGGCCGGCACGCCATAGACCAGGTTGATCACGCCAGCCGGCACGCCCGCATCGGCATAGGCGCGGATCAGTTCAGCCGGCGAGGCCGGGGTTTCTTCCGGGGCCTTGACGATGATGGAGCAGCCGGCAGCCAGGGCCGCCGAGAGCTTGCGCACCACCTGGTTGATCGGGAAATTCCAGGGCGTGAAGGCGGCCACCGGGCCGACCGGCTCCTTGATCACCATCTGGTAGGCGCCCGGCACGCGGGCCGGTACCAGGCGGCCATAGGTGCGACGCGCTTCCTCGGCGAACCAGTCGATGGTATCGGCCGCACCCAGGGTTTCCATCTTGGCTTCGGCCAACGGCTTGCCTTGTTCCTGGGTCATCAGGCGCGCCACGTCCTCGGCGCGCTCGCGCAGCAGGTCGGCGGCGCGGCGCATGATCTTGGAGCGCTCGAAGGCGGACATGTTGCGCCAGGTCTCGAAGCCCTTCTTTGCCGCTTCCAGGGCGCGGTCCAGGTCGCTGCGGTCAGCGTGGGCGATCTTGCCGATCACTTCCTCGGTGGCCGGGTTGATGACATCGATGGTGCGACCGGAAGCGCTGGCGGTCCATTCACCGTTGATGAAAAGCTGTACGTCCTTATACATGGGCTATCCTCGTTGGTCAGGTTGGGGCAGGGTCACCGCTGCCAGGTGGGCGCGATGGCCGGGAGAATTCATGCAGACCCGCCGGGGGCGGTCTGGTTCATGCGCATTGCGAGACCACCACGGTGGCGGCGCGAAGACTGTCTTAAGAATGTCTTTATACCACGCACGATCATTTCGCGTCGCTTGCCGAGTCGCCGTCAGCGGCTTCCTACAAGGCTGGACGGGCAAGCCGCAAAGAGGAACAATCGACATCGCCCGCCAGTCACACCGCCACAACAATACGCAGCCGAGGCCCCTCATGAGCAGCTCTTACGACCCCTTGCGCTCCCGCCATCCTGGCGTTGCCGATGCTGCGCCGGATGCTGCCGATCTCACTCCCGTGCGTGATGAACAGTGCGACCCGGATGACGATGGCCTCTCCGGTGGCGGTTTCGTCGCCGGCCTCGTGCTCAGTGCCGGCCTCGGACTCTGGCTGGGCCGCAAGCGACGGCAGCGGCGCGCGCAAGCGGTGACACAGGGCGCCGCTGCCCCCCCGCACGAGCGCGCCGAACAACCCGCGCGCGAGCTCATCCCGCACGGTCTGGAGCGCGCCTTGCGCCTGGTGAGCCTGGCCATGCCGCTCATCGCCGCCTGGCGCAAGGGTGCGGCGCGCGCCAAGGTGGCGGCAGCCAAGGCCCAGATGGACACACCGCTGCCACCCGACGCCCCGGCCCGGGTGGACATCGTCAAGGCCAGGCTGGAGCCGGTCCCTTCGGATTACCTGGACCCGGCGGCCGAGGTCAAGATGCTCAAGGGCGGCACGCGCGCCCAGCAAGCCTGGCAGATGACGGTGGCGGCCATCGATGCCTGGATCACCGACTTCGCCCCCAGCATGGGCGCAGCCATCGCCTACTACACCATCTTCTCGATTGCCCCCATGCTGGTGATCGCCATTGCGGTGGCCGGCATGTTGTTCGGCCATGATGCGGCCCAGGGTGAGATCGTCAACCAGATCCGCGACATCGTCGGCACCGAGGGCGCCTTCGCCATCCAGGGACTGCTGCGCTCGGTGAGCCAGCCGCGTGAAGGCATGATCGCCGCCGGTATTTCGGTGGTGACCCTGGTCATCGGGGCCACGGCCGTGTTCTCGGAATTGCAGAGTGCGCTCGATCGCATCTGGCGCATTCCCGTGGTCAAGCGCAAGAGTGGTGTGTGGCAACTGGCACGCACGCGGCTATTGTCCTTCGGACTGATCCTGGGGCTGGGATTCTTGCTCATCATCTCGCTGGTGGTCAGCGCCGCACTGGCGGCATTGGGACGCTGGTGGGGCGGCTGGTTCGAGGGCTGGCAACTGGTGCTGCAATTGCTCAACTTCGTGTTGTCCTTCGTGGTGTTCTCCACGCTCTTTTCGATGATCTACAAGTTCATGCCACGCGTGACCTTGTCCTGGCATGACGTGTGGATCGGCGCGGTGGCCACCACGGTCCTGTTCATCATCGGCAAATACCTGATCGGCCTGTACCTGGGCAGTACCGGCATGACTTCCGGTTTCGGTGCAGCCGGTTCGTTTGCGCTGTTGCTGCTGTGGATTTACTACTCGGCCCAGATCTTCCTGCTGGGGGCGGAGTTCACCTGGATCTACGCCAACAATTTCGGCTCCCGTGCCAGGCGGCAAAAGCTGGTCAATACCGTGCAAGAGCATCACGTGAGCCTGGAACAGGCGCAACAGGTGGTACGCACCGATGCCGGCAAGCGTTGAGCTGTCGTCATGCTGTAGCGGCTGTAGAGGCTGTAGGAATTGGTCGCGCTGTAAATCGGTGCGGCGCCTACCATGACTGCCTGATTGCATCACGCGCGGAGAAGCGATATGAAAACCAAGGGCATCCCCGAACTCAATGCCCTCATTCCCTTGTTCCACCATGCACGCGGCAGCAAGGTACCGGCGGCCAAGTCGATTCCGATACGGTTGATGGCGCAGAGCAGTGAGCCGGTGTTGGCTTGAGGTGCGCCGAGTATTTTCGAGAGTGTGTCAGCCAATCGAGTCGCTTGCTTGCGACGAGCTGCGGCTGCAGGCAAGCTGGCACGCTGACTCGGGGAAATAAGTCCAAGTCTAATAAATTGAGAATTTTCTAATAAACGGACTTATAATTCGAACACATGAACTCGATCAAGTGGCATTCGAGAGCGATCAAGCAACTGCTCAGGATCAGTCCTCCGGATCAAGTCAGGATCAAGGATGCTGCGGCCAAGTTGTCGCAAATGCCGCATTGCCAGCACGTGAAATCGCTGACCAATCATCCTTGTCAATATCGGCTCCGGGTTGGCCATTATCGAGTGTTCTTCAACTTTGACGGGAATGTTCGCATCGTCTCCATCGAGGAAGTGCACAAGCGCGATGACCGCACCTACTAACATCCAGATCATCCATGGCGCCGACGGCAAGCCTGCCTTCGTCGTTATTCCTTATGCCGATTACCTGAAGGAGCATCGTGCTGAAGATGAGCAATATGTTCCGCACGAAGTGGTAGCGATGATGGTGGATCACCAATGGACTGCCATCCGCAGCTGGCGTGAACATTTGGACCTGACCCAGCAGGAAGTGGCGGCGCGCCTGGGCATTTCGCAGTCGGCGTATGCCCAGCAGGAAAGCAGCAGGAACCTGCGTCCCAGTTCCTTGAAAAGGATTGCGGCGGCGCTCGGAGTGAGCATCGCGCAACTCGACTTCTGACCTCAGAGGTCAGAGCTTAGAGGTCAGAGCTCAGATGCCTGACTTGTTCCTCGGCATACAGGAGCCGGCCCTAGAAGAATTCCACCGTATCGTTGGTCGTGATGCCCGAGCGCAGTACCCCTGCATTGACCAGTTCCTGGTAGTAGCAGATGCGGTTGCGGCCGCTCTTCTTGGCGTGGTACAGCGCCTGGTCGGCGTGCCCGAGGATCACCACCGGCGTTTCGCGGGCGATGCCCACGAAGCCCAGGCTGACGGTGACCTTGCCCACCTGCGGGAAGTCGTATTCCTGGACGTTCTGGCGGAAGCGGTCGAAGATCTTGCGGGCGTCCGAGAGCGTGGTCGAGCGCAGCAGGATCACGAATTCCTCGCCGCCGAAACGGAAGATGCGGTCATGTGCGCGGAACGAGGCGCGCAGGATGTTGGCCACCAGGATCAGCACTTCATCGCCATACAAGTGGCCATAGCGGTCGTTGACCTGCTTGAAGTGATCGATGTCCACCACCCCCAGCCAGTGCCCTTTGGGCTCGCCATGGTCTTCGTGGCGACGTTCGTTCTCTTCCAGCGAATGCGCTTCGTGCGGGGCGATGGCAAAGGCGTAGCGGGTGAACTGCTCATCGAAGGTCTTGCGATTGAACAAGCCCGTCAAGGCATCGCGCTCGCTGTAATCGAGCAGGCTCTGGTAGTTGCAGTAGACGTGGAAGATGCCATGGATCACGTCCATCATGGCCGGCGTGAAGGCGCTCTGGCTGCGGATCTCCAGGCAGGAGTTCATCTTGCCGTGCAACCAGACCGGCAGCCATAGCAGGTGTTCGCCGCTGTCCGTGGTTTCCTGATATTCGTTGAGGTGATTGCGGATACAGGCCAACATGGCCGGATAGGCTGCCAGCGGTTCCTTGGGATCGTCGCTGGTCAGCTCGGCGATGGTGTGGACGGTGCCATCGCGGATGACCATCTTTTCCTGCACGAAGTATTCGTCGCGCAGGGTGAAGATGTCCAACATGCGGATGGACTGCACCTCGGTCAACTGGTACAGCGCAGAGATGACGGAGATGGCCAGGCGGGAATGCTCCCGGTGGGCCGTGATTTCTACCAGATGCTTGAGCAGCGGTTGTTTCATCTCTTCGTCGATGTCCTGCATGAGCCCATTATGTTCTGTATGTCGGTACTCGGCTTTGCTTGCCCCTTGGCGCCGGGCATGGGTGCGGCGCACCTGCCATGAACGAGTACCTGGCCCGTGGCCGGCACGCAGTCAGGCGTACGTCAGGTCGTACAGCCACCCCTAGACTGCCCGGATGCAAGATTGACCCCATCAAGCTAGCACGGAAGCAAAAGGATTTTACAGGCGGCAAGCATTGTAATGAAGCAGTTTCTGCATTTCCCTGCCGAAAACTTGACTTTAGTTTCCATGTGGAAATTTTAAGTCTTGCGTGATTTTTACTTATGCTCGAGTTTGCTGAAATTTTGACTGTCTTCATGCTGCCTGGCTATAAGTGCGCTCGGTAATCCAGGCGTGTAGCGGCTTTGACGCGCATATCCGCTTTATTCAGCCGTGCCCCGACGATCTCCCTGGATGGGAAATGGCCCACGGTCTATGGGCCATTTACTTATAAAAATCGCCGGTCCCGAGGCCGGCGAATTCTATCTATATCATTTGCAGTTTATTGCGTATTTCCGCCTTGGCCCACCGGTCATGCGGATCAAGCGTAGATGATCAGCAGGGCCACGGCGATGATGAGACTGAACTTGGTGATCTTGTAGACCGTCTTGTTCCAGTTCTTGAAGCGGCGGCGATACTGGCCGGCCAGCCAGACGAAGCGGAACAGCTTGTTGACGCGTCCGGTCTGGTCGCCGGTTTCATTGGGCGAGGACGCCGCGGTCATCATGGTGCGCCCCAGGAAACCATTGATGGCTTCGGCCCAGCGATAGCGCAGCGGACGCTCGACGTCGCAGAAGAGGATGATACGGTTCGTCTCGGTGCCGTTCTGCGCCCAGTGGATGAAGGTCTCATCGAACACCACGCTCTGGCCATCGCGCCAGCTATAGCGCTGGCCATCGACTTCGATGAAGCAGCGATCATCGTTGGGAGTGACCAGGCCCAGATGGTAGCGCAGCGAACCGGCAAAGGGATCGCGGTGGCGATTGAGGGTGCCGCCCGGGGCCAGTTCAGCAAACATGGCGGCCTTGACGCTGGGAATGCGTTTGAGGATCTCGACCGTCTTGGGGCAGAACTTTTCAGCCGAGGGGTGGCTGGCGTTGTACCACTTCAGATAGAAGCGCTTCCAGCCGGCCTTGAAGAAGGAGTTGAAGCCGGCATCATCATTCTTTTCTGCGGCCTTGATCTTGGCCATCTCGCGCAGGGCCACGGCTTCATCGCGGATCACTTCCCAGTTCTGGTCGATGATGGCCAGGTCCTGGAACTCCTTGACCGCCGGGTAGGGCACGGCCGGTACGCGCGAGAAGGCGTACATGAACAGGTTGATGGGCGACATGATCGACGAATGGTCGAAGAACTGCCGCAGGAAGGGCAGACGCACGCGGCCACGGAAGTGGATGAAGAGGATGGAAAACAGATATATGAAGACAATAGCCCACTTCATTGCAGGATCCTTTGATGTTGCTGGCCTTTTTATATGAAGCAAAAGGCCGGGACGGATATTCGTCCATATGAGGGTGAGGCCGGAGAGATCAATGCTGATATCAGGCAAAGGCAGCCGTAAGGCGCAAGATGCGTGATGATGAGCTTGGATTCCCGGTGGCTGCGCAGCCCTGGCAAGCTGCCGGCAACGCAGAGCAAGCGGGGATTCTACACCAAGGGGGTGTCAGCGTTTGTAAGCGGTGGGTATTGCCCTATGTGAATCTTCTTGCAATAGGGGCTGCGCTGACCCAGATCAAACGGGCAAAAAAAAGGACCGGGAATTCCGGTCCTTCTGGGGAGGTGAAGAACAACGCTCAAGCCGCCTGGGTCACCACTTGGCGCGCACGGTTCCAGCGCGGCAGGCCGGTGAAGGCAAAATCGATTTCCGGCACGTGACCGGCGACGATCTCGGCAATGGCCCGGCCCGAACCGCAACCCATGGTCCAGCCCAGGGTACCGTGGCCGGTGTTGAGGTAGAGGTTGGCGAACTTGGTCTTGCCCACATACGGCACGTTGGAGGGCGTCAGCGGACGCAGGCCGGTCCAGTAGGTCGGGTTCTCGTAATCGCAGCCATCCGGGAACAACTCACGGGTGCGGCGGGTGATGGCTTCGCAGCGGGTGGTGTTCAGTTCGCGGGTGTAGCCGTTCAACTCGCAGGTGCCGGCTACGCGCAGGCGGTCGCCCAGGCGCGAGACCACCAGCTTGTAGCCATCGTCGGTGAGCGAGACGGTGGGGGCGGCGTCGGGGTTGGTGATCTGGTAGGTGGCCGAATAGCCCTTGCCAGGGTAGAGCAGCAGATCGATGCCCAGCGGCTTGACCAGTTGCTGCGAGAAGCTGCCCATGGCGACCACGAAGGTATCGGCCTTGAGCACTTCATGGCGGCCATCAGGGTTGATGATCTCTACGCCGGTCACGCGGGCGGCCGCACCGGTACCTTCGGTGATGAGGCGGGTGATGGTGGTGGAATAGCGGAATTCGACACCGGCTTCCTCGCTCTTCTTGGCCAGGCCCGTGGTGAGCTTGAAGACATCGCCCGATTCATCGGTGGCGGTGAAGTCGCCGCCGACGATCTTGTTGCGGATCGAGGCCAGCGCCGGTTCGATGCGCACCACTTCATCGGCGCCGATGGATTCACGCGGGCAACCGAGGTCGCGCATCAACTTGGCGGCCGGCAGGGAATCCTGGAATTCCTTTTCTTCAGTATAGAAGTGCAGGATGCCGCGGGTCAGGTGGTCGTACTGGATGCCGGTTTCGGCGCGCACGGCTTGCAGGGTCTGGCGGCTGTATTCGCACAGGGCCACGATGTTGCGGATGTTTTCATCGGTGCGGGCGGCGGTGCATTCGCGCAGGAAGGCCAGGGCCCACTTCCATTGCAGCCACTCGGGGCGGAAGCGATAGAGCAGCGGGGCATCTTCCTTGCCCAGCCACTTCAAGACCTTCATCGGGGCGGCCGGATTGGCCCAGGGTTCGGCGTGCGACACCGAGATCTGGCAGCCGTTGGCGAAGCTGGTTTCCTGCGCGGCTCCGGGCTGGCGTTCGATGACGGTGACGTCGTAACCCTGCTTCTTGAGGAACCAGGCGGAAGCGGTTCCGATAATGCCTGCGCCCAATACGATCACTTTCATCTTGCTCTCCCGGTTTTGCATGAACTTGCTGGATGGTTGTTAAGACGTTCGCATCGCTGAAAAGAAATGCGAACAATGCAAGCATTGTAAGAAAAGCGTGATTGCCGATGTAATCAATGCTGGGCGAAATTTTTATGAATAAAAAGAGGATTTTCTACTTTTTATTCAAAAGAAAAAGAAAATTCAGCCTTGATTTACTTTTTTGAAGATGCGAAGCGCGCCATCTCTTCGGCCACCGCGCGCTCCACCGTTTCGGCCAGCGCATCGCGCAATCCTTCCTTGACGCGCTGCATCACCATATCGGAAAGATGGTCCAGCGCCAGCGCCATCTGGTCTTGCAGGTGTTGGTGCAGCACGGTATCGACGCGTTCCAGCAGGCTTTGCAGGACGTTTTCGCGGATTTCCTGTTCCCATTGGCGATATTGCTCGGCGGCCGGCGTGACCGGCAGGGGCGTGGGAACGGCGGCCAGGATCGGCGCTGCTGCGGCTGGCGCCTGATAGCTGGCCGCTGCGGGTTGCAGATGGAAGGCGCCGGGCTGGGCGGGGGCGGCGTAGTCTGGTGCAGCCGGGGCCAGCGGGATGACTTCGGTCAGCAGGGGAATGGAGTGATCGTCTTGATTCATGGCAATACCTGACAGGGGGGCGGGCTCAGGCGGCCACGTGATGCGAGAGGGGATAGCCGCGTTCCTTGTAGAAGCGGTAGCGGTCACGGCCGGCGGCCTTGTCGGCGTCGTCGGCGGAAATGATTTCCAGCAGGCGTTCAAAGCGGGCGAAGTGCGCTGGCGTGTCGCTGCCCAGATTGATGAGGATCTGGTGGTGCGGTAGTTCGGTGTTGTCGTCGGCGGTCAGGATGATGGGCGTCTGCGCGGCCAGCGGGTCGCCGGCCATCACGTGCGGCAGGAAATCCTGCTCGGAAAAGCTCCAGAGCGCCTGGTCCAGTTGCTGCAGTTCGGCACGGTCGCGCGCGCGCAGCACGATGCTGGCGCCCGCGGAGCGCGCCTTGCGCACCAGGCGGCAGACGTAGGCGATCTTTTGCGGGACGTTGCTGTGGAAGTCGATTCGGGTCATCCCGTCAGTATAGTGGGTCGTGCTGCGGTGTGCCATTGGGAGGGGATAAAGAAAGCCCTTTACCAGGGCAGGCTGTCATCCATCTGAACGTTGCATTCTGCCGGCGGTAGTGGCTGGCGCTGTCGCATACCATCTGTAGGCGACAAACAAAAGCCTGGCGCGGTCATGACTGCGCTGCACCAGCTCTCTCATATTTTAAGAACTTTTCTTTACTGCAGCGGTCTGTCGCAGATCGCCGGCCTGCCTAGAATGCGATGCATGTGTATAAGGAAAATGCCGCCGATGTGGCCCTGACAGGGCCGCAGCGAACTGCGCTCTCATCATGCATCTTCGGTTCGGGAGCGCGCACACCATATTAAAAGGCTTCTCAAATGGGTGACCTGGTCAAGACGGTAGCACCAACCAACACGACGGAAAAATCCTTCACGGAAGTGGCCTGCGATTGCAATGATATGTGGTCCATCGTGCAACAATTCAGCACCATCCGTCTGTGTGAACAGAAGGGGAAGGGGAGTGGGAAAATCTTGCAGGCCTACAGTACGCGGGCCAAGCGGATCGCAGCGACCTATGCGCGGTTTTATCTGGAAACCGAAGATGGCGGTAATCTCGACTTCAAAGGTCGTCACTATTGGATGGCATTGGGTGCGTTCGCCAGCAAGACAGTGGCCTGTTCGCTTGACATGCTGAGGGTAGAGATGCTGCAAACAGTCTTTCAGGGCCTGGGCAAGGGTAATCTTTGGCTCTTTTATGACATCAGTGGTTGGCACTATTACTACAACAAGTACCGGCAGAGCTTCGATTTGTGCATCAATCAGCGCAACGCAGCAAAGTATTTGCAGCCCGTGCAGGAACAGATGAATTTCTACCCGTGGAAAGATGAAGCGCTTCCCAAGATTAAGAACATGAGCGATTGCGCTTACATCAAAGTCGCATTCCAGAAGACGAGTGAGTTCGAGGGGCAGAAGAATGTCTCCAAACGGCCGCCAATTCAGATGGCCAATTTGCTGGCCATTGCCGACCATGAACAGGGTGTGATACTGCAGCCGCTGATTTACGAGGATCCTGATTTCTCCAAGTGGGTTCGACGGCAGCGTTGGATGCTCATTCAGTGGGCCAGTCCTGATCTACAACTGGTTTTCAACCACGCTTGCGATACCAAAAATGTCTTGCTCAAATCGGTCGCGCCTGACGACACTGTCCTGGAAAACCTGAAGAGCCGGATGTTCTGGATTTCTGCCGCAGCAAGCAAGTTTCATCATCTCATGCAGACGCAGACCGCTTATATGGAAAAGGAGCTACATGCCATCGCGGATTGGGTCAACTTGTCCGATGACGGACTGGAGATCGAGCCTGCCTATATGCAGCCTTTCTGACAAATGAAATCAATCTTCGTCCGCGCGTTTTTCGTCGTCTTGCTTTCGGCTTGCAGCCCATCTCATCAGGAACACGTTCCCATGTCTTCTCTTGCCGTTTCCATCAATGTCTCTCCCGAAAAACTGCTACGTGAGCACGGTGATCAAATCAAGGTCGTCAAGCAGGGGCCGGGCATCAATTTTTACACCGCGCAATGGACGCAGCAGTCGCCGGGATCCGTGACGATCCAGCCTGGGAAATTCCAGTTCACCATCCCCTATGTGCTGGGCCTGCAAGGTGTGGAGGAATCCCGCGCGCCGGCGGAGGGAGTGGTGCAATACGAGATATTCGCCGGTATCACTGGCCCTGACCTGATCGGTCATGATGAGGCGCGCCAGAAGTTCTTTGCCCTGTTGCAGGGTATTCGCAAGGCTGGCTGGACCCCCTTCATTGATCGCGATGATCCGCGCATACGGGGCAGGCAACGGCTCGAATACGTGCTCAAGAGCTCCTCTGCCAGCAGCTTGGACCCGGACTACGAGCCTACCCTGGCCGAATGGATGCAATTGGAAGATCTTTCCAGGTGGACCTTTTACGCTGACCACGCCTACCTCTCTGTCGCCTTCAAGAGGGAAGCCAGTCTGCGCGATCCTGACAAGCCGGGCGCTTATCTGCTGACCTATACGTTGATGAGTGAAAACCAGCATTTCCGCACCTACGTGCCCCCCAGGAGCGGGATCGCTGGAAAGAGCTGCTTCCCGCCACCCTCAAGACGTTGCAGGCGCAACGGCAGCAAGCGGAAAAGGAGTGGCGTTTGAAGGGGGCGAGCATTGATGAAGGATATGTCGATCCGCGCGTTCCCCAGCTCTAGGCCGGCTCCAGGCGCACCACAATCTGCTGGCCATTGAGCGCCTGGATGAAAAAAGGCCCGCACGCAGGCGGGCCATCCTTGGCGGGCAAGCAGACCAGAGGCTTATGCCGCCATCCCACTATGCCGCAACAGCGCATCAATACTCGGCTCCCGACCACGGAACGCCTTGAAGGACTCGATCGCCGGACGTGAACCGCCCACGGCCAGGATTTCCTGCTGGAAGCGGCGGCCGGTTTCCAGCGAGATCACATTGCCACTGGTGGCAGCCGCCTCTTCGAAGGCGCTGTAGGCATCTGCCGACAGCACTTCGGCCCACTTGTAGCTGTAGTAGCCCGCCGCGTAACCACCCGCGAAGATGTGCGAGAAGGAGTGCTGGAAGCGGTTGAATTCCGGCGGGCGGATCACGGCGATGCGGTCGCGCACGCTGTCGAGCAGTTGCTGCACGGTCTGCTGGCCACCGACTTCATATTCATGGTGGATCAGCATGTCGAACAGCGAAAACTCCACCTGGCGCAGCATCTGCAGGCCGGACTGGAAGTTCTTGGCGGCGATCATCTTGTCGTACAGCGCACGCGGCAGCGGCTCGCCCGTCTCGGCGTGGGTGGTCAGCTGCTGCAGCACGTCCCATTCCCAGCAGAAGTTTTCCATGAACTGCGAGGGCAGTTCCACCGCATCCCACTCCACGCCGGAAATGCCCGATACGCCTACTTCATCGACTTGCGTCAACATGTGATGCAGGCCGTGGCCGAATTCGTGGAACAGGGTGATGACTTCATCATGGGTGAACAGGGCCGGCTTGGTCACGCCATCGACCACGGCAGGTTCGGTGAAATTGCAGATCAGATAGGCGATCGGGGTTTGCACGCCTTGCGCGGTCAGGCGGCGGGCGCGGGCGTCATCCATCCAGGCGCCGCCACGCTTGCCGGAGCGAGCGTACAGGTCGAGATAGAACTGGCCGACCAGTTGGCCGTCGCGCTCGATGCGGAAGAACTTCACATCCTTGTGCCACACCGGGGCGGTGTCGGGCTTGATCTGCACGCCGAACAGTTGCTGCGCCACCTGGAACAGGCCGCCGACCACCTTGGGTTCGGGGAAATATTGCTTCACTTCCTGTTCCGAGAAGGCATAGCGCTGTTCGCGCAGCTTTTCGGAGGCATAGGTGCTGTCCCAGGCCTTCAGTTCGTCCAGGCCCAGCTTTTCGCGGGCGAAGGTCTTCAGTTCTTCATAATCTTTCTGGCCGAAGGGGCGGGCGCGCTGGCCCAGGTCTTCCAGGAAGGCGATCACTTCGCTGGGCGACTTGGCCATCTTGGCCACCAGCGAGACTTCGGCGAAGTTGGCATAGCCCAGCAGTTGTGCTTCTTCCTTGCGCAGTTGCAGGATCTGGTCGATGTTGGCGCTGTTGTCCCATTCCGGCTTGGCGCCGAGTTCGGACGCCTTGGTGGCGTTGGCGCGGTAGATCTGCTCGCGCAGTGCGCGATTATCTGCATATTGCAGAACCGGGAAATAAGAGGGGAAGTGCAGGGTGAACTTGTAGCCGGGCTTGCCGTCCTTCTCGGCGGCGGCACGTGCAGCTTGCTTCACATCGGCCGGAAGCCCCGATAGTTCGGCTTCGTCTTCCACGAACAGGCCGAAATCATTGGTCGCATCCAGCACGTTCTCGGAGAAACGTGTGGTCAGCATGGCCTGCTTTTCCTGGATCTCGGCGAAGCGTTCCTTCTTCTCTTCCGGCAGTTCGGCGCCGGACAGGCGGAAGTCACGCACGGCATTGTCCACTACCTTGCGGCGCGCCGCCGACAGGCTGGCGAAGGCCGGGCTGGCCTGCAAGGCCTTGTATTTCTCGAACAGCGCCAGGTTCTGACCCAGCGCGGTCCAGAATTCCACCAGGCGCGGCTGGTTTTCGTTGTAGGTGGCGCGCAGGGCCGGGGTGTCCATCACCGCATTCAAGTGGCCGACTACGCTCCAGGCGCGGCCCAGCTTTTCGGTGGCCGACTCCAGCGGCTCGACGAAATTGTCCCAGGTGACCTCGGTCATCGGCGCTTCCAGTTCGGTCACCAGACGGCTGGCGTCGGCCAGCAGCTTGTCCAGCGCCGGGGTGACGTGTTCGGGCTTGATCGCGTCGAACTGGGCATAGCCCGAGAAATCGAGCAGGGGATTGGCGGCGATGTCGGTGGTGGTCATGGGCTCTCGTTTCTCTGAAAACATCCGGCAGCCAAGCTGCCGGAGGGTATTGCGCTAAGGGCGTGCCGATCAGTTGCGTTCGGCGGCTTCGATGGTGTTGACCAGCAGCATGGTGATGGTCATCGGACCCACGCCACCCGGCACCGGGGTGATCCAGCCGGCGACTTCCTTTGCGTTGGCGAAATCGACGTCGCCGCACAGCTTGCCATTGTCATCGCGGTTCATGCCGACATCGATGACGACTGCGCCAGGCTTGACCATGTCGGCGGTGACGATATTGCGCTTGCCGGTAGCGACCACCAGGATGTCGGCCTGGCGGGTGTGGTGGCCAAGGTCACGGGTCTTGGAGTTACAGATAGTGACGGTGGCGCCGGCTTGCAAGAGCAACATCGCCTGCGGCTTGCCGACGATGTTCGATGCCCCGACCACCACGGCATTGGCGCCGCGCACCGGGTAATCGATCGATTCCAGCATCTTCATCACGCCATAGGGCGTGCAGGGGCGGAACAGCGGCTGGCCGGTCATCAACAGGCCGGCGTTGCTGACGTGGAAGCCGTCCACGTCCTTTTCCGGGGCGATGGCTTCGATCACCTTGTGGGCGTCGATGTGGGCCGGCAACGGCAGTTGCACCAGGATGCCGTTGATCTTGGGATCGCCGTTGAGGGCGTCGATGCGGGCCAGCAGCTCGGCTTCCGTCATCGAGGCTTCATATTTCTCAAGAACGGAGTGAAGGCCATTGTCCTGGCAGGCCTTGACCTTGTTGCGCACATAGACCTGGGAAGCCGGGCTGTCGCCCACCAGGATCACGGCCAGGCCGGGTTGCTTGCCTTGGGCGGTGAGGGCGGCGGCGCGCTGGGCGACCTCGGCGCGCAGTTGTTGGGAGAGCAGGTTTCCGTCGATCAGTTGGGCAGACATGGCAGATAAGGCAAATATAAGGATAAGGGCTGGGCTGGGAGGAAGGCGCCGGGCAGGCCGGGGCCACTGAAGGGCGCAAGGCGCCAGAACCCGTGATTATAAAGCCAGGCGAGGGGACCGACGACATGTGGGGCAGCAAGGCGATATTGCTGGATTGAAAATATTTTGTACTGCACTTTCCTTCATATCGGCTTTTGGGGCAGCGCACGACGGGGATTTGCAATTTCGGTTATGCTCCCGCAACCAAGCATCCCAGCCCCTGATAGATTTTGTAAAGATACAAGGATTACCGCATGACCGATCTCCTGACCCGCCGCCTGCAACAGCTTTCCCAGCCGCAGCATCTTGCGCTGCTGGGCCAGGGCCTGCGCGGCGTGGAACGAGAGACGCTGCGGGTCGACCGACAAGGGCAACTGGCGCAAACGCCGCATCCGGCGGCCCTGGGCTCGGCGCTGACCAATGAACTGATCACCACCGATTACTCCGAAGCGCTGCTGGAATTCATCACCCCGGCTATGCCCGACATCGCCGACGCCTTGCAGCGTCTCGATGAGATCCACCGCTTCGCCTATCCGCGGCTGGCGGGGGAGTTCCTGTGGAATGCCTCCATGCCCTGCGTACTGCCGGAGGAAGACCAGATTCCGCTGGCTTGGTACGGCAATTCCCATATCGGCATGTTGAAGCATGTCTACCGCCGCGGCCTGGCGCTGCGCTATGGGCGCACCATGCAATGTATCGCCGGTATTCACTACAACTTCTCCCTGAGTGAAGATTTGTGGGAAGTCCTGCGCGACGAAGACGATACCGTTGATCCCTCGCTGTCGCGTCGTGATTACCAGTCCGAGCGCTACATTGCCCTGATCCGCAATTTCCGCCGCTATAGCTGGCTGCTGATGTATCTGTTCGGCGCTTCGCCGGCCGTGGCCACCAATTTCCTGCGCGGCCGCCCGCACCAGCTGGAAACGCTGTCCGAGGACACGCTCTATCTACCCTACGGCACCAGCCTGCGCATGAGCGACCTGGGTTACCAGAACCACGCCCAGGCCAACATCACCCCGCACTACAACAACCTGCCGGCCTACATCCGCAGCCTCTCGCACGCGGTCAGCCAGCCCTATCCGCCGTATGAAGCCATCGGCACCAAGCGCGATGGCCAATGGGTGCAGATCAATACCAACATCCTGCAGATCGAAAACGAGTTCTACTCCTCGATCCGTCCCAAGCGCGTCATCAATAGCGGCGAGCGCCCGGTGCAAGCCCTGTCCGCACGCGGCGTGCAATACGTGGAAGTGCGCTGCATGGATATCGACCCCTTCAATCCGCTGGGTATCGGCCTGGAGGCAGCGCGCTTCCTGGACGTATTCCTGCACTTCCTGGCGCTGGAGGCTAGCTGCCTGACCTCGGACGAGGAGGGCGCGGAAAACCGTGCCAACTTCCTGGCCACCGTCAAGGAAGGCCGCCGTCCGGGGCTGCAACTGCACTGCAAGGGCGAGTCCATTGTGCTGACCGACTGGGGCAATCAATTGCTGGACCGCATGGCACCGGTGGCCGAGCTGCTGGACCGCCATCTGGGTGGCAGCCAACATCGCGACAGCCTGGCCGTGCAGCGCGGCAAGCTGGCCGATCCCGACACGACTCCGTCAGCGCGCGTACTGCGCGAAATCCGTGCCGCCGGTAATTCCTTCCCCGGCTACACCCTGGCCAATAGCCAGCGCCAGGCCGAAAAATTGCTGGCCCGACCACTGGCCGCGGAGCGCAGCGCCGAATTCGACGCCATCGCCCAGGCTTCGCTGGCAGCCCAGCGCGACATTGAACGCACCCAGGAAGGTGACTTTGATACCTTCGTCGCGGCTTACCGCGCCAGTACTCTGGGCAATATCGCCATCTAATCCGCCTTCATTTATATAAGGCAATAGCTGAACAGATAGCCAACAAGCAACGCCTCGTCCCTGGACGAGGCGTTTTTGCTGGTCGGGCGGAAATTCCCGTCGTTGCTGGATTGGCAATTTTTATTGTTCATTTTTAGCAAGCAAAAAATGCTGTTTCAGGCGCTCCAGCAGGCCTTTGTCGCATTGCAAACAGGGCAAGAAAACCGCGCCCACAAGCCGATATAGTAAAAATACGAGGCCCTGGAAGCCGCTATCCATGCCGCTTTGCAGCATATTTTCACATTATGAAATTGATTATCGTAATTTGAAAATCAAAAATTCCCTGATAAAATTCGTCGTCCACACGGCTGGAACACCGTACATTTAAGCCTGCTGCGCCCCCAAAGCCTTGCCCCACGGGCCGGGAAGGGTTGTGGCACAGGCAACACATGACGGCTTTTCCTGCATCATCTGCCGGCGGCATTGCGTACCGAATGAACCGACCGACCCGCTGGTCCACCCGACCGGACGGATCTCTCAACAACCAGGAGACATGACATGTCAGCCCAAATCGATCAAGTTCTGGCGCAGGCCGCCAACGATCCCGATGTGATGGAAACCCAGGAGTGGCTCGACGCCCTCGAAGCAGTGATCGAAAAGGAAGGCCCGGATCGCGCCCACTACCTGATGGAACGCATGGTCGATCTGGCGCGCCGTCGTGGTGCCCATATCCCCTTCTCCAGCAACACCGCCTACGTCAACACCATTCCCGCTGACCAGGGCGAGCACTGCCCGGGCAACCTGGAATATGAAGAGCGCCTGCGCTCCTGGATGCGCTGGAATGCCATGGCCATGGTGGTCAAGGCCAACCGCGTGGATGGCGACCTGGGCGGCCACCTGTCTTCCTTCGCCTCGCTGGCCAACATGCTGGGCATCGGCTTCAACCACTTCTGGCACGCCCCGACCGAAGACCACGGCGGCGACCTGCTGTACATCCAGGGCCACTCCTCGCCCGGCATCTACGCGCGCGCCTTCCTGGAAGGCCGCCTGACCGAAGACCAGTTGATCCACTTCCGCCGCGAAGCCGATGGCCACGGTCTGTCGTCCTACCCGCACCCCAAGCTGATGCCGGAATTCTGGCAGTTCCCGACCGTCTCGATGGGCCTGGGCCCCTTGATGGCGATCTACCAGGCACGCTTCCTGAAGTACCTGCACGCCCGCGGCATCGCCAAGACCGACAACCGCAAGGTCTGGGCCTTCTGCGGCGACGGTGAAATGGACGAACCGGAATCGATGGGCGCCATCGGCATGGCCGGCCGTGAAAAGCTGAACAACCTGGTCATCGTGGTCAACTGCAACCTGCAGCGCCTGGACGGTCCGGTGCGCGGCAACGGCAAGATCATCCAGGAGCTGGAGTCCGATTTCCGCGGTGCCGGCTGGAACGTGGTCAAGGTCATCTGGGGCAGCGGCTGGGACGAGCTGCTGGCCAAGGACAAGGACGGCATCCTGCAGAAGGTGATGATGGAAACCGTCGATGGCGAGTACCAGAACTACAAGGCCAAGGATGGCGCCTACGTGCGCAAGCACTTCTTCGGCAAGCATCCCAAGTTGCTGGAGATGGTCTCCAAGATGTCGGATGACGACATCTGGCGCCTGACCCGTGGCGGCCACGACCCGCACAAGATCTATGCGGCCTTCAAGGTCGCGCAGGAATCCAAGGACCAGCCCACCGTGATCCTGGCCAAGTCCATCAAGGGCTATGGCTTCGGCAAGGCCGGCGAAGCGCGCAACACCGCGCACAACACCAAGAAACTGGACGACGAAGCCATCCGCGCCATGCGCGACCGCTTCCAGTTGCCGATCTCGGACGCTGAACTGCCGAACATCCCGTTCTTCAAGCCCGCTGACGACGCGCCGGAAATGCAATACCTGCACGAGCGCCGCAAGGCCTTGGGCGGCTACCTGCCGCAACGCCGCGTGCACGCCGACGAAAAGCTGCCGGTGCCGGAACTGTCGGCCTTCCAGGCCATGCTGGAACCCACTGCCGAAGGCCGTGAGATCTCCACTACCGCTGCTTATTCGCGCGTGCTGACCGCACTGCTGCGCGACCCCAACCTGGGCCCGCGCGTGGTGCCCATCATGGTCGATGAATCCCGTACCTTCGGTATGGAAGGCCTGTTCCGCCAGATCGGTATCTTCAGTCAGGTGGGCCAGCTGTACGAACCGGTCGACAAGGACCAGGTGATGTACTACCGCGAAGACAAGGCCGGCCAGATCCTGCAGGAAGGCATCAACGAAGCCGGTGGCATGAGCTCGTGGATCGCTGCGGCGACCTCGTACTCGACCAACAACCGCGTGATGATTCCGTTCTACACCTATTACTCCATGTTCGGTCTGCAGCGTATCGGCGACCTGGCCTGGGCAGCGGGTGACATGCGCGCCCGCGGTTTCCTGATCGGCGGCACCGCTGGCCGTACCACCCTGAACGGTGAAGGCCTGCAGCACGAAGACGGTCACAGCCATGTGTTCGCTTCGGCCATTCCGAACTGCATTCCCTACGACCCGACCTTCGCCCACGAAGTCGCCGTGATCATCCATGACGGCCTGCGCCGCATGGTGGCCAACCAGGAAGACGTGTTCTACTACATCACCGTGATGAACGAGAACTATGGCCATCCGGGCATCAAGCCGGGCCAGGAAGAGGGCATCGTCAAGGGCCTGTATCTGTTGAACGAAGGCGGCAAGCAAAACCAGCTGCGCGTGCAACTGCTGGGTTCGGGCACCATCCTGCGTGAAGTCATCGCTGCGGCCGACCTGCTGCGCGAAGACTGGAAGGTCGACGCCGACGTCTGGTCCGCACCGTCCTTCACCCTGCTGGCCCGCGATGGCCAGGACGTGGAACGCTGGAACATGCTGCACCCGGCCGAGGCCCCGAAGAAGAGCTACTTCGAGCAATCGCTGGAAGGCAGCGAAGGTCCCATCGTGGTTTCCACCGACTACATGCGCACCTACGCCGAGCAGGTCCGTGCCTTCGTGCCCAAGGGCCGTTCCTACAAGGTGCTGGGCACCGACGGTTTCGGCCGTTCGGATACCCGCGCCAAGCTGCGTGAGTTCTTCGAAGTGAACCGCTACTTCGTGACCGTGGCTGCGCTCAAGTCGCTGGCCGATGAAGGCAAGATCAAGCCGGAAGTGGTGGCGCAAGCCATCGCCAAGTACGGCATCGATCCCAACAAGCCCAACCCGGTGACCCTGTAAGGACTGCCTGACCGACCATCCCCGCCTCAGCCTGCTGATCGCGGGGATGTGTCGTGTCTGGAACTGCCACCCCAACGGGAAGATCCGCTGCCCCGGCAGCATCTTACCCAAGCGAATACTTCTCCCGGCACAGCGCCTGGGAACAGAACAACGGAGCGCATCAGATGAGTCAAGTCGAAGTAAAAGTCCCGGACATCGGCGATTTCAAGGAAGTCGAAGTCATTGAGGTGATGGTCAAGGTCGGCGATACGATCAAGGTCGACCAGTCCCTGATCACGGTCGAATCCGACAAGGCCAGCATGGAAATCCCGTCCAGCCAAGCCGGCGTGGTCAGGGAAATCAAGGTCAAGGTCGGTGACAAGGTCGCCGAAGGTTCGCTGCTGGTGATCGTCGAAGGCGAGGGTGCCGCTGCTGCGCCTGCCGCCGCACCGCAAGCCGCCGCCGCCGCTCAGGCCTCGGCCCCGGCACCGGCCCCTGTTGCTGCACCGGCGGCCGCTGCCGGCGGTACCGTCGAGATCGAAGTCCCCGACATCGGCGACTTCAAGGAAGTGGAAGTCATCGAAGTGATGGTCAAGGTGGGCGACACCGTCAAGGCCGAGCAATCGCTGTTGACCGTGGAATCGGACAAGGCCAGCATGGAGATCCCCTCCAGCCACGCCGGCGTGATCAAGGAACTGAAGGTCAAGCTGGGTGACAAGGTCTCCAAGGGCAGCATCATCGCCACCATCGAAGCCGCGGGTGGTGCGCTTGCCGCTGCCCCCGCTGCTGCGCCTGCAGCCGCTCCTGCTGCTGCACCGGCTCCTGCCGCAGCACCCGCACCGGCTGCCGCCGCCGTGCCGGCCATCGCTACCGCTTCGGCTACCAGCACCGGTGGCAAGGCCCACGCTTCGCCGTCCGTGCGCAAGTTCGCCCGTGAACTGGGTGTGGACCTGTCGCGCGTGCCGGCCACCGGTCCCAAGGGCCGTATCCTGCAACTGGACGTGCAGAACTTCGTTAAGGGCGTCATGGCCGGCTCCACCTCGGTGGCGGCCTCCGCACCGGCCACCAATGGCAGCGGCGCGGGCATGAACCTGCTGCCGTGGCCGTCGCTGGACTTCAGCAAGTTCGGCGAGACCGAACTGCAGGCGCTGTCGCGCATCAAGAAGATCAGCGGCCCCAACCTGCATCGCAACTGGGTGATGATCCCCCACGTGACGCAGTTCGACGAAGCCGACGTCACCGAGCTGGAAGAATTCCGCAAGACCTCCAACGACGCCTTCGCCAAGGCCAAGTCGCCGGTCAAGCTGACCATGCTGGCCTTCGTGATCAAGGCCAGCGTCTCGGCGCTCAAGAAGTTCCCGGCCTTCAATTCCTCGCTGGATGCCAAGGGCGAAAACCTGATCCTCAAGAAGTTCTACAACATCGGCTTCGCCGCCGATACCCCGAATGGCCTGGTGGTGCCGGTCATCAAGAACGCCGACCAGAAGAGCATCGGCCAGATCGCCATCGAAATGGGCGAACTGTCCGCGCAAGCCCGCGATGGCAAGCTGAAACCGGCCGACATGCAAGGCGCCACCTTCACCATCTCCTCGCTGGGTGGCATTGGCGGCACCGCCTTCACGCCCATCATCAATGCGCCGGAAGTGGCCATCCTGGGCCTATCCAAGTCGATCACCAAGCCGGTGTGGGATGGCAAGCAGTTCGTGCCGCGCCTGATGCTGCCGACCTCGCTGTCCTATGACCACCGCGTCATCGATGGCGCCATGGGCGCACGCTTCTCGGCCTACCTGGCCGAAGTGCTGGGCGATCTGCGCAAGTCGCTCCTCTAAGCCACCACCGAACATTACGGAGTCAGGACAATGAGTCTCTCTGAAGTCAAAGTCCCCGATATCGGGGATTTCAAGGAAGTCGAAGTCATCGAGGTGATGGTCAAGGTCGGCGACACCATCAAGGTGGATCAATCGCTGATCACCGTCGAATCCGACAAGGCCAGCATGGAAATCCCGTCCAGCCAGGCCGGCGTGGTCAAGGAAGTCAAGGTCAAGGTCGGTGACAAGGTCGCCGAAGGTTCGCTGCTGTTGCTGGTCGAAGCTGCCGGTGAAGCCGCAGCCGCCCCGGCACCTGCTGCAGCACCCGCACCGGCTGCTGCCGCGCCTGCTCCCGCCGCTGCTCCCGCTGCCGCGCCGACCGCTGCCAGCTTCGGCGGCAGCGCCGACGTGCAGTGCGACGTGATGGTCCTCGGTGGTGGCCCTGGCGGCTACTCGGCGGCCTTCCGCGCTGCCGACCTGGGCCTGAACACCGTCATCGTCGAACGTGAATCCACGCTCGGCGGCGTCTGCCTCAACGTCGGTTGCATCCCCTCCAAGGCCCTGCTGCACGTGGCCGCCGTGATCGACGAGACTGCTGCGATGGCCTCGCACGGTGTGACCTTCGGCAAGCCCGAGATCGACATCGACAAGCTGCGCGCCTACAAGGACAAGGTGATCGGTACCATGACCGGCGGCCTGGCCGGCATGGCCAAGGCGCGCAAGGTACAGGTGGTCAATGGCGACGGCCAGTTCGCCGGCCCCAACCACATCGAAGTCACCGCTGCGGACGGCAGCAAGAAGGTGGTGCAGTTCAAGCACGCCATCATCGCCGCCGGTTCCTCGGTGGTGAACCTGCCCTTCGTGCCGCAGGATCCGCGCATCGTCGATTCGACCGGTGCACTCGAACTGCGCCAGGTACCCAAGCGTATGCTGGTCATCGGCGGCGGCATCATCGGCCTGGAAATGGCTACCGTCTATTCCACCTTGGGCGCACGCATCGACGTGGTCGAGATGATGGATGGCCTGATGCAGGGCGCTGATCGTGACATGGTCAAGGTTTGGCAGAAGTTCAACGAGAAGCGCTTCGACAACGTCATGGTCAAGACCAAGACCGTTGCCGTGGAAGCCCTGCCCGAAGGCATCAAGGTGACTTTTGAAGCCGCTGAAGCCGGTGCCACCGCACCCGAGCCGCAACTGTACGACCTGGTGTTGGTGGCCGTGGGCCGCAGCCCGAACGGCAAGAAGCTGTCGGCCGACAAGGCTGGCGTGATCGTCTCGGATCGCGGTTTCATCGCTGTCGACAAGCAGATGCGCACCAACGTCCCGCACATCTTCGCCATCGGCGACCTGGTGGGCCAGCCCATGCTGGCGCACAAGGCGGTGCATGAAGGCCACGTGGCCGCCGAAGCGATTGCCGGCGAGAAGAGTTTCTTCGACGCCAGCGTCATTCCTTCGGTGGCGTATACCGATCCGGAAGTGGCATGGGTCGGCGTGACCGAAGACGAAGCCAAGGCAAAGGGCATCAAGATCGAGAAGGGCCACTTCCCGTGGGCCGCTTCCGGTCGTGCCGTGGCCAATGGCCGTTCGGAAGGCTTCACCAAGCTGCTGTTTGATGCCGAGACCCATCGCATCATCGGTGGCGGCATCGTCGGCACCCACGCCGGCGACATGATCGGCGAAGTGGCCTTGGCCATCGAGATGGGCGCCGATGCGGTCGATATCGGCAAGACCATCCACCCGCACCCGACCCTGGGCGAGTCCCTGGGCATGGCGGCGGAAGTGGCCGAAGGGCATTGCACGGACTTGCCGCCGCAGCGCAAGAAGTAATCAGCGTTCGGCAGCAGCAAAAAATGGCGGGCCTTCGGGTCCGCCATTTTTTTTTATGCTCATGCACGCCTGCTCGATTGTCTACAGCAACTTCCCCGGATTCATGATCAGGTTCGGATCAAACGCCTGCTTGATGCGCAACATCAGTTCCATCTCCAGCGGCGACTTGTAGTGTTGCAGTTCGTCGCGCCGCAATTGCCCCACACCATGTTCGGCGCTGATGCTGCCTTGTTGCTCGGTCACCAGATCATGCACCAGCCGGTTCAGTTGCAGCGTGGCCTGCTTGACCTCTTCATACGAGGAGGAAAGCGGGATCATCACATTGAAGTGCAGGTTGCCATCGCCCAGGTGACCGAAGTTGATGATCTCGGCCTGTAGTCCACACCCAGCGATGAGCGCTTCAGCCTCGTCCACGAAACCGGCAATGGCCGAGATCGGTAGCGCGATGTCGTGCTTGATGACCTTGCCGGCCCGCACCTGCGCCTGCGAGATACCCTCCCGGATTTTCCATAGCGCCGCCGCCTGCGTGCCGCTGGTGCAAAGCATGGCGTCGCCGACCAGCCCATCCTCCATGGCCTGTCCGAGCAGCTCTTCCAGCATGGCCTGCAAGCCTACGTCCTCGGTATCGGCCAGTTCGATCAGCGCGTTGTAGTGGGCCGGCTGTGCCAGCGGTGCGCGGGTATCGGTCACGTGCTGCAGCACCAGCGCCAAGGAAGCTGCCGACATCATCTCGAAGGCCACCAGCCGGTCACCGCAGCGCGCCCGCGTGCGTGCCAGCAACTCGGCCAGCTGCGCCAGGCTGTCGCTGCCGACCCAAGCGGTGGCGCGGGCGTGCGGTTGCGAAAACAGTTTCAGCACGGCTCCGGTGATCACCCCCAGCGTGCCTTCGGAGCCGATGAAGAGGTCGCGCAGGTCGTAGCCGGTGTTGTCCTTGCGCAGGCCGCGCAAGCCATTCCACACGCGTCCGTCCGGCAGTACCACTTCCAGCCCCAGGGCCAGCTCGCGCATGTTGCCAAAGCGCAGTACCGCAATCCCACCGGCGTTGGTGGCCAGGTTGCCGCCGACGGTGCAACTGCCTTCGGCACCCAGGCTGAGCGGGAAGTAGCGCCCCGCGGCGCGTGCCGCTTCCTGCGCATGGGCCAGGAGCACGCCGGCGTCCACCGTCATGGTGTTGTTGATCGGGTCCACCGCGCGGATGCGGTTCATGCGGGTGGTCGAGACAATCACCTGGGCACCACTGTCGTCGGGCGTGGCGCCGCCACTCATGCCGGTATTGCCGCCCTGGGTGACGATGGGGGTGTGGGTCTGGTGGCATAGGCGTACTACCTCGGCAGTTTGCGCGGTGTCGGCCGGGCGCACCACCACGGCGACACGGCCATGCCATTTATTGAGCCAATCCTTCACATAGGAAGCCTGCTCCTCGGCCGCCGTGACCAGTCCCGCGTCACCGACGATGCTGCGCAGTTGCTGGATCAGTTGCTGGGTATTTTCATTCATATCGGTCCTCAGGCGCCATGCCAGTTCATCTTGATGCGGCCGATCGCCATGGCGGCTGCCGCCTGGCTGGGTTCGACCACCGGTATGCCCAGTGCTTCCTGCAATGCGTCTCGATAGACCGCCATGCCGGCGCACCCCATGACGATCACGTCGGCACCATGGGTATCCCGCAGGCGCAGGCCGACTTCACACATGCGCGCCAGGGTGCGGTTGTAATCGGCCAGCTCGGTCACATTCAGGCCGATGGCCAGTTCGCCCGCCAGCCGCGATTGCACGCCCATTGCCCCGTAGGCGCGTAGATGGCGCGGGATCGAGCCCGGCAGGATGGCGATGACGCCGAAGCGCTGGCCCAGCGTCAGGGCTGTCAGTACACCGCTTTCCATGATGCCCAGCACCGGCACGTCGACCGCCTCGCGCACCGCATACAGGCCGGGATCGGAGTAGCAGGCGATCACGAAGGCAGCCGCACGGGCGCGTAAGGAGCGCGCCAGCGATACCAACTGGGGCGCCACGCTGTCCACATCCTGCTGGGTCTGGATGCCAGGCGGGCCCGAGGACAGCGACAGGCATTCGATGACCGGACCACCGGCCATGCGCAGCGGCGCCATGGCTGCCTCGATGCCTTGCGTGACGGTAGCCGTACTATTGGGATTGATGACGAACAGGGCAGGGCCGCCGGCCTGGACAATGGACATGATGGTTTCTCGCAAAACAGGAGTCAGCACAGGCAACGACTCTACCCCAGGCCGACGGGCATGTTCCTTGCTCATTTGTCGGTTCCCCTTAACATGCTGTTATGCGCGATGAGGATCCATGGCACTGAACCTGCGCCAGATCGAGGTGTTCCGCGCGGTCATGACGACCGGCTCCATCAGCGGCGCCTCACAATTGCTGTTCGTCTCGCAGCCAGCGGTGAGCCGACTGCTGTCCCACACCGAGCAACGGGTCGGCTTTGCCCTGTTCGAACGCATCAAGGGCCGGCTGTACGCCACGCCCGAAGCCAAGAAGCTGTTCCATGAGGTGGAACACGTGTATCAGGCCGTGCAGCGCGTCAACGAGCTGGCCACCGACCTGTCGGAAAACCGCAGCGGCATCCTCAACATCGTCTCCAGCCCGAGCATCGGGCAGATGCTGATCCCGCAAGCCATCGCGCTGTTCCGCAACCGCCATCCGGAGGTCAAACTGACCTTCCACTGTCTCAACTATGGCTACCTGAAGGATCGCCTGCTGGCGCGCCAGGCCGACCTGGGCATCATCATCCTGCCGATGGAGCATCCCAGCCTGCAGGTCACTCCCCTGTGCAGCAATCGCCTGGTCTGCGTGCTGCCCTACAACCACGAACTGACCCGGCGCGGCACGTTGAGCCTGGCCGATCTGCGGCCCTTCCCGCTGATCTCCTACAACCGCGATTCACCCTTCGGCGGTATCGTCGGGCGCTTCTATCAGTCCGAGGAAGAGCCCCTGCGCCCCATCATGGAAGTGGGCTCGCCGCAGAACGCCTGTTCCCTGGTGCAGATGGGGGCGGGCGTGGCGCTGGTGGATGAATTCTCGGTGCGCAGTTGGGCCGGCACCAACCAGATGGTAGTGCGACCGGTGGCGCGGGCGCCCATCCTGCGGGCCAACCTGGTGCACGTGCGCACCGAGCCGCTGTCGCAACTGACCCAGGCCTTCATTGCCGAACTGCAGCAACTGGTGCGCGCGCAGGGATATGGCCTGCCTGATGAAGAAATGAACATATCGGCTGGAACCGGCGATTAACACGACGTTAAGGCGTGCACACAAAAAGGCAAGCGACAAGCGTAGATGACTCCACGACAATCGTTTCCAACTTCTCCGCTCCGGCCCTTGGCTGGCCGCTGCTTCCACTCTCTCTTCATGGAACGTCGCGCATGTCTTCTTCTCTTGCTCCTGCTTCCGCGCTGGCCACTGCGCGCGGTGTCTATACCATCTGCCCCACGCCTTTCCACGCCGATGGCACTCTGGACCTGGGTAGCATCGCCACCCTGGTCGAGTTCCAGATCGAAGCCGGGGTCTCGGGCCTGGCCATCCTCGGTTTCCTGGGGGAAGCGCACAAGCTCTCCAATGCCGAGCGCCGCGCGGTGACGTCTACCTTCGTCAAGTGTGCGGCAGGACGGGTGCCGGTCTGGGTCGGCGTGCGCGCCCTGGGCCTGGCCGGTGCCATCGAACAGGCAACAGAAGCGGCCGAGGCGGGTGCAGTTGCGGTCTTCGCCGCGCCCCTGGACATGGCCTCCGATGCGGTGCAGTTCGACTATTACAAGTCGCTGGCGGCAGCGCTCGCCATCCCCGTGGTGATCCATGACTTTCCCGATTCCTTCGGCACCGAGATCAAGGCCGAGGTGATCGCCCGCCTGGGGCGCGAAGGTGGCGTCAACTTCATCAAGATGGAAGAGCCACCGGTGGGCCAGAAGATCAGCCGCATCCGTGACCTGGCCGGAGAATCGATGCGCATCTTCGGTGGCCTGGGCGGCGTGTATTTCCTGGAAGAGTTGCAGCGCGGTGCGGTCGGCACCATGACCGGTTTTGCCTTCCCCGAGATCCTGGTGCGCATCTACGATCAGTTCGCCGCCGGTGACCTGGCCGGTGCGGCAGCGACCTTCGACCAATATTGCCCGCTGATCCGCTATGAATTCCAGCCCAAGATCGGCCTGTCGCTGCGCAAGTATGTCTATCGCAAGCGCGGTGTCATCAGCAGCGATGCCATCCGTTCGCCCGGTATGCGCATCGATCCCGAGACCGAGCGTGAACTGGAAGCCGTGATCGCCCGCGTGGGCCTGGACCTGGATCAGCGCGGCGCGCTGGTGATCCGCTGAGGAGCCGCCGATGGATCTGGGAATCAGCGGACGACGCGCCCTGGTGTGCGCATCGAGCAAGGGCCTGGGGCTGGCCTGTGCCATCTCGCTGGCACGCGAGGGCGTGGCCGTGACCATGACCGCACGCGGCGCGGAAGTCCTCGAAGCCGCGGCGCAGCAGGTGCGTGCTGCCACCGGCGCCACCGTCACGACGGTAGCGGGCGACATCACCACGCCCGAGGGCCGCGCCCTGGCGCTGGCAGCCTGCCCCGCGCCGGACATCCTGGTCACCAATGCCGGTGGTCCCAAGCCGGGGGACTTTCGCGAGTGGTCGCGCGAAGATTGGATTGCGGCCATCGATGCCAACATGCTCACCCCCATCGAACTGATCAAGGCCACCGTGGATGGCATGATGCAGCGCGGTTTCGGTCGCATCGTCAACATCACCTCCGGCGCGGTGAAGGCACCCATCGACATCCTCGGCTTGTCCAATGGCGCACGTTCCGGCTTGACCGGATTCGTCGCCGGACTGGCAAGAACGACCGTGGCCCACAACGTGACTATCAACAATCTGCTGCCCGGTCCTTTCGAGACCGAGCGGCTCCTGACCACGGCAGCGGCTAGCGCACGCGGCAGCGGCAAGTCCACCGAGCAAGTGCTGGCTGCCCGCCGTGCCGCCAATCCGGCCCGCCGCTTCGGCCAGCCTGCTGAATTCGGCGACGCGTGCGCCTGGCTGTGCAGCGCTCAGGCAGGTTTTGTCACAGGACAAAACCTGCTGATGGACGGCGGCGCCTATCCCGGAACCTTCTGACGCTGAGACTCCCGCATGGACTTCGACCTCACCATCCGCAACGGCCGCATCTCTACCGACCGCGAGACCTTCTTTGCCGATATTGGCGTCAAGGATGGCGTGATCGTGCGCATTGCGCCGGACCTGCCGCCGGGCCGCGAGGACATCGACGCCGCCGGCCGCTGGGTCCTGCCCGGTGGCATCGACAGTCATTGCCACATCGAGCAGCTTTCCGGCATGGGCATGATGTGTGCCGATGATTTCTATTCGGGGACGGTCTCGGCCGCCTTCGGCGGCACCACCACCATCATTCCGTTTGCGGCCCAGCATCGCGGCAAGCGCATTCCCGACGTGATCGCCGATTATGCGCAACGCGCCCGCGAGAAGGCGGTGGTCGACTATGGCTTCCACCTGATCCTGGCCGATCCGGACGAGCAGGCCTTGCAGCACGATTTGCCGCAGGCCATCCGCGATGGCATCACCTCGCTGAAGGTCTACATGACCTACAACGCGCTCAAGCTGGACGATTACCAGTTGCTGGACGTGATGGCACTGGCCGGTCGCGAAGGGGCGCTGGTGATGATCCATGCCGAGAACCACGACATGATCCGCTGGCTGGCCTCGCGCCTGCTCGACCAGGGCCATACCGCCCCCAAGTTCCACGCGGTGGCCCACGATCCTCTGGCCGAGGCCGAAGCCAGTCATCGCGCCATTGCGCTGTCGCGCTTGATCGGTGTGCCAGTCCTGATCGTGCACGTGGCCGGGGCCGAGACCGTGCAGACCATTCGCAACGCCAGGCTGCTGGGTGCACAGATCTACGCCGAGAGTTGCCCGCAATACCTGTTCCTCACGGCGGAGGATATCGACCTGCCCGGCGTGGAGGGCGCCAAGTATTGCTGTAGCCCGCCGCCGCGCGATGCCAATGCGCAGGAGGCGGTCTGGGCCGGGCTCAAGGATGGCACGCTGGGCATGTATTCCTCGGACCATGCGCCTTATCGTTTTGATGAAAGCGGCAAGCTGCCGCGCGGCGAGGACACCACCTTCAAGGAAATGGCCAATGGCGTGCCGGGGATCGAGCTGCGCCTGCCGCTGCTGTTTTCCGAGGGCGTACAGAAGGGGCGCATCGATATTCATGAATTCGTGCGCCTGACCGCCACCAATCACGCCCACATGTATGGGCTGTCGCACTGCAAGGGCAACATTGCCGAGGGACTCGACGCCGACCTGGTGATCTGGAACCCGGAGCGCGAGACCACCATCACTGCCGCTCTCCTGCACGACAACGTGGGTTATACGCCCTATGAGGGACGACAAATCAAGGGCTGGCCGGAAGTGGTCATCAGCCGTGGCCGCGTGGTGATCAGTGAGGGCGAGCTGAAAGCGGCGCGCGGCTCGGGCCGCTACATCGCGCGCCAGTGTCCGGCACCAGCCAGCATTGCGCAACGGCCGACACGCAGCCATCTGCCGGGCCTGCTCGGCCTCAAGGGAAAGGCATGGGAATCGCAATGAGCAACAAGCACAATCGCTTCGGCCTGGCCGTGGCCCAGATGGGGCCGGTGCAACTGGCCGAGGACCGGACTACGGTGGTGCGCCGCCTGCTGGAGATGATGCGCGAGGCCGCCACCCGCGGCGCGAAGATGGTGGTGTTTCCCGAACTGGCGCTGACCACCTTCTTTCCACGTTACTGGATGGAAGACCAGGCTGAGGTCGATGCCCGTTTCTTCGAGTCCGAGATGCCAGGCCCGCAGACGCGTCCATTGTTCGAACTGGCGGCCCAGCTCAGGATCGGCTTCTACCTTGGTTATGGTGAACTCACTCGCGATGGCCATCACTACAACACGTCCATTCTGGTGGACGACCAGGCCAGGATCGTGGCGCGCTATCGCAAGATCCACTTGCCCGGACACAGCGACCACAAGCCTGATGCGCCCTTCCAGCATCTGGAAAAGAAGTACTTCGAAGTCGGCAACGATGGCTTCGGTGTCACCGACATGCTGGGCACCCGCATCGGCCAGTGCCTGTGCAATGACCGCCGCTGGCCAGAGACCTATCGTGTCATGAGCCTGCAGAGCGCGCGCATCGTCACGCTGGGCTACAACACACCCTCCTGGAACATCCACTGGAACGAGCCGCCGCACCTGCGCATGTTCCATCACCTGCTGTCGCTGCAGGCCAATGCCTACCAGAATGGATTGTGGGTGGCCGCCGCTGCCAAGTGTGGTTTCGAGGATGGCTTCCACATGATCGGCGGTTCGGCCATCGTCGCGCCCTCCGGCGAGATTGTGGCGCAGGCGCAGGGTGAGGAGGATGAGGTGATCTTCGCTAGTTGCGATCTGCAATTGGGGGAAACATTTCTGCAGCATGTCTTCAACTTTGCCAAGCATCGCCGTCCGGAACATTACCGCCTCATCGTCGAGCGCACCGGGGCTGGCGAGCCGCTGCCACCGTCCGAGCTGTCTACCTGAATCACTGTCCACCTTCCACCCAATCGAGGAGTGTTGCGATGTTTCCGTTCCTGGCCCTACCTTCCAAGTCTTCTCTGAAGTGTTCCCTGCTGGCCGTGGTCTCGGCCAGTGCGCTATTGTCGGCCAGCGTGATGGCGCAGAGTGGCCCGCTGCGTACCGGTGTGGATGCCACCTTTGCGCCCCATGCGATGGTCAAGCTGGGCGGTGGCCTGCAAGGTTTCAACATCGACCTGGGCGAAGAACTGGCGCGCCGCCTGGGCCGCAAGATCGAGATCGAAGGCACCGAATTCTCCGGCCTGGTACCGGGGCTCAACGCCAAGAAATATGACTTCGTGCTGGCGCCCGTGACCGCCACCCCCGAGCGCGCCAAGTCCATGCTCTTCACCGAAGGTTATCTGGATACCGACTACACCTTCGTCATCAAGAAGGGCACCGCCCCCATCCATGCGCTGGAAGACCTGAAGGGTAAGACCATCTCGGTCAACAAGGGCTCGGCCTATGAACTGTGGGCACGCGACAACGCCTCCAAGTACGGCTTCAAGTACGACGTCTATGGCAACAACGCCGATGCGGTGCAGGCCGTGCAATCCGGCCGCGCCGATGCCAACCTGGCCGGCAGCACCGTGGCCGCCTGGGCCGCCAAGCAGAACCCGGCCGTGCAGACCACCTATACCGTCAAGACCGGCCTGGTGTGGGCACTGGCTTTCCGCCTGGATGACAAGGCCGGCCGCGACGCCGCCGGCATGGCGCTCAAATGCATGAAGCAAGACGGCACCCTGGGCAAGATCGCCCAGAAGTGGTTCGGCTATACCCCGGCGCCGGATGCCACCGTGGTCAAGGTCGGCGTGGGGCAGGGCGTGCCGGGCCTGGATGGCTACGACCCGACGCCCGTGACGCTCAAGTGCAAGTGAGCCCGCAGCACCGCGCCCGAATTGCCCGAGTCGCCTGAATGAAGCGAGACTGATGCCGCCATGAACCATGCCGCCCCCATCCTTGAAATCGTCGGCCTGCACAAGTCCTATGAAGGCAATACGGTCCTGCGCGGGATCGACCTGCGCGTGCGGCCGGGCCAACTGATCTGCGTGATCGGCCCGTCCGGTTCGGGCAAGAGCACCATGCTGCGTTGCTGCAACCGGCTCGAAGAACCCAGCGCCGGCCAGATCGTGGTGGATGGCGTGGATATCATGCACGCCCGCGCCGACCTCAATGCGATCCGCCAGAAGATCGGCATGGTGTTCCAGCAGTTCAACCTCTATCCGCACATGAGCGTGCTGGGCAACGTGATGCTGGCCTTGAAGAAGGTGCAGAAGCATTCCCATGCCGAAGCCGAGCGGCGCGCACGGCGAGCCCTGGAGCAGGTGGGGATGTTGGAGAAGGCGGCGGCCTTCCCCGGCCAGCTCTCCGGTGGCCAGCAGCAGCGCGTGGGCATCGCTCGCGGCATCGCACTGGAACCCAAGGTGATGCTGTTCGATGAACCGACCAGCGCACTTGATCCAGAACTGGTGGGCAGCGTGCTGCAGGTGATGCGCCAGCTGCGCGAGGCCGGCATGACCATGCTGGTGGTCACGCACGAAATGGCCTTTGCCCGCGCAGCGGCCGATCGCGTGGTCTTCATGGACGGTGGCGTGATCGTCGAGGAGGGGCCGCCCGAGCAGATCTTCGGAAATCCGCAGCAGGCCCGCACCAAGACCTTCCTGGCGCGCTTGGCAGAGCACGGCTGAACCATGCAGCAATTTCTCTTTACCTTCTTCAATGCCGAGATCGCTGCGCGTTATTGGCCCGATATCCTGCGCGGCATGGGCGTGACCGTACTGCTGAGCCTGGCCGTGATCGTCTCCGGCCTGCTGCTGGGTCTGCTGCTGGCGGTGCTGCGCGCTACCGGCAAGCGCGGCCTGGTGTGGCTGGTGGTGGCCTTTGCCGATGTGATGCGGGCCTTGCCGCCGCTGATCCTCATCATCGTGCTCTTCTTTGCGTTTCCGTATATCGACCTGGCCATGTCGTCCTTCACCGCGACTTGGCTGGCACTGACCCTGGTGCTGGCCGCCTATGCGGAAGAAAGCATCTGGGCCGGCATCGCTTCCTTGCCGCGCGGCCAGAGCGAAGCGGCACGCTCGACCGGACTGTCCTGGGGGCAGACCATGGCCGCCGTGATCCTGCCGCAGGCCTTGCGCATGGCCGTGCCGCCACTGACCAACCGCGTCATCTCGATCACCAAGAACACCGCTCTCGGCTCGGTGGTGGCCTTGTCCGAGATTCTCAACACGGCCCAGGCCGCCAGCAGCAATGCCGGCAACCCCACGCCGTTGATGCTTGGGGCGGCGGCCTACCTGGTGATCTTCATTCCGGTGGTCTTGTTGGCGCGCTGGCTAGAAACCCGCTGGCGCTGGAAACGATAGGAGAGCGCCGTCATGGACGCCTTGCTGCAGAACTTCTTCAACCTGGAGGTCTATCGCCAGGTTCTGCCTTTCCTGCTGGGAGGCTTGTGGACCACGGTGTGGCTGTCGCTGCTGGTCATTCCTATCGGTGTGATCTCGGGTTTGTTGCTGGCCTTGCTGGCGACCCAGAGCCGTTCGCGCACGGTGCGCATTGCGGTGGCGGTGTACGTGGATTTCTTCCGGTCCTTTCCGCCGCTGGTGCTGCTGATCCTGATCTATTTCGGCGCACCCTTCCTCGGGCTGGAGTTGCCCAAGCTGCTGGCCGTCGCGCTGGGCTTCATGTTCAACAATTCGAGCTATTTTGCCGAGGTGCTGCGCGCCGGCATTGAAAGCGTGCCTAGCGGCCAGATGGAAGCAGCGCGTTCGACCGGCCTGTCGCGCACCCAGGCGCTGGCCTACGTGGTGGTGCCGCAGGCTGTGCGCAACGCCTTGCCGGACCTGGTCGGCAATGGCATCGAGGTCATCAAGCTCACTACCATCGCCAGCGTGGTGGCGCTACCCGAACTGCTGCGGGTGGCACGCGACGCCCAGTCGCTGGTCTACAATCCTTCGCCCATCGTACTGGCAGCCTTGCTCTATCTGCTGCTGTTGCTGCCGTTGGTGCGTTGGCTGTCGCGGCTGGAGCACCGCGGACGCACCTCGCACTGAGGACGGGCGCTAGCATCAGGTTGCACTGAACAGCCCCAGCGAAGGGCGGATCAATTTTTCCCATGTTGAGGTTGCCGCGATTTCCGGCTGCCCGACGCACAACATCGACACGGCTTCCCGCACATCGTGAGCCCTGTTGCCCCATCGATTGCGCCGCACTGGCCAATTCCGTCACCAGCGCTGCATTCTGCTTGTCACTTTCTTCCACCTGCGAGTTGGCGATCTTGATCTGGCTGATGCCGGTGCCGCGTCGCGTTGCCGCGACAGGCGCTACGACGGTGCGAACCTGCACCGCGTCTGCACCACGGCGACAGATTTCGGGGCGTCTTTTTCCGCCCCAGCCTGCGCGATGCCGCTCAGATAAGCCTTTCAGTCTTGGTACGCAATTTGCTTGGTGTGGTGAAAACGGTTTTTATATAAATCATCAGTTCATATATGAAACAAAATAAGTCATTTTGTTTTGGGATATCTGCTATATTGGCGACGAATATCTCCCATATATAAATTGTTGTTTCATATATGGAACGTTTCGGTGCCCGGCAGGAGGCACCCGTCCGCAAGAGACGGCAGCCGGGAAGAATAGCTGGGGCGCTACCGCGCTTACGTAATCAGCAGAGGCAACATGATCGAAATCGAATTCCGCAAGGTCGGCAAAAGCTTTGTCGATCGCCAGACGGCGCAAGCACGTGCCGCTGTGAGCAACGTCAACCTGTCCATCAAGAGCGGCGAGGTGGTGTCCATCATCGGTCCCTCGGGGTGCGGCAAGAGCACCTTGCTCAACATGGGCGCCGGTCTTTATCTGCCCAGCGAAGGTGAAGTTTTCGTCGGTGGCGAGAAGGTGACCAAGCCGGTACGCAAGGTGGCGTTCATGCTGCAGAAGGACTTGCTCATGCCTTGGCGCAATATCCGCGCCAACGTCACCCTGGGCCTGGAAATCGATGGGATGGGCCAAGCCGAGCGCTGCCGCATCGCCGATGAACTGCTGGCCAAGTGTCACCTCAAGGGCTTCGAAGAACACTATCCCTACCAGCTCTCCGGCGGGATGCGCCAACGTGCCGCGCTGGCGCGCACGCTGGCGGTGGACCCGCAGGTGCTGCTGCTGGACGAACCATTTTCGGCCCTGGATGCGCAGACCAAGATGGTGCTGCAGCAAGACCTGGCCAAGATGCTCTACGAAAAGCAGAAGACCGCGCTCTTCATCACCCACGATCTGGTGGAAGCGATTGCCTTGTCGGATCGCCTGCTGGTCATGAGCGAGCGCCCCGGCACCATCGTCGAGGAAATCGAAGTCAAGCTGCCGCACCGGGACAATCCGCTTGAGCGCCGCAAGCTGCCCGAGATCGGCCCGCTGCAGGGGCGCCTGATGGAGTTGCTCAAGGTGGGCAAGGAAACCGCCGAGCTGCACTGATCCCATGCTGCATCTTCACCCTAGCTTCACCCCGTCAACAGAGAGACCCCAAGGGAGAGTCAGAAACATGAAGAATCCGTTCGCATCCGTCGCTAGTACCCTGGCCCTGGTGGCCGCGCTGGGCGCGGCCGTCGCCCCCGTTATCGCCCATGCCGCGCCGGAAGAAGTGACCTACCTGCTGCCGGCGCCGCCCAATGCGCCGGCGTTTGCGCCTTGGGTGCTGGCCCAGCACAAGGGTTACTACGCCGATGAAAACCTGAAGGTCAGTTTCATCGTCGCCAAGGGGGGCGTGGACGTGGCCAAGCAGATCGGCGCCGGCAATGCGGTCATCGGCGGCGCCATCGGCGACACGCCCATCGTGGTGCGGGCCAACGGTATTCCGGTCAAGGCCATCGCGGTGCTGGGGGCGGGTTCGGTGACCATGGTCGCGGCCAACCCGGCCGATGGCATCAAGAGCCTCAAGGATTTGAAGGGCAAGACCGTCACCGTCATGTCCTATACCGACACCACCTACTACGCCTTCCTGGGCAGCCTGAAGACGGCCGGCCTGTCCAGGACCGACCTGCAGATCCAGGCCGCCGGGCCGGCGGGTGTGTGGCAGTTGTACACCTCCGGCAAGTCGCAGGCCTTCGCGGGCGTACCCGATTGGGTGGTCAATGCCAGCGACGCCGGCGCCAAGCTGGAACTGCTGGACAACGGCGGTTTCAAGAGCATGGCGCAAGCCATCCTGGCCTCGGACGACACCATCAAGAAGAACCCTGAACTGTTGAAGCGCCTGGTGCGCGCCACCCTGCGCGGGATGCAGGACATCATGAAGGATCCCAAGGCGGCCGCCGATGACTACGTCGCCGCCTTGCCCAGCTACAAGGGCAAGGAAGCCAGCATCCAGGCCACCTTCGAGATGTACAACAAATACGTCTATGCCAACCAGAAGACCCTGGGCCAGATCGATGCGGCGCGCATGGAGGCGGTGCAGAAGTTCTACGTGAGCGAAGGCATCGTCGCCAAGGCCACCCCGGTCAATGAGCTCTTCACCAACCAGTTCGTGGGAGTGGCCAAGTAATCATGAATACCACCACAGCCAAAGACCTGAGCATGTCCAGTCCCGAGCCAATCAGTACTGCTGCGGTCGCTGCAGTGCGCCGTCCTGCCCTCAGCGAAAAGGCCCGCACCGTGTGCGGCAGCCTGTTGCTGCTGCTGCTGTTCCTCGCCGCCTGGCAATGGGGGCCGGGCCTGTTGGGCTTGCCGGAATACATCCTGCCCAACTTCATGCAGGTGCTGCGTGAAGGCGTGGTGATGTGGAACAACGCGCAGTTGCTGCAGCACTTCGGCATCACCGCCATGGAAGTGGTGCTGGGCTTTTTCTTCGGGGCCTTGCTGGGCCTGGCGGTAGGCGTGGCGCTGGGCTTGTCGCCGCGCGCCGAGGCCATGCTCTCGCCCTACATCCTGGCCTTGCAGATCGCTCCCAAGGTGGCCTTTGCGCCGTTGTTCGTGATGTGGCTGGGCTACACCATCTATCCCAAGATCATCGTGGCGGTGCTGATCGTGTTCTTCCCCATCATGATCAACGTGCTCTCGGCGATCCGCACCGTGGACCCGGACATGGTCAACCTGGTGCGGACCTTGAATGCCGGGCGCTGGCAGATCTTCCACTTGGTCGAGTTCCGTTCGGCCTTGCCGGCCTTGTTCTCGGGCCTGCGCATCGCCTCCACGCTGTCGGTCATCGGCGTGACCGTGGGCGAGCTGGTGGGTGGCAACCAGGGCCTGGGCTACCTGCTGGTGGATGGCGAAGGGCAGGGCAATACCGCGGCGGTGTTCGTTTCCATCGTGGCGCTGACCCTGATCGGCGTAGTCACCTACGGCATGGTGGTATGGGCCGAACGCAAGGTGCTGCACTACCTGCCGCGCGCCGTCACCAGTACCGTTTGATGGCCCTCGCACTTTCCTCTGCAAGCAACAGGAGCAAGCACATGTCAGCAGCAAGCACGGCGACTCTTTTGGCGGGACGACGCATCCTGGTCACCGGCGCGGCACGCGGCCTCGGTCTGGCGTTCGTGCAAGCCATCGCCGCCGCCGGGGCCAGTGTGGCCATGGCCGACATCCTGCAGGAAGAACTGGCCTCTGCGGTCGCGCGCCTGCAGCAAGCGGGCATGAAGGTGCAGGGCTTTGCGCTGGACCTGGCAGATCCGGCCTCGGTACGCATCGCTGCGGCTGCGGCCACGCAATGGCTGGGCGGGCTCGATGGCCTTGTCAACAATGCCGCCATCACCAATTCCGGGGGCAAGAGCAGCGAGCAGCTGGAGCTGGAGATGTGGGACCGCGTCATGGACGTCAACGTGCGCGGCACCTGGCTCATGACCAATGCCTGCCTGCCGGCGCTGCGTGCATCAGGTCGCGGCGCGGTGGTGAACCTGTCCTCGGATACCCCGTTGTGGGGCGCGCCCAATCTGCTGGCCTACGTGGCCAGCAAGAGCGCGGTCATCGGCATGACCCGCTCGCTGGCGCGCGAACTGGGGGCCGACAACATCACGGTCAATGCCGTGGCCCCTGGCCTGACGCTGGTGGAAGCCACCCAGTACGTGCCGCAGGCGCGGCACCAGCACTATCTCGACGGTCGCGCCATCCGGCGTGACCAACTGCCCGAGGATGTCTGCGGCGCGGTGGTGTTCGCCCTGTCGGACCTGGCGCGCTTCTTCACCGGGCAGGTGATGGCGGTCAATGGTGGCTTCGTGATGCATTGAAGCCATCTCATCAACCCGAAGCAATTCATCCGAACCGATCAATTCAAGGAGAACAGCATGACCGATATGTCCGCACAGGAAAACATGGGCCGCAGCTGGGACCGGCCGGCCGGTGCCAGTTTTGCCGACTGGATGGAGTCGCGCGTGGCGCGCCTGTCTACCCGCAAGTACGACTGGAACGCCCTGAAGTTTCAGGCCGACTACGACCCCAAGTACCGGCGCGCCCAGATGCGCTACATCGGCACCGGTGGCACGGGCGTGGCGCATGATGCCAACGTGATTCCCTCCGAGCACTTCACCTTCTCGACCATGATCATCCCGGCGGGTCACGAAGGCCCTTCGCACCTGCACGTGGATGTGGAAGAAGTGTTCTTCGTCCTGCGCGGCAAGCTCAAGCTGGTCCTGGAAAAGGATGGCGAGCGTTTCGAAACCATCCTCACCGATCGTGACGTGGTCTCGGTGCCGCCTGGCGTCTATCGCGAGGAAATCAACATCGGCGATGAAGATGCGCTCATGTGCGTGATGCTAGGTTCCAAGAAGCCCATCACGCCGACCTATCCGCCAGAGCATCCGCTGGCCTCCATCAAGCGCTGATCTGCGGACATGCCTGCCATGAACCCCATCGTTTCGGTCAACGACGAGCAACTCCTGCACGCGCCGCTGGCGCTGCTCGAAGGCCGCTTTGCCCAGCGTAGCGTTGCCCTGCCGGGCGGCCAGATCAGCTATCGCAGTTGCGGCAGCGGGCCGGTGGTGGTGCTCTTGCATGGCATCAGTTCGGGCGCCGCCTCTTGGCTGCGCTGCGCCTTGGAGCTGGCCTCCTGCGCCCGGGTGATCGCCTGGAATGCGCCGGGCTATGGACATTCCACGCCACTGCCCATGAGCGTGCCCAAGGCCAGCGACTATGCACTGCGCTTGCAGCAGATGCTGCAAGCCTTGGAGATCGAGCAATGCGTGCTGGTCGGTCATTCGCTGGGGGCCTTGATGGCCGCCGCTTATCTGGCCTGCGGCGATGGGCGTGCGCGCAGCACCCTGCTGGCCGATCCGGCCCTGGGTTACGGTGCACCCGGCAAGCAACAGCGGGCGCAGCAGGTACGCGATGAGCGCCTGGGGGCACTGCACCGGCTGGGTATCCCTGGCCTGGCGCAGCAACCTACGCGCCTGCTGTCGGACCATGCCGACGCCGAGCAGCACGCCTGGGTGCGCTGGAACATGCAATGGCTGGATGCGGCCGGTTACACCCAGGCCGTGCAATTGTTGTGCGGCGACGATATCGAGCTCTATCTGAACGCAGCGCCACGGCGGGGACTGTCGGTGGCCTGCGGCGCGGAAGATATCGTCACCACCCCCCAGGCCAGTGAAGCGCTGGCCCGGCAATTTGGACTTTTCTTTCATAAGGTGCACGCCGCCGGCCATGCCAGCTATATCGAGCAGCCGTCGCAATTTGCCGCGCTGGTGCGCGCGCAACTCACCTCAACCTACTAAAACAGATAATCGACAAGATCATGAGCAAACCTGTGATGCCAGAAGAAGAATCGCAAGACAAGTATTCCGTCCCCGGCCTGGAACGTGGCCTGCGCCTGCTGTGCGAATTCAGCCGTCAGGACAAGACGCTGTCGGCCCCTGAACTGGCGCGTCGCCTGGATATCCCGCGCTCCACCGTGTTTCGCCTGCTGGCCACGCTGGAACGCATGGGCTTCGTCGAGCGTGCCGATGGCGGACGTGACTACCGCCTGGGCATGTCGGTGTTGCGCCTGGGCTTCGAATACCTGGCTTCGCTGGAATTGACCGAGATCGGCCGTCCGCTGCTGGACCGCCTGCGCGATGAGATCGGCTATTCCTGCAATCTGGTGGTACGCGATGGCCGCTCCATCGTCTATGTCGCCAAGTCGGTCACCCAGACCGCCTTCACCAGCCACGTCAACGTCGGCACCCGCCTGCCGGCGCACGCCACCGTGCTGGGCCGCGTGCTGCTGGAAGACCTGAGCCTGCCGCAACTGCGCGCGCTGTATCCCGAACAGCACCTGGAAGTCTTCTCCAGCAATACCCCCAAGACCGTGGTCGAACTGTTCGACATGGTGCAGGCCGACAAGGAGCGCGGCTTCGTGTTGCAGGAAGGTTTCTTCGAAACCAGCATCTCCACCGTGGCCGCGCCGGTGCGCGATCACTCCGGCCTGGTGGTGGCTGCGCTGGGGGCGACGATCCCTTCGCCGCACATCGATGCCAGCCAGCTCGACGTGATCGTGGCGCGTGTGCGCGAGACCGCGGCCGAACTGTCCCGCCTGCTGGACCACGCCCCCGAACGTGGCGCCAAGGTGGTCAACATGTGGCGGGGCTGAGATGGCCATGACTTCGCTCCAGGGCAAGGTGGCGGTGGTGACCGGCGGTTCCTCCGGCATTGGCTTGGCCAGCGTCGAGCTGTTGCTCGAAGCCGGCGCTGCCGTGGCCTTCTGCGGCCGCGATAGTGCGCGCCTGAAAGAGGCCGAAGCAGCTTTGCGCCAGCGTTACCCGCGCGCCAGCCTGTACAGCGCGCCTTGCGACGTACTGGCCCAGCAGCAGGTGCAAGCCTTTGCGAACGCGGTGGAAAATACCCTCGGTCCGGTGTCGATACTGGTCAACAACGCCGGTCAAGGGCGCGTGTCGACCTTTGCCGATACCAGCGACGATGCCTGGAGCGAAGAGCTGCACCTCAAATTCTTTTCGGTGATCTACCCGACCCGCGCCTTCCTGCCGCAACTGCAGGCCATGAGCGCCCGTCATGGCGATGCGGCCATCGTCTGCGTCAATTCGCTGCTGGCCACGCAACCCGAGCCGCATATGGTGGCGACCTCGGCCGCCCGGGCCGGGGTCCACAACCTGGTGCGTTCGCTGGCGACCGAACTGGCCACCGGCCCCAGGGCCTGCGTGCGCGTCAACGGCATCCTGATCGGTCTGGTGGAGTCGGGCCAATGGCGCCGTCGCTATGCCGCACGCGATGAAGCATTGCAGGACCAGACCTGGGCGCAATGGAGCGCGGCGCTGGCGGAAAAAAAGCATATCCAACTCGGCCGTCTCGGCCTTCCCCGCGAAGCCGCACAGGCCATCGTGTTTCTCGCCTCGCCGCTTTCCTCGTACACCACAGGCAGCCATATCGATGTTTCAGGAGGACTTTCCCGTCATGCCTAATACCAACCCCCAAGTCACCGTCGGCTGCGCCATTGCGGCTTTCCTCGAACAGTGCGGCGTGAAGGCTGCCTTCGGTGTGATCTCGATCCACAACATGCCCATCCTGGACGCCTTCGGCGAGCGCGGCAAGATCCGTTTCATCCCGGCGCGTGGCGAGGCCGGCGGGGCCAACATGGCCGATGCCTATGCGCGTACCACCGGTGGCCTGGGCGTATGCCTGACCTCCACCGGCACGGCTGCCGGCAATGCCGCCGGTGCAATGGTAGAAGCCCTGACGGCCGGCACTCCGCTGCTGCACCTGACCGGGCAGATCGAAACTCCTTACCTGGACCAGAGCCTGGCCTACATCCACGAAGCGCCGGACCAGTTGAGTATGCTCAAGGCGATCTCCAAGGCGGCCTTCCGCATCCGTAGCGTGGAGACCGCCATCAGCACCATCAAGCTGGCCGTGCAGACTGCACTGACGCCGCCGATGGGGCCGGTCTCGGTGGAAATCCCCATCGACATCCAGGCCGCCATGATTTCCATGCCGACCAATTTGCAGCCGCTGGCCATTCCGCCCAGCCTGCCCTCGGCACGAGCCCTGGATGAACTGGCCGAGCGCCTCCTGAAGGCCCGGCGTCCGCTGCTGTGGCTGGGCGGCGGGGCGCGTCATGCCGGGCCGCAGGTGCAGCGCTTGCTGGCGCTGGGCTTTGGCGTAGTCACCAGCACCCAGGGCCGGGGCATCGTGCCGGAGGATGATGCGCGCTCGCTGGGTGCCTTCAACCTGCACAAGCCGGTCGAGAATTTCTATCAAAGCTGCGATGCCATGCTGGTGGTCGGCTCGCGCCTGCGCGGCAATGAAACCCTGAAGTACGAACTGAAGCTGCCGCGTCCGCTGTACCGGGTCGATGCCGATCCGGCGGCCGAAGGCCGCTGCTATACCAGCGACTATTTCGTCTGCGGCGATTCGGCCCTGGTGTTGGGTGGCCTGGCCGATCGCCTGGCGGCGTTGCAGGTCGATCCCGCCTTCATGGCCGACCTGAAGCAGGCGCGCGAGAGCGCCGTGCATGGCTTGCTCGATGGCCTCGGCCCCTACGGCACCCTGGTGGAACAATTGCAGCAGGCTGCGGGACGCCAGTTCAACTGGGTGCGCGACGTGACCGTCTCCAACAGTACCTGGGGCAACCGCTACCTGCGCATCTTCGATCCGCGCGCCGGCGTTCATGCGCTGGGTGGTGGCATCGGGCAGGGCCTGGCCATGGGCATCGGCGCGGCCATCGGCGCGGCTGTCACACAGTCGGGCAAGAAGACCTTCACCCTGGCCGGCGACGGCGGCTTCATCCTCAACCTGGGCGAATTGGCCACGGCGGTGCAGGAGCAGGCCGACATGGTGATCGTGCTGATGAATGATCAGGGTTATGGCGTCATCAAGAACATCCAGGATGCGCAATACGGCGGACGCCGTCATTACGTGGACCTGCATACGCCCGATTATGCCGCACTGTCTGCAGCCCTCAAGTTGCGCCACAAGCGCGTGGGCGACCTATCCCAAGTGGCTGCGGGCCTGGATGAGGCACTTTCGCAGCAGGGGCCTTTCCTGCTGGAGATCGACATGCTGGCCATCGGCAGCTTCAAGACCGCCTTTGCCGGTCCGCCGGTCAATGATAAGGAACCGGTCGCTGCCACTGCTGCCACTGTCTGAGGAGCCAGCGCATGTTGCACGTATCGATGATCGGATGCGGGGCCATCGGCCTGGGCGTCATGGAGATTTTGAAAAGCGATCCCGAGGTCGCCTTCGACCTGGTGGTGGTGCCCGAGGCGCACATGGAGCGTGCTCGCAGTGCTGTTTCCACGCTGGCGCCTGCGGCGCGGGTGGTATCGCGGCTGGGCGAGGAGCGGCCCGATCTGTTGATCGAATGCGCAGGTCACCAGGCCATCGGCGAACACATCATTCCAGCGCTGCAGCGAGGCATTGCCTGCATGGTGGTGTCCATCGGTGCCTTGTCCGAGCCTGGTCTGGTGGAGCAGCTGGAAGCCGCCGCCCGCACCGGCCACACCCAGGTGCAACTACTTTCGGGTGCCATCGGCGCCATCGATGCATTGGCCGCGGCCAAGGTCGGCGGCCTGGACTCGGTGGTCTATACCGGCCGCAAACCACCGCAGGCCTGGAAAGAGACCCCGGCCGAGAGCGTGGTTGACCTGGATGGTCTGACCCAGGCCGCCATGATTTTTGAAGGCAGCGCTCGCGAGGCTGCGCGCCTCTATCCGAAGAACGCCAATGTCGCCGCCACCCTGTCGCTGGCCGGTCTGGGCCTGGATGACACCCGCGTGCGCCTGTATGCCGACCCCGGCGTGAGCGAGAACGTCCACCACGTGGAGGCGCGCGGCGCCTTCGGCGGCTTCGAACTGACCATGCGCGGTAAGCCCCTGGCGGCCAACCCCAAGACCTCGGCGCTGACCGTCTATAGCGTCGTGCGCGCCCTGGGCAATCGTGCCCATGCGCTGTCGATCTGAGCATTGCAAGGATAGGCCCACCATGATGAACCTCAAGGAAATACTGCCCATCTGCATCGCCGGCCAATGGTGCCTGGGCAGTGGTGAACTCTACGCCACCCACTATCCCGCTACCGGTGAAGTGGTCGCTACGCTCCATGCCGCCAGCGTGGCCGATGTGGAAGAAGCCATCGCCGGCGCCGACCTGGCCTTTCGCAGCAGCGGCTGGGCGCACAAGAAAGCGCATGAACGCGCCGCCGTGCTCTATCGCGTGGCGCAACTGATCCGCGAACGCAGCGAAGCGCTGGCACAGATGCAGCGCCTGGACAATGGCAAGCCGATCAGCGAAACGCGGGCCCTGGTCGCCAGTGCCGCAGCCACCTTCCAGTTCTTCGCCGCCGCCTGCGAGACGCTGGAAGAAACGCTCACACCGATGCGCGGCGACAATCTCACCATGAGCCTGTATGAGCCCATGGGCGTGGTGGCCGCCATCACGCCCTGGAATTCGCCCATTGCCAGCGAGGCACAGAAGATGGCCCCGGCCCTGGCCGCCGGCAATGCGGTGGTGGTCAAGCCGGCAGAAGTGACGCCACTGGCGGCCCTGGAACTGGCGCGCATCTGCATCGAGGCCGGAGTGCCGGCGGGCATGATCAGCGTATTGCCGGGCAAGGGCTCGGTGATTGGCGATGCCATTACGCGGCATCCGCTGGTCAAGCGCGTCTCCTTTACCGGTGGCACCACCACCGGCAAGCACATTGCCCATATCGCCGCCGACAAGATGATGCCGGTCTCGCTGGAACTGGGCGGCAAGTCGCCCACCATGGTGTTCGAGGATGCCGATGTGGATCACGCGGTGGCCGGTGTGCTCTACGGGATCTTCAGCAGTTCCGGTGAATCCTGCATCGCCGGTTCGCGCCTGTTCGTGGCACGCACGCTCTACGATGGCTTCATGGAGCGCCTGGCTGCGGCTGCCGCCGCCTTGCGCGTGGGCGATCCGGCCGATGCGCGCACGCAGATGGGGCCGCTGATCACGGCACGCCATCGCCAAGGCATCGAGCGCTACGTCGAACTGGGCGTGGCCGAGGGGGGACGTATCCGTACCGGTGGCGTGCGTCCCCAGGGGGCGCAGTTCGAACGCGGTTACTACTACACGCCCACCATCATCGAAGGGGTGAGCAACCAGCAGCGCATCTGCCAGGAAGAAATCTTCGGCCCGGTGTTGGTGGCCATGCCGTTCGACGATGAAGACGACCTGATCGCGCAAGCCAATGACAGCGTCTACGCGTTGGCCGCCGGTATCTGGACGCGCGACTACAAGCGTGCCTGGCGCATCGGCCGGGCGGTGCAGGCGGGCAATGTCTGGATCAACACCTACAAGCAATTCTCGATCTCGACGCCCTTCGGCGGCTGGCGCGACAGTGGTCTGGGACGCGAGAAGGGGCGGCTGGGCATCCTGCAATACATGGAGCAGAAGGCCATGTACTGGGGCCTGAACCAACAGCCGCTGCCCTGGGCTGGCTGAACACGGAGGAGAGCACAACATGGACGTATTGGGAATCGACGAAATCATCTACGGCGCAGACGACTTGCCGACCTGCCGCCGCTTCTTCCTCGACTGGGGGATGGCGCTGGTGCAGGAAAGCGCCACCGAACTGGTCTTCGAATCGCAGAACGCTTGCCGCGTGATCGTGCGCGACAGCGCCGACCCCCGCTTGCCGGCGGCTATCGAAGAGGGGCCGACGCTGCGCGAAGTGGTGTGGGGCGTTGCTTCGCCAGCCGTGCTGGACAAGTTCGCCAGCCGCATCGCCGGCCTGCCGGGCTTCGTCAATGACGGCAAGCGCGTGGGGTGTCGCGATCCCAACGGGTTGGCGGTGCGCTTCCAGGTCTCGCTCAAGCGTGAGGTGACACTGGAATGCGCGCGTATGAATACCTGGAACGAGAAAAATCGCATCAACCAGCGCAGTCCTATCTATGAGCGTGCCACCCCCATCGAAGTGGGGCATGTGGTGTTCTTCGTCAAGGATGTGAAGGCTTGTGAAAAGTTCTATTGCGAGCATTTCGGCTTCGTGCCTTCGGACCGTTATCCGCAGCGCGGCGCCTTCCTGCGCTGTGCCGACGTCGGCGGCCATCACGACATTTTCCTGCTGCAACTGCCGCAGGCACGTGCCGGCCTGAACCACGTGGCCTTCACCGTGCGCGATATCCATGAAGTCTTCGGTGGCGGAATGCATATGTCGCGCCAGGGTTGGGAGACGCAACTGGGTCCGGGCCGCCATCCGATTTCCTCGGCCTACTTCTGGTACTTCAAGAATCCCGCCGGCGGCCTGATCGAATACTACGCCGACGAAGACCAGCTCGATGCCCAGTGGGAGCCGCGCGAATTCGAACCCGGCCCGACGGTATTTGCCGAATGGGCCATCGACGGCGGTATCGACGGCCATACGCGCCGTCAGAAAAATGCCCAGGGCCCCAGCGGCAAGTTCCTCACCGACCGCGCCGCGGCGGACAAATAGCAGGTCGGCAGTCATTTCAAGAAAGGAAATCCAGATGTCCTTCAAGATCGCAATCCTGGGCGCCGGCATCGGTGGCCTGACCGCCGCCATTGCCTTGCAGCGGGCCGGTCATGAGGTGGTGGTGTATGAGCAGTCCCGGCAATTCCTGCGCGTGGGCGCCGACATCAACCTCACCCCCAATGCCGTGCGTGCGCTCGATGGCCTGGGTATCGGTGAGGCCGTGCGGCGTACTGCGGCGCGGCCCACCCATCGCATCAGCCGCACCTGGAACACCGGCGAAGAAACCTCGCGCCTGGCCATGGGCGATACCGCTGAACAGAAATACGGCGCACCGCAACTGACTATCCACCGCGCCGATCTGCTGGCGGCGCTGGCCGAGGTATTCCCGCTGGAGCAGGTGCGCTTTGCCAAGCGCGCCGAGCAGATCAGCGAGCAGGGCGATGGTCTCCACCTGCACTTTGCCGATGGCAGCCGTGAGCGTGTGGATGTGCTCATTGGCGGGGATGGCATCCACTCGGCCGTGCGCACTGCGATGTTCGGTGCGGAACGTCCGCGCTTTACCGGTGTGGTCGCTTTCCGTGCCGTGGTGCCGGCCGCCAAGGTAGCGTCCCTGCCCAACCTGCAGGCCTTCACCAAGTGGTGGGGCCCCAATCCGCAAAGCCAGATCGTCACCTTCCCTTTGAATCGCGGCCAGGACATCTTCATCTTTGCCACTACCGCGCAGGAGAGTTGGCACCTGGAATCCTGGACCACTCCAGGCAATGTAGAGGAGCTGCGCGAGAGTTACGCCGGTTACCACCCCGATGCCACGGCCTTGCTGGACGCCTGCGATGAAGTGTTGAAGACCGCGCTCTACGAACGTGACCCGCTGCCGGCCTGGGCGCGCGGCAACATGGCGCTGCTGGGCGATGCCTGCCATCCGATGATGCCCTTCATGGCACAGGGAGCCGGCATGGCCATCGAGGATGCGGTCGTGCTGGCGCGGTGCCTGGCCAGGGCGACGGCGCTGGAGCAGGTGGCAGCTTGCCTGCATACCTATGAGCAATTGCGCATGGAGCGCGCCTCGACGATCCAGATCGGTTCACGCGGCAACAACTGGCTGCGCGCAGGCGGCAATGCCGACTGGGTCTATGGCTATGACGCCTGGAGCACGCCGCTGGATGCCTCGTGCACCGTCCAAGCTGTTTCTGCGTGAGCCTGTCTGCTCAGGCAGGACCCGCGTCAGAACCACGATTTTGTTCCCCTGCGCGAGCGTATCGGCGAGCGCATCAACAATGGAGGCCAATGATGGTTGCAACTGTTACCGATGTCTATCTCAACCCGCACCAGGCGCGTCGCCGGGCGCCCACTCAGTTCGAAGACCTGCTGGGCGACGCCATCGAGCGCGCCTATGCCGCTGGCATCCACGAATTGAGCGCACTGGTGGCGCATCTCAATCGCACCGGCCCCAGCTGCCCCTACAACGATGGCGTCTGGACCGAAGACAACTACCAGCAAGAGATTGCGCGCCTGGCTGCCTGATCCGCAGCGCCAAGCCACGCCCCTACAGGAGATGACCGAAATGAGAACTGCCGCCCATGATGCCGTCGATGCCGTCCTTGCCGTCGGCCTGAAAGACTTGTGGTACCCGATCTGCCCCTCCGAGTTCGTGGCTGAAAAGCCGGTCTCGCTGCGTCGCCTGGGCAAGAAATTCGTGTTCTGGCGCGAGCCCTCGGGGCAGTTGCACGCGCTGGAAGACCACTGCCCGCACCGTGGCGCGCCCCTGTCCATGGGCATCCCCATGGGCGATCGCATCGCCTGTGGCTATCACGGCGTGCAGGTGCGCTTCGACGGCGTGGTCACCAGCGTGCCCGGCAGCCCCGGCTGCAAGCTGGAAGGAGCCAAGGCCACGCGCCGCTTTCACGTCACCGAAGCGGCTGGTGCCATCTTCCTCTACAACAGCCTGGAAGACGTTGACACGCCACCACCGCTGCGCCTGCCGGAAGAATTGACCAGCCCCGAGTATTCCCACTTCCTGTGCTACACCGAATGGAAGGGCGACTATCGCTACGTGCTCGACAACGTGATGGATCCCATGCACGGCACCTTCCTGCACAAGCAATCGCACTCCATGGCCGAGGGCGACAACACGGCCAGTTTCGGCATCCGCGAGACCGACATCGGCTTCGTCTTCGAAAAAGAAGGCCAGCGCGACGTCAACTTCGACTGGACCGAATGGGGCGATACCGGTCTGCACTGGATGCGCCTGGCCATTCCCTATCCCAAGACGGGTGGCCCTGGCGGCAGCTTCGTCATCATCGGCAGCTACACCCCCATCGTGGAAAACATCGCCGCGGTATTCCACTGGCGCTGCCGCAAGCTGACCGGCTGGCAGCGCGATACCTGGCGCTTCCTGTATCGCAACCGCCTGGAAGCGCGCCACTGGAATGTGCTGGAGCAAGACCGCGTGGTACTGGAATTGATGGAGCCCGACGCCAACCAGCGCGAAATGCTGTACCAGCACGACATGGGCATCGTGCGCCTGCGACGCCACCTGCGCGGATTGGCCAAGGCGCAACTGGCGCGCCAAGAAGAACGGGCGGCAGCCAAGGCCGCCGCATGAACTTGTTTGAACAAATCTGATGGGATGGTGATGCAGTCATGAGCAGTCCTCTTCTTTCCGTGCGTGTGCAGGCCATGCGCTTTGAAGCGCAAGGCGTCATCAGCGTTGAACTGGGCCTGCCCGAGGAGGGCGAGTTGCCGCCTTTCGAGGCCGGCGCGCATATCGACCTGCACCTGGGCAATGGCCTGGTGCGCAGTTATTCCCTGTCTAATTCCCCCACCGAGCGGCATCGCTATGTGGTGGGCGTGTTGCACGATCGCAGCAGCCGGGGCGGTTCGCGCTATGTGCATGAGCAGTTGCGGGTCGGTGCCACGCTCAGCATTTCGGCGCCGCGCAACCATTTTCCGCTGGATGAAGCGGCGCCCTTGTCGGTACTGATCGCGGGCGGGATCGGCATTACCCCGATCTCCTGCATGTACCACCACCTGCGCGCCCAGGGCAAGGAAGTGGTGCTGCATTACTGTGCCCGCTCGCGCCGGGAAGCGGCCTTCACCCGTCAGTTGCTGGGGCAGCCAGGGGTGTCCAGTCATTTCGATGATGAAGCCGGGTGCGCGCCGGACTTGCGCGCCGTGCTCTCGGCCTATCCGCAGCAGGCGCATTTCTATTGCTGCGGCCCGACACCCATGCTCAATGCCTTCGAAAGCCTGTGTGAAGAACTGGACCTGCCCCATGTCCACATCGAACGCTTTGCCGCAGACAAACTGGCAGCGCTGCCCAGTGGCAGCTACGTGGCCGAACTGGCGCGCAGCAAGGCCAGCGTCACTGTGCCGGCCGGCAAGTCGCTGCTGGATGCCTTGCTCGACGCCGGCATCGAAGTCGAGCATAGCTGCCGCGAAGGGGTATGCGGCGCTTGTGAAACCAAGGTGCTGGAAGGTGAGCTGGAGCACCGCGACGGTGTGCTCAGCAAGGCCGAGCGCGCGGCCGGTAAGACCATGATGGTGTGCGTATCCGGTTGCAAGGGTGCGCGCCTGGTACTGGATCTCTAGTCACACGGGCGCACGACCATGCCCCTGCCCAGGCAGCGGGCATTTTTTTGAGCCCGATGAAATTTGTGGAACGACGATTCATAGGTGAAACGAATATCGCCGAATCCCGGGCCACCCGGCCAGTCCCCCACCGACCATGCGGTGGCGGGGTGGCCGGCAGAAATCACCTTTCCTGCGCACGGGGCACAGGGGAGCAGTGAGTCAATGCGGCCTGGCCGCGTGTTGGACTTTATTCGTTGAAGGGGAGTTTGATGAAGAAGTTAATGATGGCCGCAGCGGCATCCTGCCTGTCTGCGAGCGCCTTGGCGCAGAGCAGCGTTACCATCTACGGCAGCCTCGATGCTGGCGTAGCCTATATCAACAACCTCAATGGCGGATCGGTGGCGCGCCTGGACCAGGGCACGATGCAGCCGGATCGCATCGGCTTTCGCGGCAGCGAAGACCTGGGCGGCAATCTGAAGGCGGTGTTCCAGCTCGAAGCCGGCTTCTACACCGATACCGGTGCTACCCCCAATGCTTCCAAGCTGTTCAACCGCTACAGCACCGTCGGCCTGGCCGGCGACTTCGGTGCGCTGACCCTGGGCCACATGCCCGACGTGGTGTTCGACTACGTGGGCAAGCTCTCCAACGGTTTCCAGCTCACCAACTGGTACCTGTTCCACCCGGGTAACCTGGACAGCCTGGCCAACACCTACCAGTTCGACAATGCGGTGCGCTATACCTCGCCGACCCTGGGGGGCTTCCAGGGCAGTGTCATGGTGGGCTTCGGCGAAGTGGCCGGCGACAGCAGCAATGGCCGCAACATCAGTGCTGGCGGCACTTATACCAATGGCCCATGGCGCGCTGCACTGGCCTATTCCAAGCTGAACAATCGCGCCGCAGGCTATGCCGGCACCTTCCTCACCAGCGTCGGCCTAGGCAATGCAGGAACGGTCTTCAATAGCCTCACCACCACCGCTGGCGGCTTGGGCTACACCATCGGCAGCGTGCGCCTGAACACCGCCTATACCCAGGTCAAGCTGGCCCTGCCCAGTGGCGCCACCCCCAAGCAGAAGAACCTGGATCTGGGCGCAGCCTGGCGCTACGCGACGCTCGATACGATCAACCTGGGCTATGGTTTTTCCAAGCTGCAAGGGGCGCGCTGGAATACCTTGAGCCTGTCGCATGTGCATGAATTTTCCAAGCGCACCCAGTGGTATGTACAGGCGGCCTACCAGCGGGCCGGCGGCGATGCCCGTTTTGCAGTCATGAATGGCACCGGGGCGTCGGGTGCGACCGGCGTCTCCGGCGGTCGCGGACAGATGGTCACCACCATCGGTATGCATCACTCGTTCTAAGGCCATCTGCGGATGGCTGGCATCACCTTCTGTGCATAGTCTGGTCTTGCGGACAGCGACCCTGGAGCGGGTCGGTGTTTCGTAGTGCCTTGGGCGGGGAAGTGGTCTTTCTCCGCCATTTTTTTATCCAGATCGAATTCATTGTCGGACGGCATCGCTGCAACGTCCGTCGGCATTCTTGCGTTGCGGAGAAAAACATCATGATTGCAAACCTCAAACTGGGTGCCCGACTGGGGTTGGGCTTCGGCCTGGTCTTGACGCTGCTGGCCGGGATCACGGCACTGGCCATTGCCAGTCTCTCCACGCTGCACCAGGGAACCCGCCAGATCGTCGAGGACCGTTACCCGCAGGTATTGCTGGCCAATGACGTCCTGTTACGCATCAGCGAAAATGCCAGCGCCATGCGCAACCTGCTACTGCTGGACGACCATCAGCAATTGACCGAAGAAGTGGCCCTGATCGCCAAGGGCGAGGCGGCCATCGGCGAGGATCTCTCCAGGTTGCAGGCGCGCCTGTCCAGCGAGCAGGGGCGCAAGTCCTTCGCCGAGATACAGGCCCTGCGGGCTGCGTACCAGCAGGGCCAGCAACGCTTTTTGCAACTGGCTTCCACCGGCGCCACCATGGACGCGGCGCAATTGCTGCTGGGTAGCTTGCGGCAGGAGCAGGATAGATACATCGCACGTCTGAAGAGCTATATCGCGGTCGGCAGCCAGATGATGGAACGCAGCGGTCAGCAGGCCGCCGATCAATACCATCAAAAAACCCTGATCATGCTGGCCATGGCCATGCTGGCGGTAGCCGTGGGCGGCTGTTTTGCCTGGTGGGCTACGCGTTCTGTCACGCGACCGGTGCGCCATGCCGTGGAGGTGGCGCAACAGGTGGCCGATGGCAACCTGTGCCATCAGATCCAGGCCGGCGCGCGCGATGAAATCGGTCAACTGCTGGAGGCGCTGCGCCAGATGAATGGCAGCCTTACCCGCATCGTCTTCGACGTGCGCAGCGGTGCTGAGACCATCGCTGCGGCCTCCTCCGAGATCGCCGGTGGCAATCTCGATCTTTCTTCACGCACCGAGCAGCAGGCCGGTTCGCTCGAAGAAACCGCGGCTGCGATGGAGGAACTCACTTCCACCGTACGCCAGAATGCCGATAACGCCCAGCAAGCCGACCGCCTGGCCGCCGAGGCGTCGGCGGTCGCCGCGCGTAGTGGCGAGGTGGTGCAGCAGGTGGTCTCGACCATGCACGGCATCAGTGCAGCCTCGCGCCGTATCGTCGATATCATCGGCGTGATCGACGGGATTGCGTTCCAGACCAATATCCTGGCCTTGAACGCAGCGGTGGAAGCGGCGCGAGCCGGCGAGCAGGGACGGGGGTTTGCGGTGGTGGCCTCGGAAGTGCGTTCGTTGGCACAGCGTTCGGCCACTGCGGCCAAGGAGATCAAGGCGCTCATCGATGATTCCGTGGCGCAGGTCGATATCGGAGGACGTCTGGTGGAACAGGCGGGGTCGACGATGCAAGAGGTGGTGGGTAGTGTCGGACGCGTCTCGCATATCGTCGGCGAGATCAGCATGGCTACGCAGCAGCAGCGTACCGGGATCGAACAGGTCAATCAGGCCATTACCCACATGGATGAAACCACCCAGCAAAATGCTGCGCTGGTGGAACAGGCCGCAGCCGCTGCCCAGTCCTTGCAAGACCAGTCGCAGCGGCTGCGTGAGTTGGTGGGCGTATTCCGGCTGCAGCAGGAGCCGCCGCTGGTGCTATTTCAAACGGACGAGGTGAGCGCCGCTGCTGTGGCTCCCTTGCCGCGATACAGCACCAGCGTGGCAATCAGTCCGCAGACGGCGGCAAAGCTCATCCAGTAACCCGGTGCGGCCTTGTCGCCCGAGGTTTCGATCAACCAGGTCGAGACCAGCGGCGTGAAGCCGCCGAAGATGGCGGTGGCCAGGCTATAGGCCAGCGAGAAGCCGACCGTGCGCACGTGGGCCGGCATCACTTCGGTGAGCGCCACCACGGCCGCGCCGTTGTAGCTGGCGTAGAGGAAGGACAGCCACAGTTCGGTGATCAGCAGGTTCTTGAAGCTGATGTCCGAGACCAGCCAGGACATCACCGGATAGGCCGTCAGCAAGGTCAACAAGGTGAAGGCCACCAGCACCGGACGACGTCCCACGCGGTCCGACAGCGCACCCATGATGGGCAGCCAGCAGAAATTGGACAAGCCCACGCAGAAGGTCACGATGAGACTGTCGGAGGCCGACAGCTTGAGCACGTTCTTGCCGAAGGTCGGGGTATAGACCGTGATCAGGTAGAACGACACAGTCGTCATCACCACCATCATCATGCCGGCCACCACGATCTTCCAGTTCTGACCGATGGAGGTCATGATCTCGCCGAAGCTGGGATGACGCTTGCGCGCCAGGAATTCCTCGGTCTCCTGCAGCGAGCGGCGGATGATGAAGATGGCCGGCACGATCATGCAGCCGATGAAGAAGGGAATGCGCCAGCCCCACTCGCTGATCTGCAGCGGCGACAAGGACTGGCTCACCAGGTAGCCGATCAGGGCCGAGGCCATGATGGCGGCCTGCTGGCTGGCCGACTGCCAGCTCACGTAAAAGCCCTTGTTGCCGGGCGTGGCCATTTCGGCCAGATAGACCGACACGCCACCCAATTCCACCCCCGCCGAAAAGCCCTGCAACAGCCGCCCGGTCAGCACCAGGATCGGTGCGGCCATGCCGATGGTGGCGTAGCCGGGCACGAAGGCGATCAGCAGCGTGCCGAGGGCCATGATGGCCAAGGTCACGATGAGCCCCTGGCGACGACCTACGCGGTCGATGTAGCTGCCCAGGATGATGGCGCCCAGAGGACGCATCAGAAAGCCCGCACCGAAGGTGCCGAAGGTCAGGATCAGCGAGACGAACTCGTTGTCCGACGGGAAGAAAGTCTTCGAAATGTAACTGGCGTAGAAGCCATACAGGAAGAAGTCGAACATCTCCAGGAAATTGCCGCTGGTCACACGCAGGACGGTGGACAGCTTGGAGTGTCGTTTGGCGGTTTGGGTTGTTTTGGTCATGTCGGTCTCTCTCTTTCTCTCTCTACTGCAGTACTTCAGCGCTTTTCTTCACATTCTTCAGCGCGGTGCCGGATCCAGGCCCGACGCCTTGATGGCGGCCTCGGCTTCTGGCGAAGCGAGGAAGTCCAGCAATTCCTTGGCGGCCTGCGGCTCATGCGTGCCCACCACCACACCGGCCGAGAAGGGCGTCAGTTGCTGGGCACTTTCGGGGATGGGGCCGATGATGTCGATGCCCTTGACGGGCTTGAGCTCGGAGATCTGCTGCAGTCCAACTTCGGCTTCTCCACGCGCCACCACTTGACCCACCGGCTCGGCCGGGATCATGCGTGCCTTGTAGGCCATCTGCTGGTCGATGCCCAGACGCTTGAAGAGCTTGGTGGAGAGGAACACGCCGCTGGCGCTGTCCGAATAGACCACCGAGTGCGCGGTGAGCAAGGTACGCTTGAAGGCGTCAAGGGTGGAAATATCCGGCTTCGGGGCGCCAGCCTTGACGGCCAGGCCGATGCGCGAGAGCGCCAGCAGCTTGTGTTCGGACTTGGAGACCTTGCCCTCTGCGACCAGCTTGTCCAGCGAGTCGCCCACCATGATCACCACGTCGATGTGCTCGCCGCGCTGCAGGCGGTTGGGGATGGCCTGCGGCGTCTGACCCATGGAGGGGCCCCAGCCGGAGATGAGCTTGTGGCCGGTCTTCTTTTCGAAGACGGGCGCCAGCGCCTTGTAGGCGGCGGCGAAACCGCCCGAGCTGACCACGTGGATATCGGCGGCGGCAGCCAGCGTGCTGACTGCGCCCAAGGCCAGGGCCAGCACGCTGCGCTGGAAGAGGGTGGTGCGGGAGGTACGGAAAATACGGTTCATGCGGATCTCCTGTTAGCGTTTTAATTTCGCTGTGATTGGGATGAGACCCGGCAGTTTGAGTAGAATCCTTTGAAAAGTTAATTGCATTTAATCTGTGGATTGATAAAAAATGCGCATCAATATCGAGACCGCCGAATTACAGGCCTTCATTGCCGTAGCGCGCCAGTCGAGTTTTCGCGCTGCCGCCGAGGGCTTGTTCATCACCCCGCCGGCATTGAGCCGACGCATTGAGAACCTGGAGCAGGCCTTGCAGGAACGGCTGTTCGACCGCACCACCCGACGCGTCTCGCTTACGCCTGCCGGCGAGCTGTTCCTGGTTCATGCCCAGGCCGTCATGGAAGAGCTGGAGTTGGCCGTCAAGAGCGTGGAGCAGGGCATGGCGCAGCGGCGCGAGCATGTGACGGTGGCGTGTGTGCCCTCGGTGGCCAACAATCTGCTGCCACGGGTATTGAAGCCTTATGCGCGCAGTCATGCCAATGTGCGGGTACGCATCATCGATGAGAGTGCCGCCGATGTTCTGGAGAGCGTGCGCAAGGGTGAGGCCGATTTCGGCGTCAACTTCATCGGGGCGCAGGAAGCCGAGATCGATTTCCAGGAACTCACGCGCGAGCGCTATCTGGCCGTGATGCCCGCGCAGCATCCGCTGGCTGCGCACACCACGCTGAGCTGGAAATTGCTGGCCGGTGAAAAGCTGGTGTCGCTCTCTTCGAGCAGTGGCAATCGCAGCCTGATCGACAACGCCTTCTCGCGAATGCCGCAGCGCCCTGTCATCCAGTACGAGACCAATCACGTGGCCGCCGCAGTCAGCCTGGTCGCCGCCGGCCTGGGCGTGGCGCTGCTACCGGAGCTGGCCCTACGCAACGCCCCCTACAAGGGCATCGTGGCGCGACCATTGACGAGTCCGGTATTGAGCCGCTCCATGGGCTTGATCATGTTGAAGGGGCGGGTACTGAAACCGGCTGCCGCGACGCTGGCGCAAGCCTTGCGCGATGCCCTTGCCGGCCAGGCAAGAAAATGATTTTCTGTAGTGGTCTACTGCCTAAATTTTGTGCGGTTTATTGGGAGGACAGGCGGGGACGCCGCTTGCGTCGGGCGAGGATGGCTTATCCACAAGTTTATGCACATAAAACGGGGATAAGTTTCCAGCTATGAAGCGGCTTTTGGCGGGGTTGCATAAATAGTTTGCAAAGCTGTAGCCCATAAAAAAAGCCCTCGCGTGCGAGAGCCTTTTTCTATTGAATTCTTTGCAGTCCTGGCAATTTTCGTCTTTTTGCCGGTTCTCGCACCCCTTCAAAAGCCTTGTTCAGCCGGACCTCATGGGGGCTCTCGTAACTGCCTTTTTTCGGAGAGGGAGCGATTATATAGCTATGAATGGAAAAATGATACTGCTCGACATGGAAATTATTTTCACTCAGAAGTAGGGGGATTCTTGCGCACGAAAGGGTAGCCCGCTTCGTAGATGATCCAGCCTTTGCCCTGGGGGCAGGAGACTTCCCGGTACATGAAGGCCTTGACGATCTGCTCCCGGCCCAAGGCATAGGTTTCTCCTTGGCGCAGGAGGAAAGCCGGTTCATCGGCCTCATCGGCTGCCTTGAATACTGTCACGTCCTGTGTTGCCCGCCATGTGCCTTCGGGCTGGCTGCAGCCGGGCAGGGACAATACAGAGAGCAGGAGCAGAAGGTTTTTCATTTCCGGGGGTAGTCGTTGAGCTTGACCGCGCGTTTTGATCGTTGAATGACGATTAGCAGTTCTTTGGGAGAGACGCCGGCATTGGACGCCGGCGCGAAAATAAACCTTGGATCGTGAGCCAAGATGCCGATGTTTTCAAGGACATCGGCGACGTTGGTGGAGCAGCTATTGGATGCCAGATTGTAGCTGGCACCAACACGTATTCTGCGTGATGGTTGATACAGGAGCGGCTGCAAAAAACGAAAATGTACTCCGAAAAGTGCATTTTGCTTACCTCAGAAAATTATTTTCCAGTTGGCGTGCGCTCGGTGTCATGGATGAAGCGGTCTCTCGCGCTCGCTTGACGATATTGACTGATCGAGCAGGTGCATGAAGAGATCAGACCGCCCATGCTCTGAATGCAGGGCGGTCTGTCTCATGGATTGCAGCAATCAGAAGTCGTGCTTGATCCCTGCCGCAACCGCCCGGATGTTACGCCCCGCCAGCCCGTTGCCTCCGGCGCTGCCGGCGCCGCCGATGTCGTATTTTGCATTGCTGCCGTTGCGCAGCTGCACCAGTTGCGACCACAGTTCGGTGCGCTTGGAGAGCGCGTAGCGGTAACCCAGCATGATGATGTTGGAGGCGCTGCCATTGCCGACATAGATGCCGGAGAAGACCGGCGTCTGGTCGCCGTGTCCCTGCCCGGCGTGGTACCAGGACAGCTCCAGCGTATGCTGTCCTTCCTTCTTGCGCGCGGTCAGGCCAAAGCCGTTCTGGCGTAGATCCCGCAATCCGGGGTTGCTGTATTTCAGCGCCTGGAAGTAGCCGCCGAGATAGAGGGAAGGCGTCACCGAATACCCGGCTGCCAACATCAGGAGCTGGTCATTCAAGGCCGTGCCGCGCACGTTGTGATGCAGATCGTAATCCAGCGCCACGATGGCGGCATCGCGCTGATACTGCACTTTGCTGGACCAGGCCATGCCGTTGCAGCCGGTGACTTCGCCCAGCGACAGATGCGTGGCGGCACTGAAGCCATTGATCACTGGTGAGTCATAGCGGATGGAATTGCCGAAACGGCTATCAAAGGCAAAGCTGTTGGTCGCGCCGCCATTGCCGGCGACCTGGGTGCAGGCGGTGCTTCCGGCATTGCCGCTGGTGTCGGTGAAGGTGTTGCTGTAGCCATTGGCCCAGAAGCCGTTGAGATTGTCGTTCATCATGCTGCTCTGGTAGCCCGGGCCGGCGATTCCATGCAGATCGTCGAGCGGATTGAGCATGTAGCCGAGCTTGACCGAACCGAAGGAGCCTTGCAGTCCGACCGAACTTTCCCGGCTGCCGAGGGCGCCGGCACCGGTATCGGGACTGAACCCCGACTCCAGCATGAAGGTGGCCGCCAGCCCATCGCCCAGGTCTTCGCGGCCCTTGAAGCCGATCCGGCTGGAGAGGTTGTTTTCCTGCGTGGCCGCACCACGGCCTTGCCCATAGCCGGAATAATTGACCAAGCCCACGTTAAGCCGTCCATACACCGTCACGTTGCTCTGCGCATGAACAGGTGAGGCCAGAACGATCATGGCGATCACCGAACCGGCCAGTGCATTTGCTTTGAAAGACATGTTGATTTCCCCTGTTGTCATAAAGAAGTGGCCTGTCGTTTGCTACATCCATCCCATGGGATTTGCGCCTGTTTTCAACAAGCGCCCGCAAAGGGAGGCGATGCAGCGGGCTTAATTCTATGAAGCCGAAGCAGGGTGAAAATTGAGTTTTTCGCACACTACGATGAGCAGCCAACGCATCACCGACGGTGGTTGCGAGAGAGTGCAGGAGGGGAAAAACTAGGGCCTGTTCACATTTAATCTGCGAGATGCGTTGCCCCCAGAAGGCGTGGTGGCAAGGCGCGCGTCAGGGCTGGTGGTGGTGCCACCAGCCCTGACGTGCAACGCGGCCAGCGCGCCTTCTGGGGGCAACCCTTCGGGAGAGGCCGCCAAGCGTCGCCTGCCGTTGTTGCAGCTCCTTGCCGTAGCACCACTACGGCGCGTCGCCGCGCCTAGGCAGACAACGCTTGGCGACCTCTCGCACTCGCAGATTAAATGTGAACAGGCCCTAACCAATGCGCAGACGGACTGCGCACCATGCAGCGCAATTCGAGGTGAACTTGTCAGGCCAGGGTATTGGCCGGAACACGCAGCGGCGCAACGGTATGCGCATCCCGTGGATCAGAGCAGGCCGCCTGCAACCACGTCCGGAAAGCCTTGAAAATGGGGAGGTTCAATTGCTCCTTCGGATAGCAGAGATAGTGCCCCTGATTGATTTCCACACTGGTGGAAAAAGGCTTGACCAGCAATCCCTTCTTCAGCTCCTGCCCTACCAGGAATTCGGGAACCAGGCCGATGCCCATGCCGTTGACCACTGCTGAAATGAGCACCGAGTATTGCTCGAATCTCGGTCCCAGCAGAGCGCGCGACTTGTCGATCTTCACGTGGTCGCACCACAGTTCCCAACTGCCCGGCGCCTCGATGTGCTGCAGCAAGGTGTGGCGATGGATATCGTTCACCCCCCTGATGGCGCGTTCGCCTTTCAAGTCTTCCGGCCGGCAGATCACCACGAAGCGGTTGCCGATCAGGTATTCGGAAACCACATTGGGCCAGGTCCCCTTGCCAAAACGCACTGCTGCGGTGACGTCCGAGGGAAACATCTCGTCCGAAGAAACGTGTGCCTTGAAATTCAGCTTGGCGTCCGGATAGATCTGCTGGAACAGCGGCCAGTGCGGGATCAGCCAGTTGGTGGTGAAGGTCGGGACGCTGGAGAGCGTCAATGAGCTGTCGCACGATCTGACGGCTAGCATGTCCAGCGAGGCCGCTTTGATGATGTTGAGCCCTGGCGCCACCTTGGAGAGATACATCTTGCCGTTGCCGCTCAACACCAGCTTCTTGCCGCTGCGGCGAAACAGCGCCACCCCGAGAAATTCTTCCAGGCTGGAGACCTGCCGGCTGACCGCGCTGGGCGTGATGCAGAGCTCATCGGCGGCATCCGTGAAACTCAGATGGCGCGCCGATGACTCGAAGGCCAGCAGCTCATGGATGGTGGGACAGATTCTCTTCATGGGGACGGGCAGGGAAGGGCGTCTCGCGTCAGGCCGGAAGCCAGACGGGGCGCCAGTTTGCCAAGCGGATATGACAGGAACATGACGCTGCTTAACAGGTGTGGCTTTCTGGTGGTTGCGATGAGCGCCCATCATCGTTGAATGCGGAATGCGCAAAATGCAGCCCGGAAAGCTGCACTAGAATCTCGTTCGATTCGATACACCACCATTCCTCGATACCGCCGGGGCCACCTCGGACAGAGTGAAAGATGTTACTCAGACTGATCTCAATTTCGTATGGCCTTTATCTGCTGCTTCCCATCGCGCTGGTCTGCGTGGGCTCGGTGGGTCAGACCTGGACCAACACTCTGCTGCCGGAGGGATTCACGCTCTCCTGGTTCGTCGCGCTGTGGCAGGACGTGTCCATGCGCCGCGCATTTTTTTCGAGTCTGACGCTGGCCTTGTGTACCTGCGTGCTCTCGACGCTGCTCTCGGTGCCGCTGTCCTACTATCTGTACAAGAACGGCCGTGGTGCCAAGGCAGTGGCTACCGGCTTGATCGCCTCGATGCCTATCGCGGTGCCGACCATCACACTGGCCTTCGGTTATCTGCTGGTCTTCAATTCGGACTGGCTGCCCTGGCAAGGTTCCTTCGGGCTGCTGATCGCTGCGCACACCATGCAGACCATGCCCTATCTCACCAACACACTCCTGAGCGATCTGCGCCATCTGAAGCTGGATCAGCTGGAGCAGGCAGCCGCCACACTCGGTGCGAGTGCTGCCCAGCGCTTTTTCGGCATCGTGCTGCCCAATCTCGGCCACAGCTTGATCTCTGGACTGGCCATGGTGTCGGCCCTGTCCATTGGTGAATTCGGACTGTCGAACCTGCTCTCCAGTTTTTCCAATCGCACGTATCCGGTGGTCTTGCTGCAAGCCTTCTACGGCGCTACCGGCCTGGCCTGCGCGGCCACGGTGGTGTTGCTGCTGCTGGCTGCGATGGCCTCCCTCATCTCCACTTATTTTGCCAAACGATAATGGGTCTGCATTTCAACGATGTCGTTTTTCACTATGGCCAGAGCCGGCATGGTATCGATCAGCTCAGTCTCAACATCGCCAAGGGCGAACTGCTGGCCGTCATCGGCGCCAGCGGTTCGGGCAAATCGACCTTGCTGCGCCTGGTGGCCGGATTGCTGCGCCAGCAAAGCGGGCACATCGTCCTGGATGGACATGACCTGACCGGTGTGGAAGTACACAAGCGCAATATCGGTATGGTGTTCCAGCATTACGCGCTGTTCCCCCATCTGAGCCTGCAAGACAACGTGGCCTATGGTCTCAAGATGCGCGGCATCTCCCGCGAAGAATCGGTCCGCCGGGCCGGCGACATGCTGGCGATGGTGGATCTGGCAGCAATGGCGCAACGGCTGCCGCATCAGATCTCGGGTGGGCAGCAGCAACGCGTGGCACTGGCGCGCGCACTGGCCTACCGCCCCAGCGCCTTGCTGCTCGATGAACCGCTGTCGGCGCTGGACGTCAACATCCGCGGCTATCTGCGCGATCAGATCAAGGTTCTGCAGCGCGAATTTGCCGCCACCACCCTGATGGTCACGCACGACCAGGAAGAAGCGCTGGCCATCGCCGACCGCATCGCCGTCATGGATGGCGGGCGCCTGCTGCAGGTCGCCACGCCCCAGGAGCTCTACGAGCGCCCGGCCAATCGTGCCGTGGCCGGCTTCGTCGGCCATTCCACCATACTGTCCGGCCGCGTCGTCGCCGCTGGCATCGTGGATGTCGGCTTCCAGCTGCTACTGACACAGACCGGCAAGCTGGCCGTGGGCACCCCGGTCTGGCTGCTGATCCGGCCGGAATGCGTCAGCGTCGATGCCAATCCGCGCACGCCGAACTGTATCGAGGGAGAACTGAGAACCGTGCGCTATCTCGGCGCCACCAAACGTTATGACTTCTTCCCCAGGGGCGGTACTGCCGCGATCCTGGGCGAGGGCGCGGATTTGCCCGCGCATCGCATCTCCATCAAACCGGAAGATATCTATCTTCTGCAATCCTGATCCTGTCCAGCAATCTCATTCTCGGGGAAACACCATGATCAAGTACCTTCGCATCGCCGGCCTCTTGGCCGCGTTCATGTCCACTGCCACCAGCATGGCGGCCGATTTCAAGGAGCTCTATCCGGGCGAGGCCGCGCTGTATGAAAAGGCCAAGTCCGAAGGCATGGCCGTCTCTTTCGACACTGGCCCGGAGTGGGCCAACTGGAAGGCGCTGTTTTCTGCATTCAAGCAGCGCTATCCCGAAGTGGAGCTGACCTATAACGATCTCGGTTCGGCCGCCACCGTCGTCGCGTTGGACAAGACCCGCCGCCGCCCGCAGGCCGATACGGCCTACTACTTCGCTGCTTCGGCGCTGGATGCGGTGAAGAAGGATGTGGTGGCGCCCTACAAGCCAGTCAACTTCGACAAGCTGCCGCCGGTGTTCCGCGAAGCCGAAGGGAAGTGGTTCGCCGTGCATTCGCTCAACATCGCTTTCCTGGTCAACAAGAAGCTGGTCAAGGAAGTGCCGCAATCCTGGGCCGATCTGCTCAAGCCGCAATACAAGAGCAGCGTGGTCTATCTGGACCCGCGTTCGGCCGGCGTGGGCCAGGTGACCGTGCTGGCAGCGGCCTACGGCAACGGCGGCAGCGTGGACCAGATCAAGCCCGGCCTGGACTACCTGTCCACGCTGCACAAGTCGGGCAACGTCCTGCGGGTGGAAGCCACCACGCCCTATGCCAAGTTCCTCAAGGGTGAAATCCCCATCTGGATCGGTTACGAGAGCGATGGTCTGAAGGCCAAATATACCGATGGCATGGGGGATGCGATTGCGGTCGTCATTCCGCGCGAAGCCAGCGTCTCCGCACCCTATGCCATGAGCCTGGTGAAGAACGCTCCCAATCCCAATGCCGGCAAGCTGTGGCTCAACTTCGTGATGAGCGACATCGGCCAATCCCTGTTCGTGAAGGGTTATGTGCGTCCGGCGATTGCCGTCAAAGCGGCGGGCGACAGCGCCGTCCAGCTTCCCGATGCACCGCAGATCCATGCGCTGGATATCGAAAAGGCCGCTGCGAAGAAGGATGACATCGACCGTCAGTGGGCCAGTGCTGTCCTGTTGAAGTAAGGCGGCCATGCTTGCGGCCTGGCATCGCTGGTCCAGGCCGCACCGCCTTTTAGAGAGAACTTCGTATGCAACGATTTGGATCGTGGCCGGCCTGCATTGCGCTGGCCCTGTTTTTCTTCCTGCCGCTGCTGTCGTTGCTGCCCGAAGCCTGGAGCGACGGCGGCCACAGCTTCGCCCATCTGTTCGGTGACCGCCTGTTCTGGCAGGGCTTGGCCAACACCTTGCTGCTGGGCCTGCTCTCGGGCGGCATGTCGGTGGTGGTGGGCAGCCTGATCGCCATCCAGTTGGCGCGGCAGCCGCAACAGCGGCGCGGCTGGATGATCATGCTGCTGGGCTTGCCGCTGGCGTTCTCGGGCCTGGTGATCGCCTATGGCTTCATCCTGGCCTTCGGACGCGCAGGTTTCGTCACGCAAAGCCTGGAAGTGTTTGGCATTGATCCGGCCAGTTCGGGCAGTCTGCTCTATTCCTTGTGGGGCCTGGCCCTGGCCTATGCCTACTACCTCATCCCCAGGGTGGCGCTGACGCTGTATCCGGTCTTCGCCAATTTCGACGTGCGGTCCTTGCACGCGGCGCGCACCATGGGTGCTTCGCCGCTGCGTGCTGCTGTTGAGATTGCGCTGCCCCAGGTCTATCCCGCCATCCTCCAGTCGGGATGTGTCGTGGCGGCCATTGCCATGGGCACCTATGGCACGGCGTTGGCGATGGTGGGGGCGCAAATCAATATCCTGCCGCTGCAGCTGTACCAGAAGGTCAGCGACGGCGGCAGCGATCTTTCCGAGGCCGCGGCGCTGTCGTTGGTGCTGCTGGTCTGCTGTTCAACTTTTATTGGAATCGGTGATGCAGTTGCAAGACGTCGACAATCAACTTAGTCAGGAAACACAAGAGGTGCTGGCCCAACTGGCACAGCGGCAAGCCGGCGCCAATGCGATCCGCCAGCCGGTGGCGATCATCGGTCCGGGCGAGGCCACGGACGAACAGAAGGCCAGCGCCTTTCGTATTGCGCGTGCATTGGCGGGGGCGGGTGTGCCCATCATTTGCGGTGGCAAGGGCGGGGTGATGGAGGCGGCGGCACAAGGTGCGCGGGATGCAGGGGGATTGGTCATTGGCATTCTTCCTGATGCCGATGCGGCGAGCGGGAACGCTTATCTGAGTGTGGTGTTGCCTACGGGACTTGGGGAAGCCCGTAACGCGGTCATCGCAAGCAGCGCAATTTGCCTGATTGCGGTGGGGGGAGGGTGGGGGACTATCTCTGAAATGGCCTTGGGTCTCAAGTGGAACAAGCCGGTTTTTGCGACCTATGATGCGGAGAAGATTCCTGGGATTCAGCAATTCGATAGTGTGGAGATGCTGATTTTTCGGGCTGCGGGTTGGTTGTGTGGGTGATGTCAGGCCGATTGATGGATGCCATCAGAGATGATGGTATTCATCGTGGATGTCATGCTGCCTCGCCGGACGGCGAGGGGCAGAAAAAAATGCTGTGTCAGCAGTCACGCGGGCTTTAAAACATCTTGGTATTTCCATTGCGCAATCATTTGGTTCCAGAATCAAAAAAGTCCTTCGAGATCCTTGCAAATTCTGCCTTTGTAGAAAAAGTTAGTCAGAAATGCCGTCAAGCACCGGCAAATCTCAAAGTAACCAAACCGTTGGGCATTTGCCATAATGTAGTCACAGTTTCCCGGCGCGGAGTGCAATCTCTAGGAGAAGACGTGACAGAGAGCCAATTTGACGACGAAGAGCTTTATGGTTGCGAGTACAGTCCCGAGGATCGGCCATGCTACCTGGCGCCCGGCGACATTCCCGATGGCGAACTCCGCTCTGCGCTCGGACAGCTTTGCTTCCTGCAATCAGATCCCTATTTCCGGACACAAGCTTTTAATCTCGACATGACGGATGGGTTTCTCATGGAGCTTGAGTACGCGACGTTGCGCGAATGGTTCGAGACTGAACGCACGCCACCTCGGGCGTATTTTCTTGGCGCCCAATCGCAGATGTGGATCTTCGCCACTTACGAACTGCTGCGATCTTGGCGCGAGTGGGTTAGTGAGGTCAAGAAATGGTCTGCCAATGGGGGCTTGGATCAAAAGCTTGCATCTCTGAAAAACCAGGCTAAAGACTTCAGCCACTTTGGCATCGAAGCCAAAATAGGCCAGTTGAAGGCGGTGATTAAGAAGCCAGAACTTGTTCTTCTGATCGAGGCCCATCTGGACCACACATACGTTTCCTTCAAGAAGTTGGAGTTTTTGCGTGTTGCATTGGCAAAGAATCAGGTCAGCGGGAAGCCGAAGTTGATTCCATCGATGCCGACCCATGGCCGTATTAACAAAGAATGTGGGGCATTGGATTATGAACTTCAAAACGGAATTTACATCATCGGACAGATGAGCCGCCGTGACGTGGCAGATGCAATACGTGGCCTTGATCTCACAGCCGCACCTCCATCCAAGGAGAATTTAGCTTCCTTTGATACCTATATGAAAGGGCCTGGCAGCGGAATTCCTTCTAGTGAAACATCATGCGCGTAGGCACTCACCGCGCAGCCTTTCGAATATTTGATCGGATGAATCCGTGCTGTCGGTAGATAAGAAAATAAATGAGAGATAAAAATGCTAGGGAACATAAAAGGTTTGGTTGATCGGTTGCTGATCCGCCCCCCTCTCTGTATAAACCGTTCTCGCTGATGAGTGACATGACGGCAATTTGCATAAAGAGAAATCCGTGCTTTATCCGCCATTTTCAAGTCTACGGGTCGACAGTGGCGGAGGGGGCATCGATTGCTAAGTCACATTGCATGAAGGTGGATTGATGTCAGAGAAAAAAACAGAAGCAGCATCGGATATTCAGGATACCGCTAGTCACTTCTTGACGACATTGCAGCCGTATGCGCCTGTGATCCTGAGCGGGCTGCAACTTATAACTGGCGCAACACAGGCATTATCCGATTTCTTCGCTCGCGAGATAGCCCCGTGTTTGGAGCGGGCGCGAATTGATTGGGCGGAGATAACGCGACGATTGAATGAGCTGCCTGCCAAGTCCAAAGCCGCCATGACTCTTGCTTCATCCAAAGGCTGGTTTTTCGGTTGGGACCAGTCTTTGGAAGATGTTTTGGTCTTGGTAGAAAAAATGGCCCAAATCGACCCCTCGGAGGTGGATGAATTACTGTCACAGTATTACCGCGACAACCTGCAGTCGATGGCGTATAGCCTGACGAAGCAGTACCCCGCACGGGCCGCTGCGATCAATGCTGCGGTTAAGGCGCACTCAGATCTCGGCGGCGAGGGCTACTATCTTTCTGTGCCGGTATTTATCGCACAGGCGGACGGCTTGCTGACCGACATCACCGGCGTCAAGTCGGCTCTAATGAAATCTCGAAAAAACATTTATTCACGAGATGAGTTGCAAGCCTCTGAAGCGTTACGCTTGCGATTGCAGGACGACCCGGAATCGCTGGCCTTGGTCACCCAGTTCCTCAATCTACATGAGCATGACCTCATGAAAAGCGCGGATAAGCGAGTGAAAGCCGCAGAGGTCAGCATCTCTTTCAGATACGACAATCCGCAAGTACCTGATGATTGTCAGCCATATTTTTCGCACAGCTATCTCCAGGCGCTGGTGCGTCGACCTACAAAATCCGGTGAAAACGGTTGAACTGCCTCGACCGTCACGGATGAGAAGCAGGCGGTTTGAAGCTGACGAATATGAATATCTGAGTGCCGAATTCGCCAAATTCTCCAATCCCCAGATTTGGTCCTTCTTTGAATTGCTGATCGAAACGGCATGTCGCAGAGGTGAGCTTTTACGACTTCGCGTTCGCGACATTGATCTCGAAGCTAGAACCGCAACTTTGCTAGATACCAAGAATGGTGAGGACCGGGTGATCGGTCTTTCTTCGCGGGCAGCAATGCTTTTGGCACCGCTGTTGAAGAAGCCCACCGGTGAAAAAGTGGTTTCCGTTCATAAGGAAGTGCCCGAGAAGAGGGTTTTCAACGTCACCACGCGGGCCATTCGATATGCGTTCGAGAAAGCACTGTCATTGGCTAAAGATAAATACAGATCCGATTGCGAGAAGGCTGGGCATCAACCAAGAGCCGGATTTCTCGAGAATATTCGGCTTCACGATTGTCGCCGAGAGGCCACTAGCCGAATGTTTGAAAAGGGTCTGGACGTCATGGAGGTCTCCTCGCAGACCGGTCATAAAACGTTATCTATGTTGCGCGGATACACCAACTTAAGAGCAAGCGCATTGGCTCGAAAGCTGGGTTGATTGAATGCTAGGGGGCTGGTGAAAACCAGCCGCTTCGAAGATAGGTTTTTTAATGCTTCTGTTTGCGGCGACAACGTTTCTTGAGTCACCGTAACCCCGAAGGGCGCACTTATGCAAACTGGCCTGCGGCCAGTTTGCGTGCGGTCTGCGACGCAAACCGCAACACCTGGAGGTATTTCCATAGCGATTTTTCATTTGTCAGTGAAGGTCGTGAGTCGTAGCACGGGGCGATCAGCTACTGCTGCGGCCGCGTATCCATAAGAATCAGGAAGTCATCTGAACTTATTTTTCCTATTTCAACAGCATTTAGAAAGACTGCCCCTGCCAAGATTTTCTTTCGGCTATCGATCTTTCTATCATCCTCTGCCTTTCTTGCTTCAAGTGCTTTCTTTTGCGCTCGAAGCTGCTCAAGTTTTTGTTGCTGATGAGCGATTTTTTCTTGGATTTGCGCGAGTGTCTTATCCATTGATGGGTCTCCGTCTTTAAGCGATCAGCCGCTATAGCAGCATTTCGAGTTCGGCTAGTGTGTGACGGGAACGTATATCCGACGTCGAGGCGGAGTCGATCATAGTGCGACCTGTGCGACTGATGCTGACAACCGTTCTTCAGCTCTTTGTCGATTGCTTTTGCGACCGCCTTTTTTGCGAATCGTGCCAGCAGAGGAGTTCCAAATCAATCTCAAAAGATCTTCCGTGCGGACATAAACTCGCGAGTTGAAGCGAACAACATCCAACCCCGCGCAGCCGCCTCCGGCTCCAATCTTAGAGCCGCCGCGGCTTAGTTGATTTCTAATGGTCTGGTAGCTGATTGGAAGAAAATCAGGCAGCAACGTTATCGGAAGTAGTTCTCGATTTCCGCCATTGGCTGCTGCTAGCCGTTCGACAAGTGATGTGCGGAGCATCAGCGGCATGCTGCTGTCCAATTCGATTGAACGAGAATGGTGCTCGGAATTTGAGGGGAATATATTTGAAACGCCCATGGGGGATCCACTAAAACGCCCCTTAACTTTGCAGTTAAGGGGTGAGTCAGTGCGATCTTGGCAGCGTCTTGATTGGTTGACTAAGCAGGCACGCTAACTTTCGTTACTTCCTGCTTGATGCTTGCCCTCCATTCATTCCAGCTCGCAGAAAATGGAAGAAGAGAGAAGGGGGCACGGGCCTTGGGCACCTACCTTGAATAGAATCTGTCCTATACACAACCGGGTTTTACGCCTTCGCCAATTTCGGCAACCCAGAGACTCTACCCGCGCATTCTAACTAAAAAATTTTGTCTATCGCAAGCCACAGGCCAAACTTTTTTTGTCCGTGCTTTTTCGAACTGATCGAAGAAAACAACATGCTGATGTTGTTTTAGAGATTTTTAAAAGACCATCCTTTAAGAACCTTTAGGTAGCGAAAATCCAATACCAGATTGTCTTTGCGCGGGGATAGGTCATAGTTTCCGGTGCCTTCGGACATATTTTGCGGTGTCACCGAATATTAAAGGTCATAACTTTCGGGGATTGCGGTCATAAGATCCGGTGGCGTCTGGACCATGGGTCATAGTATTCGGTGAACCTACGCGCGGCTCGAAAAAAAAACGTCATGCCCGGGCGGGACAAAGAGTTTCGGTTGAAGCCACCGGCTGTCGGCAGTAAAAGGTCATACTTTTCGGTGGGTTCAGAGCGGTACGGCCAGTTGTTTTTATGTGCTAAATTGACGTTGGTGATTCTGGGTGGCCTTGGCAGCTTGCCTGGACAACAGAGGACAAAGTCACAGAGTACAACGAGGTATTTTCAGCTGTAATGGGCTGTACTGATTTCTGCGCCAGAAAATAAAAATGCACCCCGAAAGGTGCATTCTTAAGCGAAAAATTACTGGTGCCGGGAGCCGGAATCGAACCGGCACGCCTTGCGGCGCGGGATTTTGAGTCCCGTGCGTCTACCTATTCCGCCATCCCGGCGACGCAAGCCAGCGATTATCACCGATTTCATTCGCGAGAGCAAGCCTTGTGTTGATCTATCTTTCTTGAAGAGATGAAGTTCATGCTCCAGATGGGAAAGCAAGGTAGCCCCGCCAGCGTAAATAATTTGCTGATTGTGCTAGTCGTCGTCCTGACCGGTTGTGCCACGGCTACGTTTCATATCCAGGTAATGGCGACGGGCCGTCGTATCGTCGGCACCATAGGCAACGTCACTTTGCTGTCGGCTGTTTCTGCCATCCAGGCCGTCGATGGCTTGCAGATGTTCCAGTAACGAGCTGCGAGGCGTAGCGCTGCCAATGAAGGGACGCAAGTAGCGATCCAGATGCTGTCCTTGAGGATGGAGTAGTTCCTGGGTCAGTGCTGCCAGATAATCCTGTTTGCGCGTAGCACGCCAGTCGATGGTGATGCCGGCGCGATGACTCAGCACGGAATGGACTACCAGCATGGTGCGTCCATTGCCATCGAGGAAGGGATGGCCCCAGGCGAAGGCACCCATCACGGCTCCCGGCCGGGTGCGCATGGTCTTGCGGTCATTGCCCATGTGTAGGCCCCATTCCACTGCACGTTGGCACAACTCTGCGGCTTCGAACTGCAGGCGCTCACCCTTGCCGATCAAGCGGCCCACCCCAAGCGTGTGGCGGTCCTGTCCTGCCCATGGGTAGAATTCGCCGAAGAGCAGGCGATGTACCTGCATGAAATGCTCATAACGCAGCGGGCCGCGTACATTTTCGAGATAGTCGAGTGCGGTTTCCAGATTGGCTTCGAAGAAAAGGTGCTCCTGCACCTTGATTTCATCGCCATCCTTGAGACCTTCAATGTTGCGTAGATAGCCCGCGCTCTGGAAGTCGCCGAAGGGATCGAACACCTTTTGTCTCCCGCATATAGTTGGTCATCAGGCGCGCCAGTTGTGCGCCATTGAGAAGGCCTTTCTTCTTCAGGGCAACCAGCAGCTTGCCCACCGGGTCCAGCGTCACGTCATCGCCTGCGGCGCGGGTGACGGCTTCGGCATAGTCGTCCAGTCCGGTGCGCACGGGATGCACGCGATGGGCTCGCGCGTAGCGTTCGATGAAGCGCTGTACACCTGTGGTGGGAAGGTCGTCTGGATTCGCAGGCAGAGAGGGGCACATTCCGTCTTGCGTGGCATGACGCAAATAGCGCACTTCCACGCCATCGATGTCCACCTTGCGTTCGATGCGGCGACTGCCGACATCTACCCACAGTACCGGGCGATCTTGCTCGGTGTCCTGTTGCACGCCATTGATTTGAATGCCGAGCTTGGCGAAGGCCTCGCGCAGCAGGTCGGCAGGCGGGGCTTGCAGGTGACCACGCCCATCCTCGCCAGGCTGCGACTTGGCATAGAGCCCTTCACTGAGTCGTATCAGCCATCCTTGCCCGACCAGTTGATTCAGTCCGGCACTGAGCTGCGAGGGGCTGGCCATTCTGGTGAGTTCGCTGCGCAGTACGACCTGGCCCTGGCGCTTGCGCAACGACACCCTCAACCTGCTCGATAGCTTCATGTCGGCCTCTCATGAGATGACAACCTTGATATACGCAAGATTATACATTTTCTCAATGAAAACATGGGCTTAGTGTGCTTTTGAGGGCGGGTGTTCCGGCATCGTCCGCCAGTGGCGCAGCTATTTTCCGCACACCGCCTCAATGGCCCGCTCCCCGGTCGAACCAGGAATCGGATCCTGCAGCTTCACATCCGAATAGGCCAGTTGCGGGGCCAGCAGCAGTTGTCCGCGACCATCGGCCTGCGCATACATCTTGCGGCTGCCGAATCCCAGCTGGCGATTGCTGCAGTCGAAGTAGGCGGTCGAGACTTCGGAGAGGTAATAGGTCTTGCTGCCCTGGCCCATGAGCAATTGCGGGCGGTTCCAGTTCAACAGGATCTGGGCCTGGCGCACGCTGCGGGTGGTCACGATGCTGCTCTTGTCGATGAAGAAGCTGCCGATGCTGTTCTCGCCCAGCGGTGACCACTCGGCATGGGCCGGCAGGCAGGTCGCGGCCAGTGTGGCGGCCAGCAGCAGGGGCAGTGTCAGGCGGGGGGCGGGGTGGGGCGGTCGTGGATCCATGTCGCAAGGCTTCGCGTCAGGTCAGCATCATGGCCAGCATGGCGACATCGTCTTCCAGCAACAGTAGCAGCGTGATGCTCCAGAAGAGCAGTTCGGCCAATACCCGGTGTCCTGTCATGCGCAGGCTTGCAGCCATGTCCAACTCAACGATCGCGAAAAATAAAGTTGCGGCAATCCTAACATGCCCATCGCGAATGAACATGCTGCGCGCACATGAAAATGGCTCGCACACGGCGAGCCATTGTTCATTTCACGCTTGGGGCCGCGTGGTTCAGATCGCCGCCGCAATGGCCTGGCCGACCTCGGTGGTATTGCTCTTGCCGCCCAGGTCAGGGGTGGTCGGGCCATTGACCAGCACCTGTTCAATAGCCGCCAGCATGGCGTCGTGCGCCTGGCGGTACTTGCCTTCCCCATTGCCCAGGAAGTCCAGCATCATGGCGCCGGACCAGATGGTGGCCACCGGGTTGGCGATGTTCTTGCCGAAGATGTCGGGCGCCGAACCATGCACCGGTTCGAACAGCGAGGGCAGTTCGCGGGTCGGGTTGATGTTGGCGGAGGGGGCGATGCCGATGGTGCCGGCGCAGGCCGGGCCGAGGTCGGAGAGGATATCGCCGAACAGGTTGGAGGCTACCACCACGTCAAAGCGATCCGGGTTGAGCACGAAGTGCGCGGTCAGGATGTCGATGTGGTACTTGTCGCGGCGCACGTCGGGGTACTTGGCGCCCATGGCTTCGACCCGTTCATCCCAGTAAGGCATGGTGATGGCGATGCCGTTGGACTTGGTGGCCGAGGTCAGGTGCTTCTTGGGGCGGCTTTGCGCCAGGTCGAAGGCGAACTTGAGGATGCGGTCGGTACCCTTGCGGCTGAACACCGATTCCTGGATCACGGTCTCGCGCTCGGTGCCTTCGAACATGCGACCGCCGATGGCGGAGTATTCACCTTCGGTATTCTCGCGCACCACGTAGAAATCGATGTCGCCCGGCTTGCGGTTGGCCAGCGGGCAGGGCACGCCCGGCATCAGGCGCACCGGACGCAGATTGACGTAGAGGTCGAAGTCGCGGCGGAACTTGAGCAGCGAACCCCACAGCGAGACGTGGTCCGGCACCGTGGCCGGCCAGCCGACAGCACCGAAGAAGATGGCTTCGAAGCCCTTCAACTGTTCGAACCAGTCATCGGGCATCATCTGGCCGTGCTTGGCGTAGTAGCCGCAGTGCGCCCAGTCGAAGTGGGTGAATTCGATGTCGATGCCGAACTTCTTGCTGGCGGCCTCGACCGCGCGCAGGCCTTCGGGCATCACTTCCTGGCCAATGCCGTCGCCGGCGATGACGGCGATTCTGTGGTTTTTGCTCATCGTTGCTGCTCCTCTGGAGATGACTGGGCGATAAAAACTGCAGTCATCATAGAACGCTTCTGCCCAACGGTCATCCACGAACTGGTGATTTTATAAAACACGATTCGTGAACAGTGCAGAAAACGTCAGCCCAGAAAAAAGGCGCTACCGCAGCGGTAGCGCCTTCGCAAGTGCAGTTGACAACCGATCGGCGGCAGCCGGACCCGCAGGTTTCAGCCGCCCAGGGCTTCGGCCCACAGGCTCACGCCCATGCTGTGCTCGGCCCCTGGTTCCAGTTCCACCAGGTCATCCATCACATTGGCGGTTTCGATGCACAACATGCGTTGCCAGGCGTCATCGGCAAACTGCGACAGCCGTCGCGCCTTGCTCACCCAGGGGTTCCAGACCACGGCCGAGGTCGAGCCGCTGGCTTGGATATGGATGCGGCGGTTCCAGCCATCGTCGCGGATCGATAGGTGGGGCGGCAGGTCGAGGTAGATGCGGTCGGTTTCGCTGCTGACCACCAGCGCACGTTTCTGCTCGCGCTCGGCCCAGCCTTCCAGGGTTTCGATATAGCGCTGGCCTTCCAGGCCCTCGACGGTGACGTCATGGATGCTGCTGACGGCAAAGTAGCTGTGCAGTGCCTGGGTCAGGGCGATGTGCTGCTCGCTGCCGTTGCGGGTGGTCAGTTTCAGATGCAGGCGGTCGTCCAGCAGGATTTCCAGGCGCAGCTCGATACCCGGCGGCAGGTGGCGCAAGGCCGGTGATTCGTTGGTCGGGGGAATGGCCAGTACCAGGCGCACGGTGTCGCCTTCGATGGCGTTTTCCATCAACAGCCAGGGGATGCCTCGCACCAGGCCATGCGCCGGCAGGCGGCCGCCGGCGTGCAGGGATTGGACTTGTGGTGGATTGCGCATGAGGTCGCCGAACCAGGGCCAGCATACCGGGATGCCGCCGCGCACCGAGTTGCCGGCTTCGAAGGCGGCTTGCTCGCTCATCCAGATCAGCGGCTCCTGGCCGTGGACCTGGTAGCGCAGTACCTGGGCGCCCTGTTCGGCAATCAGCAATTCGGCGCGCTCGGTCTGTACGCGCAGGCACTGCAATTGATTGACTTCGATCCGCTGGATATGCGGGAGGTCGGGCGGGACTTCCTGCTCTTCGATGATGCTCATGCCGGTGACTCCAAGGAATTCATTGCGATTGCGCAAGACTGCCACATTTCGCGTCGTTGCGGGAGATTTGGCGTGCTTGGCAGGCGATGCGTAGCGTCTCGGCTGGAGCGGAAAGCTCATCAGCGCAAGTCGTTATAATCTACACATCGTTGACTCCAATGGCTACATATCGTGAACAATTCTCCCCTGCTGGAAGACCTGCGCTTGTTCTGCGTGGTAGCGCGGCATAGCAATTTTGCTGAATCGGCGCGCGAGGTAGGGGCCTCGCCGGCCTACATCAGCAAGCGCATCGCCTTGCTGGAGCAGGCGCTGGGCGTGCGTTTGTTCCATCGCACTACGCGCAGCGTGGTCATGACCGAGGATGGCGGCAATGTCCATGAATGGGCGCGCAAGATCCTTGACGACGTGGAGCAGATGATGGAAACCGTCAGCAGCGCCAAGCGCGTGCCGCGCGGCTTGCTCAAGATCAGCACCAGCTTCGGGCTGGGGCGCAAGGTGGTGTCGCCCTTGCTGTCGCGCTTTGCCAGCGAACACCCGGAGTTGAAGATACAACTGGAACTGGTGGACCGGCAGATCGACCTGGTCAATGAGGGCATCGACCTGGATATCCGGGTGGGGGCAGGGCATGAGCCACATCTGTTTTCCAAGCGCATCCTGCCCAGCCAGCGTGTGCTGTGTGCCAGTCCGGCCTATCTCAAGAAGCATGGCGTGCCGGCCGACTTGGCTGCGCTGCGCCAGCACCAGTGCCTGGTGATCCGCGAGCGCAATCAGTCCTTCGGCATCTGGCGCATGATGGGGCCCAAGGGGCAGGAGACGGTCAAGGTCTCGGGCGGGCTGGCCTCTAACCATGGCGAGATCATCCACCAGTGGGCGGTGGATGGGCATGGCATCATCCTGCGCTCGATCTGGGATGTGGCCGACAGTCTCAAGCGCGGGCGGCTGGTGCGGGTGTTGCCACAGTATTTCCAGGAGGCCGACCTGTGCGCGGTCTATCCCCTGCAATTGAAGAATTCGGCCAAGGTGCGCGAATGTGTGCGCTTCCTGCAGAAGCATCTGGATGTGACGGCCTCCTCGGCCACTGTCTAGGGCCTGTTCAGCGGCCCTCGAAGCGCTGGCGCACGATGCGTTCCAGCACCTGCGCCACGTGCGCCACGGCCAGGTCATCGGTATGACGGCGATGCTGCAGCAGACGCAGCGGCGGCGCCTCCAGCGGCAGTGGCGGGCGCAGGCAGGTCAGCGCCACCGGATGAGCGGCGGTGGCGGCTGGCACACAGTGCATGGGCATGACCGCGATCAGGTCCGTGCCCTGCAGCAAGGCCGGCGCCATCAGGAAATTGGGGATCACCATGCCGATGCGGCGGCGTCGGCCTTGCATGGCGACCTGCTGGTCCATCATGCGGTTGAGCGTGTCGTGGCAGGCGATCTGCAGATGCGGATAGTCCAGCCAGCGCGCCAGGGTCAATTGATGCGCGGCCGGATGGTCGCGCCGCATCACCGCCACGCAGCGTTCCTGCAGCACCTCGCGACCGCGCAGGTTAAGGGCGGGCGTGGCCGCGCCCAGGACCAGCTCGGTCTGGCCGCGTTCCAGGCGGGCGATGGCGTCAGCCTCTCCCAGCCAGGTCTGGAACTCCAGGTCCAGCAGGGGCGCCGCGGCGCTCAGTTCCTGATACAAGGCCTGGACCACCACTTGCGCCGGATAGTCCGGCATCAGGATGCGCACCCGGCGCGCCAGCGTGGCCAGACCCTGCTCCGGCTGCGCCTGGTCCGCTGCAGCGTTGCTGTCTTTGCCAACCTCGTCGCCATACAGCAGCTTGTGCAAGGGCTCACGCAGGGCCTGGGCGGTGGCCGTCAGGCGCATCTGCAGGCCACCGTCTTCCAGCAAGGGATCGCGCAGCAACTGGCGGCAGCGTTCCAGTGCGCTGGCCGCGGCCGGCAGCGACAAGCCCACGCGCGCCGCGGCACGCGCCAGGTGTACCTCATCAAGCAGGGCCTCCAACAGGCGTAACAGGCGGGCGTCCAGCGCAGCAAGTGCGGACAGGGCGGGCTGGGTGGGCTTGGAAGCGGGTGCGGCGGAATTCATGGCGCGATCGGGCAGACGAAAAGAAACGGCCCGCCGCCAGGACGGCAGCGGGCCAGGGGCGCGAGTTTAGCCTCTTCGCCAAGCGCCTACAAGCGGGCAGTTGGGGAGGGGAGCAGGCCCTAGTTAGCCAAAGGCTTCCTTGATGGTCTGGATCTTGCCCATGTCGGTGGCGTCATAGCCGGCCAGGTTGTTGACCACCTTGCGGAAGCTATCCGATTGCAGGATGTCGATCACGGAGCGGATCAGCGGGTCTTGCAGGGACGCCGCCGGCAGGGCGAAGAAATAGCGTTCGCGCACCAGCGGGATGAAGCCCAGGCCGAAGCGGTGGGCGGCGGTCTGCACGCCGAAGCCGACGTCGGCCATGCCGCTGGCAATGAAGGCGGCCACTGCCGAGTGGGTGAACTCGGTGTTCTCGAAGCCATTGATCTTCTTGTGGGCGATACCGGCTCCGGCCAGCATCAGTTCGAGCAACATGCGCGTGCCCGAGCCGGCTTCGCGGTTGACGAAGCGCAGGTCGGTACGTACCAGGTCAGCCAGGCCGCGCAAGCCCTTGGGGTTGTCCGGTTCGATGAACAGGCCCTGGTTGCGGATGGCCAGGTGGATCAGGCAATCGCTGCGCTTGTTGAGCCACTTGGCATAGGCGGCGATGGCCGGCTTCTCGAATTCGCCCAGCGGCACATGAAAGCCGGCCAGGTCACATTCCTGGCGCGACAGTGCGGCCACTGCGTCGGTGCTGTGGCGGTAGCGCACTTCCACCGGCAAGCGCCCCTCGTTGATCTTGTTGAGCAAGGCGGCCACGGCAAAACCGTGGCTGGCATTTAAGCGTACCTTCTCGGCCTTGCCTTCGACGGTCTTGCTCAGTTCCACCTCCAGCTCCGAGGCCAGGCTGTCGAGCGTGGGCGACAGGCGCGCCGTCACCAGGCGATCGGTCCATAACAGCTTGCTGGCGAAATCGGTCAGCGTGGTGCCACGACCACGGCCGCTTTCGATCAGGGCATTGCCGAACATGCGCTCGGCATCGCGCAACAGGCCCCAGGCGTGGCGATAGGAATAGCGCGTCAATTGCGCAGCACGCGCAATCGAGCCGCTTTGCTGGATTGCCGTGAGCAAGGTCAGAAGATTGGCCGTGTCCAGCGCCGCCTCGTTGTCGTAGGCGATTTCCCAGTGAGGTTTGATGTGGACTTTGAACATTTAAGAAAAAGAAAGCATATTGAAACGGCTGTTTATCGGTGATAATTTCGCGTCACTCCGCATAGATGATAGAAAATATATGCGGTGTTGTACATAAATAAATAAATTAAAAGAGAAGGATAACGCCGCAAAAAGGGGCCGGTTTCACGATCCGGCCAGGCTATTTGCGCTGTAATCCTTCCTTCGATTTACCCACATCACTCATAAAACATTCGGAGGAATAATGGCTTTCGATTTCCTGAACAAGGAACACACAGTCGCCAAGCCTGGCTTCAACCGCTGGCTGGTCCCACCAGCAGCACTCGCAATCCACCTGTGCATCGGCATGGCCTACGGTTTCTCCGTATTCTGGCTGCCGCTGTCCAAGGCCCTGGGCGTGACCGCGCCGATTGCCTGCGGTGCCGATGTCGGCTTCTTCGCCCAGGTCTTCTCGTCCTCCTGTGACTGGAAGATTTCCATGCTGGGCTGGATGTACACCATGTTCTTCGTCCTCCTGGGCATCTCCGCAGCATTGTGGGGTGGCTGGCTGGAACACGCCGGTCCGCGCAAGGCCGGTGTGGTGGCCGCCATCTGCTGGTGCGGTGGCCTGTTGATCTCGGCCCTGGGCGTGAAGACGCACCAGATCTGGCTGATGTGGCTGGGTTCGGGCGTCATCGGTGGCGTCGGTCTCGGTCTGGGCTACATCTCTCCAGTGTCGACCCTCATCAAGTGGTTCCCAGACCGGCGCGGCATGGCCACCGGCATGGCCATCATGGGCTTCGGTGGTGGTGCGCTGGTCGGCACGCCCCTGGCCGATGCGCTGATGAAGAAGTTTGCCTCCCCCACCTCGGTGGGCGTGTGGGAAACCTTTGTGGTCATGGCGATTATCTACTTCGTCTTCATGATGGCCGGCGCCTTCGGCTACCGCGTGCCGCCGACCGGCTGGAAGCCGGCTGGCTGGACCCCGCCGGTGGCCAAGTCCTCTGCCACCATGATCACCCAGAACCACGTGCACGTCTCCAAGGTCTGGGGCATCCCCCAGTTCTGGCTGGTGTGGCTGGTGCTCTGCCTGAACGTGTCGGCTGGTATCGGCGTCATCGGCATCGCCTCGCCGATGCTGCAGGAAGTGTTCGGCGGCAAGCTCTTGGGTGTGAACATCGGTTTCAATGACCTGTCGGTCGAGCAGAAGACCGCCATCGCGGCACTGGCGGCCGGCTTCACCGGCCTGATTTCGCTCTTCAACATCGGTGGCCGTTTCGCTTGGGCCTCGTGCTCGGACTTCTTCGGTCGCAAGATGACCTACGCCATCTTCTTCGTGCTGGGCTTCGTGCTGTACGTGAGCCTGCCGTGGTCGGCCAAGGCGGGCAACATCCCGCTGTTCGTCGGTGCGGTCTGCATCATCCTGTCGATGTATGGCGGCGGCTTCGCTACCGTGCCGGCCTACCTGGCCGACCTGTTCGGCACCCAGATGGTGGGCGCCATCCACGGCCGCCTGCTGACCGCGTGGGCCACTGCCGGCATCCTGGGCCCGGTGGTGGTGAACTACATGCGTGAGTACCAGTTGTCCCTGGGGATGCCCAAGAGCCAGGTCTACAACACCACCATGTACATCCTGGCCGGCATGTTGGTGCTGGGTCTGATCTGCAACCTGCTGATCCGTCCGGTGGCCGCCAAGCACTTCATGACGCCGGAAGAACTGGCCCGTGAAAAGCAACTGGCCCACGAAAAGTCGGCGGCCGATGCAGTGGCGACGGCCGGTTCGGGCGACATGTCGCAGATCGGCACCGGCGGCAACCCGGTGATGATCGGCCTGGCATGGGCCGCGGTGGGCATTCCGCTGATCTGGGGTATCACCCTGGTGTTGCAGAAGTCGGCCGTGCTGTTCCGTTGATCGCGTAGTTCGAGACGTCATCGTTTCATCCGCAGGCCGGCTCCACCCGGTCTGCATGTGAGACCTTAGATCTCAGACCTCTGAGCTCAGAGGTCTGACCCCAGCGGCGAAAGCCGCTGACACAAGCTGCTCTGCCACGTGAGCAGCGGCAGCTTGTGTCAGCGACTATCAAAAAACAGGAGCATGAGCGGCCCATCGGTAAGGGCCGGTCAGCATCCGCAGTGTTCCCACCAACCCCGAAGGCAGGGAGAACATGCAACAACGGAGACTAGCTGTTTCACTTCGCACGGCCGTGCGCGCCCATCACCGGGGCGCTGGCGGGCCGCTGCATGGTTCCTCCTTGCCCCTGATCTGTTGGCAGCAGGCGGCGCCGCCCTAGGCGCGGCAGATTTCCCTCATCCCCATTTTCATTCGTTGGTCATTGCGCGGTGGGTACAAGATCCAGCAAGAGCAGAAGCAGGACCGGGTCCGCATCGAGGCAACACAGGAGGCATCCATGAAGAGGCAACAAGTTTTCGACGTCGCTGCGGTGCGTGGCATCATCGCCGAGCGCAAGCACATGGCCGGCGCCATGCTCCCCATCCTGCACGGCATCCAGGAACAGGTCGGCTACATCCCCGCCGATGCGGTGCCGATGATTGCGGGTGAATTGAACGTCTCGCGCGCCGAGGTGCATGGCGTGATCTCGTTCTATCACTTCTTCCGCCAGGAACCGGCCGGCCAGCATGTGGTGCAGGTGTGCCGTGCCGAAGCTTGCCAGGCGCGCGGTAGCGAAGCCCTGGCCGAACATGCGCAGAACCTGCTGGGCTGCGGCTTCCATGAGACCAGCGCGGATGGCCAGTTCACGCTGGAGCCGGTGTATTGCCTGGGCCAGTGCGCCATCGGTCCCAATCTCACCCTCGACGACGAACTGCACGCCCGCGTCGATGCCGATAAATTCAAGCGCCTGATCCAGGCCAAGCGGGAGGCATGATGAGCACCCAGGATATCGTCACCATTTACGTGCCGCGCGACTCCACCGCACTGGCCTTGGGCGCCAACCAAGTCGCCGAGGCCATTCGCGCCGAGGCGGACAAACGCGGCCAGAGCATCAAGCTGGTGCGCAATGGCTCGCGTGGCATGTTCTGGCTGGAGCCGCTGGTGGAAGTGTCCACCGCGGCCGGACGCGTGGCCTATGGGCCAGTGGCAGCCGAGGATGTGGGCAGCCTCTTCGATGCCGGGCTGCTGGCGGGAGGCCAGCACAGACTGCACCTGGGCCTGACCGAAGAGATCTCCTTCCTCAAGAATCAGGAGCGCCTGACCTTCGCCCGGGTGGGCATCATCGATCCGCTGTCGCTGGAGGATTACCTGGCCTATGACGGTTATGTCGGCCTCAAGAATGCCCTGGCCAAGACCCCGGAAGCCATCGTCGAGGAGATGATCGCCTCCGGCCTGCGCGGTCGGGGCGGTGCCGCCTTCCCCACCGGCATCAAGTGGCAGACCGTGTTGCGTGCGCCGGCCACGCAGAAATACGTGGTCTGCAATGCCGATGAGGGCGACTCCGGCACCTTCTCGGATCGCATGATCATGGAAGACGATCCCTTCACCCTGATCGAGGGCATGACCATTGCGGCCCTGGCCGTGGGCGCTACCGAGGGTTATGTCTATGTGCGCTCCGAATATCCGCACTCGATTGCGACGATGAACGACGCCATCGCCATCGCCACCGCGCGCGGCTACCTGGGTCACAACATCCTCGGTTCCGGCAAGTCCTTCCACCTGGAAGTACGCAAGGGCGCCGGCGCCTACATCTGCGGCGAAGAAACCGCCATGCTGGAGAGTCTGGAAGGCAAGCGCGGCGTGGTGCGCGCCAAGCCACCGCTGCCGGCGCTGGAGGGTTTGTTCGGCAAGCCTACCGTGATCAACAACCTGATCTCGCTGGCTTCGGTGCCGGTGATCCTGGCGCGGGGGGCGGAGTTCTACAAGAACTATGGCGTGGGCCGCTCGCATGGCACGCTGCCATTCCAGTTGGCCGGCAACATCAAGCAGGGCGGCCTGGTGGAAAAGGCCTTCGGTCTGACGCTACGCCAGTTGCTGGAAGACTTCGGCGGCGGCAGTGCCAGTGGTCGTCCGCTGCGCGCGGTGCAGATGGGTGGACCGCTGGGGGCTTATCTCCCCCCCTCGCAATTCGATACGCCGCTCGATTATGAAGCTTTCTCCGCGATAGGCGCCATGATCGGGCATGGCGGGCTGGTCGCTTTTGACGATAGTGTCGATATGGTCAAGCAAGCCCGCTATGCCATGCAATTCTGTGCCGTCGAGTCCTGCGGCAAGTGCACACCTTGCCGCATCGGTTCCACCCGTGGCGTGGAAGTGATCGACAAGATCATCGCCAACCAGGATCGCGGCCAGCAAGTGCATCTGCTCAAGAGCCTGTGCGACACCATGCTCAACGGTTCGCTCTGTGCCATGGGCGGCATGACGCCGTTCCCGGTGCTCTCGGCGCTGAACCATTTCCCGGAAGACTTCGGCGCGCCCAGCCAACAGGCGGCCTGACCCCATTACCGAATGCAGAGGAGTTGCAACATGAACCAGCTCAATGAAACGGATTACGGCACCCCCGCACGGGCCTCGGAACAGATGGTCACGCTGGAGATCGACGGCGTGCAGGTGACGGTGCCGGCCGGCACCTCGGTGATGCGCGCCTCGGTCGAGGCCGGTATCAACGTGCCCAAGCTGTGCGCCACCGATAGCCTGGAACCCTTCGGTTCCTGCCGCCTGTGCCTGGTGGAAATCGAAAAGGATGGTCGCAGGATGAAGGGTTATCCGGCCTCCTGCACCACGCCCTGCGAACCCGGCATGAAGGTGCAGACGCAAACGCCCAAGCTGGCCGAGATCCGGCGCGGCGTGATGGAGCTCTACATCTCCGACCACCCGCTGGATTGCCTGACCTGTCCCACCAACGGCAACTGCGAACTGCAGGACATGGCCGGCGTGGTCGGCCTGCGTGAAGTGCGCTATGGCTACGAGGGGGAGAACCACACCAAGATGAAGAAGGATGAATCCAATCCCTACTTCACCTATGACCCCTCCAAGTGCATCGTCTGCAACCGCTGCGTGCGGGCTTGCGAAGAAACCCAAGGCACCTTTGCACTGACCATCAATGGTCGCGGTTTCGAATCGCGCGTCTCGGCCGGGCAGATGGATACCTTCATGGAATCGGAGTGCGTTTCCTGCGGCGCCTGCGTCGAGGCTTGCCCGACCGCCACCTTGACCGAGAAGACCGTCATCATGCTGGGCCAGGCCGAGCACAGCAAGGTCACCACCTGCGCCTATTGCGGCGTGGGCTGCTCCTTCAAGGCCGAGATGAAGGGCAATGAAGTGGTGCGCATGGTGCCGTACAAGGATGGCAAGGCCAACCAGGGCCACTCTTGCGTCAAGGGCCGTTTCGCCTGGGGCTATGCGACCCACAAGGATCGCATCTTAAACCCCATGATCCGCAAGAGCATCAACGATCCCTGGCGCGAAGTGTCGTGGGAAGAAGCGTTGTCCTATGCGGCCAGCGAGTTCCGCCGCATCCAGGCCAAGCATGGCAAGGATTCCATCGGCGGCATCACCTCTTCGCGTTGTACCAATGAAGAGACCTACCTGGTGCAGAAGCTGGTGCGCGCCGCCTTCGGCAACAACAACGTCGATACCTGCGCGCGGGTGTGCCATTCGCCCACCGGCTATGGCTTGAAGCAGACCCTGGGCGAGTCGGCGGGCACCCAGACCTTCGAATCGGTGATGCATTCCGACGTCATCCTCATCATGGGCGCCAACCCGGCTTCCGGCCACCCGGTCTTTGCCTCGCAGATCAAGCGCCGCGTGCGCCAGGGCGCCAAGCTGATCGTGATCGATCCGCGCACTACCGAGATGGTCAAGTCGCCGCACATCCAGGCCGACTATCACCTCAAGCTGCGCCCCGGTACCAACACCGCCATCATCACCGCGCTGGCGCATGTGATTCTCTCCGAGGGCTTGCAGGATGAAGCCTACATCCAGGAGCGCTGCGATCTGCAGTCCTACCAGGACTGGAAGGAATTCGTCCTGCGTGCCGACAATTCGCCCGAAGCCATGGCGGCCATTACCGGCGTGCCGGCTGAGACCATCCGTGGCGCCGCACGGCTGTATGCCACCGGCGGCAATGCCGCGATCTACTACGGCCTGGGCGTGACCGAACATGCGCAGGGTTCGACCACCGTGATGGGCATCGCCAACCTGGCCATGTGCACCGGCAACGTCGGTCGTGAAGGCGTGGGTGTGAACCCGCTGCGGGGCCAGAACAATGTGCAGGGTTCCTGCGACATGGGTTCCTTCCCGCACGAGCTGCCGGGTTATCGCCACATCTCGGACTCCACCGTGCGCGGTCAGTTCGAACAGGCCTGGGGCGTGACGCTCAATCCTGAACCGGGCCTGCGCATTCCCAACATGTTCGATGCCGCGCTCGATGGCAGCTTCAAGGGTCTGTATTGCGAAGGTGAAGATATCGTCCAGTCCGACCCCAATACCCAGCATGTGGCGGCCGCCTTGCAAGCGATGGAATGCATCGTGGTGCAGGATCTTTTCCTCAACGAAACCGCCAAGTATGCGCACGTGTTCCTGCCCGGTTCGTCCTTCCTGGAAAAGGATGGCACCTTCACCAATGCCGAGCGCCGCATCTCGCGCGTGCGCAAGGTGATGCCGGCCAAAGCCGGCAAGTCCGACTGGGAAGTCACGGTAGCCTTGGCCGAAGCGCTGGGTTATCCGATGCCGTACAATCACCCCTCGGAGATCATGGATGAAATCGCCGCCCTGACCCCCAGCTTCCACGGCGTGAGCTACGACAAGCTGGAAAAACTTGGCAGCATCCAGTGGCCATGCAACGAAGCGGCACCGGAAGGCACGCCCATCATGCACGTAGGCAGCTTCATCCGAGGCAAGGGCAAGTTCATCAACACGCAGTACTTCGCCACCGATGAGAAGGTGACCCAGCGTTACCCGCTGATCCTGACCACCGGCCGCATCCTGTCGCAGTACAACGTGGGCGCGCAGACGCGCCGCACCGAGAACTCGCAATGGCATAGCGAAGACCGGCTGGAAATCCACCCGCACGATGCCGAGGACCGTGGCATCCGCGAGGGCGACTGGGTCGGGGTGGAATCGCGCGCCGGCCAGACCGTATTGCGCGCCACCGTTACCGAGAACGTGCAACCGGGCGTGGTCTATACCACCTTCCACTTCCCGGAATCCGGGGCCAACGTGATCACCACCGACAACTCCGACTGGGCCACCAACTGCCCCGAGTACAAGGTGACGGCGGTACAGGTGATGCCGGTGACCCAGCCGTCCGAATGGCAGCAGCATTACGAGCGCTTCAACCGCGAGCAACTGGAATTGCTCAAGGGTGACAAGCAGGGTGACAAGCAGATCGACAAACAGGCCGAACCACTGGTCACCAAGTAACGGCGCAGCGCAGGCCGGTGCGCGCTGCCCAGATTTTTTTTTGCAGACACGAGCCCGGCCAAGCCGCGCAGGACAGCATGAATACACGCAACAGCAATACCCGCAACAGCGGCCCCGTCATCGATGAAGCCAGCGGCGACTACGCCACCTTTGCCCATGTGCAGGTGGATCGTTGGCGCGATGGCCAGCGCGAGACGGTGGACGATGTCGTGGCCGAGGAAGTGCCGATCGCGCTGGAATACAACGGCATCTCGCACGCCGTGATGATGGCTACGCCCACCGACCTGGAAGATTTTGCGCTGGGTTTTTCGCTCACCGAAGGCATCCTGGCCGCGCCCGGCGAATTGTATGAATGCGAGATCTTGCCTGGTTGCGAAGGTGTGCAGGTGCAGATGCGCATTGCCACTGAACGCTTCGTGGCGTTGAAGGAAAAGCGCCGCAACCTCACCGGGCGCACCGGTTGCGGCCTGTGTGGCGCCGAGACGCTGGAGCAGGCGGTGCGGCATCCGCAGGCGGTGGCGGCCGGCGCGCTCTTCACGGTGCAGCAGGTGCACGCGGCATTTGAACAGATGCAGTCGCGCCAGCAGTTACAGCAGGTGACCGGCGCCACCCATGCGGCGGCGTGGATGGATGTCGAGGGACGCATCGTGCTGGTACGTGAAGATGTCGGTCGCCACAATGCGCTGGACAAGCTCATTGGTGCATTGGCGCAAGAGGGCGCCGACTTTTCGCAGGGCGCGGCCATCATCACCAGCCGCGCCAGTTATGAGATGGTGCAGAAGGCGGCCATGGTAGGCATCGGCTTCATCGCTGCCGTCTCGGCCCCGACGGCACTGGCGATCCGGCTGGCCGAGGAGACCGATGTGACGCTGCTGGGCTTCGTGCGCAAGCAGGGGCATGTGGTGTATGCGCGGCCACAGCGTTTGCGGTGAAGTGCACGATTGGCAGGATTGGCAGTCTTGGATCAAACAGTTGATGAACAGAGCAGGAGGAGAGCACGCATGAATACCGAACACCTGGTCAAGATGGCCAACCAGATTGGCAATTTCTTTTCCACCATGCCGGACCGCGACCAGGCCATCGCCGACCTGGCCACGCACCTCAAACGTTTCTGGGAACCGCGGATGCGCAAGGCGTTTCTGGCGCACGTCGAGCAGACCCAAGGGGCGGGCGTGGATGCCATCGTGCTGGAGGCGGTGAGCCGGCATTTGCAGCAGTTGGCGGTGTAGCGCTGCGGCGTTCTTGTGATTTCTGATGAAACCGCTCGGCTTGCTGGGCGGTTTTTTTGTGGGCAGAAAAATGATGACACCGCAGACAGTGCGCCGTTATCCTTTGCGCAATCGGCGTCAGCGCCAAGCGCTTGTCGATCAGCAGATCAGAGGGAGAACGCAGCGCTTGCCACAGCCTGCGTCCTGGGATGAACAATAGACCCTGGGCAAATCCAGGGTCAAATGATTGTCTGGAATGTTGCGCATGAAGCAAATGAATATCGGTGCAGTCGACCTGAACCTGCTCAAGACCTTCATCGTCATCTGGGAATTGCGCAGCCTCACCGCGGCTGCCGATCGCCTGCACCTGACCCAGCCCGCCGTAAGCCACGCGCTGCGCCGTCTGCGCGAGATGTTCGATGATCCCTTGTTCGTGCGCAGCACCAGCGCCATGGTGCCGACCGAAACCGCGATCCGCCTGCATGAGCCGATTGCGCGTGCGCTGGGCATCATCCACGAAGCCCTGCATACCCACGCCAGCTTCGATCCGGTCACGGCCACGCGCACCTTCCACCTGGTGATGTCGGACATGTCCTGTAGCCACGTGCTGCCGATGCTCATGGAAGAGCTGGCCCATGCCGCCCCGCATGTCTCCCTCGAAGTGCAGCAGATGGCCATGGAAAACCTGGGCGCGGCCATGCGCAATGGCGACATCGACCTGGCCTTCGGCTATCTGCCGGGTTTGCCCGAGGATTGTCAGAGCCAGTTGGTGCTCTACGACGATTACATCTGCATGTTGCGCCGTGCGCATCCGCTGGCAGGCCAGCCGTTGACCATGGAAAACCTGCTGCAGTTGCGCTACGTCTACGCCAATACCAATACCACTGGCCACCAACTGGCCGAGGACGTGCTGCGCAATGCGGGCGTGAAGCGTGACTTCGCGCTGCGGATGCCGCACTTCACGGTGGCGCCGCAGATCGTGCGGCATACCGACCTGGCGCTGTTCCTGCCGCGCAGTATCGCCGAGCGTCATAACCTCGATGATGCCTTCGTGTTGCTGGACCTGCCGCTGGAGATGCCGCGCATTCCAGTGAGCATCTATACGCATACGCGCTTTTCGGCTGACTCGGGCATACAGTGGCTGCGCAGTTTGTTGATTGAAATGTTCGGGCGCGAGACAGAGATGGCCTGACCCCGGCGCTACTGATTTTATTTTTTGACTGGAGCCACACCATGAGTATTGCCGTCACCGGAGACGTTCCCTATTACGCCGTCATCTTCACTTCCCTGCGCACCGAGGGCGATCATGGCTATGGCCAGATGGCCGATGCCATGGTGCAGGCAGCTTCGCGCCAGCCGGGTTTTCTGGGCATGGAGTCGGCGCGGGAAGAAGTCGGCATCACTGTCAGCTATTGGGAGAGCCTGGAAGCCATCGCCGCGTGGAAACGCGATCTGGACCACCAGATGGCCCAGCGCCTGGGGCGCGAGCAGTGGTACCAGGCCTATAAGACCCGCATCTGCAAGGTTGAGAGGGATTACGCCTTCGTCCGGGATTAATTTAGAATCGAGAACCCTGACAAAGCAAGGAGTTCCCATGTCCAGCTCTAGTATCGCCCAGCGGCGTGCCGCGTTCCGTCACCTTCATCAAAGCGGGTGCTTTGTCTTGCCCAACCCTTGGGATGTGGGCAGCGCCAAGATGCTTGCCAGCATGGGATTCAAATGCCTGGCTACTACCAGCTCGGGATACGCATGGTCTACCGGTCGGCCAGAGGGGGAGGTATCTCGCGACCAAACCATCGCGCATCTTCGCCAAATGGTCGATGCGACCGAACTGCCGATCAACGCCGATTTCGAAAGTGGATTTGGTGCGACCTTGGAAGAGGTGACAGAAAGTGTGCGGATGGCTATCGATACCGGCGTCGCAGGCCTGTCGATAGAAGATTCCACAGGAAGCGCTGCGCTGCCCTTGAGGAGCATCGCCGAGTCAGTGGAGCGCATTCGTGCGGCCAAGCTGGCCATTGCCGAATCGGGTGAAGATGTCCTGCTCATTGGACGTGCCGAGAATTTCTTTGTTGGGCAGCCCGATCTCGATGACGCCTTGCGCCGTCTGAAAGCCTACGCCGAGGCCGGGGCGGATTGTCTATATGCCCCCGGTATCAAGACTGCCGAGCAGATCAAGGCAGTGGTGGCAGCCGTCGCGCCCAAGCCGGTAAATGTTCTGATCGGCTGGCCATCGGAGCTGACGCTGCAGGACCTGGAGCATCTGGGCGTGCGACGTGTCAGTCTGGGCGGCGCACTGGCGCGTGCGGCGTGGGGATGCGCACAACGCGCGGCGCGCACGATCTTGAACGATGGAAATTTCAGCGGATTGGCCGGAGCCCCCTCTGGCTTGGAGCTCAATACGCTTTTTGGACAACAAGATCCACGCGAGTAAAAAGACCAAATCGGAAAACCTTCCCCGTGGTCTGCCGACGGAAGTCAGAACATTGCAGCGCTACGTTTTTGGAGCAATGACGTGGTTTCGTTTGCGACTTTATCTCCTGGCCGCTTCGCCATCCGTGCAGGGCATGGACCACACCCGCTGCAAGAAATCCAGCACCGCCTGCGCAAACGGCCCAGGGATCTGGTCGGGCATGGGCACCATGCCTTCTTCCAACGTCTCTAGCTGGCTGCCGGCAATGAGTTGGGCGATGCGTTCGGCATAGGGCGCGGCGTGCGGATCGCGACCGGCGCGCAGGACCAGCGTGGGTGAGTGCACCAGGCCGATGCGCGCCTCCATCACGTAATTGCGTACCACCATGTGGCCATGCGCAGCCATCTCACCTGCCTTGAGGGCGTCCATCATGAAGCGCGACAGCAGTTCGGTATCGCCTGGCGGGTAGTAGGGCTGGCGGCGCTGCCACAGTTCTTGCAAGTGGCTGCCGTCGGCGCGTACCACCACATCGTCGATGGCGCGTTTGCCGGCATGGGCGCTGCGGTGAGCGGCATCGTTGTAGGAGCAGGAGGACAGTACCAGCGCCGCCACCCGTTCGGGGGCGGCGGCGGCGATTTCCATGGCCGTGGCCGCGCCGGTATGGTGGCCGACCACGGCGGCCTTGCTGATGCCTAGTTGATCCATCACTTCCAGCGCCAGTTGCGCCCAGCGCTCGATGCTGTGTGCGGACAAGGGCGGCTTGCAGGAGTCGCCAAAACCGAGGGTATCGATGGCAATCGCCCAGTACGCTTGCCCCAGCAGCGGCAGCACGTCGCGATATTCATCCCAGGAGCGCGGCGTCTGGTGCAGCAGCAGCACCGGCCGACCTTGCCCCATGCTGGCCACGTGCAGCGGGCCAGCCGTGGTTTGAATGAATTGTCGGCGCAATGCGTGCTGTTGTGGCTGCATGAGGCTCTTCGGGGAGGCAGGAGGGACGGCGGTGACAGGCGAGATGAAGAATTATTCCTTCATCAGCACCGAATAGCTCGGCACATTGTTGGCCCACCCCGTAGCAAGCGGCGCGACGAACACGTTTTCGGTGCGGGTGCGGGCGATTTTCCAGACGCCATCGACCTTGGTGAAGAGATTGTTCAGGCGGCTGGAGCGCAGCAGCGAGGAACCGTCGCCGAAGATCCAGGGCTGGCAATGGACCCACTGGCCATCGGCACGGGTGCAATCGGCATTGACATGGATCTGCTCCGAGGTCAGGTAGTGCACGTTCAACAGCAGTTCCGGGTCTTTCTTCTGGCCCCAGAAGGCCTGGAAGTGTTTGCGGATCGCGTCCTTGCCGATGGCCTGGCCGAACTGGCCTTCGTAATAGGCGCCCACGCCTTCCCAGATGGCGTCTTCGGCATAGAGTTCGAGGATCTTCTCGATGCGCTCGGCGTCATCGGCCACCGGTTCCGGGCAGGGGGTGTCGCACAGGAACATGTAGCGCGCCTGGAGACGGCGGATGTCGGCCTCGGCGTCGAGGATGTCGAGGCGGCGTTTGAGTTGCAGGATTTCTTGGGTGATGTCGCTCATGGTGAAGAAGTCTCGTTGGTGATCTTGTGATGAAAAGCCCGCTGCACTTACAGGTAGCGCGCCAACAGCCTGCGCGTGGCGATCCGCAGCACACGGTCGAACAGGTAGCCCAGCAGGCCCAGGGCTATGATGCCGACGAACACCCATTCGGTGCGACTGAAGTTGCGCGCGGTCCAGATCAGCGCGCCCAGGCCTTCGCGGGCCGAGACGATCTCGGCCGATACCACGGTGAGGAAGGAATTGCCCATCGCGATGCGGGCTCCGGTGACCATGTAGGGCACGGTCGAGGGCAGGATCACGGTGGTCAACATCTTCCATGGTCCGGCGCCCAGCGAGGCCGCCGCCCGCAGGCGCAGCGGATTGACCGCCTGCACCCCGGCGATGGTGTTGAGGGTGACGATGAAGACGGTGGTGTAGAAGATCAGCGCGATCTTCGACAGTTCGCCGGGGCCCAGCCAGATCACGGCCAGGGTGACGAAGGCAATCGGTGGAATGAAACGGAAGAATTCGATATAGGGATCGAGCAACTGCCGCACGATCTCGAAGCGGCCCATGAAGATGCCCAGTGGCACGCCGATGACCACACCCGCTCCCCAGCCGGCCAGGATGCGACAGGAAGAGGCCAGCACCGATTGCTGCAGGGTGCCGTCGCTGATCAACTCCAGTGCCGCGGACCAGGTCATCGAGACCGAGGGCAGGAACAGCGGCGAGGTGGTCATCGAGACCAGTTGCCACAGCACCAGGCCGCCGACGATGGCAATGACCGAGATCAGGAAGGGACGGGCGGCTTTGACGCGGCTGCCCAGCTTGGATGGCGTGGCCGAGGCGGAAGCGCTGGCCGTGGCGGTCTGTGTGAGTTGCGTCATTGCAGGGATTCCTCTTCGATCAAACCTTGGGCGCGCAGCACGCGTGTGACTTCGGCGCCGATATCGTCGCGGATGCGGGCATACAGCGCCATACAGGCCGGGTCGGCCGGATCGCGAGGGTGCGGCAGGTCCACGGTTTCGATGATCTTGATGTGGGCGCGCGGACCGGCCGTCATGGTCACCACGCGGTCGGCCAGCAGGATGGCTTCCCAGATGTCGTGGGTGACGAAGACGATGGTGCAGCCGGTACTCTTCCAGATGCGTTCCAGCTCGCTTTGCAGCACTTCGCGGGTCTGGGCGTCGAGTGCGCCGAAGGGTTCATCCATGAGCACCACGGAAGGCTGGTTGACCAGCACGCGGGCGATCTGCGCGCGCTGGCGCATCCCGCCCGAGAGTTCGCCGGGGAACTTGTCGATGGCGTGCCTGAGGCCCACCAGGCTGACGTAGCGCTCGGCGGCCGTGCGCCGTTCGGCACTGGCGATGCCGCGCAGGCGCAGGCCATATTCGACGTTCTCGCGCACGGTGAGCCAGGGGAAGAGTGCCTCCGAGGACTGGAACACTACGCCGCGATCCAGTCCCGGTCCCTTGATGCGCTGGCCACCGATGCTGATCTCGCCACTGACCTCCTGGAAGCCGGCGATGGCATTGAGCAGGGTCGACTTGCCACAGCCCGAGGGGCCGAGCAGGCAGATGAATTCGCCGGCACGGATATCGAGGTCGATGCCGGCCATGATCTCGTGCTTGCCGATGTTCAAGCCCACCCGTTTGATGGAAACCGAAGATCCATGTCCCATGGTTTACCCCTGGTAGAAACCGCGTTGCAGAATCTTGCTCATGTCCACCGGGGCCTTGATGGCTTGTTTGGACAGCAGGAAGTTGGCGATGGCGTTGGCGGTCTTCAGGTCGGTGTCGGTGAAGTCGCGCACTACCGGTTCCATGTCCTTGAGCGAGTTCAGCGTCTGCGCCACCGGAATGTGGGTGACGGCCTGCACCGACTTGGCGGCCCGTGCAGGATCCTTGCGGGTGATCTCCGAGGCTTCGGCCAGCGCCTTGAGGATCTTGCCGGCGGCTTCCTTGTTGGCCGCCAGCCAGGACGCGCTGGCCGCCAGCCACAGGGTGCTGGTGTAGCCGACGTCACCGGCGGTCATGAGGATGTGGCCGCCTTGCTGCACGCCCAGGGTGGGCCAGGGTTCCCAGACGAAGTAGGCGTCGATGTCGCCGCGTGCCAGCAGCGCCGGCAGTTCGGGCGGACCCGAGCGCACCAGCTCGACCTTGGCGGGGTCGATGTTGAGGGTCTTGAGCGTGAGGCCGGTGATGTATTCCGAGACCGAGCCGGCGACGATGCCGAATTTCTTGATTTTGTCGACGGTGGCGATGTCCTTGCGCGCCACCAGCTTGACGTAGGTGCGGGATTGATAGGTCACGGCCAGCGGACGCAACTCGGCGCGCGCGAGCCGCACGATGTGCGTAGGTTCGCCGGCACAGCCCAGTTGCACCTGATTGGCCACCAGCGCGTTGAGCGCCTCGCCGCCATCGGTATAGGACTGCACGCTGACGTTGGGTACGCCATGCTTGGCGAAGAGTTTCTCGTTGGCCGCAACGTAGAAGGCGGTGAAGACGGGGTCGGCGCCCACCCCGATGAGGATGGGCGCGCCCTGAGCCAGGGCCGGTAAGGCAGGCGCAGCACCTGCGGCGAGCAGCGAGGCGGCGCCGAGCAGCAGCTTGCGGCGTTGTGGCGAGACGGTGGAGTAGGTCACGGGCTGGGTCCTCTTGGTGAAGTTGGTGAAACGCCAGTGGAGTTGGCAGGCGAGACTTCAGGGGAGAAGCGCCTTAGCGCGTGATCCCCAACTTGGCAAAAAGCGCGCCAGCGCTTTCGTAGTTCAGTTCCGACAGGGCCGCGTGTTGCGTGACCACCATGGCATCGCGCACGATGTGTTGCAGGCGATGACTGCGCTGGATGGCGGCCATCCCCGCGGCCTGGTAGGCGTCGTTGACCACTTCCATCGAGACCCGCGCGGCATAGGTGGCCGAGAGCTTGAGCATCATGTCGGTTTCTTCGGTGATGGGGTTGCCGGCCACGATCTGTTCCCACGCCTGTTCGCAGGCATCGTAGAAGAACATGCGGGCGCTGCGCCATTTGGCTTCGCAGGTACCCAGCTTGATCTTGTAGTAGGCACGGTCGGCCAGGCGCAATGCACCCGGCATGATCTTGGTGCCGCCTGCCATGTCGGTGACGATGTCCAGCGCCGCGCGCGCCAGGCCGATGTTGACCGCGGCGTGTACTTCGGCCTGGTAGGCCAGGGCCGGATAGCGATACAGCGGCTCATCAATGAGACCGGGCGCACCGCGGGCACAGGTCCAGGCGTGGGCCACGAACTTGTCCTGCAGGCGTGTATCGTGACTGCCGGTGCCTTGCATCCCGACCACGTTCCAGTTGTCGATGATCTCCACTTCCGCTGCCGGCATGACGGCCATCAGCGCCGGCTTGTGCGCGCCATCGTCGGGGCCGTCATCCTTGATGCCCACGCCGATCCAGTCCGCCCCCTTGCAGCCGCTGGCGAAATGCCAGCGCCCGGAAATCTCCCAGCCGCCCGGCACTGCCTTGGCTTGCTGCAAGGGATACAGACCACCGGCATAGACCTGGTCGGGGCCACTGGCATAGATCGCGTGTTGCGTGTCGATGGGCAATGCGGCCAGGTAGGTATTGGCCGAGCCGAAGGCGGCGACCCAGCCGGCCGAGCCATCGGCCCGCGAGATGCGCTCGACCATCGCCAGGAAGGGCGCCGGCGCCAGCGGCTCGCCGCCAAACCTGCGCGGTGTGCTGGAACGGAAGATGCCGGCTTTTTTCATCGTGGCGATGAGATCGCGCGGCACATGACCCAACTGATCGAATTCATCGCGGCGCGCCGTGACCTCGGCGATGAGCGTATCCATTTCCGGGGAATGCGCATTCGGCGGCGTGACGGTGACGGCTTTCTTCTGGATGGGATAGACATCGAGCGTGATCGAATTCATGGCTCACCACATTGGTTGAAGGAGGTAGCTGAGTGTCGTCCTGGGTCAAAACAGGGTCAAATTCTATTTAGGAATTGGCGCAATGAATATTAGTAATAATGATTAGAGCGCTCCGTAGTTGCGCGCAGGCTCTTTGCGGCTGCACCTGCATGAGGCGAAAAGCCGCTGTGGGAGAGGGTTTGCAAGGGGATATGCACCAAACTCGCGAGACGTTGCACGCGGTATGAAGGTGTATTTGCAATATTGATGGGGCTAATCCGTGATGCGGATTTGCCTTGCGGGGGAGGTGATCACTACTATCCAGAACGAGATTGACTGAACATCTTTCAGTTTTGTCATAGGCTCCTTCTGGCCTTTGTCTTGGGCGGGCTTCGTCATGGAGCCCGTCGTTTTCTTTTCTTGATCCTTCTGCCCTTATGCCCGGCCTAGCGCCAGTAGGCCTCATTGCATCCCTGTTGCGCGATGCGTTGCAGATGCTCCTGCACCGGTTCGCGTCTGAGGATGTCGGCGCGCAGGACTGATACCGTTCCACCGGCTGCACGCAGCTTGCGGGTTCCGTCCTCGAACTGGCCGGGCGCCAGTGTGCGGATGGCGCAGGCGGCGTAGAGACGACCTTCCTTGGTGGCTGCTTCATCGTCGAGCAGACGGTTGAAATTCTCCAGTGCTTCAGGGGTTTGCAGGATGCGGCGATAACGCTGTTCACTCTCGCTGATGTGGCCGATGAACCCGACCTGGCCGAGGGCGAAGCTGGGCGTCTGTCGAAGCTGGCTGAGGTCGTCCGCCATCGCCTCCACGGCGCGGGTGGAGAAGGCGCTAGCGAGCATGAGCAGGGAGCATGACAGCGTCAGGGGCAGCTTGGTTTTCATTGTTTCTCCTTGGTCATTGAGGCGGTCAGTCGATAGGGAAGAGGATGAACAGTTCAACGCACCTCATTTCCATTGGATGACAAGAAATCGGCCGCATGAGCGCGGCCGATTTCAAAGCAAGCATTTAGGACATGTTCACATCATCACGTCTTCAATAGCGATACCCCAGCGTCAGCAGGATGGTGCGGTCATCGCCCAGCGCCACGGCGTTTTGCAGGCCGCCCGTGTAGTAGTGCGTATTGAAGACATTCTTCACATTGAGCGCAGCGCGCCAGCGTTCGGCGTTGTAGGCCACCCCGGCATCGCCCACCACGTAGCCGGGCAGGGTGTAGCCATAGGTGCGCACCATGCTCTGGCCGCGCACGCCGCCATTGACTTCCCAGCCGTTCAACTCGCCCTTGAAGCGATAGCGGGCGCTGCTGGTGAAGCTGTGGCGCGGCACGTTGTTGAGCCACTGGCCCACCGTGGTGCTGGGCTGGCCGCCGTCATCGGTGACGATGGCAGCGGTGTAGGAATAACCGGCGTTGAGACTGACGCCATTGCGCAAGTCCGAGCTCACGCTGATCTCGCCACCCTGCGAGCGCTGTTCGCCCACTGCGATGTTGAAGCCGATGTTGTTGGGATCACTCACCAGCACGTTGCGACGACGCAGGTCGAAGACGGCGACGTTGAGGTTGGTGCGGCCTTCATCGAGGTCGAACTTCACACCGGCTTCCCATTGCTTGCCGGTCTCGGGCTTGAAGGTGCTGCCGCCGACATCGGTGCCGCTATTGGGATAGAACGAGGTGGTGTAGCTGATGTAGGGGCGCACGCCCTGCAGCAGCTCATACATCAAGGCCGCCGAGCCGGTGGTGGCGCTGCTCGGATTGTCGGTATGCACGCCATTGCGCTGGTTGGTGGCATAGGTGGAGGCGCGGTCGTAACGCAGTCCGGTGAGCAACTGCCAGCGCTGGTCGAGAGTGATCTTGTCGCGGGCATACAGGCCGGTATCGCGCACGCTGGTCGAGGTCAGGGTGGTGGGCCGGGCGGGACAGTTCAGGCGTGCGCCATACACCGGTTGATAGACGTTGAGCGCGGCGATGCCACAGGTATAGGAGCGGTTGTCTTCGCGTGAATTGAGATAGTCGCTGCCCAGCGTGATCTCGTGTTTGCCGAAGTCGGTGTTGAAGCCGCGCTGGACATTGGTATCGACGCTGAAGGTCGGGCCCTCGAAAGTCTGATCGGTGCCCGCGCGGGTGAGGTTGCGACCGGTGCTGCTCAGGGCAGTGTTGGTCACCACCTGGCCACTCATCTGGAACTGCTGGTAGCGCAGATTGTGGTTGAGCGTCCAGCCATCGTCGAAGCGATGGGTGAGGGCGTAGCCGATGCGGGTCTCATTGGCCGAATAGGGACGGGCGCCGGGTTCGCCGATGAAGAGGCTGCGCGGCAGCGCGCCGTTGATGTTGGGCCGGATCGAACCCGACAGGGGCAGGCCCTGCTGGCGCACGTAGCCGCGTTCCTGGTAGCTGGTCAGGATCGTGAAGTCGGTGCGCGCACCCAGGTCCAGCGAGAGCGAGGGGGCGATGTAGCGATTCTTGAACCAGACGTAGTTGGTGGCGTCGTTCGAATTGGAAATGAGGCCATTGATGCGGAAGGCTTGCTTGCCGTTTTCCGAGAGGGATTTGTTGAGATCCACCGTGGTCTGGTAGAAGTCGTAGCTGCCTACGGTCACGTCGACGTTGGCAAAGTCAGTGCCTTGCGGGCGCTTGCTGACCATGTTCACCAGGCCACCCGGCAGCACCAGTCCGTACAGCAGCGAGCCCGGTCCCTTGAGCACTTCCACTTGCTGCAAGCCGAATAGCTGCTCGGCCACGCGGGAGCTGGCCGTGGTACGCAGGCCATCCAGATACAGCGAATCGGAGGACACCTGACCACGGATGATGATGTCATCCCAGCCGCGCCGGCCATATTGCTGCGCGACCACGCCGGGCACGTTCTTCAGGGCATCGGACAACGAGACGGCTTGCTGGCTGTCCAGCATGGAACGGGTCACCACCGAGATCGATTGCGGGGTCTCCGACAGTGGGGTGGAGGACTTGTTGACCTGGCTTTGAGTGGCCTTGAATTTGGTGTCGCTGATGCCGTCGGCGACCACGTCTACGGTGGGCAGTTGGGCTGCGCCGGGAGCGGTGGTGCTGTTGTCGGAAGCGGACGTCTGGGCCAGGACGGGGCCAGCGGAAAATGCGAGCAGGATGGCAAGGGTGCCAGGGGAGAGCGAGGGCATGAGTGGGATAATAATGAGAATAATTACTATTTATAATATCGCATTCATGTGCTTTGCAACAAATTTTTACTGATGCTTTGCATTTTGTCGTCCGGAGAGCGAAGAAAAAGCCGAGGCTGCAATGCAGCATCCAGGCTTCTGAGCGGGCATTGATGCGCTTAGGGCGGGGAGTGGGCCGCGTTGCCATTGCGATTGTCGGACGGCAATGATGGTCAGCCTTCATCACTGGAAATCAAAATTTTCATCTGAAATAAGTTTGACCCTACCCGGTTTGCGCTGCTATCTTGAAACCGGTTCCAAAAGATTCCAATAAATGAGCAGCCCGGAACCGGAAGCACAAATCAACCCACGTAGTTCAACGATTTGGCGGGCAACAGTGAGACAAAGCATCAAGACCGGCACCGACCGGGTCACCATCGCACAGGTTGCGCGGGAGGCCGGGGTGTCCAAGACCAGCGTATCGCGTTACCTGGGCGGCGAGTTCGACGCGCTGTCAGTGCGCCTGCGCGAGCAGATCGGCCAGACCATTGCGCGCCTGGGCTACCAGCCCAGCCAGATGGCGCGCGGCCTCAAGGGCGGGCGCACCCGGTTGATCGGCATGTTGGTGGCCGATATCCTGAACCCTTATTCAGTGGCCGTGCTGCATGGCGCCGAGGCTGCCTGCCAGAAGCATGGCTATACGCTCATGCTGTGCAACACCGGCAATGATGAGGCGCGCGAGAAGCAGTCGCTGGCGGCCCTGCATTCCTATAGCGTTGAAGGGCTGCTATTCAATACCCAGGGGCGCAATGTGACGCCGCTGCGCGAGCTGGGGCAGGCGGCCTTTCCGGTGGTACTGCTGGATCGCCATGTGGAAGGTTGCGACTTCGACCTGGTGGGGCTGGACAACGTCAGGGCTGCGCAACTGGGCACGCGCCATCTGCTGGCCCAGGGCTATACCGATATTGCCCTGGTGGTGCAGCCGCTGTACGGCGTCAGTTCGCGTCAGGGGCGGCAGGCGGGTTTCCTGCAGGCCATGAGCGAGCGACCCGATTGCCACGGTGAGACCCTGGAAGTGGATGTGGAACAGCCCGGCCATGTGGCCACGGTGCTGCGCGAATTCTTCCTGCGGCGTGTCGCTGCCGGTAGCCAGGGCCGGCTGGCGCTGCTGGCCGGCAATGGCATGGTGTCGCTGCAGATCGCGCTGGCCTTGCAGAGCATGGGCTTGCGCTTTCCCGAGGATGTGGGACTGCTGTGCTTCGATGAACTATCGTGGTCGCCCCTGGTGGGCAGCGGCATCAGCACCATCGAACAACCGACCTATGACATCGGCTTTACTGCCATCGAGCGCCTGTTGGTGCGCGTGCGTGGCGAGCGTTCGGTGCGCATGGAGATCCTGTTGGAGCCACGGCTGATCTGTCGCGGCTCCACGGTCAGCGTGGCCAGTCATCCGCAGCGCGCCATCGTCGCCGGCATCGGCGAAAAACTCCGCAGTAGCAAGTCCGGCCAGTACGGTGTCGTCTGAGGCGCCGGTCTGGAACCGGTCCCATCGGTAAGGACCGAGCAATGCACCAGTGGTAAGACCTTGCAAGAGGGCGGAACAGTAGATCAGCAGTAGAACCAGAGACCTGAGATCGAGAGGGATCAAGCAGGCAGCAACCAGGAGGGCACAGCAATCCGATCGGCCAGGCGCTGCCGGGTTGGGCGCCATTCGCATTCAAAGCACCGCCGTCCACACGGCAATTTTCAGGAGACCAGGATGATGAGCATCAAGAAAGTTTTCAACGCCAAATTCCTCGCATTGACGCTGGCTGCTGCCTGCGCAGTGGCCACCGCCGCCAGCGCCAGCGCGCAGAGCATCGCCGAGCTGACCAAGAAGGGCAAGATCACCATCGGCGTGGTCAGCGGCACGCCGCCCTTCGGCTCGGTCGATGCCAAGGGGGTGCCCATCGGCTATGACGTCGATGTGGCCAACCTGATCGGCAAGTATCTCGGCCTGCCGGTGGAAATCGTGCCGCTGGTGCCGCCGGCCCGCATCCCGGCGCTGGAGTCGGGCAAGGTCGACATGCTGGCCGCCACGCTGGCCCCCACGCCGGAACGCGCCAAGTCGGTGCTCTTCACCATTCCCTACAGCGGTTTCGAACTCTCCATCGTCGGCCCGGTGGGCAGCCACTACAAGAAGCTGGATGATCTGGTGAAGAAGAAAGTGGGCGTCTCGCGCGGTTCCACCAACGATACCGCGCTGACCCGCCTGGCCCCGGCCGGCACGGTGCTGGTGCGTTTCGAGGATGATTCCACGGTGACCCAGGCGCTGCTGTCGAACCAGGTCGATGCGATTTCCATCCCCAACACCATGGCCAACGAGATCGTCAAGAGCCGTGGCCAGGGCAAGATCGAAGTCAAGTTCCCGTACTCGGTGCAACCCAATTCGATGACCGTGCGCAAGGGTTCCTATGAGCTGCAACAGTGGCTCAACAACTTCATCTACTACGTCAAGCTCAACGGCGAACTCGATGCCATCTCGCGCAAGTGGGCCGGTCCGCTGCCCAACCTGCCGGTGTTCTGATCCCTGAAAACTGCCTTGCAGAAGCGGTGGCGCACGCATGGCGTGCGCCGCCTGGAAGAACAGATCAGGCGTCGCTCAGGGGATGAACGGGCGGCGCGGGTTTGGCGGAGGAGCACACGATGCAATACGATTTTCAGTTCGCGTTCATCTTCCAGCATCTGGATCAGTTGCTGGTCGGCGCGCTGCTCACCATACGCTTGAGCGCGCTATCGATGATCTGCGGTTTGGCTGTCGGTATTTTCGGCGCCATCATTTCCATCCACGGCAGCAGACCGGCACGCCTGGCGGTCACCTCCTATGTCGAGCTGATCCGCAGCACGCCGTTCCTGGTGCAGTTGTTCATCATCTTCTTCGGCTTGCCTTCCATCGGCGTGCAGGTCGATGCCAACATCGCCGCGCTGGTGGCCATGACGGTCAACCTCGGTGCTTACTCCACCGAGATCGTGCGCGCCGGCATGATGGCCATCCACCCCTCGCAGATCGAGGCCGCGCAGGCGCTGGCCATGACGCGCTGGCAGGTGATCCGGCACGTGGTGCTGACACCGGCATTGGAAAAAGTCTATCCGGCGCTGGCCAGCCAGTTCACGCTGATGATGCTGGCCTCCAGCATCGTCTCAGCCATTTCGGCAGAAGAGTTGACCGCCACCGCTAATCTGCTGGACGCCGAGACCTTCCGCAGCTTCGAGATCTACCTGGTGGTGATGGTGCTCTACATCCTGCTGGCCTTGCTGTTCCGTCTGGCCTTCTGGCTGATCGGGCTGGTGGTCTTCAAACGCCGTCGCCGTCTGGGCGTGGCCCGTCCGAGGAGGATGTGATGCTGGCTGAATTTTCTTGGGATAATTTCCTGTTCCTGCTGGAAGCGGCGCGCTGGACGTTGTTGCTCTCGGCCCTGGCCTTCATCGGTGGCGGTATCGCCGGCTTCATCGTGGCCCTGATGCGCACGTCGCACCTGGCGCCGCTGCGGCTGCTCTCGGCGGTGTATATACAGATCATCCAGGGCACGCCGGTGCTGATCCTGTTGTTCCTGTCCTTCTATGGATTGGCGATCTTCGGCTACAAGCTGCCGCCCATGGTCGCGGCGACCATTGCCATGACCATCTATTCCAGTGCCTATCTCGGCGAGATCTGGCGCGGCTGCATCGAAGCCGTGCCGGTGCCACAGTGGGAAGCCTCGACTGCGCTGGCCATGACGCGCTGGCAGCAACTGCGCTACGTGATCCTGCCGCAGGCGGTGCGCATCTCGCTGCCGCCCACCGTGGGCTTCCTGGTGCAGATCGTCAAAAACACCTCGATTGCTTCCATCATCGGCCTGGTGGAACTGGCGCAGGCCGGCAAGCTGGTCAGCAATGCCACCTTCCAGCCCTTCCTGGTGTTCCCCATCGTGGCCGCCATCTATTTCGTGTTCTGCTATCCGCTGTCGCGTTTCGCCTTTGTCCTGGAGAGGAAATACCATGCCCATCGTTGAGATCAACAACATCACCAAGCGCTTCGGCAGCAACCAGGTCTTGAATGGCATTTCGCTGTCGGTCGAGCGTGGCCAGGTGGTGGCCGTCATCGGTCGCTCCGGCTCCGGCAAGAGCACCATGCTGCGTTGTATCAACGGCCTGGAAACCATCGATGGCGGCAGCATTACCGTGGCCGGACACAAGCTGACCAACAAGCATGAACACTTGATCGAATTGCGCAAGGATGTGGGCATGGTGTTCCAGCATTACAATCTCTTTCCGCACCTGACCGTGGAGGAGAACATCATGCTGTCACCCCGCATCGTCAAGAAGACCGCTACCGAGACCGCACGCGCGACGGCCATCAAGGTCTTGCAGCAGGTCGGCCTGGATCACAAGCGCGACGCCTATCCCGAACAACTCTCCGGTGGCCAGCAGCAACGCGTGGCCATTGCCCGCTCGCTGGCCATGGAGCCGCAGGTGATGCTGTTCGATGAAGTGACCTCGGCGCTGGACCCGGAACTGACTGCCGAAGTGTTGAAGGTGATGGAAGAACTGGCGCGCGGCGGTATGACCATGCTGCTGGTGACGCACGAGATGGAGTTCGCACGGCGGGTGGCGGATCTGACGGTCTTCATGCACCAGGGCAAGGTGTGGGAAGCGCGTCCCTCGGAGGAATTCTTCGCCGATCCGCAGACGCCGGAAGCCAAACAGTTCATCGGTGCGGGGTCCATCAAATGAGCCCGGTGCTGGTCGCCGCGTCGGCCTATGGTGCGGATCTGGTGCGGCGGGTCGGTCATGCCGATCTGGTGCCGATGGTGGCGGCGGCCGGGGCGTCGGGGCTGGAGATACGGCGCGAGCTGTTCGACGGTCCCAAGGACTTGAGCGGCCTGCGTGATTTGCTGGGTCAGCACAAGCTGTTCTCGGTCTATTCGGCGCCGCTGGAATTGTTTGGCGCCAATGGCCGCTTTGATCGCGCGCAGATGAGCCAGGTGATGGAAGAGGCCGAGGAAGTGGGAGCGCGTTTCCTGAAGGTATCGCTCGGTCATTTTTCGGCGACCAGTGATCTGCAATCGCTGCTGCGCTTTCTCTCGCATTCTCCCATCGAAGTCCTGCTGGAAAACGACCAGACCCCGCAAGGCGGCAAGCTGGAACCCATCGTCAGTTTCCTGGCGCTGTGCACCGGCAATGGCTATGCCTTCGGCATGACCTTCGATATGGGCAACTGGCGCTGGCAGGGTGTGGATCCCGAGACCGCCGCGCGTTCGCTGGCGCCGCATGTGCGCTACGTGCATTGCAAGGGCGTGCAGGAAGGCAAGGGCAAATTGAAGGCGGTGCCGTTGCAGGCGCAGGATAGCCACTGGCAGGACATGCTGGCGCATTTCCCATCGGGCATTCTGCGGGCTATCGAATTTCCGCTGGTGGGTAGTGATCTGGAAGAGACCACCCGTCGTCACGTGGCGATGCTGGCGGCGGTGTGAGGATAAGCACGATGACGATGCAACTGGACGTGGTGACCTGGGGTGAAGCCCTGGCGCTGCTGGTGGCCGATGAAGTCGGCCCCTTCGAGGAAGTGGAAAGATATACACGCCGTCTGGCTGGCGCCGAGACCAACGTCGCCATCGGTCTGGCGCGCCTGGGCTTGAAGGTGGGCTGGGCCAGTCGCGTGGGCAATGATGCCTTCGGGCGCTTCATCCGCAAGCGGGTGGCGCAGGAGGGCGTGGACGTCAGCCGCGTACTGACCGACATGGAATTTCGCACCGCCATCCAGTTGAAGGCCAAGGCAGTCGATGGCGCTGATCCGGCCATCGAGTATTACCACAAGGGTTCGGCTGCCAGCCATCTGTCGCTGGCCGATTTCGATGCCGACTATTTCGGCGCGGCGCGCCACCTGCACGCCACCGGCATCGCGCCGGCCTTGTCGCCCAGCACCATGGCCTTTGCCCATCATGCGATGGAGGTCATGCGTGCTGCGGGCAAGACGATTTCCTTCGATCCCAACCTGCGGCCCATGCTATGGCCGTCCAAGGAGGTGATGGCGCAGCAGTTGAATGCGCTGGCGTTCAAGGCTGACTGGGTGCTGCCGGGCTTGTCCGAAGGCAAGATCCTGACCGGATATGAAGATCCGCGCGAGATCGCCGGCTTCTATCTGGAGCGCGATGTGAAGATGGTGGTCATCAAGCTGGGCGCCGAGGGCGCTTATTGGCGCACTGGTGAAGGCGAGGGCAGGGTGGCTGGGGTGCCGGTGAAGGAAGTGGTCGATACCGTGGGGGCCGGTGATGGCTTTGCGGTGGGCGTCATCAGCGGGATGCTCGAAGGTTTGCCGGTGGCCCAGGCTGTCATGCGCGGCAACCGCATCGGGGCGTTTGCGATCCAGGTGGTAGGTGATATGGAAGGCTTGCCCACACGCGCCGAGCTGGATGCGGCCTCGGCTTGATCTGAATCTGACAGGAACAGTGATGAAGCAACGCGTGGTGGTCTACAAGAAATTGCCCGAGCACCTGGTGCAGCGATTGCAAGCCCAATTCGAGCTCACCCTGTTCGACCGCATCACCGAGGACAACCGCGCCGATTTCCTGGCGGCTTTGAAGATGGCCGATGGCATGATCGGCGCCAGCCTGCCCATCACCAATGCCATGCTGGACGGCGCGCCCCGGTTGAAGATCGCTTCCACCATCTCGGTCGGGGTGGACAATTTCGACCTGGATTATTTCCGCCAGCGCGGCCTGATGCTGGCGCACACCCCCGGCGTGCTGACCGAAGCCACCGCCGATACCATCTTCGCCTTGATCCTGGCGACGGCGCGCCGCGTGGTGGAACTGGCCGACTACGTCAAGGCCGGCCGCTGGAAGGGCAGCATCGGCGAGGCGCAATTCGGCGTGAACGTGCATGGCAAGACGCTGGGCCTGATCGGCATGGGCCGTATCGGCAGTGCCGTGGCGCGGCGCGCGCGGCATGGTTTCGGCATGTCCATCCTGTATCACAACACCCGTCCCAATCCCGAGGCCGAGGCCGAACTGGGCGCGCGTTATGTCAGCCGGGATGCCTTGTTGAGCCAGGCTGACTTCGTCTGCCTGATGCTGCCCTTGACGCCCGCCACCGAGCGCATGTTTGGCGCCCGCGAGTTTGGCCTGATGAAGCGTAGCGCCATCTTCATCAATGCCTCGCGCGGGCGCATCGTCGATGAGACGGCGCTCATTGCCGCCCTGCAAGAGAACACCATTTACGGCGCCGGTCTGGATGTGTTCGAGGTCGAACCTTTGCCGGTCAGCTCACCCTTGCTGCAACTGCCCAACGTGGTGGCCTTGCCGCACATCGGTTCGGCCACCCATGAAACCCGGCTGGCCATGGCCGAGCTGGCGGTGGCCAACCTCATCGCCGGCTTGCGCGGCGAACCGGTCCCGCACTTGGCGGTCTGAACAGCGCGGTATTGCCTGCTGGCAGGGCGCCGGCATTGCGCTGCCTGAAGTTTTTTGCGCCTTTCCTTCATTTCTTCTTCCGCTCACCTGAATCTTTGGTGTATGCTTCGGACATTAAAAAGAACGATCGTGCTAAATTCCGGTAGGCACCCCGTTTTGCTTTTATAATCCCGCGGAAGTTTACGTTTACGTCAATTCCTTTTTGCAAGGGCCATGCGATGAAAGTATTAGTACCAGTCAAGCGCGTCGTGGATTACAACGTCAAGGTGCGCGTCAAGAGCGACGGCAGTGGCGTCGATATCGCCAACGTCAAGATGTCGATGAACCCGTTTGACGAAATCGCGGTGGAAGAAGCCGTGCGTCTGAAGGAAGGCGGCAAGGTCACCGAGGTGATCGCCGTCTCCGCCGGCGTGACCCAGTGCCAGGAAACCCTGCGTACCGCCATGGCCATCGGCGCCGATCGTGGCATCCTGGCTGAAGTGGGCGCCGATGTCGAACTGCAACCGCTGGCCGTGGCCAAGATCCTGAAGGCCCTGGCCGAGAAGGAACAGCCGCAGCTGATCATCCTGGGCAAGCAAGCCATCGACGACGATTGCAACCAGACCGGCCAGATGCTGGCGGCGCTCTTGGGCTGGCCGCAAGCCACCTTCGCCTCCAAGGTGGTACTGGAAGAGGGCAAGGTCACCGTGACCCGTGAAGTGGACGGCGGCCTGGAAACCCTGGCCCTGACCCTGCCAGCCATCATCACCACCGACCTGCGCTTAAACGAGCCGCGTTATGTGACGCTGCCCAACATCATGAAGGCCAAGAAGAAGCAACTGGATACCGTCAAGCCTGATGAACTGGGCGTGGACGTCGCCCCGCGCGTGAAGACGCTCAAGGTCGCCGAACCGGCCAAGCGTAGCGCCGGCGTGAAGGTGCCGGATGTCGCGACCCTGGTCGCCAAACTGAAAAATGAAGCCAAGGTGATCTGATCATGACCGCACTCGCAATTTTAGTCGTGGCCGAACACGACAACGTTAGCCTGAAGGGCAGCACCCTCAACACCATCACCGCCGCAGTCCAAGCCGGTGGTGACGTCCACGTCTTGGTGGCCGGCTCCAACGCCAAGGCCGCCGCTGACGCTGCGGCACAAGTGGCCGGCGTAGCCAAGGTCCTGCTGGCCGACGCCCCGCAATTCGCCGATGGCCTGGCCGAGAACGTCGCTGAACAAGTCCTGGCCATTGCCAAGGATTACAGCCACATCCTGGCCCCCGCCACCGCCTACGGCAAGAACATCCTGCCGCGCGTGGCTGCCAAGCTGGACGTGGGCCAGATTTCCGACATCACCAAGGTGGAGTCGGCCGATACCTTCGAGCGTCCCATCTATGCCGGCAACGCCATTGCCACCGTGCAGTCGATCGACCCGATCAAGGTCATCACCGTGCGCACCACCGGTTTCGATCCGGCAGCACAGGGTGGCTCGGCGGCCGTGGAAAGCATCCCGGCCGTGGCCGATTCGGGCAAGTCCAGCTTCGTTGGCCGTGAGGTCGCCAAGTCGGATCGCCCGGAACTGACCGCGGCCAAGATCATCGTCTCCGGTGGTCGTGGCATGGGCTCGGCTGAGAGCTTCAAGATCCTGGAGCCGCTGGCCGACAAGTTGAACGCGGCCATGGGCGCTTCCCGCGCCGCGGTCGATGCGGGCTATGTGCCCAACGACTGGCAGGTCGGCCAGACCGGCAAGATCGTAGCGCCCCAGCTCTACATCGCCGTCGGTATCTCCGGCGCGATCCAGCATCTGGCCGGCATGAAGGACTCCAAGGTCATCGTGGCCATCAACAAGGATGAGGAAGCGCCGATCTTCTCTGTGGCTGACTACGGCCTGGTGGGCGACCTGTTCGAGGTCGTGCCGGAGCTGGTCAAGCAACTCGGTTGAAGCATTGTTGAATCGTAGTATCTGCCCCGGCTCAAGCCGGGGTACTTTCATGTAAGCAAGGAACGCCGGCAGAGCGTTCCCCATTGGAGGTTGGAGATGAGTTACACCGCGCCTGTGAAGGATATGTTGTTCGTCATGAACGAGCTGGCCGGTCTGGCCGCCGTCAATGCGCTGCCCGGTTGCGAAGATGCCACGCCGGAGACGGCCGAGGCCATCCTTGAAGAAAAGGCCAAGTTCTGTAGTGAAGTGATCGCCCCGCTGAATCATTCTGCGGACAAGGAACCCAGTAGCTGGGCCGATGGCAAGGTCACCACCAGTCCCGGCTTCAAGCAGGCCTTCCGGCAGTTCGGCGAGGCCGGCTGGCAAGGCGTGCAGCACCCGGTGGAGTTCGGCGGCCAAGGCTTGCCCAAGCTGCTGGCCACGCCCTGCATCGAGATGCTGAACTCGGCCAACCTGTCCTTCGCCCTGTGCCCGCTGTTGACCGATGGCACCATCGAAGCCCTGATGACGGCCGGCTCGCAAGCTCAGAAGGAAACCTTCATCGCCAACTTCATCTCCGGCAAGTGGACCGGCACCATGAACCTGACCGAGCCGCAGGCTGGCTCCGACCTGGCCCTGGTGCGCACCCGCGCGGTGCCGGAAGGCGATGGCACCTACAAGATCTTCGGCACCAAGATCTTCATCACCTATGGCGAGCACGACATGGCCGAGAACATCGTCCACCTGGTGCTGGCCCGCACGCCCAATGCGCCCGAAGGGGTGAAGGGCATCTCGCTGTTCATCGTGCCCAAGTTCCTGATCAATGCCGATGGTTCGCTGGGGGCGCGCAATGATGTGCATTGCGTGTCCATCGAACACAAGCTGGGCATCAAGGCCAGCCCGACCGCGGTGCTGCAGTTCGGCGACCATGGCGGTGCCATCGGCACCCTGGTGGGCGAGGAAAACCGCGGTCTGGAATATATGTTCATCATGATGAATGCGGCCCGCTTCGCAGTGGGCATCCAGGGCTTGTCGGTGTCGGAACGTTCATATCAGAAGGCGGTAGCCTATGCCCGGGACCGTATCCAGTCGCGCGACCTGGCCGGCTCGCCCGGCCCGGTGGCCATCATCCACCAGCCCGACGTGCGCCGCATGTTGATGTCCATGCGCGCCCAGATCGAGGCGGCGCGCGCGCTGGCCTATGTGGCCGCGGCCACCTCGGATGCGGCGCACTTCAGCGACGACGAGGCTACCCGCAAGTCCAATCAGGCTTTCTATGAATTCCTGGTGCCCATCGTCAAGGGCTGGATTACCGAGATGTCCGTTGACGTCACCTCCACCGGTGTGCAAGTGCACGGCGGCATGGGCTTCATCGAGGAAACCGGCGCGGCCCAGTATTACCGCGACGCCCGTATCCTGCCGATCTACGAAGGCACCACCGCCATCCAGGCCAATGACCTGGTGGGCCGCAAGACCGCCCGCGACGGCGGCGCCGTGGCCAAGGGCATCCTCGCCCAGGTGCGCCAGACGGTCTCCGAGTTGCAGGGCGATGCGCAGTTGCAGCCCATCGCTGCTCGCCTGGCTGAGGCTGCCGATGCGCTGGAGCAGGTGGTCGAGTATGTGGTGGGCAACCTCAAGAGCGATATCAAGGCGGTCTTTGCCGGCAGCGTGCCCTATCTGAAGATGGCTGGTGTGGTGCTGGGGGGCTGGCAGATGGCGCGTGCCGCAGCCATCGCAGCGGCCAAGCTCAAGGCGGGTGCGGGCGATGCCAAGTTCTATTCCGCCAAGCTGGCTACCGCGCGCTTCTATGCCGACCAGATCCTGCCGCAGGCGCTGGCCCATCGCACGGCCATCGTCGAAGGTGGTCAGGCGGTGCTGGCGCTGGCTGAAGACCAGTTCTGATTCTTCGCTGCAACCACCAGCCCGGAAGGCCGTTCTGGCGGCGTTCCGGGCTTGTCTTTTGGTGTGGCGGGATCAGCCGAAGGCGCCGCCGGTGAAGATCAGGTCGAAGCTGCGCGCCAGCAGGGCGATCACGCCCATGGCGCCCAGGCCCACGGTCAAGACCAGGATCACGGCCAGGATCCAGTGTGATTCCGAGTGCTTGCCGCTGCCGGCATTGTGGCGTGCATCCCATTTGTCGTCGGGAGTGAGGCCGATCACCAGTGCTTCCAGGCAGGCGGTCAATGCCGAGAGCACGAAGGGCAGGCCGGTGAAGAGCTTGGGCGTGCTCGGCTGGGCGGCCATCAGGCCCAGCGACAGCGGGATGGCCAGGATGTGCAGCCAGCCGAAGCGGTCACGGTTGCCGTAGAGATAGAAGCGGTGCAGGCCGATGCTGCCGCCCACGGCGGCCAGGAAGGTGCTCAGGGTTTTGTTCTTGTGGCGGGGTGCTGGGGACATGCTGGGCGTCTCTTTATTCTGTTGTCGGTCGCCGGAAGTGAAGCGGCGGCCATCTTGTCGTCATGGGTGAGGCCAGTATAGCCGAGCCGAAGGCGCACAGGCGTTTCCGGCAGGACAGGCGGTAACGGGGCTGTCTTGCCCGGATGGGGGTAAAAGTGATGTCTTTTGGCATCACTTTTACCGTGTTTGGGGGAGTTTGAGGAGCTTTATGCGTTGGCCTATGGCACAAAAGCACCAAGCAACTTGCCCGGGTGGTCGGAAGTCCGTTATAATCTGCGGCTTTTCCGTGTCCGTATTCTTACTGGAACCATTATGGTCGTTATTCGTTTAGCTCGTGGCGGCGCCAAGAAGCGCCCCTTCTACAACATCGTTGCAACCGACTCGCGCAATCGTCGCGATGGTCGTTTCATCGAGCGCATCGGCTTCTACAACCCGGTCGCTTCCGGCAAGGAAGAAACCGTGCGTATCGCTGCTGACCGTCTGGCTCACTGGCAAGGCGTTGGCGCACAACTGTCGCCGACCGTTGCTCGCCTGGTCGCAGAAGCCGGTTCCAAGGCTGCTGCTTAATTCAGGTTTTCCTGTCTGATTCTGCGTCAGGTTTCCTGGCGCAAGGATGAAGAACAGGTCTGGTGTACTCATGACTCATCCAGCCCAGGCGGGGTTCTCCGCACCCGACGATCTCGTGACCGTCGGCCATGTGACCGGAGCCTACGGAATCCAGGGTTGGATTCGCGTGCGTCCTTATTCAAGCGAGGCCGAGGCCTTGTTGAATGCCAAGACCTGGTGGTTGGAGAAATCCGGCCAGCCCAAGCAGGACGTCGATGTCATGCAATCCAAGGGGCACAGCGGCGATGTCGTTGCGCGCCTGACCGGGGTAGCGGACCGCAATGCGGCCGAAGCGATGAAGGGAACCGTGGTTTCCATCTCCCGCAAGCACTTCCCGGCGCTGGATGACAACGAATTCTACTGGGTCGATCTGATCGGCTCGGCGGTGGAAAATCTCCAGGGTGAAACCTTGGGCGTGGTGTCCGACATGATGGACAACGGCGCCCACCCCATCCTGAAGGTGACGGCTCCGGTGCAGGAAACTGCCCCTGAGGCAACTGCTGAAGCCAAGCCGAAGAAGGGCGCCAAGGAGAAATCCGCGGCGGCACCCGAAATGCTCATTCCGTTTGTCGATCAGTTCGTCAAGACGGTGCAGCAGAGCGAAAAAAAGATCATCGTCGATTGGGACAAGGATTACTGACCTCAGCGGTCAGTTTTTTCTTTTCCGGCTCGCTGATGGCAAGAGATTCACGAGATACCAGGAAATGGAGGCGTGATGCAGTTTGATGTCGTCACTCTGTTTCCAGAGATGTTTGCCGCGTTGACGCAGTCCGGCATTACCCGCCGGGCGCTGGAGCAGCAGCGTTGGGGTCTGCAGTTGTGGAATCCGCGTGAATTCACGACCGACAATCACCGCACCGTGGATGACCGCCCCTATGGCGGCGGTCCCGGCATGGTGATGCTGGCCAAGCCGCTGCAAGCCGCTATCGAGGCGGCGCAGCAGCGCCAGCAGACGCTGGGTCTGGCCAAGCCGCGTGTGATCTATCTTTCACCGCAAGGCGCACCGCTGACGCATGAGCGCGTGGTGCGGCTGTCGCAGGACAGTGGGGCCGTGCTGTTGTGCGGACGCTATGAAGCGATCGACCAGCGCCTGCTCGACAAGTGCGTGGATGAAGAAATCAGCATCGGCGATTTCGTCCTCTCCGGTGGTGAATTGCCGGCGATGGCGCTGATGGATGCAGTGATCCGGCTGTTGCCGGGTGCGCTCAACGACAGCGCCTCGGCGGTGGAAGACAGTTTCGTCAATGGACTGCTGGATTCGCCGCACTATACGCGGCCGGAAGTCTACGAAGGTGAGCCGGTGCCCTCCATCCTCTTGGGTGGACACCATGCCGAGATCCAGAAGTGGCGCCGGCAGCGGGCACTGGAAGCCACGCAGGCCAAGCGTCCCGACCTCATCGTCAGGGCGCGCGAGCAGGGCCTGTTGAGCAAGGCTGATGAAAAGTTTCTGGGCAGTCTGCCGCAGCAGGCTGCCAATCCGAAGTCTTAGCAGCAAATGCAGTACCGCAGGCCCAGCAATGGACCTGCACCGTGCGGTGGCCCAGGCTGCCGTGTTTGAAACCCCATCCTCTACCGGGCTACACATTGAGCCCTCGTGGCAACGGCGCCGGCAAGATGGTTACAGGAGCAAAAAATGGATCTGATCCAGCAACTCGAGCAAGAAGAGATCGCGCGTCTCGCCAAGAACATTCCCGACTTCGCCCCCGGCGACACCGTGATTGTCAACGTGAACGTGGTTGAAGGTACCCGCAAGCGCGCCCAGGCTTACGAAGGCGTGGTCATCGCCCGCCGTAACCGTGGTCTGAACTCCAACTTCATCGTCCGCAAGATTTCTTCGGGCGAAGGCGTTGAGCGTACCTTCCAGCTGTACTCGCCGCTGATCGCCTCGATCGAAGTCAAGCGTCGTGGTGACGTGCGTCGTGCCAAGCTGTACTACCTGCGCGAACGTTCGGGCAAGTCGGCACGTATCAAGGAAAAGCTGCCCAGCCGTGCGGCAAAGGCTGCTGCTGCCGAGTAATCGGTCGCCTGTTGATGCGTCAGGAAAAGGGGTGTCTTACGACGCCCCTTTTTCGTTTCCGTCTGCTGCATTGAATTCTTCTCAACAGATCAAGCGAGCATAACGTGGCCAGTTTCGACCCCGTCAACCTGCCGGTAGACACCGTCGCCGGCGAGAGCGCCCTGGAAGCGGCGCGCCTGAACGCCGATTGGCTGCGCCAGCGCTTCGCCGATCCACCGCGCTGGGAGCCCGAGCACAGTGGCGACCAGATGGCGCGCATGGCCGAGACCCGTGGGCGCTTCCGGCTGGCCTCGGTATTGATCCCGATCGTGCTGCGCGAGCAAGGCATGACGGTACTGTTCACGCGCCGCACCGCTGACCTGAAGGATCACGCCGGCCAGATCAGCTTCCCCGGCGGTCGTCGCGAAGACTACGATGGCTCGGCCATCGAAACCGCCCTGCGCGAGACCGAAGAAGAGATCGGCCTGACGCGCCAGCATATCGAGGTCATCGGTTCGCTGCCGGATTACTTCACCGGCACCGGTTACCGGGTCACTCCGGTGGCCGGATTGATCCAGCCCCCCTTTGAAGCGGTGGGCGATCCGCGCGAAGTGGCCGAGATCTTCGAGGTGCCACTGGCCTTCCTGATGGATGGCGTGAACCACCAGCGCCGCTCGGTCGAGCTGCCGGCGCCGGTGGGGCGCCGCAGCTTCTATACCATGCCCTATGAACGTTATTTCATCTGGGGCGCCACCGCGGGCATGTTGCGCAATCTCTTTCATTTCCTGCGCAGCTGACCGCCTCCTGATTTTTCGCTCATTTTGTAGCGTATGAGCGACGCGAAGTCACCGTTAGTGTTCAAATAAGTAAAAGTCCGTGACATTGCGCGCTTGATTTTGATCAACGAATCAATTGTTTGATTCCCATCTTGCACTGCGCTATCGTACGGGCTACAGAGACCCATAAGGCTGCTTGATGACTTTTCTTTCCATTCTCTTTGCGCTGTTAATCGAACAACTCAAACCACTGCGCGCAGACAATCCAGTGTATGCCTCCATCAAGTCTTTCGCCGCCACGATAGAGGGCTGGTTCAACGCTGGCCAGGTGCATCATGGCCGCCTGGGCTGGGTGGTGATGGTGGGTGCGCTCACCGTGCCGGTGGCGCTGGTCTACTGGGTTCTGCTGCACGTAAGCCTGGTGGCGGCCTTTGCCTGGAACGTGCTGGTGGTCTACATGACCCTGGGTTTCCGTCATTACAGCCATTACTTCACGTCCATTCAGATGGCGCTCAACAGTGGTGACGAAATGACCGCGCGCACGCTCTTGGCCGAATGGACCAAGCTGGACACCGCCGGCATGGACGTGAGCGAAATCTCGCGCATCGCCTCCGAACGCGCCCTGATCACCACCCATCGTCACGTCTTCGGCGTGTTCTTCTGGTTCCTGATGCCGGTCGGCCCGGCGCTGGCGGTGATGTATCGCGTGGCCGAATACCTCGCACGCGCCTGGAACGAGCCGGATCATATGAAGTTCGAGGCCTTCGGCCGTTTCGCTGCCCAGGCTTTCTACTGGATCGACTGGATTCCGGCACGCCTGACGGCATCGGCCTTTGCCGTGGTTGGCAACTTCGAGGATGCCATCTACGCCTGGCGCAACTTCGCCAGCCGCTGGGACGACGAAGCCGTCGGCATCATCCTGGCCGCCGGTGGCGGCGCCATGGGGGTGCGCTTCGGGACCGAGAAGCAGGCTGCCGCCGGCATCATCCTGCCCGCCGACGCAGCCACGGTGGATTCCATGCCCGAGGAAAGCGATGGCCTGCCCGGCGACACTCCGTCCCCCCGCACCCTGCAAAGCACGGTCGGCCTGGTCTGGCGCGCCTTGTTGCTGTGGATGTTCCTGTTGCTGCTGCTGTCGGTGGCAGTCTGGATGGGCTAGGATTCCAGTGGTTGAAGAAGCGGGCTGCGGCCCGCTTTATTTTTGGGAACGCATTTCGCTCTAACCCGGTATACTTCCGGCTTCACATCACAAAGACCGCATCTTTCCCGGCAGCAGCAGGTTCACGTTGCAAGCAGATGAGCGGCGCGCAAGGCAGGCCAGAGGGCGCAGGACAGGCACGATGGGCTGGAGGCGAGGAGACCTGTAGAAGCTAAGTCTTCTATAAGATATAATACTCACTACCGCAGGCACCCACGCGACAGGTCGCGCAGGCACCGCGGGATCCAGGGCTCCGGTCCCATCAGGACAAGGGCATTCGGTTGCAAGCGCTTTAGAAGAACTGCATGTATGGCTGATCCCATCAAACCCGCAAACGCACCGGCCAAAGAATTCATCATCCTGGGCAAGACCCAGGATGGCCGGCAGTTCCGCCCCAGCGACTGGGCGGAGCGCCTGTGCGGCGTGATGTCGTGTTTCCGTCCCGAAGGCAGCGGCGGACGCAATGCACACCTGAAATATTCCCCCTACGTGTTGCCCACCCACATCGATGGCGTGCGCTCGGTGGTGGTCAACGAAGCCCTGCGCGAGCTGGAGCCGCTGGCCTATCACTTCGTGGTCAACTTCGCCAAGGATAACAACCTGCAGGTGGTCGAGGCCTGTGTGCTGCCCGATCCGCCCAAGGAAAACAAGGGGAGTTGAACCCTTGCGAGTCGGCTGTGGCGGCGCAAGCGCCGTCCCATGCCGCGCCATCTTTTCGCATCCGCATTACCCGTACTCATTACCCGCCAGCCCCGCACCGCCGCTCCAGCAGGCGGTCCCGCCAGCAGTTACACTAGACGTTTTCTTTTCAGTCTCGCCTGTGACTCAGCCGCACGCATCCGCCAGAGTCTCACGGGATCCTCGGGCCGCTTGCGGCCGTCTTATCACGGAGAACCAGCATCATGAACCACCGCATGGAGCGCGATACCTTTGGCCTGATCGAAGTCCCTGCCGAGCGTCTATGGGGCGCGCAGACCGAGCGTTCGCTGCACCACTTCCATATTTCCACCGAGCGGATGCCGGCCGAGCTGATCGTGGCCTTGGCCGCCGTCAAGCGCGCCTGTGCCGCCGTCAACCGCGACCTGGGCAAGCTGGACGGCAAGAAGGCCGAGGCCATCATGGCCGCCGCCGATGAGGTCATCGCTGGCAAGCATCCGCTGGAGTTTCCGCTGTCGGTCTGGCAGACCGGTTCCGGCACCCAGAGCAATATGAACATGAACGAGGTGCTGGCCAATCGCGCCTCGGAGCTCTTGGGTGGCGTGCGCGGCGAGGATCGCTTGATCCACCCCAATGACGACGTCAACCGCGGCCAGTCCTCCAACGACATCTTCCCCACTGCCATGCACGTGGCCGCCTGCATGGCCGTGGCCACGCACCTGATCCCGTCGCTGCACCAACTGCGCGCCACGCTGGCGGACAAATCCACCCGGTTCGCCGACATCGTCAAGATCGGCCGCACCCACCTGCAGGACGCCACGCCCCTGACCCTGGGCCAGGAATTTTCCGGCTACGTGGCGCAGCTCGACCATGCCGAGTCGGCCATCATCGCCACCTTGAACGCCATCTCCGAACTGGCCGCAGGCGGCACGGCAGTGGGCACCGGCTTGAACGCCCACCCGGAATTCGGCGAACGCGTCGCCGCCGAGCTGGCCAAGTATTTCGGCTTCCCCTTCAAGACCGCCCCCAACAAGTTTGCGGCGCTGGCCGGCCACGATGCCCTGGTGTCGGCCCACGGCGGCTTGAAGACCCTGGCGGCGGCCATGATGAAGATCGCCAATGACGTGCGCTGGCTGGCTTCCGGCCCGCGTTCGGGACTGGGCGAGATCACCATCCCCGAGAACGAGCCGGGCAGCTCCATCATGCCGGGCAAGGTCAACCCGACCCAATGCGAAGCCATGACCATGCTGTGCGCCCAGGTGTTCGGCAATGATGTCGCGCTCAACATCGGTGGCGCCAGCGGCAATTTCGAGCTCAACGTCTTCAAGCCGGTGATCATCCACAACTTCCTGCAGAGCGTGCGCCTGCTGGCCGATGGCATGGCCAGCTTCGAGGAGCACTGCGCACGCGGCATCGAAGCCAACCACAGCCGCATCGGCGAGCTGATGGAAAAGTCGCTCATGCTGGTCACCGCCCTGGCCCCGCACATCGGCTATGACAAGGCCGCCAAGATCGCCAAGCAAGCCCACCACGATGGCACGACCTTGAAGCAGGCCGCGCTGGCGCTGGGTTATGTGACCGAAGCGCAGTTTGCCGAGTGGATCAAGCCGGAGCAGATGACGCGCCCGGGGTGATGCATTGATGTGATGTGCAGCAGTACTGCAAAGCGGCCTCTCGTGAGGCCGCTTTGCATTTGCCTTGTCTTGCTATCTCCTTGCTATCCCCTTGATTGCAAAGCCTTTTCAACCCCATGTATATCAATATTGACGGGGGTTACGAATTGAAACATCCCAAGATTTCATATCGTCCCCGGCGTATATTGTTTCCACTGCATCAGATACGTCGGTAAGCCGCGCCCGGCAAGGAGAGCCGGGTGGTGAAGCAACGGGGAAAGCGGCACCGAGATGGTCTGGCAATGTGACGATATTCAGAGACACTCCCAAAGGCAACAACATGAAAAAACTAGCGGCAATTGGCCTCTCTGGCGTGCTGGCGATAGCTGGCCTGTTCGCCAGCGCTGCGGCGTATGCGCATGGGCATTTCTATGGCGGCGTGGTCATCGGTGGTCCGGTGTGGGTGCCGCCTCCGGTCTACTATCCACCACCGGTCTACGTGGAACGGGTACCGGCGCCGGTGTATGTGGAACCGGCGCGCCAGGACTATTGGTATTACTGCCCGGAGTCCAAGGGCTATTACCCCTATGTCCAGAACTGCCCCAGCCCCTGGATGAAGGTAGTCCCCAATACCCCGGCCGGGCCGGGCGGGCCGCCGCCGCAATGAGGCGGTTAATGCCCCTCTGAACCTGATCCAGATCCTGATCCTGATCCATCCTTCCAGTAAAGGAAACAACGTGAAACCCCTCTACAAGACTGCCGCAACCGTCACCGCCGTGGGCGCCATGCTGGCGCTGGGTGGATGCGTGAGCGTGCCCACCGGGCCTTCGGTGATGGCCATGCCGGGCAAGGGCAAGAGCTACGAACAATTCCGCGCCGAGCAGCAGCAATGCCAGCAATACGCCCAGGAAGCCATCGGCGGCCAGGCGGCGCAGACCCAGAACAATGCCGCCAACAGCGCCGCCGTCGGTACTGCCGTGGGCGCCGTGGCCGGTGCCCTCATCGGTGCGGCCTCGGGCAATGCCGGCGCCGGTGCGGCCATCGGTGCCGGTGGCGGCTTGCTGGTGGGCAGTGCCGCCGGCAGCAACGCGGCAGCCGGCGGCAACTATTCGATGCAGCAGCGCTACGACATGACCTACACCCAGTGCATGGTCAGCAAGGGCAACCAGGTCCAGCAGCCGGTGGTGGAGACCACCACCGTCTACACCTACCACCCGCGCTATTACTACGCACCGCCGCCGCCGCCGGGCTATTACGGCCCGCCGCCGGCGTATTACGGTCCGCCACCGGGTGCTTACTGAGTCCGGTTACCAACACCGTCTCTTCGGAGGCGGTTTTTTCTTATGCAACGCAACATGACGGGCTGCCGGTGCTATACTCGCCGCCATGCTTTTCCGAAAAAATCAACTTGCGAAAACCCAGCATTGGTGGCGCGCCTGAACGAGGCGGCCCGTTTTCACACAGCTTGACCATGTGACCATGATGCCGCCGGTTCCGGCGGCATTGTTTCTTCAGCGTCGGGACCGGCAGCATTCCAGAGATTAACGATCAGGAATGACCATGTCTTCGAACGCCACACCTTCCAGCACCTTACCCGTCGTCCTCACCGGCGACCGTCCTACCGGCCCGCTGCATCTGGGCCACTACATCGGCTCGCTCAAGTCGCGCGTGGCGCTGCAGGAAACTGCACGCCAGTTCCTGTTGCTGGCCGATACCCAGGCCATGACCGACAACGTCGGTCGCCACCAGAAGGTCACCGACAACGTGCTGGAAGTGGCGCTGGACTACCTGGCCGTGGGCATCGACCCCGAAAAGTCCACCATCTTCATCCAGTCCCAGGTGCGCGAGCTGTATGAGCTGTCGATGGTGTTGCTCAACCTGGTGACGGTCTCGCGCCTGGAGCGTAACCCCACCATCAAGGAAGAGATCCGCCTGCGCGGCTTCGAGCGCGATATCCCGGCCGGTTTCCTGACCTATCCGGTCAGCCAGGCCGCCGACATCACTGCCTTCAAGGGCCAGCTGGTGCCGGTGGGCAGCGACCAGTTGCCGATGATCGAGCAGACCAATGAACTGGTGCGCAAATTCAACGCCACCGTGGACCGCGAAGTGCTGGTCGAGTGCAAGGAAGTGCTCTCCGAAACCGGCCGCCTGCCCGGTATCGATGGCAAGGCCAAGATGAGCAAGTCGCTGGGCAACTCGATTGCGCTGGGCGCCACCCCGGCCGAGATCAAGCAGGCCGTACACCGGATGTACACCGATCCCAACCACCTGCGGGTGGACGATCCGGGCCAGGTCGAGGGCAATGTGGTGTTCACCTTCCTGGATGCCTTCGACCCTGACCGCGAGGCCGTGGCCGAACTGAAGGCCCACTACACCCGTGGCGGCCTGGGCGACAGCGTGGTCAAGCGCCGTCTGGAAGGCATCCTGCAGGAATTGCTGGAGCCGATCCGTACCCGTCGCGAAGAATTCGCCAAGGATCGTGGCGAAGTGCTGGCTATCTTGAAGCGCGGTACCGAACGCGCCAGCGCCGTGGCCGCGCAGACCATGTCCGAGGTCAATGCGGCCCTGGGCCTGAATTACTTCGGCTAAGGCGATTTTGGGTCGGATATGAAGACCGCTGCTTCCTGACTGGGGAAGCAGCGGTTTTTTATATGGTGACCTGAACGTTTGTTTAAAGTTGCCCGAGCTAGCGCGGCTTGCCCGGCGTCATCGTCGGCAGTTCCAACAGCACTTCCAATCCACCCTCGCTCAGGTTGCGCAAGCGCAGCTGGCCGTGATGGTTCTCGGCGATGTTGAGCGCAATGGTCAGGCCCAGCCCGGTGCCACCGGTATCGCGCGAGCGCGAGGCTTCCAGGCGATAGAAGGGCTCGAAGACCGCCTCCAGTTCCGCCTCGGGAATACCGGGCCCCTGGTCGCGGATGCGGATGGCGATCTTCTGCTGTTCCAGCGCGATGGTCACGCGGGCCACCTTGCCATACTTGCAGGCATTGTCGATCAGGTTGGTCAGACAGCGCCGCAGCGCGCCCGGCTGGGCCATGACGAAGGCCCGGGTGCTGCCTTGCAGGCTCACGTCCTGGCCGCTGTCGGCGGCATCGGCGCAGACGCTGTCGAGCAGGGAATCGATGTCCAGCGCCTGGATCTTCTCGGACGAATCCATGCTGCGCGCCAGGTCCAGCCCTTCACGCACCATGCCGTGCATTACGCCCAGGTCATCGATGAGCTTTTGCTGCAATTGGCTATCGGCCACCTTTTCCAGGCGCAGGCGCATCCGCGTCAAGGGCGTCTGCAAATCATGCGTGATGGCCGCCAGCATGTGGGTGCGATGCTGGATCTGGCGCCGGATGCGCGCCTGCATGGCATTGAAGGCGTGCGCCGCCTGGCGGATTTCGGTAGGGCCGGTCTCGGCCAGCGGGGCGTGGTCGATGTCGCTGCCCAGGCGCGAGGCGGCCTGCGCCAGTTGGCGGATCGGGCGCGTGGCCATGCGCGCTACCAGCCAGGCCAGCATGGCGATCAACACCAGGAACAGCAGGATGTATTGCAGCCCGAACGGTCCACCCGGAGCGCTGCCGCCGCGCAGTGCCGGGGCCTCGCCCGGCTGGTGCAGGCGCAGGCGCATCAGGGCGTGGTCATGCAGGCTGATGTAGATGACGCGGCAGGTATCGTGGTGCCGCGCGCGGGCGTCATCGGGGCGCAGCGGCGGACATTCGTTCTCGCGCTGCACGGCGATCTTGCGGTCCTGGCCCAGGCGCGCCTGCAGCATCTCGACCAAGGGACTGTTGCTGGCATTGGGGCCGTCGATGGCCTCGTTCATGTCCTCCACCATGCGCGCTTCGAAACCGAAGTTGGCGGCCGCTTGCAACACGATGGAACGTTGCGAGAGCGGCAGCTCGTCGACCGCCCGCACGAATTGCTCGACACGGTCGGCCAGGTGCTGGAAGCGCAGTTCGCGCAAGGTATTGCGGCGCTCATTGCCGGCCAGCCAGTTGGTGGCGAACACTGCCACCACGATCCCGGCCAGCAGCAGCACGAAGATGCGGTTTCCGATGGAGCCCAGAAAACGCGTCATGCCGGGCGGCCCGTGTGGTCGGTTGTGACCGCCGTGGCCAGCACGTAGCCCTCGTTGCGCACGGTCTTGATGATGGTCGGGGTGCGCGCATCATCGCCCAGCTTCTGGCGCAGGCGGCTGATCTGGATATCGACCGAGCGGTCGAAGGGATCCGATTCGCGGCCCTGGGTCAGTTCCAGCAACTGGTCGCGGTTGAGCACGCGGTTGGGGTGATCCAGGAACACCTTGAGCAAACGGAATTCGGCCCCCGACAAGGCCACCACCACGCCATCCTGGTTCAGCAGGTGACGCGCCGTCAAGTCCAGCGTCCAGCCGGCAAAGCGCATGGCGGCCACGTCCGGCTGGGCCATATTGGGCGGCAGCGCCTGGGTACGGCGCAGGACGCTGCGGATGCGGGCAAATAGTTCGCGCGGCTCGAAGGGTTTGGCCAGGTAATCGTCGGCGCCCATCTCCAGCCCCAGGATGCGGTCCAGTGGCTCGCCGCGGGCGGTCAGCATGATCACCGGCACCGAGGAGGTGGCGCGCAGGTTGCGGCAAATGGTGAGACCGTCTTCACCGGGCAGGGTCAGGTCCAGCACGATCAGGTCCACGCGCGACTCTTCCAGCACCCGGCGCATTTCATTGCCATTGGTGGCGGTCAGGGTGCGCAGGCCGTTGCTGTCGAGGTATTCGGCCAGCAGGGTGCGGATGTCGCGGTCGTCGTCGACCACGAGGATGTGAGCATTTGTATCCATGGAACGCATTATGCCGAACTTGTCCGCGCGTGCAGGGGGGATTTGTATCGGGTCTTTACAAGCACCGGTACAGAAATAAAACGATACCTGTACAGTTCACCTATATACAAAACGATACAAATGCAGCCACAGCGGAAAAATCGCCGATACACGTTGCCGGTTTAATGGGAACCGTGCCAGGACAGTAGAACGCTGTTCCCAGGCAGCACAGAGCACCATCCCATCAAAGGAGCAACCATGTTGACATTGAAGAACCGTATCCTGGCCGGCATCGCCGCCGTGAGTATCAGCGCCGTGACCCTGTCGGCCTTCGCCCAGATGCCCCCGGATGGCCCGCGAGGCCATGCCCCCAGCCCCGAACAGATCGCCAAGTTCGAACAGATGCGCGCCAAGCACCAGGCCCAGCTGCACGACAAGCTCAAGATCACCGCCTCCCAGGAGGCCGCCTGGAAGCTCTTCCTGGACAAGACCAAGCCGGCCCCCATGGACCCGGCAGCGCGTCCCAGCAAGGAAGAATGGGCCAAGCTGACCACCCCGGAACGCCTGGACAAGAAGCTGGAGATGATGCGCAAGCGCGAATCCTTCGCCGAGCAACGCGTGGCCGCCACCAAGGAGTTCTACGCCACCCTGTCGCCGGAGCAGCAAAAGACCTTTGACGCCGAATTCGCCAAGATGGAGCGTCATCGCTGGGAGCATATGAAGCATATGGACCATATGCGCCATGGCAAGCCCGCAGCCGACGCCACCCCGGCCAAGTAAATCCAAGGCAGGACCGGGCGCAGCACCTGATGCAGCCTGATCGTGGCACTGGTTTGGCGTCCCCCGGCAGCCTTGCGCTCATCCGCAAGGCTGTTCTCGTTGGCACATTGCGCCATAGCTAGGTACACTGCGTGCCAGCCTCGGCGCGGGTGGCCACAATGTTTTGAATCTGTCAGCCTGCCCGGCGACAATAGCGGCCGGCCAGAGCCTGGCCGCAGGCGTTGAACAAGCATTCCAATATTCCAATTTCGGCCGGGTCGCCATGGTGGCGGCTGGCACATCGATCGGTCCACTGGTTTTTCTGACATGACAAATACTCCCAATCCCGGCCAGCCATCTCCTTCCCACCCGACTTCGCGCGGCAGCATCCTGCGCCGCTGGTGGTTCTGGGTATTGGTGGCGGCGCTGGCGGCCGGTGGCGGCTACACCCTGTGGTCCAAGAAGAGGGCCCAGCAGGAGCAGATGGCAGGCATGGGCGGCCCGGGCGGCCATTTTGGTCCGGGCGGTCCCGGTGGGCGTCGTCCGGGAGCAGGCGCCTTCGCTGGCCCGGCCATGCCGGTGGGCGTGGCAGTGGCGCGGGTGCAGAACGTGGACGTGTTCCTCAATGGCCTGGGCGCCGTCACCCCGACGGCCACGGCTACCGTGCGTGCCCGCGTGGATGGGCAATTGATGAAGCTGTATTACAAGGAAGGCCAGGTGGTCAAGGCCGGCGACCTGCTGGCCGAGATCGATCCGCGTGCCTTGCAGGCCGCCCTGACCCAGGCCGAAGGCCAACTGGCGCACGACCGCGCCTTGCTGGCCTCGGCCCGGCTGGACCTGAAGCGCTACCAGACCCTGCTGTCCCAGGATTCCATTGCCAGCCAGCAGGTCGACACCCAGATGGCCCTGGTCAAGCAATATGAGGGTACGGTCAAGGCCGACGAAGGCAACGTCGCCAGCGCCCGCCTGCAATTGTCCTTTACCCGCGTGACCGCACCCATCAGTGGCCGCCTGGGTCTGCGCCAGGCCGACGTCGGCAACAACGTCACCACCAGCGATACCAATGGTCTGGTCATCATTACCACCTTGCAGCCGATCACGGCCATCTTCAGCATCCCCGAAGACAACATTCCCCAGGTCTTGCAGCAACTACAGAGCGGGCGCAAGCTGCCGGCCCAGGCCTGGGACCGCGAACAGAAGAACAAGCTGGCCGATGGCGTGCTCTTGACCATCGACAACCAGGTCGACGCCACCACCGGTACCGTCAAACTCAAGGCCCAATTCCCCAATACCGATTACGCACTCTTCCCCAGCCAGTTCGTCAACATCCGCCTGCAGCTCAAGACCGACGAAGGCGCTACCGTCATCCCGACGGCAGCCATCCAGCGCGGCGCCAAGGGCTTGTTTGTCTATGTGGTCAAGCAAGACAACACCGTCACCGTGCGTCCGGTCAAGACCGGGACGGTGCAGGATGACCTGAGCGTCATCACCGATGGCGTCAAGCCTGGCGAGACCGTGGTCATCGACGGTATCGATCGCCTGCGCGAAGGCGCCAAGGTGGAAGCGGTGACCCGTGGCGGTGCCGACGATCCGGCCAACAAGCTCACTACCGAGAACCCGGACGCGCGCCATCACGGCAGACGCGGTCAGGGCGGCGAGGCCGGGCAGGGCGGCATGAGCCCCGAGGAACGCCAGAAACGCTGGGCCGAGATCAACAAGCGCATCGATGCCGGTGAATTCGGCGAAGAGATCAAGAAGCTGCCCGAAGACCAGCGCCGCCAGAAGATGATGGAGCTGCGTCGTCAGCGCGAAGCGGGGGCCAACGCCAACAACGGTAACAGCGGCAACAACGCCAACGGCGCCAAGTAAGCACAATCAGCACAAGGCTCACGCATGAATCCCTCGCGCCAGTTCATCCTGCGGCCGGTTGCCACATCCTTGCTGATGCTGGCGATCCTGCTGGTGGGTATCGTCGCCTACCGGCTCTTGCCGCTGTCGGCCCTGCCCGAAGTCGATTACCCCACCATCCAGGTGGTCACCCTCTATCCCGGCGCCAGCCCGGACGTGATGACGTCTTCGGTCACCGCACCCCTGGAACGCCAGTTCGGCCAGATGCCGGGCTTGAAGCAGATGGCCTCCACCAGCTCCGGCGGAGCCTCGGTGATCACGCTGCAATTCAACCTGGACCTGAGCCTGGACGTGGCCGAGCAGGAAGTGCAGGCGGCCATCAATGCCGGCAGCAACCTGCTGCCTTCAGATCTGCCGATGCCCCCGGTGTACAGCAAGGTCAATCCGGCCGATACACCCATCATTACGCTGGCGGTCACTTCCAAGACCATGCCCCTGCCCAAGGTGCAGGACTTGATCGATACCCGCTTGGCGCAAAAGATTTCGCAATTGTCCGGGGTGGGTCTGGTGAGCCTGTCGGGCGGCCAGCGTCCGGCCGTGCGGATGCAGTTGAACCCGCGTGCGGTAGCAGCGCTGGGACTGAACCTGGATGACGTGCGCACGGCCATTGGCAATGCCAACGTCAACCAGGCCAAGGGCAGCTTCGACGGCCCCACGCGGGCCTCCACCATCGATGCCAACGACCAGTTGCGCTCGGCCGATGAATACCGCAAGCTCATCATCGCCTACAAGAATGGCGCCCCGATCCGCGTCTCGGACGTGGCCGATGTGATCGATGGCGCCGAGAACGTGCGCCTGGGCGCCTGGGCCAACCAGCAGCCGGCAGTGATCGTGAACATCCAGCGCCAGCCCGGCGCCAACGTGATCGCAGTGGTCGACAGCATCAAGAAGATCCTGCCGCAGTTGCAGGCCAACCTGCCCGGTTCCATCGATGTCCACATCCTGACTGACCGCACCACCACCATCCGCGCCTCGGTGGCCGATGTGAAATTCGAGCTGCTGCTCTCGGTGGCGCTGGTGGTGATGGTGATCTTCGTCTTCCTGCGCAACGTGCCGGCCACCATCATCCCCAGCGTGGCGGTGCCGCTGTCGCTGGTGGGCACCTTTGCGGTGATGTACCTGGCGGGCTTTTCGATCAACAACCTCACGCTCATGGCGTTGACCATTGCCACCGGCTTCGTGGTGGATGATGCCATCGTCATGATCGAGAACATCTCGCGCTACATCGAAGAAGGCATGAAGCCCATGCAGGCGGCCTTGAAGGGGGCCGAGCAGATCGGCTTTACCATCATCTCGCTGACCTTCTCGCTCATCGCCGTGCTGATCCCCTTGCTCTTCATGGGCGATGTGGTGGGCCGCCTGTTCCATGAATTCGCGGTCACGCTGGCCGTGTCCATCCTGATCTCGGCGGTGGTGTCCTTGACCCTCACGCCGATGATGTGTGCGCGTCTCTTGCGCCACCAGCCGGAAGAACAGCAGGGCTGGTTCTATCACCAGAGCCAGGCCTTCTTCGACCGCATCATCGCCCGCTATGGCGTGATGCTGCAGTGGGTGCTGCAACGGCAGAAGATGACCCTGCTGGTCGCCGTGGCGACCCTGGGGCTGACGGCGCTGCTGTATGTGTTCGTGCCCAAGGGCTTCTTCCCGCTGCAGGATACCGGCGTCATCCAGGGCATCTCGGAAGCCTCGCAATCGATTTCCTTCGGCGCCATGGGTGCCAAGCAGCAGGAATTGGCCAAGGTAGTGCTGGAAGATCCGGCCGTGGACAGCCTGTCCTCCTTCATCGGTGTGGATGGCACCAATGCCACCCTGAACAGCGGACGCATGTTGATCAACCTCAAGCCGCACGAAGAGCGCGACGTCTCGGCCTCCGACGTGATCCGCCGCCTGCAACCCAAGCTGGCGCAGCAGGTGCCGGGCGTGACCTTGTACATGCAGCCGGTGCAGGACTTGACCATCGAAGACAGCGTCTCGCGCACCCAATACCAGTTCACGCTGGAAGATGCCGATGCCGGCACCTTGAGCAGCTGGGTGCCCAAGCTGATCGCACGCCTGCAACAGGTGCCGCAACTGGCCGACGTGGCCAGCAACCTGCAGGACCAAGGCTTGCAGGCCTATATCGAGATCGACCGCAACGCTGCCTCGCGCCTGGGCATCACGACGGCTGCCATCGACAATGCGCTCTACAACGCCTTCGGCCAGCGCTTGATTTCCACCATCTATACGCAATCGAATCTGTATCGCGTGGTCATGGAAGTCAAGCCGGAATTCCAGCGCGGGCCGCAAGCACTGGATAGCATCTTCCTGGTGACCTCCGCCGGCGGCAAGGTGCCGCTGTCCTCGATTGCCACCGTGACCGAACGCACAGCGCCGCTGGTGGTGAACCACATCGGCCAGTTCCCGGCTGCTACCATCTCCTTCAACCTGGCCAAGGGCGCCTCCCTGGGCGAGGCGGTCAAGGCCATCAAGGCCGCTGAAGAAGAGATCGGGATGCCCAGCTCCACCGTCACCAACTTCCAGGGGGCGGCGCTGGCCTTCCAGGCCTCGTTGTCCAACACGCTGTGGCTGATCCTGGCGGCCATCGTCACCATGTACATCGTGCTGGGCGTGCTCTACGAGAGCTACATCCATCCCATCACCATTCTCTCCACCTTGCCCTCGGCGGGTGTGGGGGCGTTGCTGTCGCTGATGATCTCGGGCACTGACCTGGGCATCATCGGCATCATCGGCATCATCCTCCTGATCGGTATCGTCAAGAAGAACGCCATCATGATGATCGACTTTGCGCTGGAAGCCGAACGGCACCAGGGCAAGAGCCCGCAGGAGGCGATCTACCAGGCTTGCCTGTTGCGCTTCCGTCCCATCCTGATGACCACCATGGCCGCGCTACTGGGGGCGCTGCCGCTGATGCTGGGCACCGGTGTCGGTTCCGAACTGCGCCAGCCGCTGGGTATCACCATGGTGGGGGGCTTGCTGGTGTCGCAGGTGTTGACGCTATTCACCACACCGGTGATTTACCTCGGTTTCGACAGCCTGGGCCGCCGTCTGCGTGCGCGCTTCGGGCGTAAGGCCAGCCTGCCGCCTGCGGTGTAAGCGGAGGCACGCATGAATATCTCGCTTCCCTTCATCCAGCGGCCCATCGCCACCACCTTGCTGACCATCGGCATCGCCCTGGCCGGCATCGTGGCCTTCCGCCTGCTGCCGGTGTCGCCGCTGCCGCAGGTGGATTATCCGACCATCTCGATCTCGGCCTCCATGCCCGGCGCCAGCCCCGAGACCATGGCCGCCACTGTGGCCACGCCTCTGGAACGCGCCATGGGGGCGATTGCCGGGGTGACCGAGATGACCTCGACCAGTTCGCAGAACTCTACCCGCATCACCCTGCAATTCGATCTGAACCGCGACATCGACGGCGCCGCACGCGACGTGCAGGCTGCGCTCAATGCGGCGCGCAACCTGTTGCCCACCGGGATGCCGAGCAACCCGACCTATCGCAAGGTCAACCCGGCTGATGCGCCCATCCTGATCCTGGCCATGACTTCCGACACCATGACCCAGGGCCAGATGTACGACGCCGCCGACAGTATCGTGGCGCAGAAGCTGTCGCAGGTGCGCGGGGTGGGGCAGGTCAGCGTGGGCGGCAGTTCGCAGCCGGCGGTGCGCATCGAATTGAACCCGACTGCGCTCAACAAGTACGGCATCGGCAGCGCCGACGTGCGTACCGCCGTGGCCGCCACCAATGCCAATCGTCCCAAGGGCTTGCTGGAGGATGCCGACCGCAACTGGCAGATCTATGCCAACGACCAGGCCAAGACTGCCGCCGAATATGCGCCGCTGATCGTCTCCTACCGTAACGGCACGCCAGTGCGGGTGCAGGACGTGGCTGAGGTACGCGACTCGGTGGCTGATGTGCGCAATGCCGGTTCGGCCAACGGCAAGCCCTCGGTACTGATCATCATCAATCGCCAGCCCGGCGCCAACATCATCGATACGGTCGATAACGTGCGCGAACTGTTGCCGCAGTTGCAGGCCTCCATCCCTTCGGCCATCGATATGAAGGTGGTGCTGGATCGCACCCCCACCATCCGTGCCTCGCTCAAGGAAACCGAATTCACCCTGATGCTCTCGGTGGCGCTGGTGATCATGGTGGTGTTCCTGTTCCTGCGCAATGCGCGGGCCACGCTCATTCCCGCGGTGGCGGTGCCGGTCTCGCTGATCGGTACCTTCGGCATCATGTACCTGGCCGGCTTCAGTCTCGACAATCTCTCGCTCATGGCCTTGACCATTGCCACCGGCTTCGTGGTCGATGATGCCATCGTGGTGCTGGAAAACATTTCGCGCCACATCGAGGCCGGCATGAAGCCTTACCAGGCGGCGCTGCTGGGGGCGCGCGAAGTGGGCTTCACGGTGCTGTCGATGAGCATCTCGCTGATCGCTGTGTTCATTCCCATCCTGATGATGGAGGGCATCGTCGGGCGTCTGTTCCGCGAGTTCGCCATCACCTTGTCGGTGGCTATCCTGGTGTCGCTGGTGGTGTCGCTGACTACCACGCCGATGATGTGTGCGCAGTTGCTGCGCCATGATCCGGCCGCCGATGAGGCGCGCCGCCAGCGTCGTCATCCCTGGCTGCAGAAGATCGCCGACCAGAGTGCGGCGATCTTTGCCGACATGCTGCTGGCCTATGAACGTTCGCTGGCCTGGGCCTTGCGCGCAGCACCGCTGATGATGGTGATCCTGGTGGCCACCATCGCCTTGAACGTGCATCTCTACAAGGCCATTCCCAAGGGCTTCTTCCCGCAGCAGGATACCGGTCGCCTGGTGGGTGGTATTCGCGGTGACCAGGCCATTTCCTTCCAGGCCATGCGCGCCAAGCTCAATGAGTTCATCGACATCGTCAAGGCCGATCCGGCCGTCTCCGATGTGGTGGCCTTTACCGGCGGGCAGCGGCGCAATGGGGGCTTCATGTATGTGACGCTTAAACCCCTGTCTGAACGAAAAGACAGTGCCGACAAGGTGGTGGGGCGGTTGCGCATCAAGACCGCCAAGGTGGCCGGTGCGCGGGTGTTTCTGGTGCCGGTGCAGGACATCCGCATCGGCGCGCGCCAGAGCGATTCGGAATATGAATATTCGCTCAAGTCAGACGATGTCGGCCTGTTGCGCATCTGGGAACCCAAGATCCGCCTGGCCCTGACCAATCTGAAGGAATTGGAAGATGTCAGCAGCGACCAGCAGGACAATGGCTTGCAGACCACCCTGACCATCGACCGCGAAACTGCCATGCGCGCCGGAGTGACGCCGCAGTTGATCGATTCGACCCTCTCGGACCTGTTCGGCCAGCGCCAGATCTCGACCATCTACAGCGGCATGAACCAGTACCACGTCGTGATGGAAGCCGCGCCCAAATACTGGCAAAGCCCGGAAATCCTGCGCGATACCTACGTCAGCCTGGCCGGTTCGTCCAATCTGTCGCCGACCACCTCCAGCCTGTCCACGCCTCCGGCGCTGTCGGCCTCGGGCCAGTTGAATGCCAATACCGGCCTGGCGCAGACCCTTTCCACCGCGCCCTCGAAACAGGTTCCGCTGGCCACCTTTGCGCGCTTCGAGCCGACTACCACGTCCCTGGCGGTCAACCACGATGGCCAGTTCGTGGCCTCCACGCTGTCGTTCAACCTGGCCGAGGGAGTGTCGCTGTCGCAGGCGACTGCCGCCATCGACCGCGCCATGGCGCAACTGGGGGTGCCTACCAGCGTGCTGGGTACCTTCGCCGGCACTGCCAATGCCTTCCAGTCGTCCACCTCCAGCCAGCCGATCCTGATCCTCACGGCCTTGCTGGCGGTCTACATCGTGCTGGGCATTCTGTATGAGAGTCTGATCCATCCCATCACCATCATTTCCACGCTGCCCTCGGCCGGGGTGGGAGCGCTGCTGGCGCTGATGCTCACCGGCACCGACTTCAGCCTGATTGCCCTGATCGGCGTGATCCTGTTGATCGGCATCGTCAAGAAGAACGCCATCATGATGGTGGACTTCGCCATCGATGCCGAGCGCCATCGTGGGCTCTCGCCGCGCGACGCCATCTTCGAGGCCTGCAAGCTGCGCTTCCGTCCCATCATGATGACCACCATGGCCGCGCTGCTGGGCGCCATTCCGCTGGCCATCGGCCATGGCGATGGCGCCGAGCTGCGCCAGCCGCTGGGTATCGCTATCGTGGGCGGGCTGGTGGTGAGCCAGTTGTTGACCCTCTATACCACCCCGGTGGTGTACCTGTACATGGAGCGCTTAAGCAGTTGGAGCAAGCGCCGCTTTGGCCGCAAGAACAAGACAGAAACCTCGGCGGCTTGAAGCTGCCGCCATGGAGAAACGCATGACGCAACCACATCCGTTCAAACTCAAGCCCCTGCTGGCCGTGCTCCTGGCCAGTTGCGCGCTGGCCGCCTGCTCGGTCGGCCCCGATTACGTGCGCCCGCAGATGGACACCGGCCCGGCCGTGTTCAAGGAAGGCCAGAACTGGAAACCGGCCCAGCCGCGCGACCTGGCCGCCGATGGCAAGTGGTGGGAAATGTTTGGCGATCCGCAATTGAATGCGCTGATCGCGCAGGTGGATATTTCCAACCAGAACCTGGCCCTGGCTGAAGCCAATTTCCGTAGCGCCGTGGCGCTGGTGCAAAGCTCGCGCTCGGCCTATTCGCCTACGCTGTCGGCCTCGGCCGGTGCCTCGCGGGCAGGCTCGGGCTCGGCAGGATCCTCTTCCGGTAATGGCGGCTCGACCAATGGTGCGAGCTCCGGCGGTGTGCGCAATTCTTATACCTTCTCGCTCACGGCGGCCTGGGAACCCGATCTCTGGGGCAAGGTGCGGCGCGACGTCGAGTCCAGCCAGACCAGCGCCCAGGCCAGTGCCGCCGACCTGGCCGCAGCCCGCCTGTCGGCCCAGGCGCAGGTGGCGCAGGACTACCTGCAATTGCGCGTGCTGGACGCCCAGCAGCAATTGCTGGAAGACACGGTACAGGCCTACCAGCGCTCCTTGCAGGTCACGCAGAATCAGTACGCGGCGGGCATGGTGGCCAAGTCCGACGTGATCCAGGCGCAGACCCAATTGAAATCGGCCCAAGCCTCGGCGCTGGACAATGGCGTCACCCGCGCCCAGGTCGAGCACGCCATCGCGCTTCTGGTGGGTAAGACGCCGGCCGAATTCTCGCTGCCGCGCCGTCCCTTGACGGCGGTGGCGCCGCCGGTACCGCAGGGCATCCCCTCGATGCTGCTGGAACGCCGCCCCGACGTGGCCGCAGCCGAACGTCGCGTGGCCGCAGCCAATGCCAAGATCGGCGTGGCCAAGGCGGCGTATTTTCCCAGCCTGACCTTGTCGGCCTCGGGCGGTTATCAGAGCTCTAGCTTCTCCGACTGGTTCACGCTGCCAGGCCGGGTATGGTCGCTGGGGCCGCAACTGGCGCAGACCATCTTCGATGGCGGTGCGCGCGCGGCGGCCACGGATCAGGCCATTGCCAACTATGACGGCACGGTGGCGACCTACAAGCAGACGGTGCTGACCGCCTTCCAGGACGTGGAAGACAACCTGGCCGCCTTGCGTATCCTGGAGCAGGAGGCGGCGGTACAGCATGAAGCCCTGCTGGCGGCGCGCCAGGCGGTCACGCTGGTGACCAACCAGTACAAGGCCGGTACGGTGAGCTATGTGAACGTCATCACGGCCCAGGCCACGGCGCTGTCGGCGGAGCTCACGTCGTTGAACATCCTCAACCGCCGCATGGCTGCCAGCGTCTTGCTGGCCAAGGCGCTGGGCGGGGGCTGGGATGAACATAGCCTGGACGATCTGGGACCATTGGAGCAGCAGACGGCAGACAAGGCCAAGGCGCTGAAGGAAAACGCGGCCTTGCGTTGAGCGGGCTTAAGGCCTGACCAGGATGGCCGGCAATGCACCACGCAGCGCATTGCAGACCACGATCTGCTGCGCACGCAGCAGGTCGGCGCGGGTGATGATGGCTTCTACCGCATCCCAGGTCGGATCGGCCAGCAAGACCTGGCGCATCACGCCGGGTAGCAGCCCCGCCGCCAGCGGCGGCGTGCGCCAGCGACCGTCGATGTGGACCAAGACATTGCTGCGTCCACCCTCGGTCAATTCATCCCGTTCATTGAAGAACAGCAGGTCGAAGCCACCGCGTCGTTCAGCCTCTTGCCAGGCGGCGTCGTAGCGGGCGCGGCGCGTGCTCTTGTGGCGCAGGAAGAGCTCGCTGCTGTCGGTGGCGGTGTCGGCCAGGAAGACCTTGACCGGACCGGTCAGAGGTGTGAGCGGTGCGTGCTGGAGCGTGATGCGGCCCTGCGCATCCAGCGCCAGGCGCAGGCGGTGTGCCTGATCCACAGGCAAGCCGGCACAGGTGTCGGCCAGTTGCTGGCGGATCATCGCTTCGTCGAAGGCAAAGCCCAGCGCGCCGGCCGAGGCTTGCAGGCGTTGCAGGTGCAAGTCCAGGTGACGGCAAGTGCCGTGGCTGGCGTGCAGGGTTTCAAACAGGCTGAAGTCTTTTTCCAGCCCGGTCAGGAAGGCCGCTTTCAACTGGCATTCGGCAAATTCGGATGCGGCCTGGCTGTCATGGACGATGCCCGCACCCACACCCATCACGCCGCGTCGCAAGCCTTGTTGCGGCGGCTGCAGTTGCAGCGTGCGGATCGGTACCGACAGGCAGAAGTCGCCGATGGCATGAGAGCCCGCACGTGGCGCATCGAACCAGCCGATGGCGCCGGTATAGAGTCCACGGGCTTCGGTTTCCAGTTCATCGATGATTTCCATGGTGCGGCGCTTGGGGGCGCCGGTAATGGAGCCGCAGGGGTAGAGCGCGGCCAGGGGATCGACCAGCGTGGCCTCGGGGCGCAGCCGGGCATGGATGGTGGAGGTCATCTGCAACACCTGACCGTAGCGGCTCACCTCGAACAGTTGCGGCACCTGCACCGAACCCGGTAATGCTACGCGGCCCAGGTCATTGCGCAGCAGGTCAACGATCATCAGGTTCTCGGCACGGTTCTTTTCATCGGCGGCCAGTGCCTGGGCGCGCTGGGCGTTGAGCGTTTCTGCATCGGTTGCGTCATCGGGCAGGGCGCGCGCGGTGCCCTTCATGGGCTTGGCCTGCAACAGGCCATCCCGGTGCGTGACGAACAGTTCCGGTGAGCACGATAACACCATGCCGCCCTGTTCATCGCGCAGCAGCGCCCCGTAAGGCACCGGCTGGCGCGCGCGCAGGCGGCGATACAGACTGATCGCATCGCCATGCACATCGAAATGCAGGCGGTAGGTGTAGTTGACCTGGTAGGTATGGCCCGCGGCGATGTAGTCGCGAATGCGATCGATGGCGGCACTGAAGCTGGCTTGGTCCACGCTGCTGCGCAGATGCACGATGTCTGCGCTGTCACCCTCTGCTTGCGCGGCCAGCCAGTCATCGACCTCGGCCGCAGTGAGGCGCTGGCAGCGGCTAAACAGCAGCACGCGCGCCAGCGGTCCGGCCAGTGGCCGATGCGGCAAGCCCTGCAGTGCCGCCCCCAGTTCATAGCTCCACAGCGCCACCGCGTGTTGCCCGGCGGCCAGTGCTGTCTGCATCTCGGCCAGCAGGGCCGGGAAGTCCTCCGCCTGGTGGCAGGCCAGCGTGCGCAGATGGCCGCTGTACAGGCGCGAGCGCGGATCGGCCGGGCTGGCCAGGTGGTCGTCGAGGAGGGCGAAGCAATCGGTCATGGAACAGGCAAGCTAAAGCCGGCAGGGCGGCTGGATGCAATCGGGGTCATTGGCGGCGCCTGCCATCGGCCGGGAAGCAGGGCGCAGCCGGCAGCATGATAGCGTAAAAGGTATACTTGAAGGCTTGCCACCGATCAGGCGGCCTTTCCGCTCCCGACATACTCCCATGCGTATTCCCCGCACCTTCATCATCCCGCTGATCGTGGCCTGTGCGCTGTTCATGGAACAGATGGATTCCACCGTCATCTCCACGTCGCTGCCGGCCCTGGCGCTGGACATGAAGGTCGATCCGATTTCGCTGAAACTGGCGTTGACTTCCTACCTGGTCAGCCTGGCGGTGTTCATCCCGATCTCGGGCTGGATGGCCGATCGCTTCGGTTCGCTCACCATCTTCCGTGCGGCTATCTGCGTGTTCATGCTCGGCTCCATCCTGTGCGGCATGTCCTCGACCCTGCCGCAGTTCGTGGCGGCGCGTTTCCTGCAGGGCATAGGTGGCGCCATGATGGTGCCGGTGGGGCGGCTGGTGATCCTGCGCAGCGTGGAAAAGGTCAACCTGGTCAAGGCCTTGTCCTACCTGACTATTCCCGCCCTGTTCGGCCCCGTATTGGGGCCGCCGCTGGGTGGCTTCATCACTACCTATTTCCATTGGCGCTGGATCTTTTTCATCAATGTGCCGATCAGCATCCTCGGCCTGTACCTGGCCACCCGCTTCATTCCCGATCTCAAGGCTGAGCAGGTTTCGCCGCTCGATTTCAAGGGTTTCGTGCTGTCGGCGCTGGGGTGTTCGCTGCTGATGATGGGCCTGGCCACGGCCGGTCGGCACCTGGTCTCGGGCGATGTGGCGCTGGCTTGCGTGGTGGCCGGCACGTTGTTCCTGGCGGGCTATGTCTGGCACGCACGGCGCGCTGCGGCGCCGCTCATCGATCTGGCGCTGCTGAAGATCCCGACCTTGCGGGCCGGTGTGTTCGGTGGCTCGCTCTATCGCGTGGGGATTGGCGCCATTCCCTTCCTGCTGCCGCTGATGCTGCAACTGGGCTTTGGCTATACGCCTTTTCATTCCGGCCTGCTCACCTGCGCCTCGGCAGCCGGGGCGATGTTCATGAAGACCATCGCCGCGCGCTTTTTGCGCCGCTTCGGTTTTCGCCGGGTGCTGCTGGTCAATGGCGCGCTGGGGGTACTGGGGCTGTGTGCCATCGCCACCTTCACCCCCACCACGCCCTATCTGCTGATGGTGCTCATCCTCTTGATCGGTGGCTGCTTCCGCTCGCTGCAGTTCACCAGTCTGAATGCGATTTCCTATGCCGATGTCGATAACCTGCGCTTGAGCCAGGCCACCAGCATGGCCAGCGTGGCCCAGCAATTGTCCATCGGCATGGGCGTGGTGCTGGCCGGCTTTGCACTGCAGATGTCCAATGAAATCCAGGGGCACAGCGAGCTGGTGGCGCAAGACTTCTGGCCGGCCTTCCTGGTGGTGGCTGCGGTGGCGTCGCTGGCGCTGCTGATGCTGCGCCAGTTGCCACCCAATGCCGGGGCCGAGATGGCCGGGCAGGAAGAGAACAAGCCGGCGTAAGAGGTCGGCTCAAAGGAGAACGATGCGCAGCGACCTGTCCTACAAGAGCCTGTGGTTTCCCCTGGGCGCGGTGCTGATCTGGGCCGGCAATACCGTCATCAGCAAGATGTCGGCCGGGGTCATCGCGCCCGAGGATATTTCCTTCTATCGCTGGGTGCTGGCGGCCTTGCTGATGTCGCCCTTCCTGGCGCGCTCGACCTGGGCGGCGCGCGCGCAGATCCGTCCGCACCTGGGCAAGATCCTGGTGCTGGCGCTGCTGGGCATGGTGTTGTACCAAAGCCTGGCCTATTTCGCCGCAGCCACTGCCTCGGCCACCAGCATGGGCATCATCTCTTCGCTCATGCCATTGATGACACTGGTGTTGAGCATCAAGCTGCTCGCCGAGCCGCCCACCGTGGGCACGCTGGTCGGCGGCATCCTGTCGCTGTTCGGGCTGGCGGTGCTGATCGGGCGCGGTCACCCGCTGGCCTTGTTCGAGCAGGGCGTGGTTGCGGGTGATCTGCTCATGCTGGCCGCCACCGTGGCCTATGGCCTGTATGGCGTGATGCTGCGGCGTTGGGCGCTGCCCTTGCGCACCTGGCAGTTGCTGTATCTGCAGGTGTTGATGGCCACGGTGCTGCTGTTTCCCGGCTTCTTGCTGGGGCATCATTCGCCCATCACGCGGGCCAATCTGCCCATCCTGCTGTATGCCGGCATTGGTGCTTCCATCATTTCGCAATTCCTGTGGATGCGTGGGGTGGTTCATCTGGGCGCCAGCCGCTGCGCCATTTTCGTGAACCTCATGCCGGTATTTACTGTCATCATCGCAGTGCTCGCGCTGGGCGAGCCATTGCACGGCTATCACGCCCTCGGCGGCAGCATCACGCTGGTCGGCGTGATCCTGGCCCAGGTCTTCAAGCAGCGCCTGCGGTGGCGCGCACCAACCGTCTGAACCCACAAGAACAGGAACAAAGAGACATGATCGATCCCGCCATGATCGTCAATTGCACGGTCTACAAGAAGGGCAAGAAGCTGCGCGAGATCAGCCTCGATGAAATCAGCGACGTGCTGGAAGAGGAGGGTACCTTCGTCTGGCTGGGCCTGTTGGAGCCCAACGTCGAATTGATGAACAAGATCAAGGAAGAATTCTGCCTGCACGAACTGGCGGTGGAAGATGCCTATGCCGCCCACCAGCGGCCCAAGATCGAGGAATACGGCGATACCCTGTTCGTGGTGCTGCACACGGCGCAGTTGGCCGGTGGTGAAGTACTGTTCGGCGAGACCCACATCCTGACCGGACCGCGCTTCGTGGTCACGGTGCGGCATGGCGCCTCGCGCAGCTATGCCAAGGTGCGCGAGCATTGCGAGATGCTGCCCGAGCGCCTGGTGCGCGGCCCCAGCTTCGTGCTCTATTCCATCATGGACTTCGTGGTGGACAACTATCGCCCCATCATGGACGACCTCGAAGCCAAGTTCAGCCAGTACGAGGAACAGCTCTTCAACCCCGGCACCATCAGCGGCAAGGCCTATCTGCAGGAGCTGTACCAGTTGAAGCGCCAGCTGATCCGCCTGCGTTCGGTGGCTTCGCCCTTGCTGGACGTGTGTACGCAATTGCTGCGTTTTCACGAAGGGCTCATCACCAAGGATGGCAAGGCCTACTTCCGCGACATCTACGACCACGTGGTGCGCTTCATCGATACCGGCGATCGCCTGCGTGAAATGGTCGAGTCGGCGGTGCAGATCAACCTGGCCCAGGTCACCATCCACCAGAACGAGATCGTGCAGACCCTGGCCGGCTGGGGCGCCATCCTGGCCATCCCGACCATGATCTTCAGCCTCTACGGTATGAACTTCGCGCATATGCCGGGGCTGGCCTGGCAGTGGAGTTTCCCGCTGGTCCTGGGCGGTATCATCACCGCCTGCACGCTGCTGTGGCGGCGGTTGCGCAAGGCCGGCTGGCTCTAGGCCAGTTTCTTTCCGGGCGCTTGCTTCGCGCTGTCGTCCCTGCGACAACTTGTCGCAGGAGGGCGGCTCGCTTCTCACTTTATACTGTGCGCCGCACTGTATCGGTGCTGTATTGCTGCTTTATGGCTGCTGTACTGGCGCTGTGCGGGTCATTGTCAGTCTTGATGGTAGTGCTCCAGCACCAGACTTGCTTAATAAATGAGAGTCATTCTTCTTGATAAATGCAACATTGTTGCATAGAATCCCGCCCTGACCTGACCGCACACCACGGTCCACATTGCTGCGGCTAGGTAGCCACGTACCGGCCCGCAGTACAACAACATCACAAGGGAAAAGATGAACATGACCGCACTGCGGCTCGCCGTGCTGGGCGCGCTCGCCATGGCCCAGGGCCTGCCACCAGCCTGGAGCGCCGACGCTACTACCGGCAGCGACAGCGGGCTGGGCCAGATCGTCGTCACCGGCACTGGCGAGCGCCAGCAATACCGCCAGAGCAGCACCTCCAGCGCCACCCGCACCGAGACGCCGCTACAGGAATTGCCGCAGTCGGTGCAGGTGGTATCGCGCCAGTTGATCGATGATCTGGGTGCCCAGCGCCTGGACGATGTGCTGCTGTATGTGAGCGGGGTGGCCAAGCAGAACAACTTCGGTGGCCTGTGGGATAACTATTCGATCCGCGGTTTTTCCGGCAGCGATAACGGCGGCATGAATATCCTCTGGAACGGTTTCGCCTCCAACCGCGGCTATGCGCCGCCGCGCGACCTGGCCAATGTGGAGAGCGTGGATTTCCTCAAGGGACCAGCCGCAGCGCTCTACGGCAACAGCGAGCCCGGTGGCACCATCAACGTGGTCACCAAGAAGCCGCAGTTCAAGCGCGCCAATGCGCTGGACCTGTCCATCGGCAGCAACGACAGCTACCGCAGCAGCATCGATTCCACCGGGGCGCTCAACAGCGAGTTGGCCTATCGCCTCAATGCCGCCGTCGAGCGCCGGGGGAGCTGGCGCGATGATATTCACAGCCAACGTGAATTTTTTGCACCGGCCCTCACCTGGGTACTGTCTGACAGCACGGTGCTGAACTATGAAGCTGAATTTTTACGCCAGAAGGTGCCGTTCGATCGCGGCATCGTCGCCGTCAACGGCAACCTGGGCGTGCTGCCGATCTCGCGCTTCCTGGGCGAGCCGGGCGATGGCGACGTCAAGATGGACAACCAGAACCACCTGCTGACCCTGGAGCATCGCCTCAACGACAACTGGCACTTGCGCACCGGCGTGTTCCACAAGGAAGGTACGCTGCAGGGCTATTCCACCGAAGCCTCGGCGCTGCAGGCCGACAACGCCACGCTGCGCCGCCAGCGCCGCTATCGCGACTATGGCTGGCATGACACCTCGCTGCAGTTCGAGCTGGGCGGCAAGCTCACCACCGGTAGCGTAGGGCATGAGGTCCTGGTCGGTACCGAGCTGGACTGGATGACGCTGGACCAGCGCATGTTGCGCGTGAACCCGACGACGGCAGCGCCCTATGCGATCAATATCTACAACCCGGTCTATGGCCAGCCGCTACCCACGCCGAGGGCCAATACCGATACCAGCGAACGCCAGAGCAGCAGCGCCTTCTACCTGCAAGACCAGATCAGCCTGACGCAGCGCTGGAAGCTGCTGGCCGGCATTCGCGCCGATGCCTTCAGCTCCACCCTGAACAACTGGCGCACCAGCACCCTCACCCGCCAGGACAAGAACGCCTATTCCCCGCGCCTGGGCCTGACCTATCTGTTCACGCCGTCCTGGTCGGCCTATGCCAGCGCCAGCAAGTCCTTCCGTCCCAATAGCGGCAGCGATATCAATGGCCGCGCCTTCAGCCCCGAGACCTCGCGCGCGGCCGAAGTGGGTCTGAAGTTCCAGAGCGCGGACCAGCTTAGCGGCGCCACCCTGGCGGTGTTCGATATCACCAAGCAGAATGTGCTGACCGCCGACCCGAGCAATCCGGCCTTCTCCATTGCGGCCGGCGAAGTGCGCAGCAAGGGCGTGGAGCTGGATGCCAATGCCAAATTGGGCCACCACTGGCGCTTGACCGGCAACCTGGCCTATACCGATGCCTATGTGAGCAAGGACAACACCCTGGCCGTGGGTTCGCGGTTGCTCAACGTGCCGCGTGTCTCGGGTAGTGTACTGGCGGTGTTCGAAGATGCCCTGGCAAGTGGCTCGCCCTACGGTATCGGTGGTGGCCTGAACTATGTTGGCGACCGTACCGGCGACCAGGCCGGCAGTTTCAAGTTGCCCGCTTATCTGACCGCACGCGCATTGGCCTACTGGCAGATGACGCCGAAGATGAAGCTGTCGCTGGACGTGGATAATCTCTTCAACAAGCGTTACTACAGCAGTTCCTACAGCAGTGTGTGGATCATGCCGGGCAACGAGCGCACGGCCACGCTGGCACTCAATGTCAAGTTCTGATCTGCGCATGTCTGCCGATCTCTGCTGTACACCGCGTCGGCGCGCCTTGCTGGCGCTGCTGGCTGCTGGCGCCGCGCCGCTGGTCTGGGCGCATGGCGATGAAGCCAGCCATGCCCACCCCATCAGCCAGGCCGGTCGCGACATGCTGACCGTGGTCGGCCCCTGGGAATTGACCGGGCTCGATCCGGCGCGCTCCGGCTATATGTTCGCCCGCATGGAGGTGCTGCAGACCCTGCTGGAGGTGGACGATGCCGGCCAGTTGCGCCCGGCGCTGGCGCGCACCTGGGAGGTCAGCGCCGATGGCTTGCAATGGCGCTTTGCCTTGCAGGCTGGGCGTCGCTACCACGATGGCAGTGTCGTGACGCCGGCCAGCATACTGGCTTGTTTGCAGCGCGCTGCCGTGCGGCCAGGTGTACTGCAACTGGCGAGTATCACGGCCATGAGTTTGCAGGAAAGTGTACTGGTAGTGAGCCTGAGCAAGCCCTTCGGCCCCTTACCCTATCTGCTGACCCATTATTCGACCCAGATCCTGGCGCCATCTTCCTTCGATGCGCACGGCAACGTGGTGGCCATCGTCGGTAGCGGGCCGTTCCGCATCCAGTCCATCAGCCTGCCGCAGCAGTTCGATGTGGAGCGGGTGGCGCCGGGGCCGGACAAGGCGATCCAGCGGGCGCGCTATATCAGCGTCTCGCGCGCAGAGACGCGCACGCTGCTGGTCCAGAGCGGCCAGGCTGAACTGGCTTTTTCGCTGGACCCGCCCAGCATCCGCGCCTTGCAGGAGAGTCCGCGTGCGCGCCTGCTCTCAGCCATGCTGCCGCGCACGACCATTCTCAAGCTCAATGCCGGCCATCCCTTCCTGGCCGATGTGCGGGTGCGCCGCGCCATCTCCCTGTGCATGGAGCGCGAGGGCATCGCACGCGCGCTGTTGCGCGATCCCGACCTGGGCGCAACCCAGCTCTTTCCGCCGTCGCTCACACGCTGGCACGATCCCCAGCTAGCGCCCCTGCATACCGACCTCAAGCAGGCGCGCCGTCTGCTGGAAGAGGCCGGTTGGCGCCTGGGCGCCGATGGCGTGCGCTGGCGCGATGGGCGCAAGCTGGAACTGAGCCTGACCACCTTCGTCGATCGGCCCGAATTGCCTTTGATTGCCACTGCCTTGCAGGAAGAAATGCGCCAGATCGGCATTGCCGTGCGGGTGGTGATCGGCAACTCCAGCGACATCCCGGCCGGCCATCGCAGCGGCGCATTGCAGATGGCGCTGGCGGCGCGCAATTACGGCAACCTACCCGAGCCGGTGGCCAGCCTCTTGCAGGACTTCGGGCCGCAAGGCGGCGACTGGGGCGCCATGGGCTGGGACAATACCGAGGTGCCGGCGCTGCTGGCGCGGCTGGCGCAGTTGCCGGCCATGCCCGCCGGGGGGGCCGACAGCGGGCGCGCCGAGCGCGCCCGTATCGTGGCGCTGCTGCAGGAACAGTTGCCGGTGATCCCGGTGGTCTGGTATCGCCAGACCTGTGCCGTCAGCCGTCGCTTGCAGGGCGCCAGCCTCGATCCTTTTGAACGTAGTTATCGTCTCTCTTACCTGCAATGGATCTGACTCGCTTATTGCCCCGCAGCGCCGCCCGGCAACTGGCCGGCGCACTCGGCCAGCGCTTGCTGCAAGCCAGCCTGGTGGCGCTGCTGGTGGGCACGCTGTGCTTTTTCATGACGCGCCTGCTGCCCGGCGACATGGCCTACCGCATTGCCGCCGGGCGCTACGGCTATGACATGGTCACCACCGAAGCGGCCCTGGCGGTGCGCGCTGAACTGGGCCTGGACCAGCCCTGGTTCATGGCGCTGGGCCAATGGTGGAGCCGGCTCTTGCATCTGGACCTGGGGACTTCGCAAGTGACCGCCTTGCCGGTGCTAGTGGAGATCGCTCATCAACTGGGGCCGACCCTGAGACTGTCGCTGCTGGCGCTGGCCTTGTCGCTGCTGTTCGGGCCGACCCTGGGCATCCTGGCCGGCCTGAACCCCGGTGGCTGGCTGGACCGGTCCACGCTGGCGCTATCGGTGCTGTTGCGGGCCTTGCCATCCTTCCTGCTGGGGCTGATCCTGGTGTTGCTGTTTTCGGTACAACTGGGGGCCTTGCCGGCGGCCGGTCACGTGGACCATGGCGGCATCCTGTTGCCGGCGTTGACGCTGGCGCTGGGCCTGGCTGCAGTGTCCTGCCGGGTGGCGCGCGATGCCATGGTGCAGGTGCGCGCTTCCGAATATTTCGCCTTCGCCCTGACCAAGGGCTTGAGCCCCGCGCAAGCCCTGGCGCGCCACGGCGTGCGCAATGTCGCTGCGCCCGTGGTCGCTTATCTCGGCGTGCAACTGGTGATGCTGGTCGAAGGCGTGGTGCTGGTGGAAACCATCTTCGCCTGGCCCGGCATCGGCCACGCCCTGGTACACGCCATCTTCGGGCGCGACGTGCCGATGATCCAGGGCACGGCCCTGGTGCTGGGGCTGATGTTCGTTCTCTTCAATGCGCTGGTCGATACCACCTGCGCCTTCCTTGATCCACGCGGCCGACCATGAGCTTTGCCACTTCCGATTTCCTGGTCGAGACCCGACCGCGCCGTGTCACGCCGGGCCAGTGGGTGGGCCTGTTGCTGCTGTTGATGATCGTCCTGTTTGCCTGGCTGGGGCCGCTGCTCATCGAGGTCGATCCGGCCGGTCAGCAACTCTCACGCTTTCTGGAAACGCCCAGCCTGGCGCATCCGCTGGGGTACGACCAGTTGGGGCGCAGCATGTTGGCGCGGCTGGCGCATGGCACGCGACTATCCTTGTCGCTGGCACTGGTGAGCGTGTTGTCGGCGGCCATTCCCGGCATCGTGATCGGTTTGCTGGCAGCCTGGTGCGGTGGCTGGGTCGAGCGCGTGCTGGCGGCGCTGGCCGATGCCGTGCTGGCCTTGCCGGGCCTGCTGCTGGTGCTGTTGCTGGCAGCCTTTGCGCCGGGCGGCTTCTGGCCGCTGTACGTGGGCATCTCGTTGGCCTTGTGGGTGGAATATTTCCGCGTGGTGCGCGCGGCCAGCCGCATCCTGCTGGCCAGTGCGCCGGTGGAAGCCTCACGCTTGCTGGGCTTCGGCCCGGGCTACATCGTGCGGCGTCACCTGATGCCGGCGCTGCTGCCGCGCCTGTTCACCCTGATGCGTTTCGGTCTGGCCGGTGCGGTGCTGGCGATGTCGGCGCTGGGCTTTGTCGGGGTCGGCCTGCAACCGCCCACGCCGGAGCTGGGGGTGATGATGATCGAACTCTTGCCCTATTACCGCGAGGCTCCGTGGTTGGTGGGCTCGCCGGTGCTGGTGCTGTTCCTGACCTTGCTGGCCTTGTTGCTGCTGTCGCCGCAGAAGGAAAATGCATGAACGCGCGCGCAGCTATCCCTGCCCTGCAGGTCGAGCACTTGACCGTGTTCCATGGCCAACAGGCCCTGGTCCAGGATATTGACTTCGCCATTCCCGCCGGTGGCGTATTGACCTTGCTGGGCGAGAGCGGCTCGGGCAAGTCGCTGCTGGCCCAGGCCATCATGGGAAACCTGCCGGCCAGCCTGCGTTGCAGCGGCAGCATCGTCATCGACGGTGAACGCAGCGATGCCGCCGATGCCGCCAGTCGTCAGTGTGGCTGGGGCCGGCGTATCGCGCTATTGCCGCAGGAACCCTGGCTGGCGCTGGACCCGACCATGACGGTGGCGCGCCAGATTGCCGAGACTTTCGAACTGGTCAGCCGGCCTGCACCCGATAGCCAGAACGACAGCTTGCGCGCCGCGCGTAGCCAGGCCACTACGCTGGCCCGACAGGCGCTGGCCAGCCTGGGGCTGCAGCAAGCGGGGGACAAGTATCCCTTCATGATCTCGGGTGGCATGGCCCAGCGCGTGGCTTTCCTCGCCACCCACGCCGCCGGTGCGCCCTTGCTCATCATCGATGAACCGACCAAGGGCCTGGATGCGGATCGCCGCGGCGAGGTGCTGGCGCTGCTACAGGCGGCGCGCCAACAGGGCATGAGTCTGCTGTGCATCACCCACGATGTGTGGCTGGCGCGGGCATTGGGTGGGCAACTGGCGGTGATGCTGGAGGGGCGGATGGTGGAACAGGGGCCGGCGCAGGAACTGCTGGCCGCACCCCGGCATGACTATACCCGCCGCCTGCTGGCGGCCGATCCGGCGTGCTGGCCGGTGTCGGCCCACGCGGGGCTGCGTAGTGGGGGTGAGGTGATTGTTGAGGTTGAGCAGGTGGCCAAGGCTTTCGGTCAGCAGCAACTGTTCAGCGGTATCAGCACGCGCATCCATGCCGGTGAAATCGTCGCCATCAGCGGCCCCAGCGGCGCTGGCAAGACTAGCTTGGGCAACATCGTGCTGGGATTGTTGCAGCCGGATGGCGGGCAGGTCAGGCGAGCTGCGGGATTGCCGCGCACTGCCTTCCAGAAGATCTACCAGGATCCAGCGGCGGCCTTTGCGCCCAGTGTGCGCCTGCGTCAGTCGCTCACTGATCTGGTCCGTTTGCATCAACTGGACTGGTACTGTCTGGAAAGCTTACTGGAACGTATGCGGGTCGCTCCCGCTCTGTTGGATCGCCTGCCGCGTCAAGTGTCCGGTGGCGAGCTGCAGCGCATTGCGCTGGCGCGCGTGCTGCTCATGCGCCCGGCCCTGATCTTTGCCGATGAACCGACCTCGCGCCTGGACCCGCTGACCCAGCAGGACGTCATCGCGCTGCTGGTGGAGCAGGCCCGGGCGGTGGGCAGTGCGGTGCTGCTGGTGACGCATGATGCGCATATCGTGCAGTGCGTGGCGGATCGGCAGTTGCCGTTGGGGAACTAGCCGCACGGCGTGGGAGGGGATCCGGGATCAGTCGGCTTTATCCAATGGGGCATGTGCGAGCTCGGTACTGAGCAGCACGCAGGTCCATTTGCCCTGGGCCGAAGTCGCTCCATCGGGCAAGACCATGTAGGACATGCTCTGCAAGCCGCAATACTGTTCCAGGTATTGGCGGGCGTGGGCCATGCGCGCGCGCAGTTGGGCGATGCTGTTTTCTCCGCCGTGCTGTACCGGCAGGAATTCGTAGATCACTTCGGGATGCAGGAATTCGGTCAGGTGTGCAATCACCTGTTCGGTGTCGGGGGAGTCCGCCGTGAACTCATGGTGGGCCGCAGTATCTTCTTCGCGTAGCTGGTAGCGAATCAGGCAGCGCATGGCTCACCTCAGGCCAGAGTAATCGGAGATGACCGCCAGCCGCGGATAGTCGTGCTGAATGGCACGGTCGCGCCCTTGTTCCTTGGCCCGGTAGAGGGCGGCGTCGGCGATGTCGATCAGTTCGCGTGCCTCCACGTGCGCGCCCTTGCCGCTGGCCAGGCTGGCTGCTCCCACGCTGATGGTGACATGGCCCATCGGACTGCCTTCATGCGGGATGTCCAGCGTGCGCACGGCCTGCACCAGGCGACTGGCGATGGCCGCGGCGCTGGCGGCGTTGCAGTTTGGCAGGATCAGGGCGAACTCCTCGCCGCCATAGCGCGCCACGATGTCGCCTTGGCGCCGGGCCACGCTGCCCAGCGCAGTGGCCACCTTTTTGAGGCAGACATCGCCGGCCGCATGACCGTAGGTGTCGTTGTAGCGCTTGAAGTGGTCCACGTCCACCATGATCAGCGAAAGCGATTCGCCGGAGCGGTTCAGGCGTGCTAGTTCGGCTGTCAGCGCCAGGTCGAAGTAGCGGCGATTGAAAACATCGGTCAGACCATCCTTCTGCGATTGCGCCTCCAGCGTGCGGTACAGCCGTTCCAGCTCGGTACGCGCGGCGATCGCTTCGAGCTCGGCGGTTTCACGCCTGGCCACCTGGGCCACCAGGCGGTTGCCGCCATACCCGATGATGATCAACAGCAGCAGTACCACGATGCTGCGGATCCAGAGACGGCGCGTCCAGTCTTCCAGGATATCGTCCTTGGCCAGCGCCACCGCCACGAAGGTCGGATATAGCTTGCAGCGCTGGAAGCTGGTCACGCGCACGATATCGTCGCGCGGCGAGCGCATTTCGAAGGAACCGTGCTCGGACTTGCCCAGGTATTGCGTCATCAGCGTCGATTTGGAAATGTCCAATCCGATGGAATAGCTCAACAACGGTTGCCGGAAGATCACGGTTCCTTCATTGAGCCCGAACAGGATGGCGCCGTTGCGACCGATGGCGAACTGTTCGTAGTAACGCTGGAAGTGCGACAGGTCGATATCGGCCACCACCACGCCGGCAAAGCTGCCATCGATGTGATTGATGCGCCGGCTCATGGTGGCCACCCATTGGCCGCTGACGCGGCTGCGCATGGGTTTGCCGATGTAGGCGCGGTTGGTGCGCACGCGCTGGTGATGCAGGAAATAGTCGTCCTGGATGTAGCGATGTTCCAGGTTGGACTGGGAACTGCTGATGGCCAGCCCGGTTTCATCGTAGACCGTCAGCATGGCCAACTGCGGCAGGGCCGCCACCGAACTCACCATGAAGTCGTGCGTGCGCTGGCGACCAGCCGCGCCGGCATCATCGTACTGCAGGTGCTCCTGCACGCCCTGCAGCACCACGTCGATTTCCTTGAAGCTCTGGTCGGCTTGCTGCACCAGGGCCAGCGCCATGTTGGAGGCCTCACGCGCAGATTCGTCGATCACCACTTCATAGGCGCGCCAGGCCGACCATGCTTCCAGCAACGCGATGATGAGACAGACCACGATCACGAACAGCCTGGCTGTCCTGGATGCGCGCTGGATCTGATGTTCTGGCATGTTGCTTTCCCCCGAAACGGCTTTTCCCCGCTGCCATTGTTGTGGAGCGTGTTGAGCGCGTCCATCGGGGATTACCTGAACTTGCAGGAAGATTAACAGATTCTGTTGGTTCGGGGACGGGCTTTACCTGCCGAATTGCCTCGACAGCCGCCTGCGCTCTGGTCGCAGGCGGCTCGCCTTGCTCATGGGCATTTTTTCAGTCGTAACGCTGGCTGAACAGGATATTCAAGCCATTGACGGTACCGGCGCGCGCCACCACCGACCAGCGCCGCGAGATCTGCCAGGTGGCCTTGGCGATGCTGGCCGCACCTTGCAGGCTCTGTTCGTAGCCCAGCGTGATCTTCTGGGTGATGGCCTTGCCCAGGTTGACCACCTGGTCGTCGGTCAGGCCCGAATCGCTGGAACCGATGCTGAACTGGTCCAGGCCGATATCCTTGGTAATGCGCTTGCCGGCCATGTTGCCCACCAGCGCCAGTGCCTGGCTGCTGGCGGTACGCTGGCCGATGTTGGAGCTGTCGCTGCCGTGGCCGAACATCATCCAGGAGAGTTTTTCATCGTCCGGTACATTGGGCTCCGAGACCAGTTGCACGCGAGGCTGGTTGACATTGCCGGTGACCGAGACCCCGGCGTCCACGTCCTGGTTGCGGCGCATGGCCAGGATGTTGAGGTTGGGGTTGGACAGCGGGCCGGTGAAGTTGATGATGCCGCGCTCGATGTTGAGCTTGGTACCAAAAGCTTCATAACTTCCCTCGGCGACGTTGATGGTGCCGGTGGCGCGCAGCGGCGAGAGCGGTTCGCTACGAACGTTCATATCGCCGCGCAAAAGCAGGTCGGCGCCGCTGCCACGGAAGCGGAAGTCATTGCCCAGGTCGATGGCCAGGTTGATGATCGGGGCGAACTTGCTGGCCGGCTTTTCAGTGGCCGCTTCCAGTTTCTGTTGCGAGGAGGCCGCTGCCCCGACGCGGTTCTTGCCGCTGCGGCTGATGATGACCACGTCGTCACCCAGCTTGGGGGCGCTGCTCTTGGGCAGGTCGAACAGGGCGCGATCCACGGTGAACTTGCCATCGACTCGCAACTGTTCGTTGACGTTGCTGATCTTGCCTTCGCCGGAGAGCATCAGGCGCCGGTCCGGGCTGGCAAACAGTTCCAGGTGGTCGGCGGTGAGGCTGGCGTTGAGGTCGGGATTGTCCGCGCCCAGTTGGATCTTGCCGCCAGCGCGCAGGGTACCGCTGCCGCCGTGGAATTCGATCTGGCGCAGATCGATGACATTGCTGTCCATGACGATGCGCACGATGCCATCCTTCAACTGGATGCCCTGGTCGAACTCGGTCACGGCCAGGTTGTCGCCGTTGATGGCGCCGGACAGCTTGGGTTGCTCCAGCGTACCTGCCGCATTGAGGTTGGCCGCCAGCTTGCCGTCGAGGTTCACCTGCGGGCCGATCAGGTCGCCCATGCGCTTGACCTGAGGGATGTCGAGCTTGGCGCTCAGGTTCAGCGGCGAGGCCGCATCCAGGGCCAGCACCTGGTCGACACGCTGCAGGCCGATCTCGCCATCCAGCTCCAGCGTGCCGACGCGCGCGGCGTTGACGCGGCCCGATACGCGCATCTGCTCGCCCTGGAACTGGCTGCGCAGTTGCAGTTCAGATAGGCCCAGGGTGGCCTCGCCGGTGCTGGTGGTTACCCGCACGTCACCGGATTTGCGGGCGATCTGCAGGTAGCCACTGGCGGTCTCGGCCAGGGTGAAGTCCCAGTCGCTGTCGAGCACCAGATCGGTCTTGACCGGCGGCGGGGTGCCGGTCAGTTGCTGGACCAGTTCCAGGATCCGTCCAACGTCCAGCGCCTTGACCTGGCCGGCCGAGGCCAGCCGGCCCTGGTGATAGGAAAGACGCTTCAACTCCAATGCGGTACGGTCGATCTCGATGCGGGTGCTGCCGGCCTCGATGCCATCGGCCGAGGCCTCCAGCGCCAGCGGGCTGGCCATGGCGATGCGCGGCAAGCCCTGGTTGCTGAACTGGTCCAGGCTGCCAGCCCAGCCGTAGTGGCCGCGGGTCTTTTCGGTGAGCTGGCCGTGGGCGGCCAGGTTCAGGTCCAGGCTCTGGTCCAGCAGCTTGCCCTTGGCTTGCAGGGATAGGGCGTGCTTGGCGTAGGTGCCGTCCAGCTTGATGGCCAAGTGGGCCAGTTCGGCTTGCGGGCCGCTGTAGCCGTCGCCTTCCACGTTCAACGCCAGGCGGTTGTCGGGCGAGGCCACGCCGGCGGCCAGGTTGCTGTGCAGTTCACTTTGTCCGGCCAGATGGTGAAGTTTATGCGCGCCAAAGCTCAATTGCTCGGCCTGGAAGCTGGCTAGCAGGTTGGGCCGCTGGCGCGTGCCGGCAAGGATGCCGTCCACCCGCAGCAGGCCGGACAAGCCATAGCCCAGCTTGGCCAGTTGCGGCGCATCGATCTTGAGCTTGAGCTTGTCGCTGGGGGCGCCGAAGCTGCCGTCCAGGTCCAGGGTATTGCCGGCGATCTGCAGGTGGGCGCGGCTGGGCAAGAGCCGCATGGCAACCAGGTTGAGGTCGCCGCGGCCGCTCATGGGCAGCTCGCCGTAGCTGCTGTCGTGGATGGCGAAGCCGAGCTTGAGCCTGAGTTCGGGGGAGAGCGCGCCGGCGGCGTCGAAGTCCATGTTGATGCGCGCCGCAATCGGTTTGGAGACGGGCGCGCTGCTCTTGCGTCCCTTTCTGGCGGGCGCCGCAGGCGGGGCCACGGCTTGCAGCACGGCGCTGGGATCGAAGTCCAGCAGCCGGCCCTTGAGCTCGTAATCCATGGCACCTGTGGTCTGTAGCGTACCGGTAGTTTCCAGGCGCGACTTGCCGGCCGTGAGCGAGGCTTGCCGCACTTGCACGCGGTCATGGCCGATCATGCTGTCCACATGCAGTTTCAGGGCGCTGTCTTGCAGGGTCAGCAGGATCTGCTGGGCCTCAGGGGCCAGGTTCAGGTCTACCGGACCCGACAGCCGGGTGGGGCGTACCTGGCGATGGAGTTGGCTCAAGTCCAGGTCGCTCACGCGCAGCTTGAATTGGCCCGACAACGGTTCCTGCTTGCCGGGCTCGTTGCTGCCGGGGCGGAACTGCCCGCTGCCTTCGATGCGCGCATCGCGCAGCAGGCGGATGTCCAGGCGCGACAGGGTCTGCTGCTGCAGGTCCAGCTTCAGGTCGGCGCTGGCCGAGAGCAAGGGTAGCCGTTGTTCATCAAGGCGACCGGGATGGGCATTGTCGATGTCGATGCGGCCGCTTACCTGCAATGGCGCATCGGCCGTCAAGCCGGCAGGCGGGGCCAGGTCGGCGCGCAGGTGCAGATCGGCAGCCGGCGCGGCGGCATTGAAGGCTTGCGGATTGATATGCTGCAGGTCGATCTTGGCGCGCTTCAATGGCACGCTGGCCAAGGGCGTGGCGAGGATATCGGCGCTGCCCTTGAGCCTGTCGCCGCCGGCGGTAAGGGCGATGCCCAGTTCTTGCAGCGAGCCCGACAATTGCGCGGCCAACTGGTATTGCTCCTTGAGCTGGCCATGCTGATAGGCTCCGGTCAGTTCCAGTCCGCCACCGATGGCAAAGGGGCGCTTGCCATTGAGGTGCAACAGCGCCGTGGCATCGCCATAGGGCGTGGTGAGGCTGTCCAGGACCAGGGTGTGCTGCACGCCATCGGAGTTGCCATGCAGTTTGAGACGCGACAGTTCGGTACTGGAGGTGCCTTGCGTGAGGTTCAGGCGCTCCAGGCTGATTTCCCCGATCTCCAGTGCCAGCGGAATTTCCAGCGAGGCGGGCAGGGTGCTGGGCTCGGAGGGTGAGGGTTGCTGGTTCAACTGCACCTGGCCCACACGCAGGTAGTCCAGGCGCAAGCTGCGGCGCAGCAGGGCCAGGTGCCAACGGGCGTCAATGCGATCGATATCGAGGATGCGCTTGTCATCCTGGTAGTGCAGCGCGCGCAGGCGCAAGCCATCGGCCACGGTACCTCCCAACAACTGGCCGGAGAGCTTGCCACCGAGGGCCTTGACGGCGCCATTCCACAGCAAGCGGGCGCCGCTTTCGGTATGAGTGGCATACAGGGCGACACCGGCTGCGGCCAGTACCAGCACGGCCAGCGTGCCGCCGCTCCAGGCGGCAAGGCGGCGTCCATGGCGAGCAGGGCGCTGGGGCGGCTGGGCCGGTGGGGAGGCTTGCAGTTCTTGTTGCGGGTCGCTCATGCGTGCTTGGGCTTCGAAATCAGGTAATCGGTAGGTGCGATCCGGGCGCTGGCGCTAGAAGGCGATGCCCAGCGAGACGTGTGGCCGGATCTGGTGTTTCTGGATGCCATAGGCCAGGTCCAGGTTGAGCGTGCCCACCGGACTGCGCCAGCGCGCCCCGGTGCCCACGCCGTGATAGAAGGTCTTGTTGCTCCAGTTGTCGGCGGCAGCTCCGACGTCATAGAACACCGCCGCGCCCCAGCTCTGGGTGAACCAGCGTTGATACTCGGTACTGCCCACGGCCAGGTACTTGGTCGGATAGACCGTGCCGTTCTGTTCATTGCCGATGCTCTGGTAGCTATAGCCGCGTACCGAGTCATTGCCACCGGTGCGAAACAGCAGCGAAGGCGGCACTGCGCCGGCACTGCCTTTGGTGAAGACGCCGCCCAGTTCGGCTCGCAAGACCACGATATCGCGTCGGCCGACCGGCACGAATTGCTTGAAGCGGCCATACAGTCGGGAAAAGCTCTGGTCGGTCAGCAAGCCCTTGAGCGCAAAGCCGGCTTCCAGCGTCAACAGGTTGCCCTGGCGCGGGAAGATGGGATTGTCCACACGGCGGCGCGACCAGGCGAAGCCAGGTACCAGGGCGCGGTGCTTGCCGGGCGTCACTACGGTGTTGGCTGGCAATGCGGCGCCGTTTTCCTGGCTCAGTTCATCGCGGTAATAGGTCAGCGAATAGGTGGTGTCGTAGTTCTCGCCAGTGCGTGCGCGCTTGAACCCCACCTGCTGGCTGCGCAAGTCCACGCCTTCGAGCTGGGTGCGGTCGTAGGAGGTGTTGAGGCTGTTGACGAAGGCCTTTTCATCGGGCGGCATGGCCAGCGACAGGGTGCCGTACTGACGCTTTTGCTCCAGCCGCACCTGGCTGTCGAAGACGTAGGCACGGTTGAACATGTTGTAGTTCGAATAGCGGCCCTCGACCTGGGCCCCGGTATCGGTGCTGTAGCCCACCCCGGCGCGGATGCGGTGGGTCGGGAATTCGGTGACCTGCACCTTCACCGGGGTCTGGTCGGGGTGCTCGGGATCGTCGTCGATGGCGACGATGGCATTGGAAAAATAGGGCGTATTCTGGATTTGCCGTTGCAGGGCCAGCAGCCGGTTCACGTCATAGGGCTCACCGATGATAAGCGGATTGACGTTGCGGATGATCGCTTCCGGGTAGCGCCGGGTACCGGTGATCTGCAACGCGCCCAGGGTGAAGGCCGGGCCGCTGTCATAGCGCACCGCCAGCTCGGCCTGCTGCTCCTGCGGGTCGATGCGGGCCTCGGAGGCGGCGATGCGGGCGGCGGCGTACTTCTTTTGCTGCAGTTGTTCCAGGCCGGTGTTCTTGGCCTTGTCCCAGTCTTCCTGGCGGAACGGCTGGCCCACCGGCAGCGACCAGTCCTGGCGGATGCGCGCGACCGTGGCCTGGTCTTGGCGCGCAGCCACGCCGGTGACGCTGATGTCGGTCGCATTGATCTCGGTGCGCGGCCCCGGATCGACGGTGAGGGTGATGCGACGTACCGCCTGCTGGCCGTTGGCAGCAGGTTCGGTCTGGGCGCTGACCTTGGTGGTGGGGGTGAAATAACCTTCGGTGGAACTGAGTTCGCGCACCTGCTCACCGACGGTATCCATCATGAATTTGAGTTGTTCGTCGCTGATGTCGTCGCGGTCCTGGTAGCGCGAGATATCCAGAAAATCCTTCAGCAGCGATTGCACCGGCGCGGGTGCCTCGATCTGCACCTGGTAGGCGGCATAAGCGGTGTCGGCGGCACACCAGAGAAAGGCGATGGCCAGGCTGCGGGTCCAAGTCATTGATTCACTGCATCGTATCTGTTATCGGTTGAGGCGGCCGGCCTGACGCGCCGTGGGGCAAGTCGGGTAGGATGAGGGCTGGCAACGCGCCATCCAGGCCTGACCCGCGCGTTGCGCGGTTAGTTCCTGGCCGGTGCAGGCGGCCGACAATTCATCTCCGGGACATCCCGGATGCCCCCTAGGGCGTTTGTGATGGGCCAGCCGCTTGCGGGACGCAGGCTTTTCGTGTGCTGCGTCCAGTTTAATCCCGCTATTGTAATGCCCCTGCCGGGCCGCCGTTATCGTTGATGGTGGCGTTGGGGGGGGCGGCAAATCGAAGGAGAGTCATGTGGCTAGTACCAGTATTGTGAGTATTGATGCGTATTCGGAAAAAGCCAGTTGCGAGCGACTGCTGTGGGTTCATCGCTGGACCGACAAGCTGCTCAGTTTTCGCACCACGCGCCCGGCCGGCTATCGTTTCACGGCCGGGCAGTTCGCCCGCCTGGGCTTGGAGATCGAGGGCGAGGTGGTCTCGCGTGCCTATTCCATCACTTCCGCGGAAGGGGCCGATTACCTGGAGTACTACGCCATCATCGTGCCGGAAGGAAAGTTCACTTCGCGCCTGAACCAGCTTGAGCCGGGCGATCCGATCTGGGTGGAAAAGCTCAGTTATGGCTTCCTGACCGCTGATCGCTTCACCGATGGCAAGCAGTTGTGGATGCTGGCCACCGGTACCGGGCTGGGGCCATACGTCTCCATCCTGCAGCAGCCCGAGGTGTGGCGCCGTTTCGACGACCTGGTGGTGGTGCATGGCGTGCGCCAGCGCGAGGAACTGGCCTATGCCGACACGTTTGCCCAATTGCGCCAGCAGGCCGGGCAGCAGGGGCTGCCGGCGCGACTGCATCTGCTGCGTTGCGTCACGAGGGAGACCGATCTGCCACAAGCGCCGGGCTGGCTGACCGGACGCATCACCAACCTGCTCAAGGAAGGGGCGCTGGAACGGGCCTGCGGCGTGGCGCTGAACCTGGAACAAAGCCGCGTCATGGCCTGTGGTAACCCGGATATGGTCACCGAGCTGCGCGAACTGTTGCGCGAACGCGGTATGACACCCTTGCGCCGTACCGGGGGCGGGCAGTTCGTGACAGAGGATTATTGGTAAGTAGTGTAACGAGGGGGGGCATTTCCAGGGGACTTCATCACTTGCCGAGCTGGGATGCAGATTATTTTCGATATCCTCACTAAAAGCCGCGGCCCGAATTTTTTCTATTGACACGTCGAATAAATTCGATTTTTCATGGAAATAACGCCATTTCCTTTCTGTTTTCGCCAGATTTTCTCTATCTCCTATTCATGGAAGTTTTGTGATGCCGTAACGGCATCGTCGGACGCGGGGAGCCAACATCGATAAAGGTAAATCGAGGGCAGCTAGCCGAGGCAATACATGGGAGGGCGAGCCGGGACAATGATGTCGTGGCATCGCCACCTGTCAGTCAATTGAACCATTTGTGGGGGTAGCATGAATTTGAAGAAAGTCCTGCACGTAGCCATTGCCGATGATCACCCCATCGTGCTGGGTGCGCTCAGGGGGGAGCTGGCGCGCCTGCCGGAAATCCGTATCGACCTGGAGGTCGAAAATGGCGAGGCCCTGATCAGTGCGCTCAAGCGTTCTCCTTGCGAGATTGTCATCACCGACTTTGCCATGCCGGCCGACGATAGCGATGAATCGGACGGCTTTGCGCTGGTCAAGCGCCTCAAGACCGAGCATCCCTCCACCAAGGTGATCGTCTACACCGCCATGAACAATGGCGCGGTGATCCGGCGCCTGTATCGTATGGGCGTCTTTGCGGTGATCAACAAGCGCGAGAAGACCGATGAACTGATCAACGCCTGCTTGGCTACGCAGAGCAGCAAGCAGTTGTATTTCCCGGTGTCGTTGCGGGGTGAACTGGAGATGAGCTGGGCCCAGGGTGAAGGTTTCGGTCTGGTGCGCGAGCTGACCCAGAGCGAACTGGAGGTGGTGCGGCTGTTCGTGGAAGGGCAGTCGTTGGGCGAGATCTGCGAACGGCTCTCGCGCACCCCCAGTACCATCAGTACTCACAAGAACAATGCCATGCGCAAGCTGGGTTTGAGTACCGATGCTGATCTGATCAAGTATGCGTATTCGACCGGGATGATCAACTAAGCACGCGGTACGCTTGCGTCCCGGTCATGTAGGCAGCCTCGCTATCGGGTGGGGTTGCCGTTTTGCGTAGGGATGAGCATAAATGGTCCAGCGATGAATTTGCATAGGCATACTGCTTGAGCCAACGCTCATTCATCGTTCGGGGGTAGCGCTTCATCCAGATTGACGTCAAATCTCATCGGACAAGGCAAGACGGTTGGGTAGGACAAAGCAAAAAGCCCGGTCACCAGGACCGGGCTTTTTGCTTGAATCTTTGGGGTGGCTGATGGGACTCGAACCCACGACGACAGGAATCACAATCCTGGACTCTACCAACTGAGCTACAGCCACCGTCGACTGTCAGACAGACTTGCGTCCGTCATCAAGTAAGCAAAAGATTATACAAACACTTGGAGGGAATGGCAACAGTATTTCAATGCAAAATGGCAATTTCCATGAAATTTCCTCTTGCGCCTTACCTGGGCCCTTCATGCCCCTGCTTGCGGCTGCAAGGCCTGTACCGGGGGATCGAGCTTGAGCAAACCTCGGAAAGCCTGTTCCAGCGTAGACCGGCTGCTGGTCGTGAAGCCCGCCAGCGAGCCGGTGGCGGCCTGGGTCAGCAGGGCATCGGTTTCAAGCAGGCGCTGCAATTGCCGCGTCACGGCTTGTCCAGTATCGATGATGTCTGGCACTGCCCCCACCAGGCGCTGGCAAACGCTTTCGATAGCTGGGCGCACGAACGGATAGTGGGTGCAGCCCAGTACCAGCGTATCGGCCCCTTGTTCCAGCAGCGGCGTCAGGTAGCGCTCCAACAATTGCACCGTGGCCGGCGAATACAGTTCGCCTTTCTCGATCAAGTCCACCAGTCCCACGCAGGCTTGCGGTAGATAACGGACCCGGTATTGCGCCTCCATTTGCGCCTGCAGCAAGGCAAAGCGCTTGCTGGCCAGCGTGCTGCGGGTGGCCAGCACGCCTACGGTAGCGCTGCGGGTTTGCTGGGCAGCGGGTTTGAGGCCCGGCTCGATACCCACCACCGGCAGTTGCGGCCAGTGCACCCGGATGGCCTGGATGGCTGCGGCGGTGGCGGTATTGCAGGCCACCACCAGGGCCTTGATCCGCTGGTCGATCAGGAAGGAGGCGATGGTCAGCGAGCGCTCCACGATCTGTTCATCGGTCTTCTCGCCATAGGGCGCATAGCCGGCGTCGGCGAAGTAGAGCAGTTGTTCGCGGGGCAGGGCGGCATGGATGTGTTGCAGCACCGACAGGCCACCAACGCCGGAATCGAAAATGCCGACCGCGGCATCGGCTGCGGTCGGCATCGGGGTGGTGCGCTCCAGGTTCACGGCAGAAGGTGTGAGGGCTTGCTTGACGGCTTCTTTCATGGTGCTGCGCGCGCTCCTGCGGTGAAGGTGCTTGGGTCGTGAATCAAGCCGTGGTGACCGGGATCTTGGACAGGGAGACGCTCTGGGCGATCTTTTCCTTCCATTCGGCGGGGCCGGTGTTGTGCACCGAAATACCGTTGGCGTCCACTGCCACCGTCACGGGCATGTCCTTGACCTCGAACTCGTAGATCGCTTCCATGCCCAGATCGGCAAAGCCCAGCACCTTGGCCGACTTGATCGCCTTGGACACCAGATAGGCCGAACCACCCACGGCCATCAGATAGGCCGACTTGTGCTTCTTGATCGCCTCGATGGCAGCCGGGCCGCGTTCGGACTTGCCGATCATGGAGATCAGGCCGGTCTGTTCCAGCATCATGTCGGTGAACTTGTCCATGCGGGTGGCGGTGGTCGGGCCAGCCGGGCCCACCACTTCGTCGCGCACCGGATCGACCGGGCCGACGTAGTAGATCACGCGGTTGGTGAAGTCCACCGGCAGCTTTTCGCCCTTGGCCAGCATGTCCTGGATGCGCTTGTGGGCGGCATCGCGGCCGGTCAGCATCTTGCCGTTCAAGAGCAAGGTCTGGCCCGGCTTCCAGGAAGCGACTTCTTCCTTGGTCAGGGTATCCAGGTCGACGCGCTTGGATTTCTCGGTGTCGGCCACCCACTGCACTTGCGGCCAGTCCGACAGCGACGGCGGTTCCATGTAGGCCGGGCCCGAGCCATCCAGCACGAAGTGGCCGTGGCGGGTCGCAGCACAGTTGGGGATCATCGCCACCGGCTTGGAAGCCGCGTGGGTCGGATGCATCATGATCTTCACATCCAGCACGGTGGTCAGGCCGCCCAGGCCCTGGGCACCGATGCCCAGTGCATTGACCTTCTCATAGAGCTCGATGCGCAGTTCCTCGGTCTTGTTCTGCGGGCCGCGCTTCAAGAGCTCGTACATGTCGATGTCTTCCATCAGCACTTCCTTGGCCATCAGCATGGCTTTTTCGGCAGTGCCGCCGATACCGATGCCCAGCATCCCCGGCGGGCACCAGCCGGCACCCATGGTGGGCACGGTCTTCAAGACCCAGTCCACCAGGTTGTCGGAGGGGTTCAACATGACGAACTTGGTCTTGTTTTCCGAGCCACCGCCCTTGGCGGCGATCTGCACGTCCACCGTGTTGCCCGGAACCAGTTCCATGTGGATCACGGCCGGGGTGTTGTCCTTGGTGTTCTTGCGCTCGAATTGCGGGTCGGCCACGATGGAGGCGCGCAGCACGTTGTCCGGGTGCGAGTAGCCGCGACGCACGCCTTCGTTGACGGCGTCGGCGATCGAACCCGAGAAGCCCTCGAAGCGCACGCCCATGCCGATCTTCAGGAACACGTTGACGATGCCGGTGTCCTGGCAGATCGGACGCTTGCCCTCGGCGCACATGCGCGAGTTGGTCAGGATCTGGGCGATGGCGTCCTTGGCCGCCGGGCTCTGCTCGGTTTCATAGGCGCGCGCCAGATGGGCGATATAGTCGGCCGGATGGTAGTAGCTGATGTACTGCAACGCGGCGGCGACGGATTCGATGAGATCGTCTTGCTTGATGATGGTCATGGCTGGTTCTCTCAGGTGTGGATGGGGCAAACTCAGTGCGGCTTGTCGGATGGGGCGGATGGCTCGGAAGGATGGACCATCAAGCGGTCACAGTAGGCGATGGCCATGGCCGACAAGAGGAAAGCGATGTGGATGCCGGTCTGCGCAATGAGGGTCTTGGCATCGTACAGGTTGGCATTGATGAAGGTCTTCAACAGGTGGATCGAGGAAATGCCGATGATGGCCGTGGCCAGCTTGACCTTCAGTACCGAAGCATTCACATGCGACAACCACTCGGGCTGGTCAGGGTGGCCTTCCAGGTTCATGCGTGAGACGAAAGTTTCATATCCTCCCACGATCACCATGATCAGCAGGTTGGAAATCATCACCACGTCGATCAGCGCCAGTACCACCAGCATGATGGTTTGTTCATTGAGCTTTTCCGGGCGGATGGCGCCGGGAATGGCCACCGCATCGAGGATATGGTCCAGTGAACTGGCGCTGCCCATGGCCGCACCGATCAGGTCCACCAGCTCGACCCAGAAGTGATAGACGTAGACGCATTGCGCCAGGATCAGCCCCAGGTACAGCGGTAGCTGCAGCCAGCGGCTCATGAAAATCAGGTTGGGCAGGATGCCGATCTTGCGGGGAGGCTGGGGCGACAGGTTTTTCATGGGTCTGTACAGTACGCTTGATTCTGGCGGATGGTGGCGATATCCGATGATGGTGCCAGGCTTGTCACCGCAAGCTCGGCTTCGGATTTGGGGCCGTATTCTACACGCCCTTGAGCCGATTCCGTGGACGACCCTTCAGGCTGTCGCAGATCAAATATGATGCGGCAGGTGCCTGCGGGAAACACCGTCCTGTGCCAGAATGTCAAAATGTTGTCCTGGACATAAGGCTGGAAAAGCTGGGAAGGGTGAACATAAGAGGCAAGAGTGAAACAGCGATATGAAGGTTGCCATCGAAGATCGCCTTCGATGGCGACCGGGGCGGCCCAGTGCCTGCCTTGCTTGCGCGCATGGCTGCAGTGTAAGGACTGAGTAAGTGAAGCGGCCTATGTTTTGCGGAAAGCAAAAACAAACCTTGTGGAGACTACCGTGGCAGACATCGAAACTTTCAAGCAAGAGAATCGCGTATTCGCACCGCCGGCCGAACTGGCCAAGCACGCCGCCATTTCAGGCATGGACGCCTACCATGCGCTGAACGCCGAATTCGCCAACGACTACGAAGGCACCTGGGCCAGACTGGCCAAGGACAACCTGAAGTGGCACAAGCCCTTCACCCAGACCTTGGATGAATCCAACGCACCGTTCTACAAATGGTTCGCCGATGGCCAGGTCAACGTGTCCTACAACTGCCTGGACGTCAACCTGGAGAACGGCAACGCCGACAAGACCGCCATCATCTTCGAGTCCGACGACGGCCAGGTCACCCGCGTCTCCTATCGTGAGCTGCACCAGAAGGTCTGCCAGTTCGCCAATGGCTTGAAGTCGCTGGGCATCAAGAAGGGCGACCGCGTAGTCATCTACATGCCCATGTCGGTCGAAGGCGTGGCCGCCATGCAGGCCTGCGCGCGCATCGGCGCCACCCACTCGGTGGTCTTCGGCGGCTTCTCAGCCAAGTCCTTGCATGAACGCGTGATCGACGCCGGCGCGGTGGCCGTGGTGACCGCCGACTACCAGGTACGCGGCGGCAAGCAGCTTCCGCTCAAGTCCATCGTCGACGAAGCCCTGGCCATGGGCGGTTGCGACACCCTGAAGCAGGTGATCGTCTACAAGCGTACCGGCGCCGAGCTCAACTGGGTCCAGGGCCGTGATCTGTGGCTCTCCGACGTGATGGCCAACCAGGCCGCTACCTGCGAGCCGGAATGGGTCGATGCAGAGCATCCCCTGTTCATCCTCTACACCTCCGGTTCCACCGGCAAGCCCAAGGGCGTGCAGCACGCCTCGGCCGGCTACCTGCTGTGGGCCGTGCTGACCATGAAGTGGACCTTCGACATCAAGCCCGACGATGTCTACTGGTGTACCGCCGACATCGGTTGGATCACCGGCCACACCTATATCGCCTATGGCCCGCTGGCCGTGGGCGCGACGCAGATCGTCTTCGAAGGCGTGCCGACCTATCCCAACGCCGGCCGCTTCTGGGACATGGTAGCGCGTCACAAGGCCACCATCTTCTACACCGCGCCCACCGCCATCCGCTCGCTGATCAAGGCGGCCGATGCCGATGAGAAGGTCCATCCCAAGCAATACGACCTGTCCACGCTGCGCATCCTGGGTTCGGTGGGCGAGCCCATCAACCCGGAAGCCTGGATGTGGTACTACAAGAACGTGGGTCGCGAGAACTGCCCCATCGTCGATACCTTCTGGCAGACCGAGACCGGTGGCCACATGATTTCGCCGCTGCCGGGCGCCACGCCGCAAGTGCCGGGTTCCTGCACCTTGCCGCTGCCGGGCATCACGGCGGCCATCGTCGATGAGACCGGGCATGACCTGCCCAATGGCAATGGCGGCATCCTGGTGGTCAAGCGCCCGTGGCCGTCGATGATCCGCACCATCTGGAATGACCCGGAACGTTTCAAGAAGAGCTATTTCCCCGAGGAGCTGGGTGGCAACATCTACCTGGCTGGCGACGGCGCGGTGCGCAACAAGGAAACGGGTTACTTCACCATCACTGGTCGTATCGATGATGTGCTGAACGTCTCCGGCCACCGCATGGGCACCATGGAAATCGAATCGGCGCTGGTGGCCAACAGCATCGTGGCCGAAGCAGCGGTGGTGGGCAAACCGGATGAGACCACCGGCGAATCGATCTGCGCGTTCGTGGTCCTGAAGCGCCCGCGCCCCACTGGCGAGGAAGCCAAGCAGATCGCCAAGGAGTTGCGCGACTGGGTAGCCAAGGAAATCGGCCCGATTGCCAAGCCCAAGGAAATCCGCTTCGGCGACAACTTGCCCAAGACCCGCTCCGGCAAGATCATGCGCCGCCTGCTGCGCGTGCTGGCCAAGGGCGAAGCCATCACCCAGGATGTCTCCACGTTGGAAAACCCGGCCATCCTGGACCAGTTGAAGGAAGCCCAGTAAGACAATGGCACGCCCGCTTCAAGCGGGTGGCCAGCGAGCCGGCAGGGCAGGGCGCTGTGGTACGGGCGCCGGCCCTGCCGGCTTTTTTATGGTCTTTTTGGAAAAATATTGAGAAAAGACTTGGCTTCGCTGCAAAGCTTGCTATAATGCATGGCTTCGCTGAACGCGAACCCGAATCCAGGAGAGGTGGATGAGTGGTTTAAGTCGCACGCCTGGAAAGCGTGTATAGGTTCATAGCCTATCGGGGGTTCGAATCCCCCCCTCTCCGCCAGAACAGAACGCCTAACCTATTGATTTTCAATGGTTAGGCGTTTTTTTATGTCTCAAAAGCGACGTTGATCCGTCCCCTGGCACTGGTAGATCAGAACCGCACTTTCAGATAGGCCGACGGCCCAGTCAGCTTGACATCGAACGCGGCCTGCGAATTGCCACCGTCACGCTCGATATGAATACGGGTGATGCCATAGTCGGCACCGATGCCGAGGTTTTTCAGCGGATACCATTCCACGCCTAGTGCCGCACCGTAGATGTGGCCAGTCACCGTCCCCCAGTTCTTCTTGACGCCCGAAGCCTCGGCATACAGGCGCAGATCCTTGCTGAAGGCGTGCTTCCAGCCGAGCTCCACCAGCGGTGCAAAGGTTTTCTCGGTGCTGCTCTCGTTGAGTGCGCCGGTGCTGCCGTTGAACACGCCATTGGCGCGGAGGTCATAGTGGGCGCGGTAATAACCGGCACCCAGGCCGATGCCGAACACGTCATTACCTTTGCCCAGCCACCACTTGTAGGCTAGCGAGGCAAAGTCCACTTCGATGTTGGCGTTGGCCGTGCCGGCCAGGATCGCTGGCGTGCCACCGACATTGAAGGAGCGCGTGGTGCTGTAGTCGTAGTCATTACGGTAGCGGAAGTAATCGAAGGACAGCCCGTGGCTGTCGCCCAGCAGGAGTTCGGCGCGCACGCGTGGCAGGGTGGTGCGGTTGCGGTCGATGTCGCCGCTTTGAGCCGAGCCATAACGCGTATTGCCCTGGATGTTGAAGGTCGGATTGACGTAATAACCGCCTGCGGACAGGCTGAAGCGATCCAGTGCTGGGGAAGGATCTGCATGAGCTCCTTGAGTGAACAGACCCAGGGCCAGGGCACCGGAAAAAGAGCTCATCAAGCGTAGCGTCCTGGCGTGCAAGCCGAGATGTGATGGCAAGTCGATCTTCATATTGGCATCTATCCTAAGAAGAGGATGACCGTCGGATCGGCCCGACGGACCAGAAAAGTCGAATCATCGTAAGGCGACGTCTTCAGGCATGACGATCAGCGTGTCTCTCTAGTGTCTGTAGGAAATGGCGAGAGGGAATTTGGGGCGTAGGAAATTGCGACGGCAATCAAACCTGAACTGCCATTATTGGCTGACGCATCGCTGTGGCGGCGCTTCAGCAGGCTCGATAAGCGACGCGAGGACGTGGATGACTGGAGAGCCCGATGCATGAGGCATTCAAATCACATCCTCCACTGCGTCAATCCAGTGCTCACAATCACGCCAGACACTTACCTCAGCCGCAGCGACAGCCGCCTGCAGAGCCTGATTGCGGGCTGCCAATTGCTCCCGGCCCAGCGCTTGCAAGCCACCCTGCAAGCGATGCAGGATGCGCATGACCCGTTGCGCATCACGTGCTTGGAGCGCCTGCTGTAGCTTGTGCTTGTCCTGTGGCCACGTTTGACGGAAAGCTTCCAGCAATACCCGATCCAGCGGCTCGGTCAGAGTTTGCAGCGGCGCAGGCGCTTGACCGAATCGGGTCAGCAGTTCTCGCAGTTGCTCCAGTGAGCTCGGTTTGTAGAGCACGGCATCGAACAAGCCAGCCGGTAATTGCGCCAGGCTTGCCGGGCCAGCGGCGGTGGTGGCGATGATGCGGGCCTGCCTCTGCTCTTGGCGCACGCGCCTGGCCAGAGAGACGCCATCCAGTTCCGGTATGCCCAGGTCGGTAATGAGCAGGTCCGGTCGATGTGCCCGCCACTGGGCCAGCGCATCCTGGCCATCACGCGCTAGGCGCAGGTGTTTGCAGCCGAGCACCCGCAATTGTTGTTCGATCAGGGTCAGGTTGACGTAGTCATCTTCCACCACCAGCACCTCCAATGCGCCAGCAACGTCCGGGTTGACTACCAGACCTGGCGCAGATGCCGTTGCGGTCGGCGCGTGGTCGGCCAGGGCGCAGCACCAGGCACGGCGATCGAAGGCGCTGACATGGCGCCAGTGCCCCATGCTGCTGCTTTGGCGGACCACGTCGGGACGAATCAGTACGCTTGCTATCGACGTGTTCATCGGTGTGGACATGAACGCCGCTATTCCGTCCGGCGCGACCAGATGGAGCATTGCCGGGGTCGCAGAGGCCGGCGCTACGAATTCGGCACCCCAGTGCTGCAGGTACGCGCGCAGCATCGCCGCCGTAGCCGGATCTTGCACATGCACGACCACCTTCCTGCCTTGCAGTGGAGGCACGCACGCTTGCTCTGCTTGTTGAATTCTCGCCAGTGAAATCTCGGCCCCGAACGTGCTGCCCTTTCCGACTTCGCTATCCAGAGTGATGTCGCCGCCCATCAATTCGGCCAGGCGTCGACACAGCGACAGGCCCAGGCCAGTGCCGCCGAAACGCTGGCTGATGCTGTCGTCGGCCTGTTGCAGGGACTTGAAGATGCGCTGGCGCGCGCTGGGGGAAATGCCGATACCGGTATCGGCGACTTCGAATCGCACGATGCTTTTGTCTTGGGAACTCTGCAGCAACTGCGCGGAGAGCGTGATGCCGCCGCTGGCGGTGAACTTGACCGCGTTGCCTACCAGATTTTGCAGGATCTGTAGCAGACGGCGCGGGTCACCCCGCACAGGCTGCTCCAGCGCGGCACAGGGCAGGCAGTGGAATTGCAAGCCCTTGTCCAGCGCCAAGGGGGCAAACAATTGCGCGCATTCTTCCAGCAGGTCATTGACCCTGAGCTCTTCCGCGGCCAGGGTGATGCTCTGTGTCTCGATCTTGGTGATGTCGAGGATGTCGTTGACCAGGCTCATGAGCATGTCGAAGGCATGGCGGATGAGTTCAACGCGCTGGTGCTGCGAAGGCGACAAGTGTTCGCGGGCCAGCAACTCCATGTGTCCGATTGCCCCGTGCAGGGGCGTTCTGATTTCATGGCTGACCTGGGCCAGGAACATGGACTTGGCCTGGTTGGCGCGATCAGCCATGCTCTTGGCTTCGCGCATCAGGGCTTCGTGCGCCTTTTGCATGTTGAGATCGATCAGGCCCAGCAGCAGTACGTCCTGACCAGAAAAGCGGGTGCGTGACCAGACGGCACCCAGGTGGCTGACGCCGCCATCGCGTAGCGGCAGTTCAGCCTCGATCATGCTCTGGCGCAGATCGTCAGCGGCGCGCACGGCAATGAGGATCTGGGCATAGAAGCTACTGGCTGACAATGCGGATTGGTCCAGCATCTGCGTGGTCACCGCGTTGCGCAGCACGAGCTCGCCCGAACCGTGGGCATAGACGGCGATACCTACTGGCAGCGTATCGATGATGGTCTGGCTGAACTGGCGGGTCTCTACCATGGCCAGCGCTTTTTTTTGCAGTGGGCCGATCACGCAGCGGTCGAAATAGAGTGTGGCGACCCACACGAACAGCAGTGCAAACAATCCCCACAAGGCACCGGTGGTGAAATTGCCCTGCAGACCGGCCAGCACATCGCGCCAAGTGAAGATATAGACCACCACCCATTCCGGGCCCTCGATGGTTTGGGCGATGAAGAAAGTGCCATCGTCATGGAAGTGACCGTTCAGGTCATGCGGCGCCATGTCGTGCCGCACGTGCTCCAGGATGTGCTGCATCATTGCCGTATCGATACGTTCATCCGGTTGGCTCAGCAGACGTGTGCTGCCCTGGCCTTCGAAGACGAACAGCCCAGGTGTCTGTTCATCTTTCAGAAAGAACTGGCGGAACTGGCTGGCCGGGACCGAAAAGACAGCGGTGGCTTCATCGCCTTTTTCGAGCGAGATGCGCACGGCCAGCCTGGTGACGGCAGCGCGCCTCAGTGGCGTGCTCAAGGTCGGGCTCATCCACAGCACCCGCTGTCCGTTGCTGCCCTGTGCCTGCGCTGCACGTTCGCGTTCGGCAGCAAAGGCGGTGTTGACCGGGGCGCTGATGGCATTGATGAAACGCGATACGCCCAGTTGTCGAACTTGATCGCTTTCTTCCTCTGACAGAGGTGGCGAGACTGCCAGGAAACCGGCGTCACCGGTATAGATGAAACCATCCAGGGTGACGCCCGGCGCGGACGGGTTGAACATCGGCAGCGCCGAGGCCTGGCGCAGCAGGAGCAGCAGGTTGGCCAGGCGCCCGCGGTCGGTTGCCGTGTCACGCCCCACCAGCAAGGAAAACGGTACCACCGTCAGACTCTCTGGACTGCGAATGATGGGCTCGGCATCGATGAGATCGGCGTAGCTGTCCAGTACCAGCAGTTCTTTTTTGTAGAGATGCTGGAGACGCGCATACATCTCGGCAAACTGGATCACCCGTGCGGTGAGCCTATCGACCTCGGACTTGATCTGCTCGCGCTTGCCGGTGAAGCTGGCGATCTGGCGTTCCCGGAACTGCGAAAAGGCGCTGTAGCCGAGAAACAGCATGGCACACACGATGGCCACCGACAGCAGGCTGGCACAGCTATAGAGCAGCCGACGATAGTAGCGCTCGGAGCGGGCCAGGATCTTGTGCGGCATGGCAGGATTCAGTTGTCCAGGGTCTGGAACACGCGACTCAACTCGACGTCATTGCTCACACCCAGTTTCTTCATGGCGGCCACTTTCTGGTTGCTGATGGTCTTGGGGCTACGCTTGAGGCGCTCGGCGATGGTGCCAATCGACATGCCCTGGCAGATCATGCGCGCGACCGTCAGTTCGCGCTCGGAGAGTTGTCCCAGGCCGCTCTGGCGCGTATGGACGCGATACAGGTTGCCCAAGAGCGCCGAGGACAGCGATTGCGGTAGATACACTTGCCCATTCTGAACGCAGTAGATGGCTTGCGGCAGATTGACGAAATCGCTGCGACTCTTGCCGATGAAGCCGACCGCGCCCAGTTCCAGGGCGCTGGAGATGATGTGCGGCTGGGCGTGGGCGCTGAGGAAGATCACCTTGACTGCCGGATGATGGCGGCGCAGACGCTTGAGCAGATCGATACCATCAGCCTGGGGATCATCATCGAAGGCATAGTCGCACAGCAGCACATCGACTGCTGCCTGCTCCAGGCAAGCCATGAGTTGAGTAATGCTCTCGGCCGAGAAAGCCAGCGTGATATCGGGGCAAGGTGCCAGGATGGCTTCGATCCCCCGCAGGACCACCGGATAGTCATCTGCGATTGCGACCCGTATCATCATCCCCTTGGTTGCCATGGTGATCTCCCTCTTCTGGTTTGGTTTTTCGCGGTACGTTCGTTGTGACCGGAGCTCAACTGGCCGGGTCGCTTCTCTATCCCTTCGGCTGTAACGGTGGCACCGAATACGGCGGCCAAGGCCAGGATCTTTTCGATCAGGCGACTGTACAGGGAATTGCCGAGCAGGGCAGCAACAAACGAGCGGTCGAGCTTGATGCGGTCAATGATGACATCTTCTTTCAGAGAGGGGCTGGTAGCGCCAGCGTGATCTGGTGTTCGATGACACGTCCATCGTCGTTCAGCATCTGGTAGAGCAGGTGGGGAGCCTGCCACTGCGTGAGTCTGTCGGTCTCTGCCAATAGGTAGCGCTGCTGGCCGAAGGGCGGGACCATCATGTCGGGCATGAGGCCAGGCGCAAACTGCCGAGCGCCATCGCTCAGTCGCAGGGTGGCAAACGAGACGAAGTAGGGACTGTCGTTGCGGCATACGAGCACCCATTGCCGCGCTTGCATTTCCAGGTGAAAGTGCAATGCGGTGTGCCACTGTGGACCCGGGTCGGACAATCCGGGCGGGCGGTAGAACAGCTTGATCTGGGTATTGAGACCTAGCAGCAAGCGCGCGGCCTCCTGCGGCTGGTCGGGGTGGAGCAGAGGGATTTCGTAGAGATTGAGCCAGAACACGGATTCCCTGTCTGCGGGCAAGGGATCGCCGGTGTAGAGCACCCGGATCTGGCTGATGTCGTGTGGTTGCAGTCGCAGTACCGCAGGCATGACGAACATCGACGAGACTACCGTATCGGGCGCCAGGTTGCCCTCGCCCCGATCGACCCAACTCTGCAGCAGCACCGGGTAAGCGTTGGTGTTGGCCAGGCGCAGGCTGATGTCGGCGCTCCCTTGACTCAAGACCAGACGGGTACGCTCCGGCATCACGCCGGCCTCTGTGATACCGCATAAGCTCATGAGCAGCCACAGGCAAGCAGTCAGCGTCTTCATTGAGGGCTAGACCTTGCATCGGGGCGGCTGGCATCGGCCGGCAGGAATTGCTCGCGCCGGGGCGCAGCGATACAGTTCGCCGTCAAGCGCAGCAAGGGCGAGCTGAGGTCTTGCCCTTGCAGATCATACTGGGCTGCGCAGCGCTCCTGCTGGCCATCACCCCAGCGTACCAAGAGCTTGGCGCGCACGCGGTCGCTGCGTAGATAGGCCTGGCTGCCTTGTCCGACCATGCCCACCATTTCCCCTTGCTCATCGAGCACGTCGGCGCCCATGGGCAGGGGTTCGCCATTCTCGCGATGCAGCCTGATCAGCATGGCATGTCCGGCGCGCGTCCTGAAACTGAGCTTGAGGGTGGCGCCGGCATAGGGAATCACGATGCGCTGGCTTTCCAGGATCTCGCTTTTCTGGTTCGCGCCCGTGCTGGCCAGTTCCACGACATTGCGATGATAGGGAGACAAGGACGGCAGCAAGGCGAAGCCGTTGTCATCGATCACTGCCCCCTGGCCATTGAAGAGTTTGGCGCCTTGCGCACCTTTGGCTTCAACCAGGGCAAAGGTATCCCCCAGATAGGGGCCGAAGGTGATGCCGCCGTCATGTACTGCCAGTGCTCCCCTGGCATTGAGCGCGGCCTGCCAGTAGTCACGTCCGCGGGTCAGGTTGACATTGAGATGGGCCTTGGGCAGGCCGGCTCCGAGGTTGCCATTGATACTGTCCTGTTGGCCGCCGGGTGCGTGGCTGGTGCCGAGGCTGTAGTTGAGTTGATGGGCGCCCGGTAGCATTCCTGATACCTGCGACTGGTACAAGTCCTGACCCTCTGCCTTGACCAGGGACGTGCTCAGTGCATGTCCCTGGCCACCTTGCTTGCCCAGCGGAATGGACAATGACAGCATGATCGATGATCCTGGCCGGGCCGTTGCTGGTAGCAGCCCGCTGATACTCTCAGGAGCACCGGGTGTGGCACTGAGCTGCTGTCGCTGGAATGCCAGATTGATGCTCATGCCATTGCTCCTCATGGTCGAATAACCGAACTGCAATTGGGTGATGCGGCTACGGTCGTGATAGAAAGTTTGCGTCAGGCCCGAGAGATAGAGCGAACCAGCGCTGCCGAGCTGCTGACTGAGCGATAGGTCAAAGCGCGAATGCTGCTGGTAGCTGGTGGAATTGCCCAGCGCAGAATTGCCAGTGCCGGTGCGCCAGGCCAGCCGCTCGCTGAGCACATCGGCCAGCTCGCGATACCCCGCTGTCGAGTAGCGGTAGCTGGCAATGGAAAAATGGGTGCCCGTGGCGTCGAAGGTGTGGGAATACGATAGGCCCAGCATCCAGCCACCGCTGGTGTTGCGCCCGCTAGCGGCATGTGAATAGTTCAGCGCCAGCCCCAGCGATCCCAGCGGCCCGGCCAGGGTCGTCCCCAATACTGCAGACTGGTAGCCCCAGGCCAGGCGTGTGCCGAGGTTGGCCGTGATGGCATTGCTCAGGCCGCGTTGATAGAGGGCGTCCATGAACAGCGCCCTGGTATCGGTGTCGCGCGTGCGACCCAGTGTCAGGCTGTAGCGCGAGCGACCGGGACGCATGGATTCAGGCAGGGCGGAGAATGGCACGCTGAAGTTGGCGCGCGAGCCATCGGCCTCGATCACGGTCACATCGAGATCGCCGTTGTAGCTGGTCGGATACAGATCGTCGATGATGAAGTTGCCCGGCGCGACGGTCGTGCGATAGATTTCGCGCCCCTTCTGGTGGACGATGACTTGCGCATTGCTGCGGGCTGTCCCGCGGATGACTGGCGCATAGCCGCGCAGGGAATCGGGCAGCATACGCTCATCCGAACTCAGTTCTATCCCCTGGTAGGCCAGGCCGGAGAGCAGGTTGCCCGAGGTGAAGTTTTCGCCCACCGTCAGTTCGCTGGTCCAGTCAGGCAAGGCGCGCTTGGCATAGGTGCGCACCGGATTCCAGTTCAGTCCGTTGCGCTTGTCATAGGCCAGGCTGCCTTGCTGGCGCAAGCGCCACAGACCGAGGTTGAGGCCACTGTGGGTGAAGCCGTAGGTCGCATCCTGACGGGCCTGGGCGGTGCGTGAGTAATACTGGCTGATGCTGTAGTTGAGAAAGCCCATGGTTTCTCCGGCATCGTAGAGTTCTGGATCGATGTAACCACGTGCCACGTGCTTGAGCTGCGACTGCGGGATGCTGACGTTGATGCGCAGGTTCGAAAGGTCGAGCACGGCCTGGGCTCCGGCAGCCAGTTCATCGATACGGGCACATTCGCGCTGGCCCAATCGTGCTATCAGGTCCGGGCGCAGATTGAGCAGCGCCGCATCCTCGGCCTTGAAACACGCGGCTGCCCCCTGTCCTTCGAACAGATCCAAACGCAGCGAGCGGCGATGGCTGAAGCTGCCGTTGACGAAGACATCCAGGCTGTAAGTGCCGGGCTCGATATTGCCGATCCGGTTGAAGCGGGACAGACTACCCTTGTTGATCGGGGAGGCCATTTCCAGCGCCTCAAGGAAGCGATAGGACTGCTCTGGCTGGGCTGCAGCTACCGGCTCCATGCACAACAGGCCGGTGCCAATCGATAGCGCCGCCCATGTTGCACTCAGCGGCGGCGAGGTGCCTTGCTTCATCGCCATGGCCGTCAATGGAGGGGATAGTCGCGCACGATCTCCACCCCGACATCGTTGACGATGCGCAGTTGCAGGCGCAGCCCGGTCCGATCCGCAGGTGTCTGCGCCAGGGGCCAGCGCAGTTCTTCAAAGGGGCCGATCATGGTGGCGCTGGCCAGTTCCTGCGGCTGCCCATTCGACAGCAGCGCGGCCTGCTGGAGAACCACGTGGTAGGCACTGGCATTGCGCGCCACGATGCTGGCACCAGCACCAGCACCAGCTGGTTCGATGACGAACGTCAGTGCATCCGGCGCGCGTGCCGCCTCTTCCTCGTTGTCCAACCCCAGCGGGCGATAGAACAACTTCATGCGGCTGCGCACGGTGAGCACCAACTGGTTCTCGCCGACAGAGTCCGCTTTCAGTGCCGGCACTTGCAGGAAATTGAGAAAGAACAGGGATTCGCGATCCTGCGGTAACGCTGCCCCCACGTAGGACAGGCGCACCACCTGACCACCGCGGGGTTCCACCCGGAATACCGGCGGGATCACCATGAACGGTGAGGGGCCGGGCGCGGTATCCTCGGTATGGCCGTCATCGAGCCATACCTGGACCAGATTGGGATGATCGTCAGGATTGCTAAAGCGCAGTGCCTGATCGCTGGCACTGGCGGGATAGATGACACGCGTGCCAAGCATCGTCACGCTGGCGTGAGCGCCTGCGCTGCTCAGCCATGCCAACGTCATGATGAGTCCTGCGAGCAAACTTGTTTTTTTCATGTCAACAACGGCAGCCCCGCCGCAGCAGGGCTGCGGCGGCGCTCAAAGCGATGCGAAGAAGGAAGGGGGGATGACGGCCAGCCAAGGCATGGCTCGCTGATCTGGAGAGTTCATGCAGGGGGACTGCTACAACACTGGTCCAGAAGCTCTGGTGGAGAATGGACTGATCCTGAGGATCAGTCGCGTCAGCTCGTCAGAGGTAGTCCAGAGCGTACTGTACCGAGCCTATCACCGATCCGGCTGCAGCCGCACCGGCTTCGGAGACGTAACGCACGGAGAACGTATGCGAGGCGCTGCTAGCCCCTGTCGCGATCTCCAGACCATCGACCGAGACGGCGCTGCCGCCGACCAGCCTGATGGCGTCACCGCCCATGCTCTTGCGCAATTGCAGCGCCACGTTCTTGGCGGTACCCAGGTTGGGAATATTGTTGCCGCTGGTGGCGCTACTGGCCAGGAACTGGGTCTTGACCTTCAGCGCATTCGATGCCGATGAGGTGCAGCCACTGACACTGACCACGAAGGGCGTTTCTCCGGCGGCACTGCCAGCGGCGACCAGATCGCCCGAGGCCACCGTGGGCAATAGCACGACGGGATTGGCGGCACCATCGACCATCACCTGGCAGGTCTGGGTGTTGACCTGTCCACGGAAATGGATCGTATTGCCTGCTGCCATGACCAGCGACGGTGAGATCAACAATAGGATTGCGAACGGTTTTTTCATGCTTACCCCCAAAAGGAATCGGTTGCTCTCGACAGAAAACGGCGAATGCGGACGTCAACTGCAGCGTCCTGCATAACCGAATCATAGGGGCGACCAGGGCTGTGCGAGGATCGCGCTACTCCCATTGCGGGCAGGGCGAAACCTGATTGTGGTATGGGAAAAATCCCAAAGGCGTCTGTTGGAGGTGGATGGGCATAGGCCCATGTCGATGGCAGGATGAGCCTATTGATCGGAAGCCTGGTCATGGCGATGATCGTTGGTTTTCCCATCCTGGTCGAACCTTTCCATGTCAAACCGATCGCCCCGCCATAGCGCGGGCAACCACGTTTTGTACCTTCTGCTGGCGGTCACGTTGTGGCTGCTGGCAGCCGGTGATGCGCAGTCCAAATGCAAGCGCAACAATCGTGCCGATTATCCGTTTACACCACTCAGTGACGGCGGCTCTGCCCAGTTCTGGTTCGGTCGCATCAACCTGGCCAGTACGGTGCTCCAGCCTGCCGGCACCTTGTTGGGCAGTGCCGTGGCCACTGCCGCCGAAGCCTCCGGGATCAACGGCGATACGCTGCTGTGGACTTGCGATCTCGCTGATGCCGGCCAGATCGATGAAGTGTTTTCTACCAATGGCGATGACCGCGTCGGCGGCTTTTCCGAGATCGGCACCCAGGACGGGCTCGCCGGTTTTTACCGCACATGGTTTCCCGGGGTCGCCATCCGGCTCACGCATCTGCGTTCGGGCAAGGTCTTTTCCCGCTATTACCAATCCAGCCGCCTCGATACCTATGACATCGACCAGGCCGGAAAGAAGATTCTGATCCGCGCCAAGCATCTCAGTCCGATCAAGGCCGAGGTGGCGCGCGTCTCGGACATCAGCCCCGGGACCGGCACCAGCAACTGGTGCGCCAAGAAGCCCGATAACCGGCGCTGGGCCGCGGTGGCCTACACCTGCACTCAGCCCAATGGCTATCTGATGCTACGCGGACCGGGTTACAACCGGGCCAGCGGCGATATGGATGATGATGGCGAGGATCACGCCTATCGTTATCTGTTCTTTGGCGCGGCCAATGGCATCGCGTTTGGTATGCGCATGGGGGCCACATTAAGTATCCTGCCCTCCTGCGTGGTACAGAACGTGACGCCTGAAGTGGTGTTTCCGAGCATCTCCGAGACTGAGCTTAATCTGGGGCAGACGCGGCAGGTGGAGTTCACCCTGTCGTTTCGCTGTGATGAAGGCACCAACAGCAAACCATCCTATGCTGCAGGTACCGACGACAACCAGACCGCTTTTGGACTCCAGGTCTCGCCAGGCGCACTGGCGGCCGCGCAGTTGCTGGGATACGTCAATCAGGACCGGGGCGTGCGCTATCTGCTCTCGGACCACTACGCTACCGATCCCACAGTGGCCAAGGGTGTGGGGATCAGCCTCAGTGACGCCGATACGCATCAACAGATGCAATGGTTGAGTTCATCCGTGAGCGGGCAATGGCTGCCGCAGTCGTTGCCATCGGGACGCAATGCCGGCTGGCATCGCCTCACCGTCCCCGAGCCGCAAGCCACTCCGACATCGCCTGCACCGTCATCGGCACCCGTGGGACAGTACACAGTGGAAAAGCGGCTCACGGCCACGCTGCAAAAGCTGCCAGGCAAAACGGTCACGGCAGGGCGGGTGTTCTCGACAGCCTATGTGATCGTGAAGGTGCAATGATTGCAGCGATTGCAGCGATTTCTGCGACGTCGGGGCTCAAGACGGGTAGTTCTTCAGCGCCGCCTGTATCGCACGCCATTTCTGGTAGCCCGAGGTAGGGTCGAGCTGACGTCCATCGCTTTCGATGCGTGCGATGTAGGTCGCGGCGATCTGATGGTAGTTCACCGGGGTGTTGTCGATGGCCTGGCGCTCGCTTTCGGAAAACGGAATGAATTCGCCGTGCGGCCCGGCCTTGCCGATCGGGCCGACCAGGGTCAGGCTCATCAGTTCTTCCAGATCGATCTTTCCGGCGCTGTAAAGCTCCTTGGCGAAGCTGCGCATTTCTGCCGGCGTCATGGACGAAATATTACGATTGGTCGAGGCAGTCGCGCCGGTAGCGGATGGGCTGGCGTCGTTGGTCTGCTTGCTGGTTTGCGCCAGAACGGCAGAAAATGCCTTGGCGGCATCTCCCTGGTAGCCTTGTTCGATCCGCTGGCTGGATGACTGGAAAGGCTGATATGAAGCTACTTTCATCGTTTCCCCCTGAAGTCCTGTGGATATCGGCCTGCCACTGAAGATTTCTTCCACCATCAGGCAGGGCAGTGAGGCCAAGCTTACTCCAGAAGAAACTGCCGGGAGAAGGGACTGGATCAACGACAGCGCATCAAATCGCTGTAAAAGCCGCATAGATCAATTCAAGGGCAAAAAAACGGCACGCGAGCGTTGCAGCCCGCGTGCCATCCCTCATCAGAAGTGCTTGGTCATGGCCAGATACAGCCCGCGTCGTTGTCCATACTGCGGTGCTCCGACCCCGATACCGCTACCATCGCGGATTTCATAGACTGAATCGAGCACGTTGATGGCGCTCAGGCGCAGCGTCGTATCGCCAATCGGCGAATCCTTGAACTCATGCGCCACCGACAGATTGATGCTGGTGTAATAGGGCAGGTGCTCTGTATTGGCAAAGCCGCTGCGCAAGCCGCTACCCGATACCACGCTGCCACTATAGGTGGTGTCATGGTCCACATAGGAGGCCCCGGCCGAGACCGTGATCGCCTGGTCGTGATCCAGATGCACCCAGTTATTGGCGATGTAGTTGAGTTCATCCTGGCCGAAATTGTATTGGCTCGAGGCGATGTTCTTGCCCAGTGCGGTAGCGCGCGCCAGGTTGAAATAGGCTGCCAGATTATCCTTGCGATAGTTCAGCGTCAGTTCCACACCATAGATCTTGCCCTGCGAGTAATTGAACGGCGTATAGAGCAGGGCCGAACCGAACTGGCCTTCATCGAGCAGGTTGGTGACTTGCTTGTAATAGCCATCCACGCCCAGGGTGAGATGATTGGTCAGCTTGTGGCTCAGGCCCAGGTCATAGGTATTGGAGCGCTCCGGCTGCACCGCATCGTTGCCATTGGTGGGTGGTGCGCCGGTGGTGTTGGCGAAGTTGTTGATAGTGCTGGCCGGGATCAGTTCGCTGGTAGGAGGCGTGAAGTAGCGGGCATAGCCGGCGTGCAAGGTGGTGCGCTCATTGAGCTGATACACCATGCCGATGCGCGGGCTCAACTGGCTGCCGGTGACATAGGCATTCAACTTGTCGAAGCGGGCGCCGTAATTGAGCGTGAGCGCGTCACTGATCTTCCATTCGTCCTGCAGATACACCCCCACTTCGGTAGTGATCTTGCGGTTGCCATCGCTGATGGCAATGGGCGTGTCGCTGCTCTGGTTGCCGTCGGCGTCGGTCGGCAAGGTCAGGGATTGATCGCTGTTGGTCAGGGTTTCGCGGGTATAGGAGATGCCACTGCGCAAGGTATGGCGGTCGTTGAGACGATAGCTACCGTCCGCCTGCAGACCGTTGGCCAGGCCCGCGCGCGCGACCTGGGTCGATACCCCGGTGTACATCAGGTCACCCAGGTTATCTGGCTGGAACTTCACGCCGGTATAGCGACTGAAGGCGGCGATCTGGTAATCGATGTCCTCGCCGATCACGCCCTGCAGGGACAGGATGCCGTAGCGGGTGATCTCATTCTGGGTTTCGTTCAGGTTCTCGGAGGCGACGTTGCCGCCCGCGACATTGAAGCTCGGGGTCTGTCCTGGTGTATTGGGAATCTGGAAGTGGCTGTTGGTATTGGCCAGGATCAGGCTCAGGCGCGTATCTGGATTGATCAGGTAGGAGAAATACCCAAAGGCCTTGCTCTGGGTGGTGCGGTCATGCAATGCCGAGGAGGAGCCGGTGGGGTTTTCGATGCCCAGATTGTTGGCGTCCAGCGAACCGGTGACGTAGTAGCTGATGCCGTTGACGATGCCATTGGCCTGGCCATTGACCTGGCGCGTGTTGTTGCTGCCCATGACCACGCCGATATCGCCACCCGGTGTGAGGTGTCCGGTCTTGGTATGGATATCGACGATGCCGGCGGTGCGATAGCCGTATTGCGCCGGCAGGGCACCGGTGAGCAGATTGACGCTGTCGACGAAGCGGGTATCGAGCGTCTGTCCGAAGCCGGAAATGCTTTCCGGCAGCAGGATGCCGTTGAGACGATATTGCAGGTTGGCATGGTCGCCGCGCACGTGCAACTGACCATACGAATCCTGCGCCACGCCCGGCGCTTGCAGCAGCAAGTCATTGAAGGGCGTGTTTTCGCCCAGCGGCAAGGCCTGGATGTCCTGTGGGCCGATGTGATAGGCGCTGCTGCCGGTTTCCACCAGGATGCCATTGCGCGCCCGGTCCAGACGCTCGGAAGAGACCGAAATGGTGGGCAGGGCAGCGGTGCCGGCCGAGGAATTGGCTGTGCTCTGTGCGTCACTGCCACTTGGGGGTGTGGTCGCAACGGATTGCGCGTAGGCAGGAAGCGAAATGGTGCCGTAGGCCAGTGCGATGAGGGTGCTGAGGGCGCGCAGCCGCAACAGGTTGGAATGCATGAGGGTTTCCCTGGGATAAACGAAGTCGGACTGCGCTCCTTGCGAGGCAGTCGTCAGAATGAATTGACAGAGTGAGTCAGTGAATCAGTGCCGCGAAGACACTTCGGGTGGCGCCTGGGAATAAGGGGCGAGATAAGGACTGATGGGTTGCCGGAAGAAATACAGTGGCGCTACCAAGGTGCTGCCTGCCAGGAAATACTGCAAGGCCGACAGATCGGCTTGCGGTACATGAGGGGGCGGCGGCAGGTCTTGTTCCGCCCACTGGCAGGCGACGCAATCGTCGCTCTTGTCGCTCAATGCATGATGATGAAAACCACTGCTCCATAGCTGAAGCACCACGATCACGATGGCCAGCCAGACAGTGATGTGGTGATGCCCGAGCGTGCGCTTGGACGATGAGCGAGGGTATTTGCAATAGTGTTGCATTTGCCGCGATGTTATAGGGAGTGGCAAATATATGCAACATTGTTGCAACTTGTTCTGATCTGGGCGATCCCGCGATCGATAAAGCACCGGTCGTTCCAACGTGGTGACCACCTGTTCCGCCCGTTGCCGGCGGCTTTGGACGCGGAAGTCTCACGCCGTGGCATTTTATGAATCTTTAGACAACTGACAAGATTACAACTTTTTCCGGGCTTTGTGATTAATTTACATATATTTCACAACAATAACGCCCCAATTGTAGGGAATGCCGACAATCCCCGAAGGCTGGCATCACAGCCAATTACTCCAGGGAGAGCACCGAATGCTGAAGGGAAATGCAGAAAGCCCAGTGCCGGATGAGGAAGTCCGGGTGCTGTTGCATCAGTTGGCGCGTTTGGGAAGCATCCTGGAGAGCTTGCAGGAAACATTCGAAGAAGCCGCCATCGACAGCCAGGCAAGATCGGCCCTGCTCGCCAGGACTGCCGCCGTTGTCGCTCAGGCAAAGGCTGGCAAGACAAACTAGGTTCGCTTGCCGGCTGGCACGTTGACAAGAGGGGCTCTTGCTTCGTCGTGCCGGGGACAAGCCGCTACGCCAGCCTTCACTCCATATCGCCAATACATCTTTAGAAGGGGAAAGCATGTTTTCATCACTCACGGTCGGCAGGAAGCTCGGCCTGGCATTTCTGGTGTTGGTCGTCGTCTCGTTGATTGGCAGCAGCGTGTCCTTATTCAATTTTGCCAGGCTTGAAGAAGCCAGTGGCATGAATGTCCACACCTATGAGGTGATGGGGGCGGCCGACGACATGCTGCTCAATATGGTCAATGTCGAAACCGGCATTCGCGGTTACGTGGCGTCGGGCAATGAAGCCTTTCTGGATCCCTACAAGATTGGACGCAAGAATTTCCGCACGGCCTTCGAGAAGGCCAAATCGCTGACTGCCGACAATCCTGCCCAGCAGAAGCGCCTGGCCGAAATGCTCGATCTGACCGACAAGATCGAGGAAGTCGATCAGATGTTGATGAAACTGAGAAAAGAGGCCAATGCCAATGCCTCCACCCAGGAGCTGCAAAGCTATTTCGGCGCCACCCACGACAAGATATACATGGATCGCTTCCGTGCCGTGCAGCAGGAATTCGTCCAGGCCGAGGAGTCGCTGCTGTCGGTACGCAGCGAGTTGGTGCATACCTTGAGCCAATCGACCTTGTGGACGCTCATCGGTGCGGGTGCCGTCACTATCCTGTTGGCCATCGGCGCGGGCTTTACCATCACCCGCAGCATCCTTCATGCACTGGGTGGCGAACCTGCCCAGGCCGCTTCGGTGGCACAGTCCATCGCAGCCGGGGATCTGACGGTGGCTGTGGCGCTCAAGCCCAACGATCGTACCAGCCTGATGGCATCGCTGGTGAGCATGAAAGATCAACTGACCAATATCGTGCGCGGCATCCAGGCCTCGGGCGAATCGATCACGGTGGCCGCGGGCGAGATTGCCACCGGCAATACCGACTTGTCCCAGCGCACCGAAGAGCAGGCGGCCTCGTTGGAGGAGACCGCCTCCAGCATGGAGCAACTGACTTCCACCGTGCGCCAGAACTCCGACAATGCCAAGCAGGCCAATGCCTTGGCCGAGAATGCATCGGGTCTGGCGGTCAAGGGCGGCGAAGTGGTCAGTCGCGTCATCGATACCATGAACGAGATTTCGGACAGTTCCAGCAAGGTGTCGGACATCATCACGGTCATTGAAGGCATCGCCTTCCAGACCAATATCCTGGCGCTCAACGCGGCCGTCGAAGCGGCCCGTGCCGGCGAGCAGGGGCGCGGCTTCGCGGTGGTGGCCAGCGAGGTGCGTTCACTGGCGCAGCGCAGTGCTGGCGCGGCCAAGGACGTCAAGGATCTCATCACGCTCTCCACCGAGCGCGTCGGACGGGGCACGCAATTGGTGGGGGAGGCCGGTAAGACCATCGGTGAAGTGGTGCAGGCCGTGCGCAATGTGACCGACATCATGAACGAGATCAGCGCCGCTTCTTCGGAGCAGACCGCCGGCATCGAACAGGTCAACCAGGCGCTGGTCCAGATGGATCAGGTCACCCAGCAAAACGCGGCGCTGGTGGAGCAGGCGGCTGCCGCCGCACAGGCGATGTCGGAGCAGGCTGTCGAGTTGCGTGCGGCGGTGGGGGTGTTCAAGGTGGCGGGTACGTCACAAGCACGAGTCGCTCCGGCCCGTGTAGCGCCCCGTCCGGCCCCAGCCCCGGTTGCGGCTGCAGTCACCAAGCCCGTCTTGCGGGAAGCTGCCCCGCTGCCTTCACCAAAGAAGAGTGAGGCGGTCAGGACTGCAGCTTCGTCCAGTCACAAGAAAGCGGATGAGGAGTGGGAAACCTTCTGACGAAGGGGCGCGCCTTGCAGTTGAGGCGGTACACGTTCCGGCTCGGTATCTAGTCGGAACGTGAAACCTTCAAAAAGCGATGCCCCGCTCATGGATGGGCGGGGCATCGTGCTTAGGGAAGATAGGTGACGAAAGCCATCCGGCTTAGTGAATACGCAGCACCACCAGCGTCTGGTTGAGCAACTGATAGGCGATTTCACCAAACGTGACCGGACCTGCCAAGCCACCGATGGACTTGCCTTCCAGATCGCCAAAGACGAAGTTGAGAATGCAATTGCACGACATCACCTGGCCCTGAGCCTGCTGTTCGTTGAGCCGTACCTGGAAGGCGGCAGCATAGTCGGTCACGGGTTTGGCGAATCGATAATCGACTCCGGCAAAGACGGGAGCATAGAGCTGGGTCTTGCCATGGTCGCTAGCGACATGTTGTAGCGAGACATTCAGGTGGGCGCCACCGAAGTCGCCGACCAGGGGCAAGTGGCCATGGTCCAGCCCGCGTTGACGGATGTATTCGGAGAAGTTGGTGCGTTCACCATTGACCTCGCATTCATCGACTTCGAAGTTGGTGTCGTGGAAGCGCAGCACGTCTCCCTCTTCCGGTTCGAACAGATTGATGATCTCGATGGAGGCCAGCTTGTCCTCGGGCAGTGCCACGTAAGCGACCACGGCCATGTCTTCGTACTTGTGAGGGCCACGACCGTCATAGACCTTGGGCGTGCTGTGACCCAGCTCGGAGAGGTGGACGCCAGCGATCCAGCCGACCGTCGGACGGAGAAACGCGCCTTCGAAATTGCCCGCATCGGCGGCGAAATTCTTGTGAGCCTTGCTGCCGGCCGGAATGATGGTCAGCGCGAAGCCATTTTCGGGTGCATTGGCGCAGATGCCAGCCAGTTCCTCTGCGGCAAAGTGGGCGACCGAAGCTTGTCCCAATTCGGAGAGAGTGGTGGCGAAGATCATGTCCTGCGAGACCACGCCACCGTCCTCCGTGATGAAGTAGGGGGTTGTGCCGCCGATCCAATTGCCTGCAGGCAGTTGGTCCAGCAAGCATTCCGCACCCGCCAGTGATAGGCATTGGCCGCTTGCGATCAGTTCTTTGGTTTCTTCTACGGTGATGAGTCGGTTCATGACGTTTCCTCAGAGGGTATTGAACAGGGAAATTTCGCGCACAAGGATGCGTTCCCACTTGACGAAGAAAGCATGGACTTCAGCGGCTCGTTCGGCGATCGGGGCTTGGCTGCGCTCAAGGCGCTTGACCAGCAGTTGCGCCCCCAGGTTTTGAGACTCCAGTTTGGCGAGGCCGCCGTTGGCAAGTTTTTGCCAGCACGGGTGATGAAGGGCAGGTAAGGCCATGTATCTATCTCCTGGCGATGGCGCGGTTTCTGATGCGCCTGAATGAACGAGGGTGATAGCATATATATATATAAATGTTTTATTCAATAAATATGCTGAAATTGATTATCTATTTGCCGTATTTATTTTTCTATAAGGAATTTCCTGATGGCAATTGTGACCACCCTCCGCATGAGGGGTGATGGCAGGCGAGTGGGAAACTTGTGGAAAAGATGAGAGACTGGCTATACCGGCAGATGTCGTTTTCATGTCGGGCGCAGAGGGGAAGTGGCGATGGCCCTTCATCCGACCATTGTTGTCACCAATTTGTCAGTCAGACCTGTGAGCATGTGGTCCATTTTTGGAGGGGTATCAGTGAAGCCGTATAAATTCCCCTGCTGCCAGTTCTTGCTGATCTTGCTAACGATCCTGGCATGTCCTGTCGTCTTGGCGAAGGATCAGATCACATGGGGAAAGCACCATGTCCCGCCTTACATGATCCAAGAAGGCCCCCGGGCCCATCAGGGTATTTTCGATTTGATTCTCGATGTCTTGAAGAGTCGCCTGCCCCAATACCAACATGTAGAATTGGATGCGGCGTTTCCGCGCATCATCAACGAAATCAGGAATGGCCATCATTGGTGCTTCGTGGGTGCGTTGAAGACGCCGGAGCGCGAGCAATACGGCTATTTTTCCTTGCCGATTTCGATTTTTCTACCGCTACAGATCATTGTCCGCAAGAATGACGTCGGCCGCTTCAACAACGTGGAGTCGGTGCAGGACTTGCTGCGCAATCGACGCCTGGTCACATCCGTGATGCGAGGCAGGTCTTATGGTCCGCAGTTGGATGCACTGCTGATGGCCAATCCACCCCAGGAAAACTATTCGGATCTGAAGGAAGCCATTGGAATGCTGCTGGCGGGGCATCTGGACTATCTGGTGGAGTCGCCCCTGGTGGCATTTGATCTGGCCAGCCATATGGGACATGACGGCGCGCTGGCAAAAATCCAGACGGCCGAGCAGGGCGCCATTACCTATGACCGGATCTTGTGCCCCAAGAATGCTTGGGGCCAGCAAGCCATAGAAAACATCAACGAGATCCTGCTCGCGGTGCGAGGCAAGCCGTTTTACCGGCGCATCGTCGAAAAATGGAATGATCCAGAGTCGGTCAAGGTCATCCGGCGGATCTACGATACCGAGTTTCTTCAGGCGCGCTGAAGCGCGCTTGCTGGCGTACAGCAGGATATTGAGTCAATCAGTCAATCAGACATCGACCAGTCTCAGCACTGCGTGTGGGGCGCCTGCATGGCGCGCTCTCGCAGCTTTTCCATGGCACTCATGAGCGCCTCGCGTTCGGTCCTGCTCAGGGCCTGCAGCAGGAAGGCTTCGCGCTGTTCCACCATCGGCACGATCTTGCGGTACAGCTTGCGCCCCTGTGCCGTGGGTTTGACGATGCGCGCGCGCGCATCTTCGGGACTGGGTTGGCGCAGCACCAGGCCGGCCTCTTCCATACGGGCCAGGGCCCGGCTGACCTGCATCTTGTCCAGCGAGGTATGCGGTACCAGGTCGCTGGCCTGCATCTGGCCTTCTTCGGCCAGTGCGGCCAGGATGCGCCATTCGTCGCGGGTCAGGCCGAAGCGGTCGGCATAGACGCTGGCCACCGAGCGGCTTACCGCCTCGGCCAGTTGCGCCAATTGATAAGGGAAGAAGGCTTGCAGTTTCATACCGGCATGGTAACAGACGTTACCAAGTCGTGGTAGCCCATGCGGGCTTGATCTATATCAAATCCATTGTGCAGATGATGAGGTGTTGCCTTCTTGTACGTTGACCATGCCGCTCAATCGTCCATATAGTAACAAACGTTACTAATTATACCCAGTCAATCCAAGGAGACCCAGCATGAAAATCGATCGCATCCACCACGTCGCCTACCGCTGCAAGGACGCCCAGCAGACCGTCGCGTGGTACCAGAAATACCTGAACATGGATTTCATCCTGGCCATTGCCGAAGACCAGGTGCCCTCCACCAAGGCTTCCGATCCCTACATGCACATCTTCCTGGATGCCGGCCATGGCAACGTGCTGGCTTTCTTCGAGATTCCCAATTCACCGGCCATGGGACGCGATACCAACACCCCCGCCTGGGTCCAGCATATCGCCTTCAAGGTCGATAGCGAAGCCACCCTGACCGAAGTGATGCAGCGCCTGCAGGCCGATGGCATCGACGTGGTCGGCATCACCGATCACACCATCTTCAAGTCCATCTATTTCTTCGATCCCAGCGGTCATCGCATCGAACTGGCCGCCGATTGCGCCACGTCAGAACAGATGCGGCGCCTGGACGAAGTGAAATGGGACATGCTCGAAGAGTGGTCACGCACCCGCCGCGCACCCAAACATGCGGCCTGGATGCACGCACAGGAGTTCACGGCAGCGGCACAGTAAAAAACACCAATATCCACCACGACAACAACATCAACATCCACAGGAGACAGCCATGCAAAGTACTTACACCTATCCCCGTTTCGCCTATCGTCAATCCGATGAGCAGCGCAGCGGCCAGCCGCAGCGCCATCCGGTGGTGATCATCGGCGCTGGTCCCATCGGCCTGACAGCTGCGCTGGAATGCGCCGCGCGCGGCTTGCCGGTGGTGGTGCTGGACGACAATGACACGGTGAGCATCGGTTCGCGCGCCGTCTGCTATGCCAAGCGGCCACTGGAAATCTGGGACCGCCTGGGCGTGGCCGCGCGCATGGTGGAGCAGGGCGTGAGCTGGCAACTGGGCAAGGTGTTCTTCGAAGACCGGCAGGTCTATCAATTCGATCTCCTGCCCGAAAGCGCGCACAAGATGCCTGCCATGATCAATCTCCAGCAGTATTACCTGGAGCAATACATGGTCGATGCTTGCCATGCCCATCCCTTGATTGACCTGCGCTGGAAGCATCAGCTCTTGAACCTGAAGCAGGATGATGAACAGGTCACGCTGACCGTGGAAACGCCGGATGGCGTCTTCCACATGCAGGCGCAATGGATCATCGCCTGCGATGGTGCCAACAGTGATACGCGCAAGATGGTCGGAGCGGAGTTCACCGGCCAGTTCTTCCAGGACCGCTTCCTGATTGCCGATGTGATCATGAAGGCCGATTTCCCCACCGAACGCTGGTTCTGGTTCGACCCGCCTTTTCATCGCGGCCAGAGTGTGCTGTTGCACAAGCAATGCGACAACGTCTGGCGCATCGATTTCCAGTTGGGCTGGGATGCCGATCCCGAGCAAGAGAAGAAGCCCGAGAACGTCATCCCACGCATCCAGGCCATGCTGGGCAAGGACGTAGAGTTCGAGCTGGAGTGGGTCTCGGTGTATCAGTTTGCCTGCCGTCGCATCGACAACATGCGCTACCAGCGCGTGCTCTTCGCCGGCGACGCCGCGCATCAGGTCTCGCCTTTCGGTGCGCGTGGTGCCAATACCGGCGTGCAGGATATCGACAACCTGGTATGGAAACTCAAGCTGGTCATCGATGGCCTGGCACCGGTCAGCTTCATCGATAGCTATCACGAGGAGCGGGCCTTTGCCACCGACGACAACCTGCGCCAATCCACCCGTTCCACCGATTTCATCACACCCAAGAGTCGTGCCAGCAAAGTCATGCGCGACGCTGTGCTGACCCTGGCCGAGACCGAGCCCTTCGCGCGCACGCTGGTCAACAGCGGGCGTTTGTCCACGCCTACCCCCTATGTGGACTCCTCGCTCAATACTCCCGACAGTGCACTGTTCGGCGGTCGCATGGCGCCCGGCACGCCTTGCGCCGATGCGCCGATCCTGCGCGATGGCCGTCCGAGCTGGTTGCTGGAACAATTTGGAGAGAGCTTTACGGTACTGGTGTTTGGCGCCGTGGAAGTTCCTGCCAGCATCGAAGCCGCAGGACTCACGGTCAAGGTCAAGCGGATCGGCGCAAGCGGTTCAGGTGCCGAGCTGGTGGACGTGCAAGGATTGGCGGCCCAGCGTTACGGTGCACGTGACGGGTGTGCCTACCTGATCCGGCCCGACCAGCACATGGCCGCGCGCTGGCTGCATTTCGATGCTGCGGCTATCGAGCAGGCCATTTCCCGCTGCGTCGGTCATTGCACGGCGTAAGTGCTCGCTTGCTGGCGTGTGCGCTTGAGGTGATACATCCCCTGGTCGGCGCGCGCCAGTAATGCTTCCATCGATAGTCCATCCTCGGGATAGTGGGCGTGGCCCAGGCTGGCGCTGACGTTGAGCGAGGTTGGGCCGATCGGGAAGGGTTGGGTGAGGGCCTGGGTCAGCTTGTCGCGGATGATGGTGATGTCGCCGCAGGCGACGATCTCGCTGAGCACCACGAATTCGTCGCCACCGATGCGGGCAATGGTATCGGCATGACGCAGGCTTTCCGAGAGGCGCTCACCGATCTGCATCAACAGCAGATCGCCGGCGGCATGACCCAGGCGGTCATTGACCGCCTTGAAGCCATCCAGATCCAGGAACAGCAGGGCAAACCGGCCCTGTTCACGCTCGGCTCGGGCAATCGCCTCGCTGATGCGGTCTTCCAGCAGGTTGCGGTTGGGCAGGCCGGTGAGGCTGTCGTAAAGAGCCTGCTGGCGCAGGCTTGCATTGACGCTCTTGGCATCTGCCAGTTGCTGGTCCAGACGGTCGCAGCGACGCCGGGCCTTGCGCAGCAAGCCACCCAGCACGCCGATCACCGCCACCGCCCCCAACAGGGCGCAGCTCAGGGCCAGTTGAGCGATCATGGCCAGTTCCCTGTTATCCATCCCAAACATAAAACGCCGCGCCTTCTTTCATTGCTACGCAGATGAAGCCTCTGCCATAGATGTTCCGAATCTCGAAGCGGGTGTGGGCCAGCTGTGCCAGCTTCTTCCGGATGCGATAGATGATGGTGTCAATGCGATGCGGATCGACGATCTCGGCCGTGATGTTGAGGGCGTGCATCAGGTGTTCCGCACTGACCGGGAAGTGCGGGCTCAAGAACAGCGTGGTCAGGACCGCGCATTCCTTATCGCTCAATGCCAGGCGCTCATTGTGCGGGCTGACCAGCGTGCCGTTGCGGCGATACAGGGTCCAGGCCTCGGTATTGCCGGGTGCAGGCGTCTGCAGGATGTGCAGGCGCCGCAGGAAGGAACGTATGGTCGCCAGCAGCAGGCCTTCCCTGACCGGCTGGTGCAGAAAATAGTCGGCGCCGTCGTGCAGGGTCTTCTCCTGCGCGGCCTCGCTGATGTTCTCGCCGATGACGACGATGCCCAGCATCGGGAATTTCTGCCGCAGATCGGCCACCAGAGGACGAAAACTGCTGGTGATCCGATGCGTCTCGATGATCAGGATCGTGGGTTTTTTTTTTGAATCTCCCCCTCCAGCGCCGACAGCGCCGTCACCGCCCTGACCGGCAGGCCACTTGCATGAAGAACCTTCAGCACATGACCCGGCCCCTCGCCTGGATGCTCTACGATTAACACTGCCACGTCGACTCACATCCCTAAAATGAAACAGCCCTGATAGTCCGCGCTCAACGGATGAGTATCATTGTTGGTTACGTTATACCCGCTTTTGCGAAGCGGGAGTTTCACAGAAAATCTCGATTTTATTTCTTATTGGAAATTTTTATGAGCAATGGAAAGGCGCAAGATCGTGTAGAAACGACGAACGGCAGCCCGCGGGCTGCCGTTCTCCTGATGCTGTTTCTGTCTTGGCTGCGTTGGCGTACTGCCGATTAGGTAATGGGCGCCGGTCAGTAGATGTCCAACCCGAAGTACTGGGCGACATCACCTTCGGTCCAATCCTTGATGACATCGCGTTCCAGCAGAACGCGATATTCCGAGCGCGTCGTGCCGCCCGGTTGCTGGATGATGCGGCTCTCCAGCGTATAGATGGTCTGGTGGATGCGGGTGGTCATCGAGGCCTGTTTGATGATACTGCCCACTTCCGGTTCCTGCTGGTCGTCGTTGGCGGGGAGGTCCATGGCGTCCTCTTACTTCATCTGTGCGCGCCGCGAAAGGATCTTCTCGATCTTTTCCTTGAGCGTGGCGGCGTTGAAGGGCTTGACGATGTAGCCATCGGCGCCTTCCTGGGCCGCCATGACGATGTTTTCCTTCTTGGCTTCAGCCGTGATCATGAGCACCGGCAGATGGGCCAGGGCAGGGGTGGCGCGAATTTTCTTCAACAGGGTCAGGCCATCCATGACCGGCATGTTCCAGTCGGTGAGCACGAAGGTGATGTTGGAGGCGCCCGATTCCAGGATCTTCAGAGCGGTGGAGCCATCGTCGGCTTCCACGATCTTGGTGTATTCCAGTTCCTTGAGCAGGCCGCTGACGATGCGGCGCATCGTCGAGAAATCGTCGACGACGAGAAAGTGTTGGTCTGTATCAGCCATGTTTGAGATATACCGTGGAGGGTGTGGCGTATGCCCGGGATCGGCAGCCTGCCTGCGCTATCCGTGCACAGCCGACAGCGACGCAAGCCTGCCGTCTGGCTCGGTGGCGCGAGCAGGGCCGAGACCGCGCCCAGTGGTTCAGTTGCTTAGTCGCTTAGTTGCTTAGTGCCCACTGACCTTGGGCGTTCTTGCAATAACGCAACTTCAGCGGCTCGGTGCCACGCTTGCTGGTGACCACCAGGTCCACCTTGGCGCAGGACGGGGTGCTGTTCTCGAAGGTTGGGGTGATCTTGGCCGAGGTCGAGGGCTTGGGGCCATCGGTCCACTGCGAGGTCTTGCCGCTCACGCCTGCATCCAGGGAAGCGGTGATGGCGGCGTAGAGGGAGTTGATCTGTTCTTTCTTCAGGTCGGCCACGGCCGTATTGGAGAAGAAATCAAGGTTGGCCTGGGCCTGGGCCTGGTGGGCCAGCGCGGCGGCGCAGAGGAGACCGGCCTGGGTGGCCAGCTTCAGGAAGTGGGAGAGGGAACGCTTGGTCATGGAGGGCTCGTTTCTCGGAATCTGGAAGTCAATGACGTTGTCGGTATCGGGGGGAGGACAACGGTAAAGCCTTGCTTTTATACCAGAAATCAGTGGGGCGCCAAACATGTGCTTGCGCGGTAAAGCCCCCGCTTTTCCTGCTTTGTATGCTGGGTCTGGTGGGCATAATGCGCCACACTGCTGCACTTGCGCGCGCCTGCGCTCAAGACCGCCATTGCAGGAACCGACGACAACAAGGGGAAACCATGAAGTCCAGCCTGGTACGTATGACGATGATCCTGGGCCTGTTGGCCTGTGCAGTGCCCGCCATGGTGCAGGCGCAGGCGCCTGCCATCTCTGCCCCCCAAGCGGTGCAGGCGGTGGCCTCCGGTGTGCGATATGAAATGATAGGTCGTTGGGATGTGGACAAACTCAACACTATCCTGAAAAAGGATACGCCGGCCTTCTCCGGCGTGCCGGTCAATTACACCCCGGCGCGCAATGCCGTGATCCTCTATCGCGTGACCTATCCTTCGGTGATCCCGGAACGCGGCAACCAGCCCATCCTGGCCTCGGGTCTGCTGGCCATTCCCGATACGTCGGCCAAGTCCTATCCCATGCTGTCCTATCAGCATGGCACGGTCTACGAGCGCAAGCAGGTGCCGTCCTTCCCCGAGCAATCGCCGGAAACGCAATTGATGATCGCCCAGTTCGCCGGCCAGGGTTACGTCCTGATCGGCGCCGATTATTTCGGCATGGGCATTTCCACCGAACCCGAGAGCTACATGGTCAAGGGCAGTCATCAGCAAGCTACCTACGACATGTTGATGGCTTCGCGCAGCGTGCTCTCCAGCATGGGCGTAGCCAGTGACAAGCTGTTCCTCTCGGGCTGGTCGCAGGGCGGTTTCGTCACCATGGCCTTCCTGGAAAAGCTGGAGGCGGCCGGCGTCAAGGTCGATGGCGCCACCACTGCCAGTGCGCCGCTGGATGTGTTCGCACTGCTGGAAGGCTTCCTCACCTATCCGCGGTCCAATGATGCGGTCTGGCTCAATAGCATCGTGATCCTGTCGGCATTTGCCTTCGAGAATTATTATGGTGTACCCGGACTGGCGCGCTCGGTCTTGACCGATGCCTCCTATGACGTATCGAAGAAGGCCTACGAGCGCCAGCCTTTCAATGTGGCCGACATTCCCACCGATCTTCACAAGTTGATTCGCCCCGAGTATTTCGATACCCACTATTTCGCCAATTCTGCATATGGCCGCCTGATCGCCAACACCCAGGCCTATCGTTGGGTGATCCGCTCTGATGTGCGCAACTATTACGGTGAGTCCGATGAAGCCATCACCCCGGGCGTAGGTCGCATGGCGATGACCTATGCGCAAGCCATGGGTTCGGGCAACCTGCACGTGCAGGCGGTGTCCACCGGACCGACCACCCATCGTGGCACTTTTGCCACAGCGGTACCTTTGTGGAAGAACTGGTTCGATAGCAAATCTGCCACAAAGTAAGACACATCCTCCTCCTCGTCCAGAGTACAGGTCTTCTTTTGCCAGCCCCAAAGGCAGAGCAGACCTGTCTCTTCCCCTCTTTTCCGTCCTGAGGTCGCAACTCATCCGGCATATCATCCGCTTGCCGGTCCCCCCCACCGGCCTGGCACTTCCCTCCACTCTATACTGCAATCCACATGAATCCTCTTCGTCGTCTCCGTCTGGGCGCACGCCTGGCCGCCGGCTTTGCCGCGCTTTTACTATTGCTCATCGTCATCACCGTCATCGGCATCACCCGCATGTCTTCGCTGGATCAGACGTCCATCGAGATCAGTGGCAGTACCTATCCCAAGGTCAATGCCGCCCAGAAGATGGAATATCTGATGATGAATATTGCCCGCGCCGCACGCAACATCATCATTCTGGAAGATGCTGCACAGATGGCCAGCAATAAGAAATCCATCGACAAGGATCTGGCGGACTACCAGAAGGCCCTGGAGTACCTGCGCACCCATGCCAGCACTGACGAAAGCCGACGACTGACGGCGCTCGCCGATGAGCAGAGCAAGGCCTATTTCGCCTTCACTGCCGATGTGGTCGATCTTGGCTTGAAGAACCAGAACGTCGAAGGACAGCGTCTGTTGTTCGGCCCGCGCTACAAGACCCAAGGCGAGCTCCTGGCCACCCTGCAACAACTGGTCACCCTGTTTGAAGGCCAGATGCACGAAGCGACCCAGGCCGCACACGATACCTACCTCACCTCGTCCACGATTCTGGGTGTGTCGGCTGCCGTGGCAGTGCTGCTTGGTCTGATCGCCGCATTGGCGATCAGCCGCTCCATCACCGTGCCGATGGCCGATGCCTTGGATACCGCGCGCAAAGTGGCCAATGGTGACCTGACCAAAACCATCACCGACCATGCCCCCGATGAAACCGGCGAACTGCTGGCCGCCCTGCGCGAGATGAACCGCTCGCTGGTGGACATCGTCTCCAGTGTGCGCACCGGTGCCGATACCATCGCCACTGCCTCGCAGGAAATCGCCTCCGGCAACCAGGACTTGTCGGCACGCACCGAACACCAGGCCAGCTCTCTGGAAGAAACCGCCTCTTCGATGGAGGAGTTGACCTCCACCGTGCAGCAGAACAGCGCCAATGCCCGCCATGCGGCCGAAATGGCGCAGGCCGCCACGCAGATCGCTGGCCAGGGTGGCGAGATCGTCGGTCAGGTGGTGACCACCATGGATGGCATCGATGCCTCGGCCCGCAAGATCGTCGATATCATCGGCGTGATCGACGGCATCGCCTTCCAGACCAATATCCTGGCCTTGAATGCCGCCGTCGAGGCGGCCCGTGCCGGCGAACAAGGGCGCGGCTTCGCGGTGGTGGCTACCGAAGTGCGTAGCCTGGCGCAACGCTCGGCGGCTGCTGCCAAGGAAATCAAGGTCTTGATCGGCGACTCCGTGGAGAAAGTGGATTCCGGCGCCCAACTGGTCAAGAAGGCTGGTCATACCATGCAGGAAATCGTGCAGAGCGTGGCCCAGGTCAATACCATCATCGGCCAGATCAGCGCGGCCGGTGAAGAGCAGCGGGCCGGTATCGAGCAGGTGCACCAGGCAGTGGCGCAGATGGATGAGGTGACCCAGCAGAACGCCGCGCTGGTGGAACAAGCGGCCGCCGCTTCGCGCGCCATGCAGGGTCAGGCTGCGGAACTGGCCGAACAGGTCAGTATTTTCCGCCTGCCCGCTTGAGGTGCTGGTGTGATGCGCTGAGGCGCCATCCGGGATGCGGGCGGCAAGCCCGCAGCCCGGAAAGGTAAGGCATTCAGGAAATGAAATCTAAGTCATTGCAGCCCGGCATAGCACGCAACAAGGCCACGGCAAGCCCGAAAGGCTTGCAGGAAGAGGCTGCAAGGAGGAGGGGAGCCGCGACCGGATGCGGTCGCGGCGAGGATGCATTAGTTTTTGTCAGTCCTGGCCCTTGGCGGCGAGATCGATCGCACGCACGATGGCCACGGCCTTTTCGATCACTTCAGCCTGGCTGGACACCCGCATACTCTTCTTGAGGTGGTGGATGTAGTCACGGGTCTGGCGGCTCACCGGTACGTTGAGGAAACCATCCGGCTCGGTGATGAAACGCGGAGGAACCACCACGACTGGCTCGGGTGTCTTGGAACGCTTGGGCATGGGTATCTCCCTTTTGATTGGTCTGGATGACGGCGGCACAGTGCCTGCGGCAATATAACTTTGATCGTAAAAATATCAGAACTTATTTTTTCGATTTTACGCTTTTTGTCCTCAAACTCTTATTCGGCGGGAATGAGGGCGGACAACTTTAGCGTGATCGCAACAACGAGGACGCCACCGCTTTTTATTCCTGCTTCCCTGCCATGTCAAGCAAGTTCGTCAAGTACTTGCCGGAGGCGCCTGCCAGGACCAGATCATTTAGATTTTCTGCTTCCCCGATTTGGGCTCGGATCCCTTTCAAATCCCGCTTTCTCCTCTGCGTTGGCCATTGGGCGTCGATGTCCAGGCTTTTTACCGATTCCATAAAAACTAAGAACTGCGCGATCGTGTCGAGTCATTGTCGACTGATATTGGCAGCGATATCACAGACTTCCCTTAGCAGTGGGATACGGAAACTGTTTACGTCGACGATATTCATGCTGGCATGGTCCTTGCTGTGCTCTGAACGGTATATGCCCACCTCCCTGTCTCAAGGGGAGGGTTGGCGCAAGCAGGTCAGAGAGGACGATTTTCTAAGTCTTTATCCTGCCGTAGAGTTCAAGCCATTCATCGATCACAAGGAACCCCCATGAAGTTCGTCAAGACCGCAATCGTTGCATCCCTGGGCCTGATGGCCGTACTGGCCGCCTCCGCCCACGCCGACAACCTGGCCGATATCCAGAAGGCCGGCGTGGTCAAGATCGGCGTGCCGCAGGACTTCGCCCCCTATGGCTCGGTCACCTCCGACCTGCAGTTGCAGGGCCTGGACATCGATGTGGCCAAACTGGTCGCCAAGGGCCTGGGCGTAAAGGCCGAACTGGTGCCGGTCCCCATCTCCAGCCGCATGGCTTTCCTGCAGACCCACAAGATCGATCTCATCATCTCGACCCTGGGCAAGAATGCCGAGCGCGAAAAGGTCATCGATTTCTCGCAAGGTTATGCACCCTACAACAACAGCGTCTTCGGTGTGGCCGCGATCAAGGTATCCGGTCCGGCCGATCTGGCCAACCAGACCGTGGGCGTGGCGCGTTCCACCTTCGAAGACCTGATGCTCACCGACAGCGTACCCAAGAGCACCGTCATCAAGCGCTACGAAGACAACAATGGCCTGATCTCGGCCTATGTCTCGGGCCAGGTGCAGATCGTCGGTACCGGTGACTTCGTGGCCTATGCGTTGGCCGAGAAGACTCCCAACAACAAGCCCTTGCTGAAGTACATCATCAATGTCTCGACCTGCTATGTCGGTATGAACAAGGGCGAGCCTGCCTTGATGGCCAAGGTCAACGAGGCCCTGACGGCATCCAAGAAGAGTGGTGAACTCAATGGCATCGTCAAGAAGTGGCTCAACGTGCCGCTGCCGGAGAAGATCGCCACCACTTACCAGTAAGTCTCCTGCATGGCAGGCGCGGTCAGCGCTGCATGGACTTTAGAGGTCAGGGCCGCCTTGCACAAGCGACGGGCGATCATGGGGCAGGCGCTCACCAAGTTTGCGCTTGTCTCGGTGACTGGTAATGTTGGGTGATCCGCTTGATTTTTTTCGATGAGGAGCATGGTTCGACGCAGGCTAGAACTCATCCAAAAAAAGCCACGGATCACTCCGTGGCTGGTAGTCAAACACAGCAGCCTGACGTGCTGCCGGTGGGTATGGCGATCATGATCTTATCTTTCATATGACGCGTCAGCGCCCTGATCGCCAAACGCCTCAGAAGGCCGGTACGATGGCGCCCTGGTATTTTTCTTCGATAAATTTCTTCACATCCGGCGAATTGAGCGCGGCAGCGAGCTTCTTGATGGCGGGGCTGTCCTTGTTGTCTTCACGCGCCACCAGCAGGTTGGCATAGGGCGAGTTGGCATCTTCGATGAACAGCGAATCCTTGACCGGGTTCAGCTTGGCTTCCAGTGCATAGTTGGTATTGATCAGGGCCACATCGACCTGGTTGAGCACGCGCGGCAGGGTGGCCGCTTCCAGGGCTCGGAACTTCAGCTTCTTGGGGTTTTCCACGATGTCCTTCTGGGTCGAGGAAATGTTGGAGCTGTCCTTGAGCTTGATGAGGCCATTGCGCGCCAGCAGCAACAAGGCGCGGCCGGAGTTGGACGGGTCATTGGGGATGGCGATGGTCGCGCCATTGGGAATGTCGGCCACCTTCTTGTACTTCTGCGAGTACGCGGCGAAGGGCTCGACGTGGACCTTGGTGATCGGCACTTCGATATCGTTCTTGTGGCTCTTCTTGAACTGGTCCAGATAGGGCTGGTGCAGGAAGAAGTTGCCATCGACCTGTTTCTCGTTGGTCTGCACAGCCGGCTGCACGTAGTCGGTGAAGACCTTGACCTGCAGATCGATGCCTTCCTTGGCCAGCACCGGCTTGATGTGTTCCAGGATCTCGGCGTGCGGCACCGGGGTGGCGGCAATCACCAGCTTGTCGGCGGCGTGCGCGCCCACGGTGAAGGCCAGGGCGGCGGTCGCCACCAGATGAGGGATCAGTTTGCGGATCATGTTTTTCTCCATTCTTGGTATGACAATCAATTGAACGTCGGTTGACGTAGCGAGGGATTCGTCCTTCGTGGGGAGCGAACCCGAATCTATTTGCTACTTACGGGTGAAGCGCAGCACCAGGCGGTCGCCGAAGAATTGCAGCAACTGCACCAGCACCACCAGGATGGCCACCGTGACCACCATCACCTCGGTCTGGAAGCGCTGGTAACCGTAACGGATGGCCAGGTCGCCCAGGCCGCCGCCGCCGATCACGCCCGACATGGCGGCATACGACATCAAGGTGATGGCGGTGATGGTGATGGCCGCCAGCAAGCCTGGCAGCGCCTCGGGCAGCAGGGCACCGAAGATGATCTGGCGACGCCTTGCACCCATGGCGGTACAGGCTTCGAGGATGCCGCGGTCGATTTCGCGCAGCACGCTCTCGGTCAGGCGCGCGAAGAAGGGCGCGGTGCCGATCACCAGCGGCGGAATGGCGCCGGTCACGCCCAGCGAAGTCCCCACCAGCCACAGCGTGAAGGGGATCAAGAGGATCAGCAGGATCAGGAACGGCACCGAGCGCAGTACGTTGACCACCAGCGAGAGCACCCAGTAGAGACCGCGCTGTTCCAGCAACTGGCCGCGATTGGTCAGGAACAGCAGGATCCCCAGCGGCAGTCCCAGCAGCACCGTGAACAACAGCGAGCCGCCGGTCATGGCCAGGGTTTCCAACGTCGCGTCGCCGACTTCGCTCCAGTCGATCACTGACAGGTCGATCTGGCCCAGCAGGGCCGACAGGGAAGACAGTGCGCTCATGCCAGCACCTCATGATCGATGCCGGACTCGCGCAGCCGCGCCAGCACTTGGCCGACGGCCTCGGTGCCGCCGGAAAACTCCACCAGCAATTGCCCGTAGGGTGTGTCCTTGATGCGCGAGACGGTGCCGCGCACGATGGTGGCCAGCGCGCTGGTGGCCGCCGTCAGTTGCGACAGGATGGGTTGTGCCGCGACTTCACCGGCATAGGTCAGGCGCACCAGTGTGCCATCGGCGCGCCGCTGGTAGAGATTGTCGCTGGCATCCCAGGCATGGCTTTCGGCCAGCAGCGAACGGGTGACCGCGTGTTGCGGGCGCAGGAAGATGTCCACCACGCGGCCCTGTTCGGCCACTGCGCCATGTTCCAGCACGGCCACGCGGTCGCAGATGCTGCGGATGACTTCCATCTCGTGCGTGATGAGCACGATGGTCAGGCCCAGCTTGCGGTTGATGTCCAGCAGCAGGCGCAGGATGGCCTGGGTGGTCTCGGGGTCCAGGGCCGAGGTGGCTTCGTCGCACAACAGCAGGCGCGGGGTATTGGCCAAGGCGCGGGCAATGCCTACGCGCTGCTTCTGGCCGCCCGACAGTTGCGCCGGATACTGGTCGCGGTGCTGTTCCAGGCCCACCAGTTGCAGCAGTTCGGTCACGCGCGCGGCGCGTTGTTGGCGGCTGTAGCGGCCGGTGATCTTGAGCGGCCAGTCGATGTTCTGCGCCACCGTCTTGGCGTTGAGCAGGTTGAAATGCTGGAAGATCATGCCCACCCGCTGGCGCAGGCCCAGCAGGGCTTCATGGCCGAGGCCGGTGATGTCTTCGCCGTCGATGAGGACACGCCCGCTGTCGGGGCGTTCCAGGACGTTCAAGGTGCGGATCAGGGTACTCTTGCCGGCGCCGGAGCGGCCGATGATGCCGAAGATCTCGCCCTGGGCGATGTCCAGGTTGATGTCGCGCAGGGCGATGATGTCGCGCTGGCCGGCATGGTAGGTCTTGTGGAGTTGCTCGATGCGAATCACGTTGGTCAGTTCTAAGGAAACGGCCCCGAGTCTAACCTTGCATGAGCAGCATGGGAACTTATAAAAAGTTCTTAGCTTATGGGAGAAATCTGCAGTTCAATACTAATTGCCAGCAATGATGAGACCTGGCGGCCCGGCGCAGAAAAACTAAGTAAATCCCTCCTTAGTGTACCTCTTGCAACACCTCATGCGCCAGCACCTGGCGCACGGTGGCCACTACGTAGTCGATTTCGGCCTCGGTAGTGCCCCGGCCCAGCGAAAAGCGCACTGCATTGCGCGCCACCTCCGGCGAGCGACCGATGGCCAGCAGCACGAAGGAGGGTGCGGCCGCAGCCGAATTGCAGGCCGAACCGGCCGACACGGCGATACCCAGCAACTGGCTGCCCAGCGTGCCATAGCGCGTGGGCGGGAAGCTCACGTTCAGGTTGTGTGGCACGCGGGCGTGGGCGCTGCCATTCAATTGCACCCCCGGCAAATCGGCCAGGCCCTGCCACAGCCGGTCGCGCAGGGCGCGGATGCGCTGTCCTTCCGTCACCAGCAACTGGCCGGCCAGGGCGAAGGCTGCACCCATGCCCACGATCTGGTGGGTGGCCAGGGTGCCTGAACGCATCCCGTTTTCATGACCGCCGCCATCGATCTGGGCTTCCAGCTTCAGGTTCGGGTTGCTGCGTACATATAGCGCACCGATACCCTTGGGACCGTAGACCTTGTGCGCCGAAAAGGACATCAGGTCCACCTTCAGTCGCGCCAGATCGATGGCGATCTTGCCGGCCGCCTGCACGGCGTCCACATGGAAGACCACCCCCTGCTCGGCGCAGACCTCGCCCAATGCGGCGATGGGCTGGATCACGCCGATCTCGTTGTTGACGTACATGATCGAGGCCAGCAGCGTGTCCGGGCGCAGTGCGGCGCGCAACTGCTGCGGGGTGACCAGGCCATCGGCGTCCGGCTGCAGGTAGCTGACCTCGAAGCCGGCCTTCTCCAGCGTATGCATGGTGTCCAGCACCGCCTTGTGTTCGGTGGCCACCGTGATGAGATGCTTGCCACGTCCTTGTGCACGCAGTGCATGGGCCGTTCCCTTGAGCGCCAGGTTGTTGGATTCGGTGGCACCCGAGGTCCAGATGATTTCATCCGGGCGGGCGCCCACCAGGCCGGCCACCTGCGCACGCGCCTGCTCCACCGCGCGTCGCGCTTCCCAGCCGAAGGGGTGGGAGCTGCTGGCGGCGTTGCCGAACTTGTCGGTGAGGAAGTCGCACATTACGCGGGCCACTTGCGGATCGACCGGCGTGGTGGCGCCATAGTCCAGGTAGATGGGAAAGCGCAGATCGGCCGAGGGGCGACAGGGGGCTGGGGCGTTCATGAGGGTGTTCCGGGGTGTCCAGAGTGATTCAGTTGAGCAGGCTTGTCATCAGGCAAGCCTGCTGGCCGGGTGGCAAGGCAGGACGGCAGCGGGATTCCCGGTCACATGCTGCGTCCTGCATTTGCTTATACAAAATTATTATACTGAAATAGAATACAAGCAAACCTATAATTCGAAAATCATATGCAAGCACTTTGATCAAGGAATCTGATTTCGATGGATCTGAATCAGCTGGAGGCCTTTGCGGCGGTAATGACCCTGGGCAGTGTGACCGGTGCCGGTCGCAGCCTTGGCCGTTCGCAGCCGGCCGTCAGCAAGGCCATCGGCGAGCTGGAATCTGAACTTGGGTATGCCCTGTTCGACCGCAATGGCCCGCGCGTCACGCCCACGGCCAAGGCCTTCCTGCTCTATGAAGAAGTGGAACGCTCGCTGGTGGGCCTGCGCAGCATCCGCGAGCGCGCCCTCGAAATCGCCCGTGAAGAAGTGCATCCGGTCCATCTGGTGGCCACCCCTGCGCTGGCCTCGACCATCGCCCCGGCAGCCTTGCAATTACTGGCCTGCGAGAAAGATCGTGCGTTCCCGGAACACATCCACCTGCGCAGCGCCTCGGCCGAGCAGGTGGTGCACGCGGTCCTGCACCGCACCGTCAGCTTGGGGCTGACTTCGCTGCCGGTGGCGCATCGCGGCTTGGAGCTGCACTGGATTGGCGAAGCGCCCTGCGTGGCGGTGGTGCGCGCCGATCATCCGCTGGCCGGTCGCGACAAGCTCACCCGCGCCGCCCTGCGTGGCCAGCGCGTCATCACCATGTCCAATCGCTATCGCCTGCGCCAGCGGGTGGAAACTGCGCTGGGCGAGGATAGCCGGCTGGATGTGGCCATCGATACCAATACTTCCTTCAACGCCATCATGGCCGCGCGTGCCGGATTGGGGGTGGCGCTGGTGGAGCCGGCCACGGCCTATGGGATGCCCATCGAGGGGATGGTGGTCAAGCGCCTGGCGGTGGAGATTCCTTTCTATTTCGGTGTGGTCACGCCCTATGGCAAGCCGGTCGAAGGGGTGACGCAACGACTGATCGATGCGGTGGAGACCGCCGCACGCCATACCTTGCAGGGCTTCGTCAAGCGGGATGCCAGCCTGCATGACGAATTGTTATAAATCATTTTGTAGTTCTGTGGCAGTACCGTAGCAAGCACGCAGCAGCGTCAACCGGGAAGGGCGTTGCATCATAAAACCCGAAACCAGACGATCACCGGCAATGACCATGCCGAGCTCGTCTTTTCATGCTTTTGATGAGGCGATATGCAAGATACCGAACCGACATTGACCACGGCTGCGGCCCCGCAAGGACTGGCCGCCCTGGAAGCGCGCCTGCGCCAGGACCTGGACTGGCTGGCCCTGCCCGGCAAGGCGTGGACGCCCAAGATCGAGCGCGCTGGCGTGCCGGTGATCGATGTGGCCATCATCGGCGGTGGCCAGGCCGGCATGGCGGCCTCGGTCGCCTTGACGCACCTGGGCATTCCCAACGTCATCTATGACCAGTCGCCCAAGGATTTCGAAGGCCCATGGGCGACCACCGCGCGCATGGAAACCCTGCGCTCGCCCAAGACCCTGACCGGCCCGGCGCTGGGCTTTCCGGCGCTGACTTTCCGCGCCTGGTTCGAGGCACAGTTCGGCTTGGCCGCCTGGGAGGCGCTGGACAAGATCCCGCGCCTGCAATGGATGGATTACCTGCGCTGGTTCCGCCGCGTGATGCAGCTGGATATCCGTAACGAGCACCGGGTGCTGGCCGTGCAGCCGCGCGCCGATGGCATCGTGGCATTGCAACTGCAATCGCCTGCGGGCCAATCGACCGTGTTGGCACGCCGCGTCGTCGTGGCCACTGGTCGCGATGGCCTGGGTGGCGCCTACCTGCCGCCGTTGGCCGGGCAACTACCACGCGATCGCTGGGCGCATTCGTCTGACGTGTTCGACTATGCCAGTCTGAAGGGCAAGCGCGTGGGCGTCGTTGGCGGTGGTTCCTCTGCCATGGACAGCGCGGCCACCGCGCTGGAAGAGGGGGCGGCGCGGGTCGATCTGCTGATCCGCCGCAAGGACCTGCCGCGCATCAACAAGGGCAAGGGCTCGGGCAACCCCGGCCTGGTCAATGGTCACCTGCACTTGCCGGATGCATGGAAATGGCGCATCCGCCACTATGTCAATGCACAACAGGTGCCGCCGCCCTCGGGGAGCACGCGCCGCGTCTCGCGCTTTGCCAATGCGCGCTTCCTGCTGGGCACCGCCATCGAGTCGGTGGAGCTCCAGCGAGATGGCGCGCTGCTGCTGCACACCAATCGCGGCCCGCTGGAACTGGATTTCCTGTTCTTCTCCACCGGCTTCAAGATCGACTGGAGCCTGCGCAGCGAATTCAAGGAGATCGCCCCGCACATCCTCAACTGGAGCGACCGCTACACCCCACCCGCCGGCGAAGAAGACCAGGAACTGGCCGACTCGCCTTACCTGGGACCGGTGTTCGAATTCCAGCAGAAGACCCCCGGCAGCTTGCCAGGCCTGGAACGCGTGCACTGCTTCTGCTATCCGGCCGCAGCCAGCCATGGCACGGTCTCTGGCGACATCCCCGCCATCAGCGATGGCGCCTATCGCCTGGCGCAGGGCATTGCTGCGCTGATGTACAGCGAAGACGTGGAGGTCCACTACCGCAATATCCAGTCCTACGAAGAGCCGGAACTGGAAGGCGATGAATGGACCGAAGCGCCCTGGGAGCTGCCCGCATGAGTGCAGCGATTGCGAAAAGCGTGTTGCAGGCACTGATGGTGGTGTTGTTGATGACGGTGATCGTCTTCTTCGGCCTGCACATGATCGGCAATCCGGTCGATATCCTGATCGGCCAGGACGTGGACCAGGTGGACCGCCTGCGCATCATCCAGGAACTGGGGCTGGACCAGCCGGTATGGCGCCAGTACCTGGCCTTCCTCAATGGCGCGCTGCACGGCAACCTGGGCAATAGCTTCGTCTACAACACGCCGGCCATCCTGCTGATCTTCCAGCGCCTGCCGGCCACGCTGGAGCTGGCGTTCGCCGCTCTGTTGCTGGCCCTGCTGGTGGGGGTGCCGCTGGGGCTGCTGGCGGGGATGAAACCGGATCATCCGGTTTCGCGCCTGGTGATGACCACCAGCATCCTCGGCTTTTCGCTGCCGACCTTCTGGATCGGCTTGATGCTCATCATGGCCTTCTCGGTCACGTTGGGCTGGCTGCCCTCGGGCGGTCGCGGCCAGACCGCCGAGCTGTTCGGCGTGCAGTGGTCGTGGCTGACCGTCGATGGCTGGCGTCACATGATCCTGCCGGCGCTCAACCTGTCGCTGTTCAAGATTTCGCTGGTGATCCGTCTCACCCGCGCCAATGTGCGCGAGGTGCTGCCGATGGACTTCGTCAAGTTCGCCCGCGCCAAGGGCTTGTCGCCGGCACGGGTGGTGTTGATGTATGTCTTGCGCAATACCTTGATCCCGCTAGTGACCGTGGTCGGGCTGGAGTTCGGCTCTACCATTGCCTTTGCGGTGGTGACCGAAAGCATCTTCGCCTGGCCCGGCGCCGGCAAGCTGATCCTGGACAGCATCAATGCACTGGACCGGCCGGTGATCGTGGCTTACCTGATGGTGATCGTGTGCATGTTCGTCACCATCAACCTGGTGGTGGACGTGCTCTACAAGATTCTGGATCCGCGTGTGCGGGTGGAGGCCCGGGCATGAGCGCGCCGCACACTGACATCCATCTGACCCAAGAACAGGTGCGCGCCCGCGTGGCCGAACTGTCGGCCTTCCAGCCCCCGCGCCGCGAGTCGCCCTGGCGGCGCGTGATGCGTCACTTTGTGGCGTCGCGCTCGGCCATGCTGGGGCTGGTGATCGTGCTGCTGCTGATCGTGGGCGCGGTGGCCGCACCGTGGATCACGCCGCAGAATCCCTATGACCTGATGCAACTGGATGTGCTCGATGCGCGCCTGCATCCTGGCACCATCAACGGCGCCGGTACCTATACCTATTGGCTGGGTACCGATGGCCAGGGCCGCGATCTGGTCTCGGCCATCCTCTATGGCTTGCGCATCAGCGTGGGCATCGGTGTGGGCTCGGCGTTGATCGCCGGTGTCATCGGCACGCTCATCGGCCTGCTGGCCGCGTATGTCGGCGGCAAGCTCGATACCTTGTTGATGCGCTTTGCCGATCTGGTGCTGTCCTTCCCCTCCATCCTGGTGGCGATGCTGATCCTGGCTTATGTGGGCAAGGGCATCTTCAACGTGATGGCCACCCTGGTGGTGCTGGAATGGGCCTATTACGCCCGCACCGCGCGCGGGCAGGCGCTGGTGGAGCGACGCAAGGAATACGTGGAAGCGGCACGCGGGCTGAATTTATCTTCCTGGCGCATCATGGTGCGGCACATCCTGCCCAACTGCCTGCCACCGCTGATCGTGATCGGCACGCTGCAGGTGGCGCGTGCCATCACGCTGGAGGCGACCCTGTCCTTCCTCGGCCTGGGCGTGCCCATCACTGAGCCCTCGCTGGGCCTGCTTATTTCCAATGGTTACCAATACATGCTCTCGGGTGAATACTGGATCAGCTTTTATCCCGGCATCACGCTGTTGATCGTGATCGTCGCCATCAACCTGGTGGGCGATCGCCTGCGCGACATCCTCAATCCGAGGTGGCAGAAGTGAGCGCGACGACCCTGGACGTGCGCCATCTGCGCACGCATTTCTTCACGCCCGATGGTGTGCTGCCGGCGGTCGATGATGTCTCGCTGTCGGTGGGGCGTGGTCGCATCCTGGGCCTGGTCGGCGAATCCGGCTCGGGCAAGAGCGTCACCGGGTTTTCCATCCTGGGCATGGTCGATGCGCCGGGGCGCATCGTCGGCGGCGAAATCCTGTTCCAGGGCCGCGACCTGGTGCGCATGGACAAGGCTTCGTTGCGCGAACTGCAGGGAAATCGCATCGCCATGATCTTCCAGGATCCGATGATGACCTTGAACCCGGTGCTCAAGGTCGAGGCGCAGATGGTCGATGCCGTGCTGGCGCACAGCAAGGTGAGCCGCCAGCAGGCGCGTGAGCTGGCGCGTCAGACCCTGGGCATGATGGGCATCGCTAGTCCCGAGGAGCGCCTGCAGGCCTATCCACACCAGTTGTCGGGCGGGATGCGCCAACGGGTGGCCATTGCCATCGCCATGCTGCACAAGCCTGACCTGATCATTGCCGACGAACCCACGACTGCGCTGGATGTGACCATCCAGGCGCAGATCCTGTCGGAAGTGCAGAAACTGGCGCGCCAGCATGGCACTGCGCTGATCTGGATTACCCACGATCTGTCGGTGGTGGCCGGGTTGGCCGATGAAGTGGCGGTGATGTATGCCGGGCGCATTGTCGAGCAGGGCAGTGTGGATGCGGTACTCGATAGCCCCCTGCATCCCTATACCCAAGGCCTGATCGGCAGCCTGCCCAGCAACAACCGGCGCGCAACGCGTCTGCGCCAGATTCCCGGCATGACGCCCAACCTGCTGCACCTGCCGCCCACCTGCGCTTTTGCTGCGCGTTGCGAGCGTCTCAGTCAGCACTGCCTGACGGCCCCTGCCATCAGCGAGCCGCGGCCGGCACATCTGGTGCGCTGCTATCACCCTATCTCGATGAATGAGCACCATGGATAAGGCCGTCATCCCCCTCATCGAAACCCGCGCAGTCAGTCGTCGCTTTGGCCAGCGCCACCAGGGCTGGCTGGAGCGCCAGTTGCAGGCGCGCGGCTGGAGCCGCCCACCTGCCATCACGCACGCACTCGACCAGGTCGACCTGAAGGTATTGCCGGGTGAAGTGGTCGGCCTGGTCGGGGAATCCGGCTGCGGCAAGTCCACGCTGGGACGCGTGGCCTGTGGCTTGCTCGACCCTTCGGAAGGCCAAGTGCTGGTCAATGGTCGCGATCGCGCCAGCCTCACCCGTGGCGAAGAGGCCCAGGCGCGCTTGCAGGTGCAAATGATTTTCCAGAATCCCTATGCCAGCCTGAACCCGCGCCTTCGCGTCGACCAGATCGTCGGTGAGGCGGCCCAGGTCAATGGCAAGGTCGAGGGCGACCTGGATGACTACGTCTGTCGCCAGTTGCTGCGCGCCGGCCTTGATCCGGCCCTGCGCGACCGTTATCCGCACCAGTTCTCGGGTGGCCAGCGTCAGCGCATCGGCATCGCCCGGGCGCTGGCCGTGCAGCCGCAGATGCTGGTCTGCGATGAAGCGGTGGCGGCGCTGGATGTGTCGATCCAGGCGCAGATCCTGAACCTGTTCATGGACCTGCGCGAAGAACTGGGCCTGACCTATCTGTTCATCAGCCATGACCTGGGCGTGGTGGAGCACGTGTCGGACCGCGTGGTCATCATGTACCTGGGCAGGGTGGTGGAGAGTGCGCCGGTGGCCGAGCTGTTCGGCCAGCCCAATCATCCCTACACGCAAGCCCTGCTGGCCGAGGTGCCGCGCATGGGGGCGCGCAAGAAGGAATTCACCGCCATCAAGGGGGAAATCCCCAGCCCCCTGAATCCGCCGGGTGGCTGTCACTTCAACCCGCGCTGCCCGCACGCCACGCAGCGCTGTCGTGAAGAACAGCCCTTGTTGCGCGAAATTGCGCCGGGGCACATGAGTGCCTGTCATCTCAATGATGGCCGTTGAGATGGATTTGATGACCTAGAACCGAGCAGTCAAGAACTAAGAACTTGGATATCCCGCAGTGCTTACACCCTGACCACAGAGGAACCCGACCATGAAGAAAACCCTCCTGACCCGCCTGCTGGCCGTCGCCCTGACCGGTGCCGCGCTGGCCGTTGCCGCCGATGCGGCGCGTGCGCAGAACCTCAACATCGCCTTTGCCGATCCGCTCTCTTCGCTTGATCCGCAACTGAACAATCACGCCGGCGACCGCTCGGTGGACCTGCATTTCTGGGACCTGCTGGTCCAGAACGACTACAACAAGCTGGTGCCGGGCCTGGCGGTGAGCTGGAAGAACATCGACCCCAAGACCTGGGAATTCAAGCTGCGCCCCAACGTCAAGTGGCAGGACGGCAAGCCCTTCACCGCCGACGACGTGATCTTCTCCTACCAGCGTGCGCGCGCCGTGCCGGGCAGCGTGGCCACCTTCGCCGGCTACCTGCGTACGGTGGAATCGGTCACCGCCAAGGACCCGCTGACCCTGGTCATCAAGACCAATATCCCTAATCCCGACCTGCCGTTGAACCTGGCCTCGGTACATATCGTCAGCAAGCACGTGGGTGAAAAATCCAGCACCGAGAACTACAACAGCGGTGCGGCCGTGATCGGTACCGGCCCCTACAAGTTCGTCTCCTACACGCCAGGCGACCGCGTGGTGATGCAGCGTAACGACGACTACTGGGGCGGCAAGGCCTTGTGGGAAAAGGTCAACTACCGCTACATCAACAACGGCGCCGCACGCACTGCGGCGCTGCTTTCGGGCGATGTGGACGTGATCGACAAGGTCTCGGTGTCCGACCTGGCCAAGCTCAAGCAGTCACCCAACGTCAAGGTGTATCCCTACAACGGCTTGCGCGTGCTGCTGATCCAGCCCAGCTTCCACGAAGGCCCGAGCCCCTTCATCACCGACAACAACGGCAAGCCGCTGGAGAAGAACCCGCTGTTGGACGTGCGCGTACGCCGCGCCATGTCGCTGGCGATCAACCGCAAGGCCCTGATCGATCGTATCCTGCAAGGTGCCGCCACCGAGGCTAACCAGTGGATGCCGGCCGATACCTTCGGCTACAACCCGGAGATCAAGAACATTCCCTTCGATGCCGCGCAGGCCAAGAAGCTGCTGGCCGAGGCTGGTTTCCCGGAAGGCTTCAAGCTGACCATCCACGTACCCAACGACCGCTATCCGCAAGCGCCGGAAACCATGCAGGCAGTGGCCCAGTTCTGGACCCGTATCGGCATCAAGACCCAGGTCGAGGTGCTGCCGTGGGCGTCCTATTCTTCGCGCGCCAACAAGAACGAATTCGCGGTCTCGGTGCTGGCCTGGGGTAACGGGACCGGCGAAGCCAGCTATGCACTGGTCAACGTGCTGGGCACGGTGGACCCCAAGAAGGGCATCGGCGCCTCCAACTGGAACCACTACAGCAGCCCGGCGGTGGACAAGGCCCTGGCCGATTCCACTGCGGAATTCGATGCCGCCAAGCGCGAAGCCATCCTGCGCGGCGCGGCCAAGACGGTCTCGGATGAAGTGGGCGTGATCCCGCTGTATCACTACCAGAACATCTGGGCCGCCAAGAAGGGGCTGAAGGTCACTCCCATCAGCAGTGACCGCACCACCGCCATGATGGTGACCCAGGACAAGAAGTAAGCACATGCCCAACTTCTCCATCGAAGTCAGCCCGATCGACGACCTGATCGACGTGCCACGGCGCATCGTCGTGCGGGGCGCACATCCGGGCGAGCCGGTGCGAATTTCCTCATCTACCTTGCGCAATGGCGCGCAGTGGTGCAGCACGGCCTGCTACATCGCCGATGCCTATGGCAATGTGGATGTGAGCATGAACCCGGCCATCGACGGCGACTACTATGGCATCGACCCGATGGGCTTGCTGTGGTCGCAGAAACCGGTGCAGGCCGGGCGGCGCGACAACTTCCATGCCGACGTGATGGCGCCGCTGGAAACCACGCTGACCGTCTCTGCGCTGGACCAGCCGGGGCTGCTGCCCTGCATCCCGGCCAGCACGGTGCTGGTGCAGCGCCTGGCATCAGAAGGTGTGGTGCGTCGTGAAGTACGCGAGGCGGGCCTGGTCGGCACGCTATTCCTGCCGGCTACGCCGGGACCGCATCCGGCCGTGATGATCCTCAACGGCTCGGGGGGCGGCATCAATGAGCCGCGGGCGGCGCTGTATGCCGCGCGGGGCTACGCGGCCTTTGCCCTGGCTTACTTCAAGGCGCCGGGCTTGTCGGATTACATCTCCAACACACCGCTGGAATATTTCGAGCGTGGCCTGGACTGGTTGCGTGCCGAAGTCCAACCGCTGCACGACTTCGTGGCCATCAGCGGCCAGTCGCGCGGTGGCGAACTGGTGCTGCTGCTGGGTGCGACCTTCCCGCAGAAGGTCTCGGCGGTGCTGGCCTATGTGCCCAGTGCGCTGGTGCATAGCGGCCAGAACGCTGCCGACCCGGCGGTGGGGCGGGAAGGGCCGACCTGGCTCTTGCGTGGCGAGCCCCTGCCACATCAATGGCAGGGCAACCGCAGCGCCAGCTGGGCGCCATTCGATGACGGCCCGGCACCGCATCGGCATGAACTGGCGATGCTGACTGCCTTGCAGGATGAAGAGGCGGTGGCACGCGCGCGCATTCCGGTGGAGTGCATCCAGGCGCCGGTACTGCTGCTGTCGGCTACCGATGATGGCTCCTGGCCTTCCAGCCTCTATTGCGGCATGGTGCGTGACAAGCTGGCTGCGGTATCGCATCCCTGGCCGGTAGTCTGGCGCAACTATGCCCATGCCGGCCATTCCATCCTGTTCCCGTTCGTGCCGACCACGCAGACCACCTATGCGCACCCGGTCTCGGGCCGCGTCAGCACCGGCGGTGGCGAACCGCAAGCCAACGCCCGCGCCGATCTCGACGCCTGGCAGCAGGCGCAGCAATTCCTGCGCGATGCACTGGCCAGACATTCATCCAATAAGGAGACCCCATGAGTACCCCCGTCTACGACATCAGCAAGGATGTCATCGACCAACTGGCTGGCCTGACGGCCGGCAGCCCCCTGCACGGCCTGCGCCATCAGCGCGACAAGGTTGCCGTGGCCTCGCAGGGCAGCTATGACACGCTCTTCGATCCAGCCCTGGCAGGCATCGGCCTGGACGAACGCCTGTTGGTAGCGCTCTACGCCTGCCGCCTGGCGGGCGCGACCGACCTGGCCGATCACTATCGCGCCCGCGCGCAAGCGCTGCCCGCCGAGGCTGCGCAACTGGCCGCAGCCGACAGCGGTAGCCCGGAACAACTGCCCGAAGGCCGCTTGCGCGCCATGCTGGTCTTTACTCGCGCGCTCACCCAGCGCCCGGTGGAAGGTGACAAGGCCGCCATTGAAAAGCTGCCCGCCGCCGGCATCAGTACGCCCGCCGTGGTGGCGCTGTCGCAGCTGATCGCCTTCGTGTCCTATCAATTGCGCGTGGTCGCCGGCTTGAAGGCCATGCGTGCTGCCGCGGCTCAATAAGGAGCAGCCTCATGAGCGATATCATCAAGGCCAATGGCTTTACCAACGAGACCCTGGAATGGGATGCCTGGCTGGATGTGATCCAGCTGGAGGAGGCCAGCGAAGACCAGATCAAGGTGCTGGAAGAAAGCCACCCCAAGGCCAAGACCTCGGACTACTACCTGTTCCTGGCGCACCAGCCCGACATCCTGCGCCAGCGTTCGGCCGCCTTCAACGCCATCATGTATGCCCCGGGCGGCCTCTCGCGTGCCGAGCGCGAACTGGGTTCGCTGGTGGTCTCGCGCATCAATGGTTGCGTGTATTGCGCCTCGGTCCATGCACAGCGTTTCGAGCAGTTGGCCAAGCGTAACGATACCGTGCGCCAGGTGTTTGATACCCCTTATGGCGCCGGGGTGGATGCGCGTGAACAGGCCATCGCCAAGTTCTCGGCCGAGTTGACCGAGACACCAGGGCAGATCGGTGCAGCGCAGATCAAGGCGCTCTACGAGGTGGGCTTGAGCGAACTGGAAGTGCTGGACCTGATCCATTCGGTGGCCATCTTTGCCTGGGCCAATCGCTTGATGCTCAACCTGGGCGAGCCGGTGTTTGCCGATGGCAGCAAGGCTGAAGCGAAGTAACCCCTCTATCCATTCAACGAGGAAACTGTGATGAATATTCCCGATCACCTGGTCTATGCCCAGACCCATGAGTGGGTCAAGCTGGAGGCCGACGGCACGCTGACCATCGGTATCACCGATTTCGGCCAGGAGCAGTTGGGGCCGCTGGTCTACGTGGACATGCCGAGCGTGGGCAAGGCCCTGGCGCGCGGGGCTGAATCCGGCATCGTGGAGTCCAACAAGACGGCCTCGGACCTTCATGCACCGGTTGATGGCGAGGTGATCGCCATCAACGAGGTGCTGGTGGAGCGGCCTGATGCCATCAACGAGGCGCCCTATGAGCAGTGGATCTTCAAGCTCAAGCCGACCGCGCCGTTTTCGTCAGAGGGTTTCCTCGACGCGGCGGCTTACATCAAGCTGGTTTCCTGATTCGTCCTTGCGCTCAGGAGGCTGAGGCGGCGGCGCGGATATCGAAGGCGCCGCCGGTCTGTGCGCGGTCACGCAAGGTGACTGCGTTCTTGCCCAATAGCGGGAACACCAGTTCGGCAAAGCGGATCGCTTCTTCCAGGTGCGGGTAGCCGGATAGCACGAAGGTATCCACGCCCAGATCCGCATATTCCTGCAGCCGTTCGGCCACCGTGGCGGCATCGCCCACCAGCGAGGTACCGGCCCCGCCGCGCACCAGTCCCACCCCGGCCCAGAGGTTAGGGGCGATTTCCAGTTTGTCGCGCCGACCGCCATGCAGGGCCGCCATTCTTTGTTGTCCTACGGAATCCATCCTGGCGTAGTTTTCTTGGGCGCGGGCGATGTCGTCATCGGTGAGTTTGCTGATGAGACGGTCGGCAGCGGCCCAGGCTTCGGCGGTGGTCTCACGCACGATGGCGTGCAGGCGCACGCCGAAGCGCACGGTGCGGCCGTGTTTGGCGGCACGTTCGCGCACATCTTCGATCTTCTGTTTGACCGCAGCCGGTGGCTCGCCCCAGGTGAGGTAGGCATCCACGTGTTTGGCGGCCAACGCGTGGGCGGCGGGGGAGGAGCCGCCGAAGTAGAGGGGCGGGTAGGGTTGTTGCACGGCCGGGTGGAAGATCTGGCCGCGGCGGATGCGGAAGTGTTTGCCTTCGTAGTTGACGATCTCGCCTTGCAGCAGTTTGCGCCAGATGGTGAGGTATTCGTCGGCGGCTTCGTAGCGTTCGTCATGCTTGAGGAAGACGCCGTCGGCTTCGAGTTCGGTGGCGTCGCCGCCGGGGACGACGTTGAGGAGCAGGCGGCCGTTGAGGGCCTGGTCGAGGGTGGCGGCTTGTCGGGCGGAGGGGCCGGGGCCGCCGAGCGAGGTTCTCAGAGCTACCAGCAGTTTGATGCGCTGGGTGACCGGGACCAGGCTGGCGGCGACGATCCAGGGGTCGAGGCAGGAGGCGCCGGTGGGGATGAGCAGGCCGTCGTAGCCGAGGTTTTCGCTGGTGACGGCGATCTGGCGCATGTAGTCAAGGGTGGGGGCGCGGCCGAAGTCGGATTTGCCGAGGTAGCGGGTGTCGCCTGAGGTGGGGAGGAACCAGAAGAGTTCTAATGACATGGCGGGGATTTCCTTTTTGCGGTTTTTGCCTTGGCGTTATTAGAGCGCTCTGCTGGGGTTGTGGCTAAGAATGTTTTTTTATTTCCTTAGTTGGTTTTTGGTTTTTGTTTTGGCTGGTTGTGGTGGTGGTTTTTGGTTTTGGGGTAGTCTGCACGGTAAACTTATGTGCGCTCTAGCTTAATGCTTTTCTTTCTCCGGTCGGGAGGACGCGCCGGGGGCGGCCCGGCAGCCGCTCACTTTCTTTGGCCCGCCAAAGAAAGTGAGCAAAGAAAGCGGCCCCCTAAGAGCCAGCCCTCCTACGGAGGGTACCCGCCGCAGCGAAGCGAAAAGTGGGAAAAATAGAGTCGCTACGCTCCCACTATTTTTCTGATCCACTTTTCACTTCGCTGCGTCGGCTGGCCCCCAAGGGGGAAAGCGTAACCGGCTCGCCTTCGGCCTCGCGGGGTCTCCGACTCGCCTTCGGCTTTGTGTGGGCTCGCCTGCGGCATCGAATTTTTCTTCGGGCAATGTTCTGTTTTTGTATAAATAATTTACCGTGCGGACTGTGGTCGCGCACCGACGTATCGAAGGTGAAGAACCCCAACCCGAAGCCGTAGGCGAGTCGGAGATGTCGCGAGGCCGAAGGCGAGCCGTTGAGGTCGTCCGCTTCTGCCCCGCCGCGTCAGTGCACATCAAAACGGATCAGAAAAATAGTCGGAGCGAAGCGACTCTATTTTTCCCGTTTTGATGTGCACTGACGCGGGGACCCTCCGCAGGAGGGCGGGGTAGTAGCGGTCGCCTTCTTTTGCTTACTTTTCTTGGCGAGACAAGAAAAGTGAGCGGCTGCCGGGCCGCCCCCGGCGCGTCCTCCCGACCGGAGAGAGGACACAATTAAGCTAGAGCGCACATAAGTTTTCCGTGCAGACTACCCCAAAACCAAAAAACACCATCACATCCAAGCCAACAAGATCAAGCCAACAGCATCAAGCCGGCATCACCAACGACCCTCGATACTCCCCCAGCCATTTAGCAAACAGCAAAGCCTCCGCCCCCGCCTGCGCATCAATCCCCAGGTAGTAAGGCGCCAGGCTCATGCGCAAATGCGGGAAGGGACACACCAGCCGCCCCGAGCGCAGATCATTGTCGGCCAGCGACACCGGCGACAGCGCCAACCCCAGCCCATCCACCACCGCCTGCAACACGAAATGCACATGATCGAAATGCAGCATGGCCTGCCCACGCCAGCGCTTCAAGCCCACCAACTTGCGCCAATCGTCCCAATCATTGCGCCGACTGCGCGACACCAGCAGCGTATGCCCCACAATCTGCGACACATCCACCAACGGCATCGTCTGTAACAGCGCAGGCGAAGCCACCAGTACCAGCTCATCCTCCATGAAACGCTGCACCTTGAGCCGCTCCGGCCAATTGTTCTCGCCACGCCGGATCGCCATATCGAAGGACGAACCAGCCTTGCCCACCGAAGCCGTGCTGGTCACCACCTGCGGTGCAATGCCCGGATAGCGCTCGACGAAATCGGCGAGATGCGGAATCAGCCAGCGCACCGCAAACGAAGGCCGCACATTGATGACCACCGTGCGCGTAGGCGCATCGCGCATCACCCGGCGCGCCGCAGTGGCCAGGATGTCGAAGGCCGGACTGGCTTCTTCGAAGAACTGTCGACCACGTTCGGTCAGCAAGACCTGACGGATACGCCGCTCGAACAGCGGCATCCCCAGGTAATCTTCCAGGTTCTTGATCTGGCGGCTGATGGCGCCATGCGTGACATTGAGCTCTTGCGCTGCCAACGTGAAGCTTTGATGACGGGCCGCTGCCAGGAAGGCGCGGATGGCATTGAGCGGAAGGGTAAGATCGGCCATGCGTCAGATATTATCACGCATGACCGGAATTAATATCGTTTGTCAGCGCCAACTCGCACGGCGCATCATCCGGTCCATGTCCACGCCAGACCTCCGCCAGGCCGATCTCGATTCGCGCCACGCCGCCTTGTCGCTATCGGCTGCCTTACCCTGCGATATCGTCCTCTACCTGCTGTTGCCGATGTATGCCGACCAGTTCCATGTGAGCCTGGCCGAGGCCGGCGTGCTGCTGGCGGCCAATCGGCTGGTGCGCATCGCCGGGTATCGTTGGGTAACCAGTTTCTATGCGCGCCGTGGTGATCGCCCGACTTGCCTCATGGCGGTGTGTACGGCCGTCGTGTGCGCCCTCGGCTATACGGTGGCCAGTGGCTTCTGGGCACTGCTGCCGTTGCGTCTGTTGTGGGGCATGGCTTTTGCCGGGCTTAACCTGTCGACCCAGGCCATGTCCACCTCGACAGCCCAGGGCGCGGCGCGCCGCTCGGGGCGTTCGCGCGGGGTGATCGCCATCGGCCCCATGCTCTGGCTGCCCACTGCCGCACTGCTGGCCGCGCATGTCGGGCCGCGCATGGTGTTCGGGTGCGTGGCGATGACCGCGCTGCTGGGCTTGCTGGCGGCGCATCGTCTGCCAGCCCATGCCTACGCGCCGCCGCAGCCGCGCCGCTGGAAGTTGCCCAATGCACTGGACTGGTGGTCGTTCCTGGAAGGCTTGACGCTGGATGGTCTGTTCATTGTGGGCCTAGCCTATATGAGCAAGCAATCCTTCGGTGCCGATGGCGAGCTGGTCGCAGGCGTACTCATGGCGCTGCGCTATGCGGGGGAGATCGTCTTGAGCCCGCTGGGCGGTTGGCTGGCCGAGCGGTTCGGGGCGGTCAAGGTGCTGGTGACGCTATCCCTGGCCACTTGCGTGGCGCTGGTCGGTTTCGGTGGCGGCTTGCTGTGGTTGTTCGCCGGCCTGATCGTGATCCTGAGGGCGCTGCAGTTGCCGCTGCTGGCCCCCATCGTGGCGGCCCGCACGCCGCCCGGGCAACGGGTACATGCGCTGGCCGGGCGCGCCATCTGGCGCGATATCGGGGCTGGCTTGGGGCCCATGCTGGCGGGCTTGCTGCTGCCGGTGATGTCGTCGCTGTGGCTGTATGGACTGGCGGCGGCAGCGCTGGCCTTGGCGGCCATTGCCTGCGGCCGCGAACCGGTTGTGGTGGCCGCTGCCGCACCTGGCGGCAAGTAAGGCGCGTGGCGCGAGGCGCCTTATGCGCTCAACGGATATCGATGCGCCCATCGCTTCGTTCACAGCGGGTCGGTGGCTGGCTAGTATGGGGCTTCTCTTCGATCTTGCCCCAGGTATGTCCATGAACGAACCCTACATCTATCAGGAACTCGGCAACCTCTCCCTGGAACCCCTGCAACCGGGTGAACGCAAGCTCATCGGTGCCATTTTCTTGTTCGGCCTGGCCTTGCTGGGTGCGCTGTATTTCCTGCAACGCTGGCTGCCCTTGGGCAGTTGAGCTGTACAGAGCGCACCGGTTCAGGGCTGGCGGCAGTCGCTCAGCATCTCTGCCTGGGAGATATTGCTGCCCGGCGGCACGCTGTGTGTGAGCCAGACGTTGCCGCCGATGACTGAGCCCTGGCCGATGGTGATGCGGCCCAGCAGGGTTGCTCCGGCATAGACCACCACGTCATCCTCGACGATGGGATGGCGCGCAATTCCCTTGACCAATGAACCGTCCGGCTCCTGCGGGAAGCGTTTGGCGCCCAGCGTCACGGCCTGGTACAGGCGCACGTTGCGGCCGATGATGGTGGTTTCGCCGATCACCACGCCGGTGCCGTGGTCGATGAAGAAGCTGGGACCGATCTGCGCGGCCGGGTGGATGTCGATGCCGGTGGCCGAATGGGCGATGTCGGCGATCAGGCGCGCCAGCAGCGGCGCTCCCAGCTGGTGCAGAGCGTGCGCCAGGCGGTGGTAGATGATGGCGGTAGTGCCGGGGTAGCACAGCAGGATTTCCGAAATGCTGGAGGCAGCGGGGTCGCCGTGATAGGCGGCCTGGATGTCGCTGACCAGAATGTCGCGCACGGCGGGCAACTGATGCGCGAAGTCGCGCGTGATCACCGTGGCGCGCTCGCGCAGCAGGGCATCTTCATGTATTTCGCTGCTGAAATAGAGGCTGCGGCGTACCTGCTCGCGCAGGATGGCCAGCGCCGCATTCAACTGGCTTCCAACGAAATAATCGATGGTCTCATCGGATAAATCGGTATGCCCATAATGCGTGGGGAACAGTGCTGCCTGCAGGTGGTGCAAGAGCTTTTGCATGGCTTCACGCGAGGGCAATTCGCGGATCTCGCCACGGTAGCGGATCTTGTTGGTCACTTCGCGCGAGGTGCGCAGCCCGGCCACGACCGTAGACAGGCCCAGCCCGGCTGATTCGGCCAGGGCATTTAATTCGGGGGTGTGAGAGGTATCCATGCCCAAATGCTATCAAAAATGCACGCGGGGCGCCGGCGGGGCAACTGGGCGGGATGCGAATCGAGGAGAAAACCGGTAGAGCGATTCGCGGCGCCCAGTTCTATCTGAAAAGTGGCGCCGCAGTTGAATTGCTCTGGGAAAGTACTTTAACGGTCATTTCCAGCCGATGCAAACGATCTTTCTGCATATCCATATGCGGCCATTTGATCTGCCGCAAAGCCTTGTCGGATGCCGCTTTGCGGGCAGTGGTGCAGGCCTGATGGCCAATCCACTCAGGAAATTCCTGATGGTTTTGGCGCGCGCCTCAGGAAGCTCCCGATAGGGCTGGTGCCAGCCTACGGGTAAAGTTCGCTCATACCGGCTGCACCGCGATCTAGCGCCCCAGGGGCGAGGTTCAGGCGCCGCAGCCGTCCCGTTTCATGGATTACCGGGAAGCCCTGAGGGGGGCTTACTTTTGGGCGCGCTTCCGCGAGGATGTGCGCCTTTTTTTTGTTTGTGATGCAATACGCCCTGATTCGATTGATTGATAGATTGCTTGCGAGAAGGGAAATCCATGTACAGGTTCAGATGGAGCTCGACCACCTCGGCGAGGCTGTCGTTGCTGTCTCTGCTGATGCTGGCTGCTGGGGCTGCGCTGGCCCAGGTGCCGCCTCTCACGATGCCAGTGCAGTCGGTACCGGCGGCGCCCACGCCGGTGGCTAGCGACATCACCCGCAGTTGCGCCGCCGGCAGCGGTTGCGTGCTGACTTGCCTGAACATGGCGGCCGAGATAGTGTTGACCGAATCGGCCACGCGAGCGGTGCGCATCATTTCACTGTCCAACGGCAACAGTGAATTCCGCATGGACAATGGCAATGCCGGTATCAACGTGGTCCTGGTCTCGCACGACAACCTGATGTGCAAGCTCACCGGGGGGATCTGATCCACGCGGCGCCGGGGCTTCAGTTGCCCAGCAGTTTTTCCCGTACCGATTCTTCTTCGGCATGAGTGGCGCTGGCGCGTGCCAGGTCCGACAGCGATAGCACGCCCACCAGTTGCTGCTTTTCAGGTCCGGCCACCACCGGCAGTCGCGCCACTGCCCGTTGTGCCATCGCCCCGGCGGCTGCGCGCGCGCTCAGGTGCGGCAGCAGGTAACCACTATCGGGCTCCAGCAGGGAGCCGCAATCGGTGGCCGGATCGGCTTGCCGCAGTCGGCGCAAGGCCACCATGCCCACCAGCCGGCCCTGTGCGGTGACCGGGTAATAGCGATGTACCTGTGCGCCGGTACGACACTGCTCCAGCGCCTGGCTTGCGGGTAGTGCTGCTTCCAGAGCTTGCGGCACCGACATCAGGTCGTCCACGTGGACCCGCTCCAGCGGATCGACGCCGTATTCGCGGTGCACGTGCAAGCCGCGCCGGGCGATTTTCTCGGTCATGATGGAACGCTTCATCCACAGCACGTTCACGCCATAGGCCACGGCGGTGGTCGCAATCAGTGGCAGCAGGGCATTGCCCGCGTGGGTCAGGCCGAAGGCGAACACGATGGCCGTCAACGGCGCCCCCAGCACACTGCCCAGCACCCCGGCCATGCAGACCAGTGGCCACAATGTCGGCGAGCCTCCCGGTAGCCAGGGAGAAAGCACCAGCCCCAGTCCTGCCCCCATCATCAATAAGGGGGCCAGCACCCCGCCCGAGGTTCCCGAGCCCAGTGCCAGCAGCCAGATCACTGCCTTCACCAGCAGCAGTACCAGCGCGGCCGACACCAGCATGTGCTGGTTGAGCAGGTCGGCAATGACGTCATAGCCCACTCCCAGCGCACGTGGCTGCAGCAGCCCGCCCAGGCCGACGGCAATGCCGCCCAGGGCCGGCCACCACATCCAGTGCAGGGGCAGGCGATGAAAGCCGTCTTCGATGCGGTACAGCGCCAGCGTCAGCAGCGCCGCCAGTACGCCGCTGGCCAGGCCCGCCAGCAGGCAGGAGAGCAGGGCCAGCGGCGCCACCGGGGCGACCTGCAGTGGAAACAGTACGCCGGCATCGATCATCCAGGGCCGCAGGAAACCTGCCACGGCACAGGCCAGCGCCACCGGTAGCAGGCTGCGCGGACGCAATTCGAACAGCAGCAATTCCACCGCCAGCAGCACTGCCGCCAGGGGCGTGCCGAAGATGGCGGTCATGCCGGCGCAGGCACCCGAAACCAGCAGGGTCTTGCGCTCGGCCGCGGTCAGGTGCAGCCATTGCGCCAGCAGCGAACCCAGCGAACCGCCGGTCATGATGATTGGACCTTCCGCGCCGAACGGGCCGCCACTGCCGATGACGATGCCCGAGGACAAGGGTTTCAACAGCGCCACCTTGGGCGACATGCGACTCTTGCCGAAGAGGATGGCTTCGATTGCTTCGGGAATGCCATGGCCGCGGATCTTGTCGCTGCCGTAGCGTGCCATCAGGCCGACGATCAGACCACCTGCCACCGGCAGCACGGCGGCGATCCAGCCCAGCGTATGGCTGGCCGGTGAACTGGCAGCAAAGGACAGGCGCTGGAAGTAGAACAGGTTGGTAAACAGCGCAATCAGTTTGATCAGCAGCCAGGCCGCACCCGTGGAGAGCACGCCGATGACCACGGCAATGGCGCACAGCAGGGGGAGCCGTCGGTCGGCGGTGTAGTCGCGTTTGTGTTTCATGGAAAAACCAGGTGGAGGGCCGTGCTCGTGGTGAGGCGAGGAGAAGAGGTCGGCCAGGGTAAAGGGATAAAGGATTAATATATCATAATATGATATAAATGTAGGAATTTGGATGAGCGGCGCCTATCAGTCCTGTTCTGACTTATCCGCTTTTCTTCTATGCACTGGCGGAATGATTCGTTCGCAGTTCAGGCGGGGATGGCTACTCTGGTTTGCCTGAAGCAGTTACCTGAACAATGAACGTGGAGCACACATGCCGCAGCAAGAAGACCAACGCAGCCGGGCCATCGCCGTGGTGGAACACAACAGCAAACGCCGCCGCCTGCTCGCCACCGGCCTTGCGCTGGGGACCGCAGCAACCCTCGCCACCCTGGCACCACGCCCGGCACGCGCTGCCAGCCGCCAGTTGCGCGTGGGGTACCAGAAGGGGGCGTTAAGCATCATTCGCGCCCATGGCACTCTGGAGCAGCGCCTGGCGCCGCTGGGGGCGAGCGTGAAGTGGGTGGAATTCAGCGCCGGGCCGGTGCAGCTAGAAGCGCTGGGTGCCGGGTCGATCGACTTCGGCGACGTCGGGGAAGCACCACCGATCTTTGCACAGGCGGCCGGCACGCCGCTGGTCTATGTCGGTGCCACGGTGCCGCGCCCTTATGTGGAAGCGGTGCTGGTCAAGGATGACAGTCTGTTCAAGCCTGAGCAGCTCAAGGGCAAGCGCATTGCACTCAACAAGGGTTCCAACGTGCATTACTTCCTGGTCAAGCTGCTGCAAAAGCATGGCCTGCAGTATGGCGACGTCACCCCGGTATGGCTGGCCCCAGCCGATGCCCGTGCCGCCTTCGAGCGCGGCTCGGTGGATGCCTGGGCGATCTGGGAACCCTATCTGGCCGCGGCTCAGCAGACCCTGAAGGCGCGTATCCTGGCCGATGCCGATGGGGTGGTGAAGAACCGTGCCTATTATTTTTCGACGCGTGACTATGCGCGTGATAACGCCGACCTCATTCGTATCGCACTGGAAGAGCTGGCCAAGGTGGATGAGTTCGCCAAGACTCGTCCGGACGATTACGCCAATGAACTGGCCGGCATCCTGGGCCTGCCCAAGAGCGTGCTGGATGTGGTGGTGCGACGCTATCACTACGGTACGCTGCCCATCACCCAGGCCATCCTGGATGAGCAACAGCAGATTGCCGATACCTTCCTCGACCTGAAGCTCATTCCCAGGAAGATCAACCTGCGTGAAACGGCGCCGCCCTGGCTGGCCTGACGTTATGGCTCGAAATTGACGGGAGCTGGCCCACGACTTGAATTGCTGGGCGGGCTATTACATCGCGTTCAGGAGTTGCAACTCAAGTCGCTTGATACCTTGGATCAGGTTTGAAAAACTTGATGAGCGAGTGTTGTCCAGGTCCAGATAATATCCGAGGTTTCTTGATCCTCCGACTTTTTGGTATTTGCCCCGTGTCAGCTCATGCAACTCCATGCTGGGTGACCCGAGTCTGTCAGGTTCCCGATATTTTGCATTTCCTTGAAGCTTGCGCAGTCCTTGAATGTCTAGGGCTGACTCGACTGCACCCAGATCCGCTAGATAAAAGCTCTCTAACTCACGACACGCTATCCGCACGAGAGAGACATTCCCTTTGCCAGCGGCGATACACTTTGTCACGAGTGTGTCTTTCAATGCCTTGCAATCTGCATGGCTGTCCTGGTCTCGCATGATCAGAAAGCGTGCATCAGGATTGAGATATCCGCGAAGCTTTCGCTCCAGTTGCTTTTCCAGATCTTGCTTGCCTTCGAATGGGATAAGCCGATGACGAACCAAGGGATTCAAGATTCTGGGCAGTAGTGTATCCAGCATTGCTTTTGCAGATGGTTCTTCAAGAAGAAAGACAAGCTCTGGCCTCATTGTGGATCGGCTCCTTCAAAAAAACCTTGTTTCCACAGGTAGCCGAGCTGATCGCCTTCGCTCATGTATTTTGCAATTTGCGGATCATCTTTGGCGCGGCGTATCTCGGTAGTTCCTTTACTCTTGACCAGCCAACATACCTCTTCCAGATTCAGTGCATTCAAGAAGTCAGGGGAATGCGTTGAGACCAGAACTTGCCCTTGTCCTCGGGTGGAGTAGAGGCGAAACTCTTCGGCCAGCTCAGCCATCAGTTTCGGATAAAGCTGGTTTTCCGGCTCTTCGACACAGAGCAAGGGATGGGGAGCTGGATCGTGCAGCAACACAAGATACGCGAACATCTTGATCGTCCCGTCTGATACGTATCGATCCAGGAAAGGCGTCTTGAAAGAACCATCCTGGAATCTGAGGGTGAGATAACCATCATCCATGAGTCGAGGTTCGATTCCACTAACGCCGGGCACACGTTGCGCGACGATTTGCAGGATTTCCTGAAATTTCTTAGGGAAGTTTTCGTGGAGATATAAGGCGACTCTGGGAAGGTTGTCGCCCGTCTCGGAGAGATGCTCCGAATCTCCAGCGGCTTCCTTTCGACCGCGCGCGGCGGTGATGTGAAAGTCCGATACGTGCCAGGATTCGATCAATTGCCTGAATGCGTTGGCCGCCTTGAAGCGTTCGAATTGTCCAAGCCCTTTGATGGCCAAAGTGTCCGGTGCCACGGTTTGATGCTCGCGGTCTAGTGATTCGTCAGGTTGATGAAAATCTTCTTCGTTGGTAATGGCAAATCCGGAGCCGTTGGTGAAGTCAAGGAAGCGGTATGGACTGCCGTAGCGTCCGCGTTTATAGCGTAAGACTTCACGTTTGACGAAGGGCAAGCCACCCTGCTCGGCAATTTCAAGCGAATAAGTCACTAGCCGTTCCACATCAGTGATCGGCATTCGGTATTGGATCTCGATGAGGATGCTTTCATCCTCAGGCACATCTCTGCTGAGGACTTCTTTGAAGCGGCCACGCTTGTCCAAAGCCTGCCTTACGTTACCTTTCAGGCAGTCATGCAGAAATCCGAAGACGTCAAAGAGCGTGGATTTCCCCGAACCATTCGCGCCAACCACGACTAGGAAAGGCGGAATATCCGTGAGATGGACATCACGGAACGTCTTGAAGTTTTTTAATCGGATCGACTCAATTTTCACGAAATTCCCCAAGGAAGCAGGCTGCAAGGTGCATAGATGGCACCGCTGCACAAACTATCGAAAGACGATAGCCCGGTACTCTATCACGCTCTCGAAGTATTGCTTCTGCTGTCAGTCTGCGGCAGCAATTAGGGTTTGCAGTACGAATTGAGTAAGGGGGGCAATCGTAAGGGCGAAAGAAAACACCCCCAGGGCATGATTGGTCTGCCCTGGGGGTGTGTGCCCAGACAACGTGAAGCGATGACAGTGGTCGAGCTGGATTACGCCTTGAACTGCAAGGCGTTGGTCAGGTCGCCCATCGGTTGCTGTCCACGCGCGATCATGGCCTCATCACGCTGCTTGAGACCATCCAGCGTTTCCAGGCCGAAGGTACGGGTGATCAGGCGCAGGATGGAAGCGGTGTCATAGATGGTGTGGTCCACCATCCCCTTGCGGGCGAAGGGCGAGACCACCAGCGCCGGCACGCGGGTGCCCGGACCCCAACGGTCGCCCTTGGGCGGGGCCACGTGATCCCACCAGCCGCCGTTTTCGTCGAAGGTGATCACCACCACCATGTTCTTCCACTGCGGGCTGGCCTGCAGGCTCTTGATGACGTGCGCGATGTGACGGTCGCCGGAGGCGATGTCGGCATAGCCGGCGTGCAGGTTGAGGTTGCCTTGCGGCTTGTAGAAGGTCACCGGCGGCAGGCGACCGGCCTCCACGTCGGCCAGGAAGCGGTTGGTGCGCGCTTCATCCCCCAGGCCACCGTCGCGCAGGCGCTTGTTGCGCTCGGCCGGATTTTCCGGGCCCAGGTTCTTGAAGTAGTTGAAGGGCTGGTGGTGGTACTGGAAATTGGGGATCTTGGGGATACCCTTGGAATCCTTGAATTCATCCAGAGTGGCTTGCCAGGCGCCGGCATACCAGGCCCAGTCGATACCCTTCTTGTTGAGCTTGTCGCCGATGTGCTCATGCGTCTGCGGCACCAGTACGCTGGGCTGGTTGGGTTCGGCATAGGCCGGGTTGTTGCGGTCGCGGCTCCAGGTCGGCCAATACGGTGGGGCCATGGTGTTGACGGCGTAGCCGTCCGGGGTCAGTGCGCTGGGGCCGAACTTGGGCGGGCCTTGCAGGGCGCTGGCCGGGCTGCCTTCTTCGGGGACCAGTTCGGGCGAGAGCGGATCGTTGTTGCGGGTCTTGGCCACCTGGGTACGGGAGACCGAGCTCATCACGTTGGGGTAGAAGGGCGCGGTGGCGCAGATCAGGTACTGGTGGTTCAGGAAGGAACCGCCGAAGGCGCCCTGGAAAAAGTTGTCGCACAGCACGAACTCGCGCGCCACATCCCACAGGCGCAGGTTGTACTTGGTGTCGCCATAGTGGCCCATGGTCAGGCCACCGGAATCGGCCCAGGCTACGAAGCCATCGTTCTTGCCGCCATTGATCTGCATCTGGTTCTGGTAGAACACGTGCCACAGGTCGCGCGTGACCAGGCTCAGCGGCAGGGCTTCGCCCTGCGGGCCCTTGAGTGCATAGGGGGCATTGGGCAGGTTGGTCTGGTATTGCTTGCCGCCGGCGTAGGTGACGCCTTCCACGCTCTGGTCCTGGATCAGCACGCCATTCCAGGCTGGCGGCAATTCCTTGAGCAGGCTGCCGTCGCGGTCACGTTGCTGGTAGTCCGCGGGCTTGAGCGAGGACAGCGGCTTTTCCAGGCCGGGGAAATCGGCGAAGAGGTTGTTGAAGCTGCGATTCTCGGCATAGATGACCACAATGGTCTTGACGTTCTCGCGTAAGGCGCGGTCCAGTGCCGCCGCCTCCAGCGGATTGCCGCCGGGGCCGGCAGTGTTGCCTTGGCCTTCGGTGGCGCAGGCGGCCAGGGCACTGCCGGCGCCGAGCGCAGCCATGCCACCCAGGAAGCGGCGGCGGCTGTTGTTCTGCGGGAGGATAGGGGAGTCACCGGCGGTCGGCTGGCTGCCGGCGATGTCGTCGTCGTGCTTGCTCATGGATGAGTTTCCTGTTGGATATTGTTGTGGGGTTTGGCGCATAGCGGGGGGGAGCATAGCGCGACCGTATGACAAGGATGTGTCTTTTCCATCATGTGGGCAATCAAGAAAATGACAAAACCTGCACCAAAAGACAGTGAAAGTTTATGTAAAAGAAACGCTAGGATGCAATCCATGCGCTGGGATAGCCCTAGAATGCATCGATCGCATGGGCTGTGTCCCAGTGCAGCGTGGCCCGGCGTGCGGGTCAGGTGGGCTGGCCGTGTCAGGGGATGGCGCGTCTGGCTCTCACACCATTGCGGTATTGTCGTCCGGGGGAATCATGTTGCTCAAAGCTTTTCAATACCTGCTCATCGGCGCCAGTTTCAGTGCCGGCATGTTGTTCATGCTGGTGCTGGCCATCACTGCGCCATTGATTTGAGTCTGTGGCCGGAGCGGTAGTCCGGTCACAGCACTTTCCTTTTTACTGTTCCTGTCCATTTACCTGCGCTGCAGGACTGGCTTGCCCGAGCGGTTGACCGCGATGAACAAGCCCATCAATCCCACGAAGGCTGCCAGCAACATGCAGGCATTAAGCAGCACGCGCGGATAGCCCAGCGCGTTGACGTCGATGAAGGGGTAGGGATAGAAGCCCGACAGCGCCCCGCGCCACAAGGTCAGCGTCAGGTAGCCTAGGGGATAGATCAGCCACAGCAGCGACTTCTTCAGCGATGCCTGGAACACCGGCACGAAGAAAATCCAATACACAATGCCCAGCAGCGGTACCACCGTATGCAGGCTCTCATTGACCAGCGCCCGGAACCCGGTCGGCGTCCACAGGTGACGCAGCAAGAGGTTGTAGGCGATCCCCACGAAAGCCAGGTAGGCCACCACCGCTGAAATTACTGAGGGCTGCCGGAAGAAGCGGCTCATCGGCGTGGTCAGCGACAGGGCCAGCGAGGTGAAGCACAGTGCGCTCATCAGGATGGTGAGATTGGTGAGGTACATGGTGAGCCGATCCAGCCCATCGAGCACCCCACCGCCGCGCGCCAGCAGGCGGCTGATGGTGATGTCGGTCTGCGCCACGAAGGCAAACCAGCTGATGACGGCGATCAAGCCGGCCACGGTACGCGCGGCGGTGGAGTTGCGCCGCGCCGGGAAGAGGTGGGCGCCAAAGGAATCCGGTGACTCCGGCGAGGGGATCTGATCGTTGCTCATGGCATATGCAGGGAAGGGGGGAGGGCTGGGCAGGATGAGATGGGGCACTGCCTGCCGGGCAATAGCGCACATCATAAATCGCCTAGTGCCGATCTGCTGCGCCGGATGACATTCATTTTCATCGCTTACATCGCGTCACACTCTGGTTTTTCGTCTTTTCGTGGCAATTCAGCGGGAATGCTATGGAAGCCAATTTCTAAGTTTTTAGAGGATTTTATTTTCGATGATCTCAACATTGGTTAGCGGCGTGATGGTCTGCAAGCCATGGCCAGAGCGGATTGCAACGCCATGCATGTCGCCTGTAGGCGACGCTGGTGGGGCAACAACTGTTACATTTTTTTTAGTTACAAGGCGCTGCAAAATATAAATAATTTGCCTTGTATTTACTGCATGAAAACAGCGCTTCTGCTGTTACAAAATTGTGGTGAACTTTGTATTTGGCATCCTGCCGAATCGCACAGGTTTCCTCCCGGGCAATGCCTGATCACGACGATCCAGGTGCTCCATCGTGGCGCGCGCGACCACAGCGGGAGGGCAGAACCTGTGCTGCCACAGCACGCCATTCAAGCCTGTGACCGTTGTTTGCGGTCCTGTGCAGCGATCCCGTCATCGCAGTTGCGGCGTGTTGTGAGTCTGTTGTGCGCCTTGCCGCACGTTATTTTTTGCGCGTAGATGTTTACGCATCTGGCACTACCCATTTCAGGAGATCACATGCTTCGCTCGGAATCCCTCTTCGGCAAACGCGAAACCAATTCGACCAACTCCCCGTTCAGCAGTGCGGGGAGCAGCGTCTCTTCTTCCACTGGCGGCAATGTGACCAGCGTCAACAAGGCTGCCCCTTATCCTTCTTCCGTTTCCCACGCTGCCCCCGCAGCCACCGAGGAGAGCGGCAGCAAGCTCACGGTCGGTCCCAACATCAAGGTCAAGGGCGAGATCGAGGATTGCGACACCCTGGTGGTGGAAGGCAAGGTACAAGCCACCATCAACTGCCGCGTGGTGCAGATCGCCGAGCGCGGTGCCTTCAAGGGCTCGGCCGAGATCGACCTGGCCGAGATCCGCGGCGAATTCGATGGCGACCTGACGGTGCGCCAGAAGCTGGTGATCTATTCCAGCGGCAAGGTCACCGGCAAGATCCGTTATGGCAAGCTGGTCATCGAAGAGGGTGGTCAACTGGCCGGTGATCTGCAGGTCGGTGGTGGTCACGAGCAGAAGGATTTGCTGCAGAAGACGGCCTGAACGCCCCTGCGGGTGGTGACCGGTGCCTGGCATCGGTCACGGTCCGGGGATGAATCGGAGTGATACCGCGCTGGGAGCAGGCCGGGACGGCGCTGCAGTTGGCTCATTTGGCTCATTTCCTGCTGGAAATGGAGCGGAGTAAAGGGCGACTTGTTGTCAAGTTGCTCTGATCTGCTGCGATTGTCGCGATATTGACCTGGCTTTTCCTCTTTGGTATCGCTTTACGGATAGCCGATTTGTCCGCATGGCCTGGCCGTGCGACAATAGCGCCTTTCGTCCTTTTATCCGGCCTGCCCGGCCGGTGGCGGCGCCCCAGTGGCGCTGGCCGTTGGGACGCTGGCGTTTCTCAGGTTTCTCAGTTCATTCTCATGGCTCACCCGGAATACATTCTTACCTTGTCCTGCCTGGACCAGCGCGGCATCGTGCATCGCGTCTCGGGCTTTTTGGCCGATCACGGCTGCAACATCATCGATTCGGCGCAGTTTGGCGATGCGCAGTCCAAGCTGTTCTTCATGCGCGTGCATTTTGCGTCGGAGGATGGGGCGATGTCGGATGCGGCCTTGCGTGCCGATTTCGGCGTGCTGGGCGATTCGCTGCAGATGAACTGGCAGTTGCATGATGCAGGCAAGAAGCCGCGGGTGATGTTGATGGTGTCCAAGATCGGGCATTGTCTGAACGATCTGCTGTTCCGTTACAAGAGCGGTTTGCTGCCGGTGGAGATTCCGGCGATCGTGTCCAACCATACTGACTTCTATCAGTTGGCGGCCAGCTACAACATTCCTTTCCATCATCTGCCGTTGGCGACCGGTTCTTCTGCGCAAGTGAAGCGGGCGCAGGAGCAGCGCATCATGGAGATCGTGGAGGCGAACCAGATCGATCTGGTGGTGCTGGCGCGTTATATGCAGATCTTGTCGCCGGAGATGTGCGAGGCTTTGCGTGGCCGGGCGATCAATATTCACCATTCTTTCCTGCCCAGCTTCAAGGGGGCCAAGCCTTATTATCAGGCGCATGATCGTGGGGTGAAGTTGATCGGGGCGACTGCGCACTTCGTGACCGGGGATCTGGATGAAGGTCCGATCATTGAGCAAGGGGTGGAGCGGGTCGATCATTCGATGGGGCCGGATACCTTGACGGCGATTGGGCGGGATATCGAGTGCGTGGTGTTGGCTCGGGCTGTCAAATGGTTTACCGAGCATCGGATTTTGCTCAATGGGCATAAGACTGTGATCTTTAACTGATCGTTTTTTTCTTTTGGAACGCCGTCTGGCTTGGGCTGGGCGGCGTTTTGTTTTTGTTTTTGTTTTTGTTTTGGCTGGCTGTGGTTGTGGTATTTGGTTCTGGGGTAGTCTGCACGGAAAACTTATGTGCGCTCTAGCTTAATACTTTTCTCTCTTCGGTCGGAAGGACGCGCCGGGGGCGGCCCGGCAGCCGCTCACTTTCTTTGGCCCGCCAAAGAAAGTAAGCAAAGAAAGCGGCCCCCTAAGAGCCAGCCCTCCTACGGAGGGTACCCGCCGCAGCGAAGCGAAAAGTGGGAAAAATAGAGTCGCTACGCTCCCACTATTTTTCTGATCCACTTTTCGCTTCGCTGCGGCGGCTGGCCCCCAAGGGGGAAAGCGTAACCGGCTCGCCTTCGGCCTCGCGGGGTCTCCGACTCGCCTTCGGCTTTGTGTGGGCTCGCCTTCGGCTTTGTGTGGGCTCGCCTGCGGCATCGAATTTTTCTTCGGGCAATGTTCTATTTTTGTATAAATAATTTACCGTGCGGACTGTAGTCGCGCAGCGACGTATCGAAGGTGAAGAATCTCAACCCGAAGCCGCAGGCGAGTCGGAGATGTTGCGAGGCCGAAGGCGAGCCGTTGAGGTCGTCCGCTTCTGCCCCGCCGCGTCAGTGCACATCAAAACGGATCAGAAAAATAGTCGGAGCGAAGCGACTCTATTTTTCCCGTTTTGATGTGCACTGACGCGGGGACCCTCCGCAGGAGGGCGGGGTAGTAGCGGTCGCCTTCTTTTGCTTACTTTTCTTGGCGAGACAAGAAAAGTGAGCGGCTGCCGGGCCGCCCCCGGCGCGTCCTTCCGACCGAAGAGAGAAAAGCATTAAGCTAGAGCGCACATAAGTTTTCCGTGCAGACTACCCCAGAACCAAATACCACCACCACAGCCAGCCAAGACCCCATCCCCGAACAATGAATAATCTCAGCTAGCAGCCGGATACTGCTCCCGCATCACCCGCTTATTGATCTTCCCAACACTGGTCCGCGCCAGCTCATCCACAAACCTCACCCGATCCGGCACGCCATAACGAGAAATGACCCCCGCCTCCGCCGAAGCCCGCACATGCTGCCGGATATCTTCCTCGCTGACCCCGACCGCATCCTTCTTCAGCACCACCAGCGCCACCGGCCGCTCCCCCCACTTCCCATCCTGCACCCCGATCACCGCCGTCTCCGCCACTGCCGGATGACGCGCAATGATGTCCTCGATCTGCAATGAAGAGACCCACTCGCCCCCCGTCTTGATCACATCCTTGATCCGATCCGTCACCTGCAGATAGCCCTCGCCATCGATATGTCCGATATCCTGGGTATGCAACCAGCCACCCCGCCATAATTCTTCAGAAGCCTCAGCCTGATGCAGATAACCCTGCGTCAACCACGGCGCCCGCACCACCACTTCGCCGGTGCTCTGACCATCATGAGCACAATCATTCATATCGCCATCTACCGTGCGCAATGCCACCAACGGCACCGGGCGGCCGGTCTTCACGCGCAGGCTGGCCTCGCGCTCACCCCCCAGTTCTGCCGTGGGCACCTGCGCCAGCGTCAATATCGGGCAAGTCTCCGACATCCCATAACCGGTGAAGACATCGATGCCCCGCTCCCGCGCCGCCCGGGCCAGGCTGCTGGTCATGGCCGAGCCGCCGATGATCATCTTCCAGCCCGACAGATCCACCTCGCGTGCTTTTTCCGAGGACAGGATCATCTGCAGGATGGTCGGCACACAATGGGAAAAAGTCACTTTTTCTTCCCGGATCAGCTTGCAGATGGTGTCAGGCACGTAGCGGCCCGGATAGACCTGCTTGACCCCGGCCATGGTCGCCACATAGGGCAGCCCCCAGGCGTGGACATGGAACATGGGCGTCAAGGGCATGTAGACATCGTCCCGGTGCAGGCGGCCCTGCTGCGCTGGCAAGGCCAGGCCGGCGGTAGTGGCCAGGGTGTGCAACACCAGTTGCCGATGGCTGAAATAGACGCCCTTGGGCAGGCCGGTCGTGCCGGTGGTGTAGAAGGTGGTGGCGCGGGCGTTTTCGTCGAAGTCGGGGAAGTCGTAGCGGGCCTCGGCCTGGGCCAGCAATTGTTCGTATTCCCCGGCAAAACCGGGACCGCGCGGGCAGGGGCTGCCATCGTCGGTGAGCAGCACGCAGCGCGTCAGGGTGCTGAGTTCGCCGCGGATCTGCTTCAACACCGGCATGAAGTCCGAGTTCATCAGCAAGACATCGGCTTGCGCGTGATTGAGTGTGTAGGCGATCTGCTCCGGCGACAGGCGCACGTTCACCGTCTGCAAGACGCAACCCATCATCGGCACGGCGAAGAAACACTCCAGGTAGCGGTTGCTGTCCCAGTCCATCACGGCCACCGTGTTGCCGGCCTGTACGCCCATTTCCTTGAGGGCATTGGCCAGGCGCTGCACGCGCTGGTAGAACTGGGCATAGCTCAGACGGCGCTGGCCGTAAATGATTTCCTGCTCGGGAGCGGTGGCCAGGGCGCTGTGCAATAACTGCTTGATCAGCAGCGGGTAGCCATAGGCCGATGGGGTTTGCTCGATGGCTTGGGGCATCTCGGGTCTCCTCTGTTGTGCGGCGGCCGGCCGCCTGTTATGGAATGGAGTCCCGATGATACCGCTAACTTCCAGAGACGATGGTCGCCGGGACGACGAAATTTGCGTAGGCTGCGGCGTCGTCCCGGTGTCCCATGCCTAGTTCTTTTCTTCCAGCGAAGTCACCGTCAGCGCACCGTCGATGCGCTCGGCAGTGAAGCTGATCTTTTCGCCGGCGCGGGCCCGGGCCAGGATCTCGGGCGCAGCCTTGAAGACCATGGTCATGCCGGGCATCTGCAAGTTGGGAATCTCGCCGTGGCGGATGGTGAGCTTGCCGGTAGCAGCATCGATCTTGCGGATTTCGCCATCGACCTTGGGGGGCTGGTCCTGGGCCTGGGCGGCTAGCATCGGCAGCAAGAGGGAAGCGGTGAAGAGCAGGGTGCGGATCATGGAATTTCCTTTCATAGCGTCGAACAACGAGGGGGTGTCAGTGATGGCCTTGATGCCCGCCCGGCTTGACCACATCCAGCGTGGCCGGGCCTGGCTGGCCGGTGGCGCCTGCAGGTGCGCGGCGCGGGCCGGGCAGTTCGCCTTTCCATTCATGTGCCACCGTACCAGCCGGGGCGCGGTACCAGCCCGGGTCGCGGTAGTCGTCGCGGGCCAGGTGGCGCCGGACCTTGAGGGTGCTGAACATGCCGCCCATCTCGATGGGACCGTAAGGGCCGCGTCCGGTCATCATGGGCAGGGTGTTCTCCGGCAGCGGCATTTCCATCTCACCCATGGAGCCGCCCTTGTCGCCCATGGCCATGTAGTCGGGCACCAGTTTGCTGATCTTTTCGACCACCCTCGATTGATCCACTCCGATCATGGTCGGCAGGTCATGGCCCATGGCGTTCATGGTGTGATGCGCCTTGTGGCAGTGCAGGGCCCAGTCGCCTTCTTCGGTGGCGTCGAACTCGATGGCGCGCATCTGGCCCACGGCGATGTCGGTGGTGACTTCGGGCCAGCGCGCCGCTGGTGGCACCCAGCCACCATCGGTGCCGGTGACGACGAATTCGTGACCGTGCAGATGCAGCGGGTGATTGGTCATGGTGAGATTGCCCACGCGGATGCGCACGCGGTCGTTGTGCCGCACCACTAGCGGGTCGATGCCGGGGAAGGCGCGGCTGTTCCAGGTCCAGAGATTGAAGTCCAGCATGGTGCTGACCTTTGGGACGGTCGCTCCCGGTGCGATGTCGTAGGCATTCATCAGGAATACGAAATCGCGGTCCACGCGCATGAAGCCGGGATCCTTGGGATGCGTGACCCAGAAGCCCATCATGCCCATGGCCATCTGCACCATTTCATCGGCGTGCGGGTGATACATGAAGGTGCCGGCGCGCCGTGCGGTGAATTCGTAGACATAGGTCTTGCCGGGCGGGATGGCCGGCTGCGTCAGGCCGGACACGCCATCCATGCCATTGGGCAGGCGCTGGCCATGCCAGTGTACCGAGGTCGCTTCGGGCAGCTTGTTGGTGACGAAGATGCGCACCCGGTCGCCTTCCACCACTTCGATGGTGGGGCCGGGGCTTTGGCCGTTGTAGCCCCAGAGATTGGCCTTCATGCCGGGGGCGATTTCACGTACCACCGGTTCGGCCACCAGGTGGAATTCCTTGACGCCGTTCTTCATGCGCCAGGGCAGGGTCCAGCCGTTGAGGGTGACCACCGGTTGATAGGGACGACCAGTGGCCGGTGGCAAGGGCGGCTGGGTGGCGGGGCTGGTTTGCAGCGCGGCTTCGGGCAGGCTGGCGGCACCGGCCCGGCTCACCGCCGCAGAGCTGACGGCCAGGGCGGCGCCTTGCAGGAAGTGGCGGCGCAGTTTATCGCTGGGGTTCATGGTTGTTTTCCTTCTTGGGGGCGGCCGCCCAAGGCCTGTTGCAGGCCGGCTTCGGCGATCCAGAAATCGCGCTGGGCGTCGATGGCGGTGTTGACGGTGGTGGCTTGTTCACGGGCGTCGGCCAGCAATGCGAAGACGCTGATGAGCATCCCGTTGTAGCGCAGCAGGTTTTCTTCGGCGATGCGCTGGCGCAGGGGCAGCAGTTGGTCCTGGTAGCGCCGCGCCAAGGCATAGGCATCCTGCCGTTCGCGCCAGGCCAGGCGCGCCTGGGCGCGCGCATCGAGGACGCTGGCGGCCAGTCGGTGCGCGCCTTGCAGATAGATGGACTCGGCCTTGGCCACGCGTGCCTCGCCCCAGTCGAAGAGAGGAATCTCGATGGAGATCTCATAGCCGATCTCGGGTGGCTTGCCGCTCTCGGAGGTGCGCACCGCACCCAGGTCCAGCACATTGATCCAGCGCGTGGCGCGGGTCAGGCCCAGCGAGGCTTGCAGGCCCTCCAGCTCGGTGCGGGCGGCTTGTACGTCCAGCCGTTGTTGCAGCGCTTGTTGTTCGATGTCGTTGAGTTCATCGAGTTGGCGCGGCAGGGCCGGCAATTGGGCCGGCAGGGCGAAATCCGGGGCCAGGCCCAGCAGGCGTGCCAGGCTTTCCTTGTCCTGCGCGGCCAGGCGCTGCGCCTGTTGCAGACTGGCTTGCGCCTGACCATAGAAGAATTGCTCGCGGGCGGCATCGAGCTTGCTGATGTTGCCCAGGCGCGCCATTTGCGCGGCCAGTTCATGCGCGGCTTCGGCGGCATCGGCCACCTGCTGCTGGTAGCGCAGTCCTTGCTGGGCGGCGACCGCCTTGTAGTAGGCCTGCCGGGTCTGTGCCGCCAGCGCTAGCACGCGTGCGGCCAGTGACAGGCGCACCTGCTCGAAGCGTCGTTGCTCGATACGCGAGGCCGCCGGCAGAGTGATCAGGCGCATCAGCCCTAGCGACAGGCTGCGCTCGATCTTGAGGTCGTCGCCGGCATGGCTGCGCTTGAAGGAAAAGCCGGGGTTGGGCAGCCGCCCGGCCTGGACCAGGTCGGCCTCGGCCACCCCCAATCCGGCGAACTCGGCTTGCAGTTCGGGATTGTTGATGAGGGCGATCTGCACCGCATCGTCGGCGCTGGCCAGGCGCGCCGGAGAGGCCGCATCGGCTTGCAGCAGTTGGCGCACGCGTTGGGCGCTGGCTTGGCTTTGCTGTGGTGTGCGGTTCCAGGCGGGGGCCTGGCCCAGGCGCTGGCGGCTGGTCTGTTCGACCTGATCAAAGCCGCCATCGGGCGACAATTGCGCGCAGCCGGCCAGCAAGGTGCAGGCGGCCACGGCAACGGCCCGCAAGGGACGTGAAACGTGGGGAATCATGGAATCCTCGTCTGATGATGAGCGTCATCCACTGCGCACGCCGTCAGGCGGGCGCGCAGGGGCTAGGCGCACGCAGGCGTGCGCAAGGCGGGATCAGGCCAGGGCAGGGGGACGGTCGGGGTTTTCCGACAGATAGCCGACGAAGCCCGCAGTGGGCTGCGCGAGGAATTCGCGCGAGGGAAGATCGGGCGCGGGCACGCCGCCCAAGGCCAGCGGCAGGATGGCGCCCACCGTGCAGGCGGCGCAGAAGCTGCAGGAGGCGTCGGCGTGGTGTTGCGAATGCGGGGCATCCTGGTCGGCCATGGCCGGGGTGCTCATGTCATGGCCGGCATGAGGCGCGTGCTCATGCTGGTGCTGATGCGCTTGGGCTGGCATGGTCAGCGGGTGATGTGGCATTTGATGCGCTTGCACCGCCTGCTGCATGGCCGGCGCGCAGGCCTGCAGCACCGCGGCGAAACCCTGGACGGGAATCGCCAGCGCCAGCAACCAGAGCAGGAGGATTTTTGCGCGCAGCATCATGGGCGGCAGTATAGACTGCGCTCGCGCTGGCGAGCAACCTGTCCACCTGGCTTTACGCGCTTGCCTTGCGCTGGCGCACACCGCGCACCAGGCGCAGACCGTTGAAGACCACGATCAGGCTGGCCCCCATGTCGGCAAACACCGCCATCCACAGCGAACTCATGCCCACCAGCGCCAGCACCAGGAACACCGCCTTGATGCCCAGCGCGATGCTGATGTTCTGCAGCAGCACGGCATGGGCCTTGCGGCTCAAGCGGATGAAGTCGGGAATCTTGCGCAGGTCGTCATCCATCAGCGCCACATCGGCCGTCTCCAGCGCCGTGTCGGTCCCGGCCGCGCCCATGGCGAAGCCGATGTCGGCCCGCGCCAGGGCCGGGGCGTCGTTGATGCCGTCGCCCACCATGCCCACACTGTGCAGGCCGTAGCGCCCACTGAGTTCTTCGATGACCTTGAGCTTATCCTCCGGCAACTGGTCGCCGCGGGCGTCGGCAATGCCGGTCTGCGCGGCAATGGCTTGCGCGGTGTGGCTGTTGTCGCCGGTCAGCATGACCACCTGCACGCCCAGTGCTTGCAGCTCGGCGACGGCCTGCTGGCTGCTGGGACGCACGGTGTCGGCCACCGCCACCAGCAATTGCGGATGCCCTTCGCGGCATAGCAGGGTGGTGGTCTTGCCCTGTTTTTCGAAGGCTTGCAGGCGCGCTTCCAGTGCCGGGCTGCACTGGCCCAGCTCGTGGATCAGGCGGTGATTGCCGAGGTGAAACAATTGACCCGCGATACGCCCCTGCACGCCGCGTCCGGCGAGGGCGGCGAATTCGCTCACTTCCAAGGTGACGATTTCTTCCTGGGCGGCGATGGCCCGCGAGACCGGGTGATCCGAGCGTGCCGCCAGCGACACCGCCAGTTGCAGCAGGGCTTGCTGGTCGGCACCGGCTTGCAGTGTGAGCACATCGGTCACGCGCGGCTTGCCGAAGGTCAGGGTGCCGGTCTTGTCCACCGCCAGGGCGCGCAGTTGGCGGCCCTGTTCCAGGTAGACGCCCCCCTTGACCAGGATGCCCAGCTTGGCGGCCGACGCCAGTGCACTGACGATGGTCACGGGCGTGGAAATGACCAGGGCGCAGGGGCAGGCGATCACCAGCAGCACCAGTGCCTTGTAGAGCCAGGGCTGGAAGGCGGCGCCGGCCAGCAGCGGCGGCAATAGGGCCACCAGCAAGGCCATCAGCACCACGGCCGGGATGTAGTAGCGCGCGAAGTTGTCCACGAAGCGCTGGGTCGGAGCCCGCTGGCCTTGCGCCTGCTGCACGCTCTTGACGATGCGCGAGAGGGTGGAGTCGCTCTGCACGGCGGTGACCCGCATCTCGAAGGCGCCTTGTTCATTGATGGTGCCGGCAAAGACCGGGTCACCGGCTTGTTTCTGTACCGGTATGCTTTCGCCGGTGATGGGGGCCTGGTTGATGCTGGTGCTACCTGACAGTAGCACGCCATCCAGCGGTACACGTTCACCTGGTGCCACCCGTACAGTGGCATCCACTGTCACGGTATTGGCCGGTACACTTTTCCAGACACCATCGGCTCCGCGCAGGCTGGCCAGGTCCGGCGTCATCGCCATCAGGCCGGCGATGGCATTACGGGCGCGATCCAGCGACAAGGCCTCAATCATCTCGGCCAGGGTGAACAGCACGATCACCATCGCCGCCTCCGGCCACTGTCCGATCGCGGCCGCGCCGATGACCGCCAGCGACATCAGGAAATTCATGTTCAGCGAGAAGTTGCGCAGCGCGATCCAGCCTTTCTTGAGCGTGCCCAGCCCGCCCAGCAGGATGGCGGCCAGCGCCAGCGCGATCACCGGCAGCGAACGGTCATTGCCGCTGGTCCAGGCCAGTAGCTCGGCACCCAGCGCCGCTACCCCGGCCAGCCCCAGCAGCGCCCAGCGGCGCGCCGGGATGCGATAGGCGGCGGCCTGGTCGGGGGCATCGCGGCCGGCTTCGGCATCCAGCGAATCGGACTTGACCGCCGGCAGCATGTCCAGCGCCTTGAGGGTCGCCACCAGCGGCGCAATCGAAGGCAACTGGTGCTGCACCGTCAGCTCGCGCTGGATCAGGTTGAATTCCAGCGCCCCAACGCCCTGCATCTGCGTCAGGCGTTCGCGGATCAGTTTTTCTTCGGTGGGGCAATCCATCTTCTGGATGAAGAAGACTGCCTGCTCGGTCGCCCCTTCCAGGCGGCGTGCGGGCGGGAAGGGCGTGGACGGGCTGCTGCAGCAGGCAGCGCCATGGGCATGGGAATGCGTGTGGTGGTCGTGATCGTGATGATGGCCATGATCGTGCTCATGGTCGTGCTGGTGGTCATGCTGGTGGTCATGCGCGTGGGCAGCCATCGTTTGCTCCTTGTGCAGAGAACAGGTTTCAGGGGTATATTAAAAACCCTGAAGTAACTACAAGGTCAAGCGAGGATCACATGGATACGCTCAAGATTGGCGAACTGGCCGGCCAGGCGGATTGTCCCGTGGAAACCATCCGTTATTACGAAAAGGAAGCCTTGTTGCCCGAGCCCACCCGCTCGCCGTCGAACTATCGCCTGTATGGCCCGCGCCACGTCGAGCGGCTGCAATTCATCCGCCATTGCCGTTCGCTGGACATGACCCTGGAAGAGGTACGGGAACTGCTGCGCCTGCGCGATGCCCCCGAGCAGAACTGCGGCGAAGTCAACGCTCTGCTGGACAAGCATATCGGTCACGTAGCCCAGCGCATTGCCCAATTACAGGCCTTGCAGGCACAACTGCAGCAGTTGCGCGCCCAGTGCGAGAGCGAACAGCCGGCGCGCGATTGCGGCATCCTGCAGGGCCTGGCCAGCCTGCCCGATGAGATGAAACCGGCCAACCTGGGCAGCCACGGTGGTGGTTGCCATTGATTGCCGCCAAGGCTGTCAGTCGGCCCGCGCCAGCCAGGCCAGCACTTCCTCGATCACTTCATCCGGTTTTTCCCGCTGCGGGAAATGGCCGGCGCCGGGGATGAGCACGCGGCGATAGGCATGGCCGAAGTGGTGCTCCTTGTCCTCGGAGCTGGCAGGATGATTGGCGCCATCCTCGGTGCCATGCAGCACCAGCGTGGGCACCATGATGCGCGGGGTCTCCCGCAGGCGCTCTTCCAGCGCGGCATAGGCCGCATCACCCTCGACAAAACCCCAGCGATGACGATAGGAATGCAGGCAGATCTCGACCCAGTCGGGATTGTCGAAGGAGGCCGCGGTATTGGCGAATTCGGAGTCGGCGAATTTCCACGTCGGTGACCAGGTATTCCACATGAAGCGGGCGAAGGCACGCCGGTCGTTGCGCAATTGCGCCTCGCCGCGCGGGGTGGCGAAGAACCAGTGGTACCAGTAGCTGCGTGATTGCTGCAGCGACAGCGTCTGGTCCGGGGTGTTGGTGCCCCAGCCCACCGACAGCGCGATGCAATGGGCGATGCGTTCAGGGCATTGCGAGGCGGCGATGTAGGCGGCGCGGGCGCCCCAGTCGTGGCCGATGAGGCTGTAGCGCGACAGCCCCAGGGCCTCGGCAAAGGCCATCAGGTCACTGGCCAGCGCGGCCAGTTGACCGCTGCGCGGGGTGGCGTCGGACAGGAAACGGGTCGGCCCGTAGCCGCGCAGGTAGGGGCGGATCACGCGGTAGCCGGCGGCGCGCAGCGGGCCCAGCAAGCTGTCCCAGGTTCGCACATCGTCCGGCCAGCCATGCACCAGGATCACGGGCGGGGCTTCGGGCGGGCCGCTGGTTTCAAAGCCGATACGCAGCTTGTCGGTCTCGACGAAACTCAGGTGATTGGTCTGTGGCATGACGGACGTTCCCCCTCTGGTGTTGGTCTTGTTGGATGTGCCTGGATAAAGAAAGTCTGAGTGATAGATGAAGTTTAATTATCGCCGCAACACCGGTAGCGCGCTGAAAGCCCCCCTGATTTGGCACAGGTGAACACTTATACGCAGCTCATGAGGGCGTTCCTGCGGGAGAACAGCAATCCTGCTCTGCCCCCAGTGCATCAAGGATGGGGCAGTCGGGCCGGTGGTCGCCGTGGCAGTCTTGCACCAGCCGTTCCAGTGTGGCCTTCATGGTCTGCAATTCGTGGATGCGCTGGTCCAGCTCGCCGATGTGGGTCTGCGCCAGTTGCTTGACCTTGCGGCTGGAGCGCGACTGGTCCAGCCACAGCCCGATCAGGTCACTCACCTGCGCCATGGAAAAGCCCAACTGGCGCGCCTGCCGCACGAAGCGCAATAGATGCACGTCGCGCTGGCCATAGACGCGGTAGCCGGCATCGGAACGGCCGGCCTTGGGGATCAGGCCGGTTTCTTCATAATGGCGGATCATCTTGGCCGAGACGCCCGAGGCGCTGGCGGCTTCACCGATATTCATGTTCACTCCTGGGGTGTTGCGCCCTGGCGCGGTTGCCAGCGCCGCAGCAGCAGGGCATTGCTGACGACGCTGACGCTGGAGAAGGCCATGGCGGCGCCGGCCAGCATGGGATTGAGCAGGCCGAAGGCGGCCAGCGGGATGCCGACCAGGTTGTAGATGAAGGCCCAGAACAGGTTCTGGCGGATCTTGCTATAGGTGCGGCGCGAGATGTCGATGGCGTCGGCCGCCAGCCCGGGGTCGCCATGCATCAAGGTCACGCCGGCCGCCTGCATGGCCACATCGGTGCCGGTCGACATGGCGATGCCCACATCGGCTGCGGCCAGGGCGGGGGCGTCATTGATGCCGTCGCCCACCATCGCTACCACGCGCGCGCCGTTCTCGCGCAGGGTGGTCACGGCCTGGGCCTTGTCCGCCGGCAGCACTTCGGCGCGCACATCCTGGATACCCAGTTCGGCTGCCACCTGCTGTGCCGCCCCGCGATTGTCGCCACTGAGCATGGCGGTGCGGATGCCCAGCGCGTGCAAGGTGGCGATGGCGGCCTTGGCGCCCGGCTTGAGCTGGTCGCCAAAGGCCAGCAGGCCCAGCACGACCAGGCCTTGCGCCTGGCGCTCGGCCAGCCAGGACAGCGTGCGGCCCTGGGCCTGCAATTGTTCGGCGCGCGCTTGCAAAGCCGGGCAGTGGGCCTGCCATTGCTGCATCCAGCGGCTGCTGCCCAGGAGCAGGTGGCGCCCGCCCACCTCGCCTTCGATCCCCAGTCCGGCGACGCTCTGCACGTTCTGCGCCTGCCAGGCAGGCAGATCGGGTCGCGCCTGGGCGGCTTCCAGCACGGCGCGACCCAGCGGGTGTTCACTGCGTGCCTGCAGCGCGGCGGCCAGCGCCAGCAGTTCATCCTGGGGCGTGGTATCGGCTGCTTCCAGCTCCGTCAGGCGCGGCCGACCGACGGTGAGCGTGCCGGTTTTGTCGAAGGCGATCACCTCCACCCGATGCGCGATTTCCAGCGCCTGGGCATCCTTGATCAGGATGCCGTGGCGCGCTGCCACGCCGGTGCCTGCCATGATGGCGGTGGGAGTGGCCAGGCCCAGGGCGCAAGGGCAGGCGATGACCATGACCGCCACCGCATTGAGCAGGGCCTGTTGCCAGGCGCTCGTGCTCAGGCCCCAGCCCAGCAAGGTCGCCAGTGACAGCAGCAGCACGGCCGGTACGAAGACCGCGCTGACCTGGTCCACCAGCCGCTGGATCGGCGCCTTGGCAGCCTGTGCCTGTTCCACCATGCGCACGATGCGCGCCAGCACGGTTTCGGCGCCGATGGCGGTGGTCTCGAAGAGCAGGACGCCCTCGGCATTGATGGCGCCGGCGGCCAGCGTGTCGCCTACCTGCTTGGCTTGCGGCCGACTCTCGCCGGTCAGCATGGCCTCATCCAGATGACTACGGCCTTCGCGGATCACGCCATCGACCGGCACCCGCTCGCCGGGACGCAGCACCACCAGGTCGCCCACCCGCACCTGGGCCAGCGGCAGCTCGATGTCCTGCCCATTGCGGCGCACCCGGGCGCGATCCGGGCGCAGGGCGTTGAGCGCGGCAATGGCGTCGGCGGTCTGGCGCTTGGCGCGGCCTTCCAGCCATTTGCCCAGCAATACCAGGGTGATCACCACCGCCGAGCTTTCGAAATACAGGTGCGGCATGACCATCTCATGGCCGGACATGGCCGGCATGGTCAGCCATTGCCAGAGCGAGAGACCATAGGCGGCGCTGGTGCCTAGGGCCACCAGCAGGTCCATGTTGCCCGAACGCGCGCGCAGCGCGCCCCAGCCGGCGTAATAGAAGCGCCAGCCCAGCCAGAACTGGACCGGCGTGGCCAGCAGCCATTGCCACAGCGGCGGCAGGCTCCAGGTGACACCCAGCGGGGCCAGCAGCATGGGCAGCACCAGCGGCAGGGACAAGGCCGCCGATAGCGCCACCGGCCACCAGGAGGGCAGGGTAGGTTGGGCGCTAGAGGGAGCGGCGCTCTGTTCAGGGATGTGCTGGTGCGCCTGGTAACCGGCCTTCTCGATGGCGGCAATCAGCGTGGCGGGGGGGACGGTCTGGGCCGCGGCGATGCTGGCGCGTTCGGTAGCCAGGTTGACGCTGACCTCGGTGACGCCGGGGATTTTCTTGAGCGCCTTCTCGACGCGCATCACGCACGAGGCGCAGCTCATGCCTTCGATGTCGATGCTGATCTCGGCGGTGGCAGAGGAAGAATGATTCATGGCGAATGCTCCGGGAGGATGATCGGATGCCTTTATCTTCATCCTTCCCATGATGGTAAGGTCAAGCTGATTGTCGCATGTATCCTAATTCTTGCGCTTGACCTTGCCACGGTAGGAAGGTTTAAGCTTCCGTCATCGACTTCACTTCATGAAAGGAAACGCCATGAGCACCACCTTCACCGTCAACGACATGACCTGCAACCACTGCGCCGGCGTCATCACCAAGGCCGTCAAGGAAGTGGACGCCAATGCCAAGGTCGATATCACGGTCGCCGACAAGCGCGTAGTCATCGATAGCAGCCTGCCGGCGCAGAGCTTTGCCGAGGCCATCGAAGAGGCCGGTTATACGCCCGTAGCTGCCTGAATCCTAATTATTTGCTCAACAGGCGCATCGCCCCTTCCAGCCCATCCATGGTGAGCGGGTACATGCGCCCGTTCATCAACTGGCGGATCAGCGCGATCGATTGCCGGTATTGCCATAGCCCTTCCGGTTCCGGGTTCAACCACACGAAATGCGGGAAGGTGCTGGTGAAACGTTGCAGCCAGTCGGCGCCGGCTTCGGCATTGTTGTATTCCACCGCACCGCCCGGCTGCACGATTTCATAGGGGCTCATGGTGGCGTCGCCCACGAAGATGAGCTTGGTATCGGGCGTGTACTTGCGCAGCACATCCCAGGTCGAGAAGCGTTCGGCGTGGCGGCGACGGTTGTTCTTCCACAGGTAGTCATAGACGCAGTTGTGGAAGTAGAAGAACTCCATGTTCTTGAATTCGGTACGGGCGGCCGAGAACAGCTCTTCGGTGCGGGCGATGTGGTCATCCATGGAGCCGCCCACGTCGAACAGCATCAAGACCTTGATCTTGTTCTTGCGCTCGGGCTGCATACGGATGTCGAGATAGCCGGCATTGCTGGCGGTGGCGCGGATGGTGTCATCCAGCGCCAGTTCTTCATCCAGCCCTTCGCGGGCAAAGCGGCGCAGGCGGCGCAGGGCCACCTTGATGTTGCGCGTGCCCAGTTCGCGCTGGCCGTCATAGTCCTGGTATTGGCGTTCTTCCCAGACTTTGACCGCGCTACGCTGCCCGCCCTTGCCGCCGATGCGGATGCCTTCCGGGTTGTAGCCGCCATGGCCGAAGGGCGACACGCCGCCCGTGCCGATCCATTTGCTGCCGCCTTCGTGACGCTCCTTCTGTTCTTCCAGCAATTGCTTCAAGCGCTCCATGAGCTTGTCATAGCCGAACTTTTCGACGGCCGCTTTCTGTTCCGGCGTGAGCTCGCGCTGCAATTGCTTGAGCAGCCACTCCAGCGGGATGTCCGGCCGCTTCTCGAAGATCGTCTCCACGCCCTTGAAGTAGGCGCCGAAGGCACGGTCGAACTTGTCGAAGTTGGCCTCATCCTTGACCAGGGTCAGGCGCGCCAGATAGTAGAACTGTTCCAGCGAAGGGACGATGACCTGCTGCTCCATCGCCTCCAGCAGGGTCAGGAATTCCTTGATCGAGGCGGGCACGCCAGCCTGTTTCACGGTGTAGAAGAAGTCGATGAGCATGGAGCAAAGCGCCTTGGCGCCTCAACGGCCCAGCTTGAATTGCAGGTGGCGGCGCACGGTCGGCCATTCGGATTGGATGATGGAAAACACCACCGTGTCGCGATAGGAGCCATCGGGCATCCGCTGGTGATTGCGCAGGATGCCATCCTGCTTGGCGCCCAGCCGGGCGATGGCCGCGCGTGATTGCTGGTTCATCCAGTGGGTGCGGAATTCGACGGCGATGCAGTGCATGTCTTCGAAGGCGTGCGTGAGCAGCATCAGCTTGCACTCGGTATTGATGCCGGTACGCTGGGCGCTAGCGGCGTACCAGGTGGAGCCGATCTCGACCCGGCGATGCGCTGCATCGGCATTCATGTAGGTGGTCATGCCGCACAAGGCGCCGGTATCGTTGCGGCGGATCACGAAGGGCAACATGCTGCCCTGCTGTTGGAGATGCAGACGGCGTTCGATCTCGGCGCGCATGTTCTCCGGCTTGGGGATGGCTGTGTACCAGAGCTTCCAGAGCTTGCCGTCGGAGACGGCGGCGATGAGTGCATCGTGGTGCTCGGGATGCAGCGGCTCAATGGTGGCGAACTGGCCCTTCAAGGTGATCGGCGAGAGGAATTGCATGACGGCTCCGGGAGTTCAGCGAAAGTTCAGCGATGGTTGCGCGACATGAAGACCAGTCGCTCGAACAGTTGCACATCCTGCTCGTTCTTGAGCAGTGCGCCATGCAGGGGCGGCACCACGGCCTGGTGGTCCTGGCTGTGCAGGGCTTCGGGCGGGATGTCCTCGGCCATGAGCAGCTTCAACCAATCGATCAGTTCCGAGGTCGAGGGCTTCTTCTTGATGCCGGGCACTTCGCGCACCTGGTAGAAGGCTTCCAGCGCCTGGGCCAGCAGCTCGCGCTTGAGGTGCGGGAAGTGCACATCGACGATCTGCTGCATGGTTTGTTTGTCGGGGAACTTGATGTAGTGGAAGAAGCAGCGGCGCAGGAAGGCGTCCGGCAATTCCTTCTCGTTGTTGGAGGTGATCACCACCAGCGGGCGATGCCGCGCCTGCACCAGTTCGCGCGTCTCGTAGACGTAGAACTCCATGCGGTCGATCTCGCGCAGCAGATCGTTGGGGAATTCGATGTCGGCCTTGTCGATTTCATCGATGAGCACCACCACCGGTTCTTCCGACGTGAAGGCTTGCCACAGCACACCCTTGACGATGTAGTTGTGGATGTCCTTGACCCGCTCATCGCCCAGTTGCGAGTCGCGCAGGCGCGAGACCGCATCGTATTCATACAGGCCCTGCTGGGCCTTGGTGGTGGATTTGATGTGCCATTGCAGCAGGGGCCGGCCCAGCGCTGCGGCCACTTCCTCGGCCAGCATGGTCTTGCCGGTGCCGGGTTCGCCCTTGATGAGCAGCGGACGTTGCAGGGTGAGGGCGGCGTTGACCGCCAGCTTGAGGTCATCGGTGGCGACATAGTTGTCGCTACCGGTAAAGCGGGCCGGATGGCCGGGAACGGCGGAATGATCTGGCATGGAGGCGGTCCTTGTCAGGTGGCTGGGGTCGCGGCGTCGGATGGATGTTGTACTGCAGCAGAGGTGGCGCGCGTTGCTTCGAGTATAAGGGAAAACCGGCGGCTTCCCGCAGTCGCTTGAAATTGGCGAAATCGTTCCTATATCAGGGGCTACGCATGTTTCAAAAGGACAGCGCCGCTGGCGCTCACTGCCTATGAAATTTCTTTTCTTCAAGATGCTGGTGGTGTGGAGGCGGATGCGCCACGGGATGCAGGCGCGCTACATGGACCGCCAGGACGTCGGCCGGCAGCTGGAAGTCTTGATGCGGCGCATCGACCCTGCGGCCAGTTGGCACGAACGCGCCAACTGGATGATCGACGTGGCCGAATGGCTGCGTCACCGGCCCGCAGTCTCGCTGCTGGATCGCCAGGCGTGGCACCAGGTGCGCCGGCAACGACTGGTCATCATGCTGGACTGGCTGGACCAGCACCGCGATGTGCGCCGTGCGGTGCAGAACGCGCTGCAAAAGACCCTGCGCGAAGCCAACGGCCCCGAACTCTTTTCCACCACCGGCCTGCCGCACGAGCCCGGCTTCTTCGGCGAACTCTCGGAGCGTCTGGCGCGCCTGATCCTGCCGCGCCATCTCTCGCCCACCGACCTGTCCTCGCTTTTTACTGCCATGTTCCCCGACCCGGACGATGCCGCCTGGTTGCTGGAGCTGGACAATGATTTGCTGGTGCGGCTGTGGAAGCTGATGGCCGACGATGGCATCTCGCACATGTACTGGCAGCAGATCGAGGAAGCCATTACCTACCTCACCACCACCGTGGTGGCCGATGGCATCAGCCCGGCCTTCCGCCAGCGCCTGGAACCCAAGATGCCCATGCGCGCCACGCCGTTCCTGGCCCTGCGGCGCGAAATGGAAAGCTGGCTGCGCGCGCAACCGGGCGACCTGGGCGCGCTGCGCAGCGTGCGCATGTTGGTGGCCGTGTGTCATGCGCAGACCGATCGCATCTATGCGCATCTGGATGAATATGGTGTCTCGGTCAGCCTGGTCTATCGCGTCGAACGTATGCGTGCGCACCTGCAACGCATCGGCCGTCTGATCGACGTGCGCTCGGGCGTGCCGGGGCCGCTCATCAGCCCGGCTGTTCCCGGACTGGCTGCCAAAGCTGGTGCGGGCGCCGGGCGGATGCAGTTGCTGCTGTGTGACCTCATTGCTGCCCACCACCATCGCGATTCGGTACGCGGCCTGATGCGGCGCAGCTTTGCGCTGCTGGCGCGCAAGATGGTGGAGCGCAATGCCGACCACCGCGAGCAAGCCATCGCCCGCGATGGTGCCGGCTATCGCAAGGTGATGCGCGCGGGTCTCTTGGGGGGCGCGGTGATCGCCGGGACGGCGCTGGTCAAGCAGAGCCTGTCCACGCTGGGCGTGGTGCACTTCGTCGATGGGGCGCTGGCTTCGCTCAACTACGCCGCCAGTTTCCTGCTCATTGCCGCGCTGGGCGGCGTGCTGGCCACGCGCCAGCCAGCGGTGACGGCACCGGCTCTGGCCTCACGCATGGGGGACCTGGATACCGAGGGGATGCGTGAGTTGATCGCCGAGTCGGGGCAATTGCTGCGCTCGCAATCGGCCGGCATCTTCGGCAACCTGCTGGCGGTGATTCCGGTCACGGCGGCGCTGTGCACTCTGGGTTGGTTCGCGCTGGGCGGCAAGCCCATGTCGCTGGAGACGGCGCGCCAGACGCTGGCGTCGCTCTCGCTGGTGGGCCCTACGCCCCTGTATGCCGCCCTGACCGGTGTACTGCTATGGCTGGCCAGCCTGGCGGCGGGCTTTGCCGATAACTGGTTTGCCCTGCGCCGGGTGCGTGAAGTGGTCTCCAACCATCGCCGCCTGGTGCATGGCCTGGGCCCCTTGCGCGCCCAGCGCTGCGCGGCCTGGCTGGAACGCAACGTCGCCACCGTCGCCGGCAGCCTGGCGCTGGCGCTGCTGTTGGGCATGGCGCCGGTGGTGGCGGCCTTCTTCAGCCTGCCGCTGGATATCCGTCATGTCACGCTGGCCGCAGGCACGCTGACGGCGGCCGTTTTCAGCCTGGGCTGGAGCGCCTTGCTGACGCCGGCGTTCTGGCTGGCTGCCGGTGGCGTGGCCGTCACGGCCATGCTGTCGGTGGCGGTGGCCTTCGCGTTCGCCCTGGCCCTGGCGCTGCGCTCGCGCGACCTGCCGCGGCGCGCCCGCAACGTCGCCATGCGGGCGGTGTTGCGTCGCTTCATCATCCGGCCTTTATTCTTCATTCTTCCCCTGCCGGCCCATGCGGCGGTGCAGGATGAGTCCGAGGATGACGATGAGGATGACGATGATGGAACGGACGGTCCGCACGGGGATGACCCGGAGCCGCGCCTGGCTTCACTTGAGCATCGGAAGGATATGCATATTCAGGCAAGTCGCCAGGTCGCCTGAACTTGGCATGGGTTTGGAGTCGGGGGCGTTCATATTGCGCTGCATATAAGTGGTCTTTGCGGTGGTCTTCCTTGCCTGGTGCGGGTTTGCGGACGATCTGCAGGGTTTGCCGGCAGGGATGACGCTGCCGATTTTATTGGTTAGAATCAAATCGTTTTTTGCGCAAGGCAGGGGGAGTGGAGAGACACGCTTGAGCCGAGGCATCGGTTGAGCCATAGCAGAACAGCCAAACCTGCAACACCAGGGCAATCGAACAAGCACGATAAAGTTTGCCTCTGGCAGCAAAAGATGTGTTTCGTCGGGTGTCCGTTGCGCCGAGGTTGGGCGGGGCGGATGGCAAGTCCAATCACCTTACCCTGCTCACATGAAAAAACACCTCGTGTTTCTTGCCTTCGTCGGCGTGTTCGGCAGTGCGTCTGCGGCGGACATCGTCGGCAATGCCAAGGCTGCTGAAAACAAAATCTCCAACTGCATCGGTTGCCACGGCATCCCAGGCTACAAAGCCAGCTATCCCGAGGTCTACCAGGTACCGATGCTGGGTGGCCAGTCTGCCAAGTACATCGAAAACGCGTTGCACGCCTACCAGAAGGGGGAGCGCAAGCATCCTTCGATGATGGGCGTGGCCGCTAGCCTGTCGGACCAGGATATCGCCGACCTGGCCGCCTACTATTCGCAGCAGAAGTAAGGGGGAGCCACGCAATGAAGAACAACCTGATTGCCCTCGCGCTGCTGGCCGCCACGGCCCTGCTGGCGCAGGCGGCTGGTGCAGCCGACCTGGCCAATGGCCGTGCCCAGCTGGAGAAGTACAACTGCGCCTCCTGCCACGGCAAGGACTACAACTCGCCCACCGACCCCGGCACGCCCAAGCTGGCCGGCCAGCACGCGGACTACCTCAAGCACGCCCTGACCGCCTACCGGCGCGGCGACAGCGCCATGAACGGTCGCAACAATGCCGTCATGTCGCCCAATGCCAAGCCGCTGTCGGATCGCGACATCAACGACATCGCCGCTTATCTGCACAGCCTGCCCGGGACGCTGGTGGTGCGCAAGTAAGGCCGGTTCTGGATGAACCAAAGCTGCTCCATTGCTGGATGAAGGCGTGGTTTTTTTTTCGTACCAGCCGGGATTATCCCTGCGCGCGCCGCTTGATATTCTCGATATAAGCCGCCCCATCCGGCGGCAAACCATTGCGCTGGGCATTCCAGATCATCTCCCCCAGGGCTTCCATGATCTCGTGATGGGCCTCATGTTCCGAGCCGCGGCGCTGCGCCAGCAACTGGAAAGCGCCGCGGATGCCGGGCGGCTGGTCGATGGAGATCTGTTCCGTGATCGACAGGTGCATCGATAGATGCAGGAAGGGATTGCTGCGCCCCTGTTCGACCGAATAGTCGGCGGCCAGCGCTTGCTCGACGTCGCGCAATGCATCGTGGTATTCCGGGTGCTGCAGGATCCAGTCGCGGGCGATGGCCTCCAGGGGCGTCAGCACCAGGTTGCCTTGGTGCTTGCGGTAGGCTTCGCAGAAGAAGCGGCGGACATCGTGCTGGGACGGGGTGAACATGGTGCGGTGCAGATCGGTGGCAAAGCGCTATTTTACGCTGGTCTGCGGGCATCTTCAGGTGGGCCGCAGCGGGCGCCGACGTCCTGCACGCAGATGAAGTAATATTCTTTCCAGCAAACAAGCATCAGAATAATCCATCCAACAAAACAAAACCCGGCGACACCGCTTCTATGTGGTGTGGCGGATTCAAGCCGGGCATCAAGAAGGGATAGTGCATGGGTGTTGTTGGAACTCCGCCACGGCCTGCGCGCCGCCAACGCTTGTGGTCGCTGTGTCGGGCAGCGGCGTGGGCATTGTCTTTGCTGGCCCTGGCCGCGCACGGTGCGGTGGTGGCCCCGGCCAATACGTCAGCCGCGCTCAAGGAGGAAATGCAGGTTGATGATGCAACCTTGCTCATCGGCTTTGCCGGTCCCTTGAGCGGCCCCAACATGGGAGTGGGCCGCAGTATGCGTAACGGGGCGCAACTGGCCATTGATGAAGCCAACCGGCGTGGCCTGCGCATTGCCGGCAAGGTGTACCGGCTCAAGCTGCTTTCCCAGGATGACCGCGCCGACCCGGTCACGGCCGAGTACGTAGCCCGCTATCTGGCCAGCCAGCACGTCCTGGCCGTGGTGGGACACTGGACCAGCGGTACCAGTCTGGTGGCTGCGCCCGTCTATCACGCCGCCGGGGTGATCCAGGTGACGCCCTCGGCCATGAGTCGCAAGCTCACTGCGCTGTCCTATCCGCGCATCTTCCGCACCATCCCCAACAATGAGAGCATGGGACGCTGGTCGGCCCAGTACGCCGTGGGCAAGCTGGGGGTACGCACCGTGGTCACCATCGATGACCGTACCCCCTTCGGCCAGGGGCTGGCCGAGCAGTTTGCGCAAGAAGTCCAGGCCCAAGGGGCGCAGGTGGTGGGCCGTTATTCGGTCAGTGATAAGACCTCTGACTTCAATGCGCCGCTGCTGCAGGCACGCAAGCAGGCGCCGGACCTGATCTTCTTCGGCGGGCTGGACTGGCAGGCTGCAGTGCTGGTCAAGTCGATCCGGCGCTTGAAACTGGAGGCCCGGTTCATGGCCGCGGCGGGTACGGTGGGGCTACCTTTCCTGATGGGCGCCGGGGCCGATGCCAATGGCGCCCTGGTGCTGGAGCCAGGACCGCCGGAAGACAAGATGCCGGGTTGGAAGAGTTTCCGCCAGCGCTATAGCGAGAGCTTCGATTCCAGCATCGACCTTTACTCGGTATTTTCCTACGAGGCGGCGCAAGCCATCATTGAAGGCTTGCGCCGGGCCGGCAGCACCGATTCGGATGCCGTGGCGCGCGCCATGCACCGGCTGCGTTTCGAGGGGGTCAGCGGGCCGGTCGCCTTCAATGAAGAGGGGGATCTGCTCAATCCCGGTTTTACGATGTATGAAGTCAAGGACCAGCGCTGGGTCGCGGTGACGCGCCTGCACGGCCTGCCGCGCTAGAACTCGGCACAGCGGTGGGGGCTTAGACGCCCTTGGCTGGCAGCGGCGTCTTCTGCTTGAATTCGCACAGGTCGGCAATGATGCAGTTCCAGCACTGTGGCTTGCGTGCAATGCAGGTATAGCGACCATGCAGGATCAGCCAGTGGTGCGCATCCTGGCGGAACTCGGGGGCGACGAACTTGATGAGCTTGCGCTCGACTTCATCGACGTCCTTGCCTGGTGCCAGTCCGGTGCGGTTGGAGACGCGGAAGATGTGGGTATCCACCGCAATGGTGGGATGGCCGAAGGCGGTATTCAATACCACGTTGGCGGTCTTGCGGCCCACCCCCGGTAGGGCTTCCAGCGCCTCGCGCGACTCCGGCACTTGGCCGCCGTGTTCTTCGATCAGGATGCGGCAGGTCTCGATGACGTTCTTGGCCTTGGTGCGGTACAGGCCGATGGTCTGGATGTAGGGCATCAACTGCTCCACCCCCAACTGGTAGATCGCAGCCGGGGTATTGGCGACCGGGTAGAGCTTGCGCGTGGCCTTGTTGACCGACACATCGGTGGCCTGGGCCGAGAGCAGCACGGCGATCAGCAGCTCGAAGGGCGTGGTGTATTCCAGCTCGGTGGTCGGGGTGGGGTTGGCCTGGCGCAGGCGCTCGAAGATTTCGCGGCGTTTGGTCGGGTTCATGGGCGAGGGGTGTCGGTGGCGTTGCCGCTCTTTGCGGCTTGTTCGGCTTGCAGCTTCTTCAGGCGTGAGCGTTCCATGGCGGCTTGGATGATGGCTTTCTTGCGGGCTAGTTCGGCCTGTTCTTCGGGCGTGCCGGCTGCGGCCGCTTCCACTTCCTGCAACTTGGCCGCCGCCTTGGCGGCCAGGCGCGCATCGTTTTCTTCCTTGTCGCGGCGCAGGCGCAGCGTGCGCCATTGGTAGCGCTGACGCGCGGCATCGGCCTGCTCCTGGCTCCAGGCTTGCCAGCCGGTGCGGCCGGGCGTGGCCTCCACCATGCTGATGCAATCGACCGGGCAGGGCGCCACGCACAGGTCGCAACCGGTGCAGAGCGCATCGATGACGGTATGCATCTGCTTGGCCGCGCCGGCGATGGCATCGACCGGGCAAGCCTGGATGCAGAGCGTGCAGCCGATGCAGACTTGCTCATCGATGACGGCCAGGCGACGCGGCTGTTCGCTGCCGTGGACAGGATTCAAGGGGATCACCGGCTGGCCCAGCAGCTGCGCCAGCCGCGCCACGCCCTCGGCACCGCCGGGTGGGCACTGGTTGTGGGAGGCGCGACCCTCGGCCATGGCTTCGGCATAGGGGCGGCAGGCCGCATAGCCGCACTTGGTGCATTGGGTCTGCGGCAGCAGGTCTTCGAGGCGGTCGGCCAGGGTGGCGGAGGCGGTGGTGGCGGATGGCGGCACGGCGGTTGGACGATCAGACGGTTCAACGGAACAAGGGCGCTATTATCCAGCCAAACTGCGTTGAAGTCATTTCGCGTGCGCAAAGCAAAACGGCGCCGCCGTCGGGACGGGGCGCCGTTGCTGGTATGGCTTGATCTGCTCAGGCGTTGGCGCGGATGAATTCGCCGATCTTGGGACAGACGATCTCGCGCCAGCGACGGCCCGAGAAGATGCCGTAGTGGCCGGCCTTTGGCACCGTGAAATGCTGCTTGCGGGCCTTCGGGATGCTGCTGCACAGTTCCTGGGCGGCCTGGGTCTGGCCAGAGCCGGAGATGTCGTCCAGCTCGCCTTCGATGGTAAACAGCGCGACCGATTTGATGTCCTGCGGACGCACCAGATTGCCTTCGATTTCCCAGGTGCCACGGGCCAGATTGAAGTCCTGGAATACCACCTTGATGGTCTCCAGGTAGAACTCGGCCGGCATGTCCAGCACCGCGTTGTATTCGTCGTAGAACTTGCGGTGTTCTTCGGCGGAGGCATCGTCGCCATTGCGCAGGTGCATGTAGAAGTCCCAGTGGCTCTGCGCATGACGGCGGGGGTTCATGGCCACGAAGCCGGCGTGCTGCAGGAAGCCCGGGTAGACCTTGCGGCCGAAACCGGGGTAGTTGGCCGGCACGCTGTAGATCACCGTGTTCTCGAACCAGGAGAAGGGCTTTTCGGTAGCGAGGTCATTGACCGCGGTGGGCGACTTGCGGGCATCGATGGGGCCACCCATCATGGTCATGCTCTTGGGCAGCTTGGGATCGTTGGCGCTGGCCATGAGCGAAATGGCCGCCAGTACCGGCACGGTGGGCTGGCAGACCGAGATCACGTGCACGTCCGGGCCCAGAGTGCGGATGAAGTCCTGCACGTAATAGACATAATCGTGCAGGTGGAAGTCACCCTGCTCGACCGGCACCATGCGTGCATCGGTCCAGTCGGTGATGAAAACGTCATGTTCCTGCAACAGCGCCCGTACGGTCTCGCGCAGCAGGGTGGAATGGTGGCCGGAGAGAGGCGCCACCACCAGCACGGTGGGCTGCTTGAGCGCGGCACTCTGACGGGCCGGCAGGTCTTTCTTGAAATGGATCAGGCGGCAGAAGGGCTTGGTCTCGACCACTTCCTCGCTGATGCCGACCGGCTTGCCCTCGACCGGCACTTCGCCGATGTTGAACTGCGGCTTTTCGTATTCCTTGGAGAGGCGATAGAGCAACTCGTAGCCGGCGGCGATACGCTGCGAGAAGGGGGTGTGGGCGAGCGGGGAAACCGGGTCCGAGAACAGTTTGGCCGAAGTCTCGGCCCATTGCATCATCGGGTTCAGAAACGCGCGATTGAGTTCATGCAGTTGATAAAGCATAGCTGACCTTTATACAAGCACCGGCTGGCCTGCCCGTCCAGGCGAAGGGCCCGGACCAGGTGCGCAGCAAGCATGTGCCACAAACGTTTGGCGACGATCATCGGCTGACATACTTCATATTATGTTCAGTTTGTCAACTTTTTCCTTGTTGCGACGCAATAGCATAGCACCTTTGGCTGAGCGGCTGTTGGCGTGGCAGACCGGTGGCGCCGAGTCCATAAGTTCCTGCAAAAACCTTCATAAATGAAAAGCCCCCGTACCGGACGGGGGCTCTGCAAGCCGCTTGCAGCGGGGTGCCGGATCTTGCGACCGGTTTTTAGTCGAAGACCGGGCTTTCCACGCCAAGGATCTTGTGCAGTTTGGGCGAGGTGGTGGTGTACTGCATGTGGATCTTCTTTTCCGGGAAGATGTAGGGCGCAGCACCGAAGGCGGCCAGCGCGGCTTCGTGGAAGCCCGACAGGATCAGCTTCTTCTTGCCCGGATAGGTGTTGATGTCGCCCACGGCAAAGATGCCCGGGACATTGGTCTCGAATTTCTCGGTATCCATCACCTTCAACTGCTTGCGTTCGATCTCCAGGCCCCACTCGGCGATCGGGCCCAGCTTGGGCGACAGGCCGAAGAACACCAGCAGCATGTCCAGTGGCAGGCGGCGGGTGACGCCATCGGCGCCGGTGACCTTGACTTCGGCCAGCTTGCCATCCTTGATCTCGGTGCCGGTGACCTGGCCGATGACCAGTTGCATTTCGTACTGTTCGCACAGTTCCTTCATCTTCGCCACCGAGGCCGGGGCAGCGCGGAATTCTTCACGACGGTGCAGCAGGATCACCGATTCAGCCTTACCCACGAAGTTCAGCGCCCAGTCCAGGGCAGAGTCGCCACCGCCGCAGATGACGATGTTCTTGCCTTCGAACAGGGCCGGGTCCTTGACGCGGTAGAACACCTGCGAACCTTCGAACTGTTCGATGCCCTCGACCTTCAGGGTGCGCGGCTGGAACGAACCGACGCCGGCGGCGATGAAGATGGTCTTGGTGATGAACTTGGTGCCGGTGGAGGTTTCGACATCGAAACGGCCATCTTCACGCTTGTTGACCACGGTCACTTCCTGGCCCAGGTGGAAGGTCGGCGAGAAGGGCTCGATCTGCTTCAACAGGTTGTCGGTCAATTCCTGACCGGTGCATACCGGCACGGCCGGAATGTCATAGATGGGCTTGTCCGGGTACAGTTCCACGCACTGGCCGCCGACCACCGGCAGCGAATCGATCACATGCGCCTTGATTTCCAAAAGGCCAAGCTCGAACACCTGGAACAGGCCGACCGGGCCGGCGCCGATGATGACGGCGTCGGCATCGATGACACCGTTGACTGCCGCAGTCTGGACATTGTTTTCCATGATTTATTGATATTCCTGTTTCAGTAGATCAGATCAGTAGAGGCTTTTCACACAGGAGCGCTGCGCGCCGGCTAGCGGCGTTGCCGCATGGCGGTGGGATAGGCCAGGCAAGGATGAAGCAAGGGGCCGGTGCACGCTGGAGGGCGGTGACGCCTGGCCCTGTGGCCGTCAGGGTTATGGCTGGCGGTCAAATACAAACGGCTGCGCATCTGGCGCGGGCGATGATGCTGCCAGGCTGGATGCGCAACCGCAATTCTGGACCGGAACCGGCCCGGTCAGTTTGATTCTCCGCAGCGATCAGCGCTGCAGGTATTGCAGCTTGTCGGTCTTGTCCTTCCATTCCTCGGCTTCCGGCAGCGGTGCCTTGGTCTTGGTGATGGAGGGCCAGTTGCGGGACAGTTCGGCGTTCAGGGCGATGTATTGCTGCTGGTCGGCCGGCACGTCTTCTTCCGCGTAGATCGCATTGACCGGGCATTCGGCCACGCACACGGCGCAATCGATGCATTCATCGGGGTCAATCGCGAGGAAATTGGGGCCTTCGCGGAAACAATCCACCGGGCAAACATCCACGCAATCCGTATAGCGGCAACGGACGCAGGAGTCGGTGACAACGTGGGTCATAACTGTCCTATCTGTAAAATTTCTTCAAACCGATGGCTAACTGCGCCGCAATTGATGGCAATATGGCACGGTTAAAATCATGTTGCGGCTGGTCAACCCTTGGTTGAGCTGCAGATTCGGACTTCCAGCGCCTTGTGGACGCTCTTGAGATGCCGCTGCGCAACCCGCCGCAAAGCCTTGTATTTTAAGGTAATTCGATTTTTCCCACAAATGAGGCTTATACAGATTACGTATAAGTAAATAAACAAGCTCGCGACAAGACCAATCGCCGCCAGGGTCTTTAGGCATGCCGCATCTGCGCATGGAACCAGGCCCACCGGCATGACGACGCTTGCCGCGCATCAAGTAAAGGAAGTCCTGGCGTGAACGCTACAGGCCCCAAGTCATCCCTCCGTTTCTCCCTTTCCCTGCTGCCGGCCTTGCTGGGCCTGGTGGCGTCGCTGGCGCTGCCGCTGCCGGCGGGTGCCGCGGAGGCCATCCGTATCGGCGAGATCAACAGCCAGGGCCGCCAGTCCACCTCCGGGCAAGCCTATCGCAACGGCCTGGCGTTGGCCTTGGAACAGATCAACGAAGCCGGCGGGATCAACGGTCGCCCGCTGCAATTGGTGGTGCGCGAGGACGATGGCGATGCCGACCAGGCCGCCCGCAATGCCAAGGAACTGGTCAGCAATGAACATGTGGAGGTGCTGACCGGTACCATGCTCTCCGACGTGGCCCTGGCCGTGGCGCGCCAAGCGGCCCGCAGCAAGACCGTGCTGGTGGTGGGCGATGCGCTGTCGGACGCCATTACGCTGGACAAGGGTAATCGCTACACTTTCCGCGTGCGTCCCTCGACCTACATACAGGCCGCCATGCTGGCCGAGCAGGCCGCGCGGATGCCGGGGCGGCGCTGGGCGGTGGTGGCGCCCAACTATGAATACGGCCAGAGCGCGGTGGCCAGCTTCAAGATGTTGTTGAAGCAGGCCCGCCCGGACGTGGAATTCGTCAGCGACCAATGGCCGGCGCTGGGCAAGATCAAGGCTGATGATGTGGTGCGGGCAATCCGCCAGTCGCGCCCGGATGGCATCTTCAATGCCACCTTCGGCGAGGATCTGCAAAAGCTGGTGCAGGTCGGCCATCGTCAGCAATTGTTCAACGGCGTGCGGGTGGTGTCGATGGGTGCGGTGGGCACACAAGGCCTGGATCCGAGCCAGAGTGAAGCAATCCGCGACTGGGTCAGTATCGGTTACCCGTGGGAGCAGATCAACACGCCCGAGCACCAGCGCTTCCTGGATGCGTATATGAAGAAATTCAGCGAGCCTCCGCAACTGCCGGCGGTAGTGGGCTACAGCACCATGCTGGCCATCGCCGGTGGTCTCAGGAAGAGCGAGGGCGGCGATGGCGAGGCGCTGCTCGAGGCCTTGCGCGGCCTGCACTGGTCTTCGCCGTTGGGCGAGTTGAGCTTCCGTGCGCTGGACCAGCAGTCCACCATGGGCGCCTTCATCGGCCTGGTCTCGCAAAAGGACGGTCGCAGCAGCCTGCGGGAATGGCGTTATCTGGATGGCACGGCCTATCTGCCACCGCCAACTTATGTTCGCAGCCGCCGTCCGGCCTCGGCGATCAGGTAATCCTTGCGCAGGCCGGGCGCATCCCGATCAAAGCCCCCTCATGGCAGGGGGCTTTGCTGCGCCCGAACTCGGTTAAGATAGCGCACGCGGCGCCCCAGGCGCTGCCAACGCATCGTGCGGACCGCTCCGGGGTGATCCGCCATGCACATGGACCATCAACATGGCAGTATGCGGACCTTCCTCATCCGGATTTCATGATCATCACTTCCTTACTCGATACCGACCTGTACAAATTCACGATGATGCAGGTGGTCCTGCATCATTTTCCCGGCGCCCAAGTCGAATATCGCTTCAAATGCCGTAACGAGAACATCGATCTGACTCCCTACGTCGATGAGATCCGCGCCGAGATCGCCGCGCTGTGCCGGCTACGTTTCAAGGAAGACGAACTGAACTATCTGCGCAGCCTGCGCTTCATCAAGAGCGATTTCGTCGATTTCCTGGATCTGTTCCACCTGAACGAAAAGTACATCACGGTGCAACCCGATCCGGCCGGCAATGGCGAGATCGAGATCAGCGTCAAGGGGCCGTGGCTGCACACCATCATGTTCGAAGTGCCGGTGCTGGCCATCGTCAATGAAGTCTATTTCCGCGCCACCCAGCGCTCGCCGGACCTGGAAGAGGGCCGGGCGCGCCTGCGCAAGAAGATGTCGGTCATCACCGACGACCCTGAACTGGCCGGCTGCAAGATCGCCGACTACGGCACCCGCCGCCGCTTCTCGCGCAGCTGGCACGCCGAGGTCATCGATGAGATGAAGCAGCACATGGGCAGTCATTTCGCCGGCACCTCCAACGTCATGTACGCCATGCAGCACGACCTGACCCCGCTGGGCACCATGGCGCATGAATACCTGCAGGCCTGCCAGGCGCTGGGTCCGCGCCTGCGCGATTCGCAGACCTTTGCTTTCGAAATGTGGGCGCGCGAGTATCGTGGCGACCTTGGCATCACGCTTTCGGATGTCTATGGCATGGATGCCTTCCTGCGCGACTACGACATGTATTTCTGCAAGCTCTTCGATGGTGCGCGCCACGACTCGGGCGACCCCTTCGAATGGGGGGAACGCCTGATCCAGCACTATCGCGACAATCGCGTCGATCCGTCCAGCAAGGTGCTGGTGTTTTCCGACAGCCTGGACTTCGACAAGGTGCGTGCGCTGTACCTGCGCTTCAAGGACCGCGCCAAGGTGGCCTTCGGGGTGGGTACCAACCTGACCAATGACCTCGGCTATACGCCATTGCAGGTGGTCATGAAGATGGTCCGCTGCAATGGCCAGCCGGTGGCCAAATTGTCCGATACGCCGTCCAAGAACATGTGCGATGACCCGGCCTATGTGAATTATCTGCGCCAGGTGTTCCAGATCAAGGCTTGACCGGATTTGAACCATACCTGAGAGTTTTTCCACTCGGGCGTTTTGGCGTGCGTCCGGCATGTCGGCTGCTATAGTGTGACTCCCCATGATGGTGTGCTATCACGGGGAATTTTTTCATCTGCCTTTGCTTCAGGACGACATTTGCTGACCCGATTCATTCTTCCCGCACTGTGTGCTTTTTTCGCCTTGCTGCCCCTGCCAGGATGGAGTGCCGAGCTGGACGGCGCCAGCCTTTCCCTGGCCTGGGCCTTGCCCTTTGCCGGCGTGCTGCTGTCCATCGCGGTGCTGCCACTGCTCGCCCCGGCCTTGTGGCATCACCATTTCGGCAAGATCGCGGCGGCCTGGGGGCTGGCCTTGCTGCTGCCCTTGGTCAGCGTCTATGGCAGCCATGCTGCGCTGGCCATCAGCGTGCACGCGCTGGTGGCCGAATATCTGCCTTTCATCATTCTCCTGAGCGCGCTCTTCACCGTGGCCGGCGGCATCTGCGTGCGCGGCAATCTGCATGGCACGCCAGCCCTCAATACCGGATTGCTGGCGCTGGGTACCTTGCTGGCCAGCGTCATGGGCACTACCGGCGCGGCCATGCTGCTGATCCGCCCGCTCATCCGTGCCAACGATGACCGCAAGCACACCGTGCATGTGGTGGTGTTCTTCATCTTCCTGGTGGCCAATGCCGGCGGCTCCTTGACGCCGCTGGGCGATCCCCCGCTGTTCCTGGGCTTCCTCAAGGGCGTGGACTTCTTCTGGACCGCGCGTCACCTGCTGGGACCGATGCTGTTCCTGTGCATTGCGCTGCTGTCGATCTTCTACCTGCTGGACCGCCACTTCTACCTCAACCGCGAGGAGCGTCGTGCGCTTGATCCCACGCCTGATTCCTCGCTGCAACTGGAAGGCAAGCTCAACTTCCTGCTGCTGCTGGCGGTGGTCGCCCTGGTATTGATGAGCGGGTTGTGGAAGCCCGGCGTGGCCATCGAGCTGATGGGCGTGCCGCTGCAATGGCAGAACCTGCTGCGCGATGGCGCCTTGCTGGTGGTGATCGTGCTCTCGCTATGGCTCACTCCCAGCTCGGCGCGCCAGGGCAATGAATTCGGCTGGGGACCGATGCTGGAAGTGGGCAAGCTCTTTGCCGCCATCTTCCTCACCATCGCCCCGGTGATCGCTATGCTGCGCGCGGGCGAGCAGGGCGCCTTTGCCGCCGTGGTCAAGGCCGTGAGCGGGCCCGATGGGCGGCCCGACGATGTCATGTATTTTTGGATGACAGGGTTGCTGTCATCCTTCCTCGACAATGCGCCGACCTACCTGGTGTTCTTCAACACCGCGTCCGGGGATGCGCGCGAATTGATGGGGCCCCTGGCCTCGACGCTGGCGGCCATCTCCGCCGGTGCCGTCTTCATGGGCGCCAACAGCTATATCGGCAATGCGCCCAACATGATGGTCAAGGCCATTGCCGAGGAACGCGGCGTCCGTATGCCCAGCTTCTTCGGCTACCTGGCCTGGTCGGCGGGCATCCTGGTACCGTTGTTCATCGTCATGAGCCTGCTCTTTTTCTGATCCATCCCGATACCAACGACAACACGAGACCCGAGACCCCTATGAAACCCAAGATCTTCGTCGCCCGCGCCGTCTTCCCTGAAGTCCTGGCCCGCCTGGAGCAGCATTTCGAGGTCGAATCCAATCAGGATGACCGCATCTACACGGCCGATGAACTGCAGGCCAAGACGCAGGGCAAGGAGGGCCTCTTCACCACCCCCAGCGAGCCGGTCACGGCGGCGCTCCTGACCGCCAATCCGCAATTGAAGGCGGTCTGCAACATGGCCGTGGGTTACAACAACATCGACCTGGCCGCCGCCACCCAGGCCGGCGTGATGGCCACCAATACCCCCGATGTCTTGAACGAGACCACCGCCGACTTCGGCTGGGCGCTGATGATGGCAGCCGCCCGCCGCATCACTGAATCCGAGCACTTCCTGCGCGCCGGCCAGTGGAAGAAATGGAGCTACGACAGCTTCGTCGGCCCCGACATCCACGGCGCCACCCTGGGCATCATCGGCATGGGCCGCATCGGCCAGGCCATTGCGCGCCGTTCGCTGGGTTTCGACATGCAGGTGCTATATCACAACCGTTCACGCCTGGCGCCGGAGCTCGAAGCGCGCGCCAACCACGCCCGTTACGTCAGCAAGGAAGAACTGCTGCGCCAGGCTGATCACGTGGTGCTGGTGCTGCCGTATTCCAAAGAAACCCACCACACCATCGCCACGGCCGAACTGGCGCTGATGAAGCCCACTGCCACCCTGACCAACATTGCCCGCGGCGGCATCGTCGATGATGCCGCACTGATCGTGGCGCTGCGTGAAGGCCGCATCGCTGCGGCCGGGGTGGATGTGTTCGAGAACGAACCGGCCTTCAAGTCCGAATTCCTGGCGCTGTCCAATGTGGTGCTGACCCCGCATATCGCCAGCGCTTCCACCCCCACGCGCCTGGCCATGGCCAACTGTGCGGCCGACAACCTGATTGCCGCCTTGTCGGGCCGGCATCCGCCCAACCTGCTCAACCCGGACGTGCTCAAGGGCTGATCCGCAGTCGCCGCGATCAAGCAAAACGGGCGCACCTGCCTGGCAGGTGCGCCCGTTTCACGGTCCGGCTCTGGCTGTCGCAAGCGGCAGCACGGGGACTGCATCAACCCTTCAGTTCATTGAAGATGTCGATGTATTCCTGTTGCGCTTCGGCTTGCGGCTTGCCCTTCAAGGCGGCCCAGGCGTCGAACTTGGCGCGCGCCACGAAGTCGGTCATGCCGGGGCGCTCGCCCTGCACGTCACCGTTGCTGCCCTGCTTGTAGAGGCCGTACATCTTCAGCAGGGTCATGTTGTCGGGACGCTCGGGCAGGCTCTTGGATTGCGCGACGGCGGCTTCGAACTGTTCTTGCAGGGTGCTCATGGGTCTCTCCTCCCGCTGGCTCAGACGGCCAGCAGTTCGACTTCGAAGATCAGGGTGGCATTGGGTGGAATCACGCCGCCGGCGCCGCGGGCGCCATAACCCAGGCCGGCCGGGATGATCAGCTTGCGGATGCCGCCGACCTTCATGCCCTGCACGCCTTCGTCCCAGCCCTTGATCACATGGCCAGCACCCAGCGGGAAGGCGAACGGATCGTTGCGGTCCTTGCTGGAGTCGAACTTGCTGCCGGCCGTGCCGTCGGTATTCTGCAGCCAGCCGGTGTAATGCACCGTGACGTGGCTGCCGGCCTTGGCTTCGTCGCCCGCGCCAATGTTGATTTCTTCATATTGCAGCCCGGAAGCTGTCGTAGTGATGGACATCTGTTTCCTTTCGGTAAGAGGATGGGTGGTCGGCTGATTTGCCGAGTTCCTGAGCCAGGCTGATGAGGCGAGATGCTCCGTGGAAACATTCTGTGCGCCAGCCTTTGTCGGCAGTGCCGAAGCGCTGCTGGGGCGGGCGTCCAGGCTGCCGGTGGCGAGGTGCGACCGGAGCGGCTGGCAGTGTAAACCAAAAATCTAGAATTTTTTCATATTGCCTCTGGGGGTTGTCAGCGGGATGCCTCTAACAAGCGTTAAGCCGCGAGGACGTGCTTCGTGCACGATGAGATCAGGCATTTTTGAGTAAAGTTCTTCATGTTGCGTCGATTCAGCCAACTTTTATCCCTTTCCTTGCGTGCAGCCTGTGTCTCGGCCGTCCTTACGGCCTCGGCGCACGCCAATGTGGTGGTGGTGCTCAATTCCGGCGATGCTTCGGTGTCGCTGCTGGACGAAACCGGCGAGAAGGAGCTCTCGACCTTTTCGGTGGGCAAGGAGCCGCATCACCTGATGGCCACCCCGGACAACAAGTCGCTGATCGTGGCCAGCGCCACCGGCAACCAGTTGCTGTTCCTGGATCCCAAGACCGGGGCCGTGCAGCGCAAGCTGCCTGACATCATCGATCCCTACCAGATCGGCTTCACCCCGGACCAGAAATGGTTCGTGGCTACCGGCCTGCGCCTGGACCGGGTCGACGTCTATCGTTATGACGGCCACGACCTGAAGCTGTCCAAGCGCATCCCGCTGGCCAAGACGCCCAGCCACATCGCCTTCGACAATGACAGCACCACCGCCTTCATCACGCAGCAGGGCAGCGACCAGGTCAGTGCCATCGATCTGGCTACCCAGCAGGTCAAGTGGACCATGCCCGTGGGCAAGCTGCCCGCCGGCATCATCATGACCCCGGATAACAAGTACTTGCTGGTGGGTATCATGGGGGCCGATTACGTGGCCGTGATCGACTGGCGCACCCAGAAGGTGGTCAAGAAGATCAAGACCGGCATTGGCGCCCACAACTTCCGCGGCCAGGGCGACAAGCGTTTCGTCTATGTCTCCAACCGCGTGGCCAACACCATCAGCGTGCTCGATATGCATACCCTGGAAAACGTCGGCACCATCAAGGTGCCGGGCGGCCCCGACTGCATGGAAGTGACCTCGGACGGCAAGACCATGTGGGCCACCCTGCGCTGGGTCAAGAAGGTGGCCGTGATCGACCTGGCCAGCCGCTCGGTGACCAAGGTGATCCCGGTGGGACGTTCGCCGCATGGTATCTACCTGTTCAACCGCGCCCCAGATATCTGAGCTCTTAACTCTGAGCTCTGATATCTGATGATCGCTCACCGCTGACGACCTATCGATGATGCAGCCCATCTCCAAGAAATCCTTGCGCGGCCTGTGCCTGTTCGCCATCCTGGCAGCCGGCCAGGCCGTGGCGCAATCGGCGGCGCCGGAAACCCCGGCCGCCCCCGCCTGCAAGGGCAGGATCTACCTGACCTTCGATACCGGCAGCCAGTCCCAGGCCGAACTGATCGAACAGACCCTGCAGCGCCACCACATCCACGCCACCTTCTTCCTCGCCAACGAAAAGACCATCCACGGCGATTATTCGCTGGATCCGGCCTGGGCGCCGCTGTGGAAGCGCCTGGTGGCCGAGGGTAACGCGTTTGGCACGCATACCTTCGACCATGTCTACGTGGTGCGCGACCTGCCGGGCGGCAAGATCGAAGTGCGCCCGCAGTTCGGCGCCCAGGCCGGCAAGAAGCTGCAATGGACCCCGGCCCAGTATTGCGAAGAAATGAAACGGGTCGATGAACGCTTCCAGCAACTGACCGGCCACAAGCTCGACCCGCTGTGGCGTGCCCCAGGCGGACGCCTGACCCCCAACCTGCTCAAGGCTGGCCAGGCCTGCGGTTATGCCCACGTGGCCTGGGCGCCGGCCGGTTTTTCGGGCGATGAACTGCCCAGCGACAAATTCCCCAACGCGATGCTGCTGAAAAAGGCGCTCGACGGCCTCAAGGATGGTGATATCTTCCTTGCCCATATGGGCATCTGGTCGCGCCAGGATCCGTGGGCGCCGGCGGTGCTGGAACCCTTGATCAGCGGGCTGGAGCAGAAGGGCTTCTGCTTTGCCACGCTGCGCGAGCACCCGGCCTATCGCCACCTGTTCGTGGCCGGCAAGGAACACTGAAGCCCGCCGCAAGTCCAAGCCGGCGCCGGCCCAGGGGAGGGGAGTCGGTGCCGTCAATGTCATACCGTACCAAAGCTATTCATGATCCAGACCATTTCCGACCTCTTTGCCGCCGTCCAGGGCTGGCTGTTCCAAGCCGTGGTGCAACCGCTGGTGTTTTTCATCGGCATGGGGGAGTTCGTCGAAGAAGCCTTCACCGGCACCGAATTCGTCCTGGTGGGTATCTGCGAACTGGTGATCCTGTTCCTGATCCTGCGCCCGCTGGAGTCCATGATCCCGGTCCATCCCATCACCGACCCGCGCGCCCGCTGGAACGACTTCATCTATACCGTACTGCAGCGCCTGGGCATCATCCCCATCATCGCCTTCCTGCTGCTGGACCCGGCCCTGTCCTATCTGTCCGAGGCGCTGCACCTGGAAGGCTGGGGCACCTTCAATCTGGACCAGATCTGGCCCGGCGTAACCGACCGCGCGCTGGTGAGCTTCCTGCTTTACATGGTGGTGCTGGACCTGTGTGAATATCTCTACCACTGGGCCCAGCACAATGTGCGCTGGATGTGGGCGCTGCACAGCCTGCACCACAGCCAGCAGAACATGAACCTGTGGAGCGACGACCGCAACCACATGCTGGACAACCTGGTGCACGACATCATCTTTGGCCTGATCGCCGTGCTGATCGGCGTGGAGCCCTCGCAATACATCCTGCTGGTCTCGCTCTCGCGCATGTTGCAAAGCCTGCAGCACGCCAATGTACGTATCCATTTCGGCCGCATCGGCGAATACCTGCTGGTGTCGCCGCGCTTCCATCGCACCCACCACGCCATTGGCCTGGGCCATGAAAGCCGCGGACGCAATTCCCTGGGCGGGCACAACTTCGCGGTGCTGTTGCCGATCTGGGATGTGCTCTTCCGTACCGCCCACTTCAGCCAGGGCTTTGCCATGACCGGCGTGCGCGATCAACTGCCGCCCCCGGCCGGCAAGGGGCGCGACTATGGACGCGGCTTCTGGGCGCAGCAGTGGCTGGGTCTGAAGCGCCTGGTCGAATTCACCCGCAGGAAGCCCCGCTGATGCGTCTGTTCCTGGCTTCCTTCGGGCGCGCCTTGCTGGCGCAACTGCACATCCGCATGTTGTGGCTGACGGTGCTGCCCTTCGTCGTTTCGCTGGCGCTGTGGGCAGTGTGCCTGTGGCTGGGCTTGCAACCCATCATCGATTGGCTGCAAGCCTATTTCGTGGCCAATAGCATGTTCGGCGAGATCGGCAGCATGTTGGCCTGGTTCGGCATGAGTGCGCTGAAAACCGTACTGGTGCCGCTGCTGGCGATGTGGACCCTGCTGCCGCTGATGATCCTCACCGCCCTGGTCTTCGTGGGGCTGTTCACCATCCCGGCCATCGCCCGCCACATCGGCGCGCGCCACTATCCCATGCTGGAGAAGCGCCATGGCGGCAGCGTCGCCGGCAGTCTCTGGACTTCGCTGTGGTGCTTCGCCGTCTTCACCATCTTGTGGCTGGCCACGATCTGGGTCTTCCTGATCCCGCCGCTGGCCTTCGTGCTCCATTCGCTGCTGTGGGGCTGGCTGACCTATCGCGTCATGGCCTATGACACCCTGGCCGACTACGCCAGCGCCGAAGAGCGGCGCGTCGTGCTGCACCTGCATCGCTGGCCACTGCTGCTGGTGGGCACCATCGCCGGCGCTCTGGGGGCGGCTCCCACCTTGCTGTGGCTGGGTGGGGTGCTGTCGGTGATCCTGCTGCCGGCCCTGGCGGCGGTGGCGATCTGGCTGTATGTGCTGGTGTTCGTGTTTACCGCCCTGTGGTTCCAGTTCTACTGCCTGGAAGCGCTGCTGCGCTATCGCAACGGCCAGGCCCCCGATGGCCCGCCCGATGGCGAAGTCCTCGACGTGACACCCGGTTGACGCGCAACACGGCAGGGCCGGGTAGGGTGGTCGCTGCCGTGGTGCAGCTGAATCGGGCATAATCGCCGCAGTGTTTCATCAACTTTCGGGCAGACAGACTCATGGCATTCGGACTGATCATCATCGGCGACGAGATCCTCTCGGGCCGCCGCATCGACAAGCACTTCCCCAAGGTCTTGGAGTTGCTCAGCCAGCGTGGCCTGCAACTCTCCTGGGCCGAATACATCGGCGATGAGCGCGAGCGCATCACCGCGACCTTGAAGCGCACCCTGGCCAGCGGCGACGTGGTGTTCTGCACCGGCGGCATCGGTGCCACGCCCGACGACCATACCCGCCAGTGCGCCGCCGCCGCGCTCGGTGTACCGCTGGCACTGCATCCCGAGGCCAAGGAAAAGATCCAGGAACGCATCGCTGACATGGCCCGTGAAGCGGGGGCCACGCCCGACTTCGAGACGGCCGACAACCTGCATCGCCTGAAGATGGGTGAATTCCCGCAAGGCGCTTCCATCATCCCCAATCCCTACAACAAGATCCCCGGCTTCTGGGTGCGCAATACCAGCGGCGAGGGTGCACATTACTTCGCGCCCGGTTTCCCGGTGATGGCCTGGCCGATGTTCGAGTGGGTGCTGGAAACCCATTACGCCGACCAGTTCCACCGCCAGGCCTGGGCCGAGCGCTCCATGCTGGTGTTCGAGGCGATGGAATCGACCCTGACCCCGCTGATGGAAGCCATCGAGGCGCAATTCCCGCTGGTGAAGGTATTCAGCCTGCCGCACGTGGGCGATGCCCAGACGCGCCGCCACATCGACCTCGGCGTCAAGGGCGATCCGGCCCAGGTGGAAGCGGCCTTCGTCCAGATGCAGGAAGGCTTGCGCGCATTGCGGGCTGAGTACCAGCTCAGCGCCTGAGCCTCATCGCCTGGTTCATCCAGCGCAGGCGACAGGCGAAAAAAATGCCCCGGAGATCCGGGGCATTGTCGTCCGTAGGCTAGCTGCGGTTACTTCTTGGCAGCGCGGCTGACCTTGGCACCGGCCTGGGAGATTTGCTCCACGGCGTTGGTGACGTTGGCTTCCAGCACTTCGGCGGCTTGCTTGGCGTTCTTGGTGAACTGTTCGTAGCCAGCGCTCAGGTTGCCAATGGTGGACTTCAGGATCGAGATGGCTTGCTCGGAACCGGCCGGGGCATTCTTGGCGGCTTCGTCGATCATTGCCACGACCTTGCGGTTGACTTCGGCGATCTGGGCCTCGGCAGCCTTGGTCAGTTCAGCCTGGGTGCTGGAGAAAATGCCGCTCAAGTGACGGCCATAGGCCACCGACTTTTCCAGCGTCGGCTGGGCGTGCGAGCTGGTCAGGGTGAAGAATTCCTGGGGATCCTTGGCTGCGAACAGCTTCTGGGCAGCGGCCTGGCTTTCTTCGAGCGAGGACTTGGCGGCCTTCAGATTCAGGTCCACCAGTTTTTCCACGCCTTCAAAAGTCTTGGCCGCCAGCTGGCTGAACAGCGCGAGTTGTGCTTCGGCATTGGCTTTGGCAGCAGCGGAAAATTGCTCGGTGTAGGTCGTCATGTTGAAACATCCTTCTCGTTGATGGGTTGATGAACAAGGCAGCGACTGTGATTGCTTACGGACCAATCTGTAATGAAAGGTGGATCTCCGATGTAATTTCTTCTTTGAATATGATGCGATGCACAAGGGCGATTCTAGTTCAATCATGCATAAAGTCAAACGTTTCATCGCGCGGGAATCCGGGAAAAGCGCTTCAAAGTTGATCCAAGTCTAATCAAGGACTTAGCATATTTGATTCAGAGATATCATTCCCAGAAATAGTGCAAGCTCAACGACTGAATCAGGTTATCAGTTAAGCCCTCGCAATCGTTTGCGCTTCCTTGTAAACGGATTTGTTGCACTGCAAGAGGTGGTGTGCAAATAAACGGAAGATAAGTGTGAAAGTTTTTTACAGCGACCATTTTGTATTGCCCCTGCCACCCGGCCACCGCTTCCCCATGGTCAAGTACCGCATGATCCGCGAAGGTGCGATCCAGGCCGTACCGGACCTGGAACTGTATGAAGCCCAGCCGGCCAGCGATGGCGAACTGGCGCTGGCGCACCACCCGGACTATATCGCCCGCGTCAGTCAAGGCTTGTTGAGCCCGGCCGAGCAGCGCGAGATCGGCTTTCCCTGGACGCCGCAGATGGTGGAGCGCTCGCGCCGTTCGGCCGGCGCCACCATTGCTGCCTGCCGTGCCGCCTTCGAGCAAGGCGTGGCGGTCAACCTGGCTGGCGGCACCCATCACGCCTATGCCGACCATGGGGCGGGTTTCTGCGTCTTCAATGATGCCGCCATCGCTGCGCGCCTGATGCAGGCCGAACGCCGCGCCGCGCGCGTGGCTATCGTCGACCTGGATGTACACCAGGGCAATGGCAGCGCCGCCATCCTGGCGCGGGATGACTCGGTGTTCACCTTGTCGCTGCACGGACAGAACAATTATCCCTTCGACAAAGAACAGAGCGACCTCGACCTCGCTCTTCCCGATGGCGTCGGCGATGACGATTACCTGCACGCCCTGCGGGGGGCCTTACAGCAACTGCAGCAGCGTTTTGCCCCGCAGTTGCTGATCTACCTGGCTGGTGCCGACCCGCACGAAGGCGACCGCCTGGGCAAGATGAAGCTGACTCTGGCCGGCTTGGCGGCGCGCGATGAGACCGTCTTCAACTATGCCCATGAGCACAAAATCCCGGTTGCGGTTACGATGGCGGGCGGCTACGGCAGAGATATCGAACAAACCGTCGCCGTACATCTACAAACGATAAGACTCGCCAGCCTCCACGCTACTCGCTGGAGCACACCGAGATGACCCGGGCGCACTCCCTGGTGCGCCTGCCGATGGAAAAAGAAATGATGCAATCCGCCGCCGGCGTCAGCCGGTCCCCCCAGTTCCTGATGCGACTGGTGCCTTTGTTGTTCGTGCTGATCTGGAGTACCGGCTTCATCGTGGCCAAGTTCGGCCTGCCGTATGCACCGCCCCTGACTTTCCTGCTGTTGCGCTTTACCGGTGTGCTGCTGGTCCTGCTGCCGCTGGTGCTGCTGTTCCGTGCTCCCTGGCCGCATGGCCGAATCCGCCACGTGGCGCTGGCCGGCGTATTGCTGCAGGCCGGCTACCTGGCCGGGGTCTGGTGCGCCATCAAGATCGGGATGCCGGCCGGCCTGTCGGCCCTGATCGTCGGCTTGCAACCGATTCTCACGGCGTTTGCCGCCCCCTTGCTGGGCGAATCGGTGCGCGGGCGGCAATGGGTGGGCCTGGCGCTGGGCCTGTGCGGGGTGGGGCTGGTGGTGGCCAACAAGATTTCCCTGATTGGCCTGTCTACGGCCAGTATTGCGCTGTGCGTGTTCGCCTTGCTGTGTATCACCGCCGGTACCTTGTACCAGAAGCGCTATTGTGCCCACTTCGATCTGCGCACCGGCACCGTGATCCAGTTCATGGCTTCCATCGTGGTGGTGCTGCCCTTCGCGGTGGCGCTGGAAGGCTTCGACTGGCATGTCAGCAACGTCCACTGGACCCCGCAATTCATCGGCGCGCTGTTATGGTCGGTGCTGGCGCTGTCCATCGGTGCCATCTTCCTGCTCTTTGCCCTGATCCGCAGGAGCGCCGCCACCAGCGTCACCAGTCTGCTCTACCTCACGCCGCCCACCACTGCCGTGATGGCGTGGTTGATCTTCGGCGAAGCCTTCAGCCTCATCGGTGCGCTGGGCATGTTGCTGGGCGTGATCGGCGTGGCCTTCGTGGTGCGCAAGTAAGCGGCGGCAAGCCGCTTCAGGCCGGGGTGAGCTGGTCCGGCATCAAGGTCACCAGCTTCAGGTCCGGCCGATTGGCGACCCGGAAATTGACTTGCCGGTACAGCAATTCACCCGCCAGCGGATGCCGGAAACGGCGCTCGCCACCTTCGCGCTCCACCACATCCTGCAGATGCCAGGCGCGCTGGAAGAAGGGACTGGCCGCCGACAGCTCCTGCACCAGCGCCTGCAATTCCGGGTCATCCAGCAGGCTGGCGCTATCGGCGCGAAACTCTGCCACCAGCCGGCGCGCGCGTTGTTCCCAATCGACCGTCAGGGATTGCGCCGCGGCACTGCCAAACATGAAACGCAGCAGGTTGGGCTGGCCGGCCTTGCCATCCAGCCATCCCATGAACAGCTTGCGCGCGGCCGCATTCCAGGCCACCGCATTCCAATAGCGGTCCAGCAGATAGGCTGGCGCCCGGAAGTTGCCGACCACCTCCAGGATTTCGGGCGCGATCATGGTCGCCGCCTGCTGCTCCGGCAGCACCGGATCCTTCTTGCCCGCCAGTTCGAACAGATAGGCCCGCTTGGCGCGCGGCAGGTGCAGCGCATCGGCGATGCGCGCCAGCGCCTGCGGCGAGACCGAATCGGTGCGGCCCTGCTCGATCCAGGTGTACCAGGTCACGCTGATGCCGCATAACTGCGCCACTTCCTCGCGCCGCAATCCCGGCGTGCGACGGCGGCCATGCGCCAGGTGCGGCAGGCCGGCCTGGGCTGGCGCGGTCTGTTCGCGCTGGGATTTGAGGAAGTCACCAAGGGCGCGGCGGGCGAGGTCGGGTTCCATGCGGGCAGGCTAGGGTGGTGGTGGGGGTACTAGTATAAATGCTTCACTTGTAACAGGATATGGAAGCGCTAGACTGGCGGCTCATCCACGGCAAACAGCCTTTTTCTTCATATCGCATCCCATTTCATCCCATCCACAGGAGCCCCGCCATGCGCAGCCACCAGCAAGTCGTCAGCCAACAATTCGGCAGCACCGCCGCCGCCTATCTCACCAGCGCCGTCCACGCCCAGGGCGCCGATCTGCAGGAACTGGCGCAGATCGCCTCTACCATGTCGGGCGCGCGCGCACTGGACCTGGGTTGCGGTGGCGGACATGCCAGTTTTGCCGTCGCCCCGGTGGTGGAGAAGGTGATTGCCTATGACCTCTCGGCCGAGATGCTGGAGGTGGTCTCGCGCGCCGCCCAAGAACGCGGCCTGGACAACCTGGCCGTGCGCCAGGGCAGCGCCGATAGGCTGGAATTTCCTGATGCCAGCTTCGAGCTGGTCTGCACGCGCTTCTCGGCCCACCATTGGCGCCACTTGCCGCAAGCCCTGAGTGAAGTATTCCGCGTGCTCAAGCCGGGTGGCCGCTTCATCGTCATCGACACCGCTGCTCCTGCCGACGTGCTGGCCGATACCTATGTCCAGGCCATCGAATTGCTGCGTGATACTTCACATGTACGCAATGTCAGCCTGAACTCCTGGCGCAAGCTGGTGCGAGCTGCCGGTTTTACCATCGCCAGCGACAAGACCTGGAAGCTGCGCCTGGAATTCGCCTCCTGGGTAGCCCGGATGCGTACCCCGCCGGACCAGGTCGCCGCCATCCGCGCGCTGTGGCGGGCCGCGCCGGAAGAAGTGAAGCAGTATTTCGCGCTGGAGGCCGACGATTCCTTCTCCATCGATGTGGCCATGCTGGAACTGCGCAAGCCCTGAAGTCCCGGCCTACGTCTGCTTGCATGAGGCAATGACACCCTGCGGGGTGTCAACGTTTTCACCCTCATCGTCGTTATCCCTTCACTCCAGAGTGTCGTAAAGCGAATATCTGGGGCCAGTATTGCCTTCTGTTATCGCCATTGTGACCGATTGCTGACAGCTAGACTGGTATCATGTCGCGTCGTTGGCAAACGGTTTTCTCGATAAAAATCGAAAAACTTCGAGTACCGCCCGTACAAAATTGCAGCAGAATCTCGAAAAAGTGTGGGGCACTTTTCGTGAGCAAGCGTGAGAAAGCCGTTTAAATAAATGCGCTAACACCTTATTTTTCTTGCGAAAAATCTGCATTTTGCTACACTGCCAACGTTTCTCTTGTGTACTTTCAGAGTAAATTTGGGGGGAGTTCCACCTATGATCAAATCAGCGCTGGCCATTTTCACATCCGTACTGTTTATCCACGCTGGTTTGGCGCCTGCCGCAGCTCAGACGGTCAACACCACCACCAAGAAAGCACCGGCCAAGAAGGTCGCCGCCAAACGCCCGGTGCACGCGGTCGGCAAGACCGCCGTCAAGGGTTCCCTGAACAATCGCGAAAAGCTGGTACGCAAGGTCAGCGTAGTCCGTGGCAAGCGTCACGTGAGCTACCAGCGCGTCTCGGTCGCCCCGGCCGTGCCGGTGGTGCCGCCGGTGATGACGGCCGGCGACATGGCCGGCCTGAACCTGACGCCCGATCCCTTGGCCCTGCGTTCCAACGTCGCCCTGGTGATCGACCAGGCTAGCTCGCAAGTCCTGTTTGAAAAGAATTCCTCGGTGGCCCTGCCCATTGCCTCGGTCACCAAGCTGATGACCGCGCTGGTGGTGGTCGAAGCGCACCTGAACATGGAAGAAGTGCTGACCGTCACCGATGATGACGTCGATCGCGAAAAGCACAGCAGCTCGCGTCTGCGCGTGGGTTCCACCCTGAGCCGCGACGACATGCTGCACATCGCCCTGATGAGCTCTGAAAACCGTGCCGCCTCGGCCCTGGGTCGCAACTATCCGGGCGGTCTGCCGGCCTTCGTCGCCGCCATGAACGCCAAGGCCCGCTCGCTGGGCATGATGGATACCCACTACGTCGATTCGACCGGCCTGTCCAGCCAGAACGTGGCCAGCGCCCGCGACCTGGCCAAGCTGGTGGTGGCGGCCTATAACTACCCGATCATCCGCCAGTACTCCACCGATCCCAAGTACATGGTCGAACCTAGCGGCCATGCCATGCAGTACAACAGCTCCAACCGCCTGACCTCCAACAAGGAATGGGATATCGGCCTGCAGAAGACCGGTTTCATCAACGAAGCCGGCCATTGCCTGGTGATGTACACCCGCATCGAAGGCCGTCCCATCGTGATGGTGTTCCTCGATTCCAAGGGCCGCCTGTCGCACGTGGGCGATGCCACGCGGATGCGCAAGTGGCTGGTCGAAGACCAGCCCAACCTGACCCGCGTGAAGATGGTGCGGGCCGACGAAGGCTGAAGCAGGCTTGTTCGGAATGTGCGGATGATTGCTTCATCCGTCGCAAACAAAAAGCGAACCCCAGGGTTCGCTCAGATTGATGACAAAGCCTTGGCGAGAGCCAAGGCTTTGTTGTTTAATCGGTCATGCTCAAAAAACCGACAGCCGCCCAGCACGAGTTAGAGATGGTGACCATCGAGATGCTCGTGCCCAAGGACCACCTGCTGCGCAAGATCGACGCGGCGGTGGATTTCGAGTTCATCCGAGAGAAGGTGGCGCATCTGTATTGCGCCGACAATGGCCGCCCGGCACTGGACCCGGTGGTACTCTTCAAGCTCTTGTTCATCGGTTACCTCTTCGGTATCCGCAGCGAGCGCCAGCTCATCCGCGAGGTCCAGGTCAATGTGGCCTATCGCTGGTTTGCCGGATTCCGTCTGACCGACAAGGTACCGGACTCATCCACCTTCTCCCAGAACCGGCGCCGCCGCTTCATTGATACCACCGTCTATCAAGAGATCTTCGACGAGATCGTGCGCCAGGCCATTGGACGCGGCATGGTCGATGGCCGTGTGCTCTACAGCGACAGCACTCACCTCAAGGCCAACGCCAACAAGAACAAGTTCGACTACGTTCAAGTTACCCAGACCCCCTCGGCCTATCTGGCCGAACTGGATGCCGCTGTGGATATCGACCGTGCCGAGCATGGCAAGAAACCGCTCAAGCGTGACGACGATGATGAGCCGCCCACCAAAGAGATCAAGGTCAGTCGCACCGATCCCGAGAGCGGCTACATGGTGCGCGACGACAAGCCCAAGGGCTTCTTCTACCTGGATCACCGCACCGTCGATGCCAAGCATTCCATCATTACCGATACCCATGTCACGCCCGCCTCAGTCCATGACAGTCAGCCTTATCTGGCGCGCCTGGATCGTCAGCGCCAGACGTTCGGATTTGATGTACAGGCCGTTGGCCTGGATGCGGGCTACTTCACACCGGCCGTCTGCCAGGGACTGGAGAATCGCGAGATCAGCGGCGTGATGGGCTACCGCACACCCAACCACAAGCCGGGGACATTCTTTAAACGGGCGTATGAGTACGATGCCTACCGTGACGAATACATCTGCCCGCAGGGTCAACCCTTGCGCTACAGCACGACCAATCGACTGGGGTATCGGGAATACAAATCCAACCCTGAGCAATGCCGAGGCTGCAAGGTAGGCGAGCAATGCACCAATAGCGCCAATGCGGTCAAGGTGGTGACGCGCCATGTGTGGGAGCGTTCCAAGGAGAAGGTGGATGATCGGCGTCGTACCGAATGGGGCAAGCGCATCTATGCCCGACGCAAGGAAACGGTAGAACGCAGCTTCGCCGACGCCAAGCAATTGCACGGACATCGTTATGCCCGTATGCGGGGATTGCGCAAGGTCGCCGAGCAGTGCTTGTTGGCGGCGGCGGCCCAGAACATGAAGAAGATTGCCCTGTTGGTGGCGCGCTTGCGCGCGCTTTTACACGGCTTGAGCGCCTCTGCCAGCGTACAAAAGTGGCTACAGCGAAAAATGCGCGCCTTGCTTGGCTTCTGCGCCATCGACCATCTGCAAATTACCTGCGCCTGAAAAACAAAACCCCGTGTTCGAAAACACGGGGTTCGTCATCAACCTGAGCGAACCCCAGGGTTCGCTTTTTTGTTGTCTGCGGCGGCCTGCGATATGAAGCTTCAGGCCTGATCCTTACGATACCCCAGGGCCGAGGAAATCTGATTGGCCGTGCTCACCAGGTCATCCACCCAGTCTTCCTGCAGGCGGTCGGCCGGGGCCGAGATCGACAGGCCGGCCACCAGCTTGCCGCTGTCGTCGCAGATGCCGGCGGCCATGCAGCGCACCCCCAGTTCCAGCTCCTCGTTGTCGCGCGCATAACCCAGCGCCCGTACCATCGATAGTTCGCGCTCCAGCTTGGCCAGATCGGTAATGGAATTCTTGTTGTGGCCCGCCAGCCCGGTACGGGTGGCATAGGCGCGCACATTCTTGGGATCGTCCACCGAGAGGAACAGCTTGCCGGTGGAAGTCAGGTGCAGCGGCGCGCGGCCGCCGATGGCGCGCACCACCTGCATACCTGAACGTTCAGAAAAGGAGCGGTCGATATAAACGATTTCATCGGCCTGCCGCACCGACAGATTGATGGTCTGGTGGGTCTTGCGGTGCAATGCGCGCATGAAGTCCAGCGCCGCCTCGCGCACCGACAAGCGGCTCTTGACGATGTTGCCCAGTTCCAGCAGACGCATCCCCAGCCGATAGGTACCCGGCTCCACCCGGTCCACGAAGCGCTTGACCACCAGATCGTTGAGGATGCGGTGGGCGGTGGAGGGATGCAGCTCGGTGGCGGCCGACAATTCCTTCAGGCTCACCGGATCGGGATACTCGGCCAGGGCGTCGAGCAGCGAGACCATGCGCTCGATGACCTGGATGGAAATGTGTTCTGTCTCGCCTGCAGCTTCTTTTTTCATGGCGCGGCCTGGTGCGTTGCAATATGAAGGTTATACCACAATGTGAAAACAACAAAAAGTCCAGGCGTGCTTTTCCGCCCGGCAAGCAAGCCTGCCGGCACGCCTGGATGGCCCGCCAGGCAGCATCAGACGAGCAGGGGAGGTTGCGCACGTTCGTTCAGCCAACCAAGGCTTTGGTTATAAAGACGGCCGGCCTTATTCTGACGCCCTGTTCTTGCATATCTGTTTTCCGCATATCGAGAGAAGAAAGTATTCGTTCTTTTCAGGCAGCAGTCTCATTAACCTGTGTGCTCCAAAACAACAGAACATGCGGGAACGGATATGCTGAAAAAGATCATCAAATCGATCGCCGCCGCCCTGGTGCTGGCGCAAGCCGCGCACGTGGCGCAGGCGGCCGATGTTTCGCTGCTCAACGTCTCTTACGACCCCACGCGCGAACTCTACGCCGACTACAACAAGGCATTCGCCAAGTACTGGAAGGACAAGACCGGCGATATCGTCACCATCAAGGCCTCGCACGGCGGCTCCGGCAAGCAGGGCCGCTCGGTGATTGATGGCATCGATGCCGACGTGGTGACCCTGGCCCTGGCTTACGACATCGATGAAATCTCGGAAAAGGCCAAGCTCTTGCCGGCCGACTGGCAAAAGCGCCTGCCGCATAACAGCTCGCCCTATACCTCCACCATCGTGTTCCTGGTGCGCAAGGGCAATCCCAAGGGCATCAAGGACTGGGGCGACCTGATCAAGCCGGGGATCTCCGTCATCACCCCCAACCCCAAGACCTCGGGCGGCGCCCGCTGGAACTACCTGGCGGCCTGGGCCTATGCCAAGCAGAAGGGCGGTAGCGACGACGCTGCCCGCGACTACATCGCCAAGCTCTTCAAGAACGTGCCGGTGCTGGATTCGGGCGCCCGTGGCGCCACCATTACCTTCGTCGAGCGCGGCATCGGCGACGTGCTGCTGGCCTGGGAAAACGAAGCCCTGATTTCACTCAAGGAATGGGGCCCGGACAAGTTCGACATCGTCGCCCCCTCCATTTCCATCCTGACCGAACCCCCGGTGGCGGTGGTGGACAAGGTGGTCGACCGGCGCGGCACCCGCAAGGTGGCCGAGGAATACCTGAAGTACCTGTACACGGAACAGGGCCAGGAAATCATCGCCAAGAACTACTACCGTCCCATCGACCCCAAGATCGCCGCCAAGTACGCATCGCAATTCCCCAAGCTGAACCTGGTAACCATCGACAAGGATTTCGGCGGCTGGCAGAAGGCTCAGAAGACTCACTTCGCCGATGGTGGCACCTTCGACCAGCTCTACGCGCCCAACAAGAAGTGACCTGAACCCGCAAGAGGAACCGGCCTGGCCGGTTCCATCCACCCTCCAGCACAAGCAAACGACATGACCATCCTGTTATTGGCCGGCAGCCCCTCGGCACCCTCCCGCTCCACCCGTCTGTTGCACCACGTCGGCGACAAGCTGGCTCAGCTCGGACACCGCTATGCGCGCCTGGATGTGCGCGACCTGCCGGGCCAGGCCATCCTGCGCGCCGACTGGAACGACGCCGATATCAAGGCCGCGCTGGCCACCGTCGAAGAAGCGTCTGCCGTGGTGGTGGCCACGCCGGTCTACAAGGCAGCCTATAGCGGCATCCTGAAAGCCTTCCTGGACCTGCTGCCGCAGTTCGGCCTGACCAACAAGCTGGTGCTGCCGCTGGCCACCGGTGGCAGCCAGTCGCACATGCTGGCGCTGGATTACGCGCTGCGCCCGGTCTTGTCCTCGCTCAACCCCAAGCACGTGCTGCCCAGCATCTACGCTACCGAGGCGCAAGTGACCTGGAGTGAAGAAAAAGGTCTGGTGCTGGATGCCCCCATCGAAGCCCGCGTCAATGAAGGCGTGGAACAGTTGTCGGCCAGCCTGTTGGCGCTGCACAAGGCAGCACCTGAAGAATTCCGCGAGATTCCCTTCTCGCAGTTGCAGTACAGCGTCTCTTACTAAGTAACTAACGAACTGACAGCGCCTGCGCCTCATAAGACCACCGGCTGGTACAGCGGCAGGGCCGCGCTACGCCCAACCATCTGGAATCAGGAGAAAAAACGTGTCCGCCAACAAGAACAAGAGCATCCATCTTCCCCGTCGCCGCTCGCTGGCGCGCCTGTCTGCCATCGCCCTCGGTGCGCTGACCATCGGTCTGGGCGCTAGCCCGGTGCAGGCGCAGGAAACCAAGCTGCTGCGCATCGGCTATCAAAAGGCGGCCAATACCCTGGTGCTGTTGAAAGCCCATGGCGCCTTGGAAAAGCGCCTGCAACCGTTGGGCGTGGAAGTGAAATGGGCCGAGTTCGCGGCCGGTCCGCAATTGCTGGAAGCCTTGAACGTCGGTTCGGTGGACTTCGGCTATGTCGGTGAAGCCCCACCGGTCTTTGCCCAGGCTGCTGGTGCCGACTTCGTCTACACCGCCTATGAAATCCCGACCCCGGAGGCCGAAGCGCTGCTGGTGCCCAAGAATTCCCCCATCAAGAGCGTGGCCGAACTCAAGGGCAAGAAGGTCGCCTTCAACAAGGGTTCCGACGTGCACTGGCTGGTGGTGGCCTTGCTCAAGAAGGCCGGTCTGCAATACAGCGATATCCAGCCGGTCTACCTGGCGCCGGCCGATGCCCGCGCCGCCTTCGAGCGCGGTGCGGTGGATGCCTGGGCGATCTGGGATCCGTTCCAGGCCGCGGCCGAAAAACAGGTTGGCGCACGCCGCCTGGCCAGTGGCGCGGGCGTGGTCAGCCATCACCAGTTCTTCCTGAGTGCGCGTCCGTTCGCGGCCAAGAACCCGCAGGTGCAAAAGATCCTGCTGGAAGAAATCACCCGCGAAGGTGAATGGGTGCGCACCCACACCGCCGAGGCCGCAGCCCAGCTTTCCCCCATCCAGGGCTTGGATGCAGACATCATCGAAACCGGCCTGAAGCGCTACGCCCACATCTACAAACCGGTCGATGCACAAGTGCTGGCCGAGCAGCAAAAGATCGCCGATGCCTTCTACGAGCTCAAGCTGATCCCCAAGCCGCTCAAGGTCAGCGACGCGGTTCTCAAATGATAAAAATAGTTTAAATAATTTAAATTATTTAAATAACGCCTATCCAGTTGTCGAAGTACAGGAGCCAAGCATGAACGTTTTCTGGTTTATCCCCACCCACGGCGACAGCCGCTATCTCGGCACTTCCGAAGGGGCGCGCGCGGTCACGCATGACTACATGAAGCAGGTGGCGGTGGCCGCCGACACGCTGGGCTATGACGGCGTGCTGCTGCCCACTGGCCGTTCTTGCGAAGACGCCTGGGTGGCGGCAGCCAGCCTGATCGATGCCACCCGCCGCCTGAAATTCCTGGTGGCGGTGCGCCCCGGCCTGACCGCACCGACCCTCTCGGCACGCATGGCCGCTACCTTCGATCGCCTTTCCAATGGCCGCCTGTTGATCAACGTGGTCACCGGTGGCGATCCGGTGGAGCAGGAGAGCGATGGCATCTTCGGCAGCCATGCCGAGCGTTATGAAGTCTCCGACGAATTCCTGAAGATCTGGCGCGAGGTCTTGAGCAAGACCCATACCGGCGAAGAGACCCACTTCAGCGGCAAGCACTTGAGCGTCAAGGGCGCCAAGGCGCTCTATCCACCGGTGCAGCAACCCTATCCGCCACTGTACTTCGGCGGCTCCTCGGACGAGGCCATCGACCTGGCCGCCGAGCAGGTCGATGTCTACCTGACCTGGGGCGAACCGCCGGCGGCCGTGGCCGAGAAGATTGCCCGCGTGCGCGAGCGCGCCGCCAAGGCAGGGCGCACGCTGCGCTTCGGCATCCGTTTGCACGTGATCGTGCGCGACACCAATGAAGCCGCCTGGCGCGCCGCCGATGAACTCATCAGCCGCCTGGATGACGAGACCATCGCCAAGGCCCAGGCCAACTTTGCCCGCATGGATTCGGAAGGGCAGCGCCGCATGGCGGCCCTGCACGGCGGCCGCCGCGACAAGCTGGAAGTGAGCCCCAACCTGTGGGCCGGCGTGGGCCTGGTGCGCGGCGGGGCGGGTACCGCCCTGGTGGGTGATGGTCCCACGGTGGCCGCGCGCATCAAGGAATATGCGGACCTGGGCATCGATACCTTCATTCTCTCCGGTTATCCGCATCTGGAAGAATCGTATCGTTTCGCCGAACTGGTGTTCCCGCTGTTGCCGCGTGCCCAGCGCGCAGCCTTGAGCGCTCACAACCTGACCGGTCCCTTCGGCGAGATCGTTGGCAATACCGAACTGCCCAAGGCCGCGCCGGTGCGCGTGTCGGCCAGCTGAGGTCAGCATGACGAGTGCCTCCGATACCGTACTGCCGGGCGCTGCCACCGCCGCGCAGCCATCGGCCCAGCCCAAAGCCGCCGCCAAGAAATCGCGCCCGCAGCGCGATGCCTGGATCGGCTGGATCCTGCCGCTGCTCTTGCTGGTGTGGTGGGAAATCGCCGCCCAGGCCGGCTGGCTGTCCAGCCGCATCCTGCCGGAACCGTTCGCGGTGTTGAAGGCCGCCTGGCAGCTTTCGGCCAGCGGCGAACTGTGGCACCACCTGGCGGTCTCCAGCGGTCGTGCCGCGGCCGGCTTTGCGGTCGGCGCCGGGCTGGGTCTGATCCTGGGGCTGCTCTCGGGTAGCCTGCGCTGGGCCGAACTGCTGCTCGATACCACCTTGCAGATGGTGCGCAACATTCCGGCGCTGGCCTTGATTCCGCTGGTGATCCTGTGGTTTGGCATCGATGAGACGGCCAAGCTGTTCCTGGTCTCGGTGGGGGTGTTCTTCCCGGTCTATCTCAATACCTTCCACGGCATCCGCTCGGTGGACCAGGGTTTGATCGAGATGGCCAAGAGCTACGGCCTGTCGGGCTGGCCGCTGTATCGCGACGTGATCCTGCCGGGTGCCTTGCCCTCCATCCTGGTGGGCCTGCGCTTTGCGCTGGGGCTGGTGTGGGTGCTGCTGATCGTGGCCGAGACCATTTCGGCCCAGGCCGGCATCGGCTACATGACCATGAATGCCCGCGAATTCCTGCAGACCGACGTGGTGCTGGTGGGCATCCTGCTCTACGCCTTGCTGGGCAAGCTGGCCGATACCGCGGCACGGGCCCTGGAACGTTTCTGGCTGCGCTGGCATCCGGGCTATCAATGACAAGCAACGAGACTGCATCAGGAACCACCATGCGCAATGACACACAGGAACACCGTGAACTGGGCCGCGCCGCCGGCCGTGGCGTAGGGCTGCGGCTACGCGCCGTGTCCAAGGCCTTCAGCGGCCGCACCGTGCTGCACGACATCGATCTGGACATCGCACCCGGCGAATTCGTCGCCATCGTCGGTCGCAGCGGTTGCGGCAAGAGCACCCTGCTGCGCCTGGTGGCGCAACTGGATGCGGCCAGCGGCGGCGAACTGATCTACGAACATGAAGGGGCGGGCGAGCCGGAAATCCGCATCATGTTCCAGGATGCGCGCCTGTTGCCCTGGAAGCGGGTGCAGGCCAACGTCGCCCTGGGCTTGCCCCGGCAGGCCGCGCCGCAAGCCGTCAATGCCTTGCGCCAGGTCGGTCTGGAGCAGCGCGCCGGTGAATGGCCAGCGGTGCTCTCGGGCGGCCAGCGGCAACGCGTGGCGCTGGCCCGGGCCCTGGTGCACGACCCGCAATTGCTGTTGCTGGACGAACCGCTGGGCGCGCTCGATGCGCTCACCCGCATCGAGATGCAGACCCTGATCGAGTCGCTCTGGCGCGAACGCGGCTTCACTGCCTTGCTGGTCACGCACGATGTGCAGGAAGCCATCGCCCTGGCCGACCGCGTGCTGCTGATCGAAGACGGTCAGGTGGCGCTGGACCAGCGCATCGCCCTGGCGCGCCCGCGTTCTCGCGGTCAGGCCCAGTTCGCCGCACTGGAAGAAGCCATCCTGGCGCGCGTGCTGCGACACCCCGGTAGCGAGGTGGTTACCGAGCCATCTGAAGCTATCTTCACGCCGCGTGGCGTACAGCAGGTGCAGTGGGCGGTGTGAGCTGTAGCGATATGAAGCTTCGAGCTGATTTTCAGAATCTTCGTAGTACCCCATTTCAACCCTACGGCGCGGCAGGTGCCGCCGTCGTTTCATCAAGGAGCAGAGCATGACCATTCAAGCAATCAACGTGCGTAACCAGTTCAAGGGCAAGGTCAAGGCCATCATCGAAGGTTCGGTGGTGTCCGAAGTGGACGTGGAAACCCCGGCCGGCATCGTGACCTCGGTCATTACCACCCGTTCCGTGAAGGACCTGGGCCTGACCATCGGCAGCGAAGTGGTGGCGCTGGTCAAGGCCACCGAAGTCTCGATCGCCAAGCTGTGATCATCAGGCCGCCCAGGCTGGACCACAGTTAGGGGCGGCATCTTTTTTCAGGAGCAGGCCCGATGGCATATCAGGCACTGAAGGCTTATCTGCAGCGCCTTGATGCGCAACACGCAGGCGCCGCGTCCTCTTCCTCTTCCAAGGTCTGGCTGGACGAGCAGGGGCGTGCCGCCGGGCGTTTCTTCAATACGTCGCTGACCTCGGCCTTCCAGCCGGTGCGCAGCTTCGACGATGGTCACATCGTCGCCTGCGAGGCCTTCGCCCGCAGTCATTCGGCCGTCGATGACGGCCTGCATCTGTGGAAGCTGCTGGACCAGGCTGCCAGCGACGATGAGTCGGTGGAGCTGGACCGGCTGTGCCGCATGTTGCACGCCATTAATTACTATCGTCAGGTCGGCGAGGATGCGCCGGAATTGCACCTGTCGGTACACGCGCGCCTGCTGGCGGCGGTCAACAACAATCACGGCGTGGCCTATCGCCGCATCCTGGCCGCGCTGGAGTTGCCGCACGAGCGCATCGTGCTGCAACTGCCGGTGGTCACGCCCAACCAGCGCTGGCTGCTCAATTACGTGCTGGATAATTACCGCCGCAACGGTTTCCGCCTGGGGGTGACGGCCAATAGCCCCCTGGAAGCACTGGGCCTGCTGGACAAGGTCAAGCCCGACCTGATTAAGGTTGATGCGCGTGAACTGGCCGACCCCGACAGCGTAGCCTTGCTGTTGCTGCGGGCGGCCGAGCAGGGCGTGCGCATCTTCTTCAAGCGGGTCGAAAACCGGCAAGTGTTCGATAAACTGGCCTGGTACTGTCAGGCACTGGCCCAGTCCACCCTGGCCCAGGGTTATCTGTGGGATGTGCCCGGTGCGCGCCTGCCGGAAATTCTGACCGGCCTGAAGGACGCCGCCTGAGGCATACTCCCTCTTTCCATTTCCTGCCGCGAGTCCAGCATGAGCCTGTCCACCCCCTCGTCCTCGGCCACCCCGGCCCGACTGTCCGACTTTCGCGTGCTGGTGGCGCCGGGTCTGTCCGATAGTGGCCCGGAACACTGGCAGTCACGCTGGCAACGGCTCTATCCGACCTTCGAACGGGTGCGTCAGGATGACTGGGAAACCCCTGATCTGCCGCGCTGGTCGGCGCGCCTGGATGAAGTCCTGGCGCGCGATGGCCGGCCCACGGTGATCGTGGCGCACAGCTTCGGTTGCCTGACCACGGTGCATCGCACCGCGGCCCTGCAAGCCGCCTCCGGCTCGGCCCATCCCATCGTGGCGGCCTTGCTGGTGGCGCCGGCCGATCCGGTCAAGTTCAGCCTGAGCGCGGCGGTGCGGCACCGCCTGCCTTATCCGGCGCTGGTCATCGGCAGCGACAACGACCCCTGGATGAGCGCCGAACGCGGCCGCCACTGGGCCGAGGCCTGGGGCGCGCAGTTCCGCTCCATCGGCGCGCGCGGTCATATCAATTCGGAATCCGGCCTGGGTGACTGGACCGAGGGTCAGCAATGGCTGTTAGGTTTGCTGGAACGCATTGCCTGAAGCTTTTTTCTTCACCCATCCCATTGTCTTCTTGAGCGCATAAAGTCGGTTTTTTGCCGTGCTTTATGCGCTTTTCTTCTAAGGACATGCAAAAAGCTTCGTTCTCTTTATAACTATCGGGTGCGAATATCGCTCACCTATAGTCGCATTTGTAATAAATAAAACGAGAACGACAATGTCCGCATCCCCTGTTTCCCTAGCTGCGCCCCGCGCCGCGCCGGTCCGTGCCGGCGGGACCGGTCGGCGCGTGCTGCCCGGCTTCCGGCTGTCGCTGGGCTTCACCATCTTCTACCTGGCGCTGATCGTGCTGATCCCGCTGTCGGCCCTGTTTCTCAAGACGTTTACCCTGACCTGGGCCGGCTTCGTCGAGGCCGTGACCTCGCCGCGGGTGATGGCGTCCTATCGCCTGAGCTTTGGCGCTTCGCTGATCGCGGCCTTCCTCAACGTCATCTTCGGCGGCATCGTGGCCTGGGTGCTGGTGCGTTACCGCTTCCCCGGCAAGCGCATCATCGATGCCCTGGTCGATCTGCCGTTCGCCCTGCCCACGGCGGTGGCCGGTATCGCCCTCACCACGCTGTATTCGCAGAATGGCTGGCTGGGCAAGCTGCTGGTGCCGTTCGGCATCAAGGTCGCCTTTACGCCCCTGGGCGTGCTGGTGGCGCTGACCTTCATCGGCTTGCCGTTCGTGGTGCGCACCGTGCAACCGGTGCTGGAAGAGGCCGAGCGCGAACTGGAAGAAGCCGCCGCCAGCCTGGGCGCGAGCCGCTGGCAGACGTTTGCGCGGGTGATCTTCCCCACCATCATGCCGGCATTGCTGACCGGGTTTGCGTTGGCCTTCGCTCGTGCTTCCGGCGAATACGGCTCGGTGGTCTTCATCGCCGGCAACATGCCGATGGTTTCCGAAATCACCCCGTTGTTCATCGTCACCAAGCTGGAGCAATACGACTATGCCGGCGCCACGGCCATTGCCATGGTGATGCTGGTGGTTTCCTTCATCCTGCTGTTGACCATCAACCTGCTGCAAGCCTGGACCCGCAAGCGTGGCCAGTCGGAAAGGACCTGAGATGAGTGCGGCACCCATTTCCGCGGCGCGCCAGACGATTGCCCGTGGCGAACCACCGCTGACGCCCGCCGCCACCACCGAACCATGGTGGGTGCGTGCGCTCCTGATCGGCATCGCGCTGGTGTTCCTGACGCTGTTCCTGTTCGTGCCGCTGGTGTCGGTGTTCTACGAAGCGCTGCGCAAGGGCTGGGATGTCTATGTCGCCTCCATCACCGAAGACGATGCCTGGTCGGCCATCAAGCTGACCATCCTCACCGCCGCCATCGCCGTGCCGTTGAACCTGGTCTTTGGCGTGGCTGCGGCCTGGGCCATTGCCAAGTTCGAGTTCCGTGGCAAGAACATCCTGCTGACCCTGATCGACCTGCCGTTCTCGGTCTCGCCGGTGATCTCGGGCCTGATCTACGTGCTGCTGTTCGGCCTGCAAGGTTATCTCGGTCCCTGGCTGCGCGAGCATGACATCAAGATCCTGTTTGCCGTGCCGGGCATCGTGCTGGCCACCATCTTCGTGACCTTCCCGTTCGTGGCGCGCGAGCTGATCCCGCTGATGCAGTCGCAGGGCAGCGAGGAAGAAGAGGCCGCGCTGGTGCTGGGCGCGTCCGGCTGGCGCACCTTCTGGCATGTGACGCTCCCCAACATCAAGTGGGGCCTGCTGTATGGCGTGATCCTGTGCAACGCCCGCGCCATGGGCGAGTTTGGCGCGGTGTCGGTGGTCTCCGGCCACATTCGCGGCGAGACCAATACCATCCCCTTGCAGGTGGAAATCCTCTACAACGAATTCAACATCACCGGCGCCTTTGCCGTGGCTTCGCTGCTGGCCTTCCTGGCCCTGGTCACGCTGGCCATCAAGAGTGTCATCGAATGGCGGCTGCACCAGCAGCACAGCGCCAGCGAGCAAGTCTAAGGAGTGAGTCAGCATGAGCATCGAAGTCCATCACATTCAAAAGCGTTTCGGCAGTTTTACCGCCCTCAACGATGTGTCCTTGAATTTTCCTGCAGGCGAACTGACGGCCTTGCTGGGGCCGTCCGGCTGCGGCAAGACCACGCTGTTGCGCATCATCGCCGGACTGGAGTCACCTGACTCGGGCCAGGTACTGCTCGATGGCGAAGACGCCTCGGCGCGCCACGTGCGCGAGCGCCAGGTCGGTTTCGTGTTCCAGCACTATGCGTTGTTCAAGCACATGACCGTGTTCGAGAACATCGCCTTCGGCCTGCGCGTGAAGCCGCGCAGCCAGCGTCCTTCCGAAGCGGTCATCCGCGAGAAGGTCAAGAAGTTGCTGGAACTGGTGCAACTGGATTGGCTGGCCGATCGCTATCCGCCGCAACTCTCGGGCGGCCAGCGCCAGCGTATCGCGCTGGCACGCGCACTGGCGGTGGAGCCGCGCGTACTGTTGCTGGACGAACCCTTCGGCGCCCTCGATGCCAAGGTGCGCAAGGAATTGCGCCGCTGGCTGCGGCGCCTGCACGATGAATTGCACGTCACCAGCATCTTCGTCACCCACGACCAGGAAGAGGCGCTGGAAGTGGCCGACCAGGTGGTGTTGATGAACAAGGGACAGGTCGAGCAGATCGGTACCCCCGAAGCGGTCTACAACCACCCGGCCTCGCCCTTCGTCTATGGCTTCCTGGGCAATGTGAACCTGTTCCACGGTCGCCTGCACGAAGGCGTGCTCGATGCCGGTGGCGCCCGTTTCGAAGCGCCCGGGCATGACGATATCCGCGATGCCGCGGGCGTGGGTTTCGTGCGTCCGCATGATCTCGATGTGGAACGCTATACCCCCGGCGCTCAGGGCATCGTGGTGCAACTGCGTCGTGCCCACGCCATCGGTCCGCTGGCGCAACTGGAGCTTGCGCGCGATGACAATGCCGAATTGATCGAGGCGGTCATCCCCAATGAACGTTTTGCCCAACTGGGCTTGAAGAATGGCGAAACCCTGGTGGTGCGTCCGCGCCGCCTGCAGGTCTTCGCCCAGCAGGAAGGAGGGCCGGCACGATGAATTTCCAGCAATTGCGTTCCATCCGCGAAGCCGCGCGCTGCGGCTTCAACCTCACCGAAGTGGCCAATGTCCTGTTCACTTCGCAACCCGGCGTGAGCCGCCAGATCCGCGAACTGGAAGAAGAACTGGGCGTGGAAATCTTCGAGCGCAACGGCAAGCGCCTGACCGGTCTCACCGAACCCGGCAAGGGTATCCTGGGCATCGTCGAGCGGCTCTTGCTGGAGGCCGAGAACCTGCGTCGCGCCAGCAAGGAATACGCCGGCGAGCAGAGCGGCACGCTCTCCATTGCCACCACCCACACCCAGGCGCGCTACGTGTTGCCGCGCGTGGTGCAGGCTTTCCGCGATGCCTTCCCGCAGGTGCGCATCGCCCTGCAGCAGAGCGCCCCGGAACACATCGCCGAATGGGTCATCTCGGGCAAGGCCGACATCGGCATCGCCACCGAGGGCCTGTCGCAGTTCAAGGAACTGGTGTCCTTCCCCTGTTATACCTGGAGCCACGTGATCGTGGTGCCCAAGGGCCATCCGCTACTGGGGCTGGAACAGGTGTCGCTGGAAGACCTGGGTACCTGGCCGCTGATCACCTATGACGTCGGCTTTACCGGCCGTGGTCATATTGACGAAGCCTTCCGTCAGGCCGGTATCGAACCCGACATCGTGCTCACTGCCATGGACTCCGACGTGATCCAGCAATACGTCTCGCTGGGCATGGGGGTGGGCCTGGTGGCCTCGATGGCGGTGGACCAGGGCAAGCACCAGGAGATGGTCGCCATCCAGGCCTCGCACCTGTTCAAGGCCAACATCGCCCGTCTGGCGGTGCGGCGCGGAGCCTACCTGCGCGGCTATGCCTTTGACTTCATCCAGCAGTTCGCGCCTGACCTCAAGCGTGCCGACATCGTCAATGCGCTCAATGAGGCCAATGCCCAGTCTTGATGGATGAGAGGGCGGTAAAAGCTTACCGGGCCAGTCTATCGAAGTGTCATGACAAAGACCGGACAGTGTTTGCGCACTGTCCGGTCTTTGTCTTATTGGTCGGGTATTGACTGCTCAAACTCGACGGTTCGGTGTCGTGGTAAAGGGGCTGGTCTCTGTACTGCCGGGCAGGCTGGTGGTGGACTGGGCCAGTTGCGGCACCTGGCCGACCGAATTCAATACGTCAGTGAAATTGACGGCCGGTTTCTTCGGTGGCTGCGGACCACCGACCGGTTCGTTGCCATGGTAGACGGTGGAAATGGAATTGATCGACATGCGTGCACTCCTCAAGTAAGGCTGTCCCCCGGGCCAGCGCCCAGACCGATATTGCCGGGGCAGTATAGAGCGAGCGCTGCGATGCGTCGCAGCGGCTTACCCAAACTTGCGCATCTTTACCTCGGCAGCCAACGGATGAAGATCATTTGCGCAGGCGTGCTGCGCATTGCTCGCGCAGCGTGATGTCTTCGGGCGCATCGTCGTCGCTGGCCGCGGCATTGGGCGCACCGCTGCGATGGATGCACTGCCGATAGCCGGCCACGTAGCGCTCGAACTCGGCACGCGCCTGCGCCTTGGGCAGGCTGGCCAGCGTCGTGATGAAGCCGCGGCTGCCGATCTCGAAGTGCTGGTAATCGATGGGTTGCTTCCAGTGGCCGCCCCAGACCAGGAAGCCATGGTCATAGAACACACCGACCACGTCCTCGGCCATGCCCGGCTGCACCGGATTGCGCTGCAGGTAGGCCGCCCCCTGGGGTGGCAGGACTTGCTGCGTTGGGCTGCCGGCCTGGCTCACGTAGGGATTCTGCTGCGGGTTGATGTCGATGGCCGCGCCATAGGCGTGCTTGGACCAGCCGCCACCGCCGGTCATGGGGCGGCCATTGAACGCGGAACTGTTGTTGGCTTGCATGGAGCGCTGGTCGTCACCATCGAACTGTTCCAGCCCACGGGCACTGGCCAGCGGGAAGGAGCGCAGCAGCAGTTCGCCAAAGAGCGACTCCACCTGCGGCGCCACCGCATCGAGTACCACCACCGACCCCTGGCGCGTGGCGCCGTCGAAGTCGGTGTAGTCGAAACTGACCGTGGACAGGCGCGTGCAAGGCACGGGATTGGCAGCAGTGATGACCTTGCGCGCCTGCAGTTGGCTGCATTGCGTCGGCGTCAGTGGCGTGATGTCGGCGTGGGCGGCGGCAGGCAGGGCTGCCAGCAGGATGGAGATGCACCAGGCCGGGCATAGCGCACGGGCAGGGCGGCGCCTAGGGGCGCACAGGCGGGCGGTAAGGGTGGTCATGGAGGGGGATGATACGGCTTTTCTGTTCTCCAAGTGTTGTCAATAAGGTCAGATTGCCTGCGATGGCTGACATCAAGATGCGCCATTTTCTGACAGCCGCAAGCGGCCAGAGCGGCAATAATCGATCTCCAGAAGCTGTCGAATTCCGGCAAGCACATAGCTCAACAGCATGTGCATTGCTTCTTTTATTTCGGCCAATCCCATCAACAACCTTTGGAGGCAAAACATGCAGATTCGCCACACCCTCTTGGCTGCCGCCGTCTTTACCGCCGTCCTCGCCGGTTGCAACAAGCGCGACGAGGCACCTGCCACGCCCGCCGCCACTCCCCCGGCTGCATCCGAACCGGCGCCGGCCACCAGCACGCCGGCTCCGGCAACTACCCCGGCGCCTGCGGATTCGGGTTCCACCGCCACCCCGGCTACACCGACTCCGACCACGCCTTCGGATTCCTCGGCTGGCGGCACTGCCGGTACGCAGAAGTAAGCGCGCATTCCGGGCACTCCACGCACTTCGTATAACGAGAGCCAACAAGAACGGCAAGAGCCGCACCATCACCCTGCAGTGGGAACAGCACTGCATACGCCGCGACGGGCAACCGTTGCGGCGTTTTCTTTGGTGGAGCGGTGCTCGGCAGTCGGGAATCGTCAGGAAAAAGTCGGATCCTCGCGCACAATCTTCCCGAACTTTTTTTTGCGGGCCGCAGTCGTACCGGTGGTTGAACTGTTCCTTCAACCTCCCTCTTGATAGGGAACTTGCCCGCAGTTCATTGGCTGCGGGCTTTTTTTGGCCAGTCGAACCAGCGGGTGCTATTTGCCCGGGTACGGCTTGACCACCGCGATCATGGCCCCGAAGGCCGGACCCATGTTGGCTTCCAGCGTGGGATACATGCGCGAGATGCTGCCATCCAGGTACAAGGCGTCACTGCACTTGAGTTCGTCTCGCAGGAAACTGGCGAAGTCATAGAAGCTGATCGGATTGCGCGCGATGGCCAGCGTCACCATCCCGGCCGCATCCAGGCACACCGCATTGCGCACCACCGTATTGGCCGAGGCCGGATCGAAACGGGGATTGATCCTGCCCTCCACGATCATCAGCGGCCCCGACTGCGTGGCATAGCGCGCCACCCCATTCCATAGCCCCAGCTCGGCCTGGTAGTCCGAGGTCTCAACGATATAGGCCTGGCGGTCGCTCAAGACGAACACGCCATTGGGCTGCAGGTAGAAATTGCCATAGGCGTTCTTGCGGGTATTGAGACGGCGCAACTGGTTGCCGCCTTCCACATACAGGCCCAGCGGTTGCAACTGTTTGTCGTAGATGCCGGCATTGGTGGCGCACACCATTTCCTGGCCCTGGCTGCGCAGGTGGGCGTCAAGCCGGCTGAAGTTGCCCAAGGGCGTGCCGTTGGCATCCTTCCAGTACATGCGGATGGTGTCGTTGCGCGGATCGGCGCGGCAGGTGCTGATGAAGACCTGGTGATACTGGTATTGGCGGATGTCGGCTGCCGCAGCCGAGGCCGACCACAGCGCAAGGCAACTCAGCGCCAGCAGACGCAGGAGGGAAGGGCGGAAAAGGAATTGAAGCATCGAAACCAAGTCTTGTTCTGCAGGACCGCACGGGGCGAGGCGGTATTGTAAATGGCCCCCGACGGGCTTGCCATGGGAAATCCCGCTTTTACCCGAAAATCCAGTCCAGGAAAGGCTTTGCGGGCGATGCACCGAATTCGCTCATGCTGCAGTGCGAAGCTGCACCGAATGTGGGAAAATGAAGAAAAACAGCATGAAATGTGCGAAAAATCGAATTGCACAGCGCATAAATGACGGGGGATGGCCAATATTCAAAAAAAATTTGCCCTAGATGACGGCAGTGTTACACTCTGCCCCCATGCTGCGGCAGGTCTCCCGTAAAACGGGGCCAGAGAACCGCGGCCCTACGCGCGCCGGCCTGCTGGCCAGGTAACGGCGCCTCTTGAATCCGTTCCATCCTGGAGGAAACGACATGAAATTTGCAAGCCGTCTGACCAAGATCGCCCTGGCTGCCGCCACCTTCGCCGGCTTGGCCGCCTCTGCTGGCCTGGCCCAAGCCGACACCGTCAAGATCGCCATCGCCGGTCCCTTGACCGGTGCCGTGGCCCAGTACGGCGACATGGTCAAGGCCGGCGCCCTGACCGCCATCGAACAGATCAACGCCGCCGGCGGCGCCAACGGTAACAAGTTCGAAGCCGTGCTCATGGACGATGGCTGCGAACCCAAGCAAGCCGTGGCCGTGGCCAACAAGATCGTCAGCCAGGGCATCAAGTACGTGATCGGTCACGTCTGCTCCGGTTCCACCATCCCCGCCTCCGACATCTACGAGAACGAAGGCGTGGTCATGATCACCCCCTCGGCCACTGCCCCGCAGCTGACCGAAGCCAAGCCGCACAAGTTCATCTTCCGCACCATCGGTCGCGATGACCAGCAAGGTCCGGCCGCTGCCCGTTACGTGATCGAGAAGATCAAGCCCAAGAAGGTCGCCGTGCTGCACGACAAGCAGTCCTACGGCCAGGGTGTGGCCGCATCGGTCAAGAGCGCACTGGAAGCGGCCAAGGTACCGGTGGTGCTGTTCGAAGGCATCAATGCCGGTGACAGCGACTACTCGGCCATCGTCACCAAGTTGAAGTCGCAGGGCGTGGACTTCGTCTACTTCGGCGGCTACCACCCGGAAATGGGCCTGATCATGCGCCAGGCGCGTGAGCAGGGCGTCAAGGCCGTCTTCATGGGCCCTGAAGGCGTGGGCAACAAGGACATCACCGCCATTGCCGGTCCGGCTTCCGAAGGCATGTTGGTGACCCTGCCGGCCGACTTCGCCGCCGATCCTGCCAACGCTGCCCTGGTCAAGGCCTTTGCCGCCGCCAAGCGCGACGCCAATGGTCCGTTCCAGATGCCGGCCTACTCGGCGGTGAAGATCATTGCCGACGCTATCACCGGCGCCAAGTCCACCGACCCGGACAAGGTCGCCGCCTACATCCACGCCAACAGCTTCAAGACCCCGATCGGCAACGTCGAATACGACAAGAAGGGCGACCTGAAGGCCTTCAAGTTCGTGGTCTTCACCTGGCACAAGGATGCCACCAAGACCGAAGCCAAGTGATTCGCCCCGAATCGCTGGCGTGACTGTCTGAGCTGACGTCAAACCGCGAAATGCCCCATTGCAGTCGGAATGGGGCATTTCCACTTTATGGGTTCCCTCATGAATGAATTGCTCCCTCAACTGACCCAGCAGCTCGTCAACGGGCTCTCGCTGGGCGCGATCTATGCCTTGATCGCCATCGGCTACACCATGGTCTACGGCATCATCGGCATGATCAACTTCGCCCACGGCGAGATCTACATGATCGCCTCCTACGTGGGCCTGGTGACCTTGACCGCCATCGGCGTGCAGTCCGGCTATCCCTTGCCGCTGCTCTTGGGCGGCGCGCTCATCGTCTCGGTGCTGGTCACGGGCCTCTATGGCTGGACCGTCGAGCGGGTGGCCTATCGTCCCTTGCGTGGCGGGCCGCGCCTGGTGCCGCTGATCTCGGCCATCGGCATGTCCATCTTCCTGCAGAACTATGTCCAGATCGGTCAGGGCGCACGCGACATGTCGGTGCCGGTGCTGATCTCGGGTGCGCTGGAGTTCCAGATGGGGAGCGACTTCACCGTCACCGTGCCGTATTCGCGCATGGTCATCGTGGGCGTGACGCTGGCACTGATGGTGGCCTTGACGCTGTTCATCGCGCGCTCGCGCATGGGCCGCGCCTGCCGCGCCTGCGCCGAAGACATGGGCATGGCCAACCTCTTGGGTATCGATACCAACAAGGTGATTTCCTTCACCTTCGTCTTGGGCGCGATGCTGGCGGCAGTGGGCGGTGTGTTGATTGCGCTGACCATCGGCAAGCTCAATCCCTACATCGGCTTCATTGCCGGCATCAAGGCCTTTACGGCGGCGGTGCTGGGCGGCATCGGCAGCATTCCCGGCGCCATGCTGGGCGGCGTGCTGCTGGGCCTGGCCGAAACCTTCGCGGCCGGCTACCTGCCTTCCGAATACAAGGACGTGGTGTCCTTCGGGCTGCTGGTGCTGATCCTGCTGTTCCGTCCTACGGGCCTGTTGGGCAAGCCCGACATCGAAAAGGTCTGAGCGTGCTGTACGCGACGGACAACGACATATTCAAGGAGGCGTGATGCCCGAGACTTTCAAGAATGCCGTGGCGGCGGCGCTGGTGACCGCCGTATTGACCATTCCGCTGTTGGGGATGCAACTGCAACTGGAGGGCTACCGCGTGGTCCTCAACACCCACTGGACTCCGGTGCTGGTGGCGGTGCTGGCCGTGTTCCTGTTCCAGCTGGCCAAGCCGACGCTGGCGCGCGGTACTGCCAGCATCAAGCTGCCGGCGCTGCCGCGTCTGGCGCCGCGCCAGCAACGCGCCGCGCTGGTGCTCCTGTTGCTGGCCGCACTGGTGTGGCCCTTCTTCGGTTCGCGCGGCTACGTGGATGTGATGACCCTGGCGCTGATCTACGTGGTGCTGGGCCTGGGCTTGAATATCGTGGTCGGCTTTGCCGGCCTGCTGGATCTGGGCTATGTGGGCTTCTACGCCGTGGGTGCCTACACCTACGCATTGTGCAACCAGTACTTCGGCCTCTCGTTCTGGGAATGCGTGCCGCTGTCGGCGGCCGCCGCAGCACTCTTCGGCTTCCTGCTGGGCTTCCCGGTGCTGCGTCTGCGCGGTGATTACCTGGCCATCGTCACGCTGGGCTTTGGTGAAATCATCCGCCTCTTGCTCAACAACCTGACCAGCATCACCGGTGGCCCCGATGGCATCTCCGGCATCCCCAAGCCGACCGTGTTCGGCCTGGTGATGGCGCGCAATCCCGTCACCGAAGGCGGTACCACCTTCCACCAGGTGTTCGGCCTGTCCTACCAGGGTGGGCACATGGTGATCTTCATGTATTTCCTGGCCTTGCTGATGGTGCTCTTTACCTATTTCGTCACTAGTCGTCTTTTGCGTATGCCCATGGGCCGCGCCTGGGAGGCCCTACGTGAAGATGAGATCGCATGTCGCTCGCTGGGCATCAACCCGACCCGCGTGAAGCTCTCGGCCTTCACGCTGGGCGCCGCCTTCGCCGGTCTGGCCGGTTCCTTCTTCGCCGCCCGCCAGGGCTTGGTGACGCCGGAATCGTTCACCTTCATCGAGTCGGCCCTGATTCTGGCCATCGTGGTGTTGGGTGGCATGGGTTCGCAACTGGGCGTGATCCTGGCCGCCATCCTCTTGACCGTGCTGCCCGAACTGGCGCGCAGCTTTGCCGAATATCGCATGTTGATCTTCGGTCTGGTGATGGTGCTGATGATGATGTGGCGTCCGCAAGGATTGCTTCCCGCAACCCGTCCGCACGTGGAGCTGCCGCAATGAGCCAACCAGTCAAGACCATGCTGGAAGTGTCCACGCTGTCGATGCGCTTCGGCGGCCTGTTGGCCGTGGATGGCGTCTCGCTGGCGGTGCAGGAGCGCGAAGTCTTCGCCATCATCGGCCCCAATGGTGCTGGCAAGACCACCGTCTTCAACTGCATCAGCGGCTTCTACCAGCCGACCTCGGGCGAGATCACCCTCGATGGCGTCTCCATTGCCCGCCAGCCCAGCCACCAGGTGGCGCAGCAGGGACTGGTGCGCACCTTCCAGAACATTCGCCTCTTCAAGTCCATGACAGTGGTGGAAAACCTGCTGGTGGCGCAACACCAGCAGGTCAATACCAATTTGCTGTCGGGCTTGTTGAAGACGCCTTCCTATCGCCGTTCCGAGCAGGAGGCGCTGCAACGTGTGGCCTACTGGCTGGAGCAACTGGGCCTGACGTCCCTGGCCAACCGCGAGGCCGGCACGCTCTCCTATGGTCTGCAACGCCGCGTCGAAATCGCGCGCTGCATGATCACCAAGCCGCGCCTGCTGTTGCTGGATGAACCAGCGGCCGGCCTGAACCCGCAGGAGAAGCAGGAATTGTCGCAACTGATCGACCGCCTGCGCCGCGAACATGGCGTGGCCGTGCTGCTGATCGAACACGACATGAGCCTCATCATGGGCATCTCCGACCGCATCCTGGTCATGGAGCATGGCAAGCCCATCGTCACTGGCACCCCCGAACAGGTGCGCAGCGATGAGCGTGTGATCAAGGCTTACCTGGGAGAAGAGTGATGCTGCAATTTGACAAGGTGCATACCCACTATGGCGCCATCGAGGCGCTGCATGGCGTGTCGCTGAATGTGGAAAAGGGCGAGATCGTGACCTTGATCGGCGCCAACGGCGCCGGCAAGACCACGCTGCTGATGACGCTGTGCGGTCGTCCACGCGCCTCCAGCGGCCGCGTGATCTTCGAGGGCCAGGACATCACCCGCTTGCCCACCCACGAGATCATGCGCCGCGGACTGGCGATCTCGCCCGAAGGGCGGCGCGTCTTCCCCAGCCTGACCGTGCTGGAAAACCTCAAGATGGGGGCCTTCTTCGCCAGCAACGAAGAGATCGAGCAGGGCATTGCCTATGTCTTTGGTCTCTTCCCGCGCTTGAAGGAGCGCGCCGCCCAGCGCGCCGGCACCATGTCCGGCGGCGAGCAGCAGATGCTGGCCATCGGTCGGGCGCTGATGAGCAAGCCGCGCCTGCTGCTGCTGGACGAACCCACGCTGGGCCTGGCGCCGCTGGTGATTGCGCAGATCTTCGAGATCATCCGCACCATCCGCGCCAGCGGCGTGACCGTGTTCCTGGTGGAGCAGAACGCCAACAAGGCGCTGGGCGTGGCCGACCGCGGCTATGTGCTGGAGAACGGTCACGTGGTCATGTCCGACAGCGGGGCCAACCTGCTGGCCAACAGCGAGGTGCGCAAGGCATATCTGGGCCACGGTTGACACTGTCAGCGCACCCGAAGACAGCGGCCCGGTCCTCGCCCACCGGGCCGTTGTCTTCTGTACTGGCGACGAAGGGCAACGCAGGGCAGGGCGTACTGGTCATGTGAGCTGATGTGTTGGGGCTACTGTCAGGCCACTGTATTGGCCGGATGTGAGGTTTTGTTTGTAACTGTGCAGGTAACTGTTTCCTCCCAGTGACATCCGGGATTGTTTCGGGCTATCCTCGACATTCGATGAGGAAAAGCATGAAAAAGATTTCGCAACACCTGAAAAAACTGGGCATGGGCAGCCTGCTATTGGCCAGTGCATCGCTTTTCCCCGTTGCCGCCCATGCTGACCGCCTGGCCCAGATCCAGGCGCGCGGCGCATTGATCTGTGCCACGCTGGCCAACAATGAACCCTTGGGTTTTCCCGATCCGCAGACCAGCCAGATCGTCGGTTTCGACGTCGACATGTGTAGCGCCGTGGCGCGCAAGCTGGGGGTGCGGATGCAGCACAAGAGCGTGACCGTGGAAGCACGCCTGCCGACCCTGATGCAGGGCCAGGCAGACCTGTTGTCGGCGGCGTTGGGCTACACCCGCCAGCGCTCGCACCAGATCGACTTCACCGCCTCGCATTACCAGAATCCGATCAAGCTGATCGTGCACAGTGATGCCGGCCTGAACCTGGTATCGGACCTAGCCGACAAGCGCATCAGCGCCAACCGCAATTCGACCCCGGAACAGGCGGCGCACCGGGTGTTGCCCAAGGCCACCTTGGTGACCTTCCCCGATACCCCGCAAGCCTTCCTGGCCTTGGCCCAGGGCAAGGTCGATGCGTTGGCCATCTCTATGCCCTCGGGCATTCGCTTCGTCAACGAGTCGGGGGGACGCTTCCGGTTCGTCGAAGGGGCGCTGGCCTGGGAGCCGACCGCATTGGGTGTCAAGAAGGGCGAGCACAAGCTGCTTGATGCGGTCAACCAGGCCCTGGCGGCGCTGGAAAAAGAGGGCGAGATCGATGCCCTGTGGAGCAAGTGGTTCGGGCCCAAGACCAAGTTCAACATTGCCCGCGACAAGAAACTGACTCCGATTGCCAGCTTCCGCTAGCGGCTTGCCGCTGCCTTGCCTTTTTCTTCATATTTTTTTCGTCGTCCTTTTCGCCGTCCTTTCGTCCCGCAACGTATCGTGTCTGTTTCCGCCCCTAGTCTTTCCCTTCATACCAATCATGATGGCCTGCCACCGCGCCAACGCCTGCTGGCCATTGCCACCGTCGTGCTGGGCCTGAGCATCGCCGTGCTCGACGGCTCCATCGCCAACCTGGCCCTGCCGCTCATGGCCGCCGATCTGAAGGCCAGCGATGCCGATGCCATCTGGGTCATCAACAGCTACCAGATCGCCATGGCGGTGTGCCTGCTGCCGCTGGCCTCGCTGGGTGAGGTGATCGGCTATCGGCGGGTCTATCTGGGCGGGGTATTCCTGTTCACGCTGGCCTCGCTGGCATGTGCGGCCAGCGGCGACATGCTGCAGCTGAGCCTGGCGCGGGTACTGCAAGGCCTGGGGGCGGCCGGCATCCTGTCGGTCAATACGGCCTTGATCCGCTTCATCTATCCGGCCCGGCTATTGGGCCGAGCCATCGGCTACAACGCTCTGGTGGCCGGCACCGGCAATGCGCTGGGACCGACCGTGGCGGGCTTGATCCTGCACCTGGCAACGTGGCACTGGCTGTTCCTCATCAATATTCCGCTGGGCCTGGCGGCGCTGGCCGTGGGGCATCGCGCCTTGCCCACCAATCCCTTGTCGGCGCGGCCATTCGACCGGCAAAGCGCCTTGCTGTGCATGTGCTTCATCGGCTTGCTGCTCTATACCATCGATGCCGTCGGCCATCTGCAAGGTGCTTGGGTGGTGGGCGGTTGTACGGTGCTAACAGCGATCAGCCTGGTGCTGCTACTCAAGCTGCAATCGTCCAGTGCCCCCATGTTGCCGTTGGACCTGCTGCGCATCCCGCTGTTTGCCTTGTCCATTGGGACTTCGTTTTGTTCCTTCGCGGCGCAGATGGCGGTGTTCGTGATGCTGCCCTTCATGCTGCAGAACCAGCAGGGCATGAGCGTGGCGCGCGCCGGCCTGCTGCTGACGGCCTGGCCGATTGCGGTGGCCTTGACCGGGGTGATGGCGGGCAAGCTCTCCGACCGCATCGCGGCGGGTCTCCTGGGGGGGATCGGTCTGGCGGTGATGTGCCTGGGGCTGCTGTCGCTGCTGCTGGTGCAGCCGGGCACGCCGGATGGCGTGATGGTGGCCATGTTTGCCCTGTGTGGCGTGGGCTTCGGGCTGTTCCAGACACCCAACAACCGCACCATGATCAGCGCCGCGCCGCGCGAACGTACCGGCGGTGCCAGCGGGATGCTGGGCACGGCGCGCCTGACCGGGCAGACCGTGGGCGCTTCGGTGGTGGCGATGTTGCTGGCGCTGTCGAACGCACCTTATGCGCTGGTGCTCTGGTGTGCAGCCGCCCTGGCTGGCGCGGCTTGCCTGGTCAGCCTGTGGCGGCTGCGCTATTGAGGTTGGGGGCTGGACTTAAAGCGTCGGGGCCAAGGCTTCGCCGTGGGCGTGTTGATGGGCGGCGTGCGCGGCTACCGACAGTGCCATGCTGAGATAGTTTTCGCTGCGCATCCGGCGCTGTGCCTGTTGCTGTTCCAGCACGAACAATTGCTGGTAGAGGTTGCGGATCTGCTGTTGCAGCAACTGGCGCTGCTGCTTGCCATCACGGTTGGCCGGGAAGCGCATGAGCGATTGCGCCTGCTGCCGCAGGATCAGGATACGATGACTCAATTGCGCCACCAGCTCGGCGGGCTCATTGTCCAGCGTGTCTGCCAGCACGGCGGTTTGGGCCTGGGCAGTTTGTTCTTCTTCATACGCGAGGTTCATGCTAACTCCAGCCCCGACGGGCGCAAGTGGTTGCAAGGGTCATGCGGTGTGGCCTTGGGTAGATTTACGGCAAAGCCTCGCAAAGCTTGAGTCGCAGAAAGTAAAAAAAGGAAAAGGCGCAGGCCCGTGAAGGGCGCTGCGCCTTTGTTCGGGCGGCTTCAGGGGAGGGCGGCCAAGGTCGTCAGATCACGCCACGGCGCATCTGGTCCAGCTCGATGGATTCGAACAAGGCCTTGAAATTGCCCTCGCCAAAACCGTCATTGCCCTTGCGCTGGATGATTTCATAGAACACCGGACCGATCAGGTTCTGGGTGAAGATCTGTAGCAGCAGGCCCTGGTCGGCGGTGGGCGCGCCATCGATGAGGATCTTCAGTTCACGTAGCGCTTCCAGATCTTCACCATGGCCGGGAATGCGACGTTCCACCAGATCGTAGTAGGTGGCGATGGTGTCCTGCAACGGCACACCCCGCGCGCGCAGTGCACGCACGGTCTGGTAGATATCATCGGTTCCCAGCGCGATATGCTGGATGCCTTCTCCGTTGTATTGCTTGATGAATTCCTCGATCTGCGACTTGTCGTCGGCACTCTCGTTGATGGGGATGCGGATCTTGCCACAGGGGCTGGTCATGGCGCGTGAACGCAGGCCGGTGACCTTGCCTTCGATGTCGAAATATTTGATCTCGCGGAAGTTGAACAGACGCGTGTAGAACGATGACCAGGTATCCATCGCGCCGCGCATGACGTTGTGGGTCAGGTGATCGATATAGGTCAGCCCCACGCCCTTGGGACTGCGCTCCACGCCGGGGAAGAACTGGAAGTCCACATCGTAGATGGAGCCGTGGTCGCCATAGCGATCCACCAGATAGAGCAGCGAGCCGCCGATGCCACGGATGGCAGGAATATTCAGTTCCATCGGCCCCAGCTTGGCTTCCACCCCTTCCGCACCCAGTTCCAGTGCACGTTGATACACATGGGCCGCATCCTTGACGCGGAAGGCCATGGCGTTCACCGACGCGCCGTGTACCTGAGCGAAGGCGGCGGCATTGCTGCCGGGTTCGCCGTTGAGGATGAAATTGATCTGGCCCTGGCGATACAGCGTGACATTCTTGGAACGGTGACGCGCCACGGCGGTGAAGCCCATCAATTCCAATACACCTGCAATGGCGGCAGGATCGGCGGCGGTATATTCGACGAATTCGAAGCCGTCGGTGCCCATGGGGTTGTCGAACAAATCCTGGCTGGTGGCTGCGGCGGTGGTATCTGGGGTGAATTGGCTGTCTGCGTGGCCCATGCTATATCTCCTCGTGTGTGGAAGGCCGGCAAGCCCGGCCTATGCGAGGAGTTTATTGCGTCGATGCTGCAATTTGTGATTGTTTTTTGCGCGATATATTGGATAATATGCACAAATAAATCTTAAATAAGAACTTTGGAGGGATAAATGAGCATCATCAATGTGGATCGCTACGATCTGGCCTTGCTGACCGAGTTGCAGCGTGACGGTCATATTACCAATAGTGCCTTGGGCCTGAAAGTCCACCTGTCCACTTCCCAGATCAGTCGTCGCGTGCAACGCCTGGAAGAAGCCCACGTCATCGAACGCTATACCGCCGTGCTGGACCCGGCCGTGGTCGGCTTGGGGGTGACCGCTTTCACCACCGTGACCCTGGACCGCCAGGGTGAAACCCGTGGCGAACTCTTCGAAAAAGCCGTGGAGGCGATGCCGGAAGTGACCGAGTGTTTCTCCGTGACGGGAGAGGGCGATTATATCCTGCGCATCGTGGCGCCCGACCTGGCGGCCTTTTCCGAATTCATGATGACGCGGCTGCTGCGCTTGCCGGGCGTGACCAATGTCAAGTCCAACATCACCTTGAAGAAGGTCAAGCAGTCGCATGAACTGCCGCTGGAACATGTGATGCAACCGGTCAAGTCGCGCCAGCGCATCCGTTTCTCGCAATGAGCCGACCGGCGCGCGAATTCAAAAGCAAGCGCCGGAGTGTGGCTGTATCCAGCCAGGCCTAGAATCAGAAGATCCGATTCCAGGAGTGCCCCATGCCGACCATGATGACCCCCCAGCCGCTGGCCCAGCCTGAGCCGCCCGGCAATCGTCACGACGATGAGCTTCGCTGGCAAGCCGTGCAAGGGCGCGACCCCACCGCCGATGGCCGCTTCTGGTATGCGGTCAAGAGCACGGGGGTGTATTGCAAACCGTCCTGCGGTGCGCGCACGCCCTTGCGCAAGAACGTGAGCTTCCACGACAGTTGCGCCGCCGCCGAAGCGGCTGGCTTTCGTCCCTGCCAGCGCTGCAAGCCTGACCAGCCACCGCTGCAGCAGCGCCAGGCCCAGGCCATCGCACAGGCCTGCCGCCTGATCGAAGCCGCCCAGCAGGCACCCGCCACCGACATCCTGGCCCAAGCCGTGGGCTTGAGCCGCTACCACTTCCATCGCCTCTTCAAGCAGCATACCGGGCTCACGCCCAAGGCCTATGCCGATGCCCATCGCGCCAGCCGCCTGCGCACCCAGTTGGGTGACAGTCCCAGCGTCACCGCAGCCTTCTATGAGGCAGGATTCAATTCCAGCGGTCGCTTTTACGCCCACAGCGCCGCGCAACTGGGCATGAAACCGGCCACCTATCGGCGTGGCGGCAGCGGCGAGAAGATCCGCTTCGCGGTAGCGCAATGCTGGCTGGGCGCCTTGCTGGTGGCCGCTACCGAGCAGGGAATCTGCGCCATCACGCTGGGCGCAGAGGCCGAGCCCCTGGTGCAGCAATTGCAGGATCGTTTTCCGCAAGCCGACCTGGCCCCGGTCGATGCCGCCTTCGAGCAGACGCTGGCGCAGGTACTGGCCGTGCTGCACGACCCGCAACATGGCGCCGCGCTGCCGTTGGACGTGCGTGGCACCGCCTTTCAGCAGCGCGTCTGGCAGGCATTGCGCGCCGTGCCGCCCGGCGTGACGTTGACCTATGCCGAACTGGCCGCGCGCATCGGTCAGCCCAAGGCGGTGCGGGCCGTGGCCAATGCCTGCGCCCAAAATGAAATCGCCGTGCTCATTCCTTGCCATCGCATCGTCCGACTGGATGGTTCGCCCTCCGGTTATCGCTGGGGAGTGGAACGCAAGGCGGCCTTGCTGGCGCAGGAAGCGGCGGCTTCCGGGGCGCCGGCTGCAACGCACGTGCAGGACCGCATCCAGTGCATCAAGGCCGCGCCACAACGTAGCGGGAGCGGCAAGTGACGGGCGATCTATTCGGTGACCTTGCCCGCACCCCCAGCGTCGAGAGCATCACCGAAGGCGCACTGCTGCTACGTGCCTTCGTTGATGAACAGGAGGCCGCAAGCTTGATGGCAGGGATCTCCAAGGTACTGGCCGCATCGCCCCTACGCCACATGCAAACGCCGGGCGGTTTTCGCATGTCGGTGGCGATGAGCAATTGCGGTCAATATGGCTGGGTCACCGACCGGCGCGGCTATCGCTATCAAGTACTGGACCCGCTGGCCGAACGCGACTGGCCGCCGATGCCCGAGGCTTTTGTCGCCCTGGCCCAGCGTGCGGCGCAAGCGGCCGGGTTTGCCGCCTTCGCACCGGATGCCTGCCTGATCAACCGCTATCAACCCGGTGCGCGCATGTCGCTGCACCAGGACCGCAATGAAGCCGACATGGCCCAACCTATCGTCTCGGTCTCGCTGGGTTTGCCGGCGACCTTCCTCTTCGGCGGCCTGGCCCGCACCGACAAGCCGCGCCGCCTGCGCCTGGAAAGCGGTGATGTGGTGGTCTGGGGCGGCCCGGCGCGACTGGCCTTCCACGGCATCGATACCCTGCGCGAGGGCGACCATGCCCTCACTGGCAACTGCCGCTATAACCTGACCTTCCGTCGCGCGCGCTAAAACAATCAGAATCCGAATCGCGCCGCGCCTTGCCCCTCCAGCCACTTGCGGCCCGGAATCAAAACAAAATGGCATGAAATGAAAACAATTGTTGGATTTTGCCAACAGGAAATCTTCTCAATAGGAGGGAAGCTGTCAACGTGCTGACAACTTAAATTAACATCTGGCCCCTGGCAAGCAAATTCTTGCCAACTGGCAACGGCAAACAACGAATCGGGGTTCGTTGGCCGACCGGTGATAACTAAAACCGCCACAGGGGTGTTCATGAATCGTCAGCGTTACAAGCTGGTTTTCAACCGGCATCGCGGCCAATTGATGGCCGTCGCAGAAATTGCCTCCAGCATCCAGCACCAGGGCCGAACGGCCGGCCCGAGCGGAACCTTGCCCGATCTGCTGCCGTCGGCCTTGCGCTTTTCGCTGCTGTCGGTGGCCCTGGCGCTGGCAATGAATACCGTGGCCCACGCCCAGATCCTGGGCGACCGCACGGCCCCGCGCACCCAGCAACCCACCGTGCTGGTGACCCCCAATGGCGTGCCGGTGGTCAACATCCAGACCCCCAGCACAGCCGGGGTGTCGCTCAATCGTTATCGCCAGTTCGATGTCGGCGCCAATGGCGTCATCCTCAACAACGCCCGTTCCACGACCACCACCCAGCTGGGCGGCTACGTGGCCGGCAACCCCTGGCTGGCCACGGGGGCGGCGCGGGTGATCGTGAATCAGGTCAATTCGCCCAACCCCAGTTACCTGCGCGGCTACCTGGAAGTGGCGGGCAACCGGGCCCAGGTGGTGGTGGCCAACCCGGCCGGCATCACCTGCGCCGGCTGCGGCTTCATCAACGCCAACCGCGCCACGCTCACCACGGGTGTGCCGCAGATCAACAACGGCAACCTGGACAGCTATCGCGTGGCCAGTGGCGCGGTGAACATCGAAGGCAATGGCCTGGACGCCAGCCGCACCGACTACGCCGAGATCATCGCGCGCGCGGTGCAGGTCAACGCGGGGGTATGGGCGCCCGAACTGAAGGTCAGCGCCGGCCTGAACACGGTCAGCGCCGACCATGCCAGCGTACAGCCCGGCGTGGCCCCCAGCGACGCCGCCCCGGCGGTGGCTATCGACGTGGCGCAACTGGGCGGCATGTATGCCGGCCATATCTACCTGACTTCCACCGAACATGGCGTGGGCGTGCGTAACGCCGGCACCATCGGCGCTTCGGTCGGACAGGCCGTGGTCACCGCCGATGGTCGCCTGGAAAACAGCGGCAGCCTCAGCACCAACGGGTTGCTGGCCGTGCAGACCACCGGTGGCGTGCGCAACAGTGGAGAACTGGGCAGCAAGAGCGCAGCCAGCATCACCACCACCGCCCTGGACAATGCCGGCAGCATGGCCAGCAGTGGAGCGCTGACGGTGCAAGCCAGCGACAGCGTGCTCAACACCGGCAGCATCGGTGGCGAAGGTCCGGTGCAGGTGAGCGCCACGAGCATCGACAACCGCAACAGCCTCGGCAGCAGCGCGTCCCTGACGATGCAGGCCTCCGCCGGCATCCGCAACAGCGGCACGCTGCAAGCGACCACCGACGCCACGCTCAATGCCGGCACGCTGGACAACAGCGGCACCCTGAGCGCCCGCCAGGGCAGCGTGCGCGTCAACAGCAGCGGCAGCACTACCAACAGTGGCCGCATCGAAGCGGCGCAGTCGGTTGCCGTGCAGGCCGATGGCCTCACCAACAGCGGCAACATCAACGCGGTGGATGCCCTGCGCGTGCAGGCTGCGCAAGCCATCAGCAACAGCGGCACGCTGGGCGCCAATGGCGGCGTCGAACTGAAGTCCTCCACCCTGGACAACCGCGGCACGCTGGCTTCCAGCCAAGATGCACTTACCATCACCACCAGCGGCCAGCTCGCCAACCAGGGCCAGGTCAGCGCGGCGCAGTCGCTCACGCTCACCGGCGCGGGCATCGACAACAGCGCCGGCACGCTCAACGCCACCGACATCCACCTCGACAGCCAATCACAAACCTTCAGCAACCGCGGCGGCCAGGTCAGCGCCCAGCGCGACCTGCAGATCGCCAGCGGCAGTCTGGACAACAGCAACGGCACGCTGGCCGCCCAAGGCCAACTCACGGTGGGCAGCGGCGACCTGAACAACGATGGCGGCCTGCTGCAAGCCGGCACCACCTTAAAAATCGACGCCAGCGGCAAGACCGTGCGCAACAGCCACTCCGGCAGCACACGCGGCATCCAGGCCCAGGGCACGGTGGACATCGCCGCCGCCACGCTGGTCAATGCCGGCCTGGTCTCCTCAAACAGCGACATCAACCTCAACACCGCCACCCTGGACAACCGCGCTGGCTCCATCGGCGCCACCGGCAAGCTGACCGTACAAGGCAATAGCGTCACCAACAGCGGTGGTCAATTGCAGGCCAAGCAGGGCGTGGACATCCAGGCCGGCAGCGGCAGCGTGGATAACAGCGGCGGCCTGCTGCGCTCGGATGGCACGGTCAACGTGCAAGCCGGCAGCGTGCGCAACGACAACACCCAAGGTCAGGACCAGGGCGTAGAAGGCGCCACCGTCAACGTGGCCGCCACCGACATCAGCAACCACCAGGGCGCCGTGCGCGGCGACGCCATCACGCTGACTGCCAGCGGCCGCATCGACAACGGCAACGGCCTGATCTCCGCCACCAACAGCGCCGTGTTGACCGACGCCAACCCGAGCACGCGCACCCTGGCCATCGACAACAGCAACGGCACCATCATCGCCGGACGGCAGACCACCTTGCTGGCATATTCCTTCACAGGCAGTGGTCGGGTATTGAGCCAGAAAGACCTGCGCATGGACCTGGTCGCCTCAATCCTTCATACCGGGCAGATCGGAGCCACAGCCGAGCTCGATTTGCGTACCGCCGGCACCTTCACCAATGCCGGCTCGGTCGGCGCCGGCGGCACCTTGACGCTGACGGCCGCCACCATCGACAACCAGGCCAGCGGCGCGCTGGTGGGCAATACCCTGAGGCTCAAGGCCACCGATGTACACACCTTCATCAACCGGGGCCTGATCGATGGCGTGAACACGATCATCGAAAGCAGCACCGTCAACAACCTCGGCACGGGCCGCATCTATGGCGACAACATCGCCATTGGCGCAGACGTGTTGAACAACCAGGCGGAAACCGTCGATGGCGTTACCAGCGCCCCGGTGATCGCCGCGCGCAACCGACTTGATATTGGCGCTGGCGTCATCAACAACAGCGAACATGGCTTGATCTACTCGGTGGGCGACATGGTCATCGGCGGCGCGCTGGATGCCAACAAGAAGGCCGTGGGCTCGGCGCGGGAAGTCAACAACAGCAGCGCCACCATCAATGCCGATGGCAACCTGAGTATTGCAGCCGGGAGCATCAACAATAGCAACGCGCATCTGGAGACCACGGATCAGACGGGGCCGGGCAAGCGCATCATCAACTTCCGGCTCAATGGCTCATCGCAATTGCTGGATTCCAACTCGGCCTGGCTCTACAACCGGGGTTCCGGAGAAATCCTCAATGCCGCCAACTGGCGGGCCATGGGCGATGAGGACAACTATCGCTTGCTGCTGCCTTCGGCCGCCTACCCGGCCGAGCGTTATGGACCTCCGTTTGACTATTCGCGCGGTGCCCGTGGCGATAATGCGGTGGCCATTGCCTATGTTCCTCCCTACAGCCAGGGGGCGATGGGAGATGCCGATGCGGTCTACATTCCACCGGTCATCAATTACACGGCCACTGACCGTATCTGGGCAGTCATGGGGGTGACGCCGCCGCAGGATCCAGGCCCAGGCCCCGGGGCGGAGCCGCGCCCCGGCGAGATGTGTTATGACTCGTGCTATCCGGTGCCGGTTGATCCCGAGGTCTATGCTGCATGGAAAGCGGCCAATGATGTCTGGAAGCCCAAGTACGACGCGTACATCGCTGCGCTGCTAGTGCTCAACGACAAGATCGCCGCCTTCAACAACAACGTCAACAGCCGCTCCTACCGCGAATGGAGCATCTACGACGGCACCGAACAGATCACCCGCACGGTAGTCACCAAGAGCGACCCCGGCATGATCACCTCCGGCGGCAACATGAACCTGGCCGCTGGTGCGCTCAACAACTACGCCAGCCAGGTCATCGCCGGCGGCACGCTGGCCGGTGACAGCGTCAACGGTACCGCCATCAACAACACCGGCCCGCTGGGAATGCAGCGCGTGGTCTCGACCGGTTCGGCCGTGTTCACCTACATCAAGAGTCACCGCTTCAGCGCGGACGACCGCCGCTATGATGGTGTGCCTTACCAGTCGCAGGACATCGTCACCAACTTCCAGTTGGACATCAGCCCCACCAGCGGCGCCGGCCCCAACCGGGCCAACTCGGTGCGGGCAGTGCCAGCGTCGGTCTCGGGGGCGGCGGGCGCCAGCGCAGGCGCGGCCAGCATCCGCATCGCCAGTCTTGATCTGACGCTGCCCAACAATGCGCTCTACCGCATCAATGCCGGCCCTGCGCAGCGCTACCTGGTCCAGACCGATCCGCAATTCGTGGGCACGCGCAACTGGTTGTCGTCGGACTTCATGTTGAACCAGTTGGGCCTACAGTCCGGCGTGCGGCAACTGGGCGATGGTTTCTATGAACAGCAGCTGGTGCAACGCCAGATCCAGCAGATCACCGGCCAGCGCTATCTGGCCGGCTACAGCAGCAACGAAGCGCAATACCAGGCGCTCATGAACGCCGGCCTGCAAGTGGCGCAAGCCCAGCGCTACACGGTGGGAGTCGCCCTCACCGATGCGCAGGTGGCGGCACTGAAGACCGACATCGTCTGGCTGGTCAAGCAGACGGTGACGCTGCCCGATGGCAGCACGCAGGAAGTGCTGGTGCCGCAGGTGTATGTACACGCCTCCAACGTCGAGGTGACCGGACAGGGCACGCTGATTGCGGGCAATGATGTAGCCTTCCAGGCGGCGCAGGATATCGTCAACAGCGGCGGCACCATTGCTGCGCGCAAGGGGGTGTCGCTGGCCGGCGCCAATCTCCAGAACCTGGGCGGGCGTATCTCTGGCGCGGATGTGCAGGTGGCGGCAGCACAGGACATCAACAACATCGGCGGCACCATCGATGCGCGCAACAGCCTGGTGGCCTCAGCAGGCCGCGACATCAACAGCGCTTCCACCACGGTAGCAACGGCTAACGCCGTCACCAGCGGCACCAACATCAACCAGAATGCCTCGATGTCAGTCTCCGAGGCCAATGGTTCGCTCACTGCCGTGGCCGGTCGTGACATCAACCTCAAGGCCAGCGGCACCTCCGCAGACAACATCACGCTGGCCGCCCAGCGCGATGTGAACCTGTCTACCGTCCACGAAACCAGCCAAGAAAAACTCGCCTGGGACAACGACAACCGCGCCGAAGTCAACCGTGACAACGCCATCGGCAGCACGGTGCAGGGCAAGGACATCAGCGTGACCGCCGGTCGCGACATCAATGCCCAGGCAGCCTACGTTAACGCCGAAGGCTCGTTGGCGGCCACAGCAGCCAATAACATCAACATCGGCACCGATGTCAGCACGGCCAGTGCGCGTGATCAGCACAAGAAGACCGATGCGGGTGGCGTGCTGTCTTCGCGTACTGTGACCACCGATGACAGCAGTAGCGAGCGCATCAATCAAGGCACGACGTTGTCTGGCAATACGGTGGTGGTGAGGGCGGGCAAGGACATCAACGTTATTGGTAGCAATGTCGTCGCGACGCAAGGCGTGGGCATGGCTGCGGGTAACGATGTCAATATCGTGGCTGCCGTGGATAGCAGCACTAAAAACAATTTCCGCAAGGAGACCACTAGCGGAGTGATGGGCGCAGGCTTCGGCGTGACCATAGGCACGCGTGAGCAGAGTCACGACGGGAAGAGTCAGGGACAGACGGCGTCGGCTTCGACCATTGGTAGTACCGATGGCAATGTCAGCATCGTGGCGGGCAATCGTTATACGCAGGTGGGTATCTATGCTGTATTCGGTCGATTTTTTGGATTGCTGAAAATTTGAGAAGATAGCTTCAACTTACGCACTGCCGGCACCTTCTTCAATGCCGGCTCGGTAGGCGCGGGCGTCACCTTGACGCTGATAAGCCCCACCCAGACTAAGCTTCCCGACTCCTCCCCACCCCACGCAACCCCACCCCCAAGCCCCCCACGATCACCACTGCCCCCACCATCATCGACACCGACAACGGCTCCCTCAGCACTCCAGCCGAAGCAATCACCCCGAACAGCGGCGATAGCGCATTGAGCATCAGCGCCTTGACGCCCAGTCGCGCCACTACCCAGTTGAACAAGGCCACGCTGACGATGCTCACCAGCACGCCGTGATAAGCACTCTGCAGCAGCAACGCCGGCAGCGGCTTGCCGAAGGTCTGCCCGCCCAGCCAGGGCAGCGTCAGTACCATGCATCCCAGCGACAGCACCTGGGTCAGTGCCACGGCGTCCAGCGGGGCGATTTTCCAGTTGCGGTTCAGTACCAGATACCACGCCCACATGAAGGCCGATAGCACGAACAGCAGATCGCCGCGCCACGCGCCTGCTGGTGTCAGGCCGCTGCTGGCAAGGAGGCCGTTGAGTCCGACTAGCACCAGGCCCGCCAGGAGCAGCAGCATTCCCCACAACGAAAACCGTTCACGCTGGCCGAACACGAATCGGCTGATCGCCAAGCCGAACAAGGGCGTGAGTGCCGGATGGATCAACGCACCATGCGAGGCCGGTGCATAGTTGACGCCGGCCACCAGCACCAGGCTGAACAAGGGCCCCGACAAGATGAACAGCACCAGCCCGCGCGACCAGCCCACGCCGCAGGCGCCGATGAGGCCGCGCTTGCAGGCATAGGGCAGGACCAGCAGGCCACTGGTGAGATAGCGCAGCAGGGTGGCATCGTAGGGCGTGAGCCCTTGCTGCAATCCGTAGCGCGAGATCACCGGCTGTATGCCCCAGATCAGCGCGACCAGGATGCCGGCAAGTGTCGGTAGGTTCATGTCGTCACCTTCATCAAAGCCAGTACAGTAGAGCAAAGGGGCTTTGACTGACTTTCATTCATGAGTCAATAATGTTCGAATTCACGCCATGACCGATCTGGACTCCGCCTGCCATGCCCAAGCCATCGCAACCACCTCTGAAGTTACCGATTGATCGGATCGATGGCATCGCGCGGCCGGTGGTGGCAGCGGGGGCCGATTATCCCAGCGGTTCGCTGCAGCCCTGGCACAGTCATCGGCGGGCGCAGTTGCTGTTTGGACTGGGTGGGCTGATGCAGGTGGTCACGCAAGATGGGGCCTGGGTGGTGCCGCCGCAGCACGCGGTGTGGATTCCTTCCGGGCGTGAGCACCAGAGCCGTATGCTCTTGCCGGTGACCACCTGTAGCGCCTTCGTGGAGCCTGATCACGCGCCGCGCGATGCGCTGACCTGCCAGGTGCTGGAGGTCAGGCCGCTGTTGCGCGAACTGTTGATCGAGGCGACCCGGATCGATCCGCGCTATGCGCCGCACAGCCGTGAGGAAAACCTGATGCGGTTGTTGTTGCAGGAGATCGGTCGCGCTCGCGAGATTCCGGTGCACGTGCCGCTGCCGCAGGATGACAAACTGGGCGCGTTGTGCCGTGATTTCATGAGGGAACCGTCGATCCACGCGCGGCCTGGCCAATGGGCCCAGCGGCTGTACATGAGCGAGCGGAGCTTCAATCGCCGGTTCCTGGCGCAGACGGGTATGGGTTTCCAGCAGTGGCGGCTGCGCGCCTGTGTCGTCAATGCGATTTCTCGGCTGGCCCTGGGGCACTCGGTGACGGTGATTGCCTATGACCTGGGCTATGAGCGGCCGGCGGCGTTTTCGACGATGTTCAGGAAGATGACGGGCTATGCGCCGTCCTCGCACCCAGCGTCGCTGGGCGATTCCCGGAGGACGGGTTGAGCGGAAAGCCGCATAGGATAGCTCTTCCGTTCTTTAAATGCAGGAAATATATGCTTTTTCCTTCTTAAATCCCGCTTGAGTTGCGGTAAATTGGTCGGTCATCCGATGACTGGATGGCCGGATGCAGCACCCGCAGGGGCAGGGCGCTGCAAACATAACGAAAACTCGCCTTGGGAAGCTAGAACATGTCTTTTCTGCAAAATCTGCGGGTCTCGGCCCGTCTTGCGTTGCTGTCAGCGTTGTTCCTGGTGGCCATGCTGGTCATGGTCAGTTGGAGCATCTTCAGTCTGCACAGCATCAGCTCTCAGGAACGCCAGATGTACCAGGAGCGCATCGCGCCGATGCAGAAACTCAATACTGCGGCCCTGGCCATGGCCATTCATTTCCGGCGCGGCTATTCCTATATCTATCCCAATGCGAACGATCCCAAGTCGCGCGTCGGTACCCGCGCACTGAACCAGAAGGCCGAGGCGCAGATCCAGGATGCCTTCGACTACCTCCAGGGGGCCGAGAAAAGCCCGCAACTGGAACCGCTGTTGGCGGCGCTGAACCAAGCCTGGCCGGCTTACCGGGAGTCCTTCCAGCGCCTGATGGACAAGGCTGACCAGGATGACGTGCCGGGCGCCCTGGCCGAGTTGCAGAAGACTACCGACCCGGCCCACGTCAAGCTGCGCGATGTGTTCCTGCAGATCGTCAAGCAATATGACCAGGCGGTGCAGGACCACATCAGCCGTTCGGCCGAAAGCGTCGATCGCACAGCCTGGTATCTGGTGGCCCTGCTGGCGGCCATGGTGGTGGTGGGCGTGGCCTTCAGTGTCGTGATCCAGCGTTCCATCACGCGCCAGTTGGGTGGCGAGCCGCTCTATGCGGTGGCCATTGCCCAGGCGATTGCCGATGGGGACCTGGCCAGTCGAGTCAAACTGCGCCAGGGTGACCAGGGCAGCGTGCTGACCGCCATGGAAAGTATGCGGCTGCGCCTGTCGCATCTGGTCCAGGAGGTCTACAAGAGCTGCCATGCCATCGATACCGGGGCCTCCGAGATTGCGGACGGCAATCTCAACCTGAGTCGACGTACCGAGGAACAAGCTTCCAACCTGGAGCAGACGGCCGCTTCCATGGAGCAGCTCACCGGTTCGGTCAAGCAAAACGCCCAGACCGTGGGCGAGGCCGTCAAGCGTGCTGGCGATGCCAGTCAGGAGGCTAGCCAGGGTGGCGATGCGGTGGCCGGGGTGGTCGATCTGATGGGCGATATCGCCTCCAGTTCGGCCCGCATCAAGGAGATCATCGCGGTGATCGATGGCATCGCCTTCCAGACCAATATCCTGGCCTTGAATGCGGCGGTGGAGGCGGCGCGTGCCGGCGAACAGGGGCGCGGCTTTGCGGTGGTGGCGTCCGAAGTGCGCACGCTGGCGCATCGCTCGGCGCAGGCGGCGCGCGAGATCAAGACCCTCATCGAAGATAGCGTAGACAAGGTCGATAGTGGCTATGCCAAGGTGCAGGAAGCTTCACAGGCCATCAGCGGGGTGGTGGATCGGGTGCGCCAGGTCGCGACCCTGGTCACTGAGATCGGGGTCTCCACTCAGGAGCAGACGCAAGGCATCGCCCAAGTGGGGACTGCTGTCGAGCAACTGGATAACTCGACCCAGCAGAACGCGGCGCTGGTGGAACAGTCAGCGGCGGCGGCCGAGAGCTTGAGCGCGCAGGCCAGCAAGCTGCTGGAGTTGATGCAGGTCTTCAAGCTGCCGGTCGGAGCCCATGAGCAGGTCAATGGGGCAGGCCCGGCCATTGCTGCCAAGCCCTCCGCAGCGCTGGCGTTGGCCTGAAGTTGGCCGCAATAGCGGTTAGCCTGGGCGCATAAAAAAGGCCGGAGCATTTGCTCCGGCCAACCATTCTGCGAGGGATGCAGAAGAGACTATTGAACGACGACGATCATCCGATCCGGTCTCATCAGGCGCCTGCCAGACGCGGTGTCTGGACGCCCGCGCCCGATTGCATGTAGCGCGCCACCGACAGGTCTTCGTGGGCGATGGCCGGGCGGCGGCCCGAGATCAGGTCGGCCAGCAATTGGCCCGAGCCGCAGGACATGGTCCAGCCCAGCGTGCCGTGGCCGGTATTGATGAAGAGGTTGGAGACCGGGGTGGCGCCCACCACCGGGGTGCCGTCCGGGGTCATCGGGCGCAGGCCGGTCCAGAAGCTGGCTTGCGTGGTGTCGCCAGCACCCGGGAACAGATCGTTGACCACCATTTCCAGGGTGGCGCGGCGCTTGGCCTTGAGGGCGGTGTCGTAGCCCACGATCTCGGCCATGCCGCCCACGCGGATACGGTCGTCGAAGCGGGTCACGGCGATCTTGTAGGTTTCGTCGAGGATGGTCGAGACCGGCGCGGCGGTCGCGTCGGTGATCGGCACGGTGATCGAGTAACCCTTGAGCGGGTAGACCGGGATGGCCGGCAGGCCCGGCACGTCGCGCAGCATCTGCGGCGAGTAGGAGCCCAGGGCCACCACGTAGCTGTCGGCTTGTACCAACTCCTTGCCGCAGACCACGCCGGCGATCTTGCCACCGGCCATGGTGAGGGCGTCGATGGCAACGTCGTAACGGAACTTCACGCCCAGTTGCTCGGCCATCTTGGCCAGGCGGGTGGTGAAGAGCTGGCAGTCGCCGGTTTCATCATTGGGCAGGCGCAGGCCGCCGGTCAGCTTGCCGCGCACCTTCTCCAGCGCCGGTTCGGCACCGCCCAGTTGTTCGGGGGTGAGCAGTTCGAAGGGCACGCCGGCCTCCTTGAGCACGGCGATGTCCTTGGCCGCACCGTCCAGTTGTTCCTGGCTGCGGAACAGTTGCAGGGTGCCTTGTTCGCGGCCTTCATAGGGGATGCCGACATCGGCGCGCAGCTCGCGCAGACAGTCGCGGCTGTATTCGGCCAGGCGCACCATGCGTTCCTTGTTGATGGCATAGCTGTCGGCATTGCAGTTGCGCAGCATCTGCCACATCCAGCGCAATTGGTTCAGGGTGCCGTCCGGGCGAATGGCCAGCGGGGCGTGTTCCTGGAACATCCATTTGATCGCCTTCAGGGGGATGCCGGGGGCCGCCCAGGGCGAGGCATAGCCGGGGGAGATCTGGCCGGCGTTGCCAAACGAGGTTTCCAGCGCCGGGCCAGGCTGGCGGTCCAGCACGGTCACGTCGTGGCCGGCCCTGGCCAGATACCAGGCGCTGGTGACCCCGATGACACCGCTTCCAAGAATGACGACGCGCATACTGATTCCCCGTTTCAAAATGATGCCGCTGCAAAAGGCGTGTGGATTAGAAGATTCAGCTATGATATGAGTGAATAACTAGTGTTTGTTCGTGTATTTATCTGTAATTTCATGAAGATTTCATGAAATTCGTGCTGAAACGGGAAAAATTCATGAGAACCCAGCAACAATCCATCCGCACCCTCGACAAGCTCGATCACCGTATCCTGGCGGTGCTGCAAAAGGACGGTCGCATCTCCATGAAGGAGCTGGGCGAGCAGGTCGGTTTGTCAGTGACGCCCTGCATCGAACGGGTCAGGCGCATGGAGCGCGATGGCGTCATCAGCGGCTATTACGCGCGCGTCAATCCAGAGTCATTGGGGGCCACGCTGCTGGTGTTCGTGGAAATCACGCTGAACCACAAATCGGGCAACATGTTCGAGCAGTTCCGGCGCGAGGTGTTGCGCATCCCCGAGGTACAGGAGTGTCACCTGGTGTCGGGCGACTTCGATTACCTCATCAAGGCGCGCATCCGCGGCATGGCTGAGTACCGCAAGCTGTTGGGCGACATCCTGCTGCAACTGCCGGGGGCGGCGCAGTCCAAGAGCTACGTGGTGATGGAAGAAATCAAGGAAACCCTGGCGCTGCCGCTGGACGATTGAGTGAGCTCGAGTGAGATCGGGTGATCCAGCGCAAGGGGAGGGCAGATAAAGGCGGGGCGGTGGTGGACGCATTTGCGCGCGTTGCTTGAAGCGCACTGTGCTTGAATCCGATGGGGGTTCCTGTGCATTCCGGTGGGCGCCGGGGTGACCTAGACTTTCCCTACACTGGACTCCACTCCATCCCGACACATCATGCCCTCCAAACCAAGAATCGAGCAATACAATCAACCCGCAGGCGGCTGGGGCGCACTCAAGTACGTGGCGCTGAACCTGGTCAAGGAACACGTGGCCGATGGCAAGGGGCTGCGCACCCTGTTGTCGCAGAACCAGCCTGACGGCTTCGATTGCCCCGGTTGCGCATGGCCGGACCGCGAACATACCTCCACCTTCGAATTCTGCGAAAACGGCGTCAAGGCAGTCGCTGCCGAGGCCACCAAGAAGCGCGTCACGCCCGAGTTCTTCGAGAAGCACACCGTCACCGAGCTGATGCAGCAATCGGATTACGAACTGGAAGAACACGGCCGCCTGACCCATCCCATGGTCTACGACGCCGCCACCGACAAGTACCGGAAGATCGAATGGTCTGCTGCCTTCGAGTTGATGGCCAAGCACCTCAACGCCTTGCCCGACCCGGACATGGCCGACTTCTACGTCTCCGGGCGCGCCAGCAACGAAGCGGCCTTCCTGTTCCAGTTGTTCGTGCGTCAGTACGGCACCAACAATTTCCCGGATTGCTCCAACATGTGCCACGAGCCCACCAGCGTCGGTTTGCCGGGCACGGTCGGCATCGGCAAGGGCACGGTGCTGCTGGAAGACTTCGATCATTGCGATACTCTGCTGCTGTTCGGCCAGAACCCGGCCACCAATCACCCGCGCATGATGGGCGAGCTGCGTCATGCCTCCAAGCGCGGCGCCACCATCGTCGCCATCAATCCGCTCAAGGAACGCGGCCTGGAACGCTTTGCCGATCCGCAGAGCAAGGTCGAGATGCTGACCATGGGCAGCACCCGCATCAGTTCCATGTTCATCCATCCCAAGCTGGGGGGAGACCTGGCGCTGATCAAGGGCGTCATCAAGCGCACCATCGAACTGGATGATGTCGCCCAGGCCGCTGGCACCGAGCGGGTGATCGATGTGGCGTTCATCGAGCAACACACGGCCGGCTTCGAGGAATTTGCCGCGCAGGCACGTGCTGAAAGCTGGGAGGACATCGTCGAAGAATCCGGCGTCTCGCGTGAGGATATCGAAAAGCTGGCCCAGGTCTACGTCAAGGGCAAAGCCGTCATCGCTACCTGGGGCATGGGCCTGACCCAGCACAAGTACGCGGTGGCGACCATCCAGCTGCTGTCGAACATGATGATGCTGCGCGGGAACATCGGCCGCCAGGGTGCGGGCCTGTGCCCGGTGCGCGGGCACTCCAACGTGCAGGGCGACCGCACCGTAGGCATCGATGAAAAACCGACCCCGGCCTTCCTCGATCGCCTGGAGCAGGTGTTCGGCTTCAAGGCCCCGCGTCACCACGGCAACGACACCGTGGGTTCGGTCATGGCCATGCTGGAAGGCCGCACCAAGGTCTTCATCGGCCTGGGCGGCAACTTCGCCATGGCTACGCCCGACACCCCGCGCACCTTCGATGCGCTGCGTTCCTGCAACCTGACCGTGCATATCACCACCAAGCTCAACCGCAGCCACCTGGTGCATGGCAAGGATGCGCTGATCCTGCCGACCATGGGCCGCACCGAGATCGATGTCCAGAAGTCCGGTCCGCAAGGCGTGACGGTGGAAGATTCGATGAGCATGGTGCACGTCTCCTATGGCATCAACAAGCCGGCCTCCGAGCACCTGATGTCGGAGACGGCCATCGTGGCGCATCTGGCCGAGGCCACCATGAAGTCGCGCAACAATGGTCCGAAGATCGACTGGCTGTGGTACGCCGAAGATTACTCGCGCATCCGCGACGCCATCGAGAAGGTCTACGATGCCTTCAAGGGTTATAACGAGCGCATCGCCAATCCGGGTGGCTTCCACCTCGGGGTGGCCTCGCGTGACCGGGTCTGGAAGACCGGCAGTGGCAAGGCCAACTTCATCGTCCACGAGATCCCCAAGGACACGCCCATCCATCGCGCCCGCGCGATCCATGGCGAGAAGCTCTTGACCCTGATGACCACCCGTTCGCACGACCAGTACAACACCACCATCTATGGCATGGACGACCGGTATCGCGGCGTGTTCGGCCAGCGCCGGGTGGTCTTCATCCATCCGCAGGACCTGCAGATGCTGGGGTTGAAGGATGGTGAATGGGTCGACATCACCAGCGTCTGGGATGACGGTGTGGAGCGTCGTGCCGAGGGATTCCTGTTGGTGGAATATGAAATTCCGCGCGGTTGTATCGGTAGTTACTATCCCGAGACCAATCCGCTGGTGCCGCTGGAAAGTTTTGCCGACAAGGCGCGTACGCCGACCTCCAAATCCATTCCGGTGCTGCTGTCGCGCTCTGCGGTGCAGCGTTCGGCGGCGTGATGGAGGCGGACATGAGTGTGATCGAGATGTCCGCCCAGTCGGATGCAGATTTGCAGGCCCGCGCCCAGCAGATGGGCGTGCCGCCCGAGGTGCTGCTGATCGTGGAAACTCTGCAGGCTGATGCCCAAGAGAAGGAGGGCGCAGCGCTGTCGCTGGCGCGCTTGTCAAAGCGGACCCAATTGCGCATGAGTACTTTGCGGCGGTTTTTGTCGGCGCTGGAAGAGGCTGGTGTGGTGAAGGTCGAGATGAATGAGGATGGGACTGGCAGCGTGAGTCTGTTGGTGTCGCCTCAGTAAATGCGGCTATCGGCCTGCCCGATGAGGCGTGCCGATAGTTTACCCGGCTAGTTCTTCCACCAGTTTCCCCACCAGCTTCAAGGCCTGCTCGGTCTCTTTGGACCAGGTATAGCTGTAGTTGAGCCGGATGAAATGGCTATACCGGTTGGTCGCCGCAAAGATGCGCCCCGGCGCCACCGTGATGCCCAGCGCCAGGCTGCGGCGATATAGTTCCATCGCATCCACCTGCGGCGGCAATTCCACCCACAAGACATAACCGCCTTCCGGCTCGGAGACCTGCGTGCCGGCCGGGAAGAAGCGCAGCACGAAGTGGCGCATCATGTCGCGCTGCTGGGCGAAGGCGCGGCGCACCCGGCGCAGGTGGCGCTCGTAGCCGCCCTGGGTCAGGTATTCGGCGATGGCGCGTTGCGGCGCGGTGGGCGTGGCCAGGGTATTCAAGAACTTGAGCTTTTCCACCTGCGCCCGATAGCGGCCCGGCATGGCCCAGCCGATGCGGTGGGCCGAGGTCAGGCTCTTGGAGAAGGACGAACAGTGCAGCACCAGGCCATCGCGGTCGTAGTTCTTCAGTGAAGAAGGATGGGCATTGCCGTAGTACAGCTCGCTGTAGACGGCGTTTTCGATGATCGGCATCTGGTGCTGTGCGGCCAGGCGCACCAGTCTTTCCTTTTCGCTGTCGGGCATCTGGAAACCCAGCGGATTCTGGAAGTTGGGCATGACCATGCAGGCCGCCACCGCTTGCGTCTGCAGGCGTTCTTCCAACGCTGCGACATCGATGCCGCGGCGCGGATCGGTGGGGATTTCCAGGGCCCGCATCCCCAGACGCTCGATGGCGTGCAGCATGGCGTAGAAGGTCGGAGTCTCCACCGCAATGGTGTCACCGGGACGGGCCACTGCTTGCAGGCAGAGATTGATGGCTTCGGTGGCGCCTACGGTGACCACGATTTCAGCGGGATCGACCTTCAGACCGTTTTCCAGGTAGCGGCGGGCGATCTGGCGCAGCAGTTCGGGATGGCCGGGAGGCAGGTCGTCGAACACGCTGGATTGGCTGGCATGACGGGCGATGCGGCCGGCATACTGGGCCAGCCGGTGCGAAGGGAACAGTGCCGGGTTGGGGTAGGGCGAACCCAGCGGCACCGTGCCGTCCTGCTGGATGGTCTTGAGCGTAGCCAGCACCAAGCGGCTGACATCGACTTCGGTGGATTGCTGCCAGGCCGGGTGGTCGGCCTGCACGGGGGGGCTGGCAGTCGGGCGGGCAATGGTTTCGGCCTGCTGGCGTACAAAGTAGCCCGATTGCGGCTGGCTCTCGATGATGCCGCGGCTTTCCAGCAATTCGTAGGCGCGCACCACGGTGGTTACGCTGACCTTGTGCTGCTGGCTGGCGATGCGCACCGAGGCGATGCGTTCGCCCGGGCGCAGCACGCCGTCGCGGATGGAGGCCGCGAGCTGGTCGGCAAATTGTTTATACAGAGGCGTGACGGCCATGGGGCGGGAATGTGGGTGGATGTTAGAGTAAGCGCTTCGCATTTTACAAGGAGCGCGCCATGATCACCGTGCATCACCTGAACAACTCCCGTTCCCAACGCGTGTTGTGGCTGCTGGAAGAACTGGGCCTGGAGTACCAGATCAAGTTCTACCAGCGCGACCCCAAGACCATGCTGGCGCCGCCCGAGCTGCTCAAGGTGCATCCGCTGGGCAAGTCGCCGGTCATCACCGATGGCGAGCTGACGGTGGCCGAGTCGGGCAATATCGTCGAGTACCTGCTGGAGCGCTATGGCGCCAACAGCGGCCTGCTGCCCGCGCCCGGCACGCCGGAGCGCCTGCGCTACCGTTACTGGCTGCACTTCGCCGAAGGCTCGGCCATGCCCTGGTTGTTGCTGGGCCTGATCTTCAGCAAGATGCCCAAGGCCGTGCCGACGCTGATCCGTCCGATCGCCAGGATGCTGGCCGAGGGGATGCGCACTCGCCTGGTAGCGCCGCAGCTGGAGCGGCAATTGCGCTACATGGAGGCAGAACTGGGCAAGGAGGGCTGGTTTGCCGGCAAGGCCATCAGCGGCGCCGATATCCAGATGAGTTTCCCGGTGGAGGGCTTGCGGGCGCGGGGTGGGCTCGATGGCCGCTATCCCAACCTGCTCAAGTTCCTGGAAGCCATCCATGCGCGCCCGGCTTACCAGCGCGCGCTGGAAAAGGGCGGCCCTTACGAGCTGCTGCGCTGATTCCTGCCCCTGTCGGCAGCAACGGCATCCCCCTCACGGCGCACGGCGTGAGGTCGGATGCCGTTTTTGTATCCTTGTGTATCGCTAAGTAAAAGAGCGCGATGCCACTGGCGAGGTGTGGACGAGTCTGGATATAATTGAGAATTATTATTATTTGAGTTGGGCGCAGTTCTCAGTCTTGCTGCTTGCCCTTATCCCTCCTGCGGTCTCATGAAGCAATCCGTCGCCAGTGCCGGCCCTGTCATGCCGGACCAGAAACGTCGCGCCTTCTGGCTCAAGCACCTGCACCAGTGGCACTGGATCAGTTCGGCCATCTGCCTGATAGCCATGCTGGCCTTCGCCGCCACTGGCCTCACGCTCAACCATGCCGCCCAGATCGAGGCCAAGCCGCAGGTCATGCATCGCAATGCGACGCTGCCGCTTGCATTGCTGGCACCGCTGCGCCAGCAGGCCGAGGCGGCCGACGCCAAGGGGGGGAGCAAGGCAGCGCTGCCCCAGGGTGTGCGCGACTGGATCAGCCGTGAGCTGTCGGTAACCGTAGGCCAGCACAGCGCCGAGTGGTCCACCGATGAAGTCTACGTGGCGCTGCCGCGTCCGGGCGGCGATGCCTGGCTGCGGGTGGCGTTGCAGGACGGGCAGGTCGAATATGAAAAGACCGACCGCGGCTGGATTTCCTATTTCAATGACCTGCACAAGGGCCGCAATACCGGTGTGGCCTGGAGCTGGTTCATCGATGTCTTCGCCGTGGCTTGCTTGGTGTTTTGTTTGACCGGCCTGTTCCTGCTGCAGATGCACGCCGGCAAGCGCCCGGCCACCTGGCCCATGGTGGGGCTGGGGCTGGTGGCGCCGCTGTTGCTGGCGCTGCTGCTGATTCACTAGAACTCCATCGTTTCCGTCAGCCAGACAAGCCCCTGCGGCTTGCAGCCAGTCATCCTGTCTTTCTTAGCGAGAGGTCCCATGAAGCGTAGCACTACTGCATTGTTCAAACCGACCGCCTTGGCCCTGGCTGCGGCGGCGCTGTTCGCCTCGGCCGCACCAGCCGGCGCAGCGGAGATGAACCTGAAGATCGAGATCCCGACCCTGAACGTGGCCGAATACCACCGTCCCTACCTGGCGGCCTGGATCGAGCGCGCCGACCAGAGCGTGGCCGCCAACCTGGCGGTCTGGTACGACATGAAGAAAAAGGACAAGGAAGGCGAGAAGTGGCTCAAGGATATGCGCCAGTGGTGGCGTCGCAGCGGGCGTGAGCAGCAGATGCCCATCGATGGCGTCAGCGGTGCCACCCGTGCGCCAGGTGAACAAAAACTCAACTTTGGTTCGACCAAGGGCGCCATCGCCAACCTGGCGCCGGGCGACTACGTGCTGATGGTGGAGGCGGCACGCGAAGTCGGCGGGCGGGAGCTGGTGAAGCTGCCGTTCCAGTGGCCGCCCAAGTCGCCCCAGAGCGCCAAGGCCCAAGGCAATAGCGAACTCGGGGCCGTCGCGCTGGAATTGAAACCCTAAAACAAGACCATCAAAACAAGACACACGAGAAAAAGGAACCTGCCATGTCGTTTTCCCTCAAGCTGTTCGCCGGCCGCTCCATGAAGATCGCCGCACTGGCCCTGGCCATGACCCTGCCGTTGTCGGCCCACGCTCACCGCCAATGGCTGCTGCCGTCGGCCACCGTCCTGTCCGGCAATGATGCCTGGGTCACGGTGGATGCGGCGGTGTCCAATGACCTGTTCTATTTCGAGCATTTCCCGCTGCGCCTGGATGGCCTGGTGGTGACCGGCCCTGAAGGCAAGCCGGTGCCTGCCGTCAATGCCGCCACCGGCAAATACCGCAGCACCTTCGATGTGCAACTGAACCAGAGCGGCACCTACAAGATCGCGGTAGTCAACAACGCTGTCTTTGCCAGCTACAAGCTGGATGGGCAGCAAAAACGCTGGCGCGGCAATGCCGACAATCTGGCCAAGGAAATCCCGGCCAATGCCACCGAGCTGAAGGTGACCCAGATGAACAGCCGCGTGGAAACCTTCGTCACCGCCGGCAAGCCGAGCCGCTCGGCACTGGCCATTACCGGCACCGGACTGGAATTGCAGCCGATCACCCATCCCAACGACCTGGTGGCAGGTGACACCGCCAGCTTCCAGTTGCTGCTCGATGGCAAGCCGGCGGCGGACGTGGAAGTGGAACTGGTGCCGGGTGGCATCCGCTATCGCGACAAGCTGCTCGACACCAAGCTCAAGACCGATGCCGATGGCAAGTTCAGCGTGAAGTGGACCGGCCCTGGCATGTACTGGCTGGAAGCCAGCGTGGCCGACCAGAAGACCACGCTGCCGCAGGCGACCCAGCGTCGTGCGAGCTATATCGCCACGGTTGAAGTGCTGCCCTGATCGTTCCTTGTTGGACCTTGCTGGCGCCTGCATTGCAGGCGCCGTTTTTATTTCGGATACCGACGATGTCCCACCGCGTATTGATCCCCGTCGAGCTGCAAGCCCCGCCCCTGCTGCCATCGGGCGTGCTGGCCCAGCGCTTTGCCGGCCACACCATGGGTACCACCTGGAGCGTGCAGGCGCTGGCGCCGCGCGAGGTCGCTGCCCACACCATCGCATCGGCCATCGATGCGCAGTTGCAACGAGTCATCGAAGAAATGAGCACTTGGCAGCCGGACTCGCACATCAGTCGCTTCAACCGCGCCCCGGCCGGTAGTTGGCACGCCTTGCCCGAGGCTTTCTTCACCGTACTCGATGCGGCGCTGACCATGGCTGTCGATAGCGATGGAGCGTTCGATCCCACGGTCGGGCCGCTGGTCGATCTGTGGGGATTCGGCCCCGGCAGCGATCAGCGGCGGCTGCCGCATCTGCCCGATCCGCGGTCGCTGCAGGCAGCGCGCCTGCGTTGCGGCTGGCAGCGCATCGTGCTGGACCGCACGGGGCGAAGGGTGCAGCAGGCCGGTGGTGTACACCTGGATTTTTCCGGCATCGCCAAGGGCTATGCGGTGGATCTGATCGCCCAGGCCTTGCGCGCCTGTGGTTGCGTGAGCTGGCTGGTCGAGGTCGGCGGCGAATTGTCCGGCTGCGGCGTGAAGGCCGATGGCCAACCCTACTGGGTGGCGCTGGAGCGCCCGCCCCAGGATGCCGGGCCGGGCATGGTGGTGGCGCTGCATGACCTGGCCATTGCCACCTCGGGCGACTATCGTCGTTATGTGGATCACGCAGGCCAGCGTTATGCCCACACCATCGATCCCCGTACCGGTACACCTGTGCGCAATGTCCTGGCTTCTGTCACGGTACTGCACCGGCAATGCATGGTGGCCGATGCCTTGGCCACGGTGTTGACTGTACTGGGCGAGGAAGACGGCATGAGCTTCGCGCAGCAGCGCGGTATCGCCGCACTGTTCATCCGCCGCCAGGGGCAGGGCTATCAGGAGACCATGACGCCGGCGTTTGCGGCCATGCTGTCATGAGCGGCGAGATGCAGACCCGTTACCTGCTGGCGGCGCTGGTGGCGCTGAGCTACCTGGTGTTGTGCGTCATGACCGCACTCAAGTACCGCCGTGCACAGCAGCGCCAGCAAGCGGAGTGGGGGAATACCACGCAGGCAGCCGAGGAGACTGTACTGGTCGCTTTTGCCAGCCAGACCGGTACAGCCGAGCGACTGGCCCGGCAGACTGCGCAGAGTTTGCGCGCAGGTGGCATGGCGGTGCGCGTGCTGCCGTTGGGCCAGTTGCGCGAGGCCGATCTGCTGGTGGCGCGCCTGGCCCTGTTCGTGGTCAGCACCACCGGCGAGGGCGATGCGCCCGATCACGCGGCGGCCCTGGCGCAGCGCATGGGCCAGAACGATGGCGCGGCCCTGAGCGCGTTGCGCTTTGGCGTGCTGGCGCTGGGCGATCGCAGCTATCAGCAATACTGTGCCTTCGGTCATGCCTTGCAGGCCTGGCTGTGCCGGCGCCACGCCCAGCCCTTGTTCGATGCCATCGAAGTCGACAATGGCGACGCAGGGGCGCTGCGCCACTGGCAGCACCAACTGGGCGTGCTCAACGGCCACCGCGATGAGGCCGACTGGAGCGCGCCGGCCTATGCCCGCTGGCGTCTGGCCCGGCGCCAACTGCTCAATCCCGGCAGCCAGGGCGGCCCGGTGTTTCATCTGCATCTCACGCCACTGGATTTGCCGGCCCCCCACTGGCAGGCCGGTGATATCGCCGAGATCGGCCCGCACAATAGTACGCAGGCGGTCGAGGCCTTCCTGCTCGCCATCGGCCAGAGCGACGCTGCGCTGCGCGCCGCCCTGGCGACCCGCCTGCTGCCGCAGCAGGCCGATACCCTGGCGCAGTTGCGCGGCTTGCCGGCCAGTGATGTACTGGCGCGCTTGAAGCCGTTGCCGCATCGCGCCTATTCGATTGCCTCGCTGCCAGCCGATGGTGCGCTGGAATTGATGGTGCGCCTGATGCGCCAGCCTGATGGTCGCGCCGGGCTCGGCTCCGGTTGGCTGGGGTTGCACGCCCAGCCGGGCCAGGAGATCGCCCTGCGCGTGCGCAGCAATGGCGCCTTCCACGGCCCCACCGATGATCGCCCGCTGATCCTGATCGGCAATGGTACCGGCCTGGCCGGTTTGCGCGCCCATCTGCGCCAGCGGGTGGCGGCCGGGCAGCGGCGCAACTGGCTGGTCTTTGGCGAGCGTTCGCGCCAGCATGACTTCTTCCATCGCCAGGAGCTGCAAGCCTGGCAGGAGCAGGGCTACTTGCTGCGGCTGGACCTGGCATTCTCGCGCGACCAGCAACAGCGCCTCTACGTACAGGACAAGCTGCGCGAAGCCGCCGATGAACTGCGGCGCTGGGTGGAGCTGGGCGCCAGTGTCTATGTCTGCGGCAGCCTGCAAGGCATGGCGGCCGGGGTGGCCCAGGCCTTGCAGGACATCCTGGGCGAAGCCTGCCTGAATGCGCTGGCCGAGCAGGGGAGGTACCGGCGCGACGTGTATTGAGTGTTGTCTGTGTTGGTCTCTGACGGATTTGGATGATCTTGGCGAGTTTGCCGAAGTTGAGGCAATTTGCGGCCAATTCGCCGCGTTTGCTTTTTCTCCCCGTTGCGCGAGAGAATGTCACGTCAAATCAATGAGATAAGAACAACATGAACAACATGAGCATATTCACCAGTCTGCTGCTGATCCTGCTCCTGGTCGTGGTCAGCGCCTTTCTTTCCTGTGCCGAGATTTCCATCGCCGCTTCCCGCAAGATCCGGCTGGAGATGATGTCCAAGGAAGGGGAAGCCAACGCCGACCGGGTGCTGTCCCTGCAAGCCCAGCCTGGCAATTTCTTCACGGTGGTACAGATCGGACTGAACGCCGTGGCCATCCTCGGCGGCGTGGTGGGCGAGCCGGCCCTGACGCCGCATATGCGCGAGATCATCAGCACCTTCTACACCGGGCCGCTGCTGGAAAACGCCAGCTTCGCCATGTCCTTCCTGGTGGTGACGGCCTTCTTCATCCTCTTTGCCGACCTCATGCCCAAGCGCCTGGCCATGGCCGCGCCCGAGCGCGCTGCCGTGGTGCTGGTCAAGCCCATGCTGTTGCTGGAGACGCTCTTCAAGCCCCTGGTATGGTTCTTTAATAGTCTGTCCAAGTGGATCTTCACGCTGTTCGGCCTGCCCCAGGTGCGCCAGGACGTGATCACGCCCAGCGAGATCCACGCCATGGTCGATGCCGGCGCCCAGGCCGGGGTGCTGCTCACCCAGGAACATCACCTGATCGAAAACGTGTTCGAGCTGGAAAGCCGCTACGTGCCCTCGGCCATGACCCCGCGTGACAGCATCGTGTACTTCCTGCTCACCGATAGTGAAGAAACGATACGCCTGAAGATCATCGACCATCCGCATTCGCGCTTCCTGGTCTGCGATGGTCACATCGACGCGGTGCTGGGCTATATCGACAGCAAGGATGTTCTCAAACGCTTACTCAAGGGTGAACAATTCTCTCTGGCCGACAAGGGGCTGGTGCATCCGCCGTTGTCCATTCCTGACAGCCTGAACCTGTGGGAAGTGCTGGAGCGCATGAAGGCCATGGATGAAGACCTGGCCATCGTGGTCAATGAATATGCGCTGGTGGTGGGCATCATCAGCATCACCGATGTCACCGGCGTGTTGATGGGCAACCTGCTGGCCATCACCGAGGAAGAGCAACAGATCGTCAAGCGCGATGCCAATTCCTGGCTCATGGATGGCCTCACGCCCTTGAACGATGTGATGAGCGAGCTGGAGATCGAGGAGTATCCCAATCCGGTGGGTTACGAGACCCTCTCCGGTTTCATCATGTACATGCTGCGCAAGATTCCCAAGAAGACCGACTTCGTGCTGTTCTCGGACTTCAAGTTCGAGGTGGTGGATATCGAGGGCAATCGCATCAATCAGTTGCTGGTGACTCGATTCAAGCAGGACAAGTCGGAAAAATCCGAAAAATCCGAGCAGGGTAGTCAGTCTGGCAAAACGGAATGATGGCGAATCAAAAAATCAGGCATCTTTTCAGAGTTTTCCTATGCCCATGGACCGCTTAAATCTGGATACTTCTCCTGGTCGCCTGCTTGAAAGACTGGTACTCGGGGATAGCAGGTGGCTGCTGTAACGCAAGTAGTAACTGTAGCAGAGGTAGTCGTGGGCTGGCCCGCATCCGCAAGGATGCGGGCCTTTTTCGTTTCGGCCACAGCCGTAGCCAGCGGCGCGGGCGGCATTGCAGTACAGTCAGGGTTTGCGAACAATCAGGCAGGAACGGGAATTGGGAAAAGACGTCAAGAGCCCTTGTGTATCGCTGTGCAAGCTCAAGCACGACATCTGTACCGGCTGCGGCCGTACCCTGGAGGAAATCAAGGACTGGAAATCGATGAAGCGCAAGCAGCAGCTCCACACCGTGGAGCTGGCTGCAAGGCGCATGAAGGCATTGAAGAAGTAGGAAGAAGTAGGCGCTGCCGATCAGCTGCGGGCGCCGTGGTTGCGTTCGGACACCTGGGCATTGAGCGTCCAGAAATCGTAGAGCACGCCCAGCAGGAAGAAGCCGCCCGTGAACAGGTAGACGATGCCCGAGATCCACTTGCCGATGTACATGCGGTGCACCCCGAAGACGCCCAGGAAGGTCAGCAGCAGCCAGGCCACCGAATAATTGATCTCGCAGGCCACGAAGCGGCGGTCGGCCTCGCGGTCCATGGACGGGATCAGGAACAGGTCGATGATCCAGCCGATGCCGCACAGGCCCAGCGTGAAAAACCAGATCGTGCCAGTGACCGGCTTGCCGTAATAGAAGCGGTGCGCGCCCAGGAATCCGAAGATCCAGAGCAGATAGCCCAGGGTTTTGCTGTGTGTGTCGTTGTTCATCCAGGCTCCAGGTGAGGGTGAGGCAGGTAATACGTTGATATGAAGATTATTTCGCACTAGTCGTCGCGCTGCATTGTGACATGGGCTCATCCGCAAAGTGCCCATTTTGCAAGGTGAACAGACTGGTAGACCGGCGACCATCTTTCTACCAAAGGCTTCATATCGTTGCAGCAATCCGACGCCTTGCCCGCAAGAAAAGCCCAACTGCGTTAAACTGACGCTCTTCTGGAGGCATAAGAACCTCCCTCAATGTCATTGTCCCCCTGTTGCCAATCGTGCGACCTTCGCTGCTCATTCCGCTTATTGTCGGCTGTGCGCTGTTCATGGAAAACATGGACGCCACCGTGCTGGCCACCTCGCTTCCCGCGCTTGCGCGTGACCTCCACCAGGACCCGATCACCCTCAAACTGGCCATGACCGCCTATGTTGCGGCGCTGGGCGTGTTCATCCCGATCTCGGGCTGGATGGCCGACAAGCTGGGCGCGCGCAAGGTCTTCAGTGCGGCCATGATCGTCTTCATGACCGGCTCCATTCTGTGCGCCGCTGCGGGTTCGCTGGTGACCTTCGTGGCCGCGCGCTTCCTGCAGGGCATTGGCGGCGCCATGATGGTGCCGGTGGGGCGGGTCATCATCGCGCGTTCGGTGGACAAGTCCGAGCTGGTCAAGGCGGTCAGCTACCTGACCCTGCCGGCGCTGCTGGGGCCGGTGGTGGGGCCGCTGCTGGGCGGCTTCATCACGACCTATTACCACTGGCGCCTGGTGTTCCTGCTCAATATCCCGTTCTGTTTCCTCGGCCTGTACCTGGCCCATCGCTTCATCGAGAATTTCAAGGAAGACGCTCCGGCGCCGCTGGATGTGAAGGGTTTTGTACTGACCTCGGTAGGCGCGTCCATGATCATGCTGGGCTTGTCGCTCTTCGGTAGCCCCTTGGTCGATGGCGCTACCCCGGTGGCCATGTGTTCCATTGGCGCCATCGCGCTGGTGATGTACTACCGCCACTCGACCCAGATCCCTTATCCGCTGCTGGACTTCCGGCTCTTGCGTATTCCCACCCTGCACGCCAGCGTGGTGGGCGGCTCGCTGTTTCGCATCGGCCTGGGCGCGGTACCCTTCCTGCTGCCGCTGGCGCTGCAAGAGGGCTTGGGCATGACCGCCTTCCAGGCCGGCAGCATCACCTGTGCCTCGGCCTTCGGCTCGCTCTTCATCCGCTTGCTGGCCAGCCGCGTGCTGCGTCGTTATGGTTTCCGCACCGTGCTGATGGTCAATGCCGTGTTTGCCGGCATCGCGCTGGCGGCCTATGGCATCTTCAGTCTGCATACGCCTTACCTGCTGATCTTCGCCATCGTCTTGATGGGGGGCGTGTTCCCGGCCTTGCAATTCACTTGCCTCAATTCGATTGCCTATGCCGACATCGACAACCGCGACGCCGGCCGTGTCACCAGCCTGGCCAGCGTGATCCAGCAACTCTCGCTGGGCCTGGGCGTGACGGTGGCCGGCATCGTGCTGCAATTGTCGAACCACCTGCAAGGCCATACCGATATCGTCGAAGCCGACTTCTGGCCGGCCTTCCTGGTCATCGGCCTGTTCTCGGTGGCCTCGGTGCCCATCAGCGGCAAGCTGCCGCACAACGCCGGGCTGGAGCTTTCACGCGGTAAATGAGCGCCAGGGCAGAGCCGGGCTGTTATCATTCCGGCATCCTGAACCCTGGAGTCACGCATGTCCCTTCCTACTGTTTCCACAATGCGCCGCATCCTGGCGACCAGCCTCTTGCTGGCCTGCTGCGGCGCTTTCGCTTTTTCCCTTTCTGATCTCAGCAACCAGGATGCCACCGCTGGCCTGAAAGCCGCGCTGGAGAAGGGCGCCAGTACGGCGGTGGCCAATCTGGGCCGGCCCAATGGCTTCCTTGCCAATGACAAGGTGAAGATCCAGTTGCCCGGCGCCTTGGAGCAGGCCATGCCGATCCTGCGCATGACCGGCATGGGCGGCCAGGTCGATGGCCTGGTGGCCGACATGAACCACGCCGCCGAGGCCGCCGTACCGCTGGCCAAGCCGTTGCTGGTCAATGCGGTCAAATCGATGTCGGTGGCCGATGCCAAGAACATCCTGAGCGGTGGCGATACCTCGGTCACCGATTTCTTCCGCCAGAAGACCTCGGGGGAACTGGCCGTCAAGTTCCTGCCCATCGTCAAGCAGATCACCGACAAGAACGGTCTTTCCAGCCGCTACAACGCCGTCATGGGCCAGGTTGCCAAGTCCGGGCTGGTCAGCGCCGAGCAGAGCACGGTGGAAGGCTATGTCACCCAGCGCGCCCTGGATGGCCTGTTCCTGATGATCGGCGAAGAAGAAAAAGCCATCCGCAAGGATCCCGTCGGGTCCGGTAGCGCCATCATTGGCAAGGTGTTCGGTGCACTGCGCTGATCGTGCATGAACGATAGGGGCGCAGCCCCTCTCGAAAAAATTTCGCCGGCTCTTGAACAAGGGGCCGGCGATTTTTTTTTGCCCATGTTGCTTAACCATCAAGCTCGGCTGCAGCCCCCATGGGGCAAGGGATAGCGCCGGGCTGGCGGTTTTCACGATGACCACTTTTGGCAGCATATTGACTGCCGTTGGGAACTTTTAAAAGTGCTTCAGATCAGTAAGTTATCGATTTACATTGTTTCATTGCTGGACAGCATTAAGCGATTGCTTTAAACTATCGTTTGTCTTCGCGACATTACTTGTTCAACAACGACCCTTTAGCAGTGTCCGATCCGCAGAGTGCGGATTGTCCAAATTTCCGGCTGGCAGCGCGAATGCTCTCCCGTTCTCCACGGTGACCCGTTCCCATCCCTGTCCGGTATGCATCATGCCGAAGCTGGCGGTATCGCTTCGGTTTCATCGCTGCCTTTGCAGCTTTCGGTTCGCATCCAAACGATACGCCCAGCGGGCAAGCGAACCCCTAAAACTTGATCATAGGGCCTGCTCACACTCAATCTGCGAGTGCGAGAGGTCGGCAAGCGTTGTCTGCCTAGGCGCGGCGACGCGCCGTAGTGGTGCTACGGCAAGGAGCTGCAACAACGGCAGGCGACGCTTGCCGGCCTCTCCCGGAGGGTTGCTCCCAGGAGGCGCGCTGGCGGCGTTGCACGGCAAGGCTGGTGGCGCCACCACCAGCCTTGCCGCGCGCCTTGCCACCACGCCTCCTGGGAGCAACGCATCTCGCAGATTGAGTGTGAGCAGGCCCTTTAACCCGTCGTCGCGGCGTCATGTCGCCTCGGCTATACCAACAGGGGGTAACATGACACGTGTTCGTCACGTCTTCGCCGGCGCGTTCGGTTTTGCGCTGGTCCTTGCAGGCCTGGTCTGGTGGATAGGCCCGGATGTCATCCAGAAGTATCGCGGTGACCTGGTCTACTACACCGGCAAGCATCTGGAACTGGTCTTCAGTTCCATGGTGCTGGCCCTGGCCACCGGCATCCCCGCCGGCATTGCGCTGTCGCGTCCGGCAGCGCAGGGCAGTGCAGAAAGATTCATCCAGATCTTCAACATCGGCAATACCATCCCTTCCATCGCCGTGCTGGCGCTAGCGCTGGCCTGCTTCGGCATCGGCAATGGCCCCACCATCCTGGCGCTGTGGCTGGCCTCGCTGCTGCCCATCGTGCGCAATACCTACGAGGGTTTGAGGAACGTGCCGGCTGCCATGAAGGAAGCCGCCCGCGGCATCGGCATGAAGCCGCACCAGATCCTGTTGCGGGTGGAGTTGCCCAATGCGCTGCCCATCATCGTCGGTGGCGTGCGCACGGCGCTGGCGATCAATGTCGGTACCGCGCCGCTGTCGATGCTGATCGGCGGTGAGAGCCTGGGCGGCCTGATCTTCCCCGGCATCTACCTGAACAATCATGGCCAGCTATTGCTGGGTGCCGCCGCCACCGCCTTGCTGGCGCTGGTGCTGGATGCTCTGGTGACGACGCTCTCGGGCTGTTACCTGGCCCGCCGCGGCTTGCGCACCTGAGCCCGTACTTCCATTGCCATCACAAGAACGACCGCACGCCGCAGCATCGGGCACAGCGGTAGAGAGGAAAGCATGACAAAGAAGACCATCACAAAATATGCCCTGTGCGCCCTGGCGCTGGGCCTGGCCATATTCGGCACGGCCCGCGCTCAGGCGCAGAGCCTGGTCATCGGCGGCAAGAACTTCACCGAGCAATTGCTGCTTTCGGACATGACCGCGCAATACCTGCGCGCCAAGGGCTATGACACCGAACTGAAGAACGGCCTTGGGACCACCCTGATGCGCTCGGCCCTGGAAAGCGGCCAGCTCGATATCGTCTGGGACTACACCGGCACCGCCCTGATCGTCTACAACCACATCGAAGACAAGCTCGATCCCGACCAGATCTACCAGAAGGTCAAGGATCTCGATGCCCCCCGCGGCCTGACCTGGCTCAACCAGTCCGAACTGAACAACACCTATGCCTTCGCCATGCCGCGCGAATTGGCCGAGAAATACCACATCCGTTCCCTGCAAGACCTGGCCAATCGCATCAACGAAGATGAGAAGGAGGGTGGCAAGCCGCACCTCATGGGCGTGGATTACGAGTTCGCCTCGCGCCCTGACGGTCTCGGTCCCATGCAGGCCTTGTATGGTTTCAAGCTGGACCGCAGCGAGGTCAAGCAGATGGATCCGGGCCTGGTCTACACGGCCCTGAAGAATGAGCAATTGTTCGTCGGCCTGACCTACGCCTCCGATGGGCGCATCAAGGGTTTTGATCTGCAATTGCTGGATGACGACAAGGGGTACTTTGCCGCCTACAAGGCCACCCCAGTGGTGCGCCAGGAGATCCTGGAGAAGAACCCCAAGCTGGCTGAACAATTGAACGAACTGGCGGCCAAGATCGATACGGCCACCATGACCGAGCTGAACAAGCGCGTCGATATTGATCAGGAACCGGTGGCCAAGGTGGCCGCCGATTTCCTCAAGCAAGCCGGCCTGATCTGAGGAGGGGACCATGAACATCTTCCAATACCTGCAATCAGACTGGCGCAACATACTCGAGCTGACCCTGCAGCATCTTGAGCTGGTGGGCATCGCGGTCAGCCTGGCCATTGTCATCGGCGTCCCTCTGGGCATCCTGATCGTGCGCGTGCGCTGGTTGGCCGGTCCCTTGATGGGCTTGGCGACCATTGTGCTCACGCTGCCTTCCATCGCGCTGTTTGGCCTGATGATCCCGGTGTTCTCACACTTCGGCGCCGGCATCGGGCCCTTGCCGGCCATCACCGCCGTGTTCCTGTATTCGCTGTTGCCCATCATGCGCAACACCTACCTGGCGCTGGAGAATATCGAAGCCGGCATCAAGGAAGCCGGCATCGGTATCGGCATGACCTTCTGGCAGCGCCTGCGCATGGTGGACCTGCCGCTGGCGGTGCCCGTGATCCTGGGTGGCGTGCGCACGGCGGTGGTGATGAACATCGGTGTGATGGCCATTGCCGCCGTCATCGGCGCCGGTGGGCTGGGCGTGCTGATCCTGCACGCCATCAGCCAGAGCAACATGCAAAAACTCGTGGTGGGCGCGGTGATGATCAGCGTGCTGGCCATCATCGCGGACACCTTGCTGCAACGTCTGCAAAAAATCCTGACACCGAAAGGAGTACAAAAATGATCGAATTGGACCAACTGAGCAAGACCTACACCCAAAAGGATGGCACCCAGGTCAAGGCGGTGGATGCCGTGAGCCTGAAGGTGGCCGAAGGCGAGATCTGCGTCTTCCTCGGCCCTTCGGGATGCGGCAAGACCACCACCCTGAAGATGATCAATCGCTTGATCAACCCGACTTCCGGCCGCGTGCTCTTGAATGGCCAGGACACCTCCGGCATCGACGAAGTGGAACTGCGCCGCCACATCGGCTACGTGATCCAGCAGATCGGTCTGTTCCCCAACATGACCATCGAAGAGAACATCACCATCGTCCCGCGCCTGTTGGGCTGGGACAAGAAGCGCTGCCAGGAACGCGCCACCGAGTTGATGGCCATGGTGGCGCTGGACCCGAAGAAATTCCTGAAGCGCTATCCGCGCGAGTTGTCCGGCGGCCAGCAGCAGCGTATCGGCGTCATCCGCGCACTGGCAGCCGATGCGCCGGTGCTGCTGATGGACGAACCCTTTGGCGCGGTCGATCCGATCAATCGCGAATCGATCCAGAACGAGTTCTTCCAGATGCAGCGCCAGTTGAACAAGACTGTCATCATGGTCAGCCACGACATCGACGAAGCCATCAAGCTGGGCGACAAGGTGGCCGTGTTCCGCGCCGGCAAGCTGGTGCAGTTCGACAATCCCGATACCTTGCTGGCACGCCCCAAGGATGATTTCGTCAGCGCCTTCGTCGGCCAGGATCACACCTTGAAGCGCCTGCTGCTGGTGCGTGCCGGCGAGGCCGCCACCACCCCGGCCACGGCCCAGCCCGATGTCTCCTGCGACCAGGCCCTGGCGCTGATGGATGACCAGGATGCGCGCTATCTGACCATCATCGATGCCGACAATCGTGCGCTGGGCTATCTCACCCGCCGTGACGTGCGCGGCAATAGCGGCGTGGCCGAAGACAAGGTGCGGCCCTTCACCATGAACGCCGCACCGGACGAAAACCTGCGCGTGGTGCTCTCCAAGATGTACAAGCACAGCACCAGCTGGATGCCGGTCATCGCCAATGATGGCAGCTATCTGGGTGAAGTGACGCAAGATTCCATTGCCAGTTATCTGAGCTCTGGCAAGTCGCGCGGGATGGCGATGGCGGCTTGATCGCGCCAGATGGCGATCTTCCCGAGGTGAAGGAAAAGGGAAAGAGGGCAATGCCGGGCCAGGCGCCCGCATTGCCCTTGTTCATTGCATCTGCTGGAGGTCGTCGAGGAAGGCCGCCACGATAGGTTCCTTGACGCTCTGACGGTTGGTCACCACGCTGATGCCAACCTCGTAGGATAGCCGCTCCCGGTTCAACGCCCGCATCTGCCCGCGCGCCTCGTAGTCGCGGCCCATCTCTTCGGGCAGGTAGCCCAGATGCTGGCCCGAGAGGATGAGCAGGGACATCGCTTCCATATTGCCGGTCACGGCCATGATGTTGCGCGGTTGCAGGGGCAGGTGTTCCGGCGGCACCGGATAGTCGCGCCAGGCCCAGGCATATTGCGCGGCCTGTTCCGGTTCGATCTCGCCGGGCTGCTCGAACAGTGGATGGGGTGGGGCGCAATAGGCCACCTGGCGTTCCTGCAGCAGCGGCGCGTATTGCAGCGCGCTGACATGGCGCCAGAAGTAACCGATGGCGATCTGGATGCTACCGTTCAGGAGCATCTCTTCCAGCTCGCCGGGCGTGCGCACCAGCAGTTCGATGCGCACCGCTTCATCGCGCTGGCGAAAGACGCGGATCACCTGCGCCAGCCGCGCATTGTGTTGCGCCGGCGTATGGCCCATCAGACCGATGGAGAGCTTGCCGACCAGGCGCTTGTCCAGGTTGCGGGCTTCCATGCCGAATTCGGTGAGGGCGTCCATCATGCGCCGCGCAGAGTCGGCGAACTTCTCGCCCTTGGCGGTCAATTTGAAACCGGCCCGGCCGCGCTCGCACAGACGAAATCCCAGGCGCATTTCCAGCGTGTTCAGTTGCGTGCTGATGGTGGACTGACCGACATTGAGCCGGGCCTGCGCCGCCGAAACCCCGTGTGAATCGACCACGGCCAGGAAGACGCGGATCAGGCGCAGGTCCAGATCGAAGACATTGTTGAGCATGGTCGGTGAGCAGTGAGTGGAAAGTGGATTCTTACATCGATAAATATCAATGTAAACCTCAAGAAATCGATATATTTTCAGTTGCATTGTCCCGATAGAATGCTTTTGACAGCATTTTTGATACAGGGAGCCACATCGATGGAACATGAACTTTACCAACCCCTGGGCGGCAACGTGATGCCCCGTTTCGGCGGCATTGCCACCATGATGCGGCTGCCGCACGTGCAAGATCCGGCCGGGCTGGATGTGGGCTTCGTGGGTGTGCCGCTGGATATCGGCACGTCCAACCGCTCCGGCACGCGCTTCGGGCCGCGCCAGATCCGTAGCGAATCGGTGCTGCTGCGCCCCTATAACATGGCCACCCGCGCCGCGCCCTTCGATTCGCTGAAAGTGGCCGACCTGGGTGACGTGGCCTTGAATCCGTATAGCCTGCTGGATTCGGTGCGCATGATCGAAGAGGCTTATGACCGTATCTACGCCACCGGCTGCAAGACCATCAGCCTGGGCGGCGACCACACCTTGACCCTGCCCATCCTGCGTGCCATGGCGCGCCATCGCGGCCCGGTGGGGCTGATCCATGTGGATGCCCATGCCGACGTCAACGACACCATGAATGGCGAGAAGATCGCCCACGGCACCCCATTCCGCCGCGCCTTCGAGGAGGGGTTGCTGGACCCGCAACGGGTAGTGCAGATCGGTCTGCGCGGTACCGGTTATCACGCCGATGATTTCGACTGGTGCCGTGCCCAGGGCTTCCGCGTGGTGCAGGCCGAAGAGTGTTGGCATCGCTCGCTGGCACCGTTGATGGACGAAGTGCGTGCGCAGATGGGGGATGGCCCGGTCTACCTGACCTTCGATATCGATGGCCTGGACCCGGCCTTTGCGCCTGGTACCGGCACGCCCGAGATTGGTGGATTGACGGTGCAGCAAGGGCTGGAAATCATCCGTGGCTGCAAGGGGCTGGACATCGTCTCGGCCGATGTGGTCGAGGTCTCGCCCCCCTATGACCAGGCTGGGACCACTGCACTGGTGGCGGCTAACCTGGCATATGAAATGTTGTGCATCCTGCCGGGCGTGAAATACCGGGCCTGAGGCATCGATGCTGATGGGAAGTGAAGGAACAGGTCAAAAAACAAAAATGCCCGCAGCGTTTGATGCGGGCATTTTTATTTGGACTCAACAATACATTCAGTCCAGCGGCTTGTGCATGAACATGGCCTTGCCGGTTTCGGCCTTCAACTCATAGCCTGCAAAACCGCAGGTGCGATACAGCGCGCGCGCCACGGCATTGCCTTCCAATACTTCCAGCGTGAGCTTGCAGCAACCCAGCTTGCGTGCTTCTTCCTCGACTGCCGCCAGCAGCAACTTGGCTACACCCTGGCCGCGATAGGCCGGCATCACGGCCAGGTCATGCAGGTTCAGCAGTGGCTTGCAGGCGAAGGTGGAGAAACCTTCGATGCAATTGGCCAGGCCAGCAGGCGTGGTGCCATCGAAGGCCAGGAACACATGGGCGGTAGGACGTTTCTTCAGCTCGACCGCCAGGTTCTCGCGCACGTAGTCGGAGAGCGGCTGGCCGCCGCCCATGGCATCGCAAGCGTAGGCATTGAGGGTCTCGAACAAGGCTGCCGCGTGGGCAGCGTTGTCGAGGTCGGCCTTGATGACGCAAACACCCATGTCGTCCCTTTGCTGATGAAGATGAACGCCTTACTTGCCCGCTGCGCGCTGGCCGCCGTGGGTCAGCGCCGAAGGGCGCGGACCGCCCTGGCGGGGCTGGCCCGGGTTGCGCGGCTGGTTGTTGGCATGGGCCGGCTTGGGGGCGCGGTTGGCGTTGTTGCCAACGTTGCCGCCAGTGCTGCCATTACCACCTGCGTTGCCAGCGCGTGCGCCCTGGCCACGCGCGGCATTGCCATTGGCGGCTGGGCGCGGTTTGGCAGCTTGGCCGCCATTACCACCATTGCCACCGCTGGCTGGTTTGGCCGGCTTGGCTGCAGCAGAATTGCCGTTGCCATTGGCAGCGGGTTTGCGCGGGGCGCTGCGCTGACCGCCACGTCCACCCCCATTCTGGTGACGGCCCTGGCCGCTGCGCAACTGGATCGGCTGCGGCTTGGCGCTGGGGTCGGGTTCGAAACCGGCGATCACTTCTACCGGAATCTCGCGCTTGATGAAGCGCTCGATGTCGTGCAACAGGTCGCGCTCATCCACGCACACCAGCGAGACGGCTTCGCCGGTAGCGCCGGCACGGCCGGTGCGGCCGATGCGGTGCACGTAATCTTCGGGTACGTTGGGCAGGTCATAGTTGACCACGTGCGGCAGTTGGTCGATGTCGATGCCGCGGGCAGCAATATCGGTGGCGATCAGGGCGGTCAGCTTGCCGTCCTTGAATTCGGCCAGCGCCTTGGTGCGGGCCGACTGGCTCTTGTTGCCGTGGATCGCCATGGCGGTGATGCCGTCGCGCGCCAGTTGCTCGACCAGCTTGTTGGCGCCGTGCTTGGTGCGGGTGAAGACCAGCACCTGCTTCCACTGGTGGGTCTTGATCAGGTGCGCCAGCATGGGGTGCTTCTTGTCGCGGTCGACCGGGTGGATCTTCTGAGCGATCACTTCCACGGTGGAGTTGCGGCGCGCCACTTCGATCAGGGCCGGGTTGTTCAGGAGGCTGTCGGCCAGCTTCTTGATTTCATCGGCGAAGGTGGCCGAGAACAGCAGGTTCTGGCGCTTGGGCGGCAGTGCGGCCAGCACTTTGCGGATGTCGCGGATGAAGCCCATGTCCAGCATCCGGTCGGCTTCGTCCAGCACCAGGATCTGGATGTGCTGCAGGTTCACGGTGCCTTGCTGCATGTGGTCCAGCAAGCGGCCAGGGGTGGCCACCAGGATATCGACGCCACGCTTCAAGAGCGTGATCTGCGGATTGATGCCGACACCGCCGAAGATGCAGGCCGAGGTCAGCGGCAGGTACTTGCCGTACTGGCGCACGCTCTCTTCGACCTGGGCGGCCAGTTCGCGGGTAGGGGCCAGGATCAGCGCGCGGATCGGCAGATGGCCATTGATCTTCTGGCGCGGCATGGTCGACAGGCGTTGCAGCAGCGGCAGGGTGAAGCCGGCAGTCTTGCCGGTGCCGGTCTGGGCGCCGGCCAGCAGGTCACCGCCGGAGAGCACTGCGGGAACAGCCTGGGCCTGGATCGGGGTAGGGGAGGTATAGCCTTGTTCGGAAACGGCACGAACGATTTCGTCGGACAAGCCGAGCGCGGAAAATGACATGAGACTCTGAAATTGGGTTTGGCCTGTGGTCCCGTACGGGCGCCAGTCGCAGGCAAACGGGGTTGGAACTTGAGGAGGGCGCGGACTGGACTGGCTATACGCCGCGCAGGCCGCAGTATAACAGCGCAACCCGCGCACTACGTGAATTATTTTGAGAAGTTGCGGGAGTCAGCTCATCCTTGGCGGCGCGCCAAAAAACTAAGTACCGGCGGCAGAACCAGTGCGCTTTGCATCAGTCCGCCGAAGTGGGTTACGCCCGGCAGGCTGACGAATTCACCCTGCGGCAGCAAGCTTGCGGTGCGCTGGACGGCCGCATGACGGGCATCGGCATCGCCACAGAAGAGCAGGCAGGGCAGCCTCATCTGCGCCAGCAGGTCTTCCTGCGAGGGACGCGCTTGCTGGGCGGCGGCGGCCAGTGCGACCAGGTCGTTGGCACGGATGAGCATCTTCACCTGTGGCGAAATCCGTTCGTCAAGCAGGCTTTCAAAGGTGGCGATGAAGGCTTCGGGGTCGCGTCCGTCGATGCCGTGGAAGCCATCCCAGCTGCGATCTTCATAGGGATGGGCCGCGCCCAGGATGAGGCTATGCAAGCGCTGCGGCGCATGGCGCACCAGCCCGTAGCCGACCCAGCCGCCCAGTGAATAGCCGAAGAAATGGGCGCGTTCTATGCCCAGCGCATCAAGCACGGCCAGCGCATCACGACAGCGTTGTGGCTGGCTGTAGGCGACCGTCTCGTGCGGCTTGTCGCTCTGGCCGTGGCCCAAAGCATCGAACATGATGACCTGGTAGTGCTCGCGCAGCGCGGCGGTGAAGCCGAAGAAGCGCCACGCTTCCAGGCTGCTGGTGAAGCCGTGGTGCAGCAGCAGGGGCGGGCCGTTGCCCTCGACCTGGTAGTGGATCTTGCGGTTGTCGCTGAGGGCAAAGGGCATGGCGTTTTCGTGCGTGTTCTAGGGCTCAGTTCTTTTCGTCGGCCAGCTTCTTGCAGCGGCGCGCCAGCAGTTCGCGCGAGCGGGCGCAGATTTCTTCATTGCTGAGGTCTTCGATGTGGGTGGCGATCGACCAGACATGGCCGAAGGGGTCGCGCAGGGTGCCGGAGCGGTCGCCGTAGAACTGATTCTGCACCGGGCGCAGTTGCACGGCGCCTGCGGCGATGGCCTGGGCAAACACGCGATCGACGTCGGCCACGTACACCAGCAGGCTCACGCCGGCGCCGCCCAGGGTCTGGGGGCTGAAGAAACCGAGTTCGGGATGTTCGTCGGCCAGCATGATGCGGGCATTGCCGATCTGGATCTCGGCGTGCCAGACCTTGCCGTGCGGGCCATCCAGCCGCATGATCTCGGCCGCATCGAAGGCGCGCCGGTAGAAGGCAATGGCCTCAGCCGAGGTCTTGACGATCAGGTAGGGCGTCACGCTGTGGTAGCCGGATGGCAACGCGCAAGGGGGTTGCTGGCTGCTGGCTTGCTGGGAAGGGATGTTCATATCGTCTCCTCGGTCTGCGCCGGTAGCCGCACTATAGCAGCAATGCCGGGCGCAATGAGGAGACGGTGTTATTGCAGATGCGTCGTTCAGGCGAATTCGGACAGCAGGTTGACCTGCTGGGCGAAGATCTTGGGGCTACCGGCGATGACGTCGCCCTTGTAGAGGTAGTCGGAGTCACCCTTGAAGGTGCCCACGATACCGCCTGCTTCGGTCACCAGCAGGGAGCCGGCAGCGATGTCCCAGGGCTTCAAGCCCTTTTCGAAGAAGCCATCCAGGCGACCGGCAGCCACATAGGCCAGGTCCAGCGCGGCGGCGCCCGGGCGGCGCAGGCCGGCGCAGTGCTCGGTCATGACCTTGAACATGGTGACGTATTCGTTCAAGCCATCCAGGTCGCGGAAGGGGAAGCCGGTACCGATCAGGGCATCGGCGATCTTGTCGCGCTTGCCCACGCGGATGCGTTTTTCGTTCAGGTAGGCGCCAGCGCCCTTGGAGGCGGTAAAGAGGTCGTTGCGGGTGGGGTCGTAGACCACGGCTTGCGTGATGATGCCGCGCTGTTGCAGGGCGATCGAGACGCAGTATTGCGGGAAACCGTGGATGAAGTTGGTGGTGCCGTCCAGCGGATCGATGATCCAGACGTTTTCGTTTTCATCGTGCAGGTTGTCGGAGGCACCGGATTCCTCGGCCAGGATGGCGTGGTCGGGGTAGGCGTTCTTGAGCACGTCGATGATGGCATCCTCGGCTGCCTTGTCCACCTCGGTGACGAAGTCGTTGTGCGACTTCTTCGACACTTTCAGCAGCGACACGTCGAAGGACGCGCGGTTGATGATGGTAGCGGCGCGGCGGGCTGCCTTGATCGCCGTATTGAGCATGGGTGGGATGATCATTGCTATGGTTCCGTTAAAATGGCGGCCATCGATGACGATGGCTGCGGTGCTCATCGTCGCCATGACCGACCAGCCGGCCCTGCGCGCGAACTCTGCGGTACAGGACAGGCCAGGCGGAACCCGGCTTCAAACCAGTGCGACGATGAAATTAATGAGCGTTGCGCCGCCCGCGGCTGTTATGCTTGCGGGTTTGCCAGGCAGTCCAGGGGCAGGAACAACAGTCGACCTGGGTTGACCTTGCTGCTGCGATATTGGCGTTTTGCTAATATCTGATCCTGGGGCGCGAATCCCGCTATTTTAAATGAACAAGCAAGTGTCAGGACAATCTCTTTTCAGTCGTTTGCGTTTCGTGCTGGTCAATACCAGCAGTCCCGGCAATATCGGCTCGGCCGCACGGGCCATCAAGACCATGGGCTTTTCGGAGCTGGTGCTGGTCAATCCGCGCTTTCCAGATGCGGTCAAGGAAGATGAAGCCATTGCCTTCGCCAGCGGCGCCATCGATGTGTTGGAAAATGCACGCATCGTCGGCAGCGTGGAAGAAGCGTTGCAGGGATGCAACTTCGCCGCCGCCGTTAGCGCCCGTTTGCGGGAATTTTCGCCGCCGGTGGTCTCGCCGCGCGCGCTGGCGGGGCAGTTGTCGCGCGATACCGGGCTGAACGCCGCGCTGCTGTTCGGCAATGAGCGCTTCGGCCTGCCCAACGAAGTGGTGCAGAAATGTAACGCCTTGCTCAATATCCCGGCCAATCCCGAGTATTCCTCGTTGAACCTGTCGCAGGCGGTGCAGGTACTGGCCTATGAATGCCGCATGACCGAACTGGAAGTGCAGGGTGGTCCGATGCAGACCAGCGGCGACGCCCGTGCGCCCGGTGAAGTGGGCTTCCAAGGGCAGAGCGCCAGCGTGGCCGAGATCGAGGGCATGTTTGCGCATCTGGAGCAGGCCCTGGTGGCCATCGATTTTCTCAATCCCGACAATCCCAAGAAGCTGATGCCGCGCCTGAAACGCATGTTCTCGCGCGCCCAGCTGGAGACCGAAGAGGTCAACATCCTGCGCGGCATCGCCCGCCAGATTCTGGAACCGAAGCAGGCCAAGGCCGGCAAGCAAGAGCAAAACGAACAAGGAGAAGGCTGACATGGCCAAGCTGACCCTGGACCGCATCCTGCAATCGCAGGGGTTCGGTTCGCGCAAATATTGCCGTGAATTGATCGACGATGGTGAAGTGTCGATCAATGGCGAAGTCGTGGACGACTACCGTGCCACGCCGGACACCAGCGGTCTGGTGCTGACCATCTTCGAGGAAGAGTGGGAATACCGCGAGCATGTCTACATCGCCATCAACAAGCCGCCCAACATCGAGTGTTCCCGCAAGCCCAGCCATCATCCGGGCGTGCTGACCCTGTTGCCGGAACAATTCACCTGGCGCGATGTACAGCCGGTGGGGCGACTGGATCATGACACCACGGGCTTGCTGCTGATGTCGGATGATGGTGCCTTCATCCATGCCCAATCCTCCCCCAAGCGCCACGTGCCCAAGGTCTATGCGGCCACTACGGCCGAACCGGTGACCGAGGCGCTCATTGCGCAATTGAAGGCGGGCGTGCAACTGCACGACGAACCGGCGCCACTGGCGGCGACCCGCTGCCGCCAACTGGGCGAAAAGCTGCTGGAAATCGTGCTGGAACAGGGCAAGTACCACCAGGTCAAGCGCATGTTGGCCGCGGCCGGCAACCATTGCAGCGCCTTGCGGCGTACTGCCATTGGCGGGCTGCAGCTTGACGTGCTGGAACTGGAAGAGGGGGAGTGGACTTATCTGGATGCGCAGCAGATGGCGTTGCTGGTGCCGGATGCGGAGTGAGCCGCTGGCGCGGGATGGGCTCAGTGCTCGATGATTGCGCGTGATAAGGCGCGGCGCTCATGCAGCACGCGCAGCAGATGAAGGGTTTCATCCTTGTTGCGGTAAAACAGCAGATAGGGGAAGTGATCCAACTGCCACATGCACAGTGAGCGATCTGGTAACAGGTGAGCGTAACGGCGCGAGCCCATGTCGGGTTGCCGGGTCAGGCCGTGCAAGGTCAATATCAGCTCTTCGATAAAGCGCTCTGCCAGCGTTGGCGAGCGTTCTGCGTAATAGTCGGAGATGTCGAGAATGTCGCCCTGGGCGACAGGAGATAAGCGGATGCGCACGCGCAAGGATCAGGCGTTGTTGCGGATGCGCTCGCGCAGTTGGCTGGCGAGGTCGTCAATGCTGATATCGATCGAGGGGCCCGCTTCCAGCCCCTCGTGGATCAGCGCTTGCAGGCGCTGCTCTTCTTCATTTTGTGGCCCCATGGCAGACGGGCCGGCGTCGCGAGCCAATGGATATTTGTCGGCGGGGGAGCGGGTGTAAGAAGTCATTCGGCGATTATAGATTGGTCACCGCTGCAATTTCTGCGCACTTTGCGTGATCCTTCCTTCTTTCCAGTTTTCCCGAAATTCTTCTGCCTGCTACCCCGCGCTGGCGGGCTCAATGCCGCGCGCCACTCGCCTCGCTGGCGCTGCCCACATCGGCCACGAACAACTGCGCGCAATCGACCGCATCAAACTCGTAGTGCTGTCCGCAGAAGTCGCAATCGATGGCCAGTTTTTCCATCTGTGACAGGGCTTCGGCCACTTCTTCCTGGCCCAGCATCTTCAACATGTTGCCCACCTTCTCGCGCGAGCAGGAGCAGTGGAACTGCGGATGCACCGGGTCGAAGACGCGAATGGTCTGTTCCCAGAACAGGCGATGTATCAATGTCGCGATGTCGGTGCAGAGCAATTCCTCGCGCTTCAAGGTGTCGCCCAGCATGACCATGTGGTTCCAGGCTTCCAGTTCGCCTTCGGGCTGAGCGGTCGGGGCGGCAGTGCCGCCGATGGAAGGCAGCTTTTGCAGCAGCAGGCCGCGCGAGACGTTTTCGTCCGCCGCCAGCCATAGCTTGGTGTCGAGCTGTTCGGAACGCAGCATGTAGTTTTCGATCACGGTGGCCACGCTCTCGCCATCGAGCGGCACCACGCCCTGGTAGGCTTGCTGGCCGGGTAGCTTGTCCTTGGGATCAAGCGTGATGACGAAACGGCCATGGCCAGCGGCATTGACCAGGTCGGTCAGGGTGGCGTCCTCGGCAATCGCGGCGTCGTCGGCCAGCTTGGCGGTGGCGCGCAGTTGCAGCTCGGAGTCGCATTCGACCACCAGCAGCTTGACCGGGCCATCGCCATGGATCTGCATGATGATCATGCCGTTGAACTTCAGATTGGCCGAGAGCAGGGCGGCCGCGGCCAGCATCTCGCCCAGCAGGGTGCGTACCGCGACCGGATAGTCGCGGCGGGCTTGCACTTGGCGCCAGGTGTCGGAAATCTCGACCAGCTCGCCCCGCACGGGCGCGTTGTCGACCAGGAATTTTTGCAGCGTGTCTTTCATTGTTTCCTTTGCTTGGCCACTCAGGCGATGCGCTTGAGCTGGGCCTTGAACTGTTGCGCGCGCTGGACATAACTGTCCGTACCGGCCTGCATACGCGCGATGTCTTCTTCGCTCAACTGGCGCACCGCCTTGGCGGGGGCGCCGATGATGAGCGAATTGTCCGGGAACTCCTTGCCTTCGGTCACCAGGGCACCGGCGCCGACCAGGCAATTCTTGCCGATCCGGGCACCATTGAGCACCACCGCCTGGATACCGATCAGGGCGCCATCGCCGATGGTGCAGCCATGCAGCATGGCCTGGTGCCCCACGGTGACGTTCTTGCCGATCACCATCGGATAGCCCACATCGGTATGCAGTACCGCCCCTTCCTGCACATTGCTGTTCTCCCCGACGGTGATGAGTTCATTGTCGCCACGGAGGGTGACATTGAACCAGACGCTGGAATGCGCCTCCATTCTGACCTTGCCCACCACGGTGGCGGACTCGGCCACGAAGGCGGTGTCGTCGATGTCGGGGATGTGTTGCTCCAATTGGTAGATGGCCATAATAAAATTGTCTCCTCGTGAGCGGTTGGTGGCGCCTGTGGCTGTACGACGCCAGTCTTGTTGGTGCTTTTTCTTCATATTTTCATATGGAGGCAAAGCCGGCGTCCTCAACCGCGTATTTTACCTTCCCTGAAAGTCTGTCCCTTGGATCACGTATCGTCCCCAGATGAAGTTTTTTCCTTCACCGGCCTGCGTAGCGGTGCCCTGTCTTGCCTGAAAGAAACCAGTCCTGATGCCAAATGTACTTTTGTTCGGGCTTTGCGAGCGGCCTGGCAGGCGGGCGACTTGCCGCTGGAGAACGCCGACCTGGCCGCCAGCGAAGCCGGCAACGGCATCCCTGGTCGTCCGGCGCAACCCGAGCTGGTGCCGCCGTTGCAGGTCAAGCATCGTTCCATGGGTACGCCCGAGGGCCGGGCGGCGCTCATCCATGCGCTGGCGCATATCGAGTTCAATGCCATCAACCTGGCGCTGGACGCGGTCTGGCGCTTTGCCGGAATGCCGCGCGACTTCTACGCCGACTGGTTGCAGGTGGCCGATGAGGAAGCCTATCACTTCCGCTTGCTGGCCGATCATCTGAAAACACTCGGCCATGCCTATGGCGACTTCACCGCCCACAATGCGCTGTGGGACATGGCCGAGTCCACCAAGGGGGACGTGCTGGCGCGCATCGCCCTGGTGCCGCGTACATTGGAGGCGCGCGGGCTGGACGCGGCACCGCCGGTGCGCGCCAAGCTGGCGCAGGCCGGCGATGTGGCCGCTGCCGAGATACTGGACATCATCATGCGCGATGAAGTCGGCCACGTGCTGATCGGCAATCGCTGGTTCCATTGGCTGTGCGAGCAGCGCCAACTGGAGCCGGTGGTCACCTTCGCCGAACTGTGCCAGCGTCACCGGGCGCCGCCCTTGCGCGGGCCGTTCAACCTGGAGGCGCGGCGTGCGGCCGGTTTTTCGGATGAGGAAATGCTGATGTTCAGTGATATTTCGCGATGATCGGCACAGTTGCCTGAATTTGCAAGAAATGTAAGCAAATTTCGCAGCAACGGGCGGGGCCGGGCTGTTGTGCTATCGTCACCCCGAATCCCGACGTCTCGGGATCGCTGATATGAAGGGAAAGGATGACAACATGAACAAGATTTCCAAACTGCTGGTGGGCCTGACCGTGAGCGTTGCCGCCATTTCCATGCTGGCTGCCTGCCAGAAGAAGGAAGAGCCGGGCCCGGCCGAAGCCCTGGGCAAGAAGATCGACGGTGCCGTGCAGGATGCCGGCAAGAAGCTCGATGAGGTGACCGGCCAGGCCAAGGACCAGACCACCGAGTCTGGCTCCAAGCTCGATAGCGCCCTCGACAAGGCCAAGGCCGATGCCCAGGAAGCTTACGAAAAGACCAAGGAAGGTGCCAAGGACCTGGCCCAGAAGACCGGTGAAAAGATGCAAGAGGCCGGACAGAAGCTGCAGGACGCTTCCAAGAAGTAATCGTCATACGCAGCCAGCGCCGGGCGTGGGGCTGCTGCGACTGACCGGTACCCGGCACAATGCCGTCCCGCTCATGCCGGACGGCATTGTGCTGTCTGTGGCGCCCCGCCTGCGGTGCCTATTCGCGGGCGTTGTGGATCAGGTCGATCACCATCTTCTGGATCGAGGGTTCCAGCGCCAGCGCTACGTGGCCGATACCGATGACCGGGATGTTCCAGGCCCCCTCCAGGTGGGCCGAGCTCTGCGGCGAGATGATGTTGTCGTGATGGGAATAGATCGACACGATGTGGCCCAGGGCATCGGCTTCTTCGGTGGCGGCCAGCTTTTGCAGCCATTCGCTGCTGCGTCCTTCTTCATAGCGGCCCAGCCAGTTCATTTCGCCGCAATTGATGCCGATGCCGAAGTTGGCGATGGCCGTGCCATGGTGCGGCGAGCCCAGCGTGATGACGCGCGCCACGCTGTCGCAGCCGTGGTCGCGCAGGTAGGCGCGTGCGGCCAGGCCGCCCATGCTGTGAGCGACAATCACGATCTTTTTCTGGCCGGTTTCGGCCAGCACGCGCTGGACGGCGGCGTGGACCAGCGGCGCGTAGTCGTCGATGCTGCCGAACACCGGTTCCATGTCCAGCGCGTAGTGGGTGATGTGGGCTTCGCGCAGCTCCAGGCTCATCCAGCGCCAGTAGCCGCTGTTGCAGCCATAGCCGTGGATCAGCAGCACCGGCAGCGAGGTGGTGTCGGGAAAGGTGAACTGGTCGAAGCGCAGGAAGGGCATGGCCCAGGACGAGCACAGCATGGTGGCGCGGTATTCGCGCAGGAACAGGGTGGCAATCTGCAGCCAGGTGATTTCCACCGGGTTGGAGGTGCGGCCGCGATAAGGCCAGGTCAGGAAGAAACTGTTGGCGGTGATCTGGGCGCGCAGCAGCAAGACGATCAGCAGGCCGCCGGCCACGGCCGCCAGGATGGGCCAGTCGAAATGCCGCAGCAGGAAGTAGAACAGGATCGCAATGCCGAACTGGATGAGGAGCAGGGTTCTGGAGATGCGTGAAATCATGCGGGCGAAAGTCCGGTGCGAGCGGGTGGGCGGTCATGCGGGCGCATGGGTTTGCCCGAGAGCATAACAGAGCGCGAGCTGGCGCTCATGTCTGCTTCATGAATTCGCGTCGGCGCTCGGAGTCTTCGTGCTGGCCTTGGGCGCTTGGATGACATCGACCAGGCGGGTGCCGGCCAGGCGGTCATGCAGGAACTGGCCGCGCGGGTCCAAGCGCGAGGTCAATGCCCAGAGCACGATGTTGGCGGCCGGAATCAGTATCAGCAGCCAAGGGTGACCCCGCAGTACCGACGCCAGCGCCAGGCCCGGCAAGATCCATAGCCAGGCCAGCAGGAAGCGCAGCGCGGCACGTCCCCGGCCCAGCGGCTGGCCGGCGCGGTCTACCACCTTGAAGCGCCAGGTCTTCATGGCCAGGGTCTGGCCGCCGTGGGTCCAGAACCAGATGAAATACACCCCCAGCACCAGGAACAGCCAGAACTCCAGCGCATGGCGCAGGTAGAGCGCGTTGCGCTGCTGCAGCAGCGTGGAAAACAGCCAGCCCGACATGAACAGCACGCCGAAGAGCAGCATCGATTCGTACAACATGCTGCTGAGGCGGCGGCGTAGCGAGGGCGTGGTGAGTTCGGACATGATGCTTGTTCTGTGCTTGTTCAGTTCTGCTAATGGTTGGATGAAGGGGGGGCAATGGCCGGCAGATGGTAAAGCAATCAGGGCGGATTGCCTATGGTGCAACTTGAGCCAGCGCAATATCGGGAGGGGCTCAGTCAGTCACGCCGCCATGCGCGGGCGATAAAGAAATAGGCCGCCAGAGGAGGCGGCATAGGATGGTCTTTGCGAAAGAATGGCGGTGCAGCCGGACGTCTTACTTGGTGTCGGTGACCACCGCTGCCACGGGCGTTGCTGTGGCACTGACGGCCACTGCGGTCGGCGCGGGTGCTGACGCGGTGGGGGTCATGGCCGGCACTGGCGTGGCTTGCGAGCCAGGAACCAGTGCCGGGGCCGGGGCAGCAGCCGGAGTCGGGGCCGGCACGACCGGCAAGGGGCGATCCATGGCTTCGGCCGGCAACTGGATGGTCGGTGCCGCTGCCGAGGGTGAAGTTGGCAGCTTGGCAACGCGCTTGGGCAGCTTGGCTTCGGCCAGCTTCTTCTTCTGTTCGGCCGAGAGTTGCTGGTACTTGGCCCACTGTTCGTGCTTTTCTTCCGCATCCAGCTTCTTGGCGCGGGCATAGTTGGTGCGCGCGGTGCTGCGTTCGGCCGGCGTCAGCTTGACCCAGTCGCGCATCCGCTCGTGCAGGCGGGCCTGCTCCTCTGGCTTCATCCTGGCGTAACGCTTGCCGATCTCCAGCCATTTTTCCTTCTGCAGCTCGCTCATGCGCGGCCATTCGCCGGTCAGCGGCTCCAGGGCCTGATGCTGAGCAGGCGACAAATTGGCCCAGGCCAGCTTGTTCTCGGACTTGCGGGCCGTGGATTTGGTGGCGTTGGCAGATTTGCCGGGATGGGCGGCGACAGGGGCTGCCGGCGTGGTCGCTGCGGCCGCAGCAGTGGTCGAGGCAGCAGTCGGCGTGGCAGTCGTAGGAGCGGGGGCCTCGGACGAGCTATTCTGCGCCACGGTCCAGGCGCAGCTCAATCCACCGGCCAGCACGGCCAGCGCCAGCGCGATGCGCGAGAGGCGGACGTGAGCCTTGACAGGAGTGCCGGTGGTGGTGTGCATCGTGTTATTGACCCTTTTCAGCCAGGTAAGCGTTGAAACCATGATCCAGGTAAGCCGACAGCGGCAGCTCGTCCGATAGTACGGCCGCGTCGATGTCGGCCAAGTAGCTCACGCGCTTGGCGTTTTCGTGCTGGTAGATGCCGGCGAAGAGGATGATGCCGGCCAGCAGCGGCGCGGCCACGCCCAGGCGGCTCCACCACGACGGTTTTTCCGGCGACATCATGGTGCCGCCCAAGGCGCCGGCCAGCACCGGCTGCTTGACCTGCACGTGCAGCGGCGCCTGTTTCTTGCGCGCCAAGGCGACCCGGCGAGCGGCCGCCAGGCTTTGCAGGGTGTCGTCGGACAGGGTGTCCAGATTGGCGTCAAGCGCCAGCTTCACCTTGTAGGCGAATTGCATTTCCTTGTTGTTCATAATGAGATTCCTTTGGCTCTAAGGGCTTGAGCCAGCGCGTGTGTTGCGCGGGAGCAATGGGTTTTGACGCTACCTTCGGAGCAACCCATGGCGGCGGCTGTTTCCGCCACGTCCATGTCCTGCCAATAACGCATCAAGAATGCTTCCCGTTGACGCGTGGGGAGTTTTTGTATTTCGGCGTCGATCAGGTTCAAGGTCTGCTGGCGCTCGACCTTGTCGGCGCTGGACTCGGCCGCTTCCGAGCCGTCTTCTGACTCCAGGCTTTCGAGCAGGTCGAAATCCTCGCTGCCTTCGCCGTCGCCGCCATTGCCCCCAAAGCTGGAGAACAGGCTCACCCAGGTATTGCGCACCTTTTCGCGGCGGAAGAAATCGTGGATGGTGTTTTGCAGGATGCGCTGGAACAGCATCGGCAATTCATCCACCGGTTTGTCGCCGTATTTCTCGGCCAGCTTGATCATCGCATCCTGAACGATGTCCAACGCGGCTTCATCCTTGCGCACGGCATACACCGCCTGTTTGAAGGCGCGGCGTTCGACACTTTCAAGAAAATCGGAGAGTTCTTTGTCAGTTGCCATGCAATACGGTGTGCCGGATGGGTATGGGCGATCAAATCAGGTAAAAACCTGCATGTTGGTCAGCCGAGATGCGAAAAATGCAAGAAATCGTCAAAAAGCAGACCGAATGCTAGCAAAATTGGCTCTATTTGTCCTGAAGTTTATCCCGCTGCAGCACCAGAAACGCGAGTGTTGGCAACGATTTCACCGGAATTCGCTTGACCAAAATGATGCAACGCATTACTGTCCTGTTTCCCGCCTCCCACATCTGGGGCGTTTTTGTTCCTTGCCGGTGCTTCACATAAGGTCGTACCGGTTCGAGGAAACGCTTTATAGGTTTAAAGCTTGTTTGTTCTAACCCGCGCCACAAGCGCGAGGAATCAGTAGCAGTCGATCTTGGTCCAAGGCTGAACGAGTCGCGTTGAGCGGCGTTTCGAACTCCACTACGGTTGGGGCGCAGAAACGGCGTGACCGCACAATAAAGGGATGCTGCCGGCAGGACGATGAATGCGATTCCGTCAGGAGAGAACATCCGATCAATTTCCAATGGACCTTGAAAGGAAGCAGCATGAATGCTGAGCATCTCAGCGGCGCGGATATACTTGTCCGTTGCCTGGCTGAAGAGGGTGTTGAACACGTCTTCGGCTATCCTGGTGGCGCCGTCCTCTACATCTACGACGCAATCTTCAAGCAAGACAAATTCCAGCACATCCTGGTTCGTCACGAACAGGCTGCCGTGCACGCTGCGGACGCGTATTCGCGTAGCTCGCAGAAGGTCGGCGTGGCCATCGTCACCTCCGGCCCCGGCGTGACCAATGCGGTCACCGGCCTGGCTACGGCCTACATGGATTCGATTCCCATGGTGGTGATCTCCGGCCAGGTGCCGTCGACCGCCATCGGCCAGGACGCGTTCCAGGAGTGCGACACCGTCGGTATCACCCGCCCCTGTGTCAAGCACAACTTCCTCGTGAAGGATGTGAAGGATCTGGCGGAAACCGTCAAGAAAGCCTTCTTCATCGCCACCACCGGCCGTCCCGGCCCGGTTCTGGTCGATATCCCGAAGGACATCACCATGCATACCTGCGCCTACGAGTATCCGAAGGCGGTGGAAATGCGTTCCTACAAGCCGGTCGACAAGGGCCACTCGGGCCAGATCCGCAAGGCGCTGCAGCTGCTGCTGACGGCCGAGCGTCCGATGATCTATACCGGTGGCGGCATCATCCTGGCCAATGCCGCGCCCGAGCTCAACAAGCTGGTCGATCGCCTGGGCTATCCCTGTACCAATACCCTGATGGGCTTGGGGGCCTATCGTTCCTCCAGCGACAAGTTCGTGGGGATGCCCGGGATGCACGGCACCTTTGAGGCCAACATGGCTATGCAGCACTGCGACGTGTTGATCGCCATCGGTGCGCGCTTCGATGACCGTGTGATCGGCAACCCCAAGCACTTCGCTTCGCACGCGCGCAAGATCATTCATATCGATATCGACCCATCGTCGATTTCCAAGCGCGTCAAGGTCGATATCCCCATCGTGGGCAACGTCAAGGACGTGCTGCAGGAACTGCTGGCGCAACTGGATTCGGCCGAAACCCGCCAGAACGGCGCGGCGCTGGATGCCTGGTGGAAGCAGATCAACGAATGGCGCAAACGCGATTGCCTCAAGTTCGCCACCTCTGACGAATTCATCAAGCCGCAATCGGTGGTGCAGAAGGTGTGGGAAGTGACCAAGGGCGACGCCTTCATCACCTCCGACGTCGGTCAGCACCAGATGTGGGCCGCGCAATACTACGGTTTCGACAAGCCGCGCCGCTGGATCAATTCCGGTGGCCTGGGCACCATGGGCGTGGGTCTGCCGTACGCCATGGGCGTGCAGATGGCCAACCCTGATGCAACGGTGGCCTGTATCACTGGCGAAGCCTCGATCCAGATGTGCATCCAGGAGCTGGCGACCTGCAAGCAGTATCACCTGACGCCCAAGATCATCCTGCTGAACAACCGCTTCCTGGGCATGGTGCGCCAGTGGCAGCAGATCGACTACGGTTCGCGCTATTCCGAGTCCTACATGGATTCGCTGCCGGACTTCAACAAGCTGGCGGAGTCCTACGGCCACGTCGGCATGAAAATCGAGAAACCGGGCGATGTCGACGGCGCGCTGCGCGAAGCCTTCGCCATGAAGGACAGACTGGTCTTCATGAACTTCATTACGGATCAAACCGAAAACGTCTGGCCGATGGTCAAGGCGGGCAAGGGCTTGACTGAAATGTTGCTGGGTTCGGAGGATCTCTAACATGCGCCATATCATTTCTGTGCTGCTGGAAAACGAAGCCGGCGCATTGTCCCGTGTCGTGGGCCTGTTCTCCGCACGCGGCTACAACATCGAAACGCTCACCGTTGCACCCACCGAAGACTCGACCCTGTCACGCATGACCATCGTGACCTCGGGTTCGGACGATGTGATCGAACAGATCACCAAACACCTGAACCGCCTGATCGAGGTGGTCAAGGTCGTCGATCTGACCGAAGGCGCGCACATCGAGCGCGAACTGATGCTGATCAAGGTGCGCGCCGTGGGCAAGGAACGTGAAGAGATGAAGCGTACTGCGGATATCTTCCGTGGCCGTATCATCGACGTCACCGAAAAGACCTATACGATCGAGCTGACCGGCGCCAAGAGCAAGCTGGACGCCTTCATCGACGCTCTGGATCGCACCGCGATCCTGGAAACGGTCCGTACCGGCGGCTCCGGCATCGGCCGTGGCGAACGGATCCTGAAGATCTGATCGACCGCGCCAGCAGTACGCATCACACACACATACATACATTCAAATTCGAGCTACTCGGAACATAGGAAAAAATCATGAAAGTTTTCTACGACAAAGACGCAGACCTGTCCCTGATCAAGAACAAGAACGTGACCATCATCGGTTACGGTTCGCAAGGCCACGCCCACGCCCTGAACCTGAAGGATTCCGGCGTGAAGGTCACCGTCGGCCTGCGCAAGGGCGGCGCATCGTGGAACAAGGCTGAACAAGCCGGCCTGAAGGTCGCTGAAGTCAACGAAGCGGTCAAGGACGCCGACGTCATCATGATCCTGCTGCCGGACGAAAACATCGGCCAGGTCTATGCCGAAAACGTCGCACCGTTCGCCAAGCAAGGCGCCACCGTGGCCTTCGCGCACGGCTTCAACATCCATTATGGCCAAGTCGTGCCGCGCGCCGACCTGGACATCATCATGATCGCCCCCAAGGCCCCCGGCCACACCGTGCGTTCGACCTACAGCCAGGGTGGCGGCGTGCCGCACCTGATCGCTGTGCACCAGGACAAGTCCGGCAGCGCCCGTGACCTGGCCCTGTCGTACGCCACCGCCAACGGCGGCGGCCGTGCCGGCATCATCGAAACCAACTTCCGCGAAGAAACCGAAACCGACCTGTTCGGCGAACAAGCGGTGCTCTGCGGCGGTACCGTGGAACTGATCAAGGCCGGTTTCGAAACCCTGGTCGAAGCTGGCTACGCTCCCGAAATGGCTTACTTCGAGTGCCTGCACGAACTGAAGCTCATCGTCGACCTGATCTATGAAGGCGGCATCGCCAACATGAACTACTCGATCTCCAACAACGCCGAATACGGCGAGTACGTGACCGGCCCGCGCGTGATCAACGCCGAAAGCAAGGCCGCCATGAAGAAGGTGCTGGAAGACATCCAGACCGGCGAATACGCCAAGAGCTTCATCCTGGAAAACAAGGCCGGTGCACCGACCCTGATGTCGCGTCGTCGTATCAACGCCGAACACCAGATCGAAATCGTGGGCGAGAAGCTGCGCGCCATGATGCCCTGGATCAAGGCCAACAAGCTGGTCGATCAGAGCAAGAACTGATCGATCTCTTGATGAGAAAAACGCCACGGTTCGCTGTGGCGTTTTTTTTTGCCGCTACGCGCAGGCGCGCAACGGCTTGTCATGGTGTTACCGCTTGTTGCACTTGGCCAAGAACCAAACGCGCAGGCTCGCCGTCGAAGTGCAGGCTAGATGATCTGGATATGAAGCTATGAAGCGATCATCAGCTCGTCATTGACCAAGAATAAAGAGGATTCCGTATGACACCTTCCCGCAAACTGATGCTGGGCGCGCTCCTGGCCACTGCCTGCGTGGCCGCTCAGGCCCAGGCACCAGCGCAGCAGGCCCCACTGCCGGCACCGACCCCGGTGCCCACCACCGGCACGCTGGTGGTGATCCCGGCCAATGGCGAGATCACCGTCCCCAATGACCAGGCCCACGTCACCCTGCAAGTCGAGGAGCAGGACAAGGACAAGGCTGCTGCCGCCTCGCGGGTCAACCAGAAGATGAAGCAGGGTATCGAACTGCTCAAGCGCCAGGATCCCCAGGCTGAGTTGAAGAGCTACGGTTACTACACCTATGCGGTCTACGGCGAACCGCCGCAAGTCTCGGGCAGCCCGGCACGCGTACCGCCCAAGGCGCGACCGGTGGTGGCCTGGCGTGTGGGCCAGTATCTGGAAATGAATACCCAGAACCTGGCGGCCTTGCCCAGGACCGTGTCGGCGGTGCAAAGCGTGATGAACCTGACCGGCCTGCAATTCGGCCTGAGCCCGACTGCGGCCAAGAAGCTCGATGCCGCGCTGGTCAATGCCACCTATCGCAACCTGGAAGAGCGTATCGGCTTCATTGCCAGCGCCATGCATCGTAATGCCACCGATGCCGTGATCGATACCGTCGATTTCGAGGGTTCGGGCAATTATGTGCCCTCGGCCGTGGCCGCGGCGCCCATGGCCAAGAGTGCCATGATGCGATCGGACATGGTGCAGGAAAACGCCAGCGTGGCCGAGCCCAGCTTTGAACCGGGTGAATCCACGGTCACCATGCGCCTGGTGGGCAAGGTGCGCTTCCGCTAAGCCCGCGCAGCACCATCCGCATCAAGAATCGTCAACCTGCAAGGCTTGACGGGAGAGGGAGGCTATAATCGGCCTCCTTTTCCATTTCAGTCTTCGTTTCAGTTTCCGTTTCTGTTTAAGAAGATCATCACATCATGCGGATCCTCGCCAAGCTTATCCCGCTGTTAGCGGCCGGTCTCTTTGCCAGCACGGCCCATGCCGACATCTGCGCCGACCTGCGCGCCATCCACCAGCAGTCGCAATCGCACTTCGACGGCTGGAAGAAGGATGGCCCGGATTCGGTCATGAAGGGCGACAGACAGGGCCCCATCTATCTCTCCAACTTCATGCTCGATGGCGCCCAGAGCTGTGCCATCACCAGCAACTCCTCGGTCTATACCTGCATCTGGCGCTATGCCACGCCAGCCGACATGGGCCGCGCCTACCAGCGCATGGTCAATGATGTGAAGGCTTGTGCACCGCTGGGCAAGGAGCCGCCCGGCATCATCGCCGACGAACCCCAGGAGCGCCGCCAGGGCGACCTGCGCCAGGTCACCGAAGTGACCGGTCTGGACTACGCCGATGCCGAAGTGACGATTCTGATCGGGCAGATGCAATTGACCGGCCCCAATGGCCTGGCGCGCAACGAACTCAAGCTCAGTTTCTCGCGTCCACAGCCGCGCTGATCTGTTACCTGTCTACTGGTGCCGGTAGCCACTGGCCCAGCGCTGAAATCTTGTCCCCGTCGCCTTGCGATGCAGCGCCACCGGCCTGGTGGCGCCGCATTTCATTGCATTTAACGGGCGCTGGACTAGAATAGGCACGCTTTTACTTTTGAACTTTCCGCGAGCATTGCGCGATCCCTGGAGCAACATTGAACAATAACCACTATCCCCACCCCATCATCGCCCGCGAAGGCTGGCCCTTCCTGACCATCGCCGTGGTCGTGGCAGCGCTGGCAACCTATTTCTGCGGTGCCTGGTCCTTCCCGCTGTGGATCATCGCGCTGTTCGTGCTGCAATTCTTCCGCGACCCGCCGCGCGTGATTCCGCAAGCCGCCAATGCCGTGCTGTCGCCGGCCGATGGTCGCATCGTGGTGGTGGCCCGTGCCCATGATCCCTATACCGACCGTGAAGCCCTGAAGATCAGCGTCTTCATGAACGTCTTCAACGTCCACTCCAACCGCGCTCCGGTGGATGGCAAGATCGAGAAGGTGCAGTACTTCCCCGGCAAGTTCGTCAATGCCGACCTCGACAAGGCCTCGCTGGAAAACGAGCGCAATGCCCTGGCCATCACCACCACCAGCGGTCACAGCGTGACCTGCGTGCAGGTGGCAGGCCTCATCGCCCGCCGCATCCTGTGCTATGTGAAAGCCGGCGATACCCTGGCTCGCGGCCAGCGCTACGGTTTCATCCGCTTCGGTTCGCGGGTGGACGTCTACCTGCCGCTGACGGCCACCCCCAAGGTCAGCGTGGGTGAAAAGGTCAGTGCCACCGAAACCATCCTGGCCGAACTCTGATCCCACCCTGAAGGCTTCATCGGTGATGTTCCGGCGTTACCGCTCTAGCCCGCAGCAGACCATCATTTCCGTCCTCCTCACTCATAGACATCGATGCCCACATTCCGACGACGCAAGGCCAAGCCCGGCATTCCCTTCCCGAAATCCCTGCGCAAGCCCAAGGCGGCGCAACTGGACGACGCCGGGCAGGTAGTGACGCGGCGGCGCTCGCGCGGCATCTACCTGTTGCCCAACGCCTTCACGACGGCGGCGCTCTTCTGCGGCTTCTACGCCATCGTCATGGCCATGAACCTCAAGTTCGACTACGCCTCCATCGCCATCTTCGTGGCCATGGTGCTGGACAGCCTGGATGGCCGCGTGGCCCGCATGACTAACACCCAAAGCGAATTCGGTGCCCAGTACGACAGCCTGTCCGACATGGTCTCCTTTGGCGCCGCGCCGGCCTTGGTGGTCTATGAGTGGTCGCTGCGCGGCATGGGCAAGCTGGGCTGGCTGGCGGCCTTCGTCTATTGTGCTGGTGGCGCACTGCGCCTGGCCCGCTTCAACACCAACATCGCCGTGATCGACAAGCGCTACTTCCAGGGCTTGCCCAGCCCGGCCGCGGCCGCCCTGGTGGCCGGCTTCGTCTGGCTGATGGACGACCTGCGCTTTGCCGGCACCGACCTGAGCTGGTACGGCTGGGTGATCACCCTGTACGCCGGCATCACCATGGTGACCAACGTGCCGTTCTACAGCTTCAAGGATGTCAATTTCCGCAAGCCGGTGCCCTTCATTGCGGCACTGCTGGTGGTGGTGGCGCTGGTGCTGATCTCCAGCGATCCGTCCAAGGTCTTGTTCGGGCTGTTCGTGCTGTATGGCCTGTCCGGCTATGCCGTCTACATCTGGCGTCGCATCAAGGGCAAGCCGGTCAGCATCGTGCAGACCGAGGATGAACATGGCGATGCGCCACATTGAGCGGATCTTCTCGCAGTGCAAGAAATGGATGTCAAGATACACCCGGCTCAGGCCGGGTGTTTTTATTCAGATATCGAAAAGTGTAACTGAAGGAAACAGTGGGGCGTGTTGCAATGTTCTGCCTTGCCGATGGCCCTAGAGTTGCCTAGAATCGGTAGGTAGCAGCTTTTTCCTGCATATCCCGCATTGGCGGCATGAACATGGCCATCGATACTTCATTGACATCCATCGGTAGTTCGGACCCCTACGGCCTGCCTGCCGGCATCGTCCCGAGCAACCCGGTCAAGCCGACCGACAATCCTGAGGCCCTGGCCCAGGCGGTCGCGCTGTCCACCGACGCTTCGGTGATCGTCACTCTGGGTGGCGGCGCGGCCAGCAATGCCGGGCTGACCTACAATGCCGCCGGCCTGTTCAATAGCTTTGTCAATGCCGGCACGCCCGTGACCACCCCTGACAGCACCCAGACCGAGGCGACGCAATCCTATTACCAGGGTGTGCTGGGCAGTATTTCCTCGTCTTCTCCCAACTCCGGTATCTATGACGGCTCCGGCATCTTCAGCGGCCAATCGTTGAGCTCGCCACTGTCCTTGATGCTCAAGTCCAATCCCGACCTGACCGGTTCCATCGTCCAGGACATCGTCAACCAGAACGTGGTGGGTGGCCTGATCTCGACCATGGCCTGAACAGGCTTGTTTCCCCCTTTTTCTGAAGCACAACACGGGACCATCAGTGCTCCGTTTGTTTGTGTGCTCAGTCGATCAGGTGGCGTCGATCCTGGCCCGGCGCGGTGGCGTAATAGTGGTGCTTGGCTTCATACATAAGGCTATCGGCACGCTGTACCACCTGTTCCAGGCGCTCACCCGGAGCCGCGGTGGCAGCGCCCATGGACAGGCTCAAGGGCATTCCCGAGTAGTACTGATTGTTCACTTCCACCAGTTTCTCGATCTGTTCCATCAAGACCTGGCAGCCACGTTCATCGGTGGCCGGCAACAGGATGGCGAACTCGTCACCCCCGGTGCGCGCCACGCTGCCGGGACGTTCGACCGCCTTGGCCAGCACCTCGCCCACCCGGCGCAGCAAGCCGTCGCCGGCGGCGTGGCCCAGTTCGTCGTTGATTTCCTTCAAGCCGTTCAGGTCGGCCACGATCACGCTGACCGGGAACGGCCCCTTGCGCTCCAGGCGGTTCAGTTCCTCCACCATGTAGGCGCGGTTGTGCAGCTTGGTCAGTTCATCGTGCTTGCCCAAGAATTCCAGGTAGGCCTCGGCCTTCTTGCGGGCGGTGATGTCGGTCAGCGCCACCAGCACCAGGTCCCAGTTGTCCTCGTGTCCGGGGAAGACCGAGAACTGCAGGTGGACGTGCAGGGCTTCGCCGCTGAGCGAATAATTCACCACCTCCCGATGGTGTAGCAGGTTGCCGTTCCATAGTTCGATCAACTGCTCGTTGAAATGCGGTCGCATGTCGTCGCGGAATACGTCAGACAGCCGTGAGAGCAGGGTGGCCTTGTCGGGGGCACCGAACATCGACAGCGTCTGCAGGTTCACGTCGATGACGCGGATCTCCTGCATACAACGCTCCACGAATTCGGGATGCACGTCGGTGAAGGTACGAAAGTCGGTGATGCCGATGCGGTGCAGGTCATTGAAGAGCCGTTTGACCGCACTGAAATCCTCCACCCACAAGGAGATGGGCGAATACTCGAACAGGCCGCGTGCATAGTTTTCGCTGCGCGAGAGTTTCTTGCGGGCGGTCTCGCGCTCGGTAACGTTTTCGATGGCCAGCAGCACGTAGTCCCAGCTCTCTTCGCTGCCCGGCATGATGCGCCCGGAAAGCTGGATGTCCAGGCGCTTTCCACCCAAGGTGTAGTTGACCGTGTAGCTGGAAAAGTTGCTGCGGCCTTCCCACAGCTGCACCATTTCATCGATGAAAGTGTCGATCATGTCATCGCGAAACACCTTGTCCAGGTTCGCCACCAGATGCGCCAGGTCGCGCGCTTCATACCATTCCAGCGTGCGGCGGTTGACGTCGACCACGCGGATCTGCATCGCGCAGGCCTGGGCGCGGCTGGGATCCTGGCGCAGGTAGCTGCGCAGGTCGGTGATGCCTGCGGCGCGCCACTGATCGAACAGACGCTTGAGACCACTGTAGTCTTCTTTCCACAGGGAAATGGGCGTCAGGTCGAAGGTTTCTTTTTCGGACAGCGCCGGGATGGCGGCCGTGTTGGTGCTGGCGAGGGGAGGTTCGTTCTGCATAACACTTCATCTTTTGCTGATGATGAAGTGTAATAGTTTTACGGAAACTACAGCATGAGTTCACTGCTGGTTAACCCCTTTTCATGCAAGTTTATTGCTGAAATCTCGTGAAAACTGCGAATGAGTTGACGGATACTTAACTTTCATCAAGCTTTCCGTCAGGCAGGCTTCAGCGACTCTGGCCCAGGGGCCAGGTCTTGCGGGGGCGCACCAGTCGTGCCAGCAGCTTCGATAGTGGCGTATGCCAGGGCCGTGGCAGCGGCTGCAGACACAACAGCTGGCCTCCCTGCGGGGCGAGGACGCCGACCCAGCCATCATGCGGCAGTACCAGGCATTCGCCATCGCTGAGTCGGCTCTGGCGACTCACCAACTGATCCTGTTGCCAGCGCGCCGATTCGGTCACGCGCACCAGCGGCGCCTGGCAGATCAGTTGGCTGCCCGCAGCCAGCCAGACTTGCAGATGCTGGCCGGGCCGCAGGGTGAGGGTTTGGGTGGTGGTCGGTTCGGTAAGCGCGAGATGCATGTGGATTCTCCGTGGTGGGATGGGCTTGTCACACTGCCAGTCTAGGGAGCCCGCCCCAAGGGCAACAGACACAGGAAAATTCACTCTGCTGCGTAACAGGATGAAGTTTTTTACTCTGTTCTCCCTGCTTTTCGCCTACTCTGTATCTGTTCTGGTCTCGACCTGAAGAACATGATGACTGTTATGGATACCAGCCTGCTCCTCCCCGCCCATCAGCCTGCCGCCACACCAGTGCCGGCTGGCGCTGCCTCCCCGCCCCCTGCCGCCGAGAGTGGTCGCCAGCCGTTGTACCGGCGCCTGGCCGAGCATTACCAGGGGGCCATCCAGTCCGGCACCCTGGTGGCCGGCGACCGGATGCCGTCGGTGCGCGATCTGATGCGCCAGCACCAGGTCAGCCTCTCGACCGCCCTGCAAACGCTGCGCCATATGGAAGAGGGCAACTGGCTGGAGGCCCGTCCGCGTTCCGGCTATTTCGTGCGCCAGCCGCGTCGGTCGGTGATTCGCCCGGTGCAGGAGCCCAAGAGCCTGATGGCCATCGACCCCGAGCAATACGCGGGCATCCACGAAAAGGTCTCCAAGTACATCGCCCTGCGCCAGAGCGGGGCGCCCCGCATCGACCTGTCCGGCATGACCTGCGCGCCCGAACTGTACGCGGTGGAAACCCTGAAGCAAGCCGCCATGCGCGCTCTGCGCGAGCGGCCCGAGCTGCTCACCAGCGCCATGCCGCACAACGGCAATGCCACCTTCCGCCAGGCGGTGGCGCGCCGCGCGCTGCATCACGGGATGCGCATCGATCATGAAGAAGTGGTGGTCACCCACGGCTGCATCGAGGCGCTCAACCTGGCCCTGCGCGCGGTGGCCGGGCCCGGCGACACCATCGCGGTGGAGTCGCCTACCTATTTCGGTCTGCTGCAGGCGCTGGAAAACCTGGGCATGAAGGCGCTGGAAATCCCGACCAGTCCGCATACCGGCATCTCGGTGGAAGCGCTGGAACTGGCCGTGCGTACCTACGGCAACATCAAGGGCGTGGTGGTGGTGCCCAACCTGCAGAATCCGCTGGGCTGCATCATGCCCGATGAACACAAGGACAAGCTGGTGCGCCTGTGTGAAGAATTGCGCCTGCCGCTGATCGAAGACGATGCCTACACCGAGCTGGCCGATGGCAGCGTCGCCCCCTCTAGCCTCAAGAGTCGCGACCGCAGCGGCAACGTCATCTACTGCGCTTCGCTCAACAAGGTGCTGGCGCCGGGGATGCGGCTGGGCTGGATGAATGGTGGACGCTGGCATGAGCGGGTCAAGATGCTCAAGTTCACCCATACCCGCGCCAACGAGGAATGGACCCAGGTCACCGCCGCCGATTTCATCGCCAGCCCCGGCTACGACCGCCACCTGCGACGCCTGCGCCAGTTGCTCAAGGAGCAGCGCGAGCGCATGGCCGAGTCGATCGCGGCGTATTTCCCCGAGGGTACGCGGCTGAACCTGCCCAATGGCGGCGTCGGGCTATGGGTGGAGCTGCCCTCGCAGGTGTGCTCGCAGCAATTGTTCGAACGCGCGCTGTCCGAGGGGGTGGGCGTGTCGCCTGGAGCCATCTTCTCCAACTCCAATCGCTATGGTCATTTCCTGCGCATCTGCTGCGGCCATCCCTTTACCCGTGAACTGGACCAGGCGCTGCGCCGGCTGGGCAGTATCGGCCATAGCTTGGCTGGGCTGTAGCGGTCAGGAGTGCGAAGCTCTTTAGCATGATTACGGAGAAACAGGTATTGCCCGAAATGCCAAGCTGCTGCAGACTTGTAAAGAATATGTAAAGAACGGCGGACTTCCGATCCGCCGTCTTCATGTGCTTTCCAGGGAGACCGGGCCATGCCTGAGCAGCAGGACATCAACGAGACACACGCGCTACGCTTGCGCGCAGCCATCGACGCTCATATGGCCGGGCGCTTGGAAGAGGCCCGCACCGTCTATGAGGCGGTGCTGGAAGAAAACCCTATCGACGCGGTGGCGCTGCATTTCTATGGCATCTGGTTGCACCAGTGCGGCCGTCATGCCGAGGCGTTGGAAAAACTGGAACTCTCCAGCGCTCTGGAGCCCGACAATGCCGCCTGGCACAACGATCTGGGCAACGTGCTCTTTGCGGTCGGCGAATTGGAGTCGGCCGCCCAGGCCTATGCCGATGCACTGGCCATCACACCGGAAGATCACACCGTCTGGAACAACCAGGGGGCGGCCTACATGCAGCTAGGGCGCCAGGAGGATGCCATCCAGGCCTTCCAGCGCGCCATCGCGATTGCACCCGAATTCCAGCCGTCCTTGCTGCACCTGGGCAGTCTCTACGAGGCTGCCGGCGACAAGATGCAAGCTTCGCACTACCAATGCCGCGCTTATGTGCTGCCGCCGATGGAAGGCAAATCCTGGGAGATGGTGGGCATTTCCTTCTACTTCCTGGGCCGCCTGCAGGAAGCCGCGCAAGCCTATCGCGCCTGGCACGAGCAAGAGCCGGACAATCCCATTGCGATCCACATGCTGGCCGCCTGCTCGCAGGATGATGTGCCATCGCGCGCCTCGGATCGCTACATCGAAGCGCACTTCGACCGTTATGCCGAGACCTTCGAAAGCAACCTGCTGCATAGCCTCGGTTATCGCGGCCCCAGCCTGATCGGCCAGGGCCTGGCCCAGGTAGTGCAGCCGGCGCGTCAGTTCGCCGGCCTAGACATCGGCTGCGGCACCGGGCTGTGCGGGGAGCAACTGGCGCCGTATGTGCATCATCTGGTGGGGGTCGATCTGGCTGGCAAGATGCTGGAAAAGGCTGCTGCCACCGGCTATTACGATCAGCTGGAAAAGGCCGAGATCGGCGACTACCTGGCGCGCCATCCGCAGTCCTGCGACCTGGTGACGGCTGCCGATACCATGATCTATTTCGGCGACTTGGCGCCGGTGCTGGCCGGGGTTGCCACGGCCTTGCACAGCGGGGGGTACTTCGTCTTTACGGTGGAGGCGCTGACCGCACAGGATGCCGGCCAGCCACAGTCCGGCCATTGCCTGCACGCCAGCGGGCGCTACCGGCATGGTCGCCATTACGTGCGCGCCGTGTTGCAGGCCAATGGCATGGACGTGCTACATGACAGCGACCAGGTCTTGCGCGAAGAAGTGCGTCAGCCAGTGGCGGGCATGTTGTTCGTGGCGCGCCGGCGCTAGGCCGGCGACCAGCCAGGTGGCCTCAGACAGCTTCAGCGGCCGCCTGCAGCGCAGCCTGCACCTGGGCGCGGCGGGGGATGGGGTCCACTGCGCCGTAAGCGGTGGTCGACAGCGCCGCCGCCACATTGGCGTAGCGCGCCGCCTCGAACGGATCACGTCCGGCCATCAGCTCAGCCATGAAAGCGCCGCCGAAGCAGTCGCCTGCGCCTGTTGCATCGAGTGCCTGCACCGGGTAGGGCGCCACCATCCGGCGCACCTCAGGGGTGGCCACGTAACATCCTTCATGGCCCAGCTTGAAGGCCACCAGTTTCACGCCATAGGCCAGCAGGCGGTCGACGATGGCGTCTCTATCTTCCAGTCCGGTCAACGTGGCCACGTCGTCCCAGCTCGGCAGGCAGATGTCGCACAGCCGCAAGGCTTGCTCCATCTTCTCGCGGGCGCGCTCCAGCGACCACAGGCGCAAGCGCAGATTGGTATCCAGCGAGGTGGTTACGCCAGCTGCGCGGGCATGTGCCATGGCCGTCAGCCCGGCCTCGCAGGCGGTCTCGCTGATGGCCAGGCTGATGCCCGACAGGTGCAGCGCGCCGGCGCCAGCGATGGCCGGCAAGGGCAGGTCGCTGGCGGCATAGCGGCTGGCGGCCGAGCCTGTGCGGCGGTAATGGAAGTGGTGCCCGGCTTGATCATGGGTGACGAAGTACAGGCCCGTGCTGCCGCCTGCATGGATGGCCACGTGCTGCACATCGACCTGCTCCCGCCGCCACAGATCCAGTAGATCGGCGCCGAAGTGGTCATCACCCACCGCGCTCAGATAAGCGGTGGCCGCGCCCTGGCGCGCGGCGGCGATGGCGAAGTTGGACGTGTCGCCGCCATAGCCTTGCAGGTACTGGCGCGGCGCATCGATGCGCTGGTTGAATTCGACCATGGCTTCGCCGTAGGCGAGGATGGGCTTGCTCATGTTTTGCTCGATCTCCATCGTTGCATCAGAAATCAACATCAGAAGAAGGTCTGGACGATGTCGGTCACATCGAAGCGCTGGTCCACCACCACCAGGTGACGCCACTTGTCAAAGGTCAGACAAGGGTGGGAAATGTCGAAGGCGATCATGTCGCCGACCCGGATGTCGTCGCCCTCGGCAATCTTGAGGTAGGCGTGCTGGTCCATCATGCCGGTCACTTCCCAATGCGTCGGAGTGGCCTGCGGCTGGGTGTCATGGCCCGGTCGGAAGCGCGTGACCGGGGCCGGCAGTCCGGCATCGAAGGCGGCGTCGCGCTTGCCCAGGGCGATGATGGCCTTGTCGGCTTCGGGAATCGATTGCACGTAGGCCCATAGTTGCAGGGCCGGCTGCAATTGGCTGCGCATCTGGTGCGCCACCGGATTGCGCACCTGGATCTGCGCCTGCGCGGCGCGATAGATGCCCGCGTCATGGGTCAGGTAGCAGCCGGGGCGCAGTACCACGTCCAGCGCTGCGCCGATCTCGGCCTGGCCGAACTCCTCGGCCACCACGTCGTACCAGGCCGAACCGGCACCGGTCAGCACCGCCGGGCCACGCGCCAGGCGGTGCGCCAGTTGGCCTTGTGCGGCCAACTCCTTGAGACAGGTCACCGCACGTTGCAGGAAGCGGCGGATATCCACCTCTTCCTTGAGCACGCCTTCATACACTTCCACTCCGGCCAGGGCCAAGCTGTCCCAGCGCGCGATGGCGTCCAGCACCGCCGTCTGCTGCGCAGCATCGCGCACGCCGGTGCGGCCACCGGCCGGGCCCAGTTCCAGCAGCACGTTCAAGGTCTGCTTGCGCTCGGCGAAGAAAGCGCCGAGCTGCTCGGCCAGTTCGGCCGAGTCAACCAGGCAGAAGAATTCGAATTCGGGATCGGCCAGCAGCTCGGAAATGATGGCCATGTTGCGCTTGCCCACCAGTTGATTGGCCATGATCACCCGGCGCACGCCGTGGTGATAGGCCGCCAAGGTCTGGTGGGCGGTGGCTAGCGTAATGCCCCAGGCACCGGTGTCGAGCTGGCGTGCAAAGAGCTTGGGCGCCATGGTGGTCTTGCCATGCGGGGCCAGCTTGACCTGATATTGGCCGACGAAGTCCTGCATCCACTTCAGGTTGTGGGCGATTTTTTCCTCATACAACACCGCCGCCGGCAAGCTTACGTCTTCGTTGAGCAGGTTCCAGCGCACCCGGCCGGCCTGCTGCGGTGCCAGCGGCTGTTCCAGTGGCCCCAGCCCCTTGTTGAGTGGGTCGATCATGCCAGCCTGGAAATGAACTTGGTAGTTTGTATCATTCATCGCTTAAGTTCCTGTGAAATTAGGATTGACGTAATAATAGCCTTGAATTTACTATGTTTGCGTCGTGTTAGTAAATAACATAAATTGTTTCCGCGAGCCTTTTCAGTGGCTTGCTTGCGCGAAGCATATGCATTTTTATTCCGCGATCGATCATCTCTCCCATGGCCCAGACATTGGACATCATTTCCCGCATCACCGAGCGCAGCAGCACCTTGCGCTTTGCTGAACAAAAGGTGGCCCAAGCCATCCTGGGTGACCTGTCAGCCGCCGCCAGCGCCAGTATCGGTGAGCTGGCCGCCAAGGCCGGCGTGTCGGTGGCCAGCGTGACGCGCTTTGCCAAGGCCATGGGTTGCCGCGACGTGCGCGAATTCAAGTTCCTGCTGGCGCAGGCGGTGGCGGTGGGGCAGCGCTTTTTCGATGGAGCCAAGACCCTGCCCTCGGAACAGCCGCCCGAGCTGGCCGACGTGGTCTATCGCGATATCCATGCCGTGCTGGAATTGAACCGCGCCATGCTCAACCCGGAGATGCTCATGCAGGCCGCGCACCTGCTGCTGGGCGCGCGCATGATCTATTGCTTCGGCATGGGCGGCGGCTCCACCATGATCTCTGATGAGGCGCGCTATCGCCTGGTGCGCCTGGGACGTCCGGTGGCGACCTATCACGATGCGCTGCTGCAGAAGATGGTGGCGGCCACGCTCGACCGGGACGATGTGCTGCTGGTCTTCTCCACCACCGGCAGCGTGCCGGAACTGTTGGCCAGTTGCGAGGTGGCGCGCGAATACGGCGTCAAGCTCATCGCCATCACGGCACTGGGTTCGCCGCTGGCGAAGATGGCCGATGTGCTGCTGCCCATCAAGGCCTTGGAAACCGACCTGATCTTCAAACCGTCCTCATCGCGTTACGCCATGATGGCCACGCTGGACATGCTGGTGCTGGAACTGGCCCTGCTACACAAGCAAAGCAGCCAGGAACGCCTGCGCCGCCTCAAGTACGTACTCGACACCCACCGCGGCGGCGGTGACCTGCACCAGCCGCTGGGAGATTGACATGATATCCACCACTCATACCCCAGAGGGCCAGCGCCGCTGCGATACCCTGATCCGCCACGCCCTGGTCATCGACGGCTCCGGTGCCGATCCCGTCACGGCCGATGTGGCCGTGTGCGAGGGTCGCATCGTCGCCATCGGCCGGCTCGATCAATGGCAGGCAACGCAGGAAATCGACGCCCGCGGGCATGTGCTCGCCCCTGGCTTCATCGACGTCCACACCCATGACGATACCAACGTCATCCGCACGCCCGAGATGTTCCCCAAGCTCTCGCAAGGCGTGACTACGGTGGTGGTGGGCAATTGCGGCATCAGCGCCGCGCCGGTCCTCTTGAAGGGCGAGCCGCCCGATCCCATGAACCTGCTGGGCAAGGCCGAGGCCTTCCACTATCCCAGCTTTGCCAGCTATGTCGAGGCGGTCAATGCGGCGCAACCGGCGATCAATGTGGCGGCCCTGGTGGGTCACACGGCACTGCGCAACAACCATATGGATCGTCTGGATCGCGCTGCCACCGAGAGCGAGATCGTCGCCATGCGCGCGCAATTGCGCGAGGCGCTGGAACATGGCGCGCTGGGGCTGTCCACGGGGCTGGCCTATGGCAATGCCATCAACGCGCCCACTGCCGAAGTGCTGGCCCTGGCTGAACCGCTGGCCGAGTTCGGCGGCCTGTATGCCACCCACTTGCGCAGCGAATTCGCCGATATCCTCGAGGCGATGGAAGAAGCCTTCCGCATTGGCAAGCACGCCCGTGTGCCGGTGGTGATTTCGCACCTCAAGTGCGCCGGCGTGGAAAACTGGGGCCGCAGCAGCGAAGTGCTGCAGGCGCTGGAAGCGGCTGCGCGCCATCAGCATGTGGGTTGCGACTGCTATCCCTATACCGCCAGTTCCTCCACCTTGGACCTCAAGCAGGTGACCTCTGACTACGATATCCAGGTCACCTGGTCCGAGCCGCACCCGGAGCAGGGCGGCAAGATGTTGCAGCAGATCGCCGCCGATTGGGGCGTCGATCTGCACACCGCGGCCGCCCGGCTGATGCCGGCTGGGGCGGTCTATCACTGCATGTCGGATGACGATGTCAATCGCATCCTGTCGCACCCGGCCACGGTGGTGGGTTCCGATGGCCTGCCCAATGATCCCTTGCCGCACCCGCGTCTGTGGGGTGCCTTCCCGCGGGTGCTGGGCTACTACAGCCGCGAGCAGAAACTGTTTTCGCTGGCCACCGCCGTGCACAAGATGACCGGCCTGTCGGCCCAGCGCTTCGGCCTGGAGCTGCGTGGTTTCGTGCGCGAGGGTTATCACGCCGACCTGGTGCTGTTCGATGCCGACACCATCCGCGACGCCGCCAGCTTCACCGATCCCATGCAGCCGGCGCATGGCATCGAGGCAGTGTGGGTCAATGGACAACTGGCCTATCGCGGCCAGGACAAGCAAGCCACCAGCGCGCGCGCAGGGCGCTTCCTGGCGCGCATGGTGCAGAAAACGTCAGTCTGATTTTCCTGGAATTTTCGTTTCAACAGAGATAGAGGAGTTCGCAATGAGCATTCAACGATTTGGTGTGGAAGGTGGCAGCGGTACCGGTGGGCAGCATTTGCCGTTTGCGCGCGCCGTGGCGGCCGATGGCTGGTTGTACGTGTCGGGTCAGGTACCGATGGAAAACGGCGAAGTGATCGATGGCGGTATCGTGGCCCAGTCGCACAAGGCCATCCAGAACGTGCTGGCCATTCTGAAGGAAGCCGGTTACGGCCCCGAGCACGTGGTGCGCTGTGGCGTGTGGCTGGATGATGCGCGCGATTTCCCATCCTTCAACAAGGTCTTCAAGGAATACTTCGGCGCCAATCCGCCAGCCCGTGCCTGTGTGGTCTCCAGCATGGTGGTCGACTGCAAGGTTGAGGTCGATTGCGTGGCCTTCAAGCGTTGAGTTTGTGCGGGTAGATTAATAAAAAGTATAAATGATTTAAAAGATTTAAAGGATTTATGAGTCTTGTGGTTCATGTATGCCGGCAGGGGTGCGGTATCGCCGGCGGGTGTCTTTTTACCTTCTGAAGAGGAGCAACAGATGGAGGCTGTACAAGGCAGTGCGCTACTGGTCTATGCGCTGGTAGCGGTGATCGCACTGATCGTGCTGATCGCCAAATTCAAGATGAATCCATTCATCGTCCTGATCGTGGTCTCGCTGGTGCTGGGCCTGGCCGTGGGGATGCCCATGGGTGGCATCGTCAAGGCCTTCGAGACTGGTGTGGGTGGGGCCTTGGGCCACATCGCGCTGGTGGTGGGCTTGGGTACTATGCTGGGCAAGATGATGGCCGAGTCGGGCGGTGCCGAGCGCATCGCCAATACGATGATCCAGGCCTTCGGTGAAAAGAACGTGCACTGGGCCATGATGACGGTGGCCTTCATCGTCGGTCTGCCGGTGTTCTTCGAAGTCGGTTTCGTGCTGCTGGTGCCGATTGCTTTCAACGTCGCCAAGCGTACCGGGACCAATATGGTGCTGGTGGGTATTCCCATGGTGGCCGGCCTGTCGGTGGTGCACGGCCTGATCCCGCCGCACCCGGCGGCGCTGCTGGCGGTGACCGCCTATAGCGCCGACATCGGTCGCACCATCCTCTATGCGCTGATCGTGGGTATTCCTACTGCCATCATCGCCGGCCCCATCTTCGGCAAGCTGATCTCCAAGGTGGTGATCCCCAATCCCGATAATCCGCTGGTCTCGCAGTTCGTCGATGAGAGCAAGAAGGAGCGTCAACTGCCAGGCTTCGGCGTCACGCTCTTCACCATCCTGTTGCCGGTGGCGTTGATGCTCATCGGTAGCTGGGCCGACCTGTTCTTCGCGCCCAAGACCTTTGCCAACGATTTCCTGCGCCTGATCGGCAATTCGGTGATCGCGCTCTTGATCGCTACCCTGGTGAGCTTCTGGACCTTTGGTCGGGCTCGTGGTTTCGGGGCCGACCAGATCCTGAAATTCACCAACGAATGCCTGGCGCCGATTGCCAGTATCACTCTGGTGGTGGGTGCCGGCGCCGGCTTCGGGCGCATCCTGATGGATGGTGGCGTCTCCAAGGCCATCGTCGGCATCGCCACCGATGCCCATCTGTCGCCGCTGCTGCTGGGTTGGTTCGTGGCTGCGCTGATCCGTGTGGCGACCGGTTCGGCCACCGTGGCCATGACCACCGCCTGCGGCATCGTAGCGCCCATCGTCTCCACCGTCGGTGGCGTGCGCCCGGAACTGATGGTGCTGGCCACCGGCGCAGGCTCGCTGATCCTGTCGCACGTCAATGACGGCGGTTTCTGGCTGGTCAAGGAATACTTCAACATGACCGTGCCGCAGACCTTCAAGACCTGGACCGTGATGGAAACCCTGGTCTCGGTGCTGGCGTTGCTGTTTACGCTGGCGTTGGCGACTGTGGTCTGAGGTCAGAGCTCAGATATCAAAGCGTAGAGCTCAAAACGAAAAGGCTGCCCGGAGTGATCCAGGCAGCCTTTTTTCTTTGGCAGGAATGGGCTGCCGCCTAGAAGCGGAAGCGCGAATCGTCGAAGCGCGGGTCGGGGCCGTTCTCGACCTTTTCCACGATGCCCTGGTCGTTGAAGTAGACCGTCATCTGCGAATTCCACACGCCGCTTTCCTTGTAGCCATAGTTCCAGGCCTCGAAGGGGATGCGGGCATAGCGCGTCACTTCGGTGGGGCGACCGACCCGGCGCAGCACGTCGAGCTTGGTGTCCTGCTTGGGACGGATCGCGCGGAAATTCTCGATGGTCCAGACTTGCGCATAGGAAATGAGGCGATGGTCGGGGCCGATGCGGGCCAGGTACTGGTACTGGCCGAAGGCGCCGGCGGCGTATTCGAAGACACGCACGTTGCCATCGGGATACACATTGGTAGGTGGTCCCAGGCGGGCGACCACCTGGTCTTCCGGTTCACCCGGTTGCACCGGTGGTTGCAGCAGCGAGGCGCAGCCGGCCAGGCTGGCGGCGGCCAGCAGAGCGGCTGCCAGGCGCGGGCGGATGCGCTGGAAGAGGGAAGCGGGGTGTTGCATGGGGACTCCTGGTCTGGTTGTCATTCCTGCATGGCAAGGCGGACTGCTGCGCCAGCGCGACGCGGGTGTCTGTCAATGTTGGTAGGAATGGTTTTTTACTATATAATTTCGCGTCCGGTCGTTTTGGCCGGATTCTCATTTTTTTGTTCACGGTATGCAGGGCAGGACATTTTCCGATGCTCCGCACACCGCTTGTGAAAGGTAAAAGCAATGTCCATCGAAAAAGCAGCCAAGGCTGCCATTATCTCCGAAAACGCCCGCGGCACGAACGACACCGGTTCTCCGGAAGTCCAAGTGGCGCTGCTGACCGCACGCATCAACGACCTGAACGGCCACTTCAAGGCCCACGTCAAGGATCACCACTCCCGTCGTGGCCTGATCAAGATGGTCAACCGTCGCAAGAGCCTGCTGTCCTACCTGAAGAACAAGGACGCTGATCGTTACCGCGCCCTGATCGAAAAACTCGGTCTGCGTAAGTAATTTGACTCCGCGTCTTGGCCTCGGGGTCATCACCCCGGACCACCACGAAATGCCTGCGTCACTCGTTGACGCGGGCATTTTGTTTTTTGCGATTCCGCAAGCTCAGGTGTAAGCCTGGCGGGCAAGCGCACAAGAATACATCCTTGTTTCATCGCGGCGGCTTGCATTGCCGCGTTCGTCGTGAGTGACCGGTTTCGCCGGCCACTGTGGTGAGGTGAACGACAGCGCCTGAAAATCTGTCGGCAAAAGGAAGCCGTGCACCGCGGACACAGTCGGGGCCGGCTCCATAAAAGAAAGGAAATACCGTGTTCAATAAAGTAAGCAAGACCTTCCAGTACGGTCAGCATCAAGTGACCCTGGAAACCGGCGAAATCGCTCGCCAGGCTTCTGGCGCCGTGGTGGTGTCGGTGGAAGACACCGTCATCCTGGCTACCGTGGTGGCCCGCAAGGAAGCCAAGCCTGGTCAGGACTTCTTCCCCCTGACCGTCGACTACATCGAAAAGACCTATGCAGCCGGTCGTATCCCCGGTGGTTTCTTCAAGCGTGAAGGCAAGCCTTCCGAAAAGGAAACCCTGACCTCGCGCCTGATCGATCGTCCGATCCGCCCGCTGTTCCCGGAAGGCTACTTGAACGAAGTGCAGGTGATCATCCATGTGCTGTCGGTGAACCCTGAGATCGATCCAGACATCCCCGCCATGATCGGCGCCTCGGCTGCCCTGTCGCTGGCCGGCATCCCCTTCAATGGCCCGGTGGGCGCAGCCCGCGTGGGTTACATCGATGGTCAGTACGTGCTGAACCCGACCACCTCGCAACTGAAGTCTTCGCAACTGGACCTGGTGGTGGCCGGTACCGAAACCGCCGTGCTGATGGTGGAATCCGAAGCCGACCAATTGTCCGAAGACGTCATGCTGGGCGCCGTGGTGTTCGGTCACGAGCAATCCAAGGCCGTCATCGACGCCATCCACGCCCTGGTGCGTGACGGCGGCAAGCCGGAAGTCCAGTGGACCGCCCCGGCCAAGAACGAAGCCCTGATCGCCCGCGTGGCGCAACTGGCCGAAGGCCCGCTGCGCGAAGCCTACCAGACCAAGGACAAGCAAGCCCGCACCGAAAAGCTGAAGGCTGTCTCGGCCCAGGTCAACGAAGCCCTGGTCGCTGAAGCCGCTGCCAACAACGGCGTGGCCGCTGACGCTGCCGAAGTCGGTTCCATCCTGTTCGACCTGGAAGCCAAGATCGTGCGTTCGCAGATCCTGGAAGGCGAACCCCGTATCGACGGCCGCGACACCCGCACCGTGCGTCCGATCTCGATCCGTACCGGCGTGCTGCCGCGTACCCACGGTTCGGCCCTGTTCACCCGTGGCGAAACGCAAGCCCTGGTCATCGCGACCCTGGGTACTGCCCGTGACGAACAGAAGATCGATGGCCTGCTGGGCGAGTACTCCGACCGCTTCATGCTCCACTACAACATGCCTCCGTTCGCCACCGGCGAAACCGGTCGCGTGGGCACCCCCAAGCGCCGCGAAATCGGCCACGGCCGCCTGGCCAAGCGCGCGCTGATCGCCGCGCTGCCGGCTGCTGACGAGTTCAGCTACTCGGTGCGCCTGGTCTCGGAAATCACCGAGTCCAACGGTTCCTCCTCGATGGCCTCGGTGTGCGGCGGCTGCCTGGCACTGATGGACGCCGGCGTGCCGATGAAGTCGCACGTGGCTGGTATCGCCATGGGCCTGATCAAGGAAGGCAACAAGTTTGCCGTGCTGACCGACATCCTGGGCGACGAAGATCACCTGGGCGACATGGACTTCAAGGTGGCCGGTACTGCCAACGGCATTACCGCCCTGCAGATGGACATCAAGATCCAGGGCATCACCAAGGAAATCATGCAGGTCGCGCTGGAGCAGGCCAAGGAAGGTCGTCACCACATCCTGGGCAAGATGCAGGAAGCCGTGCCGGCCGGTCGTGCCGAGCTGTCCGACTTCGCCCCGCGCCTGATCACCATCAAGATCAACCCGGAAAAGATCCGTGACGTGATCGGCAAGGGCGGCGCCGTGATCCGCGCGCTGACCGAAGAGACCGGCACCCAGATCGACATCAGCGACGAAGGCGTGGTCACCATCGCCTCCGTGGATGCCTCGGCTGGCCAGGAAGCCAAGCGCCGCATCGAAGAGCTGACCGCTTCCGTGGAAGTGGGCAAGATCTACGAAGGCACCGTCCTGAAGCTGCTGGACTTCGGCGCCATCGTCCAGGTCTTGCCGGGCAAGGATGGTCTGCTGCACATCAGCCAGATCGCCAACGAGCGCGTCAATGCCGTGGCTGACTACCTCAAGGAAGGCCAGCAAGTGCGCGTCAAGGTTCTGGAAACCGATGACCGCGGTCGTCTGAAGCTGTCGATGAAGGCGGCCCAGGCTGAAGAAGGCGACGCTGCTGCTCCGCAAGAAGCGCAGTAATCCCTTCTGCCTGAACAGGCAAGCAGGAAATCCCCCGTGCCGCAAGGCCGGGGGATTTTTCTTTGGGGCGCACGCAACGGCTCACGAAGCTGCTCAGACCGGACAATCTGCCCAAGTGATTTCGAACCAAAAGTATGCGATTCTGTCGGTCTGCATTGAGGGACATCAAGCTTCCGGCGTGCCGCGCTCATCAGGGGAGGCGCGTTACTGCCATGCAGGCATATCCGAATAGAGAGTAGGGGACAGCTATGCAATCGGGTCACCTCAGGGCTGCCGGTTTGCACGGACAGAACAACAGATTACTTTTGAAAGGAAGGCAATGCCCCACGTCATCATCATCGGTTGTGGATTCGGCGGTCTGGCTGCGGCGCGCGAACTGGCCAATGCCGAGGTGCGCATCACCATGATCGATCGCAGCAACCACCACCTGTTCCAGCCGCTGCTCTACCAGGTGGCCACGGCCGGGCTGTCGGCCCCGGCCATCAGTGCGCCGATTCGCGCCATCCTGGCGCAGCAGCGTAATCTCACCACCCTGATGGCCGCCGTCACCGAAATCGATACCGCCGGCAAATCCGTCACCCTCGAAGACGGCAGCGTGCTCGGTTATGACTATCTGATCGTGGCCGCGGGTTCCACCCACAGCTATTTCGGTCGTGATGAGTGGAGCGAGCTGGCCCCTGGCCTGAAGACCCTGGAAGACGCCTTCGAGATCCGCAAACGCATCCTGATGGCCTTCGAGCACGCCGAGCGCGAGACCGATGCACGGCGCCGCCAAGAATGGCTGACCTTCACCGTCATCGGCGGCGGCGCCACCGGCGTGGAGATGGCCGGCACGCTGGTGGAAATTGCGCGGCATACCTTGTCGGGCGAGTTCCGCAACATCGATCCGCATTCGGCGCGGGTGGTGCTGGTGGAAGGTTCGGAGCGCGTGCTGGGTGCTTATCCCGAGGATCTGTCCGAGAAGGCGCGCGAACAATTGCACAAGCTCGGCGTGGACGTGCGCACCGGCTGCCGCGTGGTGCACATCGACGAAACCTGCGTGCGCTATGCCAATTTCGATGGCGAGCAGAGCCTGGCTACGCGCACCGTGATCTGGTCGGCAGGTGTAGCGGCTTCGCCGTTGGGCAAGAAGCTGGGTGTACCGGTAGACCGTGCTGGTCGTGTACCGGTCACGCCGACGCTCTGTATTGGTGACCACGAGGAAGTGTTCGTGATCGGCGACCTGGCGGCCGCACAATCGGAAGGCAAGCCGGTACCGGGCGTGTCACCTGCCGCCAAGCAGATGGGCCGAGTGGCGGCGCGCAACATCAAGCATCACATTGCAGGCCAGGCAGCAGAAGCCTTCGTCTACAAGGATTACGGATCGCTGGCTACCATCGGGCGCCGTGCCGCCATCGCCATGGTGGGCAAGCTCAAGTTCTCGGGCTACCCGGCGTGGCTGTTCTGGCTGTTCGTGCACGTGTATTTCCTGATCGGATTCCGTAACCGCATCATGGTGATGGCCGACTGGGCTTGGGCTTACTTCACCTTCAAGCGCAGTGCGCGGGTGATCTCGACGACCATGCCGACGTCGCTGGAACAGGTGCCAGCGAACAAGGAAGTGGCGCAGTAGTTCTTGCTTGTGCCCTCTGGCAGAAAGCCCTCGCTTGCGTTGTCGCAGGCGAGGGCTTTGTCCTTCTCGGAGTGCCTGTTGTGGTGTTCAGTCTTCCAGTGCAAGCACGGCGAACGTGGCCAGCCAATGGCCGCCGCTGTAGTGGCTGCCGACCACCTGGTCGAGGGAGGCGGCAATGTGGCGCTGGGCCGATGCCTCCAGGGCGGCGCGTGCCGGATGCTGGGTGGACAGATGTCTGAGCACTTGCTTCATGCACCAGGCGCGCGACAGGTTCAAGCCATCCAGGTGGGCTACCTTGGGATCGGTCGGGTCCGAGACGTGGGCTGGTTGCATCAGTTGCGCGACCTCGGCCACGCGCGGCAGGTATTGATCGAACCAGGCCGGGAACGCCTCGGCATTCATCACCTTGCTCATCAGTAGCGCTTCGGTCAATGCGCCGGAGATGAATTCGTCGCCACCCGGTTCGTACTGGACCGGATAGTCAGTGTCGGCGCCATAGTGGCGCTGCGACCAGTCGATGATCACGCTTTCCAGTTCGCTGTCTTGGACGTGGTGTGCATAGTCCAGCGACAGCGCCAGGGAAAACGCGGTGTTGAAGTGTGCGCCGACGCGGATCGGATAGCTGAGCTTGGACAGGTAGTCCAGCAGACGACGGCGGATTTCGGTGGTCAGCGGCTGCATCGCAGTGTGCCATTGGCGCGCTTGCGGATGGGCCGATACCAGCAATTCCTGGTCCAGGGCCAACAACCAGGCGAAGCCGTAAGGACGTTCGAAAGGAGCGCGATTGGGAGCGCGGAAATAATCGGTCTCGCGCTCCATCAGCTCGGGCGTGAAATGCTCATCGAAGAGGGCAGTGATCTCATCGGCAGCGGGGAGCCCGGGATACAGGCGCAGGCAACGCAGCAGCAGCCAATATCCATGCACCGCCGAATGCCAGTCATAGCAACCATAGAACACCGGATGCATAGCGCGCGGCGAGAGCACATCCTCGGGGCCGTTGAGCAGGTGCATGATGTGGTTGGGATATTCCTGGCGCAGGTAGGTCAGCGGCATGCGGGCAAAGGCTTCGGCCCGTTCGATGGTCAGTTGCATGGAGACTCCTTGAAATGAGGTAAGGCGGACGTGGTCAGCAGCATGGCGGCGCGTGCCACGTCCGGGGTGGCGCGATGTGGTGCAACGATCAGCGGAAGGCGAGGAAGTACATCAGCAATACGTTGACCGCCAGCAGCGTCAAGGCGGTAGGAATCTGCACCTTGATGACCTGGTACTTGTTCTTCAGTTCCAGCAGCGCGGCCGGCACGATGTTGTAGTTGGCCGCCATCGGCGTCATCAGCGTGCCGCAATAGCCGGAGTACATGCCGATGGACACCAGCGGCGCCGGATCGGCGTGATGGCCCAGGATCAGGAAGGGCAGGGCGATGCCCGCACTCATCACCGGGAAGGCGGCAAAGGCGTTGCCCATCACCATGGTAAAGAGCGCCATGCCCACGCAATAGATCACCACCACCAGGAAACGGTTGTCCGGATTGACGAACAGGCTCACCACGTGTTGCACCGAGTTGCCGGTCTTGGCGGCCACGAACACGCCGCCCAGCATGGCCAGCATCAGCGGCAGGATTGCCGCCCAGCCGATCGAGTCCACCAGGCGACGCGACTGGCGCACTGCCTGCAAGGGCGTACCACGGGTCAGCACGCAGCCGGCGATGAGCGCACACACACAGGCTACGCACAGGGCTGCCAGCGTCAGTTGCTTCTGGTCCAGCAGCATCATGCCGCCCACCGAGACGCCCTTGAGCAGCACGGTACAGGCCACCGTGATGACCGGGATCAGCACCGCCGGGAAGAACAGCCAATTGCCCAGGCGTTTGGAGGAAGCCACGCGCTCGTCCTGAGTGGAGGTGGCATAGCTGCCCATGGAGAGCATCCCGGTGCCGGCGATCAGGGAAATGATGATGACGGTGCCGCCGATGATGCGGTGGGCCATGGACTTACCGAGCTGCTCCACCAGCAGGTCGCCGAACAGGAACACGGCACCGAAGAGGAACCAGAACAGGGCCGTGGTGAGGCGCTTGGGGTTGCCCTTGTCGCGCAGGGTCATCACGGTGAGCATCATGACGATGATGCCGATGAGGTAGTAGATGCGGTTGATGGAAATGAGCGTATTCATGCGGACACCTTGGCGGCAGCGGATTGGGTGGTTTTCCACGCATCGACGTCGCGGCGGATGGACGCGTCCAGGCGGGTCAGACGGAACATGTGGATCACCAGTGCCGACAGCGCAGTGGGGATGGCCCACAGGCCGATGTGCAGCGGTTCGATGTTGCTGATGCCGTTTTCCTTGAGGAAGGCATCCATCAACAGCACGGCGCCGAAGGCGATGAAGATGTCTTCGCCGAAGAATACGGCGATGTTGTCGCAGGCGGCGGCATGGGCTTTGATCTTGTCGCGGATGTGTTGCGGCAGGTCTTCGCCATAGGTGCTCACCGCCGCGCCTTCGGCCATCGGGGCCAGCAGCGGACGCACGGTCTGCGCCTGGCCACCGAGATAGATCAGGCCCAGTGCCGCGGTGCCTTCACGCAGGATGAAGTAGAGCATCAGGATGCGCGCCGAGGTTGCGCTGGCGATGCTGGAAATCCAGGCCTGGGCGCGTTCCTTCAGACCGTAGTGTTCGAGCAGGCCGATGATGGGCAGGATCAGCAGGAAGGTCGCCAGCGAACGGCTGTTGACGAACTTCTCGCCGAAGGTTTCCAGCAACATGCCGAAATCCATGCCCACTGAGAGGCCGGTGGTCAGACCGGCCACCGTGACCACCAGCAGCGGATTGAAACGCAAGGCAAAACCGGCCACGACGATCGGTATCCCGATCAGTGGTAACAGTGTCGTACTCTCCATGTAAAACTCCCTATGTGAATGAGAAGAAAATCCCATCGCCGGTGTGCAAGGTCCGTGCCACCAATGTCGTGGAAAGCCTTATCCAGACTGCCTTTGCGGGGTGTATGGACGTGACTTTTCCTGCGACCTCACGGGCCTCATTGCGGCGACTTTTCTTATTGCTCTTGGAACGAAACTACAGCTTGCGACTACCTTGAATCAGGACGCGTTGCGCAACATCCCGCCCAGTGCGACGGCGCGCAGCACGCGGAAAAAACCTTCATATCGCCGCGCGCACGGCAATCTGCTGCGCGTGCAGGCGTGCACGAATCTGGCGCGCAAAATCCAGTGCATGTGGTCCATCTCCGTGCAGGCAGACGGTCTGCGCATTGACGCTGACGATACTGCCGTCGATGGCCTTGACCTTCTTTTGCTTGACCAGCATGAGGGTCTGGGCGATGGCATCCTGGTCGTTCTCGATCATGGCGCCCGGCTTGCTGCGGGCGACCAGGCTGCCATCGGCCTCGTAGGCGCGATCGGCGAAGACTTCTTCCACGGCATTGAGATCGGCATGACGGGCGGCGGCGATCAGTTCGCTGCCGGCCAGGCCATACAGGCTCAACTCGGGATTGAAGGTGCGGATGGCCGCGCAGATCGCATTGGCCAGCACCGCATCCTTGGCGGCCTGGTTGTAGAGCGCGCCGTGCGGCTTGACGTGGGTCATGCGACCGCCTTCGGCGCGCACGATGGCTTGCAGCGCGCCCAGTTGATACAACATGCCGCTGACGATTTCCTCGGGCGGCAACTGCATGGCGCTGCGGCCGAAATTCTCGCGGTCGGGAAAGCTGGGATGGGCGCCGATGGCCACGTGGTTCTGGATCGCCCAGCGCACGCTGCGGCGCATGGTGTTGGCATCGCCCGCGTGCCAGCCGCAGGCGATGTTGGCCGAGCTGACCAGGGTCAGCAGTTGTTCATCGGTGTCGCAGCCTTCGCCGAGATCGGCATTGAGGTCGATATGCATGGCGTTCCCTTATTTCTTGTAGAGCGTGGCGCGCGACCAGTCCAGTGCGGCGACCGTGGCGCGGATGGCGTCGAGATAGCGTTGCTGTTCCTCGGCGGCGGCCAGGGCGTCGGCCAGTTCGCAGGGTTCCAGGCGCAGTGTGGCATTCAGTGGCGCTTGCGCCAGCTTCCACAGGTCGGCACCGATGACTACGCCGATCTTGGGATAGCCGCCGGTGGTCTGGGCATCGCCCATCAGGATGATGGGCTGGCCGGAAGGCGGTACCTGGATCACGCCCGGCACCACGCCGTGCGAGAGCATGTCGCGGCTGTGCTTGCGCTTGAGTTCCGGTCCTTGCAGGCGATAGCCCATGCGGTTGCTGTTGGGCGTGACGCGCCAGGTATCGGACCACAATGCCTCGCGGGAGGCCTTGCTGAATTGCTCGAACTCGGGGCCGGGCAGTACGCGCAGGGTGACGTGCTGGCTGTGCTCATCGGCACGCAGCGCCAGACCGCTCCAGCGTGGCGAGCGCACCCCGAAGGCCGGGCCATGTACGGCCTCGGAGGCGGCTTGCGCGTCGCCGATGGGGAGCTTGTCACCGCGTTTGAGCGGGCGTCCCTGAAGGCCGCCGAAGCCGGCCTTCAGATCCGTGCTGCGCGAGCCCAGCACCAGGGGAACATCAATGCCCCCGGCCACGGCCAGGTAGGTGCGCATACTGTGGCGTGGCGCCTGGTCGGGGGAGTTGAGTGAGTCGGCAGCGCTCGGACTGAGCTTGAGCACGCTGCCGGCCTGGACCGGTACGCTCCAGCAGGCCGCGATGGGCTGGCCGTCGAGGGTGGCGCCGATGTCGTCGCCGCCCAGCGCGATGCGGGTGGCCCGGGTGAAGCGCAGTTCGGCCACGCCCATGGTGATTTCAAGGCCGGCGGCCTCGATCGGATTGCCGACCAGCAGATTGGCACTGGCCAAGGCCAGGGTATTGAGTGCGCCACCGGGATGGATGCCCTGGCTGCGATGGCCGTAGCGGCCCATGTCCTGTACCGAGGCCAACATGCCGGGTTGGAGGATTTCTATCATGAGGCCACGCGCTCCACGGTAAAACGTACCCGGTCGCCGGGACGCAGCAGCGTCGGCGCTTCCTGGTCGGGATTGAACAAGCACAGCGAGGTGCGACCGATCAATTGCCAGCCTCCCGGCGAGGCCATGGGGTAGATGCCGGTCTGCTCGCCACCGATGCCCACCGAGCCGGCCGGGATGCTCACGCGCGGAGTGGTGTGGCGCGGCGTGGCCAGGCTGGCGTCAAGCCCGCCCAGGTAGGCGAAGCCGGGCAGAAAGCCGATGAAATAGACCACGTAGTCGGCACCGCTGTGGCGCTCGATCACTTCATCGACCGACAGGCCGGTGTGGCGCGCCACATGCTCCAGGTCGGGGCCGGCCGCACCGCCATAGACCACCGGAATCTCGACGGTGCGGCCGGTGCTGCGCTCGCCGCTGAGCTTGGGCCAGGTCTTGGTGATGCGCTGGGCCAGGCTGTCCAGGTCGAGCACCGGGCGTTTGGTGATGAGGGTCAGGTTGTTCATGCCGGGCACGACTTCGCTGACTTCGTCCCAACTGCCGGCCAGTTCGGCCAGGGCCCAGATGCGTTGCTGTTGCGGCAGGGTGGCCGGGGCCGGCAGGCTGCACAGCAGCGCGCGATCGCCCAGCGGGTGGAGGTGAGGTGGCTGCATGTGTCTCGCTTTGCCTGATGTGGTTGAGAACCCGCCGCTGCTGCCGAGATGGTCGGTGGGGGCAAGGTGCGTCCGGTGATGCCCTGCTTTTTTGCGGATATTACATTTCAAAGAAAATATAAACAATATGTCGATAAATTATTTATTTGGTCTTTACGCTATAGTGTGGCCATTCTGCCGCCCTGACTTATCTGCTTCCCATGAGCCAAGAGAACAACGAGACGTCCACCCCGCTCCAGCCTGATGTGCAAGATGCCGTGAGGGTTCCGCGTCCGACCAAGATCGTGTCTTCCCAGCATCTGGTGTCCGAGCGCAGTGCCGAGCTCTCCGAGCTCGAATACGCGCTCATCATGGCCAGCAATGCCTTCAACCGCTGGATGGTGCGCTGCATGGCGGCGGCCGGCGCCAAGGACATGACGGCCATCGAGGTGTCGCTGTTGCATCACGTCAATCATCGCGAGCGCAAGAAAAAACTGGCCGATATCTGTTTCGTGTTGAACGTCGAGGATACCCACGTGGTCACCTATGCCTTGAAGAAGCTGGTCAAGGCTGGTTACGTCAAGAGCGAGAAGGCCGGCAAGGAACTGCTGTTCTCGACCACTGCTGAAGGGCAGGCGCTGTGCATGAAGTATCGCGAGGTGCGCGAGCGCTGCCTCATCGAGGTCCAGGTCGAGAGCGGTATCCCCAATCAGGCCATTGGCGAAGCGGCGCAATTGCTGCGCAATGCCTCCGGGCTGTATGACACGGCAGCGCGGGCGGCGGCTTCGCTTTAAGGTCAATCTGAATGAAGGATAGGACATATGCGTGCAATCGAAATCAAGGAATTTGGCGGTCCCGAGGTCTTGCAGGCCTGTGAGCGCCCGGTGCCGGCGTTGAAGTCCGGTGAGGTACTCATCAAGGTCCATGCGGCTGGGGTGAACCGCCCGGATGTGTTTCAGCGCACCGGCAACTATCCGGTGCCGCCCGGCGCCTCCGACTTGCCGGGCCTGGAAGTGGCCGGTGAGATCGTGGCCGGTGAGCTGGGTGAGAGTGGCTTCCAACTGGGCGACCTGGTCTGCGCACTGGTGCAGGGAGGCGGATATGCAGAATTCTGCGCGGCGCCGCTGGCGCAATGCTTGCCGGTTCCCAAGGGCTTGAGTGCGCTGGAAGCGGCGGCGCTGCCGGAAAATTACTTCACGGTGTGGAGCAATGTCTTCGACCGTGGTCAGTTGTCAGGTGAAGAAACCTTACTGGTGCAAGGTGGCTCTTCCGGCATCGGCGTGACCGCCATCCAGATCGCCCGCGCGTTGGGGCATCGCGTCTTCGCCACGGCGGGCAGCGCTGAGAAGTGCCGCGCCTGTGAAGAGCTGGGCGCCGAGCGGGCCATCAACTACAAGACCGAGGATTTCGAGGCGGTGGTCAAGGAATTGACCGATGGCCGCGGGGTGGATGTGATCCTGGATATGGTGGGCGGCGACTACCTGCCGCGCGAGATCAAGGCGCTGGCCGATGATGGTCGCCTGGTGTTCATCGCGCAACTGGGCGGCAGCAAGGGGCAGCTCGACATGGGGCAGGTGATGCGGCGCCGCCTGACCATTACCGGCTCGACCTTGCGTCCGCGTCCGGTGGCCTTCAAGGCGGCCATTGCCGCCAAGCTGCGCCAGCATGTCTGGCCGCTGATCGAAGCCGGCCAGATCAAGCCGGTGATCCACCAGCGCTTCCCGCTGGAGCAGGCAGCCCAGGCGCACGCCATGATGGAGTCGAGTGCCCACATCGGCAAGATCATGCTGGAACTGTGAGGTCGTGGGCTTGGCCGGTGAGGGCGGACGGTCCGGTTTGACCGTCTTTGCGCCAACCGGCTACAATACGAGGTTATCCAAATTGACACCCATCTCGTAGAACTCAGCCTATGCGTCGCAAACTCGTAGCCGGTAACTGGAAAATGAATGGCAGCCTGGCTGCCAATGCGGCCTTGGTGGCCGGCATCAAAGAAGGCCTGCCGGCCGAGGTGTGCGACGTGGCCGTGTGTGTGCCGGCGCCTTACCTGGCGCAAGTGCAGGGCGCAGTGGCGGGTTCTCCGGTGGCGCTGGGAGCGCAGGATATGTCCGCACACGCTGCGGGTGCGTACACCGGCGAGGTGTCGGCAGCGATGCTGCAGGAGTTCGGTGTGCATTACGTCATCCTCGGTCACTCCGAGCGTCGCGCCTATCATGGCGAGTCCGACGCGGCGGTGGCGGCCAAGACGGTGACGGCATTGAAGGCTGGCCTGGTGCCGGTGGTCTGCGTGGGGGAAACGCTGGAGCAGCGCGAAGCCGGCCAGACCAATGAAATCGTCGGCGGTCAGCTGGACGTGGTATTGACGGCCCTGTCGAACGAGGACGCAGCGCGTATCGTCGTGGCCTACGAGCCGGTCTGGGCGATTGGCACCGGCAAGACCGCCACGCCCGAGATGGCGCAGGAAGTGCACGCGATGCTGCGCGCGCGCCTGGGTGCCAAGAGTGCGGAAGCGGCGGCCAAGGTGCGCATCCTGTACGGCGGCAGCATGAAGCCGGACAATGCGCAGCAACTGCTGGCCATGGCCGACATCGATGGCGGCCTGATCGGCGGCGCGGCATTGAAGGCAGAAGATTTCCTGGCCATCATCAAGGCGGCCTGAAGTGAAGTAAGGGGTTTGTCAGTTGTCGAAGCCATACTTCGGCGGCAGGCGGTTGAAACATCAAGAGTGGACTTGTTTAAATGAATACTTTGTTTTTTGTTGTGGTTGTAGTTCAGGTGCTGGCGGCGCTGGCGATCATCGGCCTGGTGTTGTTGCAGCACGGTAAAGGCGCTGATATGGGTGCGGCTTTTGGCTCTGGTGCTTCCGGCAGCCTCTTCGGTGCCACCGGCTCCTCGAACTTCCTGTCGAAGTCGACCGCCGTGGCTGCAGGCATCTTCTTCGTTGCCACCCTGGGACTGACTTTTATCGGCAACCACCACGTCTCGCAAAGCGGTGGCGTGATGGATAATCTGCAGGCGCCGGCCGTTCCGGCTCAGCAGGCAGCCCCTGCGGCACCAGCTGCGCCGACCGAGGCGGCCAAGCCGGGCGACCAGTCCAGCCAGATTCCGAAATAAGCCTTTGCGGAATTTGAAATAATCGAAGAATAAAGTAGTAAGAATCTTTCTTTTTCGCTGATTGTGCATTGAACAAGAGTAACAAATGAAGGTACAATAGCAGTCTCAGGCCGACGTGGTGAAATTGGTAGACACGCTATCTTGAGGGGGTAGTGGCGAAAGCTGTACGAGTTCGAGTCTCGTCGTCGGCACCATAGAAATGAAATGAAAAGCCAGCGAAGGTCCTAGTGCCTGAGCTGGCTTTTTGTCGAGGAAGTTTCTGATTGATATTGAGAATCATTCCCATCGATAAACCAACGCATAGCGGCCAATCGTGAACCTCGAAAATTACTTCCCAGTCCTTCTCTTCATCCTTGTTGGCATCGGTGTCGGTGTCGCTCCCCAGCTCCTAGGTCGTCTTCTCGGTCCGCACAAGCCGGACGCTCAAAAAACTTCTCCTTACGAATGCGGTTTTGAAGCATTCGAAGATGCGCGCATGAAGTTCGATGTGCGCTACTACCTGATCGCCATCCTGTTCATCCTGTTTGATCTGGAAACCGCCTTCTTCTTCCCTTGGGGCGTGTCCATGCGTGAGCTGGGCTGGCAAGGTTTCGTCACGATGATGGTCTTCATCGCTGAATTTGTTGTCGGATTTTGGTACATCTGGAAAAAGGGTGCCCTGGATTGGGAGTAAGCCATGTCTATTGAAGGCGTATTGAATGAGGGGTTTGTTACCACCTCGCTGGATAAGGTAATCAACTGGACCCGTACCGGATCCCTGTGGCCCATGACCTTCGGTCTGGCCTGCTGCGCAGTTGAGATGATGCACGTCGGTGCGTCGCGTTACGACCTGGACCGCTTCGGTGCGGTGTTCCGTCCGTCGCCGCGCCAGTCCGACCTGATGATCGTGGCCGGCACCCTGTGCAACAAGATGGCGCCGGCTCTGCGCAAGGTCTACGACCAGATGCCGGAACCGCGCTGGGTGATTTCCATGGGCTCCTGTGCCAATGGTGGTGGCTACTATCACTATTCGTACTCGGTGGTGCGCGGTTGCGATCGCATCGTGCCGGTGGACGTGTATGTGCCGGGTTGCCCGCCGACGGCTGAAGCGCTGCTGTACGGCGTGATTCAGCTGCAGAACAAGATCAAGCGCACCAACACCATCGCGCGCTAAGAGGGCAGTATGACGACAAAATTGGAAACTCTCGAAGCCGCCCTGCGTAATGCGCTTGGAGGGTATCTTCAAAACCTGACCGTGGCCCTCGGTGAAGTCACCGTGGTGGTCAAGGCCGCTGACTACCTGTCGGCCATGCGCGTGCTGCGCGACCATGCCGACACCCGTTTCGAACAATTGATCGACCTGTGCGGCGTGGACTACTCCACCTACGGCGATGGCGTCTGGGAAGGTCCGCGCTTTGCTGTGGTGTCGCATCTGATGTCGATCTCGCACAACTGGCGTGTGCGTGTGCGCGTGTTTGCGCCGGATGATGATCTGCCCATCGTGGCCTCGGTCGATCCGATCTGGAATTCGGCTGGCTGGTATGAGCGTGAAGCGTTTGACTTCTACGGCATCCTCTTCGACGGTCACCCCGACCTGCGCCGCATCCTGACCGACTATGGCTTCATCGGCCACCCGTTCCGCAAGGACTTCCCGGTGTCCGGCTATGTCGAAATGCGTTACGACGCCGAACAGAAACGCGTCATCTATCAACCCGTAACGATCGAGCCGCGCGAAATCACCCCGCGCATCATTCGTGAAGAAAACTACGGGATCAAATAATGGCAGAGATCAAAAACTATACGCTCAACTTCGGTCCCCAGCACCCGGCCGCACACGGTGTGCTGCGTCTGGTGCTGGAGCTGGACGGTGAAGTCATCCAGCGTGCCGACCCCCACATCGGCCTCTTGCACCGTGCCACCGAAAAGCTGGCCGAGCAGAAGACCTTCCTGCAGTCCGTGCCCTACATGGATCGCCTGGATTACGTCTCGATGATGTGCAACGAGCACGGTTACGTGATGGCCATCGAGCGTCTGCTGGGCATCGAAGTGCCGCTGCGTGCGCAGTACATCCGCGTGATGTTCGATGAAATCACCCGTCTGCTGAATCACCTGATGTGGATCGGTGCACACGCGCTGGACGTGGGTGCGATGGGCGTGCTGCTGTATGCCTTCCGCGAACGTGAAGACCTGTTCGACTGCTACGAAGCCGTCTCCGGCGCCCGTATGCACGCGGCCTACTATCGTCCGGGTGGCGTCTATCGCGACCTGCCCGATACCATGCCGCAGTACAAGGCATCGATCGTGCGCAACGAGAAGGCCATTCGCGAACTGAACGAAAACCGTCAGGGTTCGCTGCTGGACTTCATCGAAGACTTCACCAACCGTTTCCCGACCTATGTCGACGAATACGAAACCTTGCTGACCGATAATCGTATCTGGAAGCAGCGTCTGGTAGGGGTGGGCGTGGTCTCGCCGGAACGTGCATTGCAGATGGGCTTCACCGGTCCCATGCTGCGTGGCTCGGGCATCGCCTGGGACTTGCGCAAGAAGCAGCCGTATGAAGTGTATGACCTGCTGGACTTCGACATCCCCATCGGCAAGAACGGCGACTGCTACGACCGTTACCTGGTGCGCGTGGCCGAGATGCGTCAGTCCAACCGCATCATCAAGCAGTGCGTGGAATGGCTGCGCAACAATCCGGGTCCGGTCATCACTGACAACCACAAGATTGCGCCTCCGAAACGTGCGGACATGAAGTCCAACATGGAAGACCTGATTCACCACTTCAAGCTGTTTACCGAAGGCTTCCGCGTGCCTGCCGGCGAAGCGTATGCCGCCGTCGAACATCCGAAGGGTGAGTTCGGTATCTACCTGGTCTCCGACGGTGCCAACAAGCCGTACCGCCTGAAGATCCGCGCCCCGGGCTTTGCCCACCTGCAAGCCTTGAACGAAATGGCCAAGGGTCACATGATTGCCGACGCGGTCACCATCATCGGTACGCAAGACATCGTGTTCGGGGAAATCGACCGATAAGTCGAAGAGTAAGAGTCAAGGCGGGCTTCGATGAGAAGCCCGTCAGGTTTGGGGAATATCCAATAACCGCGCAGCACTGATGCGCATGGATGGCCAACGATATGCTGTTAAGTCAAGAAGCCCTTAAGAAAATCGATCGCGAACTCGCGAAGTATCCGGCGGACCAGCGCCAGTCTGCGGTCATGGCCGCACTGCGCATCGCCCAGGTAGAGCACGGCTGGTTGCCGGCCGAGCTGCAGCAGGAGGTGGCCGACTATATCGGTATGCCCGCTGTGGCCGTGCAGGAAGTGGCGACCTTCTACAACATGTTCAACACCAGCCCGGTGGGCAAGCACAAGATCACCGTGTGCACCAACCTGCCGTGCCTGCTGTCGGGTGGCGAACGTGCCGCCCATCACCTCAAACACAAGCTGGGCATCGATTATCGCGAGACCACGGCCGATGGCCAGTTCACGCTGATGGAAGGCGAATGCATGGGCGCTTGCGGCGACGCACCGGTCATGCTGGTCAACAACCATCAAATGTGCAGCTGGATGTCCAACGAAAAGATCGACGCGCTGCTGGAGGAACTGAAGAAATGACCTGCCTGCACGACCGCCACATCAAACCGCTGATCCTCGCCGACTTGAATGGCGAGAACTGGCACCTTGAGGATTACGTCAAGCGCGGCGGCTACGAGTCGCTCAAGCGCATCCTCAACGAAAAGATCACTCCGGAACAAGTCATCGCCGACCTCAAGGCCTCGGGCCTGCGTGGCCGCGGCGGTGCGGGTTTCCCCACCGGTCTGAAGTGGAGCTTCATGCCGCGACAGTTCCCGGGTCAGAAGTACCTCGTCTGCAATACAGATGAAGGTGAGCCGGGTACATTCAAGGACCGTGACATCATTCGTTACAATCCGCACTCGCTGATCGAAGGCATGATCATCGGCGGCTATGCGATGGGCATCACGGTCGGTTACAACTACATCCACGGCGAAATCTTCGCCGAGTACCTGCGCTTCGAAGAGGCACTGGAAGAAGCCCGTGCGGCCGGCTTCCTGGGCGACAACATCCTGGGTACCGACTTCAGCTTCCAGTTGCACGCGCACCATGGTTATGGCGCCTACATCTGCGGCGAAGAAACCGCGCTCTTGGAGTCGCTGGAAGGCAAGAAGGGCCAGCCGCGCTTCAAGCCGCCGTTCCCGGCCAGCTTCGGCTTGTACGGCAAGCCGACCACCATCAATAACACCGAGACCTTCGCGGCCGTGCCCTTCATCTTCAAGGTGGGTCCGCAGGCCTACGCCGAGATGGGCAAGCCCAACAACGGTGGCACCAAGATCTTCTCGGTCTCGGGCGACGTCGAGCGTCCGGGTAACTACGAGATTCCGCTGGGTACGCCGTTCTCCACCCTGCTGGAACTGGCAGGTGGAATGCGTGGCGGCAAGAAGATCAAGGCCGTCATCCCGGGTGGTTCGTCCGCTCCGGTGATCCGTGGCGAGGTCATGATGGATACCACCATGGACTACGACGCCATCGCCAAGGCGGGCTCGATGCTGGGTTCGGGCGCGGTGACCGTGATGGATGAAACCCGTTGCATGGTCAAGTCGTTGCTGCGCCTGTCCTACTTCTATCATGAAGAATCCTGCGGCCAGTGCACGCCGTGCCGCGAAGGCACCGGCTGGATGTACCGCTTGGTCAATCGCATCGAAAACGGTCACGGCAAGATGGAAGATCTGGACGTGTTGAACTCGGTGGCCGACAACATCCAGGGCCGCACCATCTGTGCGCTGGGTGATGCGGCGGCCATGCCGGTACGCGCGTTCGTGAAGAATTTCCGCGAAGAGTTCGAATACCACATCGAGCACAAACACTGCCTGGTTCCGGCATACATCTGAACAGGGCAGGGGATGCCAGGTGGAATGGAATAAGCCTTCCACCGGTATTGTTGGCAAGAATATTTAGCTTGGGCAAACAGCCATGGTTGAAATCGAAATAGACGGCAAGAAGGTTGAAGTGCAGGAAGGCAGCATGGTCATGGACGCTGCCAACAAGATCGGCACGTACATCCCTCACTTCTGCTATCACAAGAAACTGTCCATCGCGGCCAACTGCCGCATGTGCCTGGTCGAGGTCGAAAAGGCCCCGAAGCCGCTGCCTGCCTGCGCCACGCCGGTCAACAACGGCATGATCGTGCGCACCGCCAGCGACAAGGCCGTCAAGGCCCAGAAGGGCGTGATGGAATTCCTCCTGATCAACCACCCGCTGGATTGCCCTATCTGCGACCAGGGTGGTGAGTGCCAGCTGCAGGATCTGGCCGTCGGTTACGGCGGTTCGACCTCGCGCTATGAGGAAGAAAAGCGTGTCGTGGAGCCCAAGGACGTCGGTCCGCTGATCTCCATGAAGGAAATGAATCGCTGCATCCACTGCACCCGTTGCGTGCGCTTCGGCCAGGAAGTGGCCGGCGTGATGGAGCTGGGCATGTTGGGCCGCGGTGAACATTCCGAGATCACCACCTTCGTCGGCAAGACCGTGGACTCCGAACTGTCGGGCAACATGATCGACCTGTGCCCGGTCGGAGCGCTGACCTCCAAGCCGTTCCGCTACAGCGCCCGTACCTGGGAACTGTCGCGCCGCAAGTCGGTGAGCCCGCACGATAGCGTTGGCGCCAACCTGATCGTGCAGGTCAAGAATGGCAAGGTCATGCGCGTGCTGCCCTTCGAAAACGAAGAAGTCAACGAGTGCTGGATCTCCGACAAGGACCGTTTCGCCTACGAAGCGCTCAACAGCGCCGAGCGCCTGACCAAGCCGATGTTGAAGCAAGACGGCAAGTGGCAGGAAGTGGACTGGCAGACCGCCCTGGAATACGTCGCCCATGGCCTGCGCAACATCCGCCACGAACACGGTGCCGATGCTATCGCCGCGCTGGGTACGCCGTACTCGACGCTGGAAGAACTGAACCTGCTGCAGAAGGTCGTGCGCGGTGTCGGTTCGGAGAACGTCGACTTCCGTCTGCGTCAATCGGACTTCGCTCTGGATGGTCAGATCAAGCCGTGGCTGGGCATGTCTATCGTCGAATTCTCGCAGTTGAACCGCGTCTTCGTGATCGGTTCCTTCCTGCGTAAGGATCATCCGTTGCTGTCGGCCCGCCTGCGCCAGTCCGCCAAGAGCGGCGCCAAGGTCAGCGTGCTGCACGCCACCGACGACGATCTGCTCATGCCGATCGCCAACAAGATTATCGCCGCACCCTCGGCATGGCTGTCGGCACTGGCCGAAGTGGCCGTGGCTGTGGCCCAAGCCAAGGGTATCGCTGCTCCCGCCGCCTACGCTGGCGTGGCCGCATCGGAGGCCGCCAAGGCCACCGCTGCCAGCCTGCTGTCGGGCGACGCCAAGGGCGTGTTCCTTGGCAATGCGGCCGTCCAGCACCCGCAAGCTGCGCAACTGCATGTTGCCGCCCAGTGGATTGCCGAACAGACCGGCGCCAAGCTGGGCGTGCTGACCGAAGGCGGCAATGCCGTTGGTGCTTACCTGGCCAACGCGGTGCCGGCCCCGGGCAAGGCCGCGGCGGTCTTTGCCCAGCCGCGCAAGGCTTACCTGCTGTTGAACGCAGAACCGGAACTGGACAGCTACGACCCGCAAGCGGCCCGTGCTGCCCTGAACCAGGCCGACATGGTCGTGGTGATGTCGGCCTTCCAGCATGGTGCCGACTACGCCGACGTGCTGCTGCCGATCGCTCCCTTCACCGAAACTTCGGGTACCTTCGTCAATGCCGAAGGCCGTGCGCAAAGCTTCAATGGTACCGTCAAGCCGGCCGGCGATGCCCGTCCGGGCTGGAAGGTGCTGCGCGTGCTGGGCAACCTGCTGGAACTGGAAAACTTCGATTACGAAACTTCCGAATCCATCCGCGATGAGCTACTGGGCAAGGAAGTGGACCTGTCGGCCCGCCTGAACAACACCGCGGCGCAGCAAGCCCAGACTGTCACTGCTGTGGCCGGTTCGCTGGAGCGTGTGGCCGATGTGCCCATCTACTTCGCCGACGCGATCGCTCGTCGTTCGCCGCCACTTCTGGAAACCCGTGACGGCCAGGCACCCAAGGCATGGCTGTCGGCGGCATTGGCTGCCCAACTGGGTGTGGCCGAAGGCGACCAGGTCACAGTCAAGCAAGGCTCGGGCAGCGCTGCGCTGACCGCCGCCATCGATAAGAAATTGCCGGAAAACGTGGTTCGCGTGGCTGCTGCGCACGCCTCCACCGCTGCACTGGGCGGCATGTTTGGCGCAATCGTCGTGGAGAAAGCGTAAAAATGGATCACCTGATCGCCCAAATCAACAACGTGGGACCGGCGCTGCTGGGTCCGACCCTGTTCACGCTGGTGTGGACCCTGGTCAAGATCCTGGTGGTGATGGTGCCGCTGCTGGTGTGCGTGGCCTACATGACCTACTGGGAGCGCAAGCTGATCGGCTGGATGCACGTGCGTCTGGGCCCCAACCGTGTCGGTCCGGCTGGTCTGCTGCAGCCCATCGCTGACGCCGTCAAGCTGATCTTCAAGGAAATCTCCACGCCATCCAAGGCCAACAAGGCGCTGTTCTACCTGGCACCCGTGATGACCATCATGCCGGCGCTGGCCGCCTGGGCGGTGGTGCCGTTCTCGCCGGAACACGTGCTGGCCAACGTCAACGCCGGTCTGCTGTACCTGATGGCCATCACCTCGATGGAAGTCTACGGCATCATCATCGCCGGCTGGGCCTCCAACTCGAAGTACGCCTTCCTGGGTGCCATGCGCGCCTCGGCACAGATGGTGTCCTACGAAATCTCCATGGGCTTCTGCCTGGTGGTGGTGCTGATGGTCACCGGCAGCCTGAACATGACCGACATCGTGATGGCCCAGACCAAGGGCCAGTTCGCCGGCATGGGCCTGAACTTCCTGTCCTGGAACTGGCTGCCGCTGCTGCCGGTGTTCGTGATCTACTTCGTCTCCGGCGTGGCCGAGACCAACCGTCACCCGTTCGACGTGGTGGAAGGTGAATCCGAAATCGTGGCCGGTCACATGATCGAATACTCGGGCATGTCCTTCGCCATGTTCTTCCTGGCCGAATATGCCGCGATGATCCTGATCTCGATCCTGACCGCGCTGCTGTTCTTCGGCGGCTGGTCGGCACCGCTGGCAGCGCTGGACTTCATCCCGGGTTGGATCTGGCTGGGCCTGAAGACCTTCTTCTTCCTGTCGCTGTATGTGTGGATCCGTGCATCGTTCCCGCGCTATCGCTATGACCAGATCATGCGTCTGGGCTGGAAAGTGTTCATCCCGCTGACCCTGGTGTGGCTGGTGGTCGTGGCGATCTGGATCCAGTCGCCCTGGAATATCTGGAAATAAGTTGGAAGGCTGAGGCTAAAAATGGAAGCTATTAAGGATTTTTTCGGCAGCCTGATGCTCCGCGAACTGTTCAAGGGCCTGGCCCTGACCGGTCGCTACCTGTTCAAGCGCAAGATCACCGTGCAGTTCCCAGAGGAAAAGACGCCAATGTCGCCGCGTTTCCGCGGTCTGCACGCGCTGCGCCGTTATCCCAACGGTGAAGAACGCTGCATCGCCTGCAAGCTGTGCGAAGCGGTCTGCCCGGCGATGGCCATTACCATCGAATCCGAGCAGCGTGCCGACGGTACCCGTCGCACCAGCCGCTACGACATCGACCTGACCAAGTGCATCTTCTGCGGTTTCTGCGAAGAGTCCTGCCCGGTCGATTCGATTGTCGAAACGCACATCCTGGAGTACCACGGTGAAAAGCGGGGCGACCTGTACTACACCAAGGAAATGCTGCTGGCAGTGGGTGATCGTTACGAAAACGAAATCGCTGCAGCCCGCGCGGCCGACGCTGCCTACCGATAATCGGTATTGCCGGGCTGCGTTGCCATGCAAGGCAGGCCGGCAGGGTAGTGCAAGCCGTGCAGGAAAGTGTGGGATGTATTGCGATGGGATAACCGGCGCTTGCGGTCCCCGTGCTGATTGAATGAACCAACTTCTGGTTGATTATGGAATTTAAAACTGTCTTGTTCTACGCGTTCTCGGTGATCCTGGTGATTGCTGCATTGCGCGTCATCACGGCCCGCAACCCGGTCCATGCGGCCCTGTTCCTGGTGCTGTCCTTCTTCTCGGCAGCCGGTCTGTGGATGCTGCTCAAGGCCGAGTTCCTGGCCATCGTGCTGGTGCTGGTCTATGTCGGCGCGGTGATGGTGCTATTCCTGTTCGTGGTGATGATGCTCGATATCAACATGGACAAGTTGCGCGAAGGCTTCTGGGGTTACTTCCCGCTGGCCGCTACCATCGGTGTGATCATCGTGCTGGAAATGGCCGCGGTCCTGTTGCGCAGCTTCTGGGTCTCGGAATCGCAGGTGCCGGCCGCGTCCGATACCATCGGTCAGACCAAGCCTCTGGGCAAGCTGATCTTCACCGAATACGTGTACGGTTTCGAAATCGCGGCCGTGATCCTGCTGGTGGCCATCGTCGCCGCCGTCGCGCTGACATTGCGCCGCCGTAAGGACAGCAAGTACTTCGATCCAGCCCAGGCGGTCAAGGTCAAGGCATCGGACCGCGTGCGCTTGGTCAGCATGAAGGCCGAATCCACCCGCAACGAGCAGCCCGCCGACGCCGCAGCAGCGGCCGACAAGCCGGCAGCTGGTCAACAATCTTAAGAAGGGCGATCAAGAATCATGGCAATCACGCTCTCCCACTACCTGATCATCGGTGCGATCCTGTTCGCGATCTCGATCGTCGGCATTTTCCTGAACCGCAAGAACATCATCGTGCTGCTGATGGCCATCGAACTGATGCTGCTTGCGGTCAACATGAACTTCATTGCTTTCTCGCATTACCTCGGTGACGCGGGCGGACAGATCTTCGTGTTCTTCATCCTGACCGTGGCTGCGGCTGAGTCCGCCATCGGTCTGGCGATTCTGGTGGTGCTGTTCCGTAACCTGGATACCATCAACGTGGAAGACCTCGACAGCCTCAAGGGCTGAGTCGGCATCCGCAGTGTCCTGTTTTTGCGTTCTGGTTTGAATTTCATTTAAAGATGGGAGGCTCCCTTGCAGCAGATGGTGCAAGCGGGGCAGCCAATAAGCGATAAGGTTCATCATGGCTGGGCAACTTAACCCACATCTTCTTCTTGCTGTACCTCTGGCGCCGCTGGCTGGCTCGGCCATCGCCGGTCTGTTGGGTACCAAATTCTTCGGCAACGTGGTTGGCCGCAAGGTGTCGCATACCGCGACCATCCTGGGCGTGCTGATCGCCGCCATCATCTCCATCCAGACCCTGCTTGCAGTGCTGGACGGCGCCACCTACAACGGTACGCTGTACAACTGGATGACGGTGGCCGGCATCAAGCTGGAGATCGGCTTCATGGTCGACAGCCTGACCGCGATGATGATGTGCGTGGTGACCTTCGTCTCTCTGATGGTCCACATCTACACCATCGGCTACATGGCTGAGGATGAGGGCTACAACCGCTTCTTCTCCTACATCTCGCTGTTCACCTTCTCCATGCTCATGCTGGTGATGAGCAACAACTTCCTGCAGCTGTTCTTCGGCTGGGAAGCGGTGGGCCTGGTGTCCTACCTGCTGATCGGTTTCTGGTACACCCGACCGACCGCCATCAAGGCCAACATGAAGGCCTTCCTGGTCAACCGTGTCGGTGACTTCGGCTTCATCCTGGGTATCGGTCTGCTGCTGGCCTACGCCGGCTCGATGAACTACAGCGAAGTCTTCGCCAAGCGCGCCGAGCTGGTCCAACTGACCCTGCCGGGTACCGACTGGATGTTGCTGACCGTGGCCTGCATCTGCCTGTTCGTGGGCGCCATGGGTAAGTCGGCCCAGTTCCCGCTGCACGTCTGGCTGCCGGACTCGATGGAAGGTCCGACCCCGATCTCCGCGCTGATCCACGCCGCCACCATGGTGACGGCCGGTATCTTCATGGTCACCCGCATGTCGCCGCTGTTCGAACTGTCCGACACCGCGCTGTCCTTCATCCTGGTGATCGGTGCCATCACGGCGCTGTTCATGGGCTTCCTGGGCACCATGCAGAACGACATCAAGCGCGTGGTGGCGTACTCCACGCTGTCGCAGCTGGGTTACATGACCGTCGCCCTGGGTGCATCGGCCTACTCGGTGGCTGTGTTCCACCTGATGACCCACGCCTTCTTCAAGGCGCTGCTGTTCCTGGGTGCCGGCTCGGTCATCATCGGTATGCACCATGACCAGGACATGCGCAACATGGGCGGCCTGCGCAAGTACATGCCCATCACCTGGATCACCTCGCTGCTGGGTTCGCTGGCCCTGATCGGCACCCCGTTCTTCTCCGGCTTCTACTCCAAAGATTCGATCATCGAAGCCGCTGCCGAGTCGCACCTGCCGGGTTCGGGCTTTGCCTACTTCGCGGTGCTGGCCAGCGTGTTCGTGACCGCCTTCTACTCTTTCCGCATGTACTTCATGGTCTTCCATGGCAAGGAGCGTTTCGGCCAGGCCCCCGCTCATGACGACCATCACGCCCCGGCTGCCGCCCACGGCGTGCATGACGATCATGGCCACGATGCACATGATGACCACGGCCATGACGAGCACCATCACGGTCTGGCTCCGGGGCAGAAGCCGCACGAGTCGCCGCTGGTGGTGACCCTGCCGCTGATCCTGCTGGCTATTCCTTCGGTCATCATCGGTTTCTTTGCGATCTCGCCGATGCTGTATGGTGACTTCTTCAAGGGCGTGATCTTCTTCGGCGAAAACCACAAAGTCATGGAAGAGCTGGCCCACGAATACCACGGCCCGCTGGCCATGGTGCTGCACGCCTTCACCACTGCGCCGCTGTGGCTGGCCATTGCCGGGGTGGTCGTAGCCTACTACTGCTACATGATCAACCCGCGCGTGCCGGCCTGGTTCAAGGAAAAGTTCAGCATCATCTACACCATCCTGGACAACAAGTACTACATGGACAAGTTCAATGAAGTGGTCTTCGCCGGCGGTGCCCGCCTGCTGGGCAACGGACTGTCCATCGTGGGCGACCGTGGCATCATCGATGGCTTGTTCGTCAACGGCAGTGCCAAGGTCGTCGGCTGGTTCTCGAAGTTCACGCGTCTCTGGCAGTCCGGTTACATCTATCACTATGCATTCGTGATGATCATCGGGGTGCTGGGTTTCCTGGTGTGGTTCATGCCGTTCCCGTTCGCCAAATAAGCTGTCCGAGTAAATAACAACCATGATGCAGTCAACATTTCCCATCTTGAGCCTCGCGATCTGGGTACCGATCGTCTTCGGCATCCTCGTCCTGGCACTGGGCCGCGACAGCAATCCGGGCCTGGCCCGCTGGCTGGCGTTGTTCGGTTCGCTGGTCGGCCTGGTCGTTACTTTCCCTCTGATCCAGCATTTCGATCCGCTGGCGCACGGTTACCAGTTCGTCGAGAAGACCCCCTGGATCGACCGCTTCAACATCAGCTACTTCCTTGGCCTGGACGGCATCTCGCTGTGGTTCGTGCCGCTGACGGCTTTCATCACGGTCATCGTGGTGCTGGCCGGCTGGGTGGTGATCCAGAAGCGCGTGGCCCAGTACATGGGTGCCTTCCTGATCCTCTCGGGCATCATGGTCGGTGTCTTCTCGGCACTGGACGCGATGCTGTTCTATGCCTTCTTCGAAGCGACCCTGATCCCGATGTTCATCATCGTGGGCGTCTGGGGCGGCGACAACCGCGTCTATGCAGCCTTCAAGCTGTTCCTGTACACCCTGTTGGGTTCGCTCTTGATGTTGATCGCCCTGATCTACCTGTACTACGTATCGGGTGGCAGCTTCGAGATCCCGGTCTGGCATCAGGTGCCGCTGTCGATGCTGGAACAGAAGATCCTGTTCTTCGCCTTCTTGGCCGCCTTCGCCGTGAAGGTGCCGATGTGGCCGGTGCACACCTGGCTGCCGGATGCCCACGTGCAGGCGCCCACCGGTGGCTCCATCGTGCTGGCCGCGATCATGTTGAAGCTGGGCGCCTACGGTTTCCTGCGCTTCTCGCTGCCGATCCTGCCTGACGCCAGCCATGCGCTGTCGGGCTTTATGATCTTCCTGTCACTGGTGGCGGTGATCTACATCGGTCTGGTGGCCCTGGTCCAACAGGATATGAAGAAACTGGTCGCCTATTCGTCGATCGCCCACATGGGCTTCGTCACCCTGGGCTTCTTCATGTTCAACGACATGGCCCTGCAGGGCGGCATCGTGCAGATGATCTCGCACGGTTTCGTCTCTGGCGCGATGTTCATGTGTATCGGCGTGCTGTACGACCAGATGCACACCCGTGAAATCGCCCAGTACGGCGGTGTGGTCAACAAGATGCCGCGCTTTGCCTTCTTCTTCATCCTGTTCTCGCTGGCCAACTGCGGCCTGCCGGCCACTTCCGGTTTCGTCGGCGAATTCATGGTGATCCTGGGCGCGGTGAAGTTCAACTTCTGGATCGGCCTGTTGGCGGCGACCGCCCTGATCTGGGGTGCGGCCTACTCGCTGTGGCTGGCCAAGCGCGTCATCTTCGGCGCTGTGGCCAACCATCACGTGGCTGAGCTGGTCGATCTGAATGCCCGCGAGTTCCTGATCCTGGGCTTGCTGGCGATCGCTACCCTGGTCATGGGTATCTATCCCGGCATCATCACCGACAGTATCCAGACCTCGGTGACCGACCTGTTGCAGCACGTGGCGGTCTCCAAGATCAACTGATCTGCGCAGTAAGGATGTGAAGGGCGGGGCGCTTGCGTCCCGCCGACAATGAAGCTGGGCAACAACGAGTAACGAGACGAGCCGGTGTGGCATTGCCGGTCGGGCGGCGCGACCGAAGTCGCGACACAAGCGGGCGAACACAAGCGGTAGTAACTAAATGAATAACATGAATCTGATCCCTGTCTATCCGGAAATATTTCTGCTGATCGCGACTTCCGCGATCCTGCTGATCGATATGTTCCTGCCGGAAGCCAAGCGCGTCATTACCTATCTGCTGTCGCTGGCGGCGCTGGTGGTGTGTGCGGTATTGACCTTTGGTGACCTCAACAGCGGCGCCACGGTCTACACGTTCAACAACATGTTCGTGTCCGACCCGCTGGCCAATCTGTTGAAACTGTTCACCTACCTGGGCGTCGGCGTCACGCTGATCTACTCGCGCCAGTACAACACCGCACGCGGCATCACCGGTGGCGCCCTGGGCGGCGAATACTACGTCCTGGCACTGTTCGCCCTGCTGGGCCAGATGGTCATGATTTCCGGCAACAGCTTCCTGTCCATCTACCTGGGTCTGGAATTGATGTCGCTGTCGCTCTATGCGCTGGTGGCCCTGCGTCGTGACCACGCTGCTTCCACCGAAGCCGGCATGAAGTACTTCATCCTGGGAGCGCTGGCTTCCGGCTTCCTGCTGTATGGCATGTCCATGCTCTATGGTGCGACCGGCGGCGCGCTGGAGTTGAACGAAGTGTTCCGCGCCATCGCCTCCGGTACCGTCGACCGTACGGCGCTGGTGTTCGGCATCGTGTTCGTGGTGGCTGGCCTGGCCTTCAAGCTGGGTGCCGTGCCCTTCCACATGTGGGTGCCTGACGTCTACCAGGGTTCGCCCACACCGGTGACCCTGCTGCTGGGCGCCGCGCCGAAGCTGGCCGCCTTCGCTATCATCTTCCGCCTGCTGGTCGAAGGCATGTTGCCGCTGGCCGAGCAATGGCAGCAAATGCTCATGGTGCTGGCCGTCTTGTCCATCATCCTGGGTAACGTCACCGCCATTGCGCAGACCAACATCAAGCGCATGTTGGCTTACTCGACCATCTCCCACATGGGCTTCATGCTGCTGGGCATGATGTCGGGCGTGATCGACAGCAACCTGTTCTCGGCCGTCAATGCCTACAGCTCCTCGCTGTTCTATGCCATCACCTACGTGATCACCACCCTGGGCAGCTTCGGCGTGATCATCCTGCTGTCGCGCTCGGGCTTCGAAGCCGATACCCTGGACGACTTCAAGGGTCTCAACCAGCGCAGCCCCTGGTTTGCCGCCGTGATGATGATCATGATGTTCTCGCTGGCCGGTATTCCTCCGCTGGTGGGCTTCTATGCCAAGTTGTCGGTGCTGCAGGCCGCCATGGCCACCGGCCAGCTCTGGCTGCCGGTGCTGGCCGTGATCTTCTCGCTTATCGGTGCCTTCTACTACATCCGCGTGGTCAAGGTGATGTACTTCGATGAGCCGACCGACACCAGCAAGATCGTCGCCACGCCCGAAATGCGCGTCGTACTGAGCTTCAATGGTATTGCCGCAGTGGCCCTGGGCCTGTGGCCGGGTCACCTGATGGACGCCTGCACCAATGCCATCGTCACCACGCTGGCGACCTTCCTCAGCAAGGTCGTGTCGTAAGGGAACCGGGGAATGAACGTTTCCCTGTTCAGCTGGATCGTGATCCTGTTGGCCGCCTTGGCGGCCAATTTGCCGTTCTTCAACCAGCAGTTGTTCGGCCTGATTCCGTTAAGCCGGAATGCGGCCTGGGTCAAGCCGGTGTGGGTACGCCTGCTGGAGCTGGTGGTCCTGTATTTCTTGGTCGGATTGGTGGCGCGCCAGCTGGAAGCCGGCATCGGCAACCTCTTTTCGCAGGGCTGGGAATTCTATGCCATCACCGGCTGTCTGTTCCTGGTGCTGGCCTATCCCGGCTACGTGATGCGCTATCTGCGCAAGCAACACGCCTGATCCTGCCAGTATGAGGCGTCGATTTGCATCGGCGCCTTTTTTCCTTGGGCCGCCGCATTTAGGCGCGTCCAGCCGCCTCCTCATCCTCACCTCTAGCCACGCTCATATCATGGACGCCCACCTCAAAGAGACGCAGAAAGACAGCCACCGGGTCTACGAAGGCCACTTCCTCAAAGTCCAGAAGGACACCATCGTGCTGCCCGATGGCAAGGAATCTACCCGCGAATACATCAAGCACCCCGGTGCCGTTGCAGTGCTGCCCTTGTTCGATGATGGCAGTGTGCTCATGGAGCGCCAGTTCCGCTATCCGCTGGATCGCGTCTTCATCGAATTCCCGGCCGGCAAGCTCGATCCGGGTGAAGACAGCCTCGACTGCGCCAAGCGCGAACTGCAGGAAGAAACCGGCTATACCGCCAGCCAATGGCAATACGTCTGCACCATCCACAATGCCATTGCCTATTCGGATGAGCACCTGGTGCTGTATGTGGCGCGTGGCCTGAAGGAAGGGGAGCGGCAACTGGATGAAGGTGAGTTCCTCGACATCTACAAGGCGCCGTTGGCCGAGCTGCTGGAACAGGTGCGCAATGGCCAGATTACCGATGTGAAGACGGTCATCGGTGTGTTCTGGCTGGAGAAGATCGTCAACGGCAGCTGGATGCCGCCCGAGCGTCCTGCCGGCATCTGAAGCCAAAGTCCGCCGACATGAAAAAGCCGCATCCGAGGATGCGGCTTTGTTTTTTCTAAGCGGGGCAGGGCTGCTGCTTACATGCCCGAGTAATTCGGCCCGCCACCACCTTCAGGCGTCACCCAGACGATGTTCTGGGTTGGATCCTTGATGTCGCAGGTCTTGCAGTGTACGCAGTTCTGCGCATTGATCTGCAGGCGGTCGGAATGGTCCTCGTTCTTGACGAATTCATAGACGCCTGCCGGGCAGTAGCGCGCTTCCGGGCCAGCATATTTGGCCAGGTTGATCTGCACCGGCACATTCTTATCCTTCAAGGTCAGGTGGGCCGGCTGGTCTTCCCCGTGGTTGGTGTTGGAGATGAACACCGAAGAGAGGCGGTCGAAGGTCAGCTTGCCGTCCGGCTTAGGATAGACGATGGGTGCGAAGTCCGAGGCCGGGCGCAGGCATTCATGGTCGGCATGGGTATGACGCAGCGTCCACGGTGCCTTGCCACCGAAGAGTACCTGATCGATGCCCACCAGCAGCGTACCGCTGACCAGGCCGCGGCTCATCGAAGGCTTGAAGTTGCGCGCCTTGTGCAATTCTTCCTTCAGCCAGGAGGCGTCGAAGGCGGCCGGGTAGGCCGCCAGTTCGTCGCCCTGGCGGTTCTCGCCCAGCGCCTGGAAGGCGGCTTCGGCGGCCAGCATCCCACTCTTGATCGCAGCATGACTGCCCTTGATGCGCGAGGCGTTGAGGAAACCGGCATCGCAGCCCAGCAGGGCGCCCCCCGGAAATACCAGCTTGGGCAGCGACTGCACGCCGCCTGCGGTGATGGCGCGGGCGCCATAGGAGAGGCGCTTACCGCCTTCGAAGAACTTGCGGATTTCCGGGTGGGTCTTGTAGCGCTGGAATTCCTCGAAGGGCGACAGGTAAGGATTCTGGTAGGCCAGTCCGACCACATAACCGACCGCCACCTGGTTGTTTTCCAGGTGATACAGGAACGAGCCGCCATAGGTGTCATGCGGCAGTGGCCAGCCGGCCGTATGCACCACCAGGCCGGGCTGGTGCACTTCCGGCTTCACTTCCCACAGCTCCTTGATGCCGATGGCATAGGTCTGCGGATCGCGGCCTTCATCGAGTTGGTACTTGGCGATCACTTGCTTGCCCAGGTGGCCGCGCGCCCCTTCGGCGAAGAAGGTGTACTTGGCGTGCAACTCCATGCCGAGCTGGAATTCGGCGGTGGGTTCGCCTTCCTTGTTGATGCCCAGGTTGCCGGTGGCTACGCCCTTGACCGAGCCATCCTCGTGATAGAGCACTTCGGCCGCCGGGAAGCCCGGGAAGATTTCCACGCCTAGCGCCTCGGCCTGCTGGCCCAGCCAGCGGGTGACGTTGGAGAGCGAAATGACGTAATTGCCGTGATTCTGGAAACAGGTGGGCAAGAGCCAGTTGGGCGTCTTGTAGGCCTTGGTAGCGGAGAGGAACAGGAAGCGGTCTTCGCTGACCGGCGTGTGCAACGGTGCGCCTTGTTCCTTCCAGTCAGGAATCAGCTCGGTCAGCGCCCGCGGGTCCATCACGGCGCCGGAGAGGATATGGGCGCCAACTTCGCTACCTTTTTCCAGCACGCACACTGCGACTTCACGATGCTGTTGGGCGGCCAGCTGTTTGAGGCGGATCGCCGCCGACAGGCCGGCCGGGCCGCCGCCGACGATGACTACGTCATATTCCATCGATTCGCGAGGGCCGTATTGTGCGAGCAAGTCTTGAGTAGAAGTCATGGGTGTCCCGTGTGATGTGAACTGCCTATTTTTCGAACGATCGTGCTATTGTTAAGTATTTTTCGAAGGAACGCTAGAGGGCAGCGCTCATTTCGCCGGGCTTTTTATTCACTTTTCGACAATCATTACTGAAACAACGTTTGCAAAGCAGCCCGCTGGCCGATCGATTTACCCAATATTGCCTAAATTGTCTAAATTGCATCAAGCCGGAGGGGCCGTGCGGAAGTGCCGTATTTTATGGGATTTTGGTCGAGCACCTCAGCACCATTGAACAACACTTCATATCCTCTTTGCGTCGGAAACGCGACAAGCCCGCCCGCTGGCGCATGAAAAAAATTTCATTCATAGATGAATCAAACCGGAAAGGACCAGCCATGAGCCCTCACCAACAGGCCGCACCGAAGCAGTTATATATCTCTCGCCAGAGCATCCGCTGGGGGGATATGGATGCCTTCGGTCATGTCAACAACACCATCTATTTCCGCTTCATGGAGCAGTGCCGCATCGAGTGGCTGGAAGAGGTGTTCGGCCCCACCATTGCCGGCCTGGAAGGCCCGGTGATCGTCAATGCCCACTGCAATTTCAGGCGTCAGATGAAGTATCCCGCCACCATTGCCGTGCAGATGAACGCCGGCCATGTGGGGCGCACGAGTGTGGAAACTACGTATGTCATCCGCGACGCTGTCGATGAACAGATCATTTATGCTGATGGTGCTGCAAAGATCGTCTGGGTCGATTTCGAGAAAGAAAAATCCACTGCGTTGCCCGAGAGGCTGCGACAGCTCCTGACAAGCTTGTAAGTTTGGCGCAAGGAAACTGGCACAGAATCGGCCCGACACTCCCGCAAGGAACCGCCACAGAGCGGAGGGAGCGGAGAATTCGTTTCACAGCGAGCGGATATCCAAAAGCGCATAGCCCGTCTGCGATGAGCTAGCCAACAACTACATTCTGGAGGATGACATGACATACAAGACCCAAGCCTTTGTTGCGGCTGCCCTGATGAGCCTGGCGCTCACTTCGCAGGCGGCCGATCCGATCAAGATCGGTGTTTCCGGCCCCTATACCGGTGGTTCGGCGCCGATGGGGGTTTCCATGCGCGACGGCGTCAAGCTGGCCGTGGCCGAGATCAATGCCGCCGGCGGCGTGCTGGGACGCCAGATTCAACTGGTCGAGCGCGATGATGAGGCCAAGAACGAACGCGGCGTGCAGATCGCCCAGGAACTGATCAACAAGGAAAAGGTGGTCGCCACCGTCGGCTTCATCAACACCGGCGTGGCCCTGGCCTCGCAGCGCTTCTACCAGGAAGCCAAGATTCCGGTGATTAACAACGTCGCCACCGGCACTGTGATCACCAAGCAGTTCGAGAAGGAAAAGGATAACTACATCTTCCGCACCTCGGCCGCCGACAAGATCCAGGCCAAGATGATCGCCGATGAAGCGGTGGACAAGCAGAAGTTCAGCAAGGTCGCCATCCTGGCCGACTCCACCAACTACGGCCAGCTCGGCCGCGAAGACCTGGAGAAGGTGCTGGCCGACAAGAAGGTCACCCCGGTGGCCGTCGAGAAGTACAACATCAAGGACGTCGATATGACGGCCCAGTTGCTCAAGTCCAAGCAGGGCGGCGCCCAGGCCGTGCTGACCTACGGCATCGGCCCGGAACTGGCGCAGATCGCCAACGGCATGGAAAAGTTGAACTGGCACGTGCCCATCATCGGCAGTTGGCCGCTGTCCATGGGTAACTTCATCGATAACTCCGGCAAGAACGGCAATGGCGCCCGGATGCCGCAAACCTTCATCCAGGACGGCAATACGCCCAAGCGCAAGGCCTTCATCGAGGCCTACCAGAAGGCCTACAAGGTCGATCGTATGCCCTCGGCCGTCTCGGCTGCCCAAGGCTATGACTCCATCCTGCTGCTGGCCGCTGCCATCAAGCAGGCTGGCAGCACCGATGGCGAAAAGGTCCGCGCTGCGCTGGAAAACCTGAACACCAAGGTCGAAGGCGTGGTCACTACCTATGACAAACCGTTCACCCACGACGATCACGAAGCCATCAAGGCGAGCATGGTCGTGATGGGCGAGGTCAAGAACGGCCGCGTCATCCTCGGCAAATAAGACTCGACTCGCTTCACGCACAGTAGTCGAAGAGGCCAGTCCTTGCGATCCGGGGGCTGGCCTTTTTTACACGATCTGTTGACGATTTTTTAACGGCCCGACGTCGGCGCCGCAGGATCGTTGCAGCTCTACGCCGCCACCCGGCGGTAGCCGCTTCTTGGGAAATACAATGGATATCCTCTTACAACTGGTCTTCTCCGGGATCGCGCTGGGCATGATCTATGCCGTCATCGCCTTCGGTTACCAACTGACCTTTGCCACCTCCGGCACCCTCAACTTCGGCCAGGGTGAAGCCCTGATGCTGGGCGCCCTGGTCGGGCTTTCCGTGGTGGGCAACATCCACGGCGGGCCCTATCTCAATTATTGGCTGATGATTCCCATCGTGCTGGTCTTTGGCGCCTTGCAAGGCATGTTCGTGGAGTGGATCGGTGTGCGTCCGGCCATCAAGATCAAGTCCGAATTCGGCTGGATCATGTCCACCATCGCCCTGGCCATCATCTTCAAGAACGTCGCCGAGAACATCTGGGGCAAGGACGACCTGCCGTTTCCCACGCCGATCTCGGGTACCCCGTTCCAGGTCTTCGGGGCCAACGTGCAACCCATGCAGGTGCTGGTGGTGATCGGCGCCTTGCTCATCATGGCGGCGGTCGAATTGTTCAATCGCAAGTCCATCTACGGCAAGGCCGTGGTGGCCACCTCCAACGACCGCGATGCGGCGGGCCTGATGGGCATCAATACCAGCATGGTGATCACTTTTTCATATGCGCTGTCTTCCGCCACTGCCGCCTTCGCCGGCGTGCTGGTGGCCCCGCTGACCTTAACCGGCGCCACCATGGGCGCGGCACTGGGACTGAAGGCCTTTGCGGTGGCCATCATCGGTGGCCTCACCTCGGGCATGGGCGCCATCGTCGGCGGCCTGATCCTGGGCGTGGCCGAGACCGTGACCGGCTTCTATATCTCCACCGGCTATAAGGAAGTCCCGGGACTGGTGCTGCTGCTGCTGGTCCTGGCGGTGAAACCTGCGGGCCTGTTCGGCAAAACTGCGATCAAGAAGGTCTGATGCGATGAACAAGAAAATCCTGCTCCTGTCTTTGCTGGGTATCGTCGCGCTGGGCGGCATTCCCATGGTGGTGCACAACCCGTATTACCTGCACCTGATCGAAACCATCCTGATCTACGCCATCCTGCTGTTCGGACTGGATATCGTGGTCGGCTATACCGGCCAGGTCTCGCTGGGTCATGCTGGCTTGTTCGGCATCGGCTCGTATGCGGCCGGCGTGCTGTTCTTCAAGCTGGGGATGCCGATCTTCGTGACGGTACCGGCCGCCATTGCCGTCACGGCAGTGTTCGGTGCCATCCTGGCCTTGCCGGCCTTGCGCGTGACTGGTCCTTACCTGGCCATGGTGACGCTGGCCTTTGGCACCATCATCCAGATCCTGATCAACGAGATGACCTTCCTCACCGAAGGCCCGATGGGTATCAAGCTGCACAAGCCCATGATCGGCGGCGAGAAGATGAGCGAAGTGCAGTTCTTCTATCTGGTCGCGGCCCTGATGGTGATCTCGATGCTGGTGGTGCATCGCATCCTCAAGTCCAACCTGGGGCGCGCGTTCCAGGCCCTGCGTGACAGCCCGATCGCTTCCGATTGCATGGGCGTGTCGGTGTATCGCTACAAGGTCTATGCCTTCATCATCAGCGCCGCGTTGGCCGGTCTCTCGGGTGCCCTGTATGCGTATTCGGAAGAGTACATCTCGCCCAATACCTACAACTTCGAGCTGACCATCCTGTTCCTGCTGGCGGTGATCATGGGGGGACGCAAGTCGCGCATCGGCTCGCTCATCGGTGCGCTCATCGTGGTGATGCTGCCCAGTCTGTTGTCCGATATCGCGCTATTCCGCCAGATCGCCACCGTGCTGGCGGTGATCGTGGTGGTGGGCGCTGGCGTGCAAGTGGCGCGCAAGACCAAGACTGTGCGCGGCGTGGCCGTGCCGGTGGTGGCGACCATCGCCATGGCGGCCTTCTCCTACAAGCTGGAAAATATCACCGACTGGCGCCTGACTATCTTTGGTCTGATGACGCTGTTCGTGGTGTATTACCTGCAGGATGGCATCGTCGGCTTCTGCCGCAACCTGTTTGGTCGCTTGCTCACCAAGCATGTGCCGGTGGCGCAGCAGATCGCCGGTGACAAGGAACGCGCCGTCATCACCACCGATTCGGTCAAGGATCAGGGAGCCACGCTGTTGAAGGTCAACCAGATCCTGATGCAGTTCGGCGGCCTGAAGGCCCTGAACCGGGTTGACCTGGACGTACGCAAGGGAACCGTGCACGGCCTGATCGGCCCGAACGGCTCGGGCAAGAGCACCATGATGAACGTGCTCACCGGCATCTACCGTCCCACCGATGGTGTGGTGGAATACGATGGCCGTCCGATCTCCGGCAATGTGCCCTCGGCCATCGCCCTAGGCGGCGTGGCGCGGACTTTCCAGAACGTGCAACTGTTCGGTGAAATGACGGCCACTGAAAATGTGCTGGTCGGCCTGCATCACACCTTCAACAGCAATGTGGTCGATGTGATGGTCAATACGCCCCGTTACGTCCGGGAAGAGCAGGCTGCACGGGAACGCGCCGCCGCCATCCTGGAGTTTGTCGGCTTGGCCAACCTGGCCAATGAAGAGGCGCGCAACCTGCCGTACGGCAAGCAGCGCCTGCTGGAAATCGGCCGTGCGCTGGGCTTGAATCCGAGTCTGTTGCTGCTGGACGAACCGGCCGCTGGCCTCACTGCGCCGGACATCAAGGAACTCGTTGCCATCATCCGCAAGATCCGCGAAGCCGGCATCACCATCATCCTGATCGAACACCACATGGACGTGGTCATGTCCATCTGCGATACCGTCACCGTGCTCGACTTCGGTCAGAAGATCGCCGAAGGCAAGCCGGCCCAGGTCCAGGCTGACCCCAAGGTCATCGAAGCCTACCTCGGCAGTGGCGCAGGCGATGCCCATGACAACCCATCCAGCCCCGCGGGAGCCTGAACATGCTGACTATTTCCAATCTGCACGCCGCTTACGGCAAGGTCGAGGTGCTGCATGGCATTTCGATGGACGTTCCCAAAGGCAAGGTGGTGACCCTGATCGGTTCCAACGGCGCCGGCAAGACCACCACCATGCGCGCCATCTCCGGCATGATCAAACCGAAGGGCGGGGAAGTCACGCTGGGCGGCAAGAACATCACCGGTCTGGATTCGCACAAGATCGCCCGCTTCGGGCTGGCCCACTCGCCCGAAGGCCGGCGCGTGTTCGCCACCATGAGCGTGATCGACAACCTGCTCCTGGGCGCCTTCCCTCGCTTTACCCGGGCGCGTCCCAAGGGGGATATCGCGCATGACCTGGAGCGCGCGCTGGAACTGTTCCCGCGCTTGAAAGAGCGGCAGGTCCAACTGGCCGGCACGCTCTCCGGTGGCGAGCAGCAGATGCTGGCCATGGCGCGCGCGGTGATGTTGAATCCTGAAGTGATCCTGCTGGATGAACCATCGATGGGCCTGGCGCCTATCCTGGTTGATGAAGTCTTCCGCATCATCTCGCGCTTGAAGGAGCAGGGCGTGACCATGTTGCTGGTGGAGCAGTTCGCTGCCGCCGCGCTCAATGTTGCGGATTACGGGTATGTGTTGGAGAATGGCAAGATATCCGTACACGGACCCGCCGACAAGCTGCAGAACGACCCGGCGGTCAAGGCCGCCTATCTTGGCGGTGGTGCGCATCACTGATGGGCAGCGGTCAGACAGACATCAGCCATGCGCCACCTGGCGTGATACTGGGGCTCGCACGTCGCGTAAGCTGACAGCGTGTCCGGTATATTAAGGGGGAGCAATACCCCTTGAAGGCTGATTCAGGCGCACCCCCCGGTGCGCCTTTTCTTTGGTAGCTGGCGAAGGAGCGGGTGATGTCCGGGCAGCAGAATGTGCATATAGACGTGGACGGCGTGTCCTTGCACGCCTGCCTGTGGGGGCAGCAGCTTGCAGGCCGTCCTGCCATCGTCCTGTTGCATGACTCCCTGGGATCAGTGGCCTTGTGGCGCGACTTTCCTGCGCGCCTGGTCGAGCGCACCGCTTGCCCGGTCATTGCTTACGACCGTCACGGCTTCGGCCTGTCCTCGGCACGCAGCGACCGGCTGCCACTGGGGTTCATTGAAGGCGAAGCCCGGCCCTGGCTGGAAGCGATCTTGCAACACTTCGGGGTGAAGCGGGTGGTGCTGTTTGGTCATAGCGTCGGCGGCGGCATGGCCGTGTCGGCGGCCGCGCAGATGCCGCAGTATGTGCTGGGCGTCATCACCGAAGCGGCCCAGGCCTTCGTGGAAGAGCTGACCCTGCGAGGGATTGGGGAAGCTGCCGCCCGTTTCGCCGACCCGGAGCAACTGGTGCGGCTGGCGAAGTATCATGGCAACGATATGCAGCAGGCCCGCTGGGTACTGTCGGCCTGGATCGATACCTGGCGCTCACCTGCCTTTGCCGACTGGTCGCTGGCGCCCATGCTGGCCCGTCTGCAATGCCCGGTGCTGGCCTTGCACGGCGATCTGGATGAGTACGGCAGTCTGGCTCATCCACGCATGATCGCCAGCCTGCCGGCGGCTTTTTCCGGTCAAGGCCGGTATCAGGTGCTGGCGCAGTGCGGCCATGTCCCGCATCGGGAGCAGCCGCAACAGGTGTTGCAGGCCACCGCCGATTTCCTGCTGCGTTGCGGCGTCTTCTGACACGGCGCCTTCATCCCTTCTTGCTTTCCATCTGCTTGGTCCGCTTGGTCAGATGCATCTCAATCCAGCGGATGCTCGCGTTGATATTCCTTTAATCCCAGCAGATACATGGTGCGCACGAAAAGCGCCCGGGACCGGTAAGTTTGGCTCGCCAACCGGGTCGCTTGTTCGAACTCGGCCTCATTAAGTCGAAATTTCACCAGACGCGTGGACCCTTTTGCGGTCAGGCGTTCGTTTTGTTGCTTGTGTGCCATAAGATGTCTCCTCGCTGTTGGACTGAGAGCAATATTCTAGGAGAGGTCCTTTTCATATGTCATCGAATAAAAGTGAATTTTTAACAATACTTGGTGATCGTCTGGCCGAAGAACGCGGTCGCTGCGGCCACACCCAAAAATCGGTAGCGGACCAGTTGGAGATCACGGCGCGCACGCAGATCAAGTACGAGATCGGCGAGACGGCACCGGATGCCTACTATCTGCATGGCCTGGGGGAGATCGGCATCGACGTCACCTATGTGCTGACCGGCGTCAGAGGCGCCACGCCAAGTCTGGAGGAGAGTGAATTGCTGTCCTGCTTCCGCGCCGTGGATGCGGGAATGCGTAGCGCGCTGGTGCAATTACTGACCGGCCTGTCGCAGATGTCCAAGGCGGCCAAGAAAAAGCGCGACTTCCCCGCCGCCAGCGACGCCAAGCGCACCCGTCCCGGGCGTCAGCGCAAGGTACCGGTGGGGCAGATAGAGGGCGGGGGCGACAATCAGGAAGATCGGTGACGCAGCGGGCCGAGCAGGGCCTGCAAAGCAAAAAAGCACCACGATTTCTCGTGGTGCTTTTCTTGATTGGTGGGGCGTCACAGATTCGAACTGTGGACCTACGGATTAAGAGTCCGCTGCTCTACCAGCTGAGCTAACGCCCCGAAGCCCTGCCTGAATTCAGGTAGACATGGAAGTGAAAAAGGCCTCGGTACGGGAGGCCTTTTGAAATTTTGGTGGGGCGTCACAGATTCGAACTGTGGACCTACGGATTAAGAGTCCGCTGCTCTACCAGCTGAGCTAACGCCCCGTTGCTGCACTTCGTTGTTGCTTCAGTGCTGCAAGAGAGAGCGCATTATAGGAGGGGGTGGTGGTCAACGCAAGCATTTTTTGAAAAAAGATCAAAATATTTTATCTTTTCGTCGTCCGCCGTCACCAATGTCACGCCCAAGCCGGTTTGCGCCGGTTATTTATGCTGACAGGCCTGCCTTGATGCCATTGACCCAGGACTTGGCCGGCAATTTGGTCTGCGCTTCGATCAAGGCGGCACGGGCATACAGCTCGGGAATGTCGAATTCGATCTGCCCCTTGAATGCTAGCGCCACCACATTGCCATCATGAACTTCCGGCAATGACACCACGGTATCGAAGGCATATTCCATCGCCCGCAGGTTCTTGGCATAGCTGGGATGGTCGCCGAACAGGTTGACCGTCATCACCCCGCCTGGTGCCAGGCTGTCGTAGCAGGCTTGATAGAACTCCGGGGTATCGAGCACCGGCCCGCGCGCGGTGGCGTCGTAGAGATCGACCTGCAGCGCATCGATGATGCCGTGGCTGGCCGCATGGATGATGAAATCCAGGGCATCGCTTTCGATGATCATCAGTCGCTCATCCGGTTCGGGCAGCTTGAACATGCTGTGGCAGATCGTGATCACGGCCGGGTTCAGTTCCACCGCGGTGACTTGCGCCTGGGGAAATTGCCGATAGCTGAACTTGGTCAGCGCCCCGGTGCCCAGTCCCAGTTGCACGATGTGGCGCGGCGTGCGATTGAACAGCATCCACGCCATCATCTGTTGCGCGTATTCCAGTTCGATCCAGTCGGGCTTGCGGATGCGCATCGCCCCTTGCACCCATTCGGTACCGAAGTGAAGGTAGCGCACCCCCTCCAGTTCGGACAGCGTCACCGGCGCGTACTTCGGCTTGCGGGGTTTGCTGGCATCGGCCTCCAGCTGTTGGCGACGGCGGTTGGGACCAGCCTTGGTATTGGCCTGGGCTTCGATGGATTTTCTTCTGATGAGCATGATATGAATGAATCTGATGCGGCGCTGCAAAGAGGGCAGCGCTTGCGGATGCCGAATGATACCTTGCCTGACCCCTGGTCAGCGGCTTGGACGCATTTTGTGCATATCGACATGCAGATTCATTCCTTCTGTCGCCTGGGCTCGCATGTGACGATGCTGTCCTCATCATTCACGGAGTTCACATGCATTTGGCTGCAATCATCAAGCGCATCGCCGCCACTGCTGCGCTGACATTGGCCCTGACCCCTCAAGGTGCCGGTGCGCAGGAAAAGCACAAGATCAAGGTCGGCATCTCGGTCGGCAGTGCCGAAGCCATTTTCGAGGTCGTCAAGAAAGTCGCCGCACGCGATGGTCTGGAGATCCAGACCGTGGTTTTTAGCGACTACCTCCAGCCCAATGCCGCGCTGGCTGCGGGCGATCTCGATGCCAACGCCTTCCAGCATCGTCCTTACCTGGAAAGCCAGATCGCTGCGCGCGGTTACAAGATCGTCCCGGTGGGGTTGACCATCACGGCGCCGCTGGGCATCTATTCGCGCAAGTTCAAGTCGGTGGACCAATTACCCAACGGCGCCACCATCGGCATCCAGAACGACCCTTCCAATGGCAACCGGGCGCTGTTGCTGCTGCAGAAGGCGGGCCTGATCAAGCTCAAGCCGGGCGTGGGTGAAAACGGTATCAACGCCACCCCGCTGGACATCATCGATAACCCGCGCAAGCTCAAGCTGATCGAACTGGATGCCGCCCAGCTACCGCGTTCGCTGGACGACCTGGCCGCCGCCTCGATCAACAATGACTATGCCTACAAGGCCGGCCTGTCGCTGCAGAAGGACACCATCGCCGTGGAAGATCCGCGCGGTCGCTACGCCAACATCATCGCCACCCGCGTCCAGGACAAGGATCAGCCCTGGGTGAAGAAGTTGGTGCAGGCTTACCATTCGGAAGAAGTGCGCAAGTTCATCGAAACCGAGTTCAAGGGTTCGCTGGTGCCGGCCTTCTGAGTGACTTGTGCCCGGTGGCAAACGCCCGCCTTCGGCCGGGCGGTTTTTTACGCTCACTTCCTGCTGCGTTGGTGCGCAGGGGCCGTCGGCTCCATTACACTTGCGCCATGCTCAAGAATCTCATCCTCTGCCTGAAACTGGCCATCGTCTTTGGCGCCATCGTGTTTTTTGCGAAGGTCTTGCAGTATTTGATCTTCAATGGAGGGTTTTCGGGGGAGTTCTATGATTATCTGTTCTTCCGCAAATGAGCGCTGTACGATGCGCAGCTGGAAGATGAATAACATGTACGATATTCTGTACGTGTGCTAGGATGAAACGCATTCACTCACCGTCGCGAGTCCTATCATGCGAACCGTCCACTTTACTGATGCCCGCAGCAATCTCAAGAGCGTGATCGACCGCGTCGTCGAAGATGCAGATGTGACCCTGATTACCCGACGTGATGCGCCCAATGCGGTGTTAATGTCTCAGGATTACTTCGATAGCCTGATGGAGACCGTTCATCTTCTGCGCTCACCCGCCAACGTCGCGCATCTGGAAAAATCGATAGCCCAATTGCGCGCTGGCAAGCTTAAAGAGAAGATGCTCGGCGAGCCATGACGGCAAGCCGCAATATCATGTTCACCGCTGCAGCGTGGGACGACTATCAGTATTGGCAAACGCAGGATCGCAAGACCCTCAAGCGTATCAATCAATTGATTCGGGAGGCGCAGCGCACTCCCTTCGACGGTATCGGTAAGCCAGAACCTCTGAAGGCGAATCTTTCCGGCTTCTGGTCACGTCGAATTGGTGATGTGAATCGTCTCGTATATGAAGCAACGGACACTCAGCTCAATATCGTGTCTTGCCGATATCATTACGAATAGCTTGCTGTTGCGGCGTCAGGTATTGGCAGACGTCAGGTTGAGAGCCTGCTGCCAGCCTTCAAGCTTCTGCGCATAAGACACCGCCGCATAGGCCGGACTACTCGAAGGCAGCAGCAATACCCGGTATTTCCTCGCCTGCTCACCTAGCGCCTTCATCCCGATTTTCCCGGCGGTTCCCCCATTGAAGGCAATAGTGTGCAGATCTGGCAAGGTCGCGATCAACGCCAGCAAATCATTACCCGAATGATCCCTGATCTCGCTATCGAGGCTGCCGATGCGCCGCGCCTGGGCGATCACATCCCACAAGCCGATGCGATGCGCCAGCAAGGTGGCCAGGCGATCTTCGTAATCCATCGCATAGAGGTCCAGACCCAGCACATCCCCCACCAGCCGCCAAAACGCATTACGTGGATGCCCGTAATACTGGCTCTTCGCCAACGACGCCGCCCCCGGCAGGCTACCCAGGATCAGCGTGCGGGTGTCGCGCGCCACCACCGGCGCAAAGCTGGCCAGCAAGGGATCGCTAGGGATGAAAGCAAGGGGGACGGGGGACGTGGCCGAGGGTTTGCGGACAGGCATGGTGGACGGTGGGATGAAAAAAAGTTCAGCAAGCCCGCCAGCACTTCGGCGCTGCACAGGAGGCAGGCTTGCGGCAAAATGTACATCTTAGCCTAATCACGCCCGGCGTCATGGCGGCCGGGCATTCATACGAAGGAGACAGAACATGACGGACAAGGTCATCATCGTCACGGGCGGCAGCCGTGGCATCGGCGCGGCGACCGCGCGGCTGGCAGGCCAACGCGGCTACGCGGTATGTGTGAACTATGTTTCCAACCGCGAGGCGGCCGAGGCGGTGGCGGGGCAGATCCGTGCAGCAGGAGGCAGAGCCATCACGGTGGCCGGCGATGTCTCCAAGGAAGAGGACGTGCTGCGCATCTTCACCACCACCGACCAGCAACTGGGCCGCGTCACCGCGCTGGTCAACAATGCCGGCATCCTGGAGCACCAGTCCCGGCTGGACGCCATGAGTGCCGAGCGCATCACCCGCGTGCTGGTAGCCAATGTCACCGGCAGCCTGCTGTGCGCGCGCGAAGCGGTCAAGCGCATGTCCACCCGCCACGGCGGGCAGGGCGGCGCCATCGTCAATCTCTCTTCGATGGCGGCCAAGCTGGGCGGTCCGGGCGAATACGTGGACTATGCCGCCTCCAAGGGCGCCATCGATGCCTTCACCGTCGGCTTGGCCAAGGAAGTGGCAGCCGAGGGCATCCGCGTCAACGCCGTGCGCCCGGGCCTGATCTATACTGATATCCACGCCAGCGGCGGCGAGGCCGGCCGGGTCGATCGCCTCAAGGATGCCGTGCCGATGAAGCGCGGCGGCAGCGCCGAGGAAGTCGCCCACGCCATCCTGTGGCTGCTTTCGGACGAGTCCTCCTATGCTACCGGGACCTTCATCGATGTCTCCGGTGGTCGTTGAGGCTCTAGACGCATCTACTTTCCAGCAGGGAGCCCGCCATGGATAGCACCAATAGCACCAACAGCACCGATATCACCGCTTCCCAACGTCCCATCGACGCCTTGCTGGCCCGCTATGCCGAGCATCATCGCCATCCCATGAACGAGTTGATCCACTGCGTCTGCGTGCCGGCCATCGTGTTTTCGCTGCTGGGGCTGTGCTGGATGATCTCGCCAGCCGTGTCGCTGCTGGTGGTGGCGGCAGCCCTGGCGTATTACCTGCGGTTGTCGCCCCCGTTTGCGGTAGGCATGTTGGCCATGTCGGCGCTGATGCTGGTGCTGCTGGCACGCCTCCCGCTGGGGGCGGTACTGCCGGTGTCGGCGGTGGTGTTCGTGCTGGCCTGGATCGGACAATTCATCGGCCACCGGATCGAGGGCAAGAAGCCCTCTTTTTTCGAGGACTTGCGTTTCCTGCTGGTGGGGCCGTTGTTCGTGCTGGCATTTCTGTATAGGCGTTGGCATATCACGTATTGAAGACGGAATGTCCCGCATTTCCGTAATTGTGCAGCTTTGTATTAAGATGTAACGGATTGCCCGCATCGGCGCCAAACACGCGATCATGACGCGTTCGCGCGGATGCACGAATTCCATGCCGCCCGCAGATGGGCCAACTTCAGTTATCAGTCGGAGTTTTTGTATGAAGAAATTGCTTGTGATCGCAGCGCTGGGCTCCCTGGTAGCCGGCTGCGCAGTGACCCCCAACTCGGCCAGCGTCTACAACACCCGTCAGGCCCAAGGTGAACAGACCGTGCGCATGGGCGTGGTCGAATCGATCCGCAACGTGACCATCGACAAGGGTTCGACCGGTATCGGTACCCTGGGCGGTGCAGCACTGGGCGGCATCGCGGCCGGTTCCAACATCGGCAGCGGCAACGGCGCCCTGGCCGCCGGCATCGTCGGCGCCCTGGCCGGTGGCGTGCTGGGCAACCAGGCCGAAGCGCACCTGAACAACCGTCCGGGCCTGGAAATCACCGTGCGCCTGGACAATGGCGAATTGCGCGCCATCACCCAGGATGCGGACGAACCTTTCCGTGTCGGCGAGCGCGTGCGTCTGCTGTCCAATGGTCGTACCACCCGCGTGACGCACTGATCGGCTGATCGCACAGGAAGAAGCGGGACTGCGGTCCTGCTTTTTTTTCGTCCATTCCTTCCGATTGGGCTAGGCGTTCGTTCATTTCTTTCGTGACGTCAGGGGCTACCCGCTTCATCCCCGCCCGCAGGCTTGCGCAGCTTCAGCCACCACATGTAGACCACTGTCTGCAACAGCGCCACCGTACTGCCGATGAGCACTTCTCCCACGCGCATGAAGGCCAGGTGCAGTTCCTCGTGCAGTCCATTGCCGGTAAAGGCCGCCGACAGCAGGATCACCACCGTGGCCGGCCCCAGGCGCCAGTTGCTGGGATAGTTCTGCAGCAGCATGGCCACCACCACGGCCGCCGTCAGGGCGACCAGCATGGCCATGAAGGTCGGGCCGAACAGTACCAGCGCAATGCAGGAGACGATGCAACCGGAGATCGTATTGATGACTCGCGCCCGGAAATTGGCCTTGGCCACCGTCATGTCCGGCTCGGTCACGATGATGAGCGAAATCATGGCCCAGTAGGGCTCTGCGATCCCCAGCGAGCGCAAGCCGTACCATAGGATCAGGCAGCCGGAGAGAATCTTGATCAGGTAGGCCAGCGCATTCTTGCGCGGATTGATGAAGTGCAATTCCATGGGCCGATGGTAACCAGCCAGCATCGTGGCTGCAAGCCGATATGAATGAAAACGCCGCCTGCGGACTCCCGGCGGGCGGCGTTCCTGCCCGCCAGGCCAACGAGGCCGGCAGGCATGTTGCAACAGATGAAGATACTTACTTCGCAGCCATGGCCAGCAGCATGTCGTTGAGACGCTTGACGAAGCTGGCCGGGTCAGCCAGTGCACCGCCTTCGGCCAGCAGAGCCTGGTCGTAGAGGATGTGCGACCAGTCATCGAAGCGCGCTTCTTCATATTTCAGACGCTGCACCAGCGGGTGGTCCGGGTTGATTTCCAGGGTAGGCTTGGACTCCGGCGCCGCTTGACCAGCGGCCTTCAACATGCGCACCAGATTGCCGGACAGTTCATTTTCATCGGCCACCAGGCAAGCCGGGGAATCGGTCAGGCGGAAGGTCACGCGCACCTCCTTGGCCTTGTCACCCAGGGCGGTCTTCATCTTCTCGACCAGCTCCTTGTACTCGGCCTGGGTTTCTTCGTGCTGCTTCTTCTCGGCTTCGTTTTCCAGCTTGCCCAGGTCCAGCCCACCCTTGGCGACCGACGCCAGTTCCTTGCCTTCGAACTCGGTCAGGAAGGACAGCATCCACTCATCCACGCGGTCGGTCAGCAGCAGCACTTCCACACCCTTCTTGCGGAAGATTTCCAGGTGCGGGCTGTTCTTGGCGGCCTGGTAGGTCTCGGCGGTGACGTAGTAGATCTTGTCCTGGCCTTCCTTCATGCGACCCACGTAATCGGCCAGCGCAACATTCTGCACATCGCTGTCATTGTGGGTGGAGGCAAAGCGCAGCAGCTTGGCGATGCGTTCCTTGTTGGCTGCATCCTCGCCGATACCTTCCTTCAACACCTGGCCGAATTCGGTCCAGAAGGTGGTGTACTTGTCCTTCTGCGCTTGCTCTTCGCTATTGGCCAGCTCTTCCAGCAGGCTCAGCACGCGCTTGGCCGAACCGTCGCGGATGGCGCGCACGTCGCGCGACTCCTGCAGGATTTCGCGCGAGACGTTCAGCGGCAGGTCGGCCGAATCGATCACGCCCTTGACGAAGCGCAGGTACACCGGCATCAACTGCTCGGCATCGTCCATGATGAACACGCGCTTGACGTACAGCTTGATGCCGCCGCGCTTGTTGCGATCCCACAGGTCGAACGGGGCGCGCGCCGGGATGTAGAGCAGTTGGGTGTATTCGCTGCGGCCTTCCACACGGTTGTGGGTGTAGGCCAGCGGGGCGCCGAAGTCGTGCGAGACATGCTTGTAGAACTCTTCATATTGTTCGGGCGTGATGTCCGACTTGCTGCGGGTCCACAGGGCGCTGGCCTGGTTGACCGTTTCCAGCTCGTCCTTCTGCACGGTTTCCTTCTTCTCTTCGTCCCATTCTTCCTTGTTCATCAGGATGGGCAGGGAGATGTGGTCGGAATACTTGCGGATGATGGACTTCAGTTGCCACGAGGAGAGGAATTCATCTTCGCCTTCGCGCAGGTGCAGGATGATGTCGGTGCCACGGCCCGGCTTGTCGATCTGCTCGATGGAGAAGTCGCCCGCGCCTTCGGATTCCCAGCGCACGCCTTCGGAAGCCGGGGTGCCGGCACGACGCGTCTCGACCGTGATGCGGTCGGCGATGATGAAGCCGGAATAGAAGCCCACGCCGAACTGGCCGATCAGGGCGGCATCCTTTTGCTGGTCGCCCGACAGGCGCGAGAAGAATTCCTTGGTGCCCGACTTGGCGATGGTGCCCAGATGCGAGATGGCCTCGTCACGGTTCATGCCGATGCCGTTGTCGGAAATGGTGATGGTGCGCGCTGCCTTGTCGAAGCTGATCTTGATCTTCAGTTCCGGGTCGTCCTCGAACAGGCTGCCATTGTTGATGGCTTCGAAGCGCAGCTTGTCGGCCGCATCGGAAGCATTGGAGACCAGCTCGCGCAGGAAGATTTCCTTGTTCGAATACAGCGAGTGGATCATCAACTGCAGCAGTTGCTTGACTTCGGCCTGGAAGCCCATGGTCTGTTTTTCGGATGCCATGTTTATGTCCTTATTGAAGAAATGAATGAGTGAAATAGACAGAGGCAATCGCCTGTGGGCTGGATATAGGGAGAGACTAGGGGTTTTTCAACTGCAATTTTTACAGTTTTTGTCGCCGCGACTGCTTGGATTTGTTTCTCGACGGCATCAAGTCAACAAACTGACCATTTTTGCCAATGTTGGCTTTTATCAAGTCAATTGAAATTAAACGACTTTTTGCTGTTCTTTGTAATTGAGTTGCAATCCGGCAGTGTTAGAATTATTTTGACAAAAATGTAATAAATTCGGTCGACTGATCGAACAGAAGTGCAAGCCGGTACTCGCCAAGAAAAAGAAGATGAGTCCCCGGTTTGATGACGGGAATCGCAGCGAGAGGGCTGCCGATTCTTTCCTTGGGTGAGGTTGGGCAGGGGAGGCCGGTGCGATACCGGCTGATGGCGTTGATGATAGTTCTCAAAAGCAAGCGTTTCGTACTCGCAGTGTCACTCGGGCTGGCCGCGCATCCTGCGGCGGTGGTGTGGGCTGCGGACAAGTTGTCGCCTTCGGGCGAGGCGGCCGTATCAGGCCAGGCCCAGCCGGTCAGGCTGGACAATACCTTGGATACGCCGCCGCAGATCCGGCTGGGCGCCGATCCGGCCGGGCCGTCGGCTACCGATTACCGTTTGCCGGGTTTGCCGGCCGACACCCCTGCGTCGTCGGCCCAGGATGAGATCCTGTTGCTGTTGCGCCAGTCCGATCCAGACTTTTCCGGTAACCGGATTGCCCTGCCGCAGATCAGCATCGTCACCGAAGGAGAGACGGTGCCTGACCTGACCCTGCGCAGCGTGCTCGATCTGGCGCTGGGCAACAGCTACAGCTTTGCCGCCACCGCCGCCCAGGCCGACCAGGCTCGTTACGCGGCCAAGGCCACCGCCGGGCAGTTGGGACCGACTCTGGATCTGCGGGCGCAGAAGGGCAATGAATATTCCTCGCCGTCATCGGTGCTGGACCCCAACACCGGTCAGATCCAGCGCGCTTCCTACCACAAGCGCTGGGACGTAACCCTGATCGGCCGTCAGCCCATCTTCGCGCCCGGCTCCTACTACGACTACCGCAAGTCCAGCTCGCTGGCCGACGCCGCCGACCTGCGTCGCGACGATGCCCGCGAAAACCTGTACTACAACGCCATCAAGGCGTATTACGACGTCATGCGCGCCTATGCCACGCTGTCGTTCTCGCGCAGCTATGCGCAGCGTATGGGCAGTTTGCTGGATTACATGAGCAAGCGCCTGGAAGGCGGTGGCGCCAGTCGCATCGACTTCGAACGCGTGCGCGGCCGCTCGCTGACCGCCCAATCGGCGGTGGCCGAGGCCGAGGGCGCGCTGGAAAGCGCCATGGTGAGCCTGAATCAGATCACCGGCCGCAAGATCGAGCAGATCGAAGTGCCGGATCACATGATGCCGGTGGTGCCCGACACCTCCAAACTGGCCCTGCAGGATATCTACGAGACCAATCCCGGCGTGCGTGCAGCGCGGCGCGATGTCGATGCCGCCAACCTGGAGCTCAAGTCGGCGCGCGCCAAGTTCTCGCCCACGCTGGCCGTGGAATGGACCCAGACCAAGACCCGCGGGGCGGGCGGGGCCATCGATACTACCGACAACAGCCTGCAACTGACCACCGACCGGCGCCTGATGATGGTGGTCACCATGAACCTGCTCAATGGCGGCTCCGACGTGTACTACAGCAAGCAGGCCGGCGCCAAGTACGTGGAAAAGAGCAATACCGCGCTGGACCTGGAACGCAAGTTGCGAGAGCAGATCGAGATCAACTACCGCACCTTGGGCGCGGTGAGAAAGCGCATGGAAATCTCGCGCCAGGCCTATCTCACCAATGCCAACGTGGCCGATGTCTTCCTGGAGCAGCTCTCCACCGGCAGCAAGCAATTGCTCGACGTGCTGGATGCCTACCAGCAGGCCTACCAGGCACGCATGGATTTTGCCAACCTGCTGTTCCAGCAGGCCGACATCAGTTACCAGATCCTGCGCAACACCGGTCGCGCCTCGGCACTGGAAACCCTGCCCACGCGGGCGTCAAACAAGACGGGGGAATGATGGAGGGCGGCAAGGAACAGAATTTCTGGCCCGGCTTCGTGGACGCGCTGTCCAATGTGGTGCTGGTGATGATCTTCGTGGTGGTGGTGTTCGTGGTGACCCTGTTCTACTACTCGCAGAAACTGGCGCAGATGAAGGTCAGCAAGCTGATCTCGCAAGGCCAGGCGCAGGTGGTGGGTGAATCCAAAGCCAAGAAGACCGATACCATCGCCACCGCCGACAGCACCAGCACGAATAGTGCCGAAACGGCGCGCGAGCGCGAAAAGGCGCAGGAGATCGAACAGTTGAAGCGCGAAGTGGCCAGCCTCAAGGCCAAGCTGGCCGCGCCGCCGCTGCAATCCGACAACGGCAGCCTGCGCAGCGATGCCGCGCCGTCCAGCCCCAATGCGATCCAGGTCAAGACCGAACCCAACGACAAGCCAGTGGCGCCGGGCCTGCGCATCGACGCCAATGAAAAGGCCGTCACCCTCAACTTCGATGCCGATTCCACCCAGTTGAATGAAGAGGGCAGTCGTGCGCTCGACAAGAGCATCGGTGACTGGGTGCGCCGCGCCAAGTCCAGCCAGGGCAAGATCGTGGTCACCGGCGTGATCGGCAGTGGCGCCTACAGCGAGAGCCGGCGCCGCGCCTACTATCGCACCGTGGCGGTGCGCAACTACCTGATCGACGCTGGCGTGGACAAGGAGCGCGTCACCAGCCGCGTGGCCACCGATGAAAACGGCAGTGGCAACGATGCCCGCGTGATCGTGCAATACCAGGCCGCAGCAAAATGACGCTCTCGCTCAAGCCCGGCACCGGCCACGGGATCGCATCCCGCAGCAAGGGCTTCATGCGCCGCGTGGCGCCGCGCCTGGATCGCCGCCTGGGTGAGCTGCAGGCCATGCCGCGGCCGCGCCTGGCGGTGCTGACCTGCGCGGCCTTATTGGTCTTGCTGGTGGTGTGGTCCATCTTCGCGCCCATCGACATGGTGGTGCGCGGCAGTGGCCGCATCGTTGCCTCTGAACACAATCAGGTCATCCAGCACCTGGAGGGTGGCATCGTCTCGGCCATCCTGGTGCGTGAAGGGGCGGTGGTCAAGAAGGGCCAGACCCTGATCTCGATTGCCGATGTGCGCGCCAATGCCGACCTCGGTGAAGGGCGCGTGAAGATCCTCGGCCTGCGTGCCAAGATCGCCCGCCTGAGTGCGGAAGCCTCGGGTGCTGCCAGCTTGCAGATGCCCGCCGACCTGGATCACGACGACCCCGCCGTGCAGAGCGAGCAGGCCGCCTTTGCCGCGCGCTCGGCCAAGCTCATGCAGGAACTGTCGGTGCTGCGCGAACAGGCGGCCCAGCGCCAGGCCGAACTGGGCGAGGCCATCAGCCGCCAGAAGAGCCAGGCCAGCGAACTGGATCTGGCCCAGCGCCAGTACAAGCTGATCCACAACATGCTCGAACGCAGCGCCGCTTCGCAACTGGAAGACATCCAGGCCGCCGCCCGCGTGCAGGATGCGCAGAGCAAGCTGGCCGCCAACGATGCCATGATCCCGCGCCTGAAGGCGGCCATTGCCGAATCGCAGGCCAAGATGGGCGAGGCTGCCTCACGCTTCCGCTCCGACGCCCGCACCGAACTGACCGCCGCCGAAACCGAACTGGCGCGCCTGCAGGAAGAGATCAAGTCGCGCAATGACCGGGTCTCCCGCTCCGAGGTCAAGGCGCCGATGGATGGCGTGGTCAACCGCGTCATGATCAATACCGTGGGCGGCGTGGTGCGCCCGGGCGACCCCATCATCGAGATGACCCCGAGCGACGACAAGCTGGTCATCGAAGCCCGCATCTCGCCCACCGACCGGGCCGAACTGGTGCCTGGGGCGCGCGCCCGGGTCAAGGTCTCGGCCTATGACTATGGCGTCTATGGCGCCATGGAGGGCGTGGTCACCGAGATCAGCGCCGACACCGTACCGGACGACAACAACCCGCGCGGCGAACGCAGCTATCGCATCAAGATCGCCGTGCAGCGTGGCGACCATGCGTTGCAGCGCAAGCTGGCCCTGATGCCTGGCATGACCGCCAGCGCCGACATCATCGTCGGTCGCCGCACGGTGTGGCAGTACCTGATGTCACCGCTGTCGCGCTTCGGCCAGGGTGCCCTGCGGGAGCCGCGATGAACCCGCTCATCCTGTTCCATGCACATCTATATCCGTCGCTCAGGCCCATCCACCAAGGCTTTGCGGCTGTTGACGTTTTCTGCACCAAGCACTTTCCCTGCGTCCTTTTCTCCGAAACCTCGCTCGTATGAAAAACCTTCGCCAGTTCTACGCACTTGCCGCCATCCCGACACTGCTGCTGTTATTGGGCGCCTTCCTGTTCCGGGGATTCGTGGGTCATGCGATCCAGATCAATCCCTTCCTGAACCTGTTCATCATCGCCGTGGCCGTATTCGGCGTGAGCCTGATCGGCTACAACCTGTACCGCGTCAACTGGGAATACGCCAAGCTGATGCAGTTCTACGACCGCACCAAGGCCGGTGAATCGATGGAAAGCCTGGTCAAGGCGCCCGAGTTCGACGGCACCGAGATCGGCCAGGTGCTGGTCTCGGTGGCCAGCACCAAGGGTCGGCTGACCTCGCGTATCGAACAGGAAACCATCGAAGGCTCGCTGCACGACCTGCGCGCCCACCTCGATGCCAAGACCGAGTTCCCACAATTCCTGACCGGCTTCATGATTGCGCTCGGTCTGCTGGGGACCTTCATCGGCCTGCTCGAAACCCTGGTCAGCACGGCCGCGCTCATCGATGGCTTCGGCAAGGCCAGTGCCGGCGGCGATATGGATGCTTCCTTCATGCACCTGGTGGCCGACCTGCAAAAGCCGCTGGCCTCGATGGGTACCGCCTTCTCGGCCTCCATGTTCGGCCTGATCGGTTCGCTGGCCCTGGGCCTGACGCTCACGCCCTTGCGCGCGGCCAGCAAGAAGCTGGTCACCCGTGCCCGCGAATGCATCAGCGACATGGTGCAGCACGTGGTGCATGACATGAGCGGCCCGGCCGCCACCCAGCGTCAGGGCGTCTCGGAAACCTTCCTGGCCGAATTCCTGCAAGACCTGATGGTATTGCAGCGCGAATCCATCATGGCCGCCCGCAACAGTTCGGAAGTCTCGCTGCAGGCCGGCATCAAGCTGGAAGGCTTGAACGATCGCTTGAACAATATCGTCCAGCTCTTCAACGACAGCATGGAAGAGTCGCGCAGCCTGCGCCAGTTGGTGGCCTTCGGCCCGCGGATGCATGAGACGGCGCAGCAGACCCTGGAAGAAATCCGCAACGTCGGCCAGTTGATCAATACCAAGATCACTTCGGCACGCGACCTCTCCGACAGTCTGTCTTCGTTGGAAGAACGCCTCTCGGTCAATGGCGACATCGCCAACCGCACCTTCGAAGTACTGCCGCAGATCGTCACCACCATCCAGGCCGGCCAACTGGCGCTGTCTTCGGCCCTGACCTCGCTGCAGGCACAGCAGGGCGAAATCTCCAATATGAATGAAAAGAGCGCGCAGAACATCGCGCAACTGCCGGCCCTGCTGAACCAGATCTCGGTGCGCCTGGCCGATGAAATGGGCGCCATCCAGTACCAGGGCGAACTGCAGGCCACGGTGGCGGCACGCCTGAACGAACTGGGCAGCACCATCGGCGAGAACTCCAGCAACATGGCCCGCGATGCACTCTCGGCACGCCAGTTGCAGATCGACCTGGCCAAGCACATGGCGACCCAGAACGATCGCGTCAAGAACCTGGGCGCGATCCCGCAATCGCTGACCTCGATCACCGAAGCCCTGATGCGCCAGAACATCAACTGGCAGACCGTCATCGAGGAAATGCGCAGCGGCCGCCAGACCATGGTCAAGGATTTGCGGCTGGAGCTGCGCGAAGCGATCCGCGAACTCACCGCCGCCAATCGCAGCGGCGCCTGAAGGCGGCCTGAACGCCACCCAGCCCCATGAACGCCAGTCAACCAGTCCACATCGATCAGCCGCAAGCCCTGCAGGACTTGCGCTCGGACCCGTCTTACCTGACGCTGCTGCGCGCCTATGGCAGCCGCTTCGTGGAAATCATCGTGGCCGGGGTGCTGGTGAACCTGCTGGGCTTGCTGCTGCCGCTGTATTCGCGGCTGATCTACGACAAGGTACTGGGCAACCACATCCCCGAAACGCTCTGGGCGCTGACCCTGGGCATGTTGCTCTTCATCGCACTGGAACTGATGTTGCGCGTCATCCGCGTGTACTACACCGAGCAACTGGCCGGGCGCCTGGATGGCGAATTCGACGAAGTCTCGGCACGTCGCCTGTTGACCGCCAAGGTGCAGGCGCCGGTGGGTGTGGTGCTGGCGCGCTATCGCGATCTTTCGGCTGCACGCGATCTGCTCTCTTCCAACTACATGCTGCTGCTGGTGGACCTGCCTTTCCTGGTGCTCTATCTGGTGGTGCTGGGCTTGATCGGTGGCCACATGGTGTGGGTGCTGCTGGTGGGCGGTGGCTTGCTGGTGGGGCTGCAACTGTTGTTGAAGGTGCCTGCCAATGATTACGCCCATGCCGCCATGAAGGCCGGTACCGGCAAGATCGACAAGCTGGCCAGCATCGTCTATGGCATGGAAACCTTGAAGACCACGCCGCTACAGGATCGCCTCATGCGCGCCTTCCTGATCGATGCCGCGACCAACGCCGTGGCCCAGGCCAAGAGCCGCTTCTGGGTCAATACCAGCTATGCCGTCTCCTCGGTGGGCTACACCTTGGTCTCGGTGGCCACGCTGGTGGTGGGGGTCTATCTGGTGGAAGAGAACTTGCTGACGGTGGGTGCGCTCATTGCCTGTTCGCTGCTCATCAGTCGCGCCACCACGGTGCTCTCTTCACTGGCTGCGCTGCTGGGCCGTATCGAGATGTTCCGCCGCGCCCGCGCCGAGTTCGACCAGTTGTTCGAGGACCAGCCGCAGCGCGCCAGCGCCGATGTGCTGCGCCAGGAAATGCGCGGCCTGATCCAGGTCGGCAACCTCTTGCTGCATCTGGACAAGAAAGAAAATCCAACCCTCAAGAACGTCTCGCTGACCATCCAGCCGGGCGAGAAGGTCGGCATCGTCGGTCGCTCCGGTTCCGGCAAGTCCACATTGCTGCGCGCGCTGGCCGGGCTGCACCATCCCGATGAAGGCCATGTCCTCATCGATGGCGTGGCCGTGACTGCTTATGCGCCCGAGGTGCGGATGCGCTGCATCGGCTTCAAGCCCCAGGAACCCTTCCTTTTCGATGGCACGGTGGCGGCCAACATCTTCATCGGCGACCGCGTGCCGGGCCAGGTGTACGAGGCCGCGCTGGCGGTGTCTTCGCTGGACGACCTGATTGCGCGTGGCGAGCTGCGCCTGGACCAGGCCATCAAGGCACCCGGCAACCTCTCCGGTGGCCAGCGCCAGATGGTGGCATTGGCGCGCGTGATCGCGGCCACCCCGCGCGTGTTGCTGCTGGATGAACCCACCACCGGTGTGGACCAGCAAAGCGAGGCCCGCATCATCGAGCGGCTGGTGGCCTATGCCGGCAACCGCACGCTGGTGGTGGCCACGCACAGTCCAGCGCTGTTGCGCCACGTAGAGCGCATCATCGTCATCGATGGTGGACGCATCGTGGCCGATGGGCCGCGCGACCAGATTTTGCAGTAAGCCCGGCCTGACAGTCGGCCAGGGTGTACCGATACAGTTTCGAACGATCTTCGATAGCGAGGGAACATGGCAACCGCAAGCCCATCACAAGCGAACTCCGCGGACAAGGTAACTGGCCCGGTACGGGTGGTCATGCCGGACCAGGCCGGCAGCTTCCAGATCAACGCCAACCGAGCGGCAGTACAGCACGTGCAGGTGGTCGATGTGGACCTGGTGCTGCACATGGCCGATGGCACCAAGGTGGTGCTGGCCGGTGGCGCCATGGAAGCCATGGATGACAAGTCCAAGGTCAAGTTTGCCGACACCAGTGCCGCCACCGGCAAGCTGCTCGACACCGTGGGCAAGATCGCGCTCAAGCCCAATGACCAGTCGCGCGTGCTCAATTCCGACCCGGTGGCCTCGGCCCCCAATGTGGCGCCGGCCCAGCAGGTGACGATAGACCGTAACTCGGCCAGTGTGGGCAGTGACGGCAGTACCCAGTTCGCCCAGATCATCAGTGACAATTCGGCCTCGCTGACCAGTACCAGCGGTACCGGCAAGACCGCCAATTCCACCGGCCCGCTCACCGCCGGTGACACCAGTCATCCCACCACCACCACGGCCGCCGCCGCTGCGGCCTCGCAAAGCCAGCCGTCCTCGCAATCGGTCTTTGCGCAGAGCACCAATCCCAACGCCAACGATGCGCCGATCAAACAGGTCGAGCCACAACTGCCACCGGAGCGCCCGGGCTCCATCCCTACGCCGCAGATCCTGCCCGATCCTTCGCAGCCGGCCATGACCGTCAAGCTGGTCAACCTGACCACCATCACCCAGAGCGGGGACACCCTCTTTGGCAGCGGCGGCATCCCGGTCTCGGCCACCGATGCTGGCCTGCCGCTGCAGTTCAGCACCCAGGTCATCAATGCCGGCAATGACGTACATACCATCTATGCGGCTGGCAACAACGCTGGCACCTTCATCAAGGTGTTCGACGTCAACATCACCGGCAATGGCTCGGTGGTTTCGGTGATCGTCTCGGGTGTGCCCAGCAACATGAGCATCGTCAACGGCACCGATCTCGGCGGCGGACGCTTCCAGATGACGGTCGCTGCCGGTCAGACCGACTTCCCATTACAGTTGCAGTACAGTACGGTAGAAGCCAATCCTTCTTCACCGGTACACCAGGCTTTTGACCTGACTTTCACCACCACCGTTTCCACCTCGCGCGGACCGCAGACCCTGACCGACGTGCGCCACGTGGCCGTCAAGGATGCCAGCGTGTATGGCGACCTGAGCTATCTTGACCCGGCCACCGGCGACCCGGTGCTGGTGTTGCCGGCCCAGGGCTTGCCGCACGAAGTCCATGCCGGTGATGGCGGCGTGACCATCTACGGCAGCAATGCCAATGACCTGCTCTATGGTGGTGCCGGCAACGACATCCTCCATGGTGGCACCGGCAATACCTTCTTCCAGGGCGGGGCCGGCGCCGACCAGTTGCTGGGTGGTGTCAACAGCACCGGCACCAACGTCAATACCGCCAGCTACGCCGGCTCTTCTGCGGGCGTGACGGTGAACTTGGTGACCGGGCTTGGTAGCGGCGGCGACGCCCAGGGCGACCAGCTCTCCAACATCCAGAACCTGCGCGGCAGCGCCTTTGACGATACCTTCGTGGCCAATGCGGTAGTCAATCGCCTCGATGGCGGCAGCGGCGGCTCTGATACGGTCTCCTATGCCGGCTCGACGGCGGCCGTGACGGTCAACCTGGTGACCGGCACCGGCACGGGCGGCTATGCCCAGGGCGATACCTATACCCATATCCAGAACGTCATCGGCAGCGACTTCAACGATATCTTCGTCGCCAGTGGCGACGCCAACCGCTTCGATGGCGGGCTGGGTTCCAATACGGTGTCCTATGTCAACTCCAACGCCGGCGTCAACGTCAACCTGCAAAGCGGCGTGGGCAGTGGTGGCGCGGCAGCGGGGGATACCTATGTGCGCATCCAGAACGTCATCGGTACCGCCTACAACGATACCTTCGTGGGCAGCGCCGATGCCAACAGTTTCGACGGCGGCAGCGGTGGCAGCGATACGGTGAGCTATGCGGGTTCGACCGCGGGCGTGTCGATCAACTTCGTCTCCGGACGCGGCACGGGCGGCTATGCCGAGGGCGACAGCTACAACCACATCCAGAATGCCATCGGCTCGGCCTTCGATGACGTCTTCATCGCCGGTGTGGACAGCGTGCATTTCGATGGCGGTAGCGGCGGTTCCGACACGGTGAACTACGGGGCCTCCACGGGTGCGGTCACGGTGAACATGATCACCATGAGCGGCAGCGGTGGCTATGCCCAGAACAATACCTATACCAACATCCAGAACATCGTCGGCAGTTCCTATTCCGACACCTTCATCGCCAGTGCCGCCGCCAACAATTTCAACGGCGGCCTGGGCGGTTCGGATACGGTCAGCTATGCCAATTCCAATGCCGCCGTCACGGTTGACCTGACCCATACGGATGGCACCGGCACCTCTGGCGGTTATGCCCAGGGCGACGTGCTGGCGCACATCCAGAACCTCATCGGCAGCGCCTACAACGACACCTTCATTGCCAGCGCCGACGTCAACAACTTCAACGGCGGCGGCGGCTCCAATACGGTCAGCTACATTTTCTCGACCGGTGGCGTGACGGTCGATCTCACCAATGCCATCGGCACCGGTACCGGCGGCTACTATGCGGCGGGCGACTCCTTCAGCAACATCCAGAACCTGATCGGCAGCGCCTACGACGACACCTTCGTCGCCAGCGCCGACGCCAACACCTTCGATGGCGCCGGTTCCAATCACAACCGGGTCAGCTATGCCGCCTCCACCACGGCGGTGACGGTGGACCTGAATTACACCGACGGCACCGGTACCTCGGGCGGCTACGCCCAGGGCGACAAGCTCTCCAACATTCAGGACCTCACCGGCGGCAGCGGCAACGACACCTTCGTCGCCAGTGCCGTGGCCAACAACTTCGATGGTGGCGCCGGCTCCAACCGGGTCAGCTATGCCGCCTCCAATGCCGCAGTGACGGTAGACCTGGTGCTGGGCAGCGGCAGTGGCGGCTATGCCGACAACGATACCTACGTCAACATCCAGAACGTCACCGGCAGCGCCTACGACGACACCTTCATCGCCAGCCTGGCTGCCAACGACTTCGTCGGTGGCGCCGGCACCAACACCGTGAGCTACGCCAAGGCCAGCGACGGCAATGGCGTTACGGTCGACTTGTACCATGGACAGGGCAGTGCGGGCTTTGCAGGAGGGGATACCTACAGCGGCATCCAGAACGTGATCGGTTCGGCCTACGATGACACCTTCATCGCCGATAACAACCACAACGTCCTCGACGGCGGCCTGGGCTCCAATACCGTCAGCTATGCGTTCTCGACGGCGGCCGTGACGGTCAACCTGGTCAACGGCACCGGCACGGGCGGCTTTGCCGATGGCGACACCTACCTCAACATCCAGAATGTGGTCGGCTCCGCCCTGGATGACCTGGTCATCGCCAACAGCCAGGCCAACAGCATCGATGGCGGCAGCAGCACCGCCAGTTCGCACAACCGGGTCAGCTATGCCAGCTCCAATGCCGCCGTCACGGTGGACCTGAACTACACCAACGGCACCGGTACCTCGGGTGGTTACGCGGCCGGTGACAAGCTGGCCAACATCCAGGATCTGACCGGCAGCATCTACGACGATACCTTCGTGGCCAGTGCCGCGGCCAACAACTTCGACGGTGGCACCAGCACCGCCAGTTCTCACAATCGGGTCAGCTATGCCAGCTCGAATGCGGCCGTCACGGTGGACCTGAACTACACCAACGGTACCGGCACCTCGGGCGGCTATGCGGCGGGAGACACGCTGACCAACATCCAGGACCTGACCGGCAGCAGCTTCGACGATGTGTTCGTGGCCAGCGCTGCGGCCAACAACTTCGATGGCGGCGCCAGCACCGCCAGTTCGCACAACCGGGTCAGCTATGCCAGCTCCAACGCTGGCGTCACGGTCGATCTGAACTACACCGACGGCACCGGCACCTCCGGTGGTTATGCGACTGGCGATACCCTGACCAACATCCAGGACCTGACCGGCAGCAACTACGACGATACCTTCGTGGCCAGTGCTGTGGCCAACCATTTCGATGGTGGCGGTGGCAACAACACCGTCAGCTATGCCCGTGCCAATGATGGCAACGGCGTCACGGTGGACCTGTTCCAGCGGGTGGGCAGCAATGGCTTTGCCGCAGGCGATCAGTACACCAACATCCAGAACGTCATCGGCAGCAACTACGACGATCTCTTCATCGCCGACAACAACGCCAACAGCTTTGCCGGGGGCGCGGGGTCGAACACGGTGAGCTACGTCAATTCCACAGCGGCGGTGACGGTCAACCTGGCCAACGGTTCGGGTAGCGGCGGTTTCGCCCAGGGCGACAGCTATAGCAGCATCCAGAACGTCATCGGTTCTTCCTTTGACGACACCATCCTCGCCAGCAGTGATGCCAACCTCATCGATGGCGGCAGCAGCACCGCCAGTTCGCACAACCGGGTCAGCTATGCCAGCTCCAACGCCGCCGTCACGGTGGACCTGAACTACACCGATGGCACCGGCACCTCGGGTGGCTATGCTGCGGGCGACAAGCTCTCCAACATCCAGGACCTGACCGGCAGCAGCTTTGACGATACCTTCGTGGCCAGTGCCGCCGCCAACAATTTCGATGGTGGCACCAGCACCGCCAGTTCGCACAACCGCGTCAGCTATGCCAGTTCCAATGCCGCCGTCACGGTCGACCTGAACTACACCGATGGCACCGGCACCTCGGGCGGCTATGCGGCGGGCGACACGCTGACCAACATCCAGGATCTGACCGGCAGCAGCTTCGACGATACCTTCGTGGCCAGCGCTGCGGCCAACCGCTTCGACGGTGGCACCAGCACGTCCAGTTCGCACAACCGGGTCAGTTATGCCAGTTCGACGGCCGGCGTGGTGGTGGACCTGAATTCGACCGATGGCACCGGTACGTCCGGTGGTTATGCGGCGGGCGACACCCTGGTCAACATCCAGGATCTGACCGGCAGCAACTACGACGATACCTTCGTGGCCAGTGCTGTGGCCAACAATTTCGATGGTGGCGGCGGCAACAACACCGTCAGCTATGCCCGTGCCAATGATGGCAACGGCGTCACGGTGGACCTGTTCCAGCGAGTGGGCAGCAATGGTTTTGCTGCAGGTGACCAGTACACCAACATCCAGAACGTCATCGGCAGCAACTACGATGATCTCTTCATCGCCGACAACAATGCCAATAGCTTTGCCGGTGGTACGGGCTCCAACACGGTGAGCTACGTCAATTCCACGGCGGCGGTGACGGTCAACCTGGCCAACGGCTCGGGCAGCGGCGGCTTTGCCCAGGGCGACAGCTATAGCAGCATCCAGAACGTCATCGGTTCGGCCTTTGACGACACCATCCTCGCCAGCAGCGATGCCAACGTCATCGATGGCGGCAGCAGCACGTCCAGTTCGCACAACCGGGTCAGCTATGCCAGCTCCAACGCCGCCGTCACGGTGGACCTGAACTACACTGACGGCACCGGCACCTCGGGTGGCTATGCGGCCGGCGACAAGCTCTCCAACATCCAGGATCTGACCGGCAGCAGCTTTGACGATACCTTCGTGGCCAGCGCTGCGGCCAACAATTTCGATGGTGGCACCAGTACCGCCAGTTCGCACAACCGCGTCAGCTATGCCAGTTCCAACGCCGCCGTCACGGTGGACCTGAACTACACCGATGGCACCGGCACCTCGGGCGGCTATGCGGCGGGCGACACGCTCACCAACATCCAGGACCTGACCGGCAGCAGCTACGACGATACCTTCGTGGCCAGTGCTGCTGCCAACCGTTTCGACGGTGGCGCTAGCACCTCCAGTTCACATAACCGGGTCAGCTATGCCAGCTCCAACGCCGCAGTCACGGTGGACCTGAACTACACCAATGGCACCGGTACCTCGGGCGGCTACGCGGCGGGCGACACCCTGATCAACATCCAGGATCTGACCGGCAGCAACTACGACGATACCTTCGTGGCCAGCGCCGCCGCCAACTTCCTGGAAGGCGGTGGCGGCTCCAACACGGTCAGCTATGCCCGCTCCACCAGTAGCAATAACTCTACTGGCGTGACGGTGGACCTGAGCGCCGGCAGCGGTTCGGGCAACTACGCCCAGGGCGACAGCTACAGCAATATCCAGAACGTGATCGGCAGCGACTGGGCCGACACCCTGACCGGCTTCGCCACGCCCGGCGTGACTTCGGTACTGACCGGTGGCAAGGGCGCCGACAACCTCATCGCCAATGCCGCCAACCGGGCCGATACCTATGCCTCCTACGCCGGTTCTTCCGCCGGCGTGACCATCAACCTGCAAGCCGGCAGCGGCAGCGGCGGCGATGCCCAGGGCGATGTCCTGACCAACATCGACAACGTCATCGGCAGCAGCAACAACGATACCTTCCTGGCCAGCGCCAATGCCAACAAGTTCAATGGCGGGGCCGGTTCCGACACGGTCAACTATTCGCTCTCCAGCAGCGCTGACGGTACCAATGGCGTGACCGTCGATCTCTCTGCGGGCAGCGGCAGCGGCAACTATGCGCAAGGCGATACCTACGTCAACATCGAGAACGTGGTTGGCAGTGCCTACAACGACACCATCACCGGCTTTGCCACCACCGGCACGCGCTCGGTGCTGGAAGGCGGCGCCGGGGCCGACACCATCACGGCCGTGAACGGCAACCGGGCCTCGACCTTTGCCTCCTATGCCGGCTCGGGCTCGGCGGTGACCATCGACCTCAAGAACGGCAGCGGCAGTGGTGGCGATGCCCAGGGCGATGTGCTGGTCAATATCGACAATGTGATTGGCAGCGCCTACAACGACCTGTTCAAGGCCAGCACCCAGGCCAACAACTTCAATGGTGGCAGCGGCGGGGTCGATACGGTGAGCTATGAGTACGATACCGGTGGCGTGACAGTGGACTTGACTAACACCCTGGCGGCCACCGGCACCTATGCGGCCGGAGATACCTTCACCAATATCGCCAACCTCACCGGTGGCTCCGGCAATGACACCTTCTACGCCAGCTCGGTGGCCAACAGTTTCGATGGCGGGACAGGGACCAATACGGTCAACTATGCGCGCTCGGGCAGCACGCCGGTGGTAGTGGACCTGTACCACGGCAGCGGCAGCGGCGGCTATGCCGCAGGCGACACCTACGCCAACATCCAGAACGTCACCGGCAGTGCCGGCAGCGATACCTTCTATGCCAATAGCGCCACCAACGTCTTCAATGGCGGCGCCGGTGGCAGCGATACCGTCAGCTATCTCTACTCGACCGGCAACGACATCACCGCCAGTCTGGTCAGCGGCGGCAGCGGCGGCGACGCCAGTGGTGACAGCTACGTCGGCATCTCCAACCTGGAAGGCAGCGCCAACGTCAACAGTACCCTGACCGGCAACAGCGGCGCCAACGTCCTCACCGCGCGCGGCAACAACACCACCAATTCACTCAGCGGCGGGGGCGCCAGTTCCGGCACCGATGTCTTCAACGTGGTGGAAGGGGGACACAACAGTGTCAGCGTGGGCAGCGGCAGCAACCTGATCAACGTCAGCGCCGGCGCCAACAGTTCGGCCGGGGCGCAGAGCGACATGGTCAACCAGAACACCGGCAACGCCAACATCGATTCCATCAACGGCGGCGCCGGGGTGACGACCTTGCACTTCGCCGACCTGGGTTCGCAACTCCAGCTCAGCAACTTCGCCAGCAAGATCACCGGCATCACCACGCTGGACGTGAGTGCCGGCAACAGTACCAACATCATCATCACCGCCGATGACGTGCGTCAGATGGGCATGGCCGGCAGCGGCAGTTCCAAGATCCTGACGGTGAAGATGAGTACCAGCGAGAGCTTGCAGATCATGGCCAATGGCTCGGACCACTACGTCTACTTCCCCGGTACCACCGACTATGCCTTCTACAACTCCAGCAACCAGGAGATCGCCCGTATCCACCTGGTGACGGCATAGGAACAGGCCCTAGTCTGCCATCGCCCGTTCCAGGAAGCGCCAGATGCCGGGGTCCGACATGCTGGCCACGTTGATGCGCATGTGGGTGGAGGGGAGTTGGGAGGGCGAGAACAGGCTGCCCGGCGCCAGCAGGAAGCCTTGCTCCATCGCCTCTTCGGTCAGCACATTGGTATCGCGCCCGGTATCGACCCACAGGAACATGCCGCAGGGTGGCGGGTCGCCCACTTCCATGCCCAGTTTTTCCAGGTGCCGCATCACCTTTTCGCGGGCCCCATTGAGCCGCGCGCGCAGGCGTTCGGTGTGCTTGCGGTAATGCCCCTCGGAGAGCACCTTGTAGGCCACCCGTTCACCGATCTCGCCGGTGGTCAGGGTCGAGAGCAGCTTGCGGTCGGCCAGGCTGCGGGCCAGCTCAGCCGAGGTGGCGATATAGCCCACCCGCAGATTGGCCGACAGGGTCTTGGAAAATCCCCCCAGGTAGATCACCCGCTGCAACTGGTCCAGCGCCGCGATGCGGGTGGCCGGCTGCACTGCGGAGCCGGGGTGCATGTCGCAGTAGATGTCGTCCTCGACGAGGATGAAGTCGTGTTCCTCGGCGATGCGCAGCACCTGGAAGGCCTTGGCGGCCGACATCGAGGTCGAGGTCGGGTTGTGCAGCACCGAATTGATCACGTACAGCTTGGGCTTGTGCAGCGCCGCCATTTCCCGCAGGTGGGCGATGTCGGGACCGTCGCCCAGGCGCGGGATGCCGACGATCTTGGCGCCTAGCGCGGCGAAGGAGCCGAACATCAGGAACCAGGCTGGATCGTCCACGAAGACCACGTCACCCGGGCGCAGGAAATGTCGCGCCACCGTATCCAGCCCTTGCGTGACACCCGTGGTCAGCACGATCTGCTCGGGCGCGGCCGCAATCTCCAGCTCTGCCAGCTTCAACTGCAACTGCTGGCGCAGCGGCAGGAAGCCCAGTGGCGTGCCATAGCCCAGCAGCAGGGCCGGGTTGTCGCGGCTCACTGCGCGCAGGGCATTGGCGATTAGTTCGCCATCGAGCCAGTCGGGTGGCAGCAGTCCGCCACCGGGCATCTTGTGCGGCGGCAGCTGGCGGAACATGTTGCGCACCAGCCAGACCACGTCCAGACCCCGTCCGGCCTCGGCCTGGGCTTCGGCTTGCGCCGCCGTGCTGCCGTAGGCGCCGCCCATGGGGGCCCGCTCCTTGACGTAGAAACCGGAACCGCGCCGAGATTCCAGGTAACCCTGGGCCACCAGCCGGTCATAGGCTTCTACCACCGTAAAACGCGAAATCTCGTTGGCCTCGGCGAACTGCCGGATCGACGGCATCCGCACGCCGCCGCGCAAGAGCTTGTCGTCGATGCGGGCACGCACCCCGCGCACGATCTGGTCCACCAGAGATTCACCGCTCTCGCGCAAGAGCAGCGGCCAGCCGGGCAGGGCGCTGTCGCTGGCGACTGTGGTGGTGGGTACGCTGTGCAGATGCTTAACTGTATTGGTCATTTTACCGTGACAATGTTCGGAATTATTTGGAAAAGTGTACAGGTACTGTATCGGTATTGTCGGCTAGGATGACCTCCAATACAAGCGAAAGTCAGGCCGGCAGAGTAAGCGAATTGCCAGAGGTCTGTTCGCTTTGAACTCGTTTGCCGTACTTATCCCGCATCTTTTCTAGAGAGCCATCATGACCGCCAATGCCGCCAATGCCGCCATCGCCCACGCCGTTACCCGCAATATCCAGGACCTGCTTCCCAGCCTGGGCGAGATCGAACAAGCGGCCGGCATCGTCTATGCCGGCATGGCGAGCACACCGCAACTGTGCTGGCCGCTGCTGAACCAGGCGCTGGGTGCCGAAGTCTGGGTCAAGCATGAGAACCACGCTCCGACCGGCGCCTTCAAGGTGCGCGGCGGCATGGTCTATCTGCACCACCTGGCGCGTCAGCAGCCGCAACTGTCCGGTGTGATCTCGGCCACCCGCGGCAACCATGGCCAGTCGGTCGGCCTGTCGGCGCGTCGCTTCGGTATCGCGGCTACCATCGTCGTCCCCGAGGGCAACAGCCGCGAAAAGAATGTCGCCATGCGTGCGCTGGGCGTGGACCTGATCGAACACGGCCGTGAATTCCAGGACAGTCGCGAACACGCGCAGCAACTGGCCGCCGAGCGCCAATGGCACATGATTCCTTCGCTCCACCGCAACTTGGTGGCGGGGGTGGCCACCTACTGGATGGAATTGTTCACTTCCCAGCCGGCGCTGGACCTGGTGCTGGTGCCCGTGGGCCAGGGCTCGGGCATCTGCGGCGCGGTGGCGGCACGCAATGCCCTGGGCCTGAAGACCCGCATCATCGGCGTGGTCTCGGCCCATGCGTTGGCCTACAAGTTGTCCTTCGACGCCGGCCGCAAGATCGAAGCCCCGGTCACCACCCATCTCGCCGATGGCGTGGCCTGCCGCGTGCCGGATCAGGCCGCGCTGGAAGTCATGTTTGCCCATGTCGATGAAGTGGTGGCCGTGACCGACGACGAAGTGATGGATGCCATGAAGCTGGCCTTTATCGCCACCCACAACGTGGTCGAAGGCGCGGGAGCCTGTGCCCTGGCCGCCGCGCTGCAACTGCGTACGCGCCTGCGCGGCAAGAAGATCGGTGTTACCTTCTCCGGTGGTAACGTCGATCACGATGTGTATGCCCAGGTGCTGGCGCGCCCGAGTGCGCTTGCCGATGCGCTGCTGGCGCCGGCCCAGGTGCACGCGCTGGCGGCCACGCCAGGGAGAACGGCATGATCGACGCCTTGCTGCCCTTGATGTCCTTTGCCTTCGTCTCCTCCATCACCCCGGGGCCGAACAACATCATGCTGACCTCGTCCGGGATCTGGTTCGGCTTTCGCCGCTCGCTGCCGCACCTGCTGGGCATCACTTTCGGCTTTGGCGTGCTGCTGGCCGTATGCGCATTCGGTATAGGTGAACTGGTGGTGGCGCTGCCGCAAGTGGTGCTGCTGTTGAAGGCGCTGGGCTGCGCCTATCTGCTCTACCTGGCCTGGCAATTGCGGCACATGGCCGTGGCACAGGCGGCTGAGCGGGCGTTGCAGCCGATGTCGTTTTGGGCTGCGGCCATGTTCCAGTTCGCCAATCCCAAGGCCTGGGTGATGGCCATCACCGGCGCATCGGCCTTCATGCCGTTGTTGCATGAACACGCCGGACGGCTGGCCATCCTGATCTACTGTGCGGTGTTCTGTGTCGTCAACCTGCCTTGCGTGTCGGTGTGGGCAGGCGCCGGTTCGCTGTTGCGGCGCTATCTCGAAGAGCCGCTGTGGCGAGTGGTCTTCGCCACCACCATGATCGTGCTCACGCTCTATGCGGCGCTGGCGATCTGGCTGTGAGGGGGGGCGACAATCTTTTATATCGTTTATTCCAATTCGACAACGGGGACATCTCATGCAGGCAAGCAGCAAAGCAGCCGCACCCACCGCGCCAACCCCGCCAACTGAGTCCGACGCCAGTCCGGCCCGTCATGAAAGCCGCGGCATGTGGCTGGGCCTGGTGGGGGTGGCGGTGTTCAGTCTGACGCTGCCCTTTACCCGCATTGCCGTAGCCGAGCTCAACCCGGCCTTCGTCGCCTTCGGCCGGGCGGTCGTGGCCGGCCTGTGCGCGCTGGCGCTGCTGGCCTGGATCAAGGCTCCGCGTCCGACGACGCAGCAGTTGCGCGGCTTGATCATCACGGCCCTGGGCGTCGTGGTGGGTTTTCCGCTGTTTTCCTCGATTGCCATGCGCTATGTACCGGCTGCGCACGGTGCCGTGGTGGTGGGCCTGCTGCCGCTGGCGACTGCCTTGTTCGGTGCGCTGCGCTTCGGCGAGCGGCCCTCGACCGGGTTCTGGCTGGCTGCGCTGGCGGGTTCTGGCATCGTGATCGCTTTTGCCCTGCGTGAGGGCGGTGGCAGTTTCCATCCGGCCGACTTTGCGCTCTTTGCCGCCGTCCTCACCGCCGCCATGGGGTATGCCGAGGGTGGTCGCCTGGCGCAGAGCATGGGGGGCCAGAACGTGATCGCCTGGGCGCTGGTGGTGGCCTTGCCGGTGATGCTGCCAGTGTCGCTGTGGCTGGGCTGGCAATACGGCGTGAGCGCCTCGGCCCCGGCCTGGCTGGCCTTCGCCTATGTCTCGCTGTTTTCCATGTTCATCGGCTTTTTCTTCTGGTACAAGGGCCTGGCCCTGGGCGGCATCGCCCGCGTTGGTCAGGTGCAATTGTTGCAACCTTTCATGAGCCTGCTGGGCGCGGCCGTGATCGCCGATGAAGCGCTGGATGCGAGCAACATGCTCTTCGCCCTGGCCGTGATCGTGGTGGTGGCCATCGGTCGGCGCATGGCCGTGCGCCGCTGAAACGGGCGGCTGACGCTGCTCTGACCGGGTTTGCGAGCCGAAATAGTTCAGCCGCAGCGGGCTAAAGGTCCGGTTTTTTGAGATAATCGAACACTTGTTTTTCTACATTTTGTCAACGCGCAGAGCCCGCGGCAGAAGGCCGCAAGAGGGCGCTGACCAACAGGGAGTACCGCATGTCCGTCTATGAAAAGCTCAAAGCATTGAACATTGAACTGCCCGCCGTGGCCACCCCGGCAGCAGCCTATGTGATGTATGCACAAACCGGCAATACCGTCTTCCTCTCCGGCCACCTGGCCAAGAAGGAGGGCAAGGTATGGGTCGGCCAACTGGGTCGCGACATCGGCACCGACGACGCCAAGCAAGCCGCACGCGGCGTGGCCATCGACCTGATCGCCACCCTGCAGGCAGCCTGTGGCGGCGACCTGACCCGCGTCAAGCGCATCGTCAAGCTCATGAGCCTGGTCAATTCCACCGGTGACTACACCGAACATCACCTGGTCACCAATGGCGCTTCTGAGCTGATCGGTGAAGTCTTCGGCGAGGCCGGCAAGCACGCCCGTTCCGCCTTCGGCGTGGCCCAACTGCCCATGGGCGCCTGCGTGGAAATCGAAATGATCGCCGAGATCGCCTGATCCACCGTCTTACCGGGTTGCTGCGGCCTGCAGAAGCCGCACGGCCCACAGCACCATCTCACACAGAACACAGGTAGAGCGCACCGTATGAAACTCGAAAACCCCGCACCGCTGCAATGGCAGTTCTCCCAGCGTGCCGAAGCCATGAAGAGCTCGGCCATCCGTGAAATCCTGAAGGTGACCATGCGTCCCGACATCACCTCCTTCGCCGGTGGCCTGCCTTCGCCCTTGACCTTCCCGGTGGAGCATATGAAGGTCGCCTTCGACCGCGTGCTGAGCCAGCAAGGCAAGATGGCCTTGCAATACGGTCCCACCGATGGCTATCTGCCGCTGCGCGAATGGATCGCCGCCTCGCTCTCTTCGGACGGCGCCCAGATCACCCCGGAACAGGTGCTGATGGTGTCCGGTTCCCAGCAAGGCCTGGACCTGCTGGGTAAGGTCTTGATCGACGAAGGCAGCAAGGTGCTGGTCGAGACCCCCAGCTACCTGGGTGCGCTGCAAGCCTTTGCGCTCTACGGTGCCAAGTTCGAGTCGGTGCCCAGCGATGAATCCGGCCTGCAGCCGGAGACCATCGAAGCCATCGCCGCTGGCGCTCGCATGTTGTATTCGTTGCCCAACTTCCAGAATCCCACCGGCCGCACGCTGCCCGTGGAGCGCCGCCTCAAGCTGGTGGAAACCTGTGCCCGCCTGGGCTTGCCGCTGATCGAGGATGATCCGTATGGCGCCCTGAGCTATCGCAATGCACCGCTGCCCAAGATGCTGTCGATGAACCCGGCCGGCGTGATCTACATGGGTTCCTTCTCCAAGGTCTTGACCCCTGGCATCCGCCTGGGCTACGTGGTCGCTCCGCGACCCCTGATCCTGAAGATGGAGCAGGCCAAGCAAGCCACCGACCTGCACACCGCGCAACTGACCCAGATGGTGGTGTACGAAGCCATCAAGGACGGCTTCCTGGACCAGCACGTACCGACCATCCGCAAGCTCTACGGCGACCAGTGCCAGGCCATGCTGGACGCGCTGCAACAGTACTTCCCGGCCAGCTGCAGCTGGAGCAAGCCGGAAGGTGGCATGTTCATCTGGGTGACCCTGCCCGAGCACATCGACGCTGGCGCATTGCTCAATGAAGCCGTGGAACAGGAAAAGGTCGCCTTCGTCCCCGGCGCACCGTTCTACGCCAACGTGGCGCAGAAGAACACCCTGCGCCTGTCCTTCGTGACCGTGCCGCCGGAACAGATCCGCGCCGGCGTGGAGCGCCTGGGCAAGCTGATCGCTGCCAAGCTGTAATCAGGCTGGATGGGTCTGCGCATGAAGATCCAAAGGCTGGGGTTGCCATTGGCAGCGCCAGCCTTTTTCTTTTTCAGATGAGAAATTGCTTGCGGCCCTAAGCAATCGTTGACATGGGGATGGCCAAGGTCAACGGAGAATCAGGCATGGGCTTGAACCCATATTGGATGTAGAACTGCGCACCACGCACATCCTTGGCATCGACGAAAAGCAAACTGCCCCCTACCTGCTGGCTGGCTTGCTTGGCGCGCCACAGCGCGTCATACAACAAGAACTCATCATATCCTTGTCCTTTCAAGGATTGGCAGACTGCCAATCGAGCCAGAGTCAGAGCAGGGACTTCCCGTGGCAAGCGCTTGGAGAACTCAGCGGGGAGGACTGCCGTGGCTATCATCTGGCGAATAGCGAGCGCGTAATAGCCAGTGACGGTGGAAGGGGCGTCATCGGAGGCGAGCACAAAAGAACGGGAAATCCCCTTGCTCTGGTGTTGTCCGGCAGTATTGCGCAACCAGTGGTTCAGGACTGGTACGCCACAATCAAAATGCTCAGTCTGATGAAGTTTTGTGTCCAGCGGCGTTACGAAGTACTCGTTCATGTCGGGCCTGATGATAACGCTCGCGCGCTCGCATCAGCTTGGCATTTGCCGGCGATGGGTCGTCAAGCAAGTTCAACAAAAATGCAGCATCGCGAGGTGTGACTGCGATGAAACGTTCGCGGTCGATCACTTCATTGGCTTTCTCCAAGGCGGCTTGTACCAGAAACTGGTTTACTGTTGCCCCGACCAGATCGGCAGCTTCACGCAGCTTGGCTTCAACTGCCAATGGCACGCGGGCCGTAATACGACCCCTTTCAACGATATCGGTCATGGTGATCAGTGCTTTCTCGCGGAGAATATCTGGAGGAGTCTCTCCGCGTAAGTGAAAAAGGAAATTGCTGCCGCTTTCTCGTCAAACAACTCCTATCTGGCCTGTTCTGAACCAGAATAGCTATCCTAACACATGGTGACAGAATGACTCTATTGCGGTGTCAAAATGGCGCCACATGCTGGTGTGTGAACATGCCCTAGCATGACCGAGATGCCGCGTAATGGGCCAGTAGCCTTCTGGCGGGCCCTCCATGTTGTTTCACATCACATACTGCGCCAGCCCCCGCCCAAAGGACCAGTTACCCTTGTCCCCCTCTACCAGACTGATCATCACATCGTCGGGCCGGATGCCCGGATCCTGCTGCAAGCGCTCGACGATGCGCGCATAGAGCGCGTTCTTCTGCGCCTGTGTGCGGGTGTTGCTGACGGTGAGCTGGATCAGCACGAAATCATCCGAGCGCGCCATGCCCATGTAGCTGCGGCTGAAGACCAGTTCTTCCGGATCATGCTCGGTCACGATCATGAAGCGATCATCCTCGGGCACACTGAAACTCTCATGCAGGGCCAGGTAGAGATTGTCGAGGATGGCGGTGCGATAAGCGCGGGGCTTGCCGCGCAGCAGGGAAATGCGGGCCAGGGGCATGATGTTCTCCTTGCAGGTCGATAAGGGTGGGTAATGTCAAGAAAGCAGGGCAGCCATGTCTGCCCATGTCCTGCATGGTATGCTGGTGCAATGATTTAAAAAATGGCGAAAAGATGATTTCAATGATTTGAATTTCGAATCATTGCATCGCCCCTTTCTTGCCTTGCCCAGGAGTCCTCCGATATGCAACGCCCACTCGACCTGGACGCCGTCCAAGCCTTCGTGCTGGCGGCCGAGCTGCAGAGTTTCACCCGTGCGGCCGAGGCGCTGCAGAGCACGCAGTCGGCCGTCAGCCTCAAGCTCAAGAAACTGGAAGAACGCCTGGGGCGCCGCCTGCTGGAGCGCACTCCGCGCCGGGTGCGCCTGTCGCCGCAAGGCCAGCAATTCCTGCCGGCTGCCCGCGAACTGCTGGCGGCGCACGAGCGCGCCCTGGAACAGTTGGAGGAAGGGCCGCTACGCTTTGCCGTGGGCATCAGCGACCACGTCGCCGGCGCCAGCCTGCCGCGTGCGCTGGCGCAGGTGCATGGCGTGGACCCCGGCGTACTGGTGGAAGTCCGGGTCGCTTCCTCGCACGACTTGATGCCGCTCTACGAGCAGGGCGAGCTGGATGCCGTCATCGTGCGCCGCGAACCGCGCCAGCGTGGCGGCAAGCTGGTCATGCAAGAGCGCATCGGCTGGTTCGCCCATCCCGAGGCGCAATGCTGGGCCGGCCCGGCCTTGCGGGTGGCGACCTTTTCCTCGACCTGCGGCATCCGCGAACTGGCGCTGCGGCGCCTGGATGAAGCCGGCATCGACTGGATCGAGGTCTTCATCGGCGGCGGCATCCTGGCCGTGGGCGCGGCGGTCAGCGCGGGCCTGGCGGTCTCGGCGCTGCTCCATCGCAGCGCCCCGCCCGCAGCGGTGGAAGTGGGCGAACGCCTGGGTTTGCCATCCCTGCCGCTGGCCCAGGTGATGTTGCATTCACGCCTGAAGGAGCCGCGCACGCAGGCGGCGTTGCGTGCGTTGGTGGCGGCTTTGAAGGCAGGGTGAAGAGCACAGGGATCAGGGGGGCGGTTGAGCTGCCGCTGTTTAGGCTGCTCGATTTTTTTCAAAAAAATCCCTTGAAAACCAAAATCCCCATCCCTAGATCGGTACCAGCAGATGCTCGACGTTGAGGTCTGCGACGAAAACATCGCTTACTTATGAAAGGATATTTTTATGCGTACCTTCGATCTCTCCCCCCTGTACCGCACTGCTATCGGCTTCGATCGCCTGGCCCAGATGTTCGACAACGCCCAGCGCACCGATCAGCCCAGCTACCCGCCGTACAACATCGAACTGGTGGCCGAGGACAAGTACCGGATCACCATGGCCGTGGCCGGTTTCGCCCGTAGCGAAATCGACATCGAGACCGAAAACGAAACCCTCAAGATCACCGGCCGCAAGCAGAAGGAAGACAAGCAGGTCAACTTCCTGCACCGTGGCATCGCCGCCCGTGACTTCGAACAACGCTTCCAGTTGGCCAATCACATCAAGGTGGTCGGCGCCAACCTGGAAAACGGCTTGCTCAACATCGAGCTGGTGCGTGAAATTCCCGAAGCGCTCAAGCCGCGCAAGATCGAAATCGGTGCCGGCGACGACAGCAACGTCCAGCGCCTGGAACGCGCCGCCTGATTTGCAGCTGCTTTTCGGCTGATTCCCTGATTCCCCCGGCCGCCCTTCTCATGGGGCGGCTTTTTTCGTCTGGCGTAACGGTTCTGATTGACGGCAGTTAACGCCTTGGTTACGTTACAGCTTCGGCAAGAGCGTACAGTGACGGCGCACCGCCTGGCACCTCTACCCGGTCCAGGTCGGTGGACAAGCTGCTCAACAGAAACTGGACCGAAACCATCTGCGGCCTGTACGGGGCATCAGGCTTCGGCCACAGGGAGAAACGCGTGAATGACCACCCATACCAGCACATCAATCCCGAACCCTTGCTCGATGCCATGGGCGGCGACCTGGCCGCCTGTCGCCATATGTTCGGCACCTTCGCCCAGAGCGCACCGGCCACCTTCGCCCGGCTGGAACAGGCCATCCGCGCCGACGATGCGCCCCAGGTCAAGCGCGAGGCGCATAGCCTCAAGAGCATGACCGCCCTGGTCGGCGCCGGCGAGCTCACCGACTTGCTCAAGAGCGTGGAACTGCAATCCCGCGCCGAACCGCCCCAGAGCTCCCAGCCGCGCCTGGCGCAGTTGCAGGCACTGTTTTCCGATGTGGCGGCCGAGGTCAGGCACTTCGTGGATCAAGTCGGCGTGGCGCAGTAAGACGCTGCCATCGCTGTCCCCGGCCGAGCCTGGCTGAGTGTCATCATCAGGCTAGCGCCCCGTTGCACCCTCCCCAAAATTACCGACTCATCAGTCAGTAACCTGACGTACATCAATCGCGTTTCCAGCAAGCCTCTTCATAATGTGGACACAGAAGACGAAGCATTTCGTCGCCACATTTTCTGCTTACGCCGATGCCAACGATGTGCGAGCCCCCTCCAAGAATGCGTCTGCTGCTGGCTGCCTTGCCGCTGTTGCTGGCGGCCTGCCAATCGATGGCGCCGACCTACCAGCGGCCGGCAGCGCCGGTGGCTGCACACTATCCGCAGCAGCCGGCCGGCATGGAGGCAGAGGCCCAGGCCCTGGGCTGGCAAGCCTATTTCCGTGATCCCCAGTTGCAAGCCCTGATCACCCAGGCGCTGGCCAACAACCGCGACTTGCGGGTGGCGGCCTTGCGAGTGGAAGAGGCGAGGGCGCTCTACGGTATCCAGCGTGCCGATCTGTTGCCCAGCATCGGCGCGCAAGTCGGTGTTGATCGCTCGCGCACCCCGGCCGACCTCAACCTGACCCAGCGTCCGCTGGTGGGCAGCGCCTACCAGGCCGGACTGGGCTTGAGCAACTGGGAAATCGACCTATGGGGCCGCCTGCGTAGCCTCAGCGATGCCGCCCTGCAAAGCGCCCTGGCCAGCGAAGCCACGCGCCGCGCCGCCGCCTTGAGCCTGGTGGCGCAGGTGGCCGATGCCTATCTGGAACTGGCCGAACTGGATGAACGCCTGGCCATCGCCCGCGATACCATCGCCAGCCGCCAGGAGAGCTATCGCATCTTCTCGCGGCGGGTCGAGGTCGGCGCCACCTCCAGGCTGAACCTGACCCAGATCGAAACCCTGCTGACCCAGGCCCAGGCGCTGGGTGCCCAGCTGGAGCAACTGCGCGCCCAGCGCGTCAATGCCCTGAGCCTGCTGGTGGGCGCACCGCTGGAGCTGCCAGTGGGCCAGGCGCGCACGGCGCTTAATGCCACCTTCCCCGAACTGGCAGCGGGCACGCCCTCATTACTGCTCACGCGCCGTCCCGACGTGGTGGCGGCCGAACTGCGTCTGAAGGCGGCCAATGCCAATATCGGTGCGGCACGCGCGGCCTTCTTCCCCAGTATTTCCCTGACCGGCAACCTGGGTACGGCCAGTGCCGAACTGAGCGGGCTGTTCCGGGATGGCAGCCAGGCCTGGACATTCTCGCCCAGCATCACGCTGCCCATCTTCACGGCCGGTCGCCTGCGCAACAACCTGGACCTGGCCGAGGTGCGCCGCGATATCGCGGTGGCCAATTACGAAAAGACGGTGCAGGGCGCCTTTCGCGATGTGGCCGATGCGCTGGCCGCACGCCAGTGGCTGACGCGGCAGTTGGCCATCGCCGAGACCGCGGAACAGGTGCAGAGCGAGCGTGCGCGCCTGTCCACGCTGCGCTATGACAACGGCGCCGCCCCGTTTCTGGACGTGCTCGATGCCCAGCGCGACCTGTTGAGCGCCCGCCAGCAACGGGTACAGATCCGGCGCGCATTGCTGTCCTCGGCGGTGGCGCTGTATGCCGCGCTGGGCGGTGACAGCAGCCAGGCCACGGCCTTCCCCCTTCCTTCCGGATCCTGATCATGACGCTTGAACACGCCAAGAAACCCCTGCTGGCCGCCGCCCTGGCCGTGATCCTCGCCGGCGGCGCCTACTTCGCCTGGCAGCGCCTGCATCATGGCGGCCCGGGTGAGGGATTTGCCAGCGGCAATGGCCGTATCGAAGCCACTGAAGTGGACGTGGCCACCAAGCTGGGTGGCCGGGTCGATGCCATCTTGGTCAACGAAGGCGACTTCGTCAGCGTCGGCCAGCCGCTGGCCCACATGCAGGTGCTGTCGCTGCAAGCCCAGCGCGATGAAGCCCAGGCACGCCAGCAGCAGGCGCTGTCGGCAGTGGCCAGCGCCGAGGCCCAGGTGGCGGTGCGTGAAAGTGACTACCAGGCTGCCCTGGCCCAGACCGCGCAGCGCGAGAGTGAACTGGATGCGGCGCGCCGTCGCCTGGCGCGTTCCGAAGTGCTGGTCAAGGAAGGCGCTTCCTCGCTGCAGGAAGTGGACGATGACCGCGCCCGCGTGCAGGGCATGGCGGCCGCCGTCACCGCCGCCAAGGCGCAAGTGACCGCAGCCCAGGCTGCCGTGGCTGCGGCGCGCACTCAGGTCAGCGGCGCCAAGTCGACGGTGACCGCCGCCGTGGCCACGGTCCAGCGCATCAAGGTCGATATCGATGACAGCACGCTCACCGCCCCGCGTGCCGGCCGCGTGCAATACCGCATCGCCCAGCCCGGCGAAGTGCTGGGTGCTGGCGGCAAGCTGCTCAACCTGGTGGACCTGAGCGATGTGTATATGACCTTTTTCGTCCCCGAAGCCGTGGCCGGCAAGCTGGCCCTGGGCAGTGACGCGCGCATCGTGCTTGATGCCGCACCCCAGTACGTGATTCCGGCCAGGATTTCCTTCGTCGCCAGCACTGCCCAGTTCACGCCCAAGACGGTGGAAACGGCCAGCGAGCGCCAGAAGCTGATGTTCCGCGTCAAGGCCCAGATCGATCCGGCGCTGCTGCAGCAACACCTCACGCTGGTCAAGACCGGCCTGCCCGGCGTGGCCTGGGTGCGCACCGACAAGACCCGCGCATGGCCCGAGCAACTGGCGGTGAAGGTTCCGCAATGACGCCAGCGCCCGGCGAGCATGGCCACGGCGTGGCGCGCCTGACGGGCGTGTCGCTGCACTATGGCCAGCGCTGCGCGCTGGAGAACGTCTCGCTGGACATTCCCGCTGGCCGCATGGTCGGCCTGATCGGCCCCGATGGCGTGGGCAAGTCCAGCCTGCTGTCGCTGGTGGCCGGGGCGCGCGCCTTGCAGGCGGGGGAGGTCAGCGTACTCGGGGGCGACATGCGCCAGGCCGAGCATCGCCAACAGGTCTGCCCGCGCATCGCCTACATGCCGCAAGGCCTGGGCAAGAATCTCTATCCCACCCTGTCGGTGGAAGAAAACCTGCAATTCTTCGCTCGCCTGTTCGGCCAGGGCGCAGCCGAGCGGCGCCGTCGCATCGATGAATTGACGGCCGGCACCGGCTTGTCTGCTTTCCTGGCGCGGCCAGCCGGCAAGCTCTCCGGTGGCATGAAGCAAAAGCTCGGACTGTGCTGCTCGCTGATCCACGATCCCGATCTGTTGATCCTGGATGAACCCACCACCGGCGTGGACCCGCTCTCGCGCGCCCAGTTCTGGGACTTGATCGCCCGTATCCGCGCGCAACGCCCCGGCATGAGCGTCATCGTCGCTACCGCCTACATGGAAGAAGCCGACCGCTTCGACTGGCTGGTGGCCATGGATGCAGGCAAGGTGCTGGCCACCGGCACGCCTGCCGAACTGCACGCCCGCACCGGCACGGCGTCGCTGGAAGAGGCGTTCATTGCCTTGCTGCCTGAAGAGAAACGGCGCGGCCACCAAGCCGTACAGGTCACGCCGCTGGACGACAGCAACGCTGCCGAGGTAGCCATCGAAGCCAAGGGCCTGACCATGCGCTTTGGTGATTTCGTGGCGGTGGATCATGTGGATTTCCGCATCCGTCGCGGCGAGATCTTCGGTTTTCTCGGCTCCAACGGCTGCGGCAAGTCCACCACCATGAAGATGCTGACCGGGCTGCTGCAAGCCAGCCAAGGCCAAGCCTGGTTGTTCGGACGCGAAGTCGATCCGCGCGACATGACCACGCGCGCCCGCGTGGGCTACATGTCGCAGGCCTTTTCGCTGTATGGCGAACTGAGCGTGCGCCAGAACCTGGTGCTGCACGCCCGCTTGTACCGGCTGCCCGAAGATCAGATCGCCGCCCGCACCGAAGAAATGGCGACCCGCTTCGGCCTGCTGGATGTCATGGACAGCCTGCCCGAAAGCCTGCCGCTGGGGATTCGCCAGCGCCTCTCGCTGGCGGTGGCCATGGTCCACAAGCCGGAACTGCTGATCCTGGACGAACCCACCTCCGGGGTCGATCCGATCGCGCGCGACCTGTTCTGGCAATTGATGATCGACTTGGCGCGTCGCGACCAGGTGACCATCTTCATCTCGACCCACTTCATGAACGAGGCCCAGCGCTGCGACCGCATTTCGCTCATGCACGCCGGCCGGGTGCTGGTCAGCGCCACCCCGGAAGAGCTGGTGCGCCAGCGCGGTGCGGCCAGTCTGGAACAAGCTTTCATAGGCTATCTGGAAGAGGCCGCGGGGAAGGGCGACCCAGTGCCATCGCCCGCACAAAACGTCATATCGGCCCCGCAAACGGCCAAGCCACGCCCCGGTCGCCTGCGCACCAGCCTGGGCCGCGCCCTGAGCTACAGCCAGCGCGAAAGCCTGGAGTTGCGGCGCGACCCGGTACGCGCCACGCTAGCCCTGCTGGGCACGGCCATCCTGATGTTCATCATCGGCTATGGCATCAACCTGGATGTGGAAAACCTCAGCTACGCCGTGCTCGATCGCGACCAGACCGGCCTGAGCCAGAACTATGCCCTGAACCTGTCCGGCTCGCGCTACTTCATCGAGAAGCCGCCCATCACCGATTACCAGGACCTGGATCGACGAATGCGCAGCGGCGACATCTCGCTGGCCATAGAAATCCCGCCTGGCTTCGCCCGCGACATCGCGCGCGGCAAGCCGGTGGAAGTCGGCGCCTGGGTCGATGGCGCCATGCCCACCCGCGCCGAGACCGTGCGCGGCTACGTGCAGGGGATGCACCTGCTGTGGCTGGCCGACATGGCCACCCATCGCCTGGGCCAGAGCATGGGCCAGGCCGCCACCATCGAAACGCGCTACCGTTACAACCCCGATGTGAAGAGCCTGCCCGCCATGGTACCGGCCATCATCCCGCTGCTGCTGATGATGATCCCGGCCATGCTGACGGCGCTATCGGTGGTGCGCGAGAAGGAACTGGGTTCCATCCTCAACCTCTACGTCACCCCGGTCACCCGCACCGAATTCCTGCTGGGCAAGCAATTGCCCTACCTGCTCCTGGGGATGCTCAACTTCGCCATGCTCACCGTACTGGCGGTCACCGTGTTCGGGGTGCCGGTCAAGGGCAGCCTGTTGACGCTGACGCTGGCCGCGTTGATCTTCATCATCTGCTCCACCGGCTTCGGCCTGCTGGCATCGACTTTCACCAATAGCCAGATCGCGGCCCTGTTCGTGACCATGATCGGCACCATCATTCCCTGCGTGCAGTTCGCCGGATTGCTCAACCCGGTGTCTTCCCTGGAAGGGATGGGCGCCCTGATCGGCCAGGTCTATCCGGCCACGCACTTCCTGACCATCAGTCGCGGCGTGTTCAGCAAGGCGCTGGACGCGAGCGACCTGGCTTCCTCGTTCTGGCCGCTGACCCTGGCCGCGCCGGTGATCCTGGGCCTGTCGGTGCTGTTGCTCAAGAAACAGGAGCGGTAAGATGCGCAACTCCTGGGCCAACATCTACCGCCTCGGCATCAAGGAACTGTGGAGCCTGCTGCGCGACCCGGCCATGCTGGTGCTGATCGCCTACACCTTCACGCTATCGATCTACGTGGCCGCCACCGCCATGCCGGAGAGCCTGCACAATGCGGCCATTGCCATCGTCGACAATGATGGCTCGCCGCTGTCGGCACGCATTGCCTCGGCCTTCTACCCGCCGCATTTCAAGGTGGCGCAACTGGTCACGGCCAAGCAGGCCGATGCTGGCCTGGATGCCGGCGACTACACCTTCGTTCTGGACATCCCGGCTGATTTCCAGCGCGACGTGTTGGCCGGCCGCGCCCCGGCGGTGCAATTGAACGTGGACGCCACCCGCATGAGCCAGGCCTTCACCGGCAACAGCTACATCCAGCAGATGGTGAGCAACGAAGTCACGCAGTTCGTGGGCCGCACCGAAGCCACCGGCAGCACCCCGGTCGGCCTGGCCTTGCGGATGCGCTTCAACCCCAACCTGGAACAGTCCTGGTTCGGCTCGCTGATGGAAATCATCAACAACGTCACCATGCTCTCCATCATCCTGACCGGCGCAGCACTGATCCGCGAGCGCGAGCACGGCACCATCGAACACCTGCTGGTGATGCCGGTGAGCCCGGCCGAGATCATGCTGGCCAAGGTCTGGTCCATGGGCGCGGTGGTGGCGCTGGCAGCGCTGGCGTCCTTGTTGTTGATCGTGCGCGGCGCCTTGCAGGTGCCCATTGAAGGATCGATCACGCTCTTCATGCTGGCCACCGTCCTGCACCTGTTTGCCACCACCTCGATGGGCATCTTCATGGCCACGCTGGCGCGCTCCATGCCGCAGTTCGGCATGTTGACGGTGCTGGTACTGCTACCGCTGCAACTGCTCTCGGGCGGTTCCACGCCACGCGAGAGTATGCCTGTACCGGTACAGGACATCATGCTGGCCGCCCCGACCACCCATTTTGTCGCGGCAGGGCAAGCCATCCTGTACCGGGGCGCTGGCCTGGAAGTGGTCTGGCCGCAGTTGCTGGCCATCTTCGGAATTGGCCTGGTGCTGTTCGTGGCTGCACTGGGCCGGTTCAGGAAGACCATCAGCCAGATGGCGTGATGGAGAGTGCATTCGTCAGGGCAGCGTCTGGCGGATTTTTAAATTCAGATCATCGGGGAGTACGCATCATGGACCTGACCAGCCCTTCTACATGGATAGCTTGCTGCTCACCGCGATTTATGAGGGGCATCAAAAAAATCGCCCCCTGCCATGATGCACAGGGGGCGCTGCCATAGCAGGGGAAGGGCAGGTGTCAACCCTGCGAGCGCAAGCCCGCCGCCTTGATGCGCGACTCCAGCACGCGGCCCTTGCGCGCACGCTTGCCCACGTGCGCCAGCAGCTTCTCGCCGCTCAATGGAATCTCCTTAGCCTTGCCCACGTTGCCGGTGCCATAGACCACTACACCTTTCTGGCTGATGGCCTGGGCGGCGACCAGTTTTTCGTTCTTTTCCAGTTCCATCAGGTTCACGCCACGGCCACCGGAAGACAGGGTCTTCATTTCATCCAGGCCAAACACCAGCAGACGCCCATTGGCCGACACGCAGGCCACGGCGCTGGCGTCTGCGGCCACCGGCGTGGGTGCCAGCGGCAAAGCACCTTCATCGAGCGTGAAGAAGCTCTTGCCGCCCTTGACCCGACCGAACATGTCGGAGGCCTTGGCGATGAAGCCGGCCGCGGCATCGGAGGCCAGCAGCAGCGTGGTATCGGCCGGGCCGGCAAAGTAATGCTGGATGCTGCTGCCGCTGGCCAGTTCGATCAGCGTGGTCACGGGAACGCCATCGCCGCGTGCATTGGGCAGGGCGTTGACGGCAATGGTGTAGACCCGACCGTTGGAGCCGAAGGCCAGCAGGTTGTCCACGGTACGGCATTCGAAGGCGCCATACAGGCTGTCGCCGGCCTTGAAGGTGAATTGCGTCGCATCGTGGCCATGGCCGGTGCGTGCGCGCACCCAGCCCTTTTGCGAAATGATCACCGTCACCGGTTCATCGATCACCTTCTGTTCGAAGGTGGCGCGTTCGGCTTCTTCGATGATGGTGCGGCGGGCGTCGCCATAGGTCTTGGCATCGCCCTCGATTTCCTTGATGACCAGTTTCTTCATCGAGGCCGGGTTGTCCAGCAGGTCTTGCAGCGTGGTCTTTTCGTTGCGCAGCTCGGCCAGCTCCTGCTGGATCTTGATGGCTTCCAGGCGCGCCAATTGGCGCAGGCGGATTTCCAGGATGTCTTCGGCCTGGCGCTCCGAGAGCTTGAAGGCGTCGATCAAGGCCGGCTTGGGTTCGTCCGATTCGCGGATGATCTTGATGACCTTGTCGATGTTCAACAGCACCGCTTCCCGGCCTTCCAGGATGTGGATGCGGTCGTTGACCTTCTGCATACGGAATTGCGTGCGCCGGGTCACGGTCTCGAAGCGGAAGCTGATCCACTCGGTGAGGATGTCGGAGAGATTCTTCTGACGCGGACGACCATCGCCGCCGATCATCACCAGGTTCAGCGAGGCGCTGGTTTCCAGCGAGGTCTGCGCCAAGAGCGTATTCATGAACTCGGTCTGGTCCTGGTTCTTGGACTTGGGTTCGAACACCAGGCGCACCGGCGCTTCGCGGCCGGATTCATCACGCACGGCGTCGAGCAGGCCGAGGATGGTGGTCTTCTGGGTTTGCTGTTCGGGCGTGAGCGATTTCTTGCCCAGCTTGAGCTTGGGGTTGGTGAGTTCTTCGATTTCTTCCAGCACGCGCTGCGAAGAGACGCCCGGTGGCAGTTCGGTGATGACCGCCTGCCACTGGCCGCGCGCCAGGTCTTCGATCTTCCAGCGCGCACGCACCTTCAGGCTGCCGCGGCCGCTCTGGTACATCTCGGCAATGGTCGACTTGGGTGTGATGATCTGGCCGCCACCGGGGAAGTCGGGGCCGGGGATCAGTTCCATCAGTTCGGCGTGCGTGATCTTGGGGTTGCGGATCATCGCCACAGCAGCCTTGGCCACTTCGGTGAGATTGTGCGAGGGGATTTCGGTGGCCATGCCGACCGCAATGCCGGAGGCGCCGTTCAAGAGCAGGAAGGGCAGGCGCGCTGGCAGCAGGCGCGGTTCTTCGGTGGAGCCATCGTAGTTGGGCTGGAACTCCACGGTGCCCATGTCGATTTCATCGAGCAGCAATTTGCTGATCGGGGTCAGGCGGGCTTCGGTGTAGCGCATCGCCGCAGCACCGTCGCCATCGCGCGAGCCGAAGTTGCCGTGGCCGTCGATCAAGGGATAGCGCAGCGAGAAATCCTGGGCCATGCGCACCAGTGCGTCATACACCGACTGGTCGCCATGCGGGTGCAGCTTGCCCAGCACGTCGCCGACCACGGCGGCCGACTTGCGCGGCTTGGCGGCGGAGTTCAGCGACAGTTCATTCATCGCGTAGAGGATGCGGCGCTGCACCGGCTTCTGGCCATCGGCCACGTCGGGCAGGGCGCGGCCCTTGACCACCGAGATCGCGTAATCGAGATAGGCGCGTTCGGCGAAGGTGGACAGCGTCAGCGATTCGCCATCGGGCGCGGTCGGGACTTGGTCAAACAGGGTCGGTTGATCGGTCATGGAGCTTGTCTTGTTGTGTTCGGTTTGACAGGGTTAATCGTTGATGGCCGGCTCGCGCGGGGGCAGCGTTACCTTCAGGCGTGCATTGCCACCTTGGTTGGCAGCCACGCGATCACCGGCGGCCAGGCGCAATGCACCGGCCGGGCGATACAGTTCATAGAAGCGCGACACCAGCCGCACATAGCCCTGGGTCTCGGGATAGGGCGGGATCTGGTTGCCATACTTCTGCACTGTGCCTTCACCGGCGTTGTAGGAGGCAATGGCCAGTTCCACATGCTGCGGGAACATCGCCATCAGGTCGCGCAGGTAGCGCGCGGCCAAGCGGATGTTGATCTTGGGATCGGTCAGCTTCTGGTGCAGGGTCTTGCGGCGGTCGCCTTGCAGCCCATAGCGCTCGGCCGTGTCAGGCAGGATCTGCATCAGACCCACCGCGCCCTTGCTGGAGACGGCCGTGGCATTGAAGCCGGATTCAGCCGTCAGCACCGCCTTGAGTAGCGCCGCATCCAGACCGAATTCGCTGGCCGCCTCGGTCAAGAGGCTATCGTACTTGCGCGCATCGCGATGGGTCAGCATGGTGCGCACGAAGGGCGGATCGGCCGGGGTCACCGCTTCCTTGCTGCCCGGATGATTGAGCAGCGCGGCGCTACTGGCCATGAGCTTGTCTGGGTCGTCCAGGTTCTGTGCATAGAAGTGGACCGCGCCATCGGCATCGGTGTAGCGGTAGACGATGGTCTTGGGCTTCTTGCTGCTGCCTGTCTTGTTACTGTCTGCCGCTTCCACCCGCATGTGTTGGACGCCATCGGCGTCGGTGTACCGGACCACTTGCTGCGACTGTACCGGTCCAGCGCACAACAGTGTCGCCACGCCCAACAGGGCGGTGGCGAACAGGCTGGTGTGCAGGGACGCGGTGCGGCGCATGTCAGATATCCGCTTCGGCTTCGTTGCCGTGTTCTTCGATCCAGGCGCGACGCGATGCCGCTTCGCCCTTGCCCATGAGCATGTTGAAGCGCTCTTCGGAAGTCTGCACGCCGGGTTCGCCGAAGCTGATCGGCAACAGGCGACGGGTGTCCGGGTTCATGGTGGTTTCCCACAACTGTTCGGCATTCATCTCGCCCAGGCCCTTGAAGCGGGAAATGCTCCAGGCGCCTTCCTTCAAGCCATCCTTGCGCAGCTTGTCTTCGATGGCGTCGAGTTCGCCATCGTCCAGGGCGTAGAGCTTCTGCACCGGCTTCTTGCCGCGCGCTGGCGCATCCACGCGATACAGTGGCGGGCGCGCCACGCAGATATTGCCGTTCTCGATCAGCTTGGGGAAGTGACGGAAGAACAGGGTCAAGAGCAGCACCTGGATGTGCGAGCCGTCCACGTCCGCGTCGGAGAGGATACAGATCTTGCCGTAGCGCAGGCCGGACAGATCCGGCGTGTCGTTGATGCCATGCGGATCGACGCCGATGGCCACTGCGATGTCGTGGATTTCATTGTTGGCGTAGAGGCGGTCGCGCTCGGTTTCCCAGGCGTTCAAGACCTTGCCGCGCAGCGGCAGGATGGCCTGGAATTCCTTGTCGCGGCCCATCTTGGCCGAGCCACCGGCGGAGTCGCCCTCGACCAGGAACAGTTCGTTACGCGTCACATCCGAGGATTCGCAATCGGTCAGCTTGCCCGGTAGCACGGCCACCCCTGAAGATTTCTTCTTCTCGACCTTTTGCGCCGAGCGCAGGCGGCTCTGGGCCTGCTTGATGACCAGCTCGGCCAGCTTCTTGCCGTATTCCACGTGCTGGTTCAGCCACAGTTCCAGCGCCGGGCGCGAGAAGCCGGCCACCAGGCGCACGGCATCGCGCGAGTTCAGGCGTTCCTTGATCTGGCCCTGGAATTGCGGGTCCAGCACCTTGGCCGAGAGCACGAAGGACACGCGCGCAAAGACGTCCTCGGCCAGCAGTTTGACGCCCTTGGGCAGCAGCGAATGCATTTCCGCAAAGCTCTTGACTGCCGAGAACAGGCCCTCGCGCAGGCCCGATTCGTGGGTGCCGCCGTTGGAAGTGGGGATCAGGTTGACGTAGGACTCACGCACCACCGCGCCTTCCTCGGTCCAGGCCACTACCCAGGAGGCGCCTTCGCCTTCAGCGAAGCCATCGGTATCCTTGCCGGCGAACTGTTCGCCTTCGAACAGCGGGATCAGGGTTTCGCCGCTGCCGCTCTGGGCCAGTTGTTCCATCAGGTAGCCGCGCAGGCCTTGGTCGTATTGCCAGCTCTGGGTATCGCCGTTCTTGGCGTTGATGAGCGTGACCTTCACGCCCGGCAGCAGCACTGCCTTGGAGCGCAGCAGGCGCTGCAGCTCGCCCAGCGGGATGGTGGCCGAGTCGAAATACTTGGCGTCGGGCCAGACGGTGACGCGGGTGCCGGACTTCTTGTCTTCGCGGGTGGCGGGGCGCGACTTGAGCTTCTCGATGACGTCACCGCCCGAGAAGGCCAGAGTGTGTACGCCGCCTTCGCGCCAGACCGTGATTTCCAGGCGCGTGGCCAGGGCATTGGTGACCGAGACGCCCACGCCGTGCAGGCCGCCCGAGAAGGCATAGGCGCCGCCGGAACCCTTGTCGAACTTGCCGCCCGCGTGCAGGCGGGTGAAGACGATCTCGACGGTCGGCACTTTTTCTTCCGGGTGCAGGCCGACCGGGATGCCGCGGCCATCGTCTTCCACGCTGACGCTGCCGTCGGCATTGATGGTGACGATGATGCTCTTGCCGTAGCCGCCCAGCGCTTCGTCGGAGGCGTTGTCGATCACTTCCTGGAGGATGTGCAGCGGGTTCTCGGTGCGGGTGTACATGCCCGGACGCTGCTTGACCGGCTCCAGTCCCTTGAGGACGCGGATCGATGATTCACTGTAATCGGACGGGGTTGTTTTTTTGGTTGCCATGCAGATGAGTGGTCGTGGCTGATGCCGGAGGGTTGTTGTCTGTTTGTTCAGCGCCGGCCTGCCAGGGCGGCCATCTTGCGCTGCAAAAGCGCATTCTAATGAAATTTCCAGCAATTCGGCGCCTGCCGCGCTGCTTTGTTCCCTACGGGACAATACTTGTCGGTAACAGCATGTAAATGCGCTTAAAAATGAACAATAAAAAAGGCTTGCGCGCACGCAAGCCTTGTCAGAGGGGCAAATCAGAGGGGCAAATACGCGGATCAGGCAGCCAGCAGCCCTTCCACCGCCAGGGCAATGGACAGCAGGCGCTTGTCCTGGCCACCGGCTGCGGCCAGCGACAGTCCCACCGGCGCGCTGCCTGCCGCATGGCAGGGCAGCGAGACGGCGCAGCCATCGAGGAAGTTGATCAGCGTGGGATTGCGCAGCAGCTTGCCATTGGCGGCGTAGTAGGCCTCATCGCTGGCTTGCAGCTCGGCAATGCGCGGCGCGACGATGGGCACCGTGGGCATGACCAGGGCATCGTAGCCGGCCAGTTGTGCCTCGACCTCGGCGATCCAGCGGGGGCGGGCGTGCAGCACGTCCAGCAGGTCGGCGGCGCTCATGTCCTTGCCGCGCAGGATGCGCGAGACCACGCGCTGGTCGTAGCCGGCCGCGTTCTCGGCGATCAGGGCGCGATGCCAGGCATAGGCCTCTGCGGCCGTGAAGCCGCCCTTGGCATTGATGGCGGCCAACTGGTTGAAGGCGGGGACTACCTCCTCGACGATCACCGCACCGGCTGCCGAGAGCCGGGTCAGCGCGGTTTGATAGGCAACGGCGACGGTGTCATCCATGCCATCGCGCACCACATTGGTCGGCGCCAGCAGACGCAGGCCACGCAGCGGGTGGGGGGTGACGGCCACATACTCTTCACCGGCCAATACGGCATCCATGATGGCGCAGCATTGCACCGATACAGCCAGTGGGCCAATCGAGTCCAGATAAGCGGACAGTGGCAGTACACCTTGCATGGACACTCGTGCCGCCGTGGGCTTGAAACCGGTCAGTCCGTTCAGGGCCGAGGGGATGCGCACCGAGCCGCCGGTATCCGAACCGACCGCCGCGCAGGCCATGCCATCGGTCACCGAGATGGCCGCACCGGAGGAAGAGCCGCCAGGGATGCGGCCACCCTCCACGTTGCGCTCCCAGGTGTTCTGCGGGGTGCCGTAATGCGGATTGATGCCCAAGCCCGAATAGGCGAACTCGGTCATGTTGGTCTTGCCGATGACGATGGCACCGGCCTTGAGCAGGTTCTGGACCACTGCCGCATGGACACTGGCGGCGGGCTTGCCGCGCAGCACGGTGGAGCCGGCCAGTGTGGTTTCCCCGGCCACGTCGAACAGATCCTTGACCGATACCGGTACACCTTCGATGGGCGAGCGGCACAGTCCGGCCGCGCGCAGCGTATCGGAGGCGCGGGCGGCAGCGCGGGCCTGCTCGGCATAGACGCTGGTGAAGACGCGCGCGCCTTCACCGGCCGGGTCGGCGATGCGGGCCAGGGCCTGTTCGGTCAGTTGCAGGGAAGTGATGTGGCCGGCAGCGAGCTCGGCGGACAGTTGGGAAAGTGTACTGGGCATGATGAGCTAATCGGATTGGTCGGGCGAAGGCAGCCCGGAGATGCGCAAGTATCGCATTGCCGGGCGCATCCAACAAAGCAGGTCAGGCCACTTCGGCCAGTGATTCAGATACATAGTGATGGCGTAGCGCACGCTGGCGACGCGGGTCGAACAGTTCCATCGTGAAGGAGGCGGCCGGGCGGATGCCGCCGATGGCGCCTACCGTGCCGCAGGTCATGCCGCAACCCTCGGGCAGGATGGCGCTGCCGTCGGTGAAGCGGGCGATCAGGTCAGCCGGCGTGCGCAGCGAGGCCAGCGTACCTTCCTGGTAAAGCTTGGTGGCACCGTCTTCCTCGATCCAGGAACGGATCACCAGTTCATCCCAATACTCGGCCACCTCGGAGAGTTTCCAGGCGGACGTGCCGACCGGCTTGACGCAGGCCTGCTTGGAGAAGGCCACGCTGTGCGCTTCCAGCTTGCGGTCGGTGTGGTCGGAGGCGATCGAGACGTACAGCTCGCCACCGGCGCGGAAGACGAAGGTCTCCACTTCACCGGAAGAGGCCTGGCCCAGCACCTGCACCTGCGCGGCCTGGGACAGTTGGTTGGCCGAGACGCGGTAGAACAGCGGCACCGCACTGGGACGCGAAATGCCCAGGGCTTCCAGTTCTTCGATGTGGTGTTCGATGGCGGCCATGTCACGGCCGGCCCAGCCGGCGATGACCAGGGTGGTGATCTCGGCCTGGACGGTGGAGTGGTCGGGGAGGGTAAAGGTCAGCTTCATGAGGTTCTATTCCAACAGGGTGAATCAGGGGTGAATCAGGGGTGAATCAGGGGTGAATCAGGAGAGGCTGGCCGGGGCAGGGCGGCCAGCCGGGGAAATCAATGTTTCTTGACGAACACCACCACCAGGAAACTGGCGAGGAACTCCAGTGCGGCCACGAAGTACAGGCCCGAGGACAGCGACCCGGTGCTGGTCTTCAAGGCCCCGATCATGTAGGGCGCCACGAAGCCGGCCAGGTTGCCGATGGAGTTGATGAGGGCGATGCCGCCGGCGGCTGCGGTGCCGGCCAGGAAGGCGCCGGGAATCGACCAGAACACCGGGAAGGCCGCCAGGATGCCGATGGCCGCCAGCGTCAGCGAGCACAGCGCCAGAGTGGCATTGCCCAGCGTCATGCCGGTGGCGACCAGTCCGATACAGGCGATCAAGGTCGCAATGGCGCTATGCAGGCGGCGTTCGCCGGTCTTGTCGGAGTGAAAGCCGTTCCAGATCATGGCCAGCGTGCCGGCCACGAAGGGGATGGCCGAGATCAGGCCGATCTGCAGATTACCCTTCACGCCGATTTCCTTGATGATGGACGGCGCCCAGAAGGCGATGGTGGCATTGCCGCTGACCACGCAGAAATACACGGCCGCGCAGATCCAGACACGGTAATTGCTGCAGGCATCCTTGAAGGAGAAATGCTTGCCGGGTGCACTGTTCTCGAGGGCCAGTGCTTGGGTGACGGCATTCTTTTCTGCTTCCGACAACCACTTCGCATTGGCTGGTTTTTCCGGCAGCCAGGCCAGCACGGCAAAGCCGGCCAGGATCGAAGGGATGCCTTCGATGATGAACAGCCATTGCCAGTTGGCCAGATGGCCCACGCCTTCCATGCGGCTCATGATGAAGCCGGCAATGGGGCCGCCGACGGCGCCGGCGATGGCAAAGGAGGTCATGAACAGACCATTGACGCGGGCGCGGCGCTGGGCCGGGAACCAGTAGGTGAGATAGAGCACCACGCCGGGGAAGAAGCCGGCCTCGAAGATGCCCAGCAGGAAGCGCAGTACGTAGAAGCTGGTCGGCGTGCTGACGTAGGCCATGGCCATCGAGGCCAGGCCCCAGAGGATGGTGATGCGCGCCAGGGTCTTGCGGGCGCCGATCTTTTCCAGCAGCAGGTTGCTGGGCACTTCGAAGAGGAAGTAGCCGATGAAGAAGATGCCCGCGCCCAGGCCATAGACGGCTTCGGAGAATTGCAGGTCCTGCAGCATCTGCAGCTTGGCAAAGCCGACATTGACGCGGTCGATCCAGGCCAGTACGAACAGGAAGACCAGGAATGGAATCAGGCGCCAGGCGATCTTGCCGTAGGTGGCGTCCAGCGGGGCGGCTGCGCTGCCTGGGGGCGCAGCGGTGGTCGCGGCGGATGGGGAATACGACATGAAAACCTCCTCGAGTGTGGCCGGCGTCCACCTGCGTGGCGCCGTGTTGTGTTCTGCGTGGGATGGACTGGGTGTAAGGACGCGTATTGCGGGACCGGTCTGAAACCAGTATGGGGAAGGTGAAGCGCCGCTGTCCAACAAGAAAATCTGAACGGCTTTGATTGAAAAATCTTATGAGCAAAAGCAGGGCGCGTTTTGCTTCAGGATGGTGCTGCCCAGGTGCACTGCCTGAAGCCGTACAGGCCAGCCTGCACGCGGGAGGAAGGGTAAATCAGCCCAGCGGGACCGGCAGACGGGCGATCTCCTGGCCCCAATTGAGTGCGAAATCGGCGGCGGTTTCCTGGGCGATGCGCGCCACGGTTTCGGTCAGCGGATTCTCATGGTCCGAGCGGAAGCAGGCGATGAGCACCAAGGCCGGGAATTCGGTATCGACCCGCAACAGGTGCAGGCTCTCTTCGTTCAACTCGCGCTGGATGATGGCCGGTGGCACGGCGGTGATGCCGAAGCCATCGGTAGCCAGCCGGATCATGGTGGCCACTGAGGCGATGCAATTGATGTGCAACGTGCGCTCGGCGCGCTCGCTGCCCGAGAACAGACGCTCGATCACCGCGTGCGGCCCCGAGTTGCGGGCAAAGCTGATGATCGGGAAGGCCGCCAGGTCGGCCAGCGACAGCGTTTCGCTGCCGATGTCGAGCTTGGGACTGCCGACCCAGCGCATCGGCAATTCGCACAGCGCGATATTGCTCACCTGCGGGCCGATCACCGGTTCGGCCTGCAGCACCAGGTCCAGGTTGCTCTTGCTGAACTGTTCGTGCAGGTGGATGGTGGTATCGCTGACGATCTCGATCTGCAGGCGCGGGAAGGCTTGATGCAAGCGTCCCAGGAAATCCGGGAACCAGCTATGGACGATGGATTCGATCACACCGATGCGGATCACCCCGGCAAAGACTTCGCGGTCGGACATGTCGTCCTTCATCTCGCGCATGAGCTTGACCATGCGCTCGGCATACACCAGTGCCTTGCTGCCATCGGCGGTCAAGGCCACTTCGCGCGCGCTGCGGTCGAACAGGCGCACGCCGAAGTCTTGTTCGAGCGAGGCGATGCGGCTGGAGACGGCGGCCTGGGTGGTGTGCAGGCGTTCGGCAGTGAGCCGGAAATTGCGCAGCCGGGCCAGCCAGACGAAGGTCTCGAGAAAGCGAATATTCATGAGCGGGCAGGGCAGTATGAAGAAGCGTATTTTATCGTTTTCGGATGGCGTAACGCCCCGTCATTTTTGGTGCGCTGCGCCATGAATCTTCCTTCATCTGGCGCAGATCTGGTGCATTTCATGGAGGAAGTCGCGTGCTTCTGGTGCGTTATATCGATATTCGAATTTTGAAAGTATTTTTTCTTTACTCGCCGGGAAAATGAAAATATATTTACATTTTTCTTGGCGGACTGGTCATTCAGGCAAGTCCCGGAAGACGATAAAAACGACGGTGGCAGGACCATCGGGAAACGAAGATCCAATGATCAAAACGATTTAAATGATTTAAATCGTTTGCGCAGTCAAGCGCATTAGTGGCGCATCAATGGCGCATTTTCAACGACAACGGGGTAGCGGACGGTGACACAACAGCCGAAGAACATCAGCTTGCAAGGGGCCGGCGCCATCGCCCAGGCCGTGGGCAAGCTGTATCCGCAATTGTCCAAGTCGCACCGCAAGACGGCCGACTACGTGCTGGGCAATCCGTTTCGCGCTGCCACCATGACCATCGACGAACTGTCGGAAGCGGCCGGGATTTCGGTGGCCACTGCCAACCGCTTTGCCCACGCGCTGGGCTTTGATGGCTATGCCTCCTTCCGCGCGGCCCTGGTGTCGGACTTCGCCACCACCCTGGCGCCGGTGGAAAAGCTGCGCGAGCAGGTGCAACGCGCTGCCACCAGCGCCGAGATCATGGCCGCGGCCTGCGACAGCGACATCGCCAATATCGAAGCCACGCGCCGGATGCTCAACCCCGACCATTGCGAGCAGGCGGTCGAGATGATCCTCTCGGCCCAGCGCGTCTTCATCACCGGCTTTGGCGCCTCGGCCTATCTCTCGGGCTTGATGGCGCATACGCTGGAACCCTATGTGCGTACCGTCAACTCCATGGCCATGGCCGGTGGCCCTTCGCAGGCGGCGCGCCAGTTCTTCAAGCTCGATAGCAATGACCTGGTCATCGCGATGGTATTTCCGCGCTATGCCGCCGACACCGTCTGGCTGACCCAGCGCGCCGTGGAAAAGGGCGCCCGCATCCTGGCCCTGACCGATCATCCCGGCTCGCCCCTGGTGCCGCTGGCCGATGTCACTCTTTATGCCCAGACCGATGGTCGCCTCTCCCCCACTTCGGATGCTGCCGCACTGATCCTGATCCAGGCGTTGTGCGATGCGGTGGCGCATCGCGCGCGTCGTTCGGTGCAGGCGGCCACGCAGATGGCCGAATTCGTATTGCCCTGGCTGTACCTGGCCCAGCAGCAGCACCCGCGTGCCGGCACCACCCCGGTCGGTCAACCGCCCAACGCCAAGGCCAAGGCTGCGACCAAACGCGTCTCCACCAAAGGAAAGTCCCACCCATGAGTACTCCCGTCATTGCCATCCACGGCGGCGCCGGCACCATCACCCGCGTCTCGCTCACCGCCGAGGAAGAGGCCCGCTATCACCTGGCCTTGGCCGAGATCGTCGCTGCCGGCCAGGCGGTCCTCAATGCCGGCGGTTCGGCCCTGGAAGCGGTGACCGAGGCGGTGCGCCTGCTGGAAGACTGCCCGCTCTTCAATGCCGGCCATGGTGCGGTCTATACCAGCGAAGGCAAGCATGAGCTGGATGCCTGCGTGATGAACGGTGCCGACCTGGCTTCAGGCGCGGTGGCCTGTGTCACCCAGCTGCGCAACCCCATCCTGGCGGCGCGCGCGGTGATGGAAAAGAGCGAACATGTGCTGCTGGTGGGTCCGGCTGCCGAAGCCTTTGCTGCGCGCCATGGCGTGGTCACGGTCAGCCCCGACTATTTCCACACCGAGGCGCGTCACCAGCAATGGCTGCGCGTGCGCGGCCAGGCACGCGCCATGCTGGACCATGATGCGTCGTCGTTTTCGTTCGCGCAACAGGCAGCCGAACCGATCGACCCCGATCACAAGTTCGGTACCGTCGGCGCCGTCGCCCTGGACCAGTTCGGCAACCTGGCCGCAGCCACCTCGACCGGTGGCATTACCAACAAGCAAGCCGGTCGCGTGGGTGACTCGCCCATCATCGGCGCCGGTTGCTATGCCAACAATGCCACCGTGGCCGTGTCGGCCACCGGTACCGGCGAAGCCTTTATGCGCACTGCCGCCTGCTACGACATCGGCGCGCGCATGGCTTATGCCGGCCAGTCGCTGCAGGAGGCCAGCGATGCCGTGGTCTTCGAGACCCTGCCCAAGGTCGGCGGGCGCGGTGGCGTAATCGCCATCGATGCCCACGGCAACCTGGCCTTGCCCTTCAATACCGAAGGCATGTACCGCGCCTATGGCCGCGGTGAGCTGGCCCCGGTCACCGCCATTTATGCAGAATCGGCCTGAAGCGGCCGGGCAGGAGAGAATCAAGATGCAACAGTCCCAACGCGTGCTCGACGTCAGTCACCTCAACGTGCGCTTTGCCACTTCCGAGCGCACCGTCGATGCGGTGCGCGACCTGTCCTTCCACGTCGATCAGGGCGAGACCCTGGCCATCGTCGGCGAATCCGGTTCGGGCAAGTCGGTGTCGTCGCTGGCCATCATGCGCCTGATCGAACACGGCGGTGGCAAGATCGCCAGCGGCAGCCTGCAGTTCCGCCGCCGCAGCGGCCAGACCCTGGACCTGGCACAGGCCGACAACGCCACCATGCGCAGCATCCGCGGCGCCGAGATCGCCATGATCTTCCAGGAGCCGATGACCTCGCTCAACCCGGTCTTCACGGTCGGCGAGCAGATCGCCGAATCGATCCGCCTGCACCAGGGCATGAGCCGTGCCGCCGCCCAGGCCGAGGCGCTGCGCATGTTGGAGATGGTGCGCATTCCCGAAGCCAAGCGGGTGCTGGGCCGCCATCCGCACCAGTTGTCGGGCGGGATGCGCCAGCGCGTGATGATCGCCATGGCCTTGTCCTGCAAGCCGTCACTGCTCATTGCCGATGAACCGACTACCGCCCTGGATGTGACCATCCAGGCGCAGATCCTGCAATTGATCCGTTCGCTGCAAGAAGAGATGCAGATGGGCGTGATCTTCATCACCCACGACATGGGCGTGGTGGCCGAAGTGGCCGACCGTGTGGTGGTGATGTGCCGTGGCGAGAAGGTGGAAGAAAATGATGTCCAGCCCCTCTTTGCCGCCCCGGCCCATCCCTATACCCAATCGCTGCTGGCCGCCGTGCCGCGCCTGGGTTCCATGCGCGGCACCGACAAGCCGCTGCGCTTTGGCCTGGCGCCCCAGGCCGAGGCGCGGCCTGAACTGATCGCCAGCGAATTGCAGGCGCAGGCGGAAATCGCCGCGCAGCGCCAGCCCATCCTCAAGGTACGCGAGCTGACCACGCGCTTCGACGTCAAGAGCGGCATCTTCGGTCGCGTCAAGCAGCGCGTTCATGCAGTGGAAAAGGTCAGCTTCGATCTCTACTCCGGCGAGACCCTGGCCATCGTCGGCGAATCCGGTTGCGGCAAATCCACCACCGGTCGCTCGTTGCTGCGCTTAGTCGACATCGCCGGTGGCCGGGTCGAATTCGGCGGGCGCGATCTGGCGCAATTGCCGCGTTCGGAGCTGCGCCAGTTGCGGCGCGATATCCAGTTCATCTTCCAGGATCCGTTCGCCTCGCTGGACCCGCGCATGACGGTCGGTTATTCCATCATGGAACCGATGCTGGTGCATGGCATGAAAGAGGGTGCGCAGCAACGTGTCGATGCGTTGCTCACGCGCGTGGGGTTGACGCCCGAGCACGGCCAGCGCTATCCGCATGAATTTTCCGGTGGTCAGCGTCAGCGCATCTGCATCGCCCGCGCTCTGGCGCTGAACCCCAAGATCGTCATCGCCGATGAATCAGTGTCGGCGCTGGATGTGTCGATCCAGGCCCAGATCGTCAACCTGATGTTGGACCTGCAGGCCGAGCTGGGGATTTCCTTCATCTTCATCTCGCACGACATGGCGGTGGTGGAGCGCATCAGTCATCGGGTGGCGGTGATGTACTTGGGCCAGATCGTGGAGATCGGCCCGCGCCGGGCCATCTTCGAGAACCCGCAGCATCCCTATACGCGCAAGCTGATGGCGGCCGTGCCGGTGGCCGATCCGACCTTGCGCCAGCCGGGCAAGAAATTGTTGACCGATGAAATTCCCAGCCCGATCCGGCTGGTGGGTGATGAGCCCAAAGTGGAACCCTTGAAGGAAGTGGCGCCTGGGCATTTCGTGGCCCAGCACCGTATTGCCGGCGCGTTCTGAGCGGCGGCCTGTGTTCATGTTCCAAAACAGCAGTCAGCGCAGTAAAACCCAACTACGTCGTACCAACCTCGCTTTACTGATCAGGAGAAACCACATGTCTATCACAGCAACTACAAAAGGACTGTCGACTGCCAAATGGCTGGCCGTTGCCGCCCTGGGTACCACTTTACAGTTTGCCGCAGCCCATGCATTTGCGGCCAAGTCCGTGACGCTGGCGGTGTATTCGACCTTCACCACCATGGATCCGTATGACGCCAACGACACGCTGTCGCTGTCCATGGCCAAGTCCTTCTATCAAGGCTTGTTCGGTTTCGACAAGGACATGAAGCTGATTCCGGTGCTGGCCGAAGGCTATCTGGTCAGCAAGGATGGCCTGGAATACACCATCCGCTTAAAGCAAGGCGTGAAGTTCCAAGATGGCACCGACTTCAAGGCCGATGCCGTCAAGGCCGTCTTTGACCGTGTGACCAACCCGGACAACAAGTTGAAGCGCTACAACCTCTTCAACCGTATCGCCAAGACCGAAGTCCTCAACGACTACACCGTCAAGATCGTCTTGAAGGAACCGTTCTCGGCCTTCATCAACGTGCTGGCCCACCCCTCGGCCGTGATGATTTCGCCCGCGGCTCTGAAGCAATACGGCAACAAGGACATCGCCTTCCACCCGGTCGGTACCGGCCCCTTCAAGTTCGTGGAGTGGAAGCAGACCGATTACGTCAAGGTCGAGAAATTCGATGGCTACTGGAAGAAGGGCTATCCCAAGGTCGATGAAATCATCTGGAAGCCGGTGGTCGACAACAACGCCCGCTCGGCCATGATGCAGACTGGCGAGGCACAGTTCACCTATCCGCTGCCCTACGAACAGGCCGACCTGTTGAAGAGCAAGCCCAACCTGGACGTGATTTCGGCACCCTCGATCATCCAGCGCTACATGTCGATGAATACCAAGCAGAAGCCGTTCGACAATCCCAAGGTGCGCGAAGCCATCAACTACGCCATCAACAAGCAGGCACTGGTGAAGGTGGCCTTCAACGGCTATGCCACCCCGATGGATGGCGTGGTGCCGCAAGGCGTGGATTACGCTTTCAAGACCGGCCCCTGGCCGTATGACCCGAAGAAGGCCAAGGCCCTGTTGGCCGAAGCCGGTTATCCGAACGGATTCGAAACCGAACTGTGGTCGGCCTACACCCACAGCACCGCGGTGAAGATCATCCAGTTCCTGCAGCAGCAACTGGCGCAGGTCGGCATCAAGGCCAAGATCCAGGCCCTGGAAGCCGGCCAGCGCGTGGAACGCGTGGAAAGCTGGCAAGACCCGGCCACCGCCCCGGTGCGCCTGCTCTACATCGGCTGGTCCTCCTCCACCGGTGAAGCCGACTGGGCTCTGCGTCCGCTGCTGGCCTCGGAATCCTTCCCGCCGCGTCTGTACAACACCGCCTACTACAAGAACGACAAGGTCGATGCCGATATCGCCAAGGCCCTGACCGTGACCGATCGCAAGGACAAGGAAGCGCTGTACAAGGATGCCCAGCAGGAAGTCTGGAAGGATGCCCCATGGGCCTTCCTGGTCACCGAAAAGCTGCTCTATGCCCGCAACAAGAACCTCAAGGGTGTCTACGTGATGCCTGACCAGGCCATCGAGTTCGAGAACATCGAGCTGACCAAGTAAGCCGGTCGACCCCGGCCGGCGACGTGGCAGGAGCGCGTCGCCGGCAGCATTCTTTCGATGGGCGGTAACGCCCGTCGCGGCAACAAGCAAGGGTGCCTGGCACTCAGGCGAGGCCTTCTTCAGAGAGCATCATGTTTTCCTTTGTCATCAAACGCCTGTTAGGCCTGATTCCCACGCTGCTGCTGGTGGCGGTACTGGTTTTCCTGTTCGTGCACCTGCTGCCGGGTGATCCGGCGCGGCTGGCGGCCGGTCCCGAAGCCGACGACAAGACGGTCGCGCTGGTGCGCGCCGACCTCGGCCTGGACAAGCCCCTGCCCGAGCAATTCGTGAATTTCTTCGTCAAGGCCGCCCAGGGCGACTTTGGCAAATCCATCCGCAGCAAGCGCCCGGTTTCCGAAGAGATCGCCGCGCGCTTCTGGCCGACCCTGTGGCTGACCATCGTGGCCATGATCTGGGCCGTGATCTTCGGTCTGGTCATCGGCATTTCCTCAGCGGTGTGGCGCAACAAGTGGCCGGATCGCCTGGGCATGACGCTGGCGGTCTCCGGCATTTCCTTCCCGGCCTTTTCGCTGGGCATCCTGCTGGTGCAGATCTTCTCGGTCCAGTTGGGCTGGCTGCCCACCGTGGGCGACGATACCTGGCGTCACTACATCCTGCCTTCGATCACGCTGGGCGCCGCCGTGGCGGCGGTGATGGCGCGCTTTACGCGTTCGTCCTTCATCGAGATCCTGCAGGAAGACTTCGTGCGCACCGCACGCGCCAAGGGCTTGACCGAGACCGTGGTGGTCATCAAGCACTGCCTGCGCAATGCCTTGATTCCGGTGGTGACCATGATGGGGTTGCAGTTCGGCTTTCTGCTGGGCGGCTCCATCCTGGTCGAGGTGGTGTTCAACTGGCCGGGCATGGGGCGCCTCTTGGTGGATGCCGTCGAGATGCGTGACTACCCCATCATCCAGGCCGAGATCCTGCTGTTCTCGCTGGAATTCATTTTCATCAACCTGGTGGTGGACGTGCTCTATGCCGTGATCAACCCCAGCATTCGTTTCAAGTGAGGGGAATCATGTCGCTCTCCAATTCGCCTCTGGCAAGCAGTTCCGAAACCGGCGCACCGTTGCCGCCGGCCGATCCCTCCGCCGTGATCGCGGCCGGGCAGAAGATCCGCACGCCCTGGCGCGAATTCTGGCGCAAGTTCAAGAAGCAGCGCCTGGCGGTCTATGCCGGCGTGTTCATCCTGCTGCTGATCGTCATCGCCATCATCGCGCCCTGGATCGTCCCCTTCGATGCCGAGAATTTCTTCGACTACGATGCGCTGAACTCGCCGCCCACCTGGACCCACTGGTTCGGTGTGGATTCGCTGGGCCGCGACATCTTCAGTCGTATCCTGATGGGCGCGCGCATCTCGCTGGCCTCGGGTTTCTTCTCGGTGGCCATCGGGGCAGTGATCGGCACCGTCTTCGGCTTGCTGGCCGGTTACTACGAAGGCTGGTGGGACCGCATCACCATGCGCATCTGTGATGTGCTGTTCGCCTTCCCCGGCATCCTCTTGGCCATCGGCATCGTCGCCATCCTGGGCGGCGGCATGATCAACGTCATCATCTCGGTCTCGGTGTTCAGCATCCCGGCCTTTGCGCGCCTGGTGCGCGGCAATACGCTGCAACTGAAGAACCTGACCTACATTGAGGCCACCCGCAGCATCGGTGCCTCCGATGCCACCATCATGTGGAAGCACATCTTCCCCGGCACCATCTCGGCCATCGTGGTGTATTTCACCATGCGCATCGGCACTTCCATCATCACCGCGGCGGGTCTGTCCTTCCTCGGCCTGGGTGCGCAATCGCCTACGCCTGAATGGGGCCTGATGTTGAATGAAGCCCGCGCCGACATGGTCACTTCGCCACACGTGGCGCTGGTGCCCAGCATCGCCATCTTCCTCACCGTGCTGGCCTTCAACTTGCTGGGGGATGGCTTGCGCGATGCGCTCGATCCCAAGATCGACCAGCGTTGATGGCGATATCTGTGTCAGTTCCGCATATCGGCCCTCTGCAAGCCGGCCTGCGCAACAGTATCACGGACGTGGACGGTGTGCGGGTGGGGCATTGCACCCTGGATGCCGGGCCGGTGCAGACCGGCGTGACCGTGATCGCCCCGCATGGCGGCAATCTCTTCACCCATCGCTTGCCGGCGGCGGCGGCGGTCATCAATGGCTTTGGCAAGAGCGCCGGGCTGGTGCAGCTGGAAGAGCTGGGCTTGCTGGAGACGCCCATTGCGCTATCCAACACCTTTGCCGTGGGCACGCTGTTGAATGCCCAGATCGCCCATACCGTGCGCGCCAACCCGCAATGCGGACGCAGCCTGCCCACCGTCAATGCGCTGGTGCTGGAATGCAATGACGGCTATCTCAACGACCTGCAGGCCATGGCAGTGCAGGCCGCGCATTTCGAGGCCGCCATGCAGGCCTTGTCGCCGGAGGTGGCGCAGGGTTCGGTGGGAGCAGGGCGGGGCATGTCCAGCTTCGGCTTGAAGGGCGGCATCGGGACCGCGTCGCGGCTGGCCGTGGTGGGCCAGGCGGCACAGATCTTCACGGTGGGCGCCTTGGTGCTGTCCAATTTCGGCCGGCTGCCCGAGCTGATCCTGGCCGGCGACCCGCTAGGGGCCAGGCTGGCTGCCGCCGAGCATGGCGACAGCGCGCCCGAGAAGGGCTCCATCATCATGATCCTGGCCACCGATGCGCCGCTCGATGCGCGCCAGTTGAAGCGCCTGGCTACCCGCGCCGGCGCCGGTCTGGCACGCACCGGCTCGGTCTATGGTCACGGCAGTGGCGACATCGCCCTGGCGTTCTCCACGGCCCAGCAGATCGAGGTCGAGGCCGAGTGCGTACAGATGGCGCTGCTGGCTGACCAGGTACTGGACCCCTTGTTCCATGCCGCGGCCGACAGTGTCGAGCAAGCCATCATCCATGCGCTGCTGACCGCCGAGACGGTGCGCGGGCGCGATGGCCACGTGCGTGTCGGCCTGCGTGAACGGCTGGCCGATCACCCCGATTTACTTGGAAAAACCTGCATATGAACAAACGCGCCAATATTTTGGTCTCCGTCGATATCGAAGGCGTCGCCGGGGTCTTTCATCCCGAGCAGACCCGTGCCGGCAATGGCGAATATGAACGAGCGCGCCGCATGATGACCGAGGAAGCCAATGCCGTCATCCGTGGCGCTTTGGCTGCCGGCGCCACTGCCATCAAGGTCAACGATGCGCACGGCGGCTATCGCAACCTGCTGCCCGACCTGCTGCACCCACAGGCGCGCATGGTGTTGGGCAAGCCGCGCGTGCTGGGCATGATGGGCGGGGTCGAGCACGATATCGATGCAGTCATGCTGGTGGGCTACCACTCGCGTGCCCAGGGCCGCGGCATCCTGGCGCATACCAGCAACAGCTTCGCCTTTGCCCGCGTCTGGCTGGGCGGGGTGGAGATGGGGGAGGCGGGGCTGTATGGTGCGCTGGCGGCCGAGCATGGCGTGCCGGTGATCTTCGGTAGTGGTGACGATGCCTTCATCGAAGAAAACCAACCCCTGTTTCCTCATGCCGTATTTGCCGAGACCAAGAAGGCCTATGGCGCCAACAGCGGCGATTCGTTGACGCCCCAGCAGTCCTGCGTGCTGCTGGAGGAACGCGCACGACAGGCGGTGGCGGCCCTGCTGGCGCAACCGGCGTCGATGCCGGTGCTGCCGCTCACCGGCCCATTGCGCTGCCGCTTGCAGGTGCAGACGGTCGCCTTGGCCGATCTGTTTATCCAATTGCCGATCCTGGAACGTAGCGATAACGTCACCGTCGAGTTCGACGCCCCCACGGCGGAATATGCGGTGCGGGTGCTCAACAGTCTTTCGGCCATGTCGGCCATGTTGCGTTGACAGTAAGCACTGTCCGATCGCAAAAGAAGAATTTAAGCATCTCGATCTTGCGGATGTTCAGTGCTTCTTGCTTTCGATTAGCTTGACCAGTGCATGGACCGTCAGGTTGACCGGCGTGCTGATGCCATGCGCCTGCCCGCGACGCACGATGAAACCGTTGAGGTGATCGATCTCGCTGGGTTTGCCGCGCGCCACATCCTGCGCAGTGGAAGAGAATTGGGTGGGCATGGTCTCGATGATCTTGCGGATCGCGACCTCCACGTCACCGGTCAGCGTCACGCCTTCGGCGGCAGCCACGGCCTTGCATTCGTTGACCAGGTGGTTCATCACTTCCAGCACGCCCACGCCTTCCACCAGCTCGCCATAGGGTAGTTGGGTGATAGCCGACAGGGCGTTGTAAGCGCAATTGATGATGAGCTTCAACCACAGCGCGCCGCGCACGTTATCCGAAATCTCGGTGGGTACGCCGGCGGCGATCAGCGCATCGGCCGCCTGCTGACTGCGCGCCGACGGTTCGATCACCAGCTCGCCACGACCGTGATGCTTGACGTGGCCGGGGCCGGCCATCTCGGTGGCCACATACACCACGGCAGCCGCGACCGGTTGCGGGATCACGGTGCGCAGGCGATCGGCATTGTCGGTGCCGTTCTGCAGCGTCAGCACCAGGGTGTCGGGCGCCAGGTGCGGGCGTAGTTGCGCGCCGGCCGTTTCGGTGTCGGGCGACTTGACGCAGAACAGCACCAGATCGGCACCGGCCACGATGGCTGGATCGGTGCTGGCCTGCACGGCGATGGTGTCATCGAAGGTCTTGGCTTCCAGCCGCAAGCCCTTGGTGTTGAAGGCTTGCACGTGCTGGGGACGACCTACCAGCACCACATCGTGTCCGGCGCGTGCCAACATCCCGGCGAAATAACAACCTACGGCGCCTGCGCCCATCACGGCAACTTTCATGTGTCTCTCCCCGCTTGGCAAAGTGAAGTCAGGCGCAAAGCCTAACACAGCGCTGCCATGCTTTCAGCGCTCGGTCAGCATCGGTCAGCCTGTTCAGAACGAACGCCGCACCCGCACCGAGACATAGGCCGGCGGCTTGGTGGTCGCAGTGGCGCGCGCACTGTGCAGGCGATGCAAGGTGATCTGGTTGACCTCGGCATGGCTGCCATCGATGTGCTCGCCCATCAGGCGCATCGCGCTCTCGGCGTCGCCGGCGGCGATGCAGTCGAGGATGGCGGCGTGCTCCTCATAGGTCGAGTGCAGGCAATCGCCATAGAGAAAATCCAGCCGCCGCACGATGCGGATGCGGTCGGTGAGACGGTCGAAGGTTTCGGCCATCTCCTGGTTGCCGGCCGCGCGCACCAGGGTCTGGTGGAAGATTTCGTCGAGCTGCGCCGCCTTGGGGCCGTCCGGTTCGCGTGCCTCGGCAGGCAGGCACCAGGTGGCGCGCAAGTCGGCCAGCACCGACTGGTCACTGCCGCTGGTGCAGAGGCGGCGTACCGCGTGGGTCTCGATGAGCTTGCGCATTTCATAGAGATCGGCAAAGCGCTTGAAGTCGATGGGTACCACCTCCCAGCCGCCGCGCACGTAGCCCTGCATCAGTCCATCGTTCTGCAGGCGTTGCAGCGCCTGCCGCACTGGCGTGCGCGAGACCTTGAAATACGCCGCGATCTCGGTCTCGGTGATCTGGTCGCCGGGCAACAGGCGCATGTCGAAGATGTCCTGGCGCAGTTGCGCATAGACGTACTCGGGCAGCGAGCTGTTGCGCACCAGCGCGTCCTCGCTTTCGATATCGGGAGCGAGCGCGTCAGCGGCGGGGGAGGGGGCGGAGGCGGCCAGGCTTTTCACGATGGGCGCTTTCTTACCAGGCCGCCACGCAGCCATCGGTGCGCGGTTCGGTCCCGCCGCACAGCACGCCTTCGTCATTGCGCCAGATGATCTGGCCACGACCGAAGCCAAGCTGGTTACCCGACCACGAGACTTCGTGACCCAGCCCGCCTAATCCACGGAAGAGGTGTTCAGCCGTGGTGTGCTCGATACTGACCTTGTTGCCCTTTTCCCATTCCCAGCGCGGTGCATCCAGCGCAGCTTGCGGGTTCAGGCCAAAGTCGACCGTGTTCATCACCATCTGGACATGGCCCTGCGGTTGCATGAAACCACCCATCACGCCGAAGGGACCGACGGCCTGGCCATTGCGTGTCATGAAGCCGGGAATGATGGTGTGATAGGGCCGTTTGCCCCCAGCCAGCACGTTGGGATGGCCCGCCTCCAGCGTGAAGTTGTTGCCGCGATTGTGCAGGGCGATGCCGGTACCGGGGACCACCAGGCCGGAGCCGAAGCCCATGTAGTTGCTCTGGATGAAGGACACCATGTTGCCCTCGGCATCGGCCGTGCACAGGTACACCGTGCCCCCGCGCGACGGGTCGCCGGCCACCGGCAGCGTGGCGCGCGGGCCGATCAACTGGCGGCGTTCATCGGCATAGGCATCTGACAGCAATTGCTGCACCGTCACCTTCATGTGCGCGGGATCGGCGATGTGGGCCAGGCCATCGGCATAGGCCAGCTTGATGGCCTCGATCTGGCGGTGGTAGGTGGCCAGGGTGTCGCGCTCGGTGAAATCGTAGGCTTTGAGCAGGTTCAGCGCCATCAGGGCCACCATGCCGTGGCCATTGGGCGGGATTTCCCAGACCTCATAGCCACGATAGTTCACGCCGATGGGGTCCACCCACTGCGCCTGGAAGGCGGCCAGATCGGCAGCTTGCAGATAGCCACCGGCGTGTTGCAGGAAGGCGGCGATCTGTTCGGCCAGTGCGCCGCGATAGAAGCTCTCGGCGCCGTCTTCGGCAATTGCCTGCAGGGTGGCGGCGTGGCCGGCCGAGCGCCACAGCTGGCCGGCCTGCGGGGCCTGGCCATCGATGCAGAAGGTATCGAACCAGGGTTGGAAATGCGTTTCCTTGAATTCGCGCTTGAAGTTCTGCTGCACCACCTGCCAGGCATGGGCCACCATCGGCGAGACCGGAAAACCCTCGCGCGCCAGCGTGATGGCGCCGGCCATCGAGTCGCTCAGCGTCAGCTTGCCGAAGCGCTTGGCCATGGCGGCCCAGGCGCTGGGCGTGCCGGGCACGGTGACCGGTAAGGCGCCGTATTTGGGCATCTCCTTCAATCCTGCGCTGGTGAGCTTGTCGGCCGAGATGGATTGTGGGGCGGGGCCGCTGGCGTTCAGGCCATGCAGCTTGCCACCATGCCAGACCAGCGCGAAGGCATCGCCGCCGATACCGTTGGCGGTGGGTTCCACCACCGTCAGTGCCGCGGCTGCGGCGATGGCGGCATCGATGGCATTGCCGCCACGCTGCAGGACTTCCAGCCCGGCCTGGGCGGCCAGCGGCTGCGAGGTCGCCACCATGCCGCGCCGGGCATAGACGGCGCTGCGGCGCGACAGGTAGGGATAGTGGTTGCTGCTGAAGTCGGGGAAGGCAGGCATGGCGGTCTCTCGTTCTTGGTTCAGGGGCGTATTTTATCGGGTCGGTTTATCGGGTCGGGCGCGGTGCCAACTCCGGGCGGCTCAGGTGGCAAGCCACCGTATGGGTAGGACTGATCTTGATGGCAGGCGGCGCCTCGGTCTTGCAGATCTCCATGCAGGACGGGCAGCGCGGATGGAAGTGGCAGCCCGGGGGCGGGGCGGCCGGATTGGGGATGCTTCCCTGCAGCACGATGCGTGCGCGTGCTTGGCGCGGATGTTCACGTGGGATGGCCGAGAGCAGCGCCTGCGTGTAGGGATGGCGCGGGTTTGTGTACACCTCTTCACATGTGCCCAATTCCACCATGCGCCCGAGGTACATCACGCCAATGTGGTCGCTGACGTGGCGGATCACGGCCAGGTCGTGCGAGACGAACAGGTAGGTCAGCCCCAGCTCCTGCTGCAGCTCGCGCAACAGGTTCAGGATCTGGGCCTGGATCGACACGTCCAGCGCCGACACGGCTTCATCGGCCACCACCAGCTTGGGGCGCGTGATGATGGCGCGCGCGATGCCTACGCGCTGGCGCTGGCCGCCGGAGAATTCATGCGGATGACGTGCCGCATAGGCCGGGTTGAGTCCGACCATCTCCAAGGCCTCGGCCACCTTGCGCTTGCGGGCGGCGCGCTCGTGCAGCTTGTGCACGATCAGCGGCTCTTCCAGCACTTCGCCGATAGTCATGCGCGGGTTCAGCGAGGCATACGGATCCTGGAACACCATCTGCATGTGACGGCGCATGGCACGCAACTGGTCTTCGGGCAACAAGGTCAGTTCCCGGCCCATGAAACGCACGCTGCCAGCGCTGGGTTCGATCAGGCGCAGTACGCTGCGCCCGGTGGTGGACTTGCCGCAGCCGGATTCGCCCACCAGGCCCAGGGTCTGGCCTTGGGCAAGGCTGAAGGAGACATCGTCAACGGCCTTGACGGTGCTGCTGCCGGAGGCGAAATATTTTTTCAGTCCGTGGACTTCGAGCAGGGGAGGGAGTGGGGTCATGGCCTTGCCTTCAATGCGGATACCAGCAGCGCACGTTGTGGCCATCGCCCAGGTTTTCCAGCGTGGGCATCTCCTGGCGGCAGATGTCTTGGGCGCGGGCGCAGCGGGCGGCGAAGCGGCAGCCTTGCGTCACGGTGCCGGGCGGCGGCACGCTGCCGGGGATGGCGCTCAGTGCGGCACCGGGCGTGGCATCCAGGGCCGGGCGCGCGCGCATGAGTGCGTGGGTGTACGGGTGGGCGGGGCGATCGAATAGGCCCTCCACGCTGCTTTGTTCTACGACCTGACCGGCATACATCACCACCACGCGTTGGCACATCTCGGCCACCACGCCGAGGTCGTGGGTGATCATCAGGATGGAGGTCTGCTGCTCGCGCTTCAAGTCGCGCATCAGGTCGAGGATCTGCGCCTGGATGGTCACGTCCAGCGCCGTGGTGGGTTCGTCGCACACCAGCAAGCGAGGTTGGCACAGCAGGGCCATGGCAATCATGACGCGCTGGCGCATGCCGCCGGAGAGGCTGTGCGGATATTCGTCCACTAGCTGCGCCGCACGCGACAGGCCCACGCGCTCCAGCATGGCAATGACTTTGGCATCAATCTCCTGGCGCGGCAGGGCAGTGTGGATGCGCAGCATCTCGCTCAATTGCTCGCCGATGCGGTGCAGCGGGTTTAGCGAGGTCATCGGCTCCTGGAAGATCATGGCGATCTCCTTGCCGCGGATGCTGCGCAGGGTGGCGTCGTCGGCTTGCAGCAGCTCACGTTCGCCAAAGCGGATGCTGCCCGACAGCCGGGCCTGGCTGGCCATGGGGAACAGGCGCAGGATGGACAGGGCTGTCACGCTCTTGCCGCAGCCGGATTCACCCAAGAGGCCGACCGTTTCATCCTGGCCCAGGGAGAAGGAAACGCCATCGACCGGCGCAACCCGGCGACCGTGGCTCATGAATTCGATCTTGAGATTCTCGATGGTGAGCATGGAGGTTCCTCAGCGGCTCAGTTTGGGGTCGAACACTTCGCGGATGCCGTCGCCCAGCAGGTTGAAGCCCAGTACCACCAGGAAGATCGCCAGCCCCGGCCACATGGCCAGCATCGGCGTGCTGTTCAGGTAGCCCTGGGCGATGTGCAGCATGGAGCCCCAACTGGGGTCTTCCGGCTTGGCACCCAGGCCGAGATAGGACAGTCCGGCTTCGGCAATGATGGCCGTGCCCATGGCGAAGGTGGCCTGGATCACCAGCGGCGCCAGCGCATTGGGCAGGATGTAGCGCCACATGATGCGCAGGTGGCCAGCACCGATGGAGCGCGCCGCCATCACGTAGTCGAGATTGCGGATGGTCATGGCCTGCCCGCGTGCCAGTCGCACGAAGGAAGAGGTGAAGCCGATGCCCACGGCCACCATGGCATTGTAGAAACCACCGCCCAGCGCAGCGGCCAGGGCCAACGCCAGGATCAGCGAGGGAAAGGCCTGCAGGGCATCGACCACGCGCATGACGATGGCATCGACCGCGCCGCGATAGTAGCCGCTGAGGATGCCGATGGGCACGCCCAGCGAAAAGGCCAGCCCGACCGAGATCAATGCCGCCTGCAGCGAGATGCGCGAACCGTACAGCATACGGCTGTAGATGTCGCGCCCCAGGTCATCCGTACCGAGCCAGTGTTCGGCGCTGGGACCTGACAGTAGATTGCCATAGTCCTGGTCAAAGATCGGATCGTACCGGGCCAGTACCGGTGCAGCCAGGGCCAGGAGCACCAGTACAGTGATGATCACCGCACCGATCAGCGCCAGACGGTTGCGGCTGAAGCGGCGCAGGGTGCGCCAGCGGGGTAGCGCAGGCAGGGCCTGGGTGCTTGAGGAGGTGTTCATGTCGGGAGGCGTCATCGTAGGTTCAACGTTGAGCGGGTATTCAATGGGACTTCAGCGAGCAATGCGCGGGTCGATCACGCTGTAGAGCAGGTCCACGCAGAGATTGACCACGATCACCATGACCGTGGCGGCCAGCACGCCGGCCTGCACGGTCACGTAGTCACGCTGGAAGATGGCGTCGACGATCATCTTGCCCATGCCAGGGATACCGAAGATGCTTTCGGTGATCACCAGCCCGCCCAGCATCCCGGAGACCATCAGGCCACTGGCCGTGACCACCGGGATCATGGCGTTGCGCAGCGCATGGCCCAGCACCACTTGCCAGTCGCGCAGGCCCTTGGAGAAGGCGGTGCGGATGTAATCTTCGTTCAAGACTTCCAGCAGGCTGCTGCGCACCATGCGCATCAGGATGGCCGATTCACGCAGGCCGGTCACGACCATGGGCATCACCATGGCAATCAGGTTGGCGTGCCAGTCCACCGACAGCGGCACGAAACCCGAGGCCGGCAGCCAACCCAGCTTGACTGCGAACAGGATGATGAACAACATGCCCAGCCAGAAGTGCGGCACCGACATACCGAACAGCGCAATCAAGGTGCCGATGGCATTGGCCCAGCCGCGTGGCCGTGCTGCCGAGAGGATGCCGGCTGGCACGGCGATGACCACGGCCACCAGGAAGCTGCCCAGGGCCAGTTCGATGGTCACCGGCAGGCGCTGCCACAAGGCCTCGGCCACCGGGGTATTGTCGATGAAGGAGCGTCCCAGGTCGCCGTGCAGCACCGCCCACAGCCAGCGCCCATACTGCACCAGCAATGGATCATCCAGTCCCAGCTTCAGTCGTAGGGCGGCAGCAGCTTCGGGCGTGGCTTCCATGCCCAGGATGGCGGCCACCGGGTCGCCCGGTAGCACCGCCAACAGGGAAAACACCACCATGCTCACCAGCAGCAGGGTGGGCAGCGAGAGCAGCAATCGCTGCAGGAACTTGGGCAGCTTGAGCATGGGCTTACTTGGATACGGTGGCCGTACGGATCACGCCATCGGGCACGTACTGGAAGCCCTTGACCGACTTGGCGATGCCGAAGAGCACGTTGTCATGCACCAGATAAATGTAGGGCACTTCCTTGACCAGGATCGCCATGGCCTGGTCGTAGAGCACCTTGCGCTTGGCCTGGTCGCCTTCCACCCGGGCCTGCTGCAGCAGGTCGTCCACCTCCTTGGCAGCGATGTGCGAATAGTTCATCGAGCCGCCGGAGTTCACGAAGTCAAAGATGTTCTGGTCCGGGTCGGGGCGTCCGCTCCATCCCAGGAAGAGGCCTTCAAAGGCGCCGGTCTTACCGGCTTCGACTTGGGACGCGATCTCGGTCTTCTCCAGCGTGACGGTGATGCCCGCCGGACGCAACATGCCCTGGATCATCTGGCCGGCCTGCAATTCGTCGGCCGTGGTAGGCAGGGTCAGCTTGAAGCTGAAGCCGCCTTCCTTGCCGGCCGCCTTGAGCAGGGCCTTGGCGCGGGCCACGTCGACCTTGGGTGGCACGTCGCCGGGACCATTGGCGAACTGTGCCTTGGAGAAGGGCGAGTGACCGGGTGCTACCGCATTGTTGTAGACCACCTTGGCGATGGCATTGCGGTCGATGAGGATGTCGACGGCTTCGCGCACTTCCTTCTTGTCGAAGGGTGGCTTGGTGGTATTCAGGTAAAAGCCGCGAAAGCCCAGCGAGGGCTTGTTGAGCACCGTGTAATTGGCGTTGGCCGGGACGTTGGTGATTTCCTTGTAGGGGAAGCGGTTGCTGATGTCGACCTGGCCGCTGCGCAGGTTGTTAAAGGCCACATTGACGTCCGGCATGATCTTGTAGACCACTTCGTCGACCTTGGGCAGGCCGGCGCGCCAGTAGTCGGGATTCTTCTTCAGCGTGAGCGTGGCGCCTTTGAGGCGCCCTTCGTAGATGAAGGGGCCGGTGCCGACCGGATGGTTAACGTAATCCTCGCCGTATTTCTTCACGGCCGTGGGCGAGGACATCATGCCGGCGCGGTCGGTGAGAATCGACAGGAAGGGCGCGAAGGGCGTGGACAGATCCAGCTTGATGGTGTGATCGTCCACCACCGTGATCTTGCTGACGTATTTCAGTTCGTTGCGGCGCAGGGAAGTTTTCTCCTGGCCGCGCAGCAGGTTGAACTCCACCGCCTTGGCGTCGAAGGGCGTGCCGTCCTGGAACTTGACCCCTTTGCGCAGGTAGAGCGTGTAGGTCTTCTGATCGTCGGAAACGGTCCAGCGCTCGGCCAGCATGGGGACGATCTTGCCTTCGCCATCCAGGTCCACCAGCTTGTCGAAGATACTCTGGTAGAGGATGCGCTCGTTCAACATCGACGATTGCGTCGGATCGAGCTTGCCGGGATCGGCATCCAGCGAGATGTTGAGCGTCACCGCCAGCGTGGGCAGGGAGCAGGCCGCCAGCACGGTCGAGGACATTGCGCACAGCAGGAAACGGGAGACACGCTGCTTCATTCGTTGTTCCTTTCAGAAGTCATCACGGAGCGAGCGCAACCGACCTGGCGGCCAGCCTGTCTGCCGCAGCCATCGGGCCAGGTTAGGCAATGGACAGGATGAAGGCAAGGACGGATACGTCAATGTATACAACAAAGAGGACATGCAGGAAGCGTGCCATGGCGTCAGGATTTCGTCAGCCGGTAAAGCGCTATCGATGGTTGAGAATGCAGACCAGCCAGGCCTCCAGGCGGGCGGCCGCTGCACCTTGGCTGCTCGTTGATGGGGCGGCTGCCTGATGCTCGCGTGCAAGGATGCGCGCTGCAGGTGCGGAGCACCGTTGGTCCGCGCCTGCGTGTAAATATTTTTATTAAATAGCTTGCTATTTAATTTTGGCCTCGCTAAACTGCGCTGCATGAATTCGAAAACAGACAAACGCAAGGCGGCCCCGCTACTGGATGCCCAGTTGTGTTTTGCGCTGTATTCGACATCCTTGTCGATGAGCAAGCTCTATCGCAAGCTGTTACGCAATCTCGGCATCACCTATTCGCAGTACCTGGTGCTGATGGTGTTGTGGGAACAGGACCAGTTGACGGTGTCGGACATCGGCGAGCGCCTGGTACTGGATTCGGCCACCTTGACGCCACTGCTCAAGCGCATGGAAGCGCAGGGTCTGGTGAGTCGGGAGCGCGCCGCCAGTGATGAGCGCCAGGTGGTCATTTCACTGACCGCCGAGGGCGACAAGCTGCGCGAGCAGGCGATAGAGTTGCCACGCGAAGTCCTGCGCGCCACCGAGTCGACCGCCGCGGAACTGAGTGCGATGAAGGAAGAATTGATGGCATTGCGCGCCCGTTTGCACAAGAACACGGGAGAGTGATGTCGAAGGGATGTGGGCGTTGCCGTATCCCTTTTTTAAAGTTAAATATATAGTGCACTATTTAATAGTGTTTTAAATTTCATCCTCAGGATGAGGCCTGGTTATACCCAGAGCCAATAGCGGTAAATAAGTAGTTTGCTATTTAATAGGATTTTAGTTTTATTGCATTGAATGTAGTCCAGCAGTTACTTGCAGTTCCCTCGCAGCACCCTCCCGGTGAAACCACCGAACCTATTGTCATCAGAGAAAAGGAAGAAGATCATGAAATCGTTCAAGCAACTCGCCGCCGTCGCCGCCATCGGCCTGGTATTCGGTAATGCCTACGCCGCCGGTGGTCCTGGTGTCGAGCCGACCACCCAGGCTTTCCTGCAAGCGCTGGAAGCCGGTGGCGGCAAGCCCCTGGAACAACTCTCGCCCAAGGATGCGCGGGCCGTGCTGGTGGGCGCGCAAGCTGGCGTGAAGCTGGAACTGCCCAAGGCGGATGTGTCGGAAAAGACCATCCGCGTCGATGGCCAGGACATCAAGCTGACCATCGTGCGTCCGGCTGGCGTGAAGAAGACCTTGCCGGCCTTCATGTTCTTCCACGGCGGTGGCTGGGTGCTGGGCGACTTCCCGACCCACGAACGCCTGGTGCGTGACCTGGTGGCCAACTCGGGCGCGGTGGCGGTCTTCGTGAACTACACCCCCTCGCCGGAAGCTTCCTACGGCGTGGCGATAAACCAAGCCTATGCGGCCACCAAGTGGGTCGCTGAACACGGCAAGGAAATCAATGTTGACGGCAAGCGCTTGGCAGTGGCCGGCAATAGCGTCGGTGGCAATATGGCCGCCGTGGTCGCGCTGATGGCCAAGGACAAGGGCGGCCCGGCGCTGCGTTCGGAAGTGCTGCTGTGGCCGGTGACCGATGCCAACTTCGAAACCGGTTCCTACAACCAGTTCGCCAATGGCTATTTCCTCACCAAGAACATGATGAAGTGGTTCTGGGACAGCTACACCACCGACGCCGCCAAGCGCAAGGAAATCACGGCCTCGCCGCTCAATGCCACGACGGAGCAACTGGCCGGCCTGCCGCCGACCCTGATCCAGACCGCCGAAAACGACGTGCTGCGTGATGAAGGCGAAGCCTATGGTCGCAAGCTGCAAGCCGCGGGTGTGGCCGTGACCAGCGTGCGCTACAACGGCATGATCCACGACTTCGGTCTGTTGAACGTGCTGGCCAAGGTGCCGTCGGTGCAGAGCGCCATGCGTCAGGCGGGTGAGGAACTGAAGTACCACCTGAAGTGATCGCTTGCGGTGATCACTTGAGGTGATCGCTTGCGGTGATCGACTGCGGTCATCACCCTGAGCGCCGCCTCGGCAGCGGTAAAGCACAAGGCCCCCGGACCAGTTCATGCGTCCGGGGGCCTTGCGTTGTGTGTGCGGGGCAGTCTTACGCCAGGACCTTGGTCAGCCAGGCGCCGATGTCGGCCACTTCCTCGCCGCACACGGAGTGCTGCATCGGATAGTCATGCCACTCCACCTGGTGGCCCAGTTGGGTCAGCAGATCGCGCGATTTCACCGCGCGCTCCAGCACCACCACCGGGTCCAGCGTGCCGTGCGCCATGAAGATGGGCGTGTCGTGGTTGGCGCCGTGACGTTCGGCTTCGATGGTGGCGGCCAGCGGCAGGTAGCCGGACAGGCACATCAGCCCGGCCAGACGCTCGGGATGGCGCAAACCGGTCTGCAGGGTCATGGCGCAGCCTTGCGAGAAACCGGCCAGCACGATGCGTTGGGCCGGGATGCCGCGCGCCTTTTCCTGGGCGATCAGCGCTTCGATGGCAGCCTGCGAGGCACGCAGGCCGGGTTCGTCTTCGCGGCGCACCAGGTCGGGGGCGAAGATGTCGTACCAGGCCCGCATCACGTAGCCGCCATTGATGGTCACCGGCATGGTCGGTGCGGTGGGGAAGATGAAGCGGATCGGTGGGCAGCCGGAGAGGTCCAGTTCGCGCACGATGGGCACGAAGTCCGAGCCATCGGCGCCCAGGCCATGCAGCCAGATGACGGCGGCGCCAGGGTTGGGAGCGGTTTCGATCTGTATCGTTTCGAGTTGTGCGGCCATGGGCTTGCGGTCCTGTTACGGGTAATGAGGTCAGAGGGGAGGGAGGCTGCATTGTGTCGGCTCTTGCTCCGGCGCACAATACGGCTTTGCCCTGGTCATGCATTGCTGCAATGGGCTCACATCATACGATGAACGTCGCCGCCATGCTGCGCGCTCAAACAAGGAAAACCGATGAAGTGCAAACCGTGGACCCGGCTGCTGGCACCGCTATTGAGTAGCCTGCTGGCGCTGACACCCATGTCTGGCCATGCCGAGGCCGAAGGGCGTCTATTCCAGCCCAGCGGCGAGAACCTGATGATCTCGCCGCCTGCCGGCTGGCGCCTGGCCTACATGGATGGCGAGCCGGACGGCGACTACGTGGTCGATTTCCTGCCGCCCAACGAAGCCCACGACTCCTGGCGCGAGGGCTACATGGGCGTGCAGCGCCGCAGCTTTCCCGAGGCCGGCTTGCTGGCCAATATCCAGGCGCGCAACCTGACCGTGTCGCAGGTGGCGTTGACCGAAGTGATGCAGGGCGCGCAGCGCAATTGCCCCGGCCACTTCATCGCGATGGCGCAGAAGGATGGCAGCACCAACAATATTCCGCTTTCTGTCAGTGGCGGCTTCTGTGACCGTGTCGGTCCCTCGGCCCCGTATGGCGAAGGAACTGTACTGGCGGTGTATCAGGGCAAGCAGCAACTGTTCGTGGTGCAGTTCAGCTGGCGTCCGCCGACCGAAAATGCACTGAAGCAGTACCCGTACCGGATCACGCCGGCGGGCCTGCAGCAGTTTCTGGATCTGTTGAACGCGGCCACGCTGTGCGGCGGGCCGGGTGAGGGGAAGTGTCCGAACTAGTGGGTGCTTACTTGTTGCTGGCAGGCCGGATCGCCGACTTCGGGCGGAAGGCCTTGCAGACGCTGTCGTCAGTCTCGATGTAGGGGCCGCCGATCAAGTCGATGCAATAGGGGATGGCGGCGAAGATGCCCGGCACCTTGACCTTGCCGTTCTCATCCTTCAAGCCTTCCAGCGTTTCGCGGATGGACTTGGGCTGGCCTGGCAGGTTCAGGATCAGGGCGGCATGGTCAGCGCTCTCGCGGATCACCGCCACCTGGCGCGACAGGATCGCGGTGGGCACGAACTGCAGGCTGATCTGGCGCATTTGTTCACCAAAGCCCGGCATTTCCTTGCTGGCGACGGCCAGGGTGGCGTCCGGCGTCACATCGCGGCGCGCGGGGCCGGTGCCACCGGTGGTCAGCACCAGGTCGCAAGCGGCCACGTCGACCAGCTCCACCAGGGTCTGCTCGATCTGGGCGCGTTCATCGGGGATCAGCCGGGTCAGCACTTCAAAGGGGCTGGTCAGGGCGCTGGCCAGCCAATCCTGCAGGGCCGGGATGCCCTGGTCCTGATAGACGCCAGCCGAGGCGCGGTCGGAAATGGACACCAGCCCGACGCGCAGCACCTCGCGCGCCATGGGGGGCACTACCTCAACGCTCATCGTCGTCTTGTTCGCCATTCTCTTGCTCGGCTGCTTCACCCTTGGCCAGGGCGGCTTGGGTCTGCAACTGCTTGAGGATCTGGAAGATTTCGCGGTAGGCCTTGGGCGGCTTGTTTTCCGCCTGCTCCTTGCGGGCATTGCGGATCAGCGTGCGCATGTGCTGCACGTCGACTTCAGGATGGCGATTGAGCAATTCGGTCAGTGCCTGGTCGTCGGCCAGCAGTTTTTCGCGGCGGCGTTCCAGGGCGTGCATGGCGGCGGTTTCGGCCTTGGAGGCGCCGTGCCAGCTGTCGATGGTCTTCTGGATGATGGCCAGTTCGTCAGGTTCCAGCGTGCGCATCTTCTTGCCCACGTATTGCATCTGGCGGCGACGGCCTTCGTGATCCTTGATCTGCTGGCATTCGAGGATGGCATCGCGCACGTCTTCGGGCATGGGCACGCGCTTGACGCGGTCGCGCGGCTCGTTGACCAGTGATTCGCCCAGCTTTTGCAGGGCATCCATCTCGCGCTTGAGTTGGGACTTGGAGGGGCGGTCGTATTCCTGTTCGAATTCGCTGGATTGGAATCCGACAGCGCCGCGGTTGGCATTGGGCATATCGTGACTTCGAGAAATAAAGCTTAACGACTGCTATGATAACCCCTTTTACCCGCATTTCAGAGAAAACAGGCTCATGAGCGAAACCCCATTCACGCACAGTCAAGACCAGTTGAAGCAGTTGGCACAGGATGTGCTGCGTTATGCCCGGGACAAGGGCGCCTCGGACGCCGCCGTCGATATCAGCGAAGGCAGCGGTCTGTCGGTAGCGGTGCGCAAGGGAAAGATCGAAACCATCGAGCAGAACAAGGACAAGGGCATCGGCGTTACCGTCTTCCTCGGAGAAGGCCGCCAGGTGCGGCGCGGCAACGCCAGCACCTCGGACTTTTCGCAGCAGGCCCTGAAGGAAACGGTGGAAGCCGCCTACAACATCGCCCGCTTCACCTCCATCGATGACTGCGCCGGCCTGCCCGAGGCCGAGATGCTGGAGATGGCCCCGCGCGACCTCAAACTGTTTTCGCCATGGAACATTTCCGCCGAAGAAGCTGTGGCGCTGGCCCAACGCTGCGAAACCGCCGCACTGGAAACCGATGCGCGCATCAGCAATAGCGAAGGCGCCGGTGTCTATGTGCAACACTCGCATTTTATCGCGGCCAACAGCCGGGGTTTCATGGGCGGCTATCCCTTCTCGCGCCACACCATCTCGGTGGCCCCGATTGCCGGCAAGGGCGCGGCGATGCAGCGCGACGACTGGTATTCCTCCAAGCGCGATCCGAAGAAACTGGCCCGGCCCGAAGCCATCGGCCGCTATGCCGCCGAACGCGCACTGGCGCGCCTGAACGCCCGCAAGCTCAGTACCCGCAAGTGTCCGGTTCTGTTCGAAGCGCCGCTGGCCGCTGGACTGTTGGGGGCTTTCGTGCAAGCCGTCTCGGGTGGGGCGCTGTACCGCAAGTCGACCTTCCTGCTCGATTCGCTGGGGCAGCAGGTGTTTCCCGAGCACATCCAGATCCTGGAAGACCCGCACGTCATCGGCGGGGTCGGCTCGGCGCCCTTCGATGAAGAGGGGGTGCGCACCGTCAAGCGCGAGGTGGTCAAGGATGGCGTGGTGCAGGGCTATTTCCTGTCCACCTATTCGGCCCGCAAGCTGGGGATGCAGACCACCGGCAACTCCGGTGGCTCGCACAACCTGACGCTGACCTCGGAACTGACCACCCGCGCCGATACCTTCAAGGGCATGTTGAAGAAGATGGGCACGGGTCTGCTGGTGACCGAGCTGATGGGGCAGGGCGTGAACTACGTCACCGGCGACTATTCGCGAGGCGCCTCGGGTTACTGGGTCGAGAATGGCGTGATCCAGTATCCGGTGGAAGAAATCACCATCGCCGGCAACATGAAGGAAATGCTGCGCCAGATCGTGGCCGTGGGTAACGACACGCTCATCCGCGGCTCCAAGGAAACCGGCTCCATCCTGCTGGAAAACATGACCATCGCTGGCGACTGAGCCTGCGGCAGACCGCCATGGCCGTGCGCCTGCACGGCCATGGCGTTACCCAGGCCGGCGTCGTCTCCTTCGAGGCAAGCCATGGACGATATCCCCATCCGGCGCGGCTATCTGCCAGGCGTCATCGGGCAAGCCGGCCCGCACAGCGCTAGAATGGTGGATTGGCGCAAGCGCGCAATTTCCTGACATCCATTCCTCGCAACATGGCCTTACACACCGACGCCGCCCACTCCAGCGGTCAAGTCCTGCCGTTCCGCGAATCCCTGCTGGCGACGCTGGGCATCTGTTTCGTCATCATGCTGGTGGCCCTGGACCAGACCATCGTGGGCACGGCGCTGCCCACCATCGTGGCCGAGCTCAAGGGCTTCGAGCTCTACGCCTGGGTCGCCACCGCCTACCTGCTGACCTCGGTGATCACCGTGCCCATCTTCGGGCGGCTGGGCGACTACTTCGGTCGCAAGCCCTTCGTGATCGCTTCCATCATCGTCTTCGTGGGCGCCTCGGCCTTGTGCGGCATGGCCAACAGCATGTTGTTCCTGGTGCTGGCGCGCGGCTTGCAGGGCATCGGCGGCGGGATGCTGGTGGGAACCTGTTTTGCTTCCATTGCCGATCTGTTTCCTGATCCGCGGGTGCGGCTGCGCTGGCAGGTCATCCTGTCGGCGTCCTTCGGTATTGCCACTGCCGTAGGCCCGTCGCTGGGTGGCTTCCTGACCGAGGGACTGGGCTGGCGCTGGGTGTTCTACTGCAACCTGCCCATCGGCGTGATTTCCCTGTTCTTCGTCTGGCGCTTCGTGCCGCATATCCGTCACATGCACCATGCCGGCAAGATGCGTCTGGACTGGCCTGGTGCGCTATTGATCTCGCTCTCGCTGGGCAGTCTGCAGTTGCTGGTGGAGCTCTTGCCCAAGCGCGGCATCACGGGGGGCATGATGGCCTTGCTGGCGGTCTCGGTGGCGGCCTTCTATGCGCTGTGGAAGTGGGAGCAGCGCGCCGCACAAGCCATCCTGCCCTTCGAGATGCTGCGTGACCGTGCCCTGGCAAGCCTGTTCCTGCTGTCGGTGCTGGCGGGCTTTGCCATGTTTTCGCTGCTGATGTATGCGCCACTGCTGTTCCAGGGCGGCTTTGGCCTGAGCCCGCGGGAAGCAGGGCTGTTGATTACGCCGCTGGTGGCCTGTATCACCGTGGCCAGCATCGTCAATGGGCGCATCATCACGCGCATTCCCAATCCCAACCTGATGATGAATCTGGGCTTTGCCTTGATCGCCGCTTCCTGCCTGGGCGTGGTGCTGAGCGATCGCAACACCGGCAATGGCTTCCTGCTCGCGGTCATGCTGGCCGGCGGCTTCGGGCTGGGGCTGGTGCTGCCCAACCTGACCGTGTTTGCCCAGCAGGCTGCTGCGCGCGAGCACCTGGGCATTGCCACCGCCTTGCTGCAATCGCTGCGCATGATTGGCGGGATGCTGGGCACCGCAGTGACCGGCACGCTGGTCAGTCAGATGTATGGGGCGGGTGTGCAGAAGGCGCTGGAGAGCGATCACGCGGCTCAGTGGCTCAAGGAATTCAGTGACCCTGAAGTGCTGGTCAATCACGACATCCAATCGGTCCTGCTGGCGCGCCTGATGCAGGCCGGGCACGACGGTTCGGCCTTGCTGGAGGCCGCGCGCGAGGCACTGGTGGGGGCCATCCACATGGGGATCGCCATTGCCATCGTGGCTGCGCTGGTGGGGCTGTGGATGGTGGGCCGGGTACCGCCCATCCGCTTCGACCAGGACCAGAAGGTGGATCCGGTGATGTCGGAATGAGCGTGCGGTAACGGCGCTGACCTGACCTGGAGAACGGACTGTCAGCAGTCCGTCAGATTGATGACAAAGCCTTGGCGAAAGCCAAGGCTTTGTTGTTTAATCGGTCATGCTCAAAAAACCGACAGCCGCCCAGCACGAGTTAGAGATGGTGACCATCGAGATGCTCGTGCCCAAGGACCACCTGCTGCGCAAGATCGACGCGGCGGTGGATTTCGAGTTCATCCGAGAGAAGGTGGCGCATCTGTATTGCGCCGACAATGGCCGCCCGGCACTGGACCCGGTGGTACTCTTCAAGCTCTTGTTCATCGGTTACCTCTTCGGTATCCGCAGCGAGCGCCAGCTCATCCGCGAGGTCCAGGTCAATGTGGCCTATCGCTGGTTTGCCGGATTCCGTCTGACCGACAAGGTACCGGACTCATCCACCTTCTCCCAGAACCGGCGCCGCCGCTTCATTGATACCACCGTCTATCAAGAGATCTTCGACGAGATCGTGCGCCAGGCCATTGGACGCGGCATGGTCGATGGCCGTGTGCTCTACAGCGACAGCACCCACCTCAAGGCCAACGCCAACAAGAACAAGTTCGACTACGTTCAAGTTACCCAGACCCCCTCGGCCTATCTGGCCGAACTGGATGCCGCTGTGGATATCGACCGTGCCGAGCATGGCAAGAAACCGCTCAAGCGTGACGACGATGATGAGCCGCCCACCAAAGAGATCAAGGTCAGTCGCACCGATCCCGAGAGCGGCTACATGGTGCGCGACGACAAGCCCAAGGGCTTCTTCTACCTGGATCACCGCACCGTCGATGCCAAGCATTCCATCATTACCGATACCCATGTCACGCCCGCCTCAGTCCATGACAGTCAGCCTTATCTGGCACGCCTGGATCGTCAGCGCCAGACGTTCGGATTTGATGTACAGGCCGTTGGCCTGGATGCGGGCTACTTCACACCGGCCGTCTGCCAGGGACTGGAGAATCGCGAGATCAGCGGCGTGATGGGCTACCGCACACCCAACCACAAGCCGGGGACATTCTTTAAACGGGCGTATGAGTACGATGCCTACCGTGACGAATACATCTGCCCGCAGGGTCAACCCTTGCGCTACAGCACGACCAATCGACTGGGGTATCGGGAATACAAATCCAACCCTGAGCAATGCCGAGGCTGCAAGGTACGCGAGCAATGCACCAATAGCGCCAATGCGGTCAAGGTGGTGACGCGCCATGTGTGGGAGCGTTCCAAGGAGAAGGTGGATGATCGGCGTCGTACCGAATGGGGCAAGCGCATCTATGCCCGACGCAAGGAAACGGTAGAACGCAGCTTCGCCGACGCCAAGCAATTGCACGGACATCGTTATGCCCGTATGCGGGGATTGCGCAAGGTCGCCGAGCAGTGCTTGTTGGCGGCGGCGGCCCAGAACATGAAGAAGATTGCCCTGTTGGTGGCGCGCTTGCGCGCGCTTTTACACGGTTTGAGCGCCTCTGCCAGCGTACAAAAGTGGCTACAGCGAAAAATGCGCGCCTTGCTTGGCTTCTGCGCCATCGACCATCTGCAAATTACCTGCGCCTGAAAAACAAAACCCCGTGTTCGAAAACACGGGGTTCGTCATCAACCTGACGGACTGTCAGCAGTCCGTTTTTTTATGCCTGCTCGGCCCGGTCGTTTTTCTTCACCACCGCATAACGTTGCAGCGTGCGCTCGCGCGCCAGGGCATGATCGACGATGGGACGGGGATAGTTCTGCCCCAGCACCACGCCGGCTGCCAGACGTTCTTCGGGTGTGGCGCTCCAGGGCGCGTGGATGCGCTTGTCGGAAAGTTTCGCCAGTTGCGGCAGGTAGCGGCGGATGAACTTGCCCTGCGGGTCGAACTTCTCCGACTGCGTGACGGGATTGAAGATACGGAAGTAGGGCTGGGCATCGCAGCCCGAGGAGGAGGCCCACTGCCAGCCGCCATTGTTGGCGGCCAGGTCGAAGTCGTTGAGATGCCGCGCAAAATATTGTTCACCCCAGCGCCAGTCGATGCCCAGGTCCTTGGTCAGGAAGCTGGCCACTACCATACGCAGGCGGTTGTGCATGTAGCCGCTCTGGTTGATCTGCGCCATGGCGGCATCGACCAGCGGATAGCCGGTGCGGCCTTCGCACCAGGCGGCAAACAGTGCCTCGGCCTGTGGGCCTTGCTCCCACTGGATGGCGCCATACTCGGGCTTGAAGGCCTGTTCGGTCACGCGCGGGTGATGGTGCAGGATCATGAAATAGAAATCCCGCCAGATCAGCTCCGACAGCCACACGGCCGCACCCGCCGCACCCTGGTTGTTCTGCATGAGATACAGCGCCGCACCTGCCAGCGCGCGGATGGAAACGGTACCGAACCGCAGATGCACCGACAGGTAGGAAGGACCCTTCACTGCAGGGAAATCGCGCGCCGTCCCATAGGCCCCGATACGGCCCAGGAAGTCCGTCAGCAAGGCCTGCGCACCGGACATGCCGGTAGAAATCTTCAGTTCATGCAAATTGCTGGGGGCAAAGCCCAGTTGCGCGTGCGAGGGTAGGGCATGGTCAACCTCGCCGGGCGGGGCGGCCAGGGCCTTGAGGTAGTTCTCGACCGGATAGGGCTTCAGGTAGAACGCGCCATCGGCAGCGGTCAGCTTGGCCATCCAGGCATTCTTGTAGGGCGTGAAGACCGAAAAGGGCTTGGCCGATTGGGTCAGTACTTCATCTTTCTCGAAGATCACCTGGTCCTTGTAGCTCAACATTTGCGCGCCTTGTCGTTGCAGCGAGCGCGCCACGGCGGCGTCGCGTTCGATGGCCAGTGGTTCGTAGTCGGTATTGATGAAGACGGCCTGCGCTTGCAGTTTGGCGGCCAGCTCAGGGATCTGCCGGATGGCCGATCCATGCAGCACGATCAATCCGCCTCCGGCTTGACGCAACGTGCCATCCAGCTCGGCCACGCTGGCCAGCAGGAAGTCGATGCGTCTATCCTGCTGTACACCCTCGGCCTTGAGTGCATCGAGGATGTCGGTGTCGAAGACGAACACGCACCACACCTGCCGGCTCTGCCTGAGCGCGTGGTAGAGGGCGGCGTGGTCGTTCGTGCGGAGATCGCGGCGGAACCAGACCAGGGACTTGTCGAATTGGGGCATGAAATGCACGGGCTAGGATGGGCGGGGCGCGCAGGAAAGTCCGTGCGCGAACTTGGCTACTAATGGCTAGCGATTGGTGGAATGATAAAAGATTTCCGCTTGTTTGATGCGGGGCAACTCAAGGCCACGAATGCGGGGTCGATAATGACTTATCCTGACAAAGGAGGAGGGAGGGCCTGCTCCGATCGGGGCGGTGTCCTATACAACGGGAATGGGGATGCAAATGAAAAACATGACGATAGGCACCCGCTTGGGGTTGGGCTTTGCCACGATTCTGGCGCTCATGGCGATGATCACGGGTATCGGAGTGTGGCGCCTGCAGGAAGTCAGCAAACTCAATGACGCCATGGTCAATGATGCGCTGGTCAAGGAAAGACTGGTCAATACCTTCTATAAATCCATCGAAGTCAACATCGGTCGCATCGTGGCGGCGGCCAAGAACCCGGACGTAGAGCAGCAGAAGTTCTACAAGCAGCAGATCATGTCCGTCATCAGCAAGAACAATGAGCTGGTCAAGCGCATGGACGAACTGTTCACCGATGAGGCTGGTCGCGCAGCGCTCAACGCCATCAATGAGCGTCGCAAGTCGGTGCTGGAGGCCAACACCGAGGTGTTCAAGGAAAAGGATGCTGGCAATGAACAGGCCGCACGCAAGGTGGTCGATGAAAAATTGCTGCCTAGCACACAGCTCTACATAGTGGCGATCGAAAAGCTGGCATCGATGCAGGCCGAACGCATCCAGATCCTGACGGCGCAAATCGATGACCTGTTCCAGACCGCGCGCAAGGTCATGATAGGGCTGGGCCTGGTAGCGCTCTTGCTGGGAGTGATCCTGGCCTGGTCCATCACGCGTTCCATCACTGCGCCGCTGCACAAGGCAGTGGAGGTGGCCAGCCGTGTCGCCAAGGGGCAGTTGGACAACAGCATCGAGGTGCGCGGCGGCGATGAGACAGGTCAGTTGATGCTTGCGCTCAAGGACATGAATGAGAAGTTGGTGGGCATCGTCAGTCGGGTGCGCCAGGGTACCGACACCATTGCCACGGCGTCTACCGAGATCGCCAGTGGCAACCTGGACTTGTCTGATCGCACCGAGCAGCAAGCCAGTTCGCTGGAAGAAACCGCATCAGCCATGGAGGAACTGACCTCCACCGTGAAGCAGAATGCCGACAATGCGCGCCAGGCCAACCAGTTGGCCAACTCGGCCTCCGAGGTGGCGGTGCAGGGTGGTTCGGTCGTCTCCGAAGTGGTGGCGACGATGGGGTCGATCAATGCTTCCTCGCGCAAGATCGTGGACATCATCGCAGTCATCGATGGCATCGCTTTCCAGACCAACATCCTGGCCTTGAATGCCGCCGTCGAAGCGGCGCGCGCGGGCGAGCAGGGGCGAGGCTTTGCCGTGGTGGCCTCGGAAGTGCGTACTCTGGCTCAGCGCTCGGCCAGCGCCGCCAAGGAAATCAAGGAATTGATTGGTGATTCGGTGGGCAAGGTGGAAGCCGGCAGCAAGCTGGTGGAGCAGGCCGGTGCGACCATGGATGAAGTGGTCGCCAGCGTACGCCGCGTGACCGACATCGTGGCCGAGATCAGTTCGGCCTCACAGGAACAGAGCGACGGCATCGAACAGGTCAACCAGGCCATCAATCTCATGGATGAAGCGACCCAGCAGAATGCGGCGCTGGTGGAGCAGGCCGCTGCCGCGGCGCGGCAGATGCAGGAACAAGCGGCGAGCTTGAGCGAGACGGTGAGCGTGTTCCGCTTGCAGGGATAAAAATGGACGGCAAAGCGCGCAGGCGCTTTGCTCGTGGCACCAAAACACAAAAGGCCGACTGACTTTCGTCAATCGACCTTTTTGTTTTGCTGCGCACTGAGGCACTCGGTCACGTCCCGCGACCCCGTCCGGCCTTACAAGGCCGGACTTTCTCGTCCCTCCCGCAAAGCGCGCAGGCGCTTTGCTCGTGCGCCCCAAAACACAAAAGGCCGACTGACTTGCGTCAATCGACCTTTTTTGTTTTGGTGCCCACGGAGGGACTCGAACCCCCACACCTCGCGGCACATGGACCTGAACCATGCGCGTCTACCAATTCCGCCACGTGGGCTGCGCTGTAAAGCGAAGACCGTTATTATAGATGGTTTGTGCCGACTGTCAATAACTTTCTCAAGCTCATTGCGGTTTTTTCGTTGCAATACGATGTCTCCACAGCCTTCCTACCCCGTATTGCGGTTAGGTAAATGGCCGCAACTCCGTTACACTAGGCACTTCCATCCGCTTGGGCGAAGTTCGCCTTGGCATTTATAACAATTGCGCGAAACGAAACTTTTGAGCCAATTTCCCTATTCCATTCCCAGCCGGGAAGAGATCCTCGGCATCCTGCGCACTTCGTCCGGCGCGCAAAATGCTGCTGCACTGGCAGCCGCGCTAGGCGTCAAGCCTGAAGAAATGGATGGCCTGACGCGCCGCCTCAACGCCATGGAGCGCGACGGCCAGATCAAGCCGGACCGTGCCGGCCACTACAAGCTGACCCATTCGCCCGATTTCATCCTGGGCCGGGTGTCGAGCCATCGCGATGGTTTCGGTTTCCTGCTGCCCGACGATGGTACCGATGACCTGTTCCTGCCAGAGAAGGAAATGCAGAAGGTCATGCATGGCGACCGCGTCCAGGCGCGTATCGTCGGTACCGACCGCCGCGGCCGCCCCGAAGGCACCATCGTCGAAGTGGTGGAGCGCGCCAATACCCACGTGATCGGCCGCCTGTTGAATGAAAACGGCGTCTGGGTGGTCGCGCCCGAAGACAAACGCATCGGCCACGATGTGCTGCTGGCGGGCCCGCCGGGCAAGGCCAAGGCAGGGCAGGTGGTCAGCGTGGAGCTGACCGAGCATCCCTCCCGCTATACGCAACCGGTGGGCAAGATCGTCGAGATCCTCGGCGACATCGATGACCCCGGCATGGAAATCGAAATCGCCGTGCGCAAGTATGGCGTGCCACACGAGTTCTCGGATGCCGCCAAGAAGCTCTCGGCCAAGCTGCCCAGCGAAGTCAAGGCGGCTGACCTGAAGGACCGTGTGGACCTGCGCGATGTGCCGCTGGTCACCATTGATGGCGAAGACGCGCGCGACTTCGATGATGCGGTCTACTGCGAACCGGTCAAGATCGGCCGCGCCAAGGGTTATCGCCTGATCGTGGCCATCGCCGATGTGAGCCACTACGTCAAGCCCAACGATGCGCTGGATGTGGATGCGCTGGAGCGTAGTACCTCCGTCTACTTCCCGCGCCGGGTCATCCCGATGCTGCCGGAAAAGCTCTCCAACGGTCTGTGCTCGCTGAACCCGGACGTGGACCGCCTGACCCTGGTGTGCGATGCCGTCATCACCGCCAAGGGTGAGATCAAGGCCTACCAGTTCTATCCGGCCGTGATCCACTCGGCAGCGCGTCTGACCTATACCGAAGTGGCCTCCATTCTGGCCAATACCAAGGGCCCGGAAGCGGCGCGTCGCATCGGCCTGGTGCCGCACTTGACGCACCTCTACGAAGTGTTCCAGGCGCTCTTGACGGCCCGCCAGGCGCGCGGTGCCATCGACTTCGAGACCACCGAGACCTACATCGTCTGCAACGCCGCCGGCAAGATCGAGAAGATCCTGCCGCGCACCCGCAACGATGCGCACCGCCTGATCGAGGAATGCATGTTGGCCGCCAACGTGTGCGCGGCCGACCTGTTGAAGCGTCACGATCATCCTGCGCTCTATCGCATTCACGCCGGCCCGACCAAGGAAAAGCTGACGCAGTTGCGTACCTTCCTGAAGCAGGTCGGCCTGCACCTGGGGGGCGGCGACACCCCCAGTGCCTCCGACTATGCCGAGCTGATGCCCAAGGTCAAGGCGCGCCCGGATGCGGTGCTGATCCAGACCATGCTGTTGCGCTCCATGCAGCAGGCCGTCTACAGCCCTGACAACATCGGCCACTTCGGCCTGTCCTACGAATCCTACGCGCACTTCACCAGTCCGATCCGCCGTTATCCCGACCTGCTGACCCACCGTGCCATCAAGGCCGTGCTGCAGGGCAAGCGCTACGAGCCCAAGGGTATCGACAGCGGCGCGCTCAATACCTCGATTTCGCCGGCTGCGCGCAAGGCGCAGGCGCTGCAGCGGGCCACCGACAAGGCCGCCGGCAAGAAGCCGCGTGGCGAAAGCGCGCTGGCCATCTGGGAAGCACTGGGTCTGCACTGTTCGGCCAACGAGCGCCGTGCCGATGAGGCTTCGCGCGATGTGGAAGCCTGGCTGAAGTGCTACTTCATCCGCGACAAGCTGGGCGAGGAATTCACCGGCACCATTTCCGGCGTGGCCACCTTCGGTATCTTCGTGCAGCTCGATGCGCTCTACATCGAAGGTCTGGTGCACGTCACCGAGCTGGGCGCCGATTACTTCCAGTACGATGAAGCGCGCCATGAGCTGCGCGGCGAGCGCACTGGCATCCGTTACCAGTTGACCGACCGCGTCACCGTGCAGGTCAGTCGGGTGGACCTGGATGCGCGCAAGATCGACTTGTCGCTGGTCAACGAGCCGGGCATCCGCACCTTGATCAAGAACGAAGCCAAGCGTGCCGAGACTGCTGCGCGCGGCAAGTCAGCCGGTAGCAAGCCGGCTGCGGGCAGCCAGCCGGCCGCACGCGGCAAGAAGGCCGCGGCATCCAAGCCGGCCACGGCAGTGGCCAAGCCCAAGGGCGGCGCCAAGGCCAAGGCCGGCAGCACCACTCATGCGCGCACCGGCGAGGCCGACCGCAAGCGTGCTGCCGCCAAGGGTTTCAACAAGGGTGGCAAGAAGAAGCGATGAGCATGTCCCCGGTCCAACCTGAAGCGGTTGACCGGGTTTGATGGAATGAGGAGCAACAGCTCCAAGCAAGACGAAAGACACAAGCAGGATCTATGAAGAGCAAAATGATTTTCGGCTTCCATGCCGTGACCTCCCGTATCCGCCACGAGGCTTCCTCGGTGGAAGAGATCTACGTGGATGCCGAACGCCGCGACCGCCGGATGCTGGATTTGCTGCACGCGGCCAAGGAAGCCAATGTGCGCATCATCCAGGCCGACGACCAGCGCTTGGGCGCCATGGTCGGCACGCGCCGCCACCAGGGGGTGGTGGCCAAGGCCGCCGCGCTGTCGCTGGCGCGCACCCTTGATGAACTGCTGGATGCCGTGGTCGGCCCGCCGCTGCTGCTGATCCTCGATGGCATCACCGATCCGCACAACCTGGGCGCCTGCCTGCGCGTGGCCGATGGCGCCGGCGCGCACGCCGTGATCGCCCCCAAGGACCGCGCCGTGGGCCTGAATGCGACCGCTATGAAGGTTTCCAGCGGCGCCTCCGACACCGTGCCTTATATCACCGTCACCAACCTGGCGCGTACCATGCGTGATCTGAAGGAACGTGGTGTGTGGATCATCGGTACTTCGGACGACGCCGAAAAGGGTCTCTACGAAGGTGACTTCACCGGCCCCACCGCCTTGGTCATGGGTTCCGAAGGCGAGGGGATGCGCCGCTTGACGCGCGAGACCTGCGACGTGCTGGTCAACATCCCCATGTTCGGCTCGGTCGAGAGCTTGAATGTGTCCGTGGCTTCCGGTGTGTGTCTGTACGAGGCGCGACGCCAGCGCTTGCCAAAGTAAGTCCGGTCATCCCGCATGACACCATCGCCGGACTTCGCGTCCGGCGATTTTTTTTTGCAGCACCTTTTCTTTCAACGTTTCAGGAAACACACCATGTTCAGCCGACTCAGAGAAGACATCGCCAGCATCCGCGCGCGCGACCCCGCCGCGCGCAATAGCTGGGAGGTGCTGACCTGTTATCCGGGCCTGCACGCGGTGATCCTGCACCGCTGGGCCCAGGCTTGCTGGAATGCAGAACTGAAGTGGCTGGGCCGCTTCATCTCGCAACTGGGGCGCACCCTGACCGGCATCGAGATCCACCCCGGCGCCACCATCGGCCGCCGTGTCTTCATCGACCACGGCATGGGCGTGGTCATCGGCGAGACCGCCATCGTCGGCGACGATTCCACCATCTACCAAGGTGTGACCCTGGGCGGCACCTCGCTGACCAAGGGCGCCAAGCGCCATCCCACGCTGGGGCGCGGCGTCATCATCGGGGCCGGCGCCAAGGTGTTGGGTGGCTTTACGGTCGGCGATGGCGCCAAGGTCGGCTCCAATGCGGTGGTGACCAAGGAAGTGCCGGCTGGCGCCACCGCGGTGGGCAACCCGGCGCGCATCGTCGAGCGCAATACGGCGCAGGCCGGCGAGCGTGAACAGCTGGCCGCAGCGCGCCTGTTTGCGGCCTATGGCGTGATGCCCAATGGCGATGATCCACTGTCCAAGGCGCTACATGGCCTGATCAATCAGGTGGCGGCGCAAGAGCAGCAACTGGAAGCCGTGCTGGCAGCCTTGCAGGGAGCGGGGATAGGGTGTCGGCGGATGGAAGAGGCCGGACAGTTCGACGCCGCGCAATTGAACCGGCTGGTCGATTGAGCGGCGGACCGCAGCCGAGAGTGTCCGGCTGCGGGGCAGTGCAACACGGGATCAGGCGATCTCGTGTCCGTCCACGTCATGCCGATGCAACACGCCATCGGCCGTCAGGCTGATCCAGCCGCCACGCGGCGTGGCGACGTCATATTCCCAATCCGGCAAGACATAGCGCAGCTTGCACTGCTCGCCTTCACCCAGGCGATGCAGGGCCGGGCGATGCGTATGGCCGTGGATCAATACATCCGTGCCGGTCTGCGCGAAGAGGGCATCGATGGCGCCGGCATTCACATCCATGATCGCCATTTCCTTGCTCTGGTTGGCGTCCTGGCTGTTCTTGCGAATGCCCTCGATGATGGCCTTGCGCTGCGCCAGCGGCATGGCCAGGAACTGCTGCTGGTAGGCTGGCTGGCGCACCTGGGCGCGGAAGGCCATGTAGGCCAGGTCATCGGTGCATTGCGCATCGCCGTGGGCCAGCGCCAGGGTACGGCCGGCCAAGGTGACGACATGCGGGTCGTCCAGCAGCGTCAGTCCTGCGGCAGCGGCAAAATCCTGGCCGACCAGGAAATCACGGTTGCCCGCCATCCAGTACAGTTGCACGCCCTGTACCTGTACAGTCTTGAGGGTGTCAGCAATCAGTTGGTTGTAGGGAGCAGTAAGGTCGTCGTCACCGGCCCAGTACTCGAACACGTCACCTAGCAGGTACAGTTGCTGCGTTTGAACGGCATGGCTTTGCAGGAAGGCCAGGAAAGCCTCGGTGGTGCGGGGCAGGGCGGCCTGCAAATGGAGGTCGGAAACAAAAAGCGCAACCGTCGGTTGCGCTTTTTGCATGAACTGGAAATCAGTCATGGTCGATGAGGGAGGCGGTCAAGGTCGAGCTTAGACCACTTCTGCCTTTTCGATCAGCACGTCTTCCGCAGGCACGTCGGCGAACATGCCGGTGCGGGTGGTCTTCACACCCTTGATCTTGTCGACCACTTCAGTGCCTTCGACGACCTTGCCGAAGACGCAGTAGCCCCAGCCGTCCTGGCCGGGGTAGTCCAGGAAGCTGTTGTTCTTGACGTTGATGAAGAACTGCGCCGAGGCCGAGTGCGGGGCGGCGGTGCGGGCCATGGCCAGGGTGTAGGGCTCGTTCTTCAAGCCATTCTTGGCTTCGTTCTCGATCGGCTCGCGGGTTTCCTTTTGCTTCATGCCGGGTTCGAAGCCGCCGCCCTGGATCATGAAGCCGTCGATGACGCGGTGGAAGATGGTGCCGTTGTAGTGGCCGGCGTTGACGTAGGCCAGGAAGTTCTCAACGGTCTTGGGAGCCTTCTCTGCATCCAGTTCGATCTTGATGGTGCCGTGGTTGGTGGTGAGCAGAACTGCCATGATGAATCCTTTGCTGGTGGGGGAAATGAAAAAAATCGGCGGGCGACGTCGGCCCGCCTTGGGTGCGGTACGGGAGGCTTGCCTTACTTGATCACGGTCGCCGATTCGATCACCACCGGGGTGGTCGGCACGTCACCGGCACCGGTACGCACCTGCTTGATCTTGTCGACCACATCAGCGCCAGCGATGACCTTGCCGAATACCGCGTAACCCCAGCCGTCCTGGCCGGGGTAGTTCAGGAAGCGATTGTCCGCCACGTTGATGAAGAACTGGGCGGTGGCCGAATGCGGTGCGGCGGTGCGGGCCATGGCCACAGTATAAACCTCGTTCTTCAAGCCGTTATTGGCCTCGTTCTTGATGGGGGCATCGGTCGGCTTTTCGCGCATGTTCTGGTCATAGCCGCCGCCCTGGATCATGAAGCCATTGATGACGCGGTGAAATACGGTGCCGTTGTACTGGCCCTTCTTGACGTACTTGAGAAAATTGTCGACCGAGACCGGGGCCTTTTCCGGGTTCAGTTCCAGGGTGATGTTGCCCATGCTGGTCTTGAGCAGTACGTGTGGGGCATCGGCGGCCAGGACCGGGGCGGCCAGCGTAGTTGACAGGGACAATGCTGCGGCCATGCGCAGCAGATGACGACGGGAGAGGATCATGCGTTGCCTTCGTAAATGATTTTCCATTGCGAGCCTTCGCGTACCCAGTACTGGCGTTTGCGGATGGCATTCTTGCTCTTGCCGACCGCGCTTTCCTGGGTAAACGTGCTCACGATCATGTCTTCCGGTGCGCCGGGATAGCGGAACAGGCTGACATCGCGCAGTTTGACACTGGTGTAGCGCGCGCCGTTGAGGCTCTTCTGCTGGCGACCGAACCAGGTGGCCAGGTTTTCGCCCTGGGCCGAGCGGAATTCCGGGGAGTAATACGACAGCACCTTGTCGGCATCCGCGTCTTCCAGCGACTGGCTCCATTGTTCCAGCATGGCCGAGGCGGCGTCGCGCTCCTTGGTCAGGCTGTTCTTGTTGACGAACTGCACGTTCTGGCTGATGACCACTACCGTCTTGCCGACCTCGGCGGTGGAATACAGACTCTGCAGATCGGGGTTGGCCAGCACCACGCAACCATCGGAAGACAGCGGCGGGCGGCTGAAATTGTCCGAGGGCGTGCCATGCAGCCAGATGCCATAGCCACTGCGGCCATTGCGTTTGTCCCATTCATTGGGATAGGACAGCGGTAGGGCCCCCGTGCCATAGAAGTCCGGCAGCTTGGGGCCGGGGATGCGGTTGTTGACGTAGTACACGCCGATGGGGGTACGCTGGTCACCGGACTTGGTCTTGTTGGCCCCCAGGCGGCCCTGCGAGATGTAGTAGTCGGTCATGTACTTCAGATCGCCGTCCTGGTTCTCGTAGACGTACATGCGCGAGCGGGTGGTATCGACCACCAGCACGTTCTTCTGGTCGTCGCCCACTTGCAGCACCGACTTGGGGATCAGATTGGGGTCCGGTTTTTCTTGCAGCGAACGGATGCGCACCATGGCTTCGTCGCGCAGTTCCTGAAGCTTGTCGGCCGGGCCATCGGCCATGGCGCCGAAATTGCGTACCGGGCGTGCGTGCATGAGCAGGAGGTCGCCGCGTACCAGGTGACCCAGGCGGAAGGTCGGATAGGCCGCCACCAGGGCGTCGGCCTTGGCCTGGGCTTCGCGCAGGCGGTTGGCGCCGAGATCCTTGTAGATATCGATGAGCAGGGCTTCCGGGTCGGGCTTGGCCGTTGGGGCGCCTGCCGTATTGCCTTGCGGCGGAATGGAAGACGAGGAGGCCACACTGCCCATCGCAGGCATCGCCGCCAGGCACAACATCAACAGGCGTCCCACCATGCGTGCGGGACGCCCTTGCAAAGCGCTAGCCACCAATTACCCTCCCGATCGTTCCTGTTTGATCAGCCATCGATTGCCCTGTTTGACGAAGATCAGGGTCTTGCGGCTGTCCACCGTCAGCCGATCCGAATTATATATCTGGCGATAGCGCACGGTGGCGGTGTTGCCATTGATGGCGACCGTGGCATTGCTGACCTTGACACTGATGCGCCCCTTGTCCTCGATGCGGGCGCGACGTTCTTCAGCCCATTCCTTGCGCGAAGCCCCGCGCGGCGTCTCGAAGTCGCTGGCATAGTGGCCCAGGTAGCCGCGCACATCCTTGTCGCTCCAGGACTTGGCCCAGCCATTCAAGGCGGCCAGCACGGCAGTCTTGTCCTGCTCGGCGCTGGCTTCGGCGCGGGCCTTTTCCTTGTCGGCGCGCGCCTTGTCCGCCTTTGCCTTTTCGGCGGCGGCCAGTTTCTCGGCCTTGGCCTTTTCGGCCGCGGCCAGCTTGTCGGCCTTGGCTTTCTCAGCAGCGGCCTGGGCGGCTTTTTCCTTCTCGGCGCGGGCAGCTTGTTCCTTGGCCAGTTTGTCTGCCTGTTCCTTTTCCTTCTGGGCCAGCAGTTCCTTCTGTTTCTGCTCGGCAGCAGCCTTGTCGGCGGCGGCCTTCTGGGCGCGCGCCTGTTCGGCGGCCAGTTGCTCGGCGCGGGCCTTCTCGGCGCGGGCCTTTTCCGCAGCTGCCTTGTCTGCCGCGGCCTTGTCGGCGGCCGCCTTCTCTGCTGCCGCCTTGTCAGCCGCGGCTTTCTCTGCGGCTGCCTTGTCTGCTGCGGCTTTTTCCTTCTCGCTGGTGGCCTTGGCGATGGCAGTCTTCTCTGCTTCGGCCTTGTCTGCCGCGGCTTGCTGTGCCAGTTTCTCGGCGGCCAGGGCGCGGTTGCGTTCCTGCTGCTCGGCGGCGGCGGCCTCGGCCTTGGCCTTGGCGTCGCGCTGGGCTGACGCGGCCGAGGCCAGGCGCGGTACGGTGCCGCCCGTGGTGTTGCCGTTGAGCGAGCGCAACAGCGTCAGCTTGGGTTGCGGCACGTTGGCGCCGGGATCGATCTGCAAGGCCTTGTCATAGGCCTGGCTGGCCAGCTTGGCATAGACGTCGCCCAGGTTTTCCAGCGCCGTGGCATAGGTCGGATTGGTGCGCATGGCCATGTCCAGCGCAGCCCTGGCCTTATCGTACTGGCCATCGGCGGCATACAGCACGGCCAGGTTGTTGTAGGGCTCGGGCAGGTCAGGGAAGTCTTCGGTGAGCTTGGTGAACACAGCAATGGCCTCGGCAGAACGGTTTTGTTCTGCTAAGATCAGGCCCTTCGTAAAACGCAGTTGCGCATCGCGCGGGTGTTTCGCCAGTACGGCATCGGTCCTGGTCAGTGCCTCGGCATACTGTCCGGCCCGCATCAGCTTGTTGATGTCAGACATTTCACTGGCATGAGCGAGGCTGGCCGGGCCCGCAAACAGGGCGGCCACCAGGCTGGACAATACGGCTGTCTTGTGGGCAGTCTTGCCGATCAAACCGCGCAAACCATGAATGGATGTCTGTTCTTGTGATTCTGGGGCCATGGTTTTATCGATGCTATACTCGAAGAAATTCGAAGAAAGCTGGCATTTTATATCAAACAAGTAAGACAAAAAGAGGTTTGGCTACCGTGACCCGTTCATGTTGCAATTGCTGATAGAACAATGAATCCCCGGCAGGGACCTGCCAGCGCCACGCGTTTTCACGGTGCCGGTCCCGCGCAAATTGCATGAACCAGGCGTCCCCACCGGTCCCGCCGAACCCAGAATTCCCATCCCATGAGCGAGCTCAAGATTTACAACACGCTAGCGCGTGATAAGCAGACCTTTTCCCCGATCGAACCCGGCAAGGTGCGCTTGTACGTATGCGGCATGACTGTGTATGACTATTGCCATATCGGCCATGCGCGGGTGCTGGTGGTGTTCGACATGGTGCAGCGCTGGTTGCGCGCCTCTGGCTACGCCGTGACCTACGTGCGCAACATCACCGACATCGATGACAAGATCATCAAGCGCGCCCTGGAAAACGGTGAAACCATCGCCCAACTGACCAATCGCTTCATCGACGCCATGAACGAGGATGCTGCCGCCCTGGGCGTGCAGCGCCCCGACCATGAGCCGCGCGCGACCAAGTACGTGCCGCAGATGCTGGAGTTGATCGGCAAGCTGGAAAAAAATGGCTTGGCCTACAAGGCCAGCGATGGCGACGTCAATTACTCGGTGCGCGACTTCCCTGGTTACGGCAAGCTCTCCGGCAAGTCGCTGGACGACCTGCGCGCCGGCGAGCGGGTGGATGTGAACACGGGCAAGCGCGATCCGCTGGACTTCGTGCTGTGGAAGGCGGCCAAGCCCAACGAGCCGAGCGAGGCCAAGTGGGATTCGCCCTGGGGCTGTGGCCGTCCGGGCTGGCATATCGAGTGCTCGGCCATGTCCAGCGATCTGCTGGGCGACCATTTCGACATCCATGGCGGTGGCCAGGATCTGCAATTCCCGCACCACGAAAACGAGATTGCCCAGTCCGAAGGCGCGCACCAACACACCTTCGTCAATTACTGGATGCACAACGGCTTCGTGCGCATCGACAATGAAAAGATGTCGAAGTCGCTGGGCAATTTCTTCACCATCCGCGACGTGCTCAAAAAGTATGACCCGGAGGTGTTGCGTTTCTTCATATTGCGCGCGCATTACCGCAGCCCGCTCAATTATTCCGATGCCCATCTGGATGATGCCCGCCAGGCGCTCACCCGCCTGTATACGGCCTTGAAGGACGTGCCGCCGGAAGCGGGCGGCTTGCTGGTCGATGAGGCTCATGCACAAAAGTTCACAGAGGCCTTGAACGACGACTTCAACACGCCGGTGGCGATGGCGGTGCTCTTCGAGCTGGTCAATGAAGTCAATCGCAGCCGTTCGCCGGTGCAGGCGCGTCAGTTGAAAGCGTTGGCCGGCATCCTGGGCCTCTTGCAGCGCGCACCGGACGACTACCTCAAGGGCGGCGTGGGCGCCGCGGACGGTCTGGGCGAAGCCGAGATCGAAGCGCTGATTGCCGCGCGCAAGGCGGCCAAGGCCGGCAAGGACTTCGCCGCAGCCGACCGCATCCGCGCCGAGCTGACTGCTGCCGGCATCGTTCTGGAAGACAAACCGGGCGGCCTGACCGAATGGCGGAGAGCTTGACTTGAATACCAACCGAAAAGCCAGTGACGCCGATCCCAGCCTGATCGTGCCGGCCTACTGGGAAGACGCCAAGGCCGAGCTGATGAAGCGCGACCGCATCATGCGCAAGATCATCCCGCAGTTCGGGGACTTGCAATTGACGGTGCGTGGCGATGCCTTCACCACGCTGGCGCGTTCGGTGATCGGCCAGCAGATCTCGACCAAGGCCGCCAATGCGGTTTGGCAGCGCTTCCTGCAAGCCTGTCCGCGCTGCACCCCGGGCCAGGTGATCCGTACCGGCCCAGAAGGGCTGGCCGCTTGCGGTTTGTCCAAGCGCAAGGCCGAATATATCCTCGACCTGGCCGCCCACTTCAAGGCCAAGACGGTACATCCCGACAAATGGGCGGAGATGGAAGACGAAGCCGTCATTGCCGAGATGATCCAGATCCGTGGGATTGGCCGCTGGACAGCCGAGATGTTTTTGATATTTAATCTGCTGCGCCCCAACGTACTGCCGCTGGATGACCTGGGATTGCTCAAGGGCATCAGCATCAGTTACTTCTCGGGGGAGCCCGTCTCGCGCAGCGATGCGCGCGAAGTCGCCGCGAACTGGGAACCGTGGCGCACCGTGGCCACCTGGTACCTGTGGCGCAGCCTGGATCCGCTGCCCTCCGATTATTGATCCAAGGGGAGGAGGGCGCAGGCACTGCTGGTGTATACTCCCGTCCTCGCAAGATTTTGAAGGCAAACCGATGCATCCGGGATCATCGAGCCGCAACCCGCACTGGGCCGGCATTTTCTCCGATTCTCGTCGCATCATCGGACTTGTTGAAAAAGGAACACAATGAGTAAATCGACAACGACTTTTCTGGGCTTCGAGCAGGCCATCGCCGAGCTGGATGCCAAGATCGAAGAGTTGCGTTTTGTACAGGACGACTCGGCCGTCGACATCTCCGAAGAGATCGAACGCCTGGTCAAGAAGAGCCAGCAACTGACCAAGGACATCTACGCCAAGCTGACGCCCTGGCAGGTCTCGCAGATTGCGCGCCATCCGCAACGTCCCTACACCATGGACTATGTGCGCGAAATCTTCACCGACTTCCACGAACTGCACGGCGACCGTACCTTTGCCGACGACCAGTCCATCGTCGGCGGTCTGGCCCGCTTCAATGGCCAGGCCTGCATGGTGATCGGCCACCAGAAGGGGCGCGACACCAAGGAACGCGCCATGCGCAATTTCGGCATGCCCAAGCCGGAAGGCTATCGCAAGGCCATGCGCCTGATGAAAGTGGCCGAGAAGTTCGGCTTGCCCATCTTTACCTTCGTGGACACCCCCGGTGCCTTCCCCGGCATCGATGCCGAAGAGCGCGGTCAATCCGAAGCCATCGGTCACAACCTGTACGTGATGGCCGAACTGAAGGTGCCGCTGATCGCCACCATCATCGGTGAAGGTGGTTCCGGCGGCGCACTGGCCATCGCCGTGGGCGACTCGGTGCTGATGCTGCAATATGCGACCTACTCGGTGATCTCGCCGGAAGGCTGCGCTTCCATCCTGTGGAAGACCGCCGACCGTGCCGCTGACGCCGCCGAAGCGCTGGGGCTGACGGCGCACCGCCTGAAGGCCATTGGCCTGATCGACAAGATCGTCAACGAACCGCTGGGCGGCGCCCATCGCGATCCCAAGCAGATGGCCAGCCTGCTCAAGCGCGCGCTGTCGGATTCGCTGCGCCAGTTCCAGGGCATGAAGACCAAGGATCTGCTGGCTGCACGTCACGAAAAGCTGATGGCTTACGGCAAGTTCAAGGAATTGAATTCGGCGGAATAATCCCTCGGTTTCATTCTTCCTCGATCCAGGCGCCAGCGATTGCTTCGCTGGCGTTTGTCTTTCCGGCCCCGATTTTCTTCCATGTCCGATCATCCTTCCTCTTCCCCCGACAAGTCCTTGGCCAGCCTGATGCAGGCACTGCAGGCCACGCTCGCGGCCACCGGCTTCGATGTCGAGCGCGATACGCTGGCCGTGGCCTACAGCGGCGGGCTCGATTCCACCGTACTGTTGCAGGTGGCCGCGCAGTGGGCACAGGACAGTGGCGGCCAGGTGGTGGCGCTGCATGTGCACCACGGCTTGTCGGCCAATGCCGATGCCTGGTGGGCCCATGCACAGGCGTTTTGCGCGCAGCGCGGCCTGCCTTGTGCAGCCGAACGGGTGCAGTTGGCGCGGGTGGCCGACAGTGGCATCGAAGAAGCGGCGCGCCTGGCCCGCTATGCCGCGCTGGGACGACTGTGCCGCCAGCATGGCGCGCCCTTGCTGCTGACCGCGCATCACCTGGATGACCAGGCCGAGACGGTGCTGTTGCAACTGCTGCGTGGCAGTGGCCTGGCCGGGATGTCGGGCATGGATCATTGCAATACCGCCCCCGGCTTGCTGGGTGACGCCCACACCCTGGTGGTGCGCCCCTTCCTGGGCGTGCCTCGGGCGCAACTGGAAGCAGTGGCGCGCGCACTCGCGCTGGTATGGATCGAGGACGAATCCAACCAGGATCCGCGCTACACCCGCAACGCCTTGCGCCACCAGGTCATGCCCACGCTGGGCCAGGTTTTCCCCGGCTACCAGCAGCGCCTGGCGCGCGCAGCCGGACATGCGCAAGGTGCGCAGGAGCTGCTGCGCGAAGTGGCCCAACAGGATCTGGCGCAATGCCGCCAGGACGATCACCTGCTCATGCCGGCGCTACGGGGCTTGAGTGAACAACGGTTCCTGAACCTGATGCGCCACTGGTTTGCGCTGCGCGGGATGCGGATGCCTTCGGCGGCCTGGATGCAGGAAATGCGCAGCCAGTTGCTGCAGGCCGACGTCGAGGCGCAATTGTGCGTGTCGCACCCGGATGGCGAGGTGCATCGCTACCGCGAGCGCGTCTTCCTGGCGCCGCGCCGCATCGCGCCCGATGAGGGCGCATCCTTGTCCCTGCGCTGGGAAGGGCAGGCGCAGGTGCGGGTGGCGGCGTTCTACGGCACCTTGCATTTCGATTCCATCGCCAGCGATGAAGTGCGGCCCGGCCTGGATGCCACCTGGCTGCGCTCGCAGGCGCTGCTGGTGTGCGGGCGCAGTGGTGGAGAGCGCATCAAGCTGGGCGTGAATCGCCCGGCGCGCAGCCTCAAGCAGCAGTACCAGAGTGCCGACGTGCCGGCCTGGGAGCGGCCTTTCCTGCCGCTGGTGTGGGCCGGCGAGACCCTGCTGTTTGCCGCCGGCATCGGCATGGATAGCGCACATCTGGTCGCATCGGGTGAGCGCATTGCCTTGCGCTGGCAGCCTGATTGAAGCGGGAAAATAAAAATAATTTAGCGCATTTTAAAAATATAAAACGATATAAAAAATATCGCCCCCGAACCTGATGGTGCGGGGGCGATATCCCTGTCATCCCTGACATGGCCGGGTCTCAAGGGCCCGGGGTGATGCTCCTTGCGGACCGCTTACTTGGCGGCGCCGTCAGCAGCCGGCTTGGCTTCGGTGCCGGCAGCTTCCTTCTTTTCCGCCTTCTTTTCTACCTTCTTTTCAGCTTTCTTTTCGACCTTGCCTTCGGTCTTGCCTTCTTCCTTCTTTTCTTCCTTTTTCTCTGCCTTCTTTTCCGACTTCTTGTGCTTGGCGTGGTGTTCAGCCTTGGCCTTCGGAGCGGTCTCGGTCTTGGCGGCTTCCGCCTTGGCCGGTGCTGCAGTGGTGGTGGCCGGGGCAGCGGTGCTGCCGGTCTGGGCGAACACGGGCAGGGTCAGGGCCGACAGCAGGGAGGCAACGATGATGGTCTTGGTCTTCATGATGATGTCCTTTCAGAGACAGATGTCTGGTATGCGTTGAGTAGTACGGTGTGAAATCAGATGTGCTGCTTGCAGTCTTGCTGGCTTACTTGGTCTTGGCGGCGCTGTCGGCGGCTGGCTTGGCTTCGGAGCCAGCAGCTTCCTTCTTTTCAGCCTTCTTGTGCTTGGCGTGGTGATGGCTGGCCTTGTGCTTGGTTTCGGTCTTGCCGGCTTCCGCCTTGGCCGGGGCTGCTGCCGTAGCGGCAGCCGGGGCAGCGGTGCCGCCGGTCTGCGCGAACACCGGCAGGGCCAGTGCGGTCAGCAGGGAAGCGACGATGACGGATTTGGTTTTCATGGCAATTTCCTTTAGAAAGTGGTTGTTACGCTCGGCGCTTGATTTTGCGTAATCGCTTCATCGTTTCGTTGCGCCTTGCTTCCTATAACGAGCCGTCGACGTGAAAGACGACGTCAAAGTGTTTCAATTCATCATGTATTTGTAAGCATTCGTTGCTGCTTTGCTTATAATGGTTAACTCCATATTGCACAGTGCGCCCCCGCCCTTCGATCGAGTCCCTCATGGCCTATCAAACCTGGATCACCTTCTTCTTCGCTGCCTGCGTCATTGCGATCTCGCCCGGTTCGGGCGCCGTGCTCTCCATGAGCCACGGCCTCAATTACGGCGTGCGCCGCACCAGCGCCACCATCCTCGGGCTGGAAGTCGCGCTGGTGGTGGTCCTGGTCATTGCCGGAGCCGGTGTGGGCTCGCTGCTGGTGGCCTCCGAGCCCGCCTTCAACGCCGTCAAGATCGCCGGCGCGCTGTACCTGATCTATCTTGGCTTCTCGCAATGGCGCGCCCCGGTGCCGACCGAGCAGGAAGGCGAAGCCATCGACGCCGCCAATGCCGTGGCCCGCGCCCAGCGCGGCCAGGCTTGGTGGCAGCGCTGCATCACCGGCTTTTTGACCAATGCCACCAATCCCAAGGGCATCGTCTTCATGGTGGCGGTGCTGCCGCAGTTCATCGACCACGAACGCCCCTTGGGGCTGCAACTGCTGGTGTTGGGGTTGACCATGGTGGCGGTGGACGTGGTGGTGATGCACGGTTATGCCTTCGCGGCCAGCCGCCTGCAACGTTTCTTCCGCAGCCAGAAGGCGCTCAAGGCGCAGAACCGCTTCTTCGGCGGCGTGCTCATGCTGGTGGGGGCCGGGCTGTTCTTCGTCAAGCGTACCCAGCATTGAGATCGTTTCACTGCCTCAGGCAATCCGGCAATCCGGCAATAAAAAACCCGCAAGGCGACTTGCGGGTCAGATTGATGACAAAGCCTTGGCGAGAGCCAAGGCTTTGTTGTTTAATCGGTCATGCTCAAAAAACCGACAGCCGCCCAGCACGAGTTAGAGATGGTGACCATCGAGATGCTCGTGCCCAAGGACCACCTGCTGCGCAAGATCGACGCGGCGGTGGATTTCGAGTTCATCCGAGAGAAGGTGGCGCATCTGTATTGCGCCGACAATGGCCGCCCGGCACTGGACCCGGTGGTACTCTTCAAGCTCTTGTTCATCGGTTACCTCTTCGGTATCCGCAGCGAGCGCCAGCTCATCCGCGAGGTCCAGGTCAATGTGGCCTATCGCTGGTTTGCCGGATTCCGTTTGACCGACAAGGTACCGGACTCCTCCACCTTCTCCCAGAACCGGCGCCGCCGCTTCATTGATACCACCGTCTATCAAGAGATCTTCGACGAGATCGTGCGCCAGGCCATTGGACGCGGCATGGTCGATGGCCGTGTGCTCTACAGCGACAGCACCCACCTCAAGGCCAACGCCAACAAGAACAAGTTCGACTACGTTCAAGTTACCCAGACCCCCTCGGCCTATCTGGCCGAATTGGATGCCGCTGTGGATATCGACCGTGCCGAGCATGGCAAGAAACCGCTCAAGCGTGACGACGATGATGAGCCGCCCACCAAAGAGATCAAGGTCAGTCGCACCGATCCCGAGAGCGGCTACATGGTGCGCGACGACAAGCCCAAGGGCTTCTTCTACCTGGATCACCGCACCGTCGATGCCAAGCATTCCATCATTACCGATACCCATGTCACGCCCGCCTCAGTCCATGACAGTCAGCCTTATCTGGCGCGCCTGGATCGTCAGCGCCAGACGTTCGGATTTGATGTACAGGCCGTTGGCCTGGATGCGGGCTACTTCACACCGGCCGTCTGCCAGGGACTGGAGAATCGCGAGATCAGCGGCGTGATGGGCTACCGCACACCCAACCACAAGCCGGGGACATTCTTTAAACGGGCGTATGAGTACGATGCCTACCGTGACGAATACATCTGCCCGCAGGGTCAACCCTTGCGCTACAGCACGACCAATCGACTGGGGTATCGGGAATACAAATCCAACCCTGAGCAATGCCGAGGCTGCAAGGTACGCGAGCAATGCACCAATAGCGCCAATGCGGTCAAGGTGGTGACGCGCCATGTGTGGGAGCGTTCCAAGGAGAAGGTGGATGATCGGCGTCGTACCGAATGGGGCAAGCGCATCTATGCCCGACGCAAGGAAACGGTAGAACGCAGCTTCGCCGACGCCAAGCAATTGCACGGACATCGTTATGCCCGTATGCGGGGATTGCGCAAGGTCGCCGAGCAGTGCTTGTTGGCGGCGGCGGCCCAGAACATGAAGAAGATTGCCCTGTTGGTGGCGCGCTTGCGCGCGCTTTTACACGGCTTGAGCGCCTCTGCCAGCGTACAAAAGTGGCTACAGCGAAAAATGAGCGCCTTGCTTGGCTTCTGCGCCATCGACCATCTGCAAATTACCTGCGCCTGAAAAACAAAACCCCGTGTTCGAAAACACGGGGTTCGTCATCAACCTGACCCGCAAGGCGACTTGCGGGTTTTTTCATGGGCCACCGGGTGAGGTGGCCAGAAGAACAGAATTACTTCTTCTTCAGGCAGGAAGACATGAAGGCCTTGCGTTCGTCGCCCTTCTTGCCAGCGGCGTCGGCATTACATTGCTTCATCTTGTCTTGCTGCGTGGCCGGCTTGGGTTGTTCCTTCTTCAGGCAGGAGGACATGAAGGCCTTGCGCTCATCGCCCTTCTTGCCGGCCGCGTCGGCGTTGCATTGCTTCATCTTGTCCTGCTGCGCATTCTGCGCCATGGCAGGAGAACTGAGCAGCAGCGGGGCGGCCAGCGCGAAAGTGGTCATGGCGAAGATCAGTTTTTTCATGGAAGACTCCCTGGGGCAGTGTGGAATGGTTTGCCTGTTTATTCAGACGGGAGCATTACAGCATGAAAGTTTATGACTGCCTAGCGCACGCAGTTCAGATCACCCTCCTGGCAACCGGCCAGTGCCTTGAGTTCGTCGGCGCGCTGGCGCGTCTTGTCGGCCAGGCAGGTCTGGCGCGCCAGCTCGCCTGCTGATCCCCTGGCGCTGGCCGAACTCTGGAAGCGGCAGGACAGGTCGCGGTATTTCAACCAAGCCAGTTGTACCTCGCGCAGCTGGTTCTGCTGTGCCTTGTTGAGTTTGTCGCGATAGGCCATGTAGGTGGCATTGAGATCGGCATCGTTCTGGGTCAGCGTCTCCGAGGCGCACGCATTCATCTCGGCCTGGGTGGCGGCCTTGGTGCAATCGGCGGCAAAGGCACTGCCGGCACACAGCAGCAGGGTGGCTGCCAGCAGGTGCAAGCAGCGCAGGGGGGCTTTCATGGTCGAACTCCATCTAGTCTGAACACCCGTTACAACAGCTTGTTGCCCGGCAGTAAGCAGGCTCGATACCGCAGTTTGGAACGGGTCGGGATAAAATCACATTTTGCCTGTCTTAGAAGAAGACAGAGGAGTGCGGTTCTCACCGGCTTGAAACGAAATTGCAACAAGCCGTATCCATCGTCCTCCCCCCACATCGTCGACAAGGAGTAGTGCAGATGGGATTGAGCTGGTTATCCGCGATCAAATTGATTCCCTGGGGCGACGTGGTCCAGGCCACGCCCGGCATCGTCAAGGGCGCGCGCGAGCTGTGGTCGCGCACGCGCAAGGCCAAGACAGCCGTCGATGCGCAGCAGGTCAAGCCGGTGGGCAGCGATGTCGATCAACTGGGGCAGCGCCTGGCCCAACTGGAGGCCGAACAACTGGAAGCGACCCAGTTGATCAACACCCTGGCCGAGCAGAATGCGCAACTGGTGGCAACCATGGACCGGATGCGTCGCCGGCTGCAACTGCTCACTGCCGGCTGCGTGCTGCTGGCCCTGGGCGTGGCGGGGCTGTGGCTGCGCTGACCTCCAGCGTCCTGCATTCTTTTCCTTTTTCTTCCTCCCTGGCTCCTGCATGTTCCAACAAGCATTGCGCATGACCCTGCGCGACTGGCGTACCGGTGAATTACGCTTCCTCCTGATCGCCCTGGTCGTGGCGGTGGCGGCCTTGTCGTCGGTCGGTTTCTTCGTGGATCGGATGCGCGCCGGCATGACGCGTGATGCGCACCAGTTGCTGGGCGCCGATCTATTGATCGCGGCCGACCAGCCGCTGCCGCCGACCTGGTTGCAACAGGCCGCCCAGGCGGGGTTGCTGCAGGCCCAGACCCAGGTCTTCCCCAGCATGGCTCAGGCCGGCGAAGGCGATGCGGCGCGTTCGGTACTGGCGTCCATCAAGGCGGTCACAGCCGGCTATCCGCTGCGCGGCCAGCTCACGCTGCGCGCCGACGATGGCCGCGACCGGCCCGCCCAGGGTATCCCGCAGCCGGGTACGGTATGGGTCGATCCGCAGATCCTGTCGCAACTGGATGTGAAGGTGGGAGATACCCTCAAGCTGGGTGACCTGCCGGTCAAGATCGCTGCCCTGATCTCGGTCGAGCCCGATCGCGGCAGCGCCTTCGTCAACTTCGCCCCGCGCGTGATGCTGGGCGAGGCCGACCTGGCCGCCACGCACCTGGTTCAGGTGGGTTCGCGCGTGACCTATCGGCTGCTCATCGCCGGCCCCGCCGAGGCGGTGCAGCGCTACCAGCAACAGATCGAACGCCAGATTGAGGCCGAGCAACTGCGCGGCGTGCGCCTGGAGTCGCTGGAAAACGGCCGCCCGGAAATGCGCGCCACGCTGGATCGCGCCGAACAATTCCTGTCGCTGGTGGGCCTGTTGTCGGCCATGCTGGCCGCGCTGGCGGTGGCCATGGCGGCCCGTCGCTTCATGCTGCGCCACCTGGATGCCTGCGCCATGCTGCGCTGTTTCGGTCTGACGCAAGCCCAGGTGACTGTGCTCTATCTGACCGAATTCATCCTCATCGGGACGGTCGCCAGCGTGATCGGGATGCTGCTCGGTTTTGCCGCCCACTTCGCGCTGCTGCAATGGCTGGGCGGTTTCATGCCAACCGCCTTGCCGCCACCGGGCTGGGCGCCGGCGTTGCAGGGCGTGGCTACCGGCTTGCTGCTGCTGGTCGGCTTTGCCTTGCCGCCCATCCTGCAATTGCGCAACGTGCCGCATAACCGTGTGATCCGGCGCGACCAGGGGGCACCGCAGGCGCTGACCGTGGCCAGCTATCTGCTGGGCACGCTGGTGTTCTCGGGCTTGCTGCTGTGGCAGGCCGGTGATCTCAAGCTGGGCTTGTTGACCATCGCCGGCTTCCTCGGCGGCTTCGGTCTGTTCGCGCTGCTGGCCTGGCTGTGCCTGCGTGCGCTGCGCGCCTTGCGCGGCCTGGTGGATCGCCAGAGCTGGCGTTTCGCCATCGACGGCCTGCAACGCCGGCCGGCGGCCGCCGTGATGCAGGTGGTGGCGCTCGGCCTGGGCTTGATGGCCTTGCTGCTGCTGACCGTGATCCGCGGCGACCTGGTCGGCGCCTGGCGCCAGGCCACGCCGGCCGATGCGCCCAATCGCTTCATCATCAATATCCAGCCCGACCAGCGCCAGGCGGTGCAGCAGGCACTGCGCCAGGGCGAGGTGCAGGATGTGGCGCTGTACCCGATGATCCGGGGCCGGCTGGTGCAGATCAATGGCCGCGCCATCACGGCCGCCGATTACCAGGAAGACCGCGCCAAGCGCCTGGTGGACCGTGAATTCAATCTCTCGACCATGCCCGACATCCCGCCCGGCAATGGCATCGTGGCGGGTCGCTGGTACGACGACAGCAAGCCGGAAGCCTCGGTGGAACGGGGGCTGGCCCAGACCCTGGGCATCAAGCTGGGCGATCGCCTGCAATTCGACATCGCCGGGCAACTGGTCGAGGCGCCCGTGACCAGCCTGCGCAAGCTGGAGTGGGGTTCGCTACGGGTCAATTTCTTCGTGATCCTGAACCCGACCCTGATGCGCGATACGCCGCAAAGCTGGATCACGGCGGTGCATCTGACTCCCGCCCAGGAAGCGCTGGGCAATACCCTCACGCGTGACTTCCCCAATCTGACCGTGGTGGACATAGGAAGTGTACTGAGACAGATTCAGGAAGTGGTCGGTCAAGTGATTGCTGCTGTCGAGTTCCTGTTCCTGTTCACTTTGTGTTCAGGTGTACTGGTACTGTACGCTGCACTGGCAGGGTCGCAGGATGAACGTGTGCGCGAGGCGGGCCTGTTGCGCGCCCTCGGGGCGACCCGCCAGGAGCTGTCCTCCGCCCAGCGCATCGAGGTGTTGCTGGTGGGTTCGCTGGCCGGCCTGCTGGCGGCCAGCGGGGCGGCGGCCATCGGCTGGGCGCTGGCGCATTACGTGTTCAATTTCGACTGGAGTTTCAGCCCGCTGGTGTGGGTGGCCGGCATGGGACTGGGCGCGGCTTGTTCGGCGCTGGGTGGCTGGGCCGGACTGCGCCATGTGCTGCGGCGTCCGCCCTTGCAGACCTTGCGCGAAGCCTGATCCGAAGCAGATCAAGAAAGCCGGCAAGGGTAGCCGGACTGCGCCGACGCGGCAGTCTGGCTGCGGTATCATGGCGGTCTTATGCAAATCGAAGACCCCAACCAACCGACCACGTTCGAACTCATCGGCGGCGCTGAGAAGCTGCGCGAGATGGTCGATCGTTTCTACGACCTGATGGATCTGGAGCCGGAATTTGCCGGCATCCGCGCACTGCACCCGCCCTCGCTGGAGGCTTCGCGGGAAAAGACCTATATGTTCCTCTCCGGCTGGACCGGCGGGCCCAGCCTGTACATGGAAAAATTCGGTCATCCGCGCCTGCGCGCGCGCCATCTGCCTTTCCCCATCGGCATCTCCGAGCGCGACCAGTGGTTGCGCTGCATGACCTGGGCCATGCAAGACGTGGGCTTGCCTGAGGACTTGATGAAACGCCTGCTGGCGGCGCTCTATCAGACCGCCGACTGGATGCGCAACAAGCCGGAGTAAGGGCCAGCGATGACGAGTTTCGAAATGATCCTGGCCGGCCTGATCGTGGTCGGCCTCGTATTGCAACTGCTGATCCTGCTGCGCTCGGGCCAGCGCCATGACGCTGGTGGCGAGATGGAAGAAGCGCTGCTGCAGCTCAAGCAGGAATTGCAGCGCCACCAGCAGGACACCGGCGAGCGCATCGAGCGCGAGTTGCGCAGCCAGGTGCAGATCAGTGCCCAGGGTACGCGCCAGGAACTGGGTGCCAACTTCGCCCAGTTGCAGCAGACCCTGGCCACGCAGATGTCCAGCGTGGCTACCTTGCAGAACAAGCAGATCGACGGCTTTGCCCAGCAACTGGTCAAGTTGAACGAGACCAATGCCCAGCAACTGGACCACATGCGCCAGTCCATCACGCTGCAAGCCCAGGTCAATCGCGAAGAGCAGGCGGTCTCGCTCAAGCGCTTCGGCGATACACTCAACCAGCAACTCTCGGCCCTGACCGAATCCAATGCCCAGCGCATGGCCGAAGTGCGCGCCACGCTGGAAGCCAAGATCAAGGACCTGCAGAACGACAATGCGCAAAAGCTGGAAGAAATGCGCAAGACCGTCGATGAAAAACTGCACGCCACCTTGGAACAGCGCCTGGGCGAATCCTTCAAGCTGGTGTCGGATCGTCTCGACAAGGTGCACCAGGGCCTGGGCGAGATGCAGCAACTGGCCACCGGCGTGGGTGACTTGAAGCGCGTGCTGACCAACGTCAAAACGCGCGGCACCTGGGGTGAAGTCCAACTGGAAATCCTGCTGGAACAGATGCTCACGCCCGACCAGTACGCCAAGAACGTCGAGACCGTGCCCGCCAGTGGCGAGCGCGTGGAATTCGCCATCCGCCTGCCGGGGGCCAAGGAGGATGGCGGCCAGGTGTGGATGCCGATCGATGCCAAATTCCCCAAGGAACAGTACGAGCGCTTGGTCGATGCGGCCGAGCGCGCCGATGCCGAGGGCGTGGCCACGGCGGGGCGCGAGCTGGAACGCGCCGTGCGCGGCGAGGCCAAAACGATTGCCGAGAAATACCTGTCGCCCCCGCTGACGACCGATTTCGCCATCCTGTTCCTGCCCACCGAAGGCCTGTATGCCGAGGTGATGCGCCGGCCGGGTTTGTCTGACGAGCTGCAGCGCACCCACCGGGTCACCATTGCCGGGCCGTCCACCTTGTCGGCGCTGCTCAACAGCTTGCAGATGGGGTTCCGCACGCTGGCGCTGGAAAAGCGCTCCTCAGAGGTCTGGCAAGTGCTGGGCGCGGTCAAGACCGAGTTCGGCAAGTTCGGCGAAGTGCTGGCTTCGACCAAGAGCGCGCTGGAGCGGGTGGCCAAGAACATCGACCAGGCCGAGACCCGCACCCGCCAGATGACCCGCAAGCTCAAGGCGGTGGAGGCGCTGCCAGTGGAGAATGCGCAGAAGCTGCTGGGCACGGGTGAGCTGGATCTGGGGGAGGATGCCGAGGGCGTTTGAAACCTGATGCCAGGCAATGCAAAAGGGACGGCGTGCCGTCCCTTTTTTCATGGGTGATGGCATGAGATCAGAGTTCAGAGCTCAGACCTCTGCCCTCATACCTCATACCTCAGACTTCAGACCAGTCCATCGAACAGCACCACCGCCACCTCTTCACCCGCAGCCACGTCGCCGCGTTCGTGTTCCAGTTCGATGATGCAATTGGCATCCGACATCGAGCGCAGGATGCCCGAGCCTTGCATCCCGGTCAGGCGTACTTGCCATGTGCCATGGTCATCGGGCGCCAGGATGCCGCGCTGGTATTCGGTACGACCGGCTTTCTTGCGGATCGCGGTCGCGGTCTTGGCGCGCAGGCGCGGCAGCGGCTTGGGTTCGGCGCCGGCCAGGCGCAGCAGGGCGTCGCGCACGAAGAAGGAAAAGCTCACCGTCACCGCCACCGGATTGCCGGGCAGGCCGAACAGGTAAGCCGCGCGCCCGCGTGACTGGATGCGGCCAAAGGCCAGCGGGCGGCCGGGGCGCATGGCGATTTTCCAGAACGTCATCTCGCCCAGGCTGGCCATGATCTGCTTGGTGTAGTCGGCCTCGCCCACCGAGACGCCACCGGAAGTGATGACCGCATCGGCCTCTTCGCAGGCATTGCGAAAGGCCGCTTCCAGCGCCGCCGGGTCGTCCGGCACCACGCCCATGTCCAGCACGTCGCAGCCCAGGCGGGTCAACATGCCGTGCAGGGTATAGCGGTTGGAGTCATAGACGCAGCCCGGTTCCAGCGGCTCGCCCACCGAACGCAATTCGTCACCGGTAGAGAAGAAGGCCACCCGCAGGCGGCGCTGCACCGGCACTTCGGCAATGCCCAGCGAAGCCAGCAAACCGATGTCGGAGGGGCGCAGCACCCGTCCGCGCGGCAGCGCCACGCTGCCCAGCGCCAGGTCTTCGCCACGCAGGCGGCGGTTGTCGCCGGGGCGCACGCGGCCAGCGGGCAGGGTCACGGCCTGGGCATCGGCATCGGTCGTCAGTTCCTGCGGGATCACCGTGTCACAGCCTGTCGGCATGGGGGCGCCGGTCATGATGCGCACGCACTGGCCGGGCCCGACCGTGCCGCTGAAGCGCTCGCCGGCATGGACCGCGCCGATGATCTGCAGGCGCACCTGCTGTCCCGCGGCCACCTCTGCGCCGCGCAGGGCGTAGCCATCCATGGCCGAGTTGTCGTGTGCCGGCACGTCGATGCGCGAGATGATGTCTTGCGCTAGCACCCGCGAGAGGGCGCTGCGGATGGCCAGTTTTTCGACGGTGTCGATGGGCGTGATGAATTCCTGGATCACGGCTTGCGCGCTGGCCACGGTCATGGCGTGGGGATCGTAGCCGCTGATGCAACTGACGATGTCGTGCAGGCTGGCGGTGAGGGGCGTGGCAGGTGTCTTGGTCTGGGTCATTGTTCTTCTTCGAGCCGTTGCAGTTCGGGCCCGGTGTTGATGTTGCTGAAGGCGCGCGCGTCGGGGAACTCGACTTCCACGCAAGCCAGCGTGGCAAACCAGCGTTCCATCTTGCGCTCACCAGCGGCCAGGAAGGCGTCCAGCGAGCTGCGGGTGGCGCTGCGCAGCAGGGAGCATACAGGATGACGCTGGCGTCGCTGGCCATCGTCAGTGACTGCGATGGCCGCTTCGGCGCCGGCTGCGGCCATGGCCTCGGCCAGGTGCGCCACCAGGTCGAAGGGGATCAGCGGTGAGTCGCACGGGGCGCTGGCCAATAGCGGCGTGGTGCAATGGGCCAAGCCGCATTGCAGGCCGGCCAGCGGGCCGGGGTAATCGCTTTGCAGATCATGCCAGACCGGGTAGCCGAAGCGCGCGTATTGCAACTGCGAGCGGTTGGCGTTGATGGCCAGGGTACCGACCTGCGGCGCCAGCCGTTCCAGGACGTGTTGCACCAGTGGCTTGCCGTGCAGCAGTTGCAAGCCCTTGTCCACGCCGCCCATGCGCGTGCCGCGACCACCGGCCAGCACCAGGCCGGTGATGTGGCTGGCAGTCAAGAGGGTAGGGGAATCCATGGTGCAGAGGGGCAGGGCAGCAGCGGGCTAGCCGCCGATATAGGACATCTCGACCTTGCGCGCCGGCGTGGCCTGCATGGCGCTGCGCAGTTCGGAATAGCGGTCGCCACGCTGACCCCACAGGGCCGCGATGGCGCCGGCGATCTCGGCATCGCTGCCGCCGTTGCGCACGATGCTGCGCAGATCATGCCCTTGGCTGGCGAACAGGCAGGTATAGACCTTGCCCTCGGTGGACAGGCGCGCACGCGAGCAATCCTGGCAGAAGGCCTGGGTCACGCTGGAGATGACGCCGATCTCGCCGCTGCCATCGACATAGCGCCAGCGTTCGGCGGTTTCGCCGGTGTAGTTGGGGTCCAGCGCCTGCAAGGGCAGCTCGGCTGAAATGCGGCGCACCACCTCGCGCGAGGGCAGCACTTCATCCATGCGCCAGCCGTTGGAGGAACCCACGTCCATGTATTCGATGAAGCGCAGGATGGTCGGCGTTCCCTTGAAGTAGCGCGCCATGGGCAGGATCTGATCGTCGTTGACGCCTTTCTTGACCACCATGTTGATCTTGATCGGCCCCAGCCCGGCCGCATGGGCGGCCTCGATACCTTCCAGCACGCGCGCCACCGGGAAATCGACGTCATTCATGCGGCGAAAACTGGCGTCGTCCAGCGAATCCAGCGACACCGTCACGCGTTGCAGGCCGGCGTCCTTGAGCGCCTGGGCCTTTTGCTTCAACAGGGTGCCGTTGGTGGTCAGGGTCAGGTCGATGGCTTGGCCGTCGGGCGTGCGCAGGGCAGCCAGCAGGGCGATCAGGGTTTCGATGTTCTTGCGCAGCAGCGGCTCGCCACCGGTCAGGCGAATCTTGCGCACGCCATGGGCCACGAACTGCGCGGCCACGCGGGCCAGTTCTTCAAAGCTCAGCAGGTCAGAATGCGGCAGGAACTGGTATTGCTTGTCGAAGACATCCTTGGGCATACAGTAGACGCAGCGGAAATTGCAGCGGTCGGTGACCGAGATGCGCAGGTCATGCAGGGGACGCCCCAGGCTGTCACTCAGCCAGCCGCTGGGCTGCACCGCCAGTGGCGTCACGGTGCCTGCCTTGCTGGCGAAGGGCGCGGGCCGGGCAGCGACGATGGGGATGACGCGTTTGTTCATACGAGCTGGGGGAGTCACAGGTAGCTAACGATAGCACGGGAGGCGCACGGGGGTAGATGCACGATCATTCATATATGCCCGGTTTACGGCTGAGCCGGGCGGCCCGTGCCGCCACTGGCGCGGCCCTGGCGCCATCTGGTCAGCGCGGCAGTGGCCGGTGAGGGTGACTGTATCGTTGCCGCTGCCCCCCAACTGTCACCAAATAGGGTGTCTATTGCCGATGACAAGGGGTAAATGCCACCTTGCTGCAGCCAAGCAGACATGAGAAAGGGAGCCGAAGCTCCCTTTCTACCTTTCGCATGGTCGATCTGCAGTCGGTGGGTCATGGCTGACCCACCCTGCCGGCATCAACGGCGGGTTTCCACCTGCACCAGCGGCTCGCTCGACTGCGGCGGCAGCGGCTTGCGCTCGCGCGGAACACGCGGTGCCGGCACGATGGCCGCAGCCGCTTCCTGGGCGGCGCGTAGCTTGACCGGGTCAGTGGTGGCCAAGGTCAGGCCGGCGTGCGACAGCATCTGCTGCAGCGAGTCCCACTGGGCGCCGTTGCCGGCAGCAGCAGGTGGTGTAGCTGCGGCAGGTGCGGCAGGTGCAGCAACTACCGGAGCCGGAGCTTCGGCGGCCACAGCCGGGCTGGCTTCGACGGCATCCAGCAGGCTGATCTGCTGCGGTACCACCGGGGCCGGTGCGGCGACCACTTCGACCGGGGCTTCGGAGGCCGCCGGAGCGGCCACCGCTGCCTGCACCGGTTCGAAGGCCGGCGTCGGGGCGAAGCTGGCGTCGATGGACGGTGCTGGCGGTTCGATGGCTTGCTGGTGCGAGAACACGGCTTCGGTCGCTTCGGCTGCGGCAGCAGCGACGGCTTCCACCGAATTGACGCCGCTTTCGACCTGGGCGGCGGCTTCGGCCTGAACGTTCACCGGGGCGGCCGGGGTCGGCTCCTGGCTTGGCTGGGGCACCGGGGAGGCCGAGAACGAGGCCTGGGCCACGGCTGCCTGGGCCACTTCGACCGGCGCTGCCGGGGTGGCAGTGATGACGGTTTCCGCCGCGGCACTGGCCACGACCACGGATTGCGGCGTTTCGCCAGCTTCTGCCTGGTCATTGGCTTCGGCGGCATCACCTTCGGCGTTTTCGATCAGGTTGCCGTTTTCGTCACGTTCGCGACGATGACGGTTGCGACCGCCACGACGACGACGACGACGCGGCTCGCTGCCGCCTTCGGCAGTTTCCACGCCTTCGACGCCTTCAGCGCCTTCGACCTGTGCGGCGTCGACCTGGGCTGCCTGCTCATCATTGGTCAGCGCCACGGCCACGCCTGCGGTAGCGGCGCCGGCTGCCAGTGCGACTTCCAGCGGCAGACCTTCCTCGGTCTTGGCTGGATTGCGTTCGCCACGCGGGGCGCGCGGTTCACGCGGTTCACGTGGTGTACGCGGTTCACGGCCTTCGCGCACTTCACGACCCTCGCGGGCTTCACGCGGTTCGCGTGGCTCGCGGGGTTCACGCGTTTCATTGCGACGGGCTTCCTTCGGTTCCTGGCCTTCCCGTGCCTCGCGCGGTTCGCGGCCTTCCTTGGGTTCGCGCGGACCACGCGGCGGGCGGGCCTGCTTGGCCTCGGCGGCTTCGCCGGTCTTCAGTTCGACGGCGGCCGGGCCGCGGGCGGCGCGTTGCTCGCCGTTGCGCTCACCACGCTCGCCACGTTCGGCGCGCTCACCACGTTCAGTGCGCTCACCACGGTTGCGGTTGCGGCCATTGCGCTCGCCACCACGGCCACCACGTTCGCCTTCGCGCTTGGCAGGGGCCTTGGCTTCGACGGCTGCCGGGGCTTCTACCGGCGCTACCGGCTTCTTGCGGAAGAAGGCGAAGATCTTGCCCAAGAGACCAGATTCCGGTGCCAGGGTCGGCGGCGGCACGGCGGCGGCCACCGGTTCCGGGGCTTTGCGTTCGACGATGGGGGCCGGCTGGTCGGGGGTGATGCCCTTGACGACGGCTTCCTGGCGCGGACGCACTTCTTCCTTCTGGCGCTGGCTGTAGCCGATGTCGGTATCGGCTTGCTCGGCCATGGTGTAGCTGGCTTGGGCGTCGTCTAAGCGCGGATCGTCGTGCTTGATCCGTTCCATCTTGTAGTGCGGGGTTTCCAGGTGCTTGTTGGGGATCATGATGACGGTGACGCGATGACGCGTCTCGATCTTCAGGATTTCGCCACGCTTCTCGTTCAACAGGAAGGCGGCGACGTCCACCGGCGCCTGCACGTGGATGGCGGCCGAATTTTCCTTCATCGCCTCTTCCTGGATGATGCGCAGCACCTGCAGGGCGGAGGATTCGGTATCGCGGATGTGGCCGGTGCCGTTGCAGCGCGGGCAGGTCACGTGGCTGCCTTCGGACAGCGACGGGCGCAGGCGCTGGCGCGACAGTTCCATCAGGCCAAAGCGGGAGATCTTGCCCATCTGAACGCGGGCGCGGTCGTGGTGCAGGGCGTCCTTGAGACGGCCTTCCACTTCGCGCTGGTTCTTGGAATTCTCCATGTCGATGAAGTCGATCACGATCAGGCCGCCCAGGTCGCGCAGGCGCAACTGGCGGGCCACTTCATCAGCCGCTTCGAGGTTGGTGTTGAAGGCGGTGGTCTCGATATCGCTGCCACGGGTGGCGCGCGCCGAGTTCACGTCCACCGACACCAGTGCTTCGGTGTGGTCGATGACGATGGCGCCGCCCGAAGGCAGCGGAACGGTACGCGAGTAGGCGGTCTCGATCTGGTGTTCGATCTGGAAGCGCGAGAACAGCGGCACGTCGTCGCGGTAGCGCTTGACGCGGTGGACCATGTCCGGCATCACGTGGGCCATGAACTGCTGGGCCTGGTCGTGGATGTCGTCGGTGTCGATGAGGATTTCGCCGATGTCGGGCTGGAAGTAGTCGCGGATGGCGCGGATGACCAGCGAGGACTCCTGGTAGATCAGGAAGGCGCCCGAGCCGGACTGGCCGGCGCCTTCGATGGCGCGCCAGAGTTGCATCAGGTAGTTCAAGTCCCACTGCAGTTCATCGACGTTGCGGCCGATGCCGGCGGTGCGGGCGATGACGGACATGCCATTGGGCAGGTCCAGCTTGTCCATGGTTTCGCGCAGTTCCTGGCGGTCTTCGCCTTCGACACGACGCGACACGCCGCCACCGCGCGGGTTGTTGGGCATGAGCACCAGGTAGCGGCCGGCCAGGGAGATGAACGAGGTCAGGGCAGCGCCCTTGTTGCCGCGTTCTTCCTTCTCGACCTGGACGATGATTTCCTGACCTTCGCGCAGCGCTTCCTTGATGCTGGCGTTACGGACGTCGATGCCTTCCTTGAAATAGCTGCGGGCCACTTCCTTGAAGGGCAGGAAGCCGTGGCGCTCCTCGCCGTAGTTGACGAAGCAGGCTTCCAACGAGGGCTCGATGCGGGTGATGACGCCCTTGTAGATGTTGGACTTGCGCTGCTCGCGTCCGGTGGTTTCGATGTCGATGTCGATCAGTTTCTGACCGTCAACGATCGCTACGCGCAGTTCTTCCTGCTGCGTGGCGTTGAACAACATACGTTTCATGGTTTCACTCCGGGATCCGAAGATCCTTCAAATGGCCCGTCCGTATGTGGTAGCGGGCCAAAAGTACAGGGGATGTACGCGAGAACGAAGTGATTGGGGAGGGAATTGCCTTGATTGTGTGATTGCGCCTTAGCGGGCGCTCCAGCACAAGGGGGCGCGGATGCGGCAGACGGGAAAGCCGGGCAGCACCGTATCCGCGCCGCGCGCTCCGCCATAGGCGGTCGCGCAGGCAACTGCGGACGGTAAGCTGGTCTGTGGAGCCAAACGTAACATGGTGGGTTGGCGACGGCGATCGGGTTCAACTGCATCAACCGGCAAGCTTCGCGGTGCTTCGGCCAGGACTGCGGCAGGGCCCGGGCAATGCGCTGCAAGAGGGGCGGGCGGATGAGCCTGCGCCGGTTGCGCTGCATGATGCTGCTGTTGCCGGGGGCTGTGCGCTGCGGACCTGAACCGGAACACCGGATGCGAGTCTTGCCAGACTTTTATCCTGATGATCCAAACAATTCTGTTCCACTTCCAGGCGCGCTGTCCGATTGCAACTGCGGTGCAAACTGGACTCGCGCAGGGAAGGTGCGTACTCGTTTCGAGGCCTTTACGTGGACCAGGCAAGCGGCATGATCGGCTGTATTGTCAACCGTTGCAGCGCTTTTATTGCGTCTGCGATGCCGCGCGTCGTGGTTTTCGGGGCCCCCTTCGTCTATTTTGCAAATGAGCGAGGCTGACGAAGTCTCCTCTTGTGTAGAATGTTCCTTTTTTATTCTACTGACGCCGTTTTTTGATCGGCGTCAATCGATTATATATTCAAAATGAAGGACTTAGCGAGATTTTCTAGGGGGGCTTCTGAAAGCGCCGCAGCTGCGCCCGCCTCCCGGAACGCAACAGCCTCGCACAACCTTCCCCAGGTGCAGTTGCTGACCATTTCCGACGAAGAGGCGGGACAGCGGATTGACAATTTCCTGCTGCGGGTCTGCAAGGGCGTTCCCAAGAGCCATATCTACCGTGTCCTGCGCTCGGGCGAGGTGCGCGTCAACAAGGGCCGCATCGACCAGACCTATCGCCTGGTCGAAGGCGATGTGGTGCGCGTGCCGCCAATACGAGTTGCAGAGAAGCAAGAGCAGGTGGTGCCCGGTGCCGAATTCCGCATCCTGCTGGAAGATAGTCACCTTCTGGTCATCGACAAGCCGGCCGGCGTGGCCGTGCACGGTGGCTCGGGCGTGAGCTATGGGGTGATCGAACAATTGCGCGCCGCGCGGCCCCAGGCCAAGTTCCTGGAACTGGTGCACCGGCTGGACCGTGATACCTCAGGCGTGCTCTTGATCGCCAAGAAGCGCTCGGCCTTGACCAACCTGCACGACCAGATGCGCGAGGGCAGCACCGACAAGCGCTATTTCACGCTGGTGCAGGGGGACTGGAAGAACGCCCGCCAGCATGTGAAGTTGCCGCTCTTCAAGTACAGCACGCCCGATGGCGAGCGCCGCGTGCGGGTGCAGGCCGATGGTCAGCCCTCGCACACGATCTTTTCGCTGTTGCGCCGCTTCGGTGAATTTGCCCTGCTGGAAGCTGAACTGAAGACCGGTCGCACCCATCAGATCCGGGTACACCTGTCTTCCAGCGGTTTTCCCATCGTCGGCGACGACAAGTACGGCGACTTCACCCTCAACAAGGCCTTGCAGAAAGCCGATGGCAGCCGCATCGCCTTCAAGCGCATGTTCCTGCACGCCTGGCGCATCAGCTTCCGCCACCCGGAAAGCGGCGAAACAGTGACCTTGAAGGCCGGCCTGCCCGAGGAATGCGCGCGCTTTCTGCGCAGCCTGGAAGGTGGCGCCGAGGGCGATCTGCTGCCGCACAACATGCTGGCCGGAACCGAAGAGTGAAGGGATGCACGCAGTGGGCCGGGATGTGATACTTTCTGCCCGGCATTAACACAATCGCATGTCCATCTGCCAATTGCCCATCGGGCAAGCAGTGTGGACATGCCAGCGGAAAGAGTTCGATACATGGCAAGAAAGCAATTCGACCTGATCGTCTTCGACTGGGACGGCACCCTGATGGACAGCACCTCCACCATCGTGCGCTGCATCCAGGCGGCGGCGCGCGACCTGGGCCTGCCCATTCCCGACAAGAGTGCGGCCTCCTACGTGATCGGCCTGGGCTTGCTGGATGCCATGCAAGCTGCCATCCCGGATGTCGATCCGAAGTACTATCCGCGCATCGTGGAACGTTATCGCCATCACTACCTGGGCCAGGACAAGGATCTGACACTGTTCGAGGGCGTGCCCGAGATGCTGGCCGACCTGTCGCAGCAGGGCTATTTCCTGGCGGTGGCCACCGGCAAGAGCCGGGTAGGGCTGAACCGGGCCATGAATACCACTGGCCTGCTGTCCAAGTTCGATGCCACCCGCTGCGCCGATGAAACCTTTTCCAAACCGCATCCGGCCATGTTGCAGGAACTGACCCGTGAACTGGGCCAGGACATGCACCGCACCCTGATGATCGGCGATACCACCCACGACCTGCAGATGGCCATCAATGCCGGCGCCAAGGGGGTGGCAGTGGAGTTCGGTGCGCATCCGCAGCAGCAGTTGCAGACTTTGTCGCCACTTTATTCAGCTCGCTCGATCCGCGAGCTGCATCAATGGCTCAATGAGCACGCCTGAGGTGGCCCGCCGTGACGACACCTGAAGAAATCTTCATCTGCCCCGCCAGCGAGCTCCTGGAGCGCGGTCTGGGCAAGCGCTTCCCGGTGCGATTGCATGGCGAGGCCACGACCGGCTTCGTGGTGCGCCATGGCGGGGTGGTGCATGGCTATCTGAATCGCTGCGCGCATGTGCCCATCGAACTGGATTGGGCCGAGGGAGAATTCTTTGAATCCAGCGGCCTGTATCTCATGTGCGCAACACATGGCGCCGTTTATGCGCCCGATACCGGAAAATGCGTAGGCGGTCCTTGTACCGGTGCGCATTTGCGTAAGATCATGGCGGTGGAGCGGGACGGCCAGATTTACTGGCGTCCAGACGACATCGTCAAGCCCGTCGAGGCATGAGCTTCGGGGAAACCGGCGCAGACTGCTGCGCTGCTTAGAGTGAGCCTATGAGCAACAACGAATCTGAAAACCAGCAAGCCCAGCCCCCCCAGTCTTCCGCATCGCCCGCTTCTGCGCCGCCGCCGTCTTCCATCCCCGCCAGCGTGCGCGAGGACAAGAAGAGCGGCTGGGAGCGCGACGTGCTGGAAAAGCTGGCCCTGTTCGCGGTCAAGGAACAGCGCGCCCGCCGTCGCTGGGGCATCTTCTTCCGTATCGCCATCCTGGCGGTGATCGTCATGGGAGGCTGGCTGGCCTTCACCTACAACAAGATCGAGAGCGAGCCGCTGGGCCCGCATACCGCCTTGGTTGAGATCAAGGGCGCGATCGATTCCGAAGGGCAGGGCTCGGCTGCGGTGGTGATCCCGGCGCTGGACAAGGCCTTTGCCGCCAGCGACTCGGTGGGCGTGATCCTCAAGATCAACAGCCCCGGCGGCAGCCCGGTGCAGGCCGGCATGATCAACGATGAAATCACCCGCCTGCGCAAGGAATACCCCAAGAAGCCGATCTATGTGGTGGTCGAAGAAATGTGCGCTTCCGGTGGCTATTACATTGCGGTGGCGGCCGACAAGATCTTCGTCAACAAGGCCAGCCTGATCGGTTCGGTAGGCGTGCTCATGGATGGCTTCGGTTTCACCGGCCTGATGGACAAGCTGGGCGTGGAACGTCGTCTGCTCACGGCGGGCGAGAACAAGAGCTTCCTCGACCCGTTCAGCCCGCAGAGCCCCAAGCAGCGCGAATACGCCCTGTCGATGCTGGAAGAGATCCACCAGCAGTTCATCGAAGTGGTGCGCCAGGGCCGTGGCACGCGTCTGAAGGAAACCCCGGATACCTTCTCGGGCCTGGTGTGGACCGGTTCCAAGGCGGTCGAGCTGGGTCTGGCCGATGGCTTCGGCACCGTCGATAGCGTGGCGCGTGATGTCATCAAGGCCGAGGACGTGGTCGATTACACCCAGACCGAGAACCTCTCCGAGCGTGTGTTGAAGAAATTCGGCGTAGCCTTCGGCGCCGGCTTTGCCAAGACCATGATGTCGGCTCCGTTGTCGCAGTTGCGCTAAGACACTCCGCAGCTCCTATGCAAAAGGCCGGTTGCTGATGCAATCGGCCTTTTTTCTTGATGGCGGGGTGAGGGCTTATTCGGCCAGCAGCAGGAACACGGTCGGCTTCTTGTGGAAGTCCGGTGCCTTGTGCGCCGCCAGTGCCGCCTTCCATTGCGCCGCGGTCTGGGTGCGCACGCTTTCGCTGGGCAGCGACAGATCGGTCGCCACACAGATCAGCGTGCCTGGCTGGCAAGCCTGCGCCAGTGCTTCCAGCATGGCGCCGTTGCGATAAGGCGTTTCGATCAGCAACTGGGTCTGCTTCTCCTTGCGGGAACGATCTTCCAATTGGCGGATGCGCTTGGCGCGTGCTTCAGCATCGGTAGGCAGATAGCCGTTGAAGGCGAAGCTCTGGCCATTCAATCCGCTGGCCATCACCGCCAGCAAGAGCGAGGATGGCCCCACCAGCGGCCGCACCTGGATGTCATGCTGATGCGCCAGTCGCACCAGGTTGGCGCCCGGGTCGGCCACTGCCGGCACCCCGGCTTCCGAGATCAGGCCACCGTCGCGACCTGCCAGCAGCGGCGCCAGCAAGGCGGGCAGGGCGGTTGCAGGCGTGTTGACGTTGAGCTCGCTGATCTGGATTTCCTGGATGGGCTTGGTCAGCGGCGTGTTGCTGCCCAACAGTTTGAGGAAGGCGCGCGTGGTCTTGGCGTTCTCGGCCACGAAATAATCCAGGCGGGCGGCGATGGCCTGCACTTGGCGCGGAATGATGGCCTCCAGCGGATGCGCAGCATCCGTGTCGGTGGGGAGCTCGGTGCTTCCCAGCGTATTGGGAACCAGGTAAAGAATGCCGGGCATGGAAGGAAAATGGGATAAATTGTATAAAATAATATGTGCAACGCAACACGGCGTTATCGAGCCGCCATTCTACAGGGTGCAGGCTGTCATCAAAGTGTAATGCGCGCCCATTATCTTGTCGGGAATAGAGACAAGGTGCGGTTTAAATTATTTAGCAATTGCCTAGCACGGTTGCGAAAGGAAATGCATGTTTGCTGCGGTAGATCTCGGCTCCAACAGTTTTCGCTTGCACATCGGCAAGTACGAGGACAACAGCATCCGCGTCATCAAGAGCGCGCGTGACCCCATCCGCCTGGCCGCGGGTATCGACAAGAGCGGTAACCTGACGCAGCAGGCCTGTCAGAGCGCCATCGATTCACTCACCCGTTTTCGCGCCATCCTGCGCGACTATCCGCTGACCGCAGTGCGGGTGGTGGCCACCAATACCTTGCGCGTAGCCAAGAATGCCGCCGACCTGCTGCCGGAACTGGAGCGCGCCATCGGCTATCCGGTCGAGATCATTTCCGGTGAGGAAGAGGGCCGGCTGATCTACATGGGCGTGGCCGGCGTGCTGGCCGATGCCGGTGAAGAGCGCATGGTCATCGACATCGGTGGCGGTTCCACCGAAGTCATCCGCGGCCTGGGTGAACATATCCGCCATGTCGAATCCTTCGGCATCGGCACCGTCAACCAGAGCCTGGCCTTCTTCCCCGATGGCGCCATCACGGCAGCAGCCTTCGAGCGCGCCATCATCTCGGCGCGCTCGCACGTGGAAGATGCGGTGCATCTGTTCAGCTTCGATGCCGCCAGCGTCAATGTCTATGGTTCTTCGGGCACCATGCGCGCCATTGCCGATACCATCGGCCGCAACAACATGGGCGACGGCCGCATCAGCCTGCCCAGCCTGGCCGATCTGATGCAGCGCCTGATCGATTTTGGCCACGTCAGCCAGATTGCGCTGGATGGCATGAAGCCCGACCGCGCCGGCGTCATCATGGGTGGCCTGGCGGTGCTCATCGGTTTCATGCAGGAGTTCGGCATCGAGGTCATCACCCCGGTGGAAGCCGGCTTGCGCATGGGCGTGATGTGGGACTTGCAGTTGCGCGCCACCAAGGCCGACCGCCGCGACCGTTCGGTGGAAGAATTCGCACGCCGCTTCCACATCGATGCAGCCCGCGCTCACGGCGTGGCCGATACGGCGCTGGGTTTCTTCCAACTGTTGAAGCCGGCCACCGATTCCTATGCCCGCTATCTCCACTGGAGTGCGCTGCTGCATGAGACCGGCCTGGTGGTCTCGCCCACCGGTTACCACAAGCATTCGGCCTACATGATCGCCAATGCCGACCTGCCGGGTTTCACCACCCGCGAGCAACGCCTGATGAGTACCCTGATCCTGGGGCAGAAGGGCAACCTCAAGAAGATCAGCGAGATGCTGGCCGATGTCGATTTCGCCAAGGCTGTGCTGGCATTGCGACTGGCGGTGATGTTCCGTCATGCGCATATCACGCTGGACCTGGACAAGGTGCGCGTCAAGTTCAAGACCCGGGTCGACCTGGAAATCCGGCGCGACTACATCAAGGAGCATCCCAGCATTTCCTTCTGGTTCCAGAAGGAGCAGGAATGGTGGGCCGGCATCGGCGTGGACTTCGCGGTCAAAGTCATTTGAGCTCAGATCTCAGAGCTCTGACATCTGTCTTCATCCCTGCCTGAACAACGCCCTTGCCGCGCACCTGCCGGCGAGGGCGTTTTGCCGTTCAGGTTGTGATTCATGGGGGGGGCACGGTGAGGAAGATGATAATGCTTCTTATTTGTGCTATAGTCGCCAGCGGTCAATGAACCGCTCAGCCATGAGCCACAACGAGGCGATCCCGAGATCGCCCACTGCGACAGCCCAGTCCCTCGGACCGCCTTCCGCGCCAAAAAGAAAACCCCGTTTCGCCACGGCGGTCGTTCACTCTTTTTGAAAAGGATGGTCCATGTTCCCCCGTCAACTCGCCCTCGGCGCCATGCTGGCTGCCATTGCCGCTTCCAGCTTCGCGCAGGAAAAAGTGTTGAATCTCTACTCGGCACGTCACTACCAGACCGATGAAGCGCTCTACGCCGATTTCACCAAGACCACCGGCATCAAGATCAACCGTGTCGATGGTGATGATGCCGGCATCCTGGCGCGCTTGAAGAGCGAAGGCGCGTCCAGCCCGGCCGACGTGATCCTGTTGGTGGATGCGGCGCGCCTGTGGAAGGCGCAGAGCGAGGGCTTGTTCCAGCCGGTCAAGTCCAAGCTGCTCGATGAGCGCATTCCCGCTAATCTGCACAGCAAGGAGGGCAGTGAAGGCACGCAGTGGTTCGGCTTCTCCACCCGTGCCCGCGTGATCGTCTACAACAAGGCCAGCGTCAAGCCGGAAGACGTGGACACCTACGAAGCCCTGGGCGACCCCAAGAACAAGGGCAAGCTATGCACCCGCAGCGGCTCGCACCCCTACAACGTCTCGCTGTTCGGCGCGCTGCTGGAACATGACGGCGCGGCCAAGACCGAAGCCATCTTGAAGGGCATGGTCGCCAACCAGGCGCGTCAACCGGTGGGGGGCGACACCGACCAGATCAAGGCGGTCGGTTCGGGTGAGTGCGGCGTGGCCATTTCCAACTCCTACTACGTGGCGCGCCTGCTGCGTTCCAGCAAGCCGGAAGACGTGGCCCTGATGGAAAAGGTCGGCATCGTCTGGCCCAACCAGAAGACCTATGGCGCACACGTCAACATCGCCGGTGGCGGCGTGGCCAAGCACGCCCCGCACAAGGCCGAGGCGGTGCAGTTCCTGGAATACCTGGCCAGCGATTCGGCCCAGCGTTACTTCGCCGAAGGCAACAATGAATGGCCCGCCGTCAAGAGCGTGAAGACTGACAACCCGGCGCTGGTGAAGATGGGCCCGTTCAAGGCCGAAGTCATCAACGTGGGCGCGGTCGGGGCCAACCAGCAGAAGGTGTTGCAGATGTTGGATCGGGTTGGCTATAAATAAATAGAATCATTCATATCCTTGTGTGAAGGCCGGTCCGTGTGATGCACGGACCGGCTTTTTTACGTCTTTTCATTCTCATTCGACGCGCTGGGGCGCGAGCCGCTGCCCTTCGGAAATGCGAAGAGCCGATGAACTGAACAGGAGAAGAATGCAAATTTTTCGCTCATATTCACATCAAAGACAAACCAAAATGGCCTGCTGAAATTCTGGTAAGCGTGGGGTAACCCACTGTTGGTTGTAAATAATTAAAAATATTTAAATAATTTAAATCATTTGTTTTTAATGAGGTCGATCCTTGCGATACGCAGGCCGACTTTTTTACACATCTTCAGCGCGGCGGATCACGGAAGGGATTGCGTTCGTTCAGTTCCGAGATATAGCCATCGATCCCGCCCCCTTCCCGCGCCAGGAAATGTTCCACCGCATCATAGAACCCCGGATGCGCCAGCCAGTGCGCCGACCAGGTCTTCTGCGGCAGGAAGCCGCGCGCCATCTTGTGTTCGCCCTGGGCGCCGCCTTCGAACCAGGTGATCTTCTCGGCGATGCAGAATTCCAGCGGCTGGTAATACGCGGTCTCGAAATGCAGGCAGGGCACGTGTTCCAGCGCGCCCCAGTAACGGCCATAGAGCGTGTCGTCGTCATGCACGGTGAGCGAAGAAGCAATCGGCTCCTCGCCGCGCAGGGCCACCGTCAGCAGCAGGTGCTGCGGCATGGTGTCACCGATGCGGCCGAAGAAATCCAGGTTCAGGTAGGGCGTCGAATAGTGCGCCGCATAGGTGTGGCGATAGCAGCGATTGAAGAAACGCCAGTGCGCCTCGGTGATCTCGGCCCCGCGCAGCCAGACGAAGTGCACGCCTTGCTCGGCCACCTTGCGGCGCTCGGCCAGGATGTTCTTGCGCTTCTTGCGGTCCAGCGTGTCGACGAATTCCGAAAAACTGCCATACCCTTCATTGCGCCAATGGAACTGCACTCCGCTGCGCAGCAGGAAACCGGCGTCAGCCAGTTGCTGCGCCTGTTCCGGCGGGGGATAGAGGATATGGGTGGAGGAAACTTCATTTCGCTCCTGCAGCGCCCGTAGTGCGGCCACCAGCGCGCCGCGCGCGGTGTCGTCGACGGCCATCAGGCGCGCGCCGCGCACGGGCGTGAAGGGAATCGCCGAGAGCAGTTTGGGGTAGTAGTCCACGCCGTGACGCTGGTAGGCTTCGGCCCAGGCCCAGTCGAATACGTATTCGCCATAGGAATGGAACTTGCGGTACAGCGGCAAGGCCGCCACCAGCGACTCGGCTTGCCATAGCGTCAGGTAGTGCGGCTCCCAGCCGGTATCGGCACTGGCCGCGCCGCTTTCGTGCAGGGCGTGCAGGAAGGCGTAGGACAGGAAGGGATTGCCTTCGGCCTGGGCCGCTACCAGCGCATCCCAGCGCTGCTGGCCGATCTCGGTCAGAGAAGAAACGATTCGCGTGCGATAATCCATGGACTGCGAGTGACCTGCGTTAGATGGCGTGGCCCACGGCCACGCTGGAACAGGCATTCTACGCAAAATGAACAGACTGCGTCGCCGCCACGGCGATGCGCACGGAGTGCGAGAACATCCTATGCCCAGCCCCTTCTTCAATCTCTATCACCACGGTTTTGCCCGCGTCGCCGTGGCCGTGCCGGAGTGCAAGGTCGCCGATCCCGGTTTCAACGCTCAGCGCACCATCGCCCTGGCCGAACAGGCCGCCGCCCGTGGCGCGGCCCTGGTGTCTTTCCCCGAACTGGGCCTGTCGGCCTATAGCTGCGAAGACCTGTTCCAGCAACGCGCCTTGCTTGATGCTTCCTTGCAGGCCTTGCAGGCGGTGCTGGAAGCTTCGCTGCGCATTCCGGCCGCGCTCATCGTGGGGCTGCCGTTGAAGGTCGATCACCAGCTTTACAACTGCGCCGTGGTGCTGCATTGCGGTCGCATCCTGGGCGTGGTGCCCAAGAGCTACCTGCCCAACTACAGCGAATTCTACGAAGCGCGCCAGTTCAGCAGCGCCGATTGCGCCGTCACCCGGCGCGTGCGTCTGCTGGGGCAGGAGGTGGGCTTCGGCAGCCATCTGCTGTTCGAAATCGCCAATATTGCCGACTTCCGTTTCCATATCGAGATCTGCGAAGACGTGTGGGTACCGATCCCGCCGTCGTCCTTCGCGGCGCTGGCCGGCGCCACGGTGCTGGTGAATCTGTCGGCCTCCAATATCGTGGTGGGCAAGTCGGGGTACCGGCATCAACTGGTGTCGCAGCAATCGGCGCGCTGTCTGGCCGCTTACCTGTATTCCTCGGCCGGCAATGGCGAATCCACCACCGACCTGGCCTGGGATGGCCAGGCTCTGATCTGCGAGAACGGCGAGCTGCTGGCCGAGTCCGAGCGCTTCGCCGAAGGCGGCCACGTGATCTATGCCGATATCGACCTGGAGCGCCTCTCGCGGGAACGCTTCCACCAGACCACCTTCGGTCAGTCGGTGCGGCGTCATGCGGAAGAGGTGCGGCGTTTCGAGGTGGTCGCCTTCGAGGTGCAAGTCCCGCAGGAGCAGGTGCTGCCGCTGCAACGCCGGGTGGCGCGCTTCCCCTATGTCCCGGCCAATGCCGAGCAGCGCGAGCTGCGCTGCCGCGAGGTTTACAACATCCAGGTGCAGGCGCTGGTGCAGCGGCTGTCGTCGTCGGGGTTGAAGAAGGTGGTCATCGGGGTGTCCGGCGGGCTCGATTCCACCCATGCGCTGCTGGTCTGCGCCAAGGCCATGGACAAGCTGGGCCTGCCGCGCACCAATATCCTGGCCTATACCATGCCAGGCTTTGCCACCAGCAGCCGCACGCTGGTGCAGGCGCATCAGTTGATGGCGCAGGTCGGTTGCGCGGCGCAGGAAATCGATATCCGCCCCAGCTGCGAACAGATGTTGAGGGATCTGGGGCACTCGTATTCGCGCGGCGAGCCCGTCTATGACATCACCTTCGAGAACGTGCAGGCCGGCGAGCGCACCAATCACCTGTTCCGCCTGGCCAACCATCATGGCGCCATCGTCATCGGCACCGGCGACCTCTCCGAGCTGGCGCTGGGCTGGTGTACCTATGGCGTGGGCGATCACATGTCGCACTACAACGTCAATGCCAGCGTGCCCAAGACCCTGATCACCCACCTGGTGCGCTGGGTGGCCGAATCGGGTTCGCTGGAGCTGAAACAGCCGGAAGTGCTGATCCATATCCTGGAAACCGAGATCAGCCCGGAACTGGTGCCGGGCGCGTCCGAGGGCGAGCCGGGGCAGCGTACCCAGGACTTCATCGGCCCCTACGAATTGCAGGACTTCAACCTGTACTACATCCTGCGCTACGGCTTCACCCCGGCCAAGGTGGCCTTCCTGGCCCACAGCGCCTGGCAGGACCGCAATGTCGGCCACTGGCCGGAGGGGCTGCATGGTGCGCGCAACCAGTACAGCTTGCCGCAGATCAAGAAAAACCTGGGCATCTTCGTCTATCGCTTCTTCAAGACCAGCCAGTTCAAGCGTTCCTGCGTGCCCAATGCGCCCAAGGTCGGTACCGGCGGCTCGCTCTCGCCGCGTGGGGATTGGCGGGCGCCCAGCGATGGCGAGGCCACCGTCTGGCTGCAGGATCTGGAGCGTATCCCCGACCAGGAGGCGTGAATCCGGCTTTTTATGGCCGCGCTTGCCCAAGAAGGTTGAAAGCTGCGCACGCCTGATTGACAATGTGCAAGTGGGCAGGGTGACCACGGCCCTGCCAGTAAAATAACAACAAATGCTTTATCCGCTATTCAACAGATCGTTTCTTTACGACATACCAAGAGAGGAATTGCCATGAAACAAGTGACCGCCATCATCAAACCGTTCAAGCTGGACGAGGTGCGTGAATCCCTCGCTGAAGTCGGCGTCACGGGCCTGACGGTCACCGAAGTGAAGGGCTTCGGTCGTCAGAAGGGCCATACCGAACTCTATCGCGGCGCCGAATACGTGGTCGACTTCCTGCCCAAGGTCAAGATCGAAGTGGTGATCGATGACAATGTTGTGGAGCAGGCGGTGGATGCCATCATCAAGGCCGCCCGCACCGGCAAGATCGGCGACGGCAAGATCTTCGTGCAGGAAGTGGAGCAGGTGATCCGTATCCGTACCGGCGAGACCGGCCCGGATGCTGTCTGATCCCGTCTCCCGTCTCTGCGTCAGAGCAAACCGGCCGCTGGCCGGTTTTTTTACGTCCCTTCGATAAAAAGCCCATCGCCGACCTGTTGCAAGCTGTTGCCCGGCACTGTCCCAGGCTGCGCCAGATTGACACAGCGTGACAATGGCACCATGCCAGGGGCCGCGCCAGCCGGGCGTTTGCGGGCTGGCACGCGATTTGCCATCTTGTTGTCCGAACGCCCGACACGGCCATGATCGTGGGCGGGATTTCAACCATAACCAACGGAGACGACATGAACCTGGCAGACATCAGCAAACTCGGTGTACGTGACCCTTTCAAGCAACGTTACGACAACTTCATCGGTGGTAAATTCGTGCCGCCGGTCAAGGGGGAATACTTCGAGAACATCAGCCCGGTGATCGGACGCGCCTTCTGTGAAGTGGCCCGTTCCAGCGCCGAAGACGTGGAACTGGCGCTGGACGCCGCCCATGCCGCCAAGAAGGCCTGGGGCAAGACCTCGCCGACCGAACGCGCCAACCTGCTGTTGAAGATCGCCGACCGCATGGAGGCCAATCTGGAACTGCTGGCCACCGCCGAAACCCTCGATAACGGCAAGCCCATCCGCGAAACCATGGCCGCCGACATTCCGCTGGCCATCGACCACTTCCGCTATTTCGCCGCCGCCGTGCGTACCCAGGAAGGCAGCATCTGCCCCATCGACGACGACACCTATGCCTACCACTTCCATGAACCGCTGGGCGTGGTCGGCCAGATCATCCCCTGGAACTTCCCGATCCTGATGGCGGTGTGGAAGCTGGCCCCGGCCCTGGCCGCGGGCAACTGCGTGGTCTTGAAGCCGGCCGAGCAGACTCCGGCCTCCATCATGGTGCTGGTCGAACTGATCGCCGACCTGCTGCCCCCGGGCGTGCTCAACATCGTGCAGGGCTTCGGCGTGGAAGCCGGCAAGCCGCTGGCTTCCAACAAGCGTATCGCCAAGATCGCCTTCACCGGCGAGACCACCACTGGTCGCCTGATCATGCAATATGCCTCGCAGAACCTGATCCCGGTGACCCTGGAGCTGGGTGGCAAGTCGCCCAACATCTTCTTTGCCGATGTGCTGGACAAGGACGATGCCTTCTTCGACAAGGCCCTGGAAGGTTTCGCCATGTTCGCGTTGAACCAGGGCGAAGTCTGCACCTGCCCCTCGCGCGTGCTGGTGCAGGAATCGATCTACGAGCGCTTCATCGAGCGCGCCCTGAAACGCGTGGCCGCCATCAAGCAGGGTAACCCGCTGGACAAGAGCACCATGATCGGCGCGCAAGCCTCGCAGGAGCAACTGGAAAAGATCCTGTCCTACATCGACATCGGCAAGCAGGAAGGTGCCAAGGTGCTGGCCGGCGGTGGACGCGAAGAACTGGGCGGTGACCTGGCCTCGGGCTACTACGTCAAGCCGACCGTGTTCCAGGGCAATAACAAGATGCGCATCTTCCAGGAAGAAATCTTTGGCCCGGTGGTCTCGGTGACCACCTTCAAGGATGAGGAAGAAGCGCTGGCCATCGCCAACGACACCCTGTACGGTCTGGGTGCGGGCCTGTGGACCCGCGATGGTACCCGTGCCTTCCGCATGGGTCGCGAGATCCAGGCCGGTCGGGTGTGGACCAACTGCTATCACCTGTATCCGGCGCACGCTGCCTTCGGTGGCTACAAGCAATCCGGCATCGGTCGCGAAAACCACAAGATGATGCTGGACCACTACCAGCAGACCAAGAACCTGCTGGTCAGCTACAGCCCCAAGGCGCTGGGCTTCTTCTGATCGCTTGATCTTCTGTTTGACTCCTTGTCTTCTTGTAGCAAGGCAGCTTAGGCGCCGTTCCGCTTCCCGCGGCCGGCGCCATTTTTATCGGACAGAGCGAAGAGGAGAAGGCCGATGAGTGCCCCACCCAGAGTGACCGCCACCGAGGCTACGGTGGCATTGCTGCGCCAATTGCAGGCGCGGCATGGACCGCTGATCTTTTTCCAGTCCGGCGGCTGCTGCGATGGCAGCGCGCCGATGTGCTATCCGGCCGATGACTTCACGTTGGGCGATACCGATGTGTATCTGGGCGACATCGATGGCGTGCCGTTCTACATCGGCGCCGACCAGTTTGAGTACTGGAAGCACACGCAACTGATCATCGACGTGGTCAATGGCAATGGCGGCATGTTCTCGCTGGAGAACGGCAGCGGCAAGCGCTTTCTGACGCGCTCGCGGCTGTTTTCCGATGCAGAGTACGACAGCCTGGCGCCGCTCAGTGCCCGCGTGACTTGAAGCGTCGGTAGAGCGTATTGCGCGATACCCCCAAGGCCTTGGCCGCGGCACTGACGTTGCCGGCATGGGTGCGCAGGGCGCGTTCGATGGTGGCCCATTCGTTGTCGTGGATGGAGAGGCAATCACTGCGCATTTCTTCACATACGGTAGTAGCAGCCATCCCGCAACCCGCCTGCAGCGGGCCTGCCTCTTCCAAAAAGTCATCTGGCAGGTGCTGCACGCCGATCCAGGCCTCGCCCTCGGCCATGGCCAGGGCGGTGCGGATCAGGTTGGACAGTTGCCGCAGGTTGCCTGGCCAGCGGCTGGCCTGCAGCAGCGCCTGGGCTTGTTCATCGAAGCGCGGCGCCAGCGCGCCGCCTTCAGCGATGAGGATGCGCTCGATCAATTGCGCCAGGTCGCTGCGTTCGCGCAAGGCCGGCAGCTTCACCTGCAAGCCGTTGATGCGGTAGTAGAGGTCTTCGCGGAAACTGTGGCGCGCTGCCATCTCGCGCAGCGGCTGGTTGGTGGCGCACACCAGCGCGAACTCCACCGGGATCACGCGCTGGCTGCCCAGGGGCGTCACCGTGCGTTCCTGCAGCACGCGCAGCAGCCGTCCTTGCAGCGCCAGCGGCATGTCGCCGATTTCATCAAGGAACAGGGTGCCGCCCTGGGCTTGCGCGATCTTGCCGATGGCGCCCTTGCGGCGCGCGCCGGTGAAGGCGCCATCTTCATAACCGAACAGTTCGGCTTCGATCAGGTTTTCGGGAATGGCCGAGCAATTAACCGCCACGAAGGGCGCTGCACCGCCCCGGGTCTGGGTGGCACGAAAACGCGCACTCTCGCGGTGGATGGCCTGGGCCAGCCATTCCTTGCCGGTGCCGGTTTCGCCCGTGATCAGCACGGCAATATCGCGGTCGATGACCTTGCGCAACTTGCCGATGATGGCGCTCATGCGGGCGTCGCCCGTATCGAGCGCCTGCAGGTCGGGCCGCACCTGGCCCGGATGCACACGGCGCTGCGGCGCCAGCGGGGCGCTGGGAGTGGCCGGCGCGCTCGGCATGGGGTGCATCAGCTCGGGCGTGTCGATTGCCGCTTCGCGCGCATTCTGGAAATGCTGGTTGCGCAGCCGCAGTTCGGCCCGGCCGTGGATGCGGATGCCATTGTGCAGGCACAGTTCCAGCAAGCCTGGCGTGGCCTTGCGGTGGTGTTCGAACAGCAGCGACAGCGGCACCCCGAACAGCGAAGCGAAGGTATGCGATTGCAAGGCCGACAGCGTCAGCCCGAGCTGGAACTGCGCACTGCGATTGGCGGCCAGGAAGCGCCCCCCAGGGGTGAAGCTGACGATGCCTTCGACCAGCGTACCGACGAATTCAGCGCGGCTGTGGAAGTGCAGGGTGATGCCATCGGGGAAGCTGCCGGCCAGCAGATGGTTTTCGATCATCTGCGCCGACATGCGCACCAGCGCCATGGTGTGCTTGTGGAAGCTGCCGCATTCGCCCGACACATCCAGCACCCCCAGCACCTGGCCGCGATGGTCGAAGATGGGCGCGGCCGAGCAGGTCAGGAAGCGGTTGGCATCCAGGTAATGCTGCTGGGCGTGTACGGTGGTGGGTTTTTGTTCATACAGCGCGGTGCCGATGGCATTGGTGCCGCGCAATTGCTCCGACCAGCGCGCCCCCGAACCCAGCGCCACGCGATCGGCCTTGGCCAGGAAATCGCTGTCGCCCAGCGTATGGATGATGGTGCCTTCGGCATCCGAGAGGATCACCATGCTGTGGGTGTTGCGGATCTGGTCGTAGAGGGTTTCCATGACCGGGCGGGCGTGGCCGGAGAGGGTCTGGTTGGCCTCCAGCGCCTGCGCCAGGTCGGCGCGCGAGAGCACGGGCAGGTCGGGCTGCTGGCTGCGGGTGATGCCGTAGGACGAACTGCGCTGGTGCGAACGCTCGATGGCCTGCAGGTCCAGCACGCCATCAGTGGCGGCCTGCACTAGGGGCGCTGCGCCCAGCAATGCACCGGCGCCGGGCCGGTTTGCCTGGTATTGCATCCTTGTCTCCTTGGAACCTATGGCGGTCCTGATTCCCCCTTGTCACTTTGTGTTGGCTTTCTTTTGATCTTGCGGGAAGCCGAGGGTGATCAAGCATAACCGATTAATGCGGCAGCCGGACAAATTGAAACAGCATTTGCAGGGCCGGCCAAGTGAAGGCAAAATACTGTTTATATATACAGTATTGTTGAGCTTGCCGTGGCTTCCTTCCCCAAATTCCCGCAGGGCATCGCCCGGCCTTTTCCGATCCAGCCTGAACCGTCTGGGGCCGACGACGCGACCCTCACGCCAGAGTCCTACCTGCATCGCCCCCAGGTCGCCCAGAAGGGCCGGGGCGCGGTGACCAACCTGCGCGGGCGGTATGAATCGGTGAGCCGGGAAGAGTTCGACGATGGCTGGCAGGCCGTCCGTTTTGCCGAGGCCGGGCCGCTGGCGGCCGAGGGGATGGAGGAGGATGAACCGCCGCGCCTGAAGACCAGCGTCACCGAGGAAGAAGCCAAGTCCATCATCAGCCGCAACAGCTCGCCGGACTTGCCGTTCTCGCTCTCGCTCAATCCTTACCGGGGCTGTGAGCACGGCTGTATCTATTGCTTTGCGCGGCCCTCGCACAGCTACCTGGGCCTGTCGCCCGGGCTGGATTTCGAAAGCCGGCTGGTGGCCAAGACCAATGCTCCCGAGCTGCTGCTGCGCGAGCTGGCCCGGCCGTCCTACCAGCCCGATACCATCACGGTGGGCATCAACACCGACGCCTACCAGCCCATCGAGCGCGAGCGCGGCTTGACGCGCCGCATCCTGCAGATCCTGCACGACTGCGAGAATCCGGTCGCGCTCATTACCAAGTCGGCCCTGATCGAACGCGACATCGACCTGCTGGCGCCCATGGCCGCCAAGGGCCAGGCCATTGCCGCCGTCACCATCACCACCCTGGACCCGGCCATCGCCCGCACCCTGGAGCCGCGCGCGGCCAGCCCGGCGCGGCGGCTGCGGGTGATCCGCACGCTGGCCGAGGCGGGCATTCCGGTGAGCGTGTCGATTGCCCCGGTGATTCCCTTCGTCACCGAGCCGGACCTGGAACGCGTCATGGAGGCGGCCGTCGAGGCCGGGGCAGGGCAGGCCGGCTACATCGTGCTGCGCCTGCCTTGGGAGGTCAGCCCGCTGTTCCGGCAATGGCTGCAGGCGCACTTCCCGGACCGGGCGGCGCGGGTGATGAACCGCATCCAGGACATGCGCGGCGGCAAGGACTACGACGCCAGTTTCACCACCCGGATGCGCGGCACGGGCGTGTGGGCCGACCTGCTGCACCAGCGCTTCGAGAAGGCCAGCCGGCGCCTGGGCATCGATCATCGCAATCGCGCTTTTGCGACGCTGGATGCCAGTCGTTTCCGGCGCCCCGTGGTGGTGCCGCCGCTGCCGCAGGCCGGGCGTGGCGACCAAGGCAGCGGGGGGCAGCTTGACCTGTTCTGAGCGGTCGGCATGGTGGCTGGTACACTGCGCGCTTTGAACACATCTTCATATCGGTCTCATGCATACCCTGGAACAATTGCGCAGCGGCGCGCTCAAGGGCATTACCCGTCTGTCGCTGTCCTGCGGCCTGCGCGAATTCCCGCGAGAAATCTTCACCCTGGCTGAAACCCTCGAGATTCTGGACCTCAGCGGCAACCAACTGAATGCCTTGCCGGAAGATCTGCCGCGCCTGACCCGGTTGCGCATCATTTTCTGTTCCGACAATCCCTTCACGGAGCTGCCGGCCGTGCTGGGTCGTTGTCCGGCACTGGAGATGATCGGTTTCAAGGCCAACCGCATCGAACACGTGCCAGCGGCATCGCTGCCGCCCACGCTGCGCTGGCTGGTGCTCACGGACAACCGCATCGAAGCGCTGCCGGCCAGCATCGGGCAATGTACGCGCCTGCAAAAGCTGATGCTGGCCGGTAACCGCCTGCGCACGCTGCCAGCTGAACTGGCGGGCTGCCGCAACCTGGAACTGCTGCGCCTGGCGGCCAATGCGCTGCAGGCGTTTCCACACTGGTTGCTGACGCTGCCGCGTTTGAGCTGGCTGGCCATGGCCGGCAATCCCTGGTGTGCGGCGGTGGAAGAGGGGGCGGATCGACTTGCCCAGGTGGCCCCCATCGTCTGGGACGACTTGCAGCTGGGCGAGAAACTGGGCGAAGGAGCTTCCGGCGTGATCCATGCCGCACGCTGGAAGACTGGCGCGACGGCGCAGGCGGTGGCGGTCAAGCTCTTCAAGGGCGCGGTCACCAGCGATGGCTTGCCGGAGCGCGAAATGGCGGCTTGCATCAGGGCCGGCAGTCATCGCGGGCTCATTCCGGTGCTGGGCCGCTTGCAAGATCATCCGCAAGCCGTGCAGGGGCTGGTGATGCCGCTGATCGATCCCGCCTTCACGACCCTAGCCGGGCCGCCCAGCCTGCAATCCTGCACGCGCGACGTCTATCCGCAGGAAGGCAAGCTGCCCTGGAGCCAGGTGATGGCCATCGCCAGCGATATCGCCTCGGCGGCGGCACACCTGCACGCCCAGGGCATCGTCCATGGCGATCTCTATGGTCATAACATCCTGCATCGGGAGGGCGCCGCCTTGCTGGGGGATTTCGGGGCGGCCTGGCTCTACGATGCCAGCCAGCCTCATGCCTGGGGCGTGCAAGCCATGGAAGTGCGGGCTTATGGATGTCTGTTGGAGGAATTGCTGGCACATGGACAGCCAACAGATGAGACCGGCCAGAAGCAGCGCACCGCCTTGGCCGGTTTGTGTCAGGCCTGCCTGTCGGCTGATGCGGCCTCCCGGCCGCATTTCGAGGCCATCGTGGCCTTGCTCGATGCGCTGGCCTGAGGCTGAGGCTTGGGCGGGCTAGGCCCGCTCGCTGGAGCGCAGCAGCACCACCAGCGCCCCGGCCCCGCCATCGGCGGCGCGGGCCTGGCAAAAGGCCATTACTTCATCTTTCTGCGCCAGCCAGTTGCGTACCTTGTGCTTCAAGACCGGCTCTTTGTTCACTGAGCCCAGACCCTTGCCATGGATCACCCGCACGCAGCGCAGGCCGCGGCGGCGCGACTGGCGCAAGAATTCACCTAGTGCTTCGCGCGCCTGATCCCGGCGATAGCCATGCAGGTCGAGCTGGGCCTGGATCACCCAGTTGCCGCGGCGCAGCTTGCTCAAGACATCCACCCCCACGCCGGGGCGGGCGAAACTGAGGTTTTCGTCGCTGTCCATCAAGGTGTCGACGGTGAATTCGTCGGACAGCGACTCCAGCAGCGCGGCCTGTTCATCGGCCAGGTGCTGGCGGGCAATCGGTGGCGGCAGTTGCGGTGGGTGGAGGGCCTTGTCGGCCGCCTTGGGACGCAAGGGCGCGACTGTGCCGATGCTGTTGCGGAAGAGATTGGCTTCCGCGCGCTCTGCCGCTTCCTGGCGCTGGCGCTCGGCCAAGGCCAGTGCCCGTGCTTTTTCCTGTTCCTGCAAATCGCGGCGCAATCCCTGGAGCGCCGAGAAATCCTTCATTGTCGCCATGACAGCCACCCAACCCTGTAGCGAATTATCCCTGAGCGGGCTACTTTAGCAGAAGCGGGGCGACTCTTCAGCCCGGCGTGCTCAGCCGCAGGCCACCTGGATGACGACCAGGCCCGGATCGACGTGCAGATTCAGGCGGCGTGGGTTGAAGTCCATGGTGGCGGCGCTGTCGGGCTTGAGTACCCGGATCTGGCTGGCGCCGGAATCGGCCAGGGCCTGTTGTTCCAGCTGGGCATTGAGATTTTCACCGATCAGGTGCTCGGCGCGGGCGACATTGCATTGCCCTGCAGCATCGGCGCTCTCGTTTTCGCGCGAAGCGCTGCAAGCGATCAGGACGGCACCCAGACCTAAGGAGGCCAGCAGCGCCTTGATCGCAGGCGGCATCCGGGAAGGCGGAGCAGGAGGCGGTAAGTAGGACACGGTGCTTTCCTCGATCGGGATGATTTTAATTGGTCTGGTTGCTCGAATGAAAACAAAAAAGCCGGGACGAAAAACTCGTCACCGGCTCTTTGAGTGCCCGTTGCGCTACGAGTTCTCGCAGCGCAGCATTTTACATCAATTTACTTTATTCCAAGCCTTCCAGATAACGCTGTGCATCCAGTGCTGCCATGCAACCCGTGCCGGCGCTGGTAATGGCCTGGCGGTACACATGGTCCTGCACGTCGCCGGCAGCGAAGACGCCGTCGATGCTGGTGGCCGTGGCAAAACCCTCGGTGCCGGTGCGGGTCTTCAGATAACCGTTGTGCATTTCCAACTGGCCTTCGAAGATGCTGGTATTGGGCTTGTGACCGATGGCCACGAACAGGCCATGCACCGGGATGTCGGTGATGGCGCCATCCTGGGTGGACTTGATCTTGATGCCGGTCACGCCACTGTCGTCGCCGACCACTTCATCCAGGGTGGAGTGCCACTGGATGGCGATCTTGCCCTCGCTGACCTTGTGCAGCAGGCGGTCGATCAGAATGGGCTCGGCGCGGAACTTGTCGCGGCGGTGCACGATGGTGACCTTGCTGGCGATGTTGGAGAGATACAGCGCCTCTTCCACGGCGGTGTTGCCGCCGCCGATGACGGCCACCTCCTTGCCGCGATAGAAGAACCCGTCACAGGTGGCGCAGGCCGACACGCCACGGCCCATGAAGGCTTGTTCCGAGGGCAGGCCCAGGTATTGCGCCGAGGCACCGGTGGCGATGATGAGCGCGTCCGCCGTGTATTCACCGTTGTCGCCGATCAGGCGGAAGGGGCGCTCGGAGAGCTTGGTAGTGTGGATGTGGTCGAAGATGATCTCGGTATTGAAGCGTTCGGCGTGCTGCTGCAGGCGCTGCATCAGTTCCGGGCCTTGCACGCCCAGCGGGTCGCCCGGCCAGTTCTCGACGTCGGTGGTGGTCATCAGTTGGCCGCCTTGCTCCACGCCGGTGATCAACACCGGGTTCAGGTTGGCGCGCGCGGCGTAGACGGCGGCGCTATAGCCGGCGGGGCCGGAGCCGAGAATCAGGACCTTGGCATGTTTGGGCGTGCTCATAATTTACTCATCAAAAATGTTATGGGTGTGCCATCCAGCTTGAGGCGACTCCCGGGATTTCAATTCCCATGGCCGACCGGTCTTGATCCAGGCCAGTCAGGGCGAGTGGGCAAGCTTGCCAGCGCACAAGTTTGCGCTTTGACGCGCTGCAAAACGGGTAAGATTATAGTCCAAGCCCCCGCTCGGCCTCATGGAATTACGCTATGCAAGCAATAGCCGGGCCGGCCACGGGAAAATGCAGGCAAATGCAGGTTTGCTGTCCCATAGATGAATAAAATGACAGCACGAGAAGAACGATAGCGACAAATGCCGGTCAGTGCAGCGGCAGCCTTTGCTGTCCAGCGCAAAATCGCGAAGCGCCAATTCAATGCCGTTACAATGACGGCTAGTTTTTTTTGCACGGAAGTTATGTCCAAGACGAGTCAAGCCCACATCCGCACCACCAAGACGCCGGCGCCTCCCATGCCCAACCGGCTGGTGCGGCTGTTATCCGAAGCGCGCTGGCTGGCGCTGCTGGCCTTGCTGGCCTACCTGGCGTTGATCCTGCTGAGCTATTCCAAGACCGACCCCGGCTGGTCGGTGGCCAGCGCGGTGCCGCGCGTGGGCAACTGGGGTGGGCGCGTGGGTGCCTGGACCGCGGACCTGATGCTGTACATCTTCGGCCTGTCGGCCTGGTGGTGGTGCGTGCTGGTAGGGCGTTCGGTGTGGACCGGCTATCGCCGCCTGTCCAATCGCTTTCTGGTGGCCCAGCCAGTGGAGCCGGAGCACCAGCAGGAACCGCTGATTCGCGCTGTGGGCTTTGTCTTCATGTTGACCGGCAGCATGGGCATCGAATTCACCCGGATGCACCGTTTCGCCCCCAAGCTGCCGCATTCCTCCGGTGGTGTGCTGGGCGAGATGATCGGCACGGCCATGCAGCCCACCTTCGGCTTTACCGGCTCCACGCTATTGCTGTTGCTGCTGTTCGGACTGGGTTTTTCGCTGCTGTTCCAGGTGTCGTGGTTGGCCGCGGTGGAGCGCATTGGCGGTCTGATCGAAGATGGCCTGTTTGCCGTGCGCGACTTCTTCGCCGCCCGCGCCGACCGCCGTGCCGGCCAGGAAGCCGCGGTCAAGCGCGAGGAAACCGTGGTGCAGGAACGCGCCAAGATCGTGGAAGCCCCGCCGATCCGCATCGAGCCGCAGATCGTGGAAGTGCAAAAGTCCGACCGCGTGCAGAAGGAAAAGCAGACCAGCCTCTTCGATGACTTGAACAGCGAACTGCCGCCGCTGTCGCTGCTGGATGAGGCCCCGCCGGCCCAGCAGACGGTGTCGGTGGAAACCCTGGAATTCACCAGCCGCCTGATCGAAAAGAAGTTGGCCGACTTTGGCGTGGAGGTCAAGGTGGTGGCGGCCTATCCTGGCCCGGTGATCACCCGCTACGAGATCGAGCCGGCCACCGGCGTCAAGGGCAGCCAGATCGTCAACCTGGCGCGCGACCTGGCGCGGTCGTTGTCGCTGACCTCGATTCGCGTGGTGGAAGTCATCCAGGGCAAGAATTACATGGGCCTGGAACTGCCCAACCCCAAGCGCCAGATTGTGCGTCTGACTGAAATCCTCGGTTCCAAGGTCTACAACGACAGCCACTCCAGCCTGACCGTGGCGTTGGGCAAGGACATCGCCGGCAACCCGGTGGTGGCCGACCTGGCCAAGATGCCGCACTTGCTGGTGGCCGGTACCACCGGCTCGGGCAAGTCGGTGGGTATCAATGCCACCATTCTTTCGCTGCTCTACAAGTCCTCGCCGCGCCAGGTGCGCCTGATCCTGATCGACCCCAAGATGCTGGAACTGTCGATCTACGAGGGCATCCCGCACCTGCTGGCGCCGGTGGTGACCGACATGCGCCAGGCCGGCCACGCCCTGAACTGGGCGGTGGAAGAGATGGAGCGCCGCTACAAGAAGATGTCCAAGCTGGGCGTGCGCAACCTGGCCGGCTACAACCAGAAGATCGCCGATGCCGACAAGCGCGGCGAGAAGATCCCCAATCCCTTCAGCCTCACCCCGGATGCCCCGGAACCGCTGGAGCAACTGGAAACCATCGTCATCATCATCGACGAACTGGCCGACCTGATGATGGTGGTGGGCAAGAAGGTCGAAGAACTGATCGCCCGCATCGCCCAGAAGGCGCGTGCAGCCGGCATTCACCTGATCCTGGCCACGCAGCGGCCGTCGGTGGACGTCATTACCGGCCTGATCAAGGCCAACGTGCCGACCCGTATCGCCTTCCAGGTCTCGTCCAAGATCGACTCGCGCACCATCCTTGACCAGATGGGTGCGGAAACCCTGCTGGGCATGGGCGACATGCTCTACAACCCGCCCGGCACCGGCCTGCCGGTACGGGTCCACGGCGCCTTCGTCTCGGACGATGAAGTGCACCGCGTGGTGGAACACCTCAAGAGCCAGGGGGAACCGAATTACATCGAGGGCATCCTAGAGGGAGGCGTGCTGGAGGACGCCGAGGGTGGCGGCGGCAGCGGTGCTGCGGCTGGCGCCGGTGGCGGCGAGGGCGATGAGATGTACGACCAGGCCGTGGCCGTGGTCTTGAAACATCGCCGCGCCTCGATCTCGCTGGTGCAGCGTCACTTGCGCATCGGCTACAACCGCGCGGCGCGCTTGCTGGAGCAGATGGAGCAGAGTGGTCTGGTGTCCACCATGCAATCCAACGGCAACCGTGAAATCCTGGTGCCGGCCGGTGCCAGCGATGCCGCCGAATAAGCTTGCACCAAGCGTTCACCAAGCGCTCACCCCCATCGTTCAGAACGCCCTGAAGGCCGGCCACTATCGTGCCGGCCGCCACCTCGCCGGTGGCACTCCGTCAAGAAGGAATCGAATAACATGGACAATTCCAGTCATTACAGCAACTCTGGCAACTCCTCCCGCTCGCGCGGCGCGCAAGCCCGCCGCTTCAACCTGCGCCGCCTGATGATGGCTGCCGGCCTGTCGGCCCTGGCCGTGGCCGGCGCCATCACCGTCACCGCGCTGACCCCGGGCCGCGCCTCGGCCGCCGCCCTGGACCAGTTCAAGCAATTCGTCAGCAGCACGCAGTCGGCCAAGGGTGCCTTCACCCAGCGCATGGTGCGCGTCGAGAACGGCAAGTCCAAGGTGGTCAACACCTCCAGCGGCAGCTTCGTGTTTTCGCGCCCGGGCAAGTTCATCTGGACCTATCAGAAGCCCTATGAACAGGTGATCCAGGCCGATGGGGAAAAACTCTTCATCTACGACAAGGACTTGAACCAGGTCACCACCAAGCAACTGGGCAATGCGCTGGGTTCCTCGCCGGCGGCCATCCTGTTCGGCAGCAATGACCTGGAAAAAAACTTCACCTTGAAGGAAGCCGGCACCAAGGATGGCCTGGAGTGGCTGCAAGCCGTCCCCAAAAGCCGCGACACCACCTTCGACAGCATCGGCATTGGCTTGAAGAATGGCACCCCGGTAGCGATGGAATTGCATGACACCTTCGGTCAGGTCTCGCTGCTCAGTTTCGACAGCTTCGAGAAGAACCCGCCACTGAAGGTCAACAGCTTCAACTTCACCATTCCCAAGGGCGCCGACGTGTTCAACAACTGATCACGCCGGCCAGCCAAGAACACAGCCCCGCAGGCTTGCGCGTGCGGGGCTGTTCTTTTGGAGCGGCGGCTCAGGCTGGCGGCATTTGCAGCAGCGCCAGCTTGTCGGGCACATCCTTCCATTGCTCATGTCCCGCCATGGGCGGCTTGACCTGAGTGATGGGTTGCCAGCCGGGCAGCTTGGCCAGCTTGGCGTTGAGGTCTTCGAAGTGGGCCAGGGCGGCGGGCAGGTCGGTGGCGTTGTAGATGGCGCCGACCGGGCATTCCGGCACGCACATGGAGCAATCGATGCAGCCATCCGGGTCGATCACCAGGAAGTTCGGTCCTTCCACGAAGCAATCCATCGGACAGACGTTGACGCAATCGGTGTACTTGCACTGGATACAGGCATCGGTGACGACGAAGGGCATGGAGGACGGTGGAAAAAGGGCAGGGTGAAGGAAAAGGGCGAGGCCGCATTCTAGCGCCTGTGCCGATTGCCTGCTGACCGCGCATGGTTGCGCCTGATGGCCCCTGATGCGGGCCTGCTGCGTTAGACTACGGCCTTTGGTGAACGCGCCTTGCAATCCGGCGCTGCGCCCGCATCCTGATGAATATGAACTTTATTTCCGAGACCGCCCTGCGGCCCTTTTTCCTCGTTGACCTGAACCAGGTGCAGGAGCCTCGCCATGGCTGACCTGTTCGCGCAAGAACCCGCCGCGCCCCTGGCCGAAGCGCTGCGTCCCAAGACCCTGGATGAGGTCATCGGTCAATCGCACCTGCTGGGCGAAGGCAAGCCCTTGCGTCTGGCCTTTCAGTCCGGCAAGCCGCACTCCATGATCTTCTGGGGCCCGCCGGGCGTGGGCAAGACCACGCTGGCGCGGCTGACGGCCACGGCGTTCCAGTGTGAATTCATCGCCTTGTCGGCGGTGTTCTCGGGCGTCAAGGATATCCGCGCGGCGATGGAGCAGGCCGAGCAGAACCTGTCCATGGGCAAGCACACCATCTTGTTCGTCGATGAAATCCATCGTTTCAACAAGTCGCAGCAGGATGCGCTGTTGCCCTATGCCGAAAGCGGCCTGGTGACCTTCATCGGGGCCACGACCGAGAATCCATCGTTTGAGGTCAACTCGGCGCTGCTCTCGCGTGCCCAGGTGTATGTGCTCAAGTCGCTCACCGACGACGAACTCAAGCTGCTGCTCAAGCGCGCACAGGAAAAGGTGCTGGGCGAGCTGCAATTCGACGCCCAGGCGACCGACACCATCATCGGCTATGCCGATGGCGACGCCCGCCGCTTCCTGAACCTGTTGGAGCAGACCGAGACCGCTGCCCGCACCACCGGCACCACCCTGGTCACGGCCGAGTTCCTGCAGAATGCGCTGACCTTGAACAGCCGTCGCTTCGACAAGGGCGGCGACAACTTCTACGACCAGATCTCGGCGCTGCACAAGTCGGTGCGTGGCTCGCACCCGGATGCTGCGCTGTACTGGCTCACGCGTATGCTCGATGGCGGCGCCGATCCGCGCTACCTGTCACGGCGCATCGTACGCATGGCCTGGGAAGACATCGGCCTGGCCGACCCGCGCGCCATGCAGATCGCCAACGATGCCGCGCTCACCTACGAGCGCCTGGGCAGCCCGGAAGGCGAACTGGCGCTGGGCCAGGCGGTGATCTACCTGGCCGTGGCGGCCAAGAGCAATGCCGGCTACAACGCCTATAACGCGGCACGCGCTTTCGTGAAGCAAGACAAGAGCCGGGAAGTGCCGGTGCACCTGCGCAATGCGCCGACCAAGCTGATGAAGGAGTTGGGCTATGGGCATGAGTATCGCTATGCCCATGATGAACCCAATGCCTATGCCGCTGGGGAGACCTACCTGCCCGAGGGCATAGCGGAGCCGGGGTGGTATCAGCCGGTTCCGCGCGGTCTGGAAATCAAGATCGGAGAGAAGCTGGCCACCTTGCGGCAGTGGGATGAAGAGGTCGGCAAGAAGTGAGAAAAGCATCCGGCTGGATGCTTTTTTTCTGCAAAATTCCATTAATTCTTGTGGAGGTCTGTGTTGTACTTTAGCATGCGTACGCATGCTTGTGAAAGGACAATATATGACGTGGAATCGTCAGAAGAGTGACCTGGAAGCCATGATGGTCAAGGTGCTCAAGAAGAAAAAGAAGGCACTTAGCCTGGGGGAGGTTGTCTCGGCCATTCAGAAGATGGAGCCCGCAGCCTTCAGTGGGAAGACTCCCACCAATTCCTTGTATTCCATCGTCTATAGGCGAGAAAAACGTCGCGTTGAAAACGGCAAGCAGCCGCTTTTCTCCATCGAGAAAGAGAGAAATGCTGCTCTCTATTCTCTGAATCCGAAGTGCAAAGAAATACCATGAAAAAAGCGCCGCATGTCATTCCATATCAGGGAAGCAAAAGAAAGCTTGCCGAAGATATCTTGTCTTACATGGATGTTGACATTGAGACCCTGTATGAACCCTTTGTCGGTTCCGGCGCGATTACGCTGGCTGCTGCTGCCAATAACAAAGCGAAGAAATTCGTTGTGGCCGACAAGCTCGAACCGTTGGCCGAGCTCTGGAAGTGGATTGTTACCCAGCCCGAGCGATTGACTGCAGAGTATGCAACGCTCTGGAATGAGCAACTGTCCGATCCTGCCGGCTACTACCGCAAAGTGCGTGACGATTTCAACCAGACCCAGTCTCCCTCCGACTTGCTCTATCTGGTGGCCAGATGCGTGAAAAACGCTGTTCGTTTCAATGGTCACGGTCAATTCAATCAAGGCCCGGATAATCGTCGTCTTGGTTTGAAGCCCGACAAGCTCAAACGCGAAGTGGCACTGGCATCCAAGTTGCTCAAAGACCGGGTCAAGATAGTCGGCGGTGATTTCAGAGATGCGATCGCGGATGCGACACCGGATGATCTTGTCTACATGGACCCACCGTGGCAGGGGACCAGCGGGAAACGTGATCCACGCTATGCCTATCTTTTGAATCTGGATGAACTGATTGACGAACTGGATAGCCTGAACAAGCGCAATGTGCCCTATATGCTCAGTTTTGATGGAACCTGTGGCGACAGGACTTATGGCGCCGAGCTTCCTGGTCACCTGCGATTGCAGAAGGTCGCGCTTCACGCTGGTCGCTCCAGTCAGGCGACATTGCTGGGCCGTGACGATGTGACTATTGAGTCGCTGTATTTGTCACCGGCCTTGATGACCAAGCAGAAGACAGCGGGCCGCAAAAAGAAAAGTCGCCAACTTGACTTGTTAGGGACTGCTGCTAACTGATTACTCTATCAGCTTCTTTATTTCCTCTTGAACGGAAGAGCTATTTTGCCTGGCTCTTTCTTCAAGTGACTTGTATTTCAAAATATCTGTACCCGAGAAAACAAGGTCAACACGGAATTCATCTTTCATCGCTACGTGGGTGTGGCGTTCCGGGTAGGCCCAATAGCACGACTGGCAGGTTGCCAAAGACTTAATGACGATAAAATTCTGGCAGTGTTCGCAAGCCCATGACTTTTGCCGTTGGGCAGCGCCGGAAAGCAACATGAAGTCTGCTGGATTTCTCTCGCTGTCTGCATCATCACCGGAAATGCGATAAGGAATGCGGTGGTCAATCTGGAGATGGGATTGATCGTATTGTTCCGTGCTGATGGCGCATCTGGCACCGAATTGTTCGATCAGCGCTTTTTTCAGGTGCTTTGGAAGAATTTTTCTTCCACCAAGCTTGCCATTTTCAATCTTGGATGGATCGCCAAAACGGTAGGCGCCAATTGATCGGCCATCACTCCCTTTGACTTTGAACGTCTCCAGCGGGATACCTTGGTCCCGCACATCGCCTGCAGCCCGAGGCGGATGGTTGTAGCCGTAATTTTCCTTGAGTTCTTCAGTCGTGACGTGGCCGTGCTCGATGATGTGATTGATTACGACTTTTGCGCGGTGGGCCGTTACCTTTTGGGCGGCCTCTAATAATTTCGGGTCTGTCGTCACGGTATTCCAGCCATTTGTTGGTAAAGTTGGAATTGTACGCCCGGTTTGTAAATCAAGATTGGCGAAATGCCAACCATACTACACTAGCCGCAGATGCCGGCTCGGACCAGTTTCAAGCCGCGACATCATAGCGAATCGAAACCTCCCCCTTCTTGACGCGCACCGATTCGATCCCGATCTTGCCGATCTCCCCCAGCGTGGCCACATGCGTGCCGCCGCAAGGATAGGCCGGCAGGTCGCCGAAGCCGATCTTGCGCAAGCCGGCCTCCAAGGACAGCACGCACGCCAGGTCTTGCGCAAGGAGCGCATTGCAGCGGCGCTCGATTTCTTCTGCCTCAAGTTCCTGCGCAGCTTCGCCGCCTACACCCACACTCACGCCCACGACCCGCCCTTCACCCGGCCAGTGATGGGCCTTGGTCGGCTTCCATCCCAGTTGTGCCATCACATGACCGATCACGTGACCTGCCGAGTGCAGCCGGGTATGCAATTGGCGCGGTTGGGCATCGACCCTCGCTACGGCAGGGCCAGGCGCGACCGCAGCGTTGGTGTAATGGAGGATGTCGTCGCCTTCGCTGACCACCCGTAGCACCTCCACCTCGCCCAGCCAACCCACATCGCTGGGCTGTCCGCCTCCTTGCGGATGAAATGGCGTGGCCGACAGGCGCACGGCGTGGCGGCCATCCTCCAGCGGGGTGCAACTCAAGATTTCGATATCAGCACAAAGGGCTGGCTGGGTCAGGTATAGACGTTCGGTCATGGCTTGCCTTTCTAGCTTGCAGCAGTAGCGGGAAATTGTATCGCTCATGCAAAGTTGCGATAATCCGCCATCGAAGCAAATATTCTTTGCGCCATGAGCACAAATCAAAGTATCGCCTTGTTGAATGAAATGGCGGTCTTCGCCAAGGTAGTGGAGACAGGGAGTTTCTCGGAAGCGGCGCGCCAGCTGGGCGCCACACCGTCTGCTATCAGCCGCGCCATCGCCCGTCTGGAAAAGGCGCTGGGCACGCAATTGTTGCAGCGGACCACGCGCAAGCTGCGTCTGAGCGAGAGCGGGCGCGAGATCCACGAGCGCTGCCGCGACATGCTGCATGCCGCCCAGGCGGTGCTGGCGGTATCGGGTTCCTTCGAGGCCGTGCCGCAAGGGCAGGTGAGGGTGAGCGTGCCCAAGGCGGTGGGGCGTTACCTGGTGCATCCGCATGTGCCGGATTTCCTGGCAAGCTATCCTGAGGTCGATGTGCTGTTGAGGCTGGAGGATCGCTACATGGATCTGATCGACGACCAGGTCGACCTGGCCATCCGCATCACCGACAAGCCGCCGCCGGGCTTGATGGGGCGCCGCCTGATGCGTATCGACCATCTGCTCTGCGCCACGCCCGCGTATCTTGCGGCGCATGGCACACCGACCCATCCGCAGGCGCTCAAGGCGCATAGCTGCATCTATCTGGGGGAGGCGCCGGCCGATGCGCAGTGGCGTTTTCGTCGGCACGGCAAGGCGGTCCATGTCGAGGTGCGCGGTCGTTATGCGGCTAACCATACCGGGGTGCGGCTCGATGCGGTGCTGCGCCACATCGGTATCGGCAGCCTACCGTATTTCATCGCCAGGCCGGCGCTGGAGGCGGGCAGTATCGTCCAGGTCCTGCCGCAGTGGACCTTTCGGACGCATTATTGCGGTGACCTGTGGGCGCTGTATCCGGCCACGCGGCATTTGCCGCCCAGGCTCGGGGCTTTCGTCAATTTCCTGGCGCAGCGCCTGGCCGAGGAGCCGACCCTGGGCGGCGCGGGGCGGGCCTAGGGATCAGGCGGCGGGGCGGCTCCAGACATGGAAGCTGCCTTCCATGGCCGACATGGCGGTAATCACGGTCTCGTAGTTGCGTTCGTCGTCGTAGCCCGGCAGGCGCAGTTTCATGGCCTCCATCAAGGCTTCCAGACCTTCGGCATCGTTGGGGACCAGCACGCTCTTGCTACCCTCGGCAGTCTGGCCAGCGAGGATCCACTGCGGCTGCGGCACGCTGCCTTCGCTGATGCGGATGGTGACGTCGCACACTTCATTCCAGGCAATCCCTTCGCGCTTGGCACCGCGCACCATGGTGTGGATTTCTTCATCATCGAATTCCACGCTGATGGCGCGCACCTGCTGTGCTGCGTGCTTGGTCGGCGACAATTCGGCGGCGCCCGGCGCCTGCACCCGCCAGTCGGTCTTGCGTACCTTGGGCGGGACCAGGCGGTTCTTGATCTGCTGGCCAAAGGCGAAGGCGGCGCCGAAGGACAGGCCGGCGATGAGCCCATAGAACAGGCTGGCATCGTTGGACATGTAGTGGATGCCGGCCCACAGCCCGGCAGCCAGGGCGGCTACCAGGCCCAGCAGGGAGAACAGGACGGGGACTTCACGCGGTGGGCGGGGATCGGGTTGGTCGGACATGGATAAGGGATCTCTGGAATGCAGGAATGGCCCGCATGGTAACCCGCGGCGAAGGCGGCGGCTACCGGCGGCGCAATTTTCTTGCCGGTGGGGCGCACGGGAAGCCCGTGGCGGGCGCGGGTCTTGGTACAATCGCGGTTTCGAGCTCCAACCCTATCGTATTTTCTTCCCATGATCGACATTCAACTCCTCCGTAAAGACATCGACAATGTCGCAGCCCGCTTGGCGGCCCGCAAGTTCGTCCTGGACGTGGCCGGCTTCAATGCGCTGGAAGCCGAGCGCAAGCAGATCCAGACCCGTACCGAAGAGCTGCAGGGCAAGCGCAATAGCCTGTCCAAGCAGATCGGTATGCTCAAGGGCAAGGGCGAAGACGCGTCGGCAGTGATGGCCGAAGTCAACGGCATCGGCGATGAGTTGAAGGCCTCAGCGACCCGCCTGGATGAAGTGCAGCAGCAGATGACCTTGTTCCTGCAGGCGGTGCCCAACCTGCCGCACGAGTCGGTGCCGGTGGGCAATGATGAAAACGGCAACGTGGAACTGCGCAAGGTCGGTACGCCCCGCCAGTTCGATTTCGAGATCAAGGATCATGTCGATGTCGGCGCACCGCTGGGCCTGGACTTCGATACCGCCACCAAGCTCACCGGTTCGCGCTTCGCAGTCCTCAAGGGGGGCATTGCTCGCCTGCACCGTGCGCTGGCGCAGTTCATGCTGAACACCCATACCATGGAGCATGGCTACACCGAGTGCTATACCCCCTACATCGTCAACGCCGACAGCCTGCGCGGCACCGGCCAGTTACCCAAGTTCGAGGCTGACCTGTTCGCGGCCAAGAAGGGCGGCCAGGAAGGCGAGGCCGAGAATGCCGCGCTGTACCTGATTCCTACGGCTGAAGTGCCGCTGACCAACTTCGTGCGGGATGAAATCGTCGCCGGCGACGCGCTGCCGATGAAGTTTACCGCCCATTCGCCATGCTTCCGCTCGGAAGCCGGTTCCTATGGTCGCGACACCCGCGGCATGATCCGCCAGCACCAGTTCGACAAGGTGGAAATGGTGCAGATCGTCCATCCCGAGCAGTCCTACGCAGCCCTGGAGGAGATGCTGGGCCACGCCGAGACCATCCTCAAGAAGCTCGGCCTGCCGTATCGCGTCATCACCTTGTGCACCGGCGACATGGGCTTTGGCGCGGCCAAGACCTATGACATCGAGGTTTGGCTGCCGGCCCAGAACACCTATCGTGAAATTTCCTCGGTCTCCAACTGCGAAGCCTTCCAGGCACGCCGTATGCAAGCCCGCTTCCGCAATGCCCAGGGCAAGCCGGAACTGCTGCATACCTTGAACGGTTCGGGCCTGGCCGTGGGCCGCACGCTGGTGGCGGTGCTGGAAAACTACCAGCAGGCCGATGGCAGCGTGGATATTCCTGAAGTCCTGCAGTCCTACATGGGGGGCGTGAGCAAGCTGGTGCCGGGCGTCTGATGCCTTGATTCGCTTGACCCGCTTGGTCTGTGCAGACCACAACGGCTGCCTCTGAAAGGGGGCAGCCGTTTTTTTGCGCCGCTCACCTGGGCTGCGGAAACGTTTTCTTCAGCGACCTGGCTCGCCGTCCTTGAGCGCCCAGGAGAAGGTGGCCGGGATGCGGCGTTCGATGAAGAGGCTATTGCCCTGGATCTTCTTGGCCTGCTTCTTGGCGCGGGTGGCGGCCGAGGCGATCTGGTGCGGGGAAGAGTATTGCGAAGGTTCGATCTTCACCGCGCCCAGCGAGACCGAGACCAGTGGGTGGAAGATCCGGTTGCCCTGGCGGTCCTCGGTGAAGTAGCCGCCGCGCTGCACGTCTTCGTCGTAGTACAGGCCACGTGTCTCGGCAGTGAAGTTGTCGAGCATGGTGCGGCAGCGCTTTTCCCAGTCTTCGCTCTGGAACATGATGAGGAAATCATCGCCACCGATGTGGCCGACGAAGTCCAGGTTGGGGTCGCAGGCCTGTTGCAGCAGGCGGCCCGTGGCCTGGATCATATCGTCGCCCTTGCGGTAGCCGTAGACGTCGTTGAAGGGCTTGAACTGATCCAGGTCGCAATAGCAGATGCAGAATTCCACCCCGCTGTGCAGCAGGTATTCGATGTGGTCATTGATGGGCACGTTACCCGGCAATTGCGTCAACGGGTTGGCGTGGCGCGCGGCGTCGATCTGCATCTGGGTGATTTCGCGCAGCAGGTCGTGTCCGGTACCCAGGCCCATGTACTGACCGCGGTCGGTGATGATGAAGCCGTTGGAGAGGTGATGCGATTCGGCTTGCACCAGCAGGTTGGACAAGTCCTGCAGGCTGGTGTCCTGTTCGGTCAGGATCGGGTTGGGATCCATGAAGAAGGCGCAGGAGCGCTTGCCATACAGTTCCCGTCCATACAGGCGGGCAAAGCGTTCGACCATGCTGTAGCGGTTGATCAGGCCGATCGGCAAGCCATTGCTGACCACCGGCAGGGCCTGCAATTGCGGGTCGTTGACGAACATATCGTAGGCCGCGTCATTGGTCACCTCGGGGCTGACGTACTGGGTTTCGCGCAGCAGCTTGGCCACCGTGGCGCTGCGCTTGCCGGGGCCGTACTTGTTGGCGGCAAGCGGCACCTTGTCGCGGCGCAGGGTCTTGGAGACATCATCCGGGATCGACATGGGCGGCTCCGGTAGGGGGCGCGAGATATGGTAGCCCTGGCCGCAGGCAATGCCGAGGTCACGGATGGTGAGCAACTCGGCCTGGGATTCGATGCCTTCGGCAATCACGATGGAGCCGGATTTTTCGGCAATCTCCTGGATTGAGCGCACGAATTGCAGCTTCATCGGATCGTGGTTGATACCCTGCACGAAGTGCATGTCGACCTTGACGTATTCCGGCTGCAGCTCGGACCACAGGCGCAGGCTGGAAAAACCTTCGCCGAGGTCGTCGATGGCGATCTGGAAACCCATGTCGCGGTAATGCATGGCGGCATTGCGCAACAGGGCGTAATCGTAGGTGGGCTCGTTCTCGGTGAGCTCGATGATGATGCGCTGCGGGTTCACCCCCAGCTTTTCCAGGTAGCGCAGGGTCTCGCCCTGGATCGCCTCGGGCTGCATCAGTGCACCCGGCGAGACGTTGAGGAACAGGTTGCCCTGCAAGCCCAGTTGGGCGAAGCGGGTCAGCACGATGTGCCGACACAGGTATTCCATCTGTACCGACAGGTTGTGCGTGCGCGCCACCTTGAACAGTGACAGCGGCGAATGCAGCGGCGTATTGGAAGGACCCCGGATCAATCCCTCATAGCCCAGGATTTCGCCATTGCGCATCCGCACGATGGGCTGGAACAGGGCCGACAGCTTGCGCTGGGCAATGATCTCGTGCAGCAGCGAGAGCATCGGATCATCGGCGCCGCGCAAGGCTGCACCCGAGGCGCGGGCGATCAGGTCGACGACTTCTGCGCCGAGCGGGAAGGTGGTGGTGGATAGGGGCGCCATCTGGCTGGATCCGGGTATATAAAGTTCCAAAGAACGGCAAATAGTTTACGGATGCTAGAAGTGATTTATGACAAGATGATGATAAGCAATTCATACTTTCCATTTTGTGGATGAAGGCTTATTCATGCTGTCAGTTGCGAATGAATTTCGATGGCGGGAAGATAATTTTTTTAAAGATTTTTTAAAAAATAGTTCCACTCTGAAAATACTTCTGCTATAGTCGCTGTCTTTGCTGCACCACGCAGTGAAACGACCGAAGTTAACCGGAGAGGTGGCAGAGTGGTCGAATGTACCTGACTCGAAATCAGGCGTACGGTTTCCCGTACCGTGGGTTCGAATCCCACCCTCTCCGCCAGTTGGCTCATCAGTTGTAGCAGTTGTAGAGATAAGGCTCTGAATTTTCAGGGCCTTATTTTTTTGTCCATCGATTCTGTGTTGGTCTCAAAGCGATTCGATGCGACTGCCGCCGGCATGAGTGGTCGCCTGGTGTTTTTCGAGGGGATACCAGGTCTGCGTCAAGTTCGTCCCGGCAGATGGGACGTATCATCCGATTCGATGGCGCGGCCACGAGGTATCGGTCTTATTTTTCATCTCGCTCGCGAAGTAGTTGTGCCGTCTTTCATGTCGGCTTGTTATATTCATCCCATACATTTGCCTTTGTAGCGGGCTCCTCATGTCCTTGAATCGTCTGTTCCGGCTCATTTCCATTGCCTTGCTGATGCTGTTCCTGGCATTCGCGATAGCCTTGGTATGGACGGAGTGGAACACCTATCGTAGCGGAGCCAAGAGTGTGCCGGGCCTGCACAATCTGCGTCTGGCGCTGCTGGCCCTGGAAAGGGTCTCGGCCGAGCGTGGTTCTGCCAATGCCATCATGGGCGCATCGGCACAGCAGGCCGGGGATCTGCAGCAAAAGATCACGCGTGCGCGCAACCAGACCGATGCCGCCCTGGCAGCCTTGCATGGGGTGCTGGAGGCTGATGCAAGGCTGCGTCAGTCGTGGGCGATGGATAAGGTGCGCACTGTCGAGCAAGGTCTGGGGGCGGCGCGTGCCAATGTCGATCACGTCGCCCGGCTGGCGCAGCAGGATCGCAGCGATGTGTTGGTGCTGGCGGCGGTGGCTAACATGGTGGACCTGATACCGCCGATGATCCGGGTGGTCAGCGAACTGGGGAACGAGGTCGATCGTGCCGACCCCAGCCTGCGTGATGGTTTGGCGGCGGTGCGTGCCACCGCCAGCCTGCGCGAGTACGCCGGGCAGGTTGGCTCGCGCTTCGTGGCGCCCTTGATTGCGCACCGTCAACTGACCAAGGATGAAGTCATCGAAATCGGCAGCCTGTATGGTCGCATCGAATTGCTGCGTAACATCCTCGCGGCCCAGATGGCGACCTATTCCAATAGCCCCGAATTCGCTGCTGCCCAGGACCGGATGGACAAGGAGTATTTCGACGGCGCGTTCCAGTTCCTCGATTTCCTGCTGCAGACCGGGCTCAACTCCGGCAATTACAGCGTCACACCGACCGACCTGTTGAAGTTCTACGTCCCCCAGATGGCCTCCATCACCGACCTGCGCGATCTGCTGCTGGAAGATCTCATGGCGCGGGCGGAAAGCCACAACCTGCGGGCGCGCAACCTGCTGGTGCTGGTGGTGAGCCTGACGCTGATCGCCTGCCTGTTCTTCCAGTTGCTGATGGTGTTGATTCGTCGGCGCGTGCTGCAACCGCTGGTGCGGGCCACTGATTTGGTGTCTGGCCTGGTGGAGGGCAAGCTGGAGCAAGACATCCCCGAGGCCCGGCACCAGGATGAGATCGGAGCCATGATGCGCGCCCTGCGCGTGCTCAAGCATCGGATGCGCGAACGCACCAGTCTGGCCAAGGAGCGAGAGGCGCTCATCACGCAATTGCAGGCCTCTTCCAATACCGACTTTCTGACCGGGGTGTTGAACCGGCGGGCTTTTTATTCCTATGCCGAGCAGCAGTTGGCGGTGGCCCAGCGCTATGGACGCCCGCTGGCGGTGATCTTGTTCGATATCGATCACTTCAAGCGCATCAACGACAGTTTCGGCCATCAGGCGGGCGATGCCATCCTGGTCGGCGCGGCGCAGTGCGTGGCGCAGCTCTTGCGCAAGGTGGACGTGCTGGCGCGCTATGGCGGCGAGGAATTCATCATCCTGTTGCCCGAGTCCGGCCTGGAGCAGGCTGCAGCCGTCGCCGAAAAGTTGCGTGCCGCACTGCAGGAGCGTGTCTTCGATATCGAAGCAGGCCAGCAGATCAGGCTCAGTGCCAGTTTCGGTGTAGCAGGGCTGGATGATCACGAGGCCCTGGACAGGCTGACCAAGCGCGCCGACCTGGCCTTGTATCGCGCCAAGCGGCTGGGGCGCAATCGGGTCGAACTGGCTGGCGATGAAGTGCAGGAAGGGTGAGTCGGGCTCAGGTGCTCTCGCGTTCCAGGATGGTGTAGCCGAGATCGCATACTGTTTGCGGCACCGGGTCGCCATCGAAACGGGTCAGCAGCATGTCGGCTGCCGTCAGGCCGATCTGGTGCGCGCTGATCTGTACTGTGGTCAAGGCCGGCAAGACTTCCTGGGCGATTTCCAGATTGGCAAAGCCGGCTAAGGCCATGCGTTGCGGCACGGCGATGCCGCGCCGCGCGCACTCCAGCGCCGCGCCTGCGGCGATCACGTCATTGCTGAAGAAGGCGGCATCGATCGGCGGGTGGTGGGCCAGCAGCCGGCAAATTGCTTCGCGCCCGGCTTGTAGGAAGGCCCCCATGGGCATCACGAGGTGCAGCGGCTGCGCTGCGCCCTGCGCCAGCAGCGCTTCGCGCATCCCGGCGAAGCGCGCCAGGCCGCGCGGGTCGTCGCCACCGACGAAGGCCATGTGGCGATAGCCCTTGCGGTACAGGTAGTGGCCCATGGCGCGGCCGGCGGCATGGTTGTCGAAGCCCACCAGCATGTCGATGGGATGCTCGCTCAAGTCCCAGGTTTCCACCACCGGGATGCCCGCCACCTTGAGACGCTGGCGCGTGCGCGCCGAGTGCTGCACGCCGGTCAGGACCAGTCCATCCACGCGGCGGCCGATGAAGGCTTCCACCAGGGCGGTTTCCGCCTGTTCCGAGTAATTGGTTTGCCCCAGCAGCAATTGGTAGCCCTGCAGGCTCAGTTGCTCGGAGAGGCCGCGCACGCTTTCGGCAAAGATCGAGTGGCTGATGGTGGGCACGATGGCCGCCACGATGCGGGTGCGACGCGAGGCCAGGCCACCGGCCAGCATGTTGGGAATGTAGCCCATGCTGCTGATGAAGGCTTCGACCCGTTCGCGGGTGGCTGGCGCCACTTTTTCCGGGGTATTGATGACCCGCGACACCGTAATGTGCGATACCCCTGCTGCACGCGCCACGTCTTCCTTGGTGATAGCGCGGGCGGGTGGGGTAGGGGTGTCGGATTTGCGAGTCATGGGGGAGGGGGGTGAAGAATTGTTGCAAGCATAACAGCAGCTTGCCCTGCCGGGGGCCTGCGGACATCCACATCCGCAGCTGCCCGGCAGGCTGCTGAGGCGCCGGAGCGCACTCAGTCGCGGTCGTTGAAGGCCGAGATATTGGAAACCTGGAATACCCCGGACAAGGATTGCAACTCGTTGCGATGCAGTTGCGCCAGGCGATGCAGGTATTGCTCGCCCAGCGTGGTCAGGCGCACCTGGACCAGGCGCTTGTCGCGGTCGTCCGGGGTGCGCGTGACCAGGCCGGCCTTCACGCAGCGCGTCACCAGGGCTACCACGCCATGGTGCTGGGCTTGCAGGCGCTCGGCCAGTTCGCTGATGCTGGCCCAGTCGCGCCCGGGATAGCCCTTGATGTGCAGCAGGAGCAGGTATTGCAGCGGGGTCAGGCCTTCGCTTTGGGCGGCGTCTTCCGAAAAGCGCAGGAAACGGCGTAATTGGTAGCGAAATTCCGACAGTGCCTCGAAATCGTCTTTTTGCAGGCGGGGCGTGCCGTTCATCGCGACGAACCCTCGCAGTGAGGCGCAAGGGATACAGCGAAATGCTGCTGGGAGAGGAGTGAATGGGACATGTATATCATCTTGTGATGTAATTGCGGTTTGGCTGGGGGCGCTGTTACGCCGCTGGCCGCTGTGAAGATACGTTGTTACGGAACGGATATGCCCGATTCTATCTTGCTGTGGTTCAAAAGTTTCATTCCTGCCAGAACGCATGTCGATCGCTTTGAGCGAATGCGCGCCTGCGTCGGCAGTCTGTTCGGCATCCTGATGGTGGGCCTGATCAGTTATGCGCTGTTGCCGCATGAGGCCCGCACCATCTGGCTGATCGCGCCCATGGGAGCGTCGGCGGTGCTGCTCTTTGCGGTGCCGTCCAGTCCGCTGGCGCAGCCTTGGTCCATCATGGGCGGCAATTTGTGTGCGGCGGTCATTGGCGTGAGTTGTGCCCGGCTGGTCCAGGAGCCGGCGCTGGCGGCGGCGCTGGCGATTTCGCTGGCCATCGGTGCGATGTTCCTGTTGCGTTGCATCCATCCGCCCAGTGGCGCGGTGGCTCTGACGGCGGTGTTGGGCGGGCCGGCAGTGCAGCAGATGGGCTATGCCTTCGTGCTCTCGCCGGTCTTGCTCAATTCGGCGCTGCTGCTGGCGATGGCGCTATTCTTCAACAATGCCACCGGGCGCCGCTATCCCCATGCCCAGCAGAGTGCGGCGGCGCACCCGCACCAGACGCGAGATGAATTACCGATCACGCGTCTGGGCTTTTCGCACGAGGATCTGGATGAGGTGCTGAAGAATTTTAACCAGGTGCTCGACATCGGTCGTGACGATCTGGAAGAAATCTTCATGCAGACCGAAATGCGTGCCTACCATCGTCGTTTTGGCCAGACCCTGTGTGCTGCGGTGATGTCGCGCGACGTGGTGGCGGTGGAGTTTGCCACCGGCTTGGATGAGGCCTGGCGCCTGTTGCAGCAGCACCGCCTGCGCGCCATGCCGGTGCTGGACCGGGGGCGGCACGTGATCGGCATCATCAGTCGCAGCGACTTCCTCGAACACGCCGGTGTGGAGGTGCAGTCAGGCCTGGCGGGGCAATTGCGGCGTTTGCTGCATCGGGTGCCCTTTTCCCATTCCGACAAGCCAGAAGTGGTCGGGCAGATCATGAGCCGTCCCGTCATTACTGCGCAGGTCGACACTCCCGTGCTGGAACTGGTGCCGCGCATGGCCGATGGCTTGCACCAGATTCCCATCGTGCAGGCCGATGGCAAGCTGGCCGGGATGTTGACGCAATCGGACATGATTGCTGCGCTGTATGAGAAGAATCTGGCGGCGGCGCGCGCTGTGCCGAGCGCGCCGGGCTTGCGCACTGCGGCTTGAATGGCTTAAAGGCGTGGCTTGACAGTGGGCGTGGGCAGGAGGATCTTGCTTGCATGATGTTTCATCAAGGGAGGTTGTGATGAGAACAAATGCGCTGGCCGTGATGGTCTCTGCCTTGTTGCTGTTGCAGGCTTGCGAACGCCGGGGCGGCAATCCGCCCAAGCCGGTGGCTTCGGCGTCGCAGCAGGTCGCTCAAGTGGCGTGGGTGTGCAGAGGCGTTGGATGGGGGGGGGGGCTGTGGCGCTGAAGGCAGGGAGTTATTGAGCACGTGAATATCTGCTATTGCCACAATAAAGCAGACGCGCTCGGGGTGCCTCGCTATAGTGGCACCTGTCTCCTCCAATCTCCTCCTTAAGAAATTGGATTCAAGCCCGCACCTCTCGGTCGCGGGCTTTTTTTTTGCCTGTTCGTTCGGCTTTGCCTCCCTGTCGGTGATTATCCCTTCACTCGGTAGGGAAGCGGAGGCGCCGGTTCTTGGTAAGATGGTGCATCCGGCGTCCTTGCTTATGTCTTTCTTGTTTTTTTTTGATAACGGACGCGCTGCTTCACGCTTTACCTTCAGATTCTGTCAATGTCTTCCACATCCCTGTCGCCATCGCCCACCACTTCTGCGCCCGAACGCCCCGATACGCCTTGCGTGGCGGTCTGCTCGACCACTTTCGACGATGTCTGCCGCGGTTGCGGCCGCACGGTCGATGAGGTGGCGCAGTGGGTCTTCATGGATGAGACGCAGCGCGAGGTGGTGTGGCAGCGCATCCTGGCCCAGGGTTACCCGCGCCGTAATTACTGAGGCGGCAGGCCCGCTGCAAAGAACTTCACCCCTGCCTGGCGCAGCATACTGGTCAAGGCAATCAGTGGCAGGCCGGTCAGGGCGGTGGGGTCGTCGCTGTGGATGCTGTCCAGGATGGCGATGCCCAATCCTTCATTCTTGGCGCTGCCGGCGCAGTCATAGGGTTGCTCAATGCGCAGGTAGGCCTCCAGTTCGGCGTCGTCCAGATCGCGAAAGCGCACCAGGGTCTGCACATTGCAGACCTGCGCCGCAGTGGCGGCATCGGCGCGGCGGCCATCCCACAGACACAGTGCGGTATGGAAGATCACTTCGCGTCCGCGCATCCATTGCAATTGCTTCAAGGCATTGGCGTGATTGCCGGGTTTACCGATCTGCTGGCCATCCAGGGTGGCAACCTGGTCCGAGCCGATCACCAGGGCCGCGCCCACGCGTGCGGCGATGGCACCGGCCTTCTGGTGCGCCAGGCGCAGCGCGGTGGCCTGCGGGCTTTCGCCGGGTTGCGGGGATTCGTCGATGTCCGGGGCCATGGTTTCGAAGGGCAGGCCGAGTCGGCTCAGCAGTTCCTTGCGATAGATGGAGCTGGAGCCTAGGATCAGGCGTGCTTGGCTGGGATTGGGATGATTTTGCGACATATCGGAAGTGGCAGATGTGATGCTGTTGGCAATGGAAACCCGGATTTTGGCCGAAAAACGCGGTAAAAGCGGGTTTGTTGCCACAAGCGGTGCATTTTTTTGCGCGCAGATCGCGAATGGCGCGCTAAGGCTTTGACTGGTAAGGAAATTTTCTGTTATGATCGCAGGTTTTCCGGATTCTGCTTTGGCTATGAATGCATTTGTTATCGACGCGTTCGAATTCTGCAGGCTGAAACAGCAGGCGCAGGGTGAGATTCCGGTTGCTGAATTAGGTCGTCTGGCGCAAGAGACGGTTGACCGTTCCGGCACGATTCACTGGGCTCTGTCCGGCGATATCGACAAGCTGGGACATGCTCAACTCAGTCTGGCAGTGTCGGGTGCAGTTAATCTGATCTGTCAGCGTTGCCTGACGGCATTGAATTTCGAGATTGATTCGAAGTCGCTGCTGGTATTGGCAAAAGATGAGGCGCAAGCCGACACCATCGAAGAACTGCTGGATGATGATGAGATCGATGTCATCGTCGGATCAGCCGCCTTCGATGTGAACTACCTGATCGAAGACGAAGCGTTGCTGGCCCTGCCGGTGGCGCCCAAGCATGAAGTCTGTCCTGACGGTAGTGTGGCGGACCAGGCCAAAGGTGCTGAACGGGCTTCCCCGTTTGAGGTACTGAAGAAGTTGAAGCAGTAACAAGTATTGTTGGGGAATGTCTGGCAAAGGCCGGGCAGCGGCACAGCGGGTTTACCAAAAACAGGAACCCGGTGTGTTAAAATTTTCAATCTTAAGTAAGGTTTAGGAGTAATCATGGCCGTTCAACAGAACAAAAAGACCCCGTCCAAGCGCGGTATGCATCGCGCACACGACTTTCTGACTGCACCCCCGCTGGCTGTGGAGCCGACCACTGGTGAGACCCACCTGCGTCACCACATCAGCCCCAACGGTTTCTACCGTGGTCGCAAGGTGTTGAAGACCAAGAACGACGAGTAATCTCATTCATTGAGCTTGCTGTTTTTGGAGAAAAGCGGCGCAATGAGCTTCTGTTTCAAGAGGTTCATTTTGCGCCGCTTTTTTATGTCCGCGACATCCGTCAGCGGGCGTGCCTGCCTGCTTGCGTGAACCTTCATTTGGCGTTTTGTATAGGTGTGCCATTTTGAACGGTCTCCAATCTGCCTCATAATGTGGGCTGGCCAGGCTCTGAATCAAATCGATGACCATCAAAATTTCAATTGACTGCATGGGTGGCGATCATGGCCCGTCAGTCACTCTCCCGGCCGCGGCCTCCTTCCTCAAGCGCCAACCCGATGCGGAACTGATCCTGGTCGGCCAGGAAGCCGTGCTGCAGCCGCTGCTGAAGAAATACAAACTGGCCGGCGAGCCACGCGTGCGCATCCATCACGCCACCGAAGTGGTGACCATGGAAGACCCGGTGGAAGTTGCCCTGCGTCGTAAGAAGGATTCTTCACTGCGCGTAGCAGTGACTCTGGTCAAGGATGGCCAGGCCCACGCTGCCGTCTCGGCCGGTAATACCGGCGCGCTCATGGCAGTCTCGCGCTATGTGTTGAAGACCTTGCCGGGCGTCGACCGTCCGGCCATCTGCACCATCCTGCCCAACCAGAAGGATGGCCCCACCTACATGCTCGACTTGGGCGCCAATGTCGACTGCGAACCCCAACATTTACATCAATTTGCACTGATGGGCTCGGCCCTGGTGGCGGTCATGGAAGGCAAGGCCAAACCGACTGTGGGCCTGTTGAACGTGGGCGAAGAAGACATGAAGGGCAATGAGCTGGTCAAGGCTACCGCCGGCCTGCTGCGTGCCGAGCATGAGAAGGGCATCCTCAACTTCTACGGCAACGTCGAAGGTAATGACATCTTCGAAGGCACCACTGACCTTGTGGTGTGCGACGGCTTCGTCGGCAACGTGACCCTGAAGGCGTCCGAAGGCCTGGGGCGTTTCGTCAAGCAGGTGCTTACCAGTGAATTCAAGAAGGGCTTCATCAACAAGCTCGGCGCCCTGATCGCCTATGGTGCCATCAAGGCGCTGTCGCGCCGCCTCAATCCTTCCCGTTACAATGGCGCCAGCTTGCTGGGCTTGAAAGGCCTGGTCTTCAAGAGTCACGGCGGCGCCGATGTGTATGCGTTTGAATGGGCCATCCGCCGCGCCTATGACGCGGCCAAGTATGATGTACTCGCCCGTATTGCCGCCAGCATGGCGGAGCTGATGCCCCAGGGACAGGGGCGCACGGCCGAGGCCGAAGCGGGGGCTTTCGAGCCGGCCCCGGTCTCGCTGGATCAACCGAACTAACAGAGCAAGAAGACGGCATGACCACTTACAGCAAAATCGTCGGTACCGGCAGCTACCTGCCTACCAAGCGCGTGACCAATCACGAACTGGCTGCGCAACTGGCCGAGCAGGGCATCGAGACCTCGGATGAATGGATCGTCACCCGTAGCGGCATCTCCGCGCGTCACTACGCCGAGCCTGCCCAGCTCTCCAGTGACCTGGCCCTGCAGGCAGCCCAGCGCGCGCTGGAAGCGGCCGGAATGCAGGCCAATGACATCGACCTCATCATCATGGCCACCTCCACCCCGGATCACCTGGGTGGTTTCCCTAGTACTGCCTGTGTGGTCCAGCGCAAGCTGGGCATCACCAACGGCGCCCCGGCCATGGATGTGCAGGCGGTCTGCAGCGGCTTCGTGTATGCCATGTCGGTGGCCGACAGCTTCATCAAATCCGGTGCGCACAAGAACGTGCTGGTGATCGGTGCCGAAGTGTTCTCGCGCATCCTCGATTTCAAGGACCGCACCACCTGTGTGCTCTTCGGCGACGGCGCCGGCGCCATCGTCATGAGCGCCGCGCAGGAGCCGGGCGTGCTGGCCACCAAGCTGCACGCCGATGGCAGTCATGGTCACATCCTGTGCGTGCCGGGCAGTGTCAACAATGGCGCCGTCGCTGGCTCTGCCTATCTGTACATGGATGGTCCGGCAGTGTTCAAGCTGGCCGTTTCCTTGCTGGACAAGGTGGCGCGCGAAGCGCTGGAAGCCGCTCAGATGCAATCCACCGACGTCGACTGGCTGGTGCCACACCAGGCCAATATCCGCATCATGCAGGGCACGGCCAAGAAGATGGGCCTGCCGCCCGAAAAAATGGTGGTGACCGTGGCCGAGCACGGCAATACCTCGGCGGCTTCCATTCCGCTGGCGCTGGACCAGGCGGTGCGCGATGGCCGTATCAAGCCGGGCCACACCGTCCTGATGGAAGGCGTGGGCGGTGGCTTCACCTGGGGCGCCGTGCTGGTGCGCATGTAAGATCGGTGCGGTCTGCCGCGGCGGTCCCGCGCTTCACATTGATCGCTGATCTCCTGCATTTTTATACAACTTCACACACATCCAAGCATGACAACATTTGCTTTCGTTTTCCCCGGCCAGGGTTCTCAGGCGATCGGGATGCTCAATGGTTTCGCCGACAATGACGTCGTGCGCCGGACCGTCGCCGAAGCCTCCGATGCTCTGCAGTTCGACCTCGGCAAGCTCATCGCCGAAGGCCCCAAGGAAGACCTGGACCTGACCACCAACACCCAGCCGGTCATGCTGACGGCGGCTGTTGCCTTCTATCGCGCCTGGCTGGCTGCCGGTGGCAAGGCGCCGGCGCTGGTCGCCGGCCACAGCCTGGGCGAATACTCGGCGCTGGTCGCCGCTGGCGTGATCGCCTTCAAGGATGCGGTGCCGCTGGTGCGCTTCCGCGCCCAGGCCATGCAGGAAGCCGTGCCGGTCGGGCAGGGCGGGATGGCGGCCATTCTCGGCCTGTCCGATGAGGACGTGCGGGCAGCCTGTGCCGAAGCGGCGCAAGGCGAAGTCGTTGAGGCTGTCAATTTCAATGCCCCGGCCCAGGTCGTGATCGCCGGCCACAAGGCGGCGGTCGGTCGCGCCTGCGACATCGCCAAGGCCAAGGGGGCCAAGCGCGCGCTGCCGCTGCCGGTGTCGGCACCGTTCCACTCCTCGCTGTTGAAGCCCGCTTCGGATCGCCTGCAAGCCTATCTGGCCAATGTGGCGTTTTCCGCTCCGCAGATCCCGCTGATCAATAACGTCGATGTAGCCGTGGTCAATGACCCGGCCGCCATCAAGGATGCCCTGGTGCGCCAGGCCGCTGCGCCGGTGCGCTGGGTCGAGACGGTGCAGAAGATGGCCGCCGATGGCGTCACGCATCTGGTCGAATGTGGTCCGGGCAAGGTCTTGACCGGCCTGACCAAGCGTATCAATGGCGAGCTGGTGGGTGAGGCCATCGTTGATCAGGAATCCCTGAACAAAGTATTGGAGTTGCTGAAATGAGTGCACAGAATCTGCAGGGCCAGGTCGCCCTGGTGACCGGCGCGTCGCGCGGTATTGGCCGTGCCATCGCCACCGAGCTGGCAAAGCAGGGCGCCAAGGTGGTCGGTACGGCCACCTCGGAGTCGGGCGCTGTCGCCATCACCGAGTACCTGGCGGCGCTGGGCCCGGAAGCGGGTCGCGGCGCGGTGTTGAACGTCAATGACGCCCAGGCCAGCGTGGCTCTGGTGGAGCAGGTGCAGAAGGAGTTCGGCGCACTCTCGATCCTGGTCAACAATGCCGGCATCACCCAGGACCAGTTGGCCATGCGCATGAAGGAGGAGGAATGGGATAGCGTCATCGCCACCAACCTCACCGCCGTAGGCCGTCTCTCGCGCGCCGTGCTGCGCGGCATGATGAAGGCCCGCAGCGGTCGCATCATCAACATCACCTCGGTGGTGGGCGAGGCCGGTAACCCCGGTCAGATGAACTATGCTGCTGCCAAGGCTGGCGTGGCCGGCATGAGTCGGGCGCTGGCGCGTGAAGTCGGCAGCCGCAACATCACCGTGAACTGTGTGGCGCCGGGCTTCATCGATACCGACATGACCAAAGCCCTGAGTGAGCAGCAATCGGCCGCCATCCTGCAGCAGATCCCGCTGGCGCGTCTGGGCGCAGCCGAGGAAATCGCCTACGCGGTGGCTTTCCTGGCTTCGCCGCAGGCTGCCTACATCACCGGTACCACCCTCAATGTCAATGGCGGCATGTACATGGGTTGAGTAAGTCTTCTGGCCTTGATTCAAGTCCTTTTGACGTCTTTTGTTTGAAGTTAGGCTGTACTTGGCGCAATCTTGCCAGGAATAGTTAAAAGTAAATTTTCCGCGCGCAAACCTGCTAAAATGCGCGCACTTTTGTAACCTATCATCCCTCTGGAGGAACACTATGTCCGATATCGAACAACGCGTGAAGAAGATCGTCGCTGAGCAACTGGGCGTCGCCGAAGCCGACATCAAGAACGAATCGTCGTTCGTGGACGACCTGGGCGCCGACTCGCTGGACACCGTCGAGCTGGTCATGGCACTGGAAGATGAGTTCGAAATGGAAATCCCCGACGAACAAGCCGAAAAGATCACCACCGTGCAACAGGCGATCGACTACGCAAAGTCGCAAGTCAAGGCCTGATAAGGGCTTTGGTCAAAGTATCAGGAGAATTGCTTGAGCCGCACTCGTGAACGTCGTGTAGTCATTACCGGCCTGGGATGCATCTCGCCTGTCGGCAACAACGTCGCCGATACGTGGAGTGCCATCAAGGAAGGCAAGTCCGGCATCGCTACCGTCACCAAATTCGACGCGACCCCCTTCACCACGCACTTCGCCGGTGAAGTCAAGGGCTTCAATATCGAGGATTACATCCCCGCCAAGGAAGCGCGTCATATGGACACCTTCATCCACTTCGGCATGGCTGCCGGTATCCAGGCCATGCAGGACAGTGGATTGGTGGTAACGGATGAGAATGCCGAGCGCATCGGCGTCATGATCGGTTCGGGCATCGGTGGCTTGCCGCTGATCGAAGAAACCCATGCCGAACTGACCAACCGTGGTCCGCGCCGCATCAGTCCCTTCTTCATTCCCGCCTCGATCATCAACATGATCTCAGGCAACTTGTCCATCAAGTTCGGTCTGAAGGGCCCGAACCTGGCCATCGTCACCGCCTGCACCACCGGTCTGCATTGCATCGGTTCGGCTGCACGCATGATCATGTACGGCGACGCCGACGTGATGGTGGCCGGTGGCGCCGAATCCAGCGTTTCGCCGCTGGGCATCGGTGGTTTCGCTTCGGCCCGTGCCTTGTCGACCCGCAACGATGATCCCGCGACCGCCTCCCGTCCCTGGGACAAGGATCGCGACGGCTTCGTGCTGGGCGAGGGTGCCGGCGTGCTGGTGCTCGAAGAGTACGAACACGCCAAGGCCCGTGGCGCCAAGATCTATGCCGAATTGCTGGGCTTCGGCATGAGCGGTGATGCTTACCACATGACTGCGCCCAATCTGGATGGTCCGCGTCGTTGCGTGCTCAATGCACTGCGCGATGCTGGCATCAATGCAGATGAAGTGCAGTACCTGAACGCGCACGGTACGTCGACCCCGCTGGGCGACAAGAACGAATCCGACGCGATCAAGGCCGCTTTCGGCGACCATGCTTACAAGATGGTTGTCAATTCGACCAAATCCATGACCGGTCACCTGCTGGGTGGCGCTGGCGGTCTGGAAACGGTGTTGACCGTCCTGGCAGTGCACAACCAAGTGTCGCCGCCGACGATGAACATCTTCAATCAGGATCCAGAGTGCGATCTGGATTACTGCGCCAACCAGGCGCGGGACATGAAGATCGACATTGCCGTCAAGAACTCCTTCGGGTTCGGCGGTACCAACGGTACCCTGGTCATCGGCAAGATGTAAAATGCAAAACCCGGCCTCCCTGCGGAAGCCGGGTTTGTCGTTTTAATGGCGCTAAATGCGCTCTTCGCGCCTGGACATCCCATGTCGATAGCAGTTTCTGCGGATATCAAACCTTCCCGCCTGCTCCTGCTGGTCAATGGCTTCGCCTGCCTGTGCGTGGCGCTGATGGGTGTGCTGGTGCCGTTCTGGACGCCGGGCAGTTGGTCCTGGCTGGAACGCCTGGTTCTGGCGTTGGCCTGCATCCTGGCTGCCGTGCTGGCGCTGGTGCTGGTGTTGCGCGAGCGCAAGATCATCTGGTTGCATATTTCCGCCTCCGGGCAAATCCGCGTGGTGGAGCATCTGCTGCCCTCGGCGCGCGCCAAGCCGCAGGTGATGAAGGCAGGGTTGGCCCAACTGTTGGCCGGCAGCACCATCTGGCCCGGCATGTTGTTTTTGCGCCTGCGCCTGGAAAATGGCAAGACCCGCACCATCCCTATCCTCACGGATTCTGTCTCCGAAGATACATTCCGTGCGCTTTCCGTGGCATGTCGCTGGCTGATCAGTCACAATACGGCCAAGGCAAGGATGCTGGAAAAATAGGCCGGCCCCCTTGAAAATTGCCGGGCTGGAATCATCTGCCACAGGCGATATCGATAGAACAACACGGCTATAAAAAACAAGGAACCCGGTTTGACGACAGAACGCGAAATAGACCAACAGCTTGTTGAACGCGTCCAGCGTGGCGACAAGAAGGCGTTCGAGCTATTGGTAGTCAAGTACCAACGCAAGTTGATGCGCCTGGTCTCGCGCTTGGTGCGCGACCAGGCCGAAGCCGAGGACGTAGTGCAGGAAGCCTTCATCAAGGCTTATCGTGCGCTGCCGCAATTTCGCGGCGATTCGGCTTTCTATACCTGGCTTTACCGCATCGGAATTAACACTGCGAAGAACTATCTGGTTACGATGGGCCGCAGGGCGCCAACTTCGACAGAAGCAGATGCAGAAGAAGCTGAAACTTTTGACGATGCAGACCATCTGAGGGACATCAACACTCCAGAGTCGATGTTGGCCACCAAGCAGATTGCTCAAACGGTCAACGTAGCGATGGAGGCATTGCCGGAAGAATTACGTACTGCCATCACGTTGCGCGAGATCGAGGGGTTGAGCTACGACGAGATTGCAGATGCGATGAATTGTCCGATCGGCACCGTGCGCAGCCGTATTTTCCGCGCCCGGGAAGCAATTGCCGAGAAGTTGCGTCCACTGCTGGATACGGCGGCGGACAAGCGCTGGTGATGGGGCTGCACGCCTGTTGTTAAAAAGAAAACAATAAAGCGGGTATGGAACTAAGATATTTGCCGGGTGACTGCATATGGATACCAAAGTAACGACCAGAGAACAGATCTCAGCCCTTGCCGATGGCGAGCTGGGCTCTGAAGAAATGACCCTTGCCTTCGCGGCCTTGCGTTCTTCCAAGGATGCACAGGATGCCTGGGAGGATTACCACCGCATCGGCGAGGTGCTGCGTTCGGAGGAGATGGATGTCTCCCTGAGCGCCGGCTTCTCGGCCAGGATGAGCGCCTTGCTGGAGGCCGAGCCTACCATCGTGGCGCCGCAGCCTGCCGCGGCACAGCCGGTCGCCCCCGTGGCGCAGCCGGTAGTGGCCACCCAAGCGGGCAAGGCTGCCAATGGCGACCACCGCGCGACCCGTCCGGGTCGCCTGGTGCGCTTGCTGATGCCCAGTGCGGCCGCTGCCGCTGCTGCCGTGGCGGCCGTGTTCGTGGCCTTGCCCCAGCAGCAGGCGCTGGTGACGGCCGACGCCAACAAGGCCGTGGCTCAGGTGGCTCAGGTGGCCTCGGCCCCGGTCAACGTGCCTTCGGCCATTGCCACCGTCGCCGAGACCAATGGCAACCCGCAGAACGTGAACCAACTGAGTTCGCTGGCCCAGCAGGGTGAAGTCAAGCGCGATCCGCGTATCGACGACTACCTGTTTGCCCACCAGCGTTTCTCGCCTTCCTACAGTTCGGCGCAATACGCCCGTTCCGCAGCCTTCTCCTCGGACGCAGACAAGTAAGATGCGTCAAAGGAGGCGTCTGTACGGCGTACTGTGCTTCCTGTCCGTGTTGCTAGCGCCATCAGCCCATGCGGCCGATGGCGTTGCTTCACCCACGGTCAGCGAAGCCCCTGCTTCTTCCCCGCTGCTGGCGCAATTGCAGAAAATGCAATCTGCAGCCCAGCGTCTCAATTATTCCGGCAGTTTCGTCTACCAGCAGGCCGCGTTGATACGCAGCTCGCGGGTGACCCACGTGGTCGCCGGCAAGAGCGAGCTGGAAAAGCTCGAGCTGCTCGACGGTCGCCCCAGCGAATTCGTGCGCGACAACGAAGACGTGGCCAGCTACTTGCCCGATGAACGTCTGGTGCGCATGGAGCGGCGCGTGACCCGCGATGTCTTCCCGGCCATCGTCGATGCCCGTCCGGAGGATCTGGCCAGCCACTACCGCATCCAGGCCGGCGCCGATGAACGCGTGGCGGGTCGCACCTGTCATGCCATCGTGCTGGAGCCGCGCGACTCCTTGCGCTATGGTTACCGCTTCTGCACCGACCAGGCCAGCGGCTTGTTGCTGCGCGCCCAGACCCTGGACGCCAAGGGCGAGGTGGTCGAGCAGATCGCCTTCACCCAAATCGAGATCGGTGCTATTGATCGTGCCCGGGTCAACCCCACTTACCGCGATACGCGCGGTTGGCGCATCGAGAAGGCCGCCATGGCGCCGGCTGATCTGTCGGCTTGGCAGGTGACGCCGCCACCGGGTTTCCGCAAGATCCAGCAGGTGCGCCGTCTGATTTCCGATAGCGCGCCCGAGGGTGCGGCGCCGGCCCAGAATCGCCCGGCCCAGCGCGAGGTCTCGCAGATCGTGTTTTCCGATGGCCTGGCCGCCATCTCGGTGTTCATCGAGCCGGGCAGCCAGGGCCGCGAAGAAAGTACGATCCAGCAGGGTGCCATGAACATCCTCGGTCGCCGCTATGGAAATTACTGGTTGACCGTGGTTGGGGAAGTGCCGGCCGCTGCGATCCGGCAGGTAGCCAATTCCATTGAACTGAAATCCAAATAGAAGAGAACGTTGCAATGACTCCCTTGAAGAATACCCTCGCCGGCGCCTTGCTGGCCGCTTCCGTGTTTGCCGCTGCGCCGGCCGTGCTGGCCGCACCTCCGGTGGCTTCGCCCGCAGTGGCGGCGCTGCCTGATTTTGCCGATATCGTCGAGCGTACCGGTCCGGCTGTGGTCAATATCCGCACCACCGAGCGCGTGCGCCAGAATGCCCAGGGGCAGGGTGGCATGGATGACCCGGAAATGCAGGAGTTCTTCCGTCGCTTCTTCGGTATCCCCATCCCGCGTCAGCAGCAGCCGGGCACGCCCCGCGGCAACGGCAAGCAGGGTGGTCAGGGTCAGCAGGAAGAAGTGCCGCGTGGCGTCGGTTCCGGTTTCATCATTTCGGCCGATGGCTTCATCCTCACCAATGCGCACGTGGTCGATGGCGCCAGCGAAGTCTATGTGACCCTCACCGACAAGCGTGAATTCAAGGCCAAGATCGTCGGTTCCGACACCCGCACCGACGTGGCCGTGCTCAAGATCGATGGCAGCAACCTGCCGCGCCTGAACATGGGTGACTCCGACAAGATCCGCGTGGGAGAATGGGTGCTGGCCATCGGCTCGCCGTTCGGCCTGGAAAACACCGTGACCGCCGGCATCGTCTCGGCCAAGGCGCGCGATACCGGCGACTACCTGCCGCTGATCCAGACCGATGTGGCGGTCAATCCCGGCAACTCGGGTGGCCCGCTGATCAACCTCAAGGGGGAAGTGATCGGCATCAATTCGCAGATCTACAGCCGTTCTGGCGGCTTCATGGGGATTTCGTTCGCCGTGCCCATCGATGAGGCGCTGCGCGTGGCCGAGCAGTTGAAGGCCAGCGGGCGTGTCACCCGTGGTCGCATCGGCGTGCAGATCGGCGAAGTGACCAAGGACGTGGCCGAATCGCTGGGCCTGGCGCGCGCCCAGGGCGCCCTGGTGCAACGCGTGGAAGCCGGTGGCCCGGCGGAAAAGGCGGGCCTGGAGGCGGGCGACATCATCCTGAAATACAACGGTGCTGCTATCGAGCGCCCCAGCGACCTGCCACGCATGGTCGGGGCCACCAAGCCGGGCGCCAAGGCCACCGTCAATATCTGGCGCAAGGGCAGTGCGCGTGACGTTACCCTCACGGTGGTCGAGCTGGAAGCCGACAAGCCCAAACAGGCCGAAGAGAAGAAGGCCAAGCCGGATAACACCCCCAATTCCCTGGGCCTGGTGGTGAGCGACCTGACGGACGCCCAGAAGAAAGACTTGAAGGTCGATAACGGCGTACTGGTCGAGGCCGTCAGCGGTGCAGCGGCCGGTGCCGGCATCCGCCCGGGTGACGTCATCCAGCGCCTCAATGAAGTCGATATCAATGATGCCAAGCAGTTCGCCCAACTGGTGGCCAAGCTGGATGCCAAGAAGCGAGCGGCAGTGCTGGTGCGTCGCGGCGACGCCTCACAGTTCGTGCCGCTGCGTCCCAACGGCGGCAACTGAGGCTGGCGGGTTTTTCGAAAAATTGCCAGAAACTTCAGTATGAAGGCTGCGGCTCCCAGGGGCTGCAGCCTTTTTCCTTGGTTTCCGCCGTGCGGCGTGAAAAAACCTTCATATGACCTCATGACCACCCTCGATCCGCAAGCTGCGCCCTCCGAACCCTTGCAATTCATCATCTATTCGCGCAGCTACTGCCATCTGTGCGAAGACTTGCGCGATGCCTTGTGTCAGGCGCTGGGCGCGACGCCGGCCCACATCGAGATGATCGATGTCGATGCCGACGATGCGCTGGTGGCGCGCTATGACGAACTGGTGCCGGTGCTGATGGGGCAGGGGCGTGATGGGCGGTGGCATGAGTTGTGTCACTACCACCTGGATCCGGTCCGTCTCCAGGCATTTGTTGCTGAAAAGAAATAACTGTCGCTGTCGCGGCCAGGCCCGGCCACGCGCTTAGGCACCGGAAAGTCGGGCTTGTCCCTGTGAATTCCGGTAAAATGCCGGGTCGAATAAGCTGTTGCAAAGGCGCTCGGCTGGGCACTGCCCGCTTCGGAGCGCCTTTTTTCATCGTTTCCAGTCTGTTAATGAACAATATCCGTAATTTCTCGATCATCGCCCACATCGATCACGGCAAGTCCACGCTCGCCGACCGCATCATCCAGTTGTGCGGGGGCTTGTCCAACCGCGAGATGGAAGCCCAGGTGCTGGATTCGATGGATATCGAGCGCGAGCGCGGCATCACCATCAAGGCCCAGACCGCAGCCCTGGCCTACAAGGCCAAGGATGGCCAGATCTACAACCTCAACCTGATCGATACCCCGGGTCACGTCGACTTCAGCTATGAAGTCTCGCGTTCGCTGTCGGCCTGCGAAGGCGCGCTGCTGGTGGTCGACGCTTCGCAAGGCGTGGAAGCGCAGACCGTGGCCAACTGCTACACCGCCCTGGACCTGGGCGTGGAAGTGGTGCCGGTCTTGAACAAGATCGACCTGCCCTCGGCCGACCCCGACAACGCCAAGAGCGAGATCGAGGACGTCATCGGCATCGACGCATCGGATGCCACTCCCTGCTCGGCCAAGACCGGCCTGGGCGTGGAAGACGTGCTGGAAGCCATCGTGGCCAAGGTGCCGGCGCCCAAGGGTGACCCGGATGCTCCGTTGCAGGCCCTGATCATCGATTCCTGGTTCGACAACTACGTCGGCGTGGTCATGCTGGTGCGCATCGTCAACGGCACCCTGCGTCCCAAGGACAAGATCCTGCTGATGGCTACCGAAACCCAGTACTTGACCGAAAGCATTGGCGTGTTCACGCCCAAGTCGCAATCGCGCGAATCGCTGACGGCAGGGCAGGTCGGCTTCGTCATCGCCGGCATCAAGGAACTGAAGTCCGCGCGCGTGGGCGACACCATCACCCTGGCCGGCAAGCCGGCCGCGGCGCCGCTGCCGGGCTTCAAGGAAGTGCAGCCGCAGGTGTTTGCAGGCCTGTTCCCGGTGGAAGCCAACCAGTACGACGCCCTGCGCGACTCGCTGGAAAAATTGAAGCTCAACGACGCCGCTCTGATGTATGAACCGGAAGTGTCGCAGGCGCTGGGCTTCGGCTTCCGCTGCGGCTTCCTGGGTCTGTTGCACATGGAAATCGTGCAGGAGCGCCTGGAGCGCGAATTCGACATGGACCTGATCACCACCGCGCCCACGGTGGTGTATGAAGTACAGCAACGCGACGGCACCCTGCTGATGGTGGACAACCCCTCCAAGATGCCGGAAGTGTCCAAGATCGAGGAAATCCGCGAACCCATCGTCACCGTCAACCTGTACATGCCGCAGGAATACGTGGGCTCGGTCATCACCCTGTGCACGCAAAAGCGCGGCATCCAGATGAACATGAGCTACCACGGCAAGCAGGTGCAGTTGACCTATGAAATGCCGATGGCCGAGATCGTGCTGGACTTCTTCGATCGCCTGAAATCCACCTCGCGCGGCTATGCCTCCATGGACTACGAGTTCAAGGAATACCGCGCCGCTGACGTGGTCAAGGTGGACATGCTGATCAACAGCGAGAAGGTCGATGCGCTGGCCATCATCGTGCACCGTGCCGCCGCGCAGATCCGTGGCCGTCAGGTGGCGGCCAAGATGCGTGAGCTGATCCCGCGCCAGATGTTCGACGTGGCCATTCAAGCGGCCATTGGTGCCACCATCATCTCGCGTGAAAACGTCAAGGCCATGCGCAAGAACGTGCTGGCCAAGTGCTACGGCGGTGACATTTCGCGTAAGCGCAAACTGCTGGAAAAGCAGAAGGCCGGCAAGAAGCGCATGAAGCAGGTGGGCTCGGTCGAAATTCCGCAGGAAGCATTCCTGGCAATCTTACAAGTGGAAGATAAATAACATGCAGGCTTTGTTGGGCAATTTCGCACTGATCCTTTTCGTCTTGATGCTGGTGACCGGCGTGATCTGGTTTGCCGACACCTTCTTCCTGTCCAAGCAGCGCCGCGCCCGCGCCGACGCTGCCCTGGCCGAGTTCGACGCCCGCGTGGCGCGCGATGAGGCGCAGGGCATCAAGCGCGATGGCAGCGTGGCCAGCAGCCGGGCCGACCTGCAGGCGCACCATCTGAAGCAGCCGGCCTGGATCGAATATTCGGGCAGCTTCTTCCCGGTCATCGCCCTGGTGTTCTGCCTGCGCTCCTTCCTCTACGAGCCGTTCAAGATTCCGTCCAGCTCGATGGTGCCGACCCTGCTGGTGGGCGATCTGATTCTGGTGAACAAATTCACCTATGGCATCCGCCTGCCCATCATCAACAAGAAGATCATCGAAGTGGGTGAGCCGCAGCGCGGCGACGTGATGGTGTTCAAGTTCCCCAAGGATCCGTCGGTGGACTACATCAAGCGCGTGGTTGGCGTTCCTGGTGATAAAATAGTCTATAAAAACAAGCGCTTAACGATCAATGGTGAACAAATTTCTTATAAAGCGCTGCCGGATTATCTGGATCAGGAAAATCTGACGTACTATAAGCAATGGCAGGAAAACCTGACCGGCGTGGAGCACAAGATCCTCACCGATGAGCGTGCCCCCAACTTCGTGCCCAACCCGGATGCCTTCCCGCATCACGAACTGTGCACCTACAACGCCGATGGTTTCGCCTGCACGGTGCCCCCGGGCGAGTACTTCATGATGGGAGACAACCGGGACAACAGCCTCGACAGTCGTTACTGGGGCTTCGTACCGGATCAGAACATTGTCGGCAAGGCATTCTTTGTCTGGATGAACCTTGGCGATATTACGCGGATCGGTAGCTTCCACTAAAGCGCGCCGCATCCTGGCCGAGCAGCTTTCGTAGTTTCCGCAGTTTCCTTTTGGCAATTTCGCATTGTGGAGGCAGACCCGGAGCAGTTTTCAGCTTTGCTTTGAACCGATCCCGCTGACTGGTCAGGCTGGTATTCCCCGATCCACGCGCCGCTGCGCGTATCGGGGCGGCAGACTGAATGACGGATGAAAAAATGGATCCTCAACTCTTGCAACAACGGCTAGGCCACACCTTCAAGGACGCTGCGCTCCTGCAGCAGGCCCTGACCCATCGTAGCCATAGCGCCTTGCATAACGAGCGGCTGGAATTCCTCGGCGATTCGGTGCTGAACTGCGTGGTGGCTTCGCTGCTCTTCGAGCGCTATGACAAGATCGACGAAGGTGATCTTTCACGCCTGCGCGCCAACCTGGTCAAGCAGCAATCCCTGTATGAAATCGCCCAGCGGCTGGAACTCTCGCAGTTTTTGCGCCTGGGCGAGGGCGAACTGAAGTCGGGCGGTTTCCGTCGTCCCTCGATCCTGGCCGATACGTTGGAGGCGCTGTTTGGCGCCATCTTCCTCGATTCCGGCTTCGAGGCGGCGCGCGCGGTGATCCGCTCCCTTTACGTGCCGGTGCTGGAACACGTCGACCCCAAGACCCTGGGCAAGGATGCCAAGACCCTGTTGCAGGAATTCCTGCAGGGCAAGAAAATCCCGCTGCCGCAGTACAACGTCATCGCCACCCACGGCGCTGCCCACAGCCAGGAATTCGAGATCGAATGCCTGGTGCCCAAGCTGGACATCCAGGTCTTCGGCACCGGTGGCAGCCGCCGCGCCGGCGAGCAGGCTGCCGCCAAGCTGGCGCTGGAAGCGGTGCAACTGGCGCTGGCCAAGACTCCTTCGGCCAGCCGCAAGCCGCGCACCCGCACCACCCAATTGAAGCTGGCCGGCATTGCCACCATCCAGCCCGATGCCCCGGACCAGGAAAGCGCCAAGAGCCCGCGTCCCGAGGCTGCCGTGAGCAAGCCAGCCAAGGAAGCCAAGCCGGCCCGGGAGCACAAGGAACAAAAAGAGCAGAAAGAACAGAAAGAACAGCAGAAGGACGGGCGCAGCCAGAACGGCGCTCGCCATGAAGGCAAGCATACCGGCGACCGCACTGAAACGGTCGCAGCAGAACCCATTTCGGCGGCTTCATCCGCCTCGCAATCCAGAACAGCATGACAGATTCCCCCATGGCCGACGACGCGTCGGCGCAGACTCCCGATACCGATAGCGATTACCGTTGCGGTTACATCGCCATCGTCGGTCGTCCCAACGTCGGCAAGTCGACCCTGATGAACGTGCTGGTCGGCGCCAAGGTCAGCATCACCTCGCGCAAGGCCCAGACTACGCGCCACCGCATCACCGGCATCCAGACCATTGAGAACACCCAGTACGTCTATGTCGATACACCGGGTTTCCAGACCCGTCACAGCAATGCCCTCAACAAGACTCTGAACCGCACCGTCACCAACACCCTGACGGCGGCCGATGTGATCCTGTTCGTGATCGAAGCCGGTACCTTCGGCCCGGCCGACAAGCAGGTGCTGGATCTCTTGCCGGCCAACGTGCCCTGCATCCTGGTGTTGAACAAGGCTGATCGCAACAAGGACAAGACCACGCTCATGCCCTTTGCCCGCGAAGTGGCCTCGCATCATGATTTTGCCGCCGTGGTGCCGGTCTCGGCCAAGCAGCGCTTCCAGCTGGACCGCCTGCAGGAAGAAGTGCGCAAGCTGCTGCCGCAGAATCCGCCGATGTTCGACGAAGACGACATCACCGACCGCAGCGAGAAATTCCTGGCTTCCGAAATCGTGCGTGAAAAGGTGTTCCGCTTCGTCGGTGAAGAGCTGCCCTACACCAGCACGGTGCTGATCGAAAAGTTCGAGCAGGAAGGCAATCTGCGCCGCATCTTCGCCGCCATCCTGGTCGAGCGCGACAACCACAAGGCCATGGTGATCGGTCAGAAGGGCGCGCGCCTGAAGGAAATTTCCACCCAGTCGCGGCTGGACATGGAGCGCCTCTTCGGCGGTCCGGTCTATCTGGAAATCTGGGTCAAGGTCAAATCGGGCTGGGCCGACAACGAAGCCGGCCTGCGTGCCTACGGCTACGAATAAGCCAGCGTGCGGCCCACAGCGGGCCGTGCGAAATTCCTGCATCATCATGGCATTACGCCGCGCCCCAACGACGTGGCTTCACGCATTCAGGACGGATATCCATGACTACCATGCTCACCGCTTCCAAGCTCGACGCTCAGCTTGACGGCCAGGCCGCCGACCCGGCCGTCACGCCGAGCGTCCCGCAGGCGCCCGCCAAGGCCCCCGTGCGCAAGCCGGCCACGCCGCGCGCGCGCAGCCGTGCGGTGCCGGAGAAGGAGCACAAGGTGCTGGCGCAACCGGGCTTCGTGCTGCACAGCTATCCCTACAAGGAAACCAGCCTCATCATCGACGTCTTCTCGCGTGACCATGGCCGCGTGGCGCTGGTGGCCAAGGGCGCCAAGCGTCCGCATTCCAAGCTGCGCGGCGCCTTGCAGACCTTCCAGCCGCTCTCGCTGTCGTGGAGCGGCAAGTCCGAGGTGCGCACCCTGACCGATGCCGAATGGGTCGGTGGCCTGCTGCCGCTGGAAAAGTCGGCCCTGCTGTGCGGCTTCTACCTCAATGAATTGCTGGTCAAGCTGCTGGCGCGCGAAGATGCCCACCCGGCACTATTCGACCATTACGTCGCCACGCTCAACAAGCTGGCCCACGGCGAAAATGCCCCCATCGTGCTGCGCCAGTTCGAGCGCATCCTCTTGAAGCAGACCGGGGTGGCCGGCAACTGGAGCCATTGCGTGGTCAGCGGCAAGGCCGTGCAGCCCGATGGCATCTACGTGGTCGACCCGGAGCAGGGCACCCGCCCGGAACGCCTCTCCGACCGTGCCCCCAAGGTCTCCGGCAAGACTCTGCTGGACATGGAGCGCGAAGACTACAGCGACCCCACCACGCAATTGCAGAGCAAGTTCCTGATGCGCTATCTGCTGGCGCACCACCTGGGTGGGGCGCAGTTGAATACGCGCCAGATCCTGATCGACCTCATGCAATTATGATCTTGCGGCGGCCGGCGCGCCGCCGGCCATCCCATGGCTGCCCCCGAGCCGCTACAATCCATGTCTGGCCGCGTTGTCCTCGACCTGCGGCCTTGAGCACATCCGAACACCATTCACATCAAGCGTCCTGACTCCATGAGTTTCCTGCAGCCTGCCGGCCCGAGCATAGAACTGGGCATCAACATCGACCACGTCGCCACCCTGCGCAATGCCCGCGGCACCCGTTATCCCGACCCCATCCGTGCCGCGCTGGAAGCCGAGGAAGCTGGCGCCGACGCCATCACGCTGCACCTGCGCGAAGACCGCCGCCACATCCGCGACGACGATGTGAAAGCCATCCGTCCGCTGTTGCAGACGCGCATGAACCTGGAAGCCGCCGTGACCAAGGAAATGATCGATTTCGCCTGTGCCATCCAGCCGCAGGATGTCTGCCTGGTGCCGGAAAAGCGCACCGAAGTCACCACCGAAGGCGGTCTGGACGTGCGGGGCCATTTCTCTGATGTACAGGCTGCCATTGCCCAGCTGCAGCAGGAGCGCATTCGCGTCTCTTTGTTCATTGATGCCGATATCGAGCAGATCCAGGCCGCCGCAGAATCGGGGGCTCCTGTCATAGAACTTCATACCGGCCGTTATGCCGACGCCACCAGCGCACAAGAACAGCAAGAAGAGCTGGAACGCATCCGCGCCGCCGTCCAGGAAGGCGTGAAGCTGGGCCTGAAGGTCAACGCCGGCCACGGTCTGCATTACACCAACGTCCAGGCCATTGCCGCCATCCCCCAGATCGCCGAACTCAACATCGGCCACGCCGTGGTCGCTCACGCAGTCTTCGCCGGCTGGCGCAATGCGGTCTCGGAAATGAAGGCCATCATGGTCAAGGCGCGCCTGGACGCGCTCAAGAGCCCGGCCTGAGGCGAGCTGCATGATCTACGGCATCGGTACCGACATCCTCCAGATCTCGCGCCTACAGGCCACCCTGCAACGCCATGGCGACCGCTTCGCCGGCAAGATCCTGGGGCCGCAGGAGATGGAAAAATACCTGCGCCGCAAAGCCAAGGTCGAGGCGCGCGGCATCCGTTTCCTGGCGACCCGCTTCGCGGCCAAGGAAGCCTTTTCCAAGGCCATCGGTCTGGGGATGCGGATGCCCATGACCTGGCGCGCCATGCAGGTTTTGAACGCGCCCAGCGGCAAGCCGGTGGTGGTCTGTAGCGGCGCCTTGCAACAATGGATGCAAGAGCAGGGCTTGAGCGCCCAGGTTTCCATCACCGACGAAGTGGAATACGCCGTCGCCTTTGTCATCGTGGAGAAGTCATGAATCAAACCGTCAAGCCACTCGGTCCGGTGATGCTGGACGTGGTCGGCACCCATCTGGATGCCGCCGATATCGCCCGCATCCAGCACCCGCTGACGGGCGGTGTGATCCTGTTTGCCCGCAATTATGAAAGCCGTGCGCAACTGGTGGCACTGACTGCTGCCATCCGCCAGGTCCGCCCCGGCATCCTGATCGCCGTCGATCACGAAGGTGGCCGCGTACAGCGCTTCCGCAGCGATGGTTTTACGCGTCTGCCCGCCATGGGCTTGCTGGGCCAGTTGTGGGAGCGTGATGTACTGCAGGCCACCAAGCTGGCCACCGCTACCGGTTTCGTGCTGGCTGCCGAGTTGCGCGCCTGTGGCATCGACCTGTCGTTTACCCCCGTGCTGGACCTGGATTACGGCGTCTCCACCGTCATCGGCGACCGTGCCTTCCATCGCGATGCACGCGTGGTGACGCTGCTGGCCAAGAGCCTCAATCATGGCCTGGCACTGGCCGGCATGGCCAATTGCGGCAAGCACTTCCCCGGCCACGGCTTCGTCACCGCTGATTCGCACGTGGCCATTCCGGTCGATGAGCGCGCGCTGGAGGCCATCCTCGGCGAGGACGCCACCCCCTACGACTGGCTGGGCATGAGCCTGGCCGCCGTGATGCCGGCGCATGTCATCTATCCCAAGGTGGATGCGCAGCCGGCTGGTTTTTCCAAGGTCTGGTTGTCCATGCTGCGCGAGCGCTTCGGCTTCCAGGGCGTGATCTTCAGCGATGACCTCAGTATGCATGGCGCCAGCGTCGCCGGTGGTCCGCTGCAGGCGGCACAGGCGGCGCTGGACGCCGGCTGCGACGTGGCCCTGATCTGCAATTCGCCCGACAAGGCCGATGCCATCCTGGCAGGTTTGCAGGGCGGCACCGATGCGGCTTCTGCTGCGCGCCGCGCCACCTTGCTGCCCTGTGGCGAGGCCCTGGGATGGGATGCGCTGCAAGCCGATCCGCGCTATCTGGCCGCGCGCGCGCTGGTGCAGTCGCTATAGGTTTTTGGCTTTTTTCTCATGTCCGAACTTCCTGCTTCCCCGCTCCCCGACCCGCGCGAGGTCGTGCTGGAGACGGTCGCCCGGCTGCCGCACCTGCCGGGCGTCTATCGTTACTTCGACGCTGACGACAACGTGCTCTACGTGGGCAAGGCGCGCGATCTGAAAAAGCGCGTCTCCAGCTATTTTCAGAAGACCCTGACCAGCCCGCGCATCGCCATGATGGTGGAACGTATCGCGCGCCTGGAAACCACGGTCACTCGCAGCGAAGCCGAAGCCCTGCTGCTGGAAAACAACCTCATCAAGACGCTGCGTCCGCGTTTCAATATCCTCTTTCGCGACGACAAGTCCTACCCCTACCTGAAGCTGACCGGCCACGCCTTCCCGCGCATGGCCTACTATCGCGGCGCAGTGGACAAGCGCAACCAGTATTTCGGGCCTTTCCCCAATGCCGGCGCGGTCAAGGAATCGATCCAGATCCTGCAGAAGGTGTTCCGGCTGCGTACCTGCGAAGATACCGTTTTCGCCAATCGCACCCGGCCTTGCCTGCTGCACCAGATCCATCGTTGTAGTGGTCCCTGCGTGAACCTGGTCAGTAGCGAGGATTACGCCATCGACGTGGAGAACGCTGCCAAATTCCTGCGCGGTCGCCAGAGTGAAGTGATGCAAGCGCTGGAGCAGAAGATGCACGCCTTCGCCGCCGATCTCAAGTTCGAGCAGGCCGCCGCCGTGCGCGACCAGATCGGCTCGCTCTCCAGCGTGCTGCACCAGCAGAGCATGGAAACGGTGAGCGACGCCGATATCGACATCATCGCCGTGGTAGTGCAGGGCGGTCGTGCCTGCGTGAACTTGGCGATGGTGCGCGGTGGCCGTCACCTGGGTGATCGCGCCTACTTTCCCACGCATGTGGATGATGCGATGGATACCGCCGAGGACAGCATCGAAGTCGAGGTACTCAAGGCGTTCCTGGCCCAGCACTACATCGACAAGTTCATCCCCGGCTCGCTCATCGTCGGTACCGAATTCGACGATCCAGCGCTGATGCTGGCCTTGATGGAGCAGTGTGGTCATCGCATCGCGCTGACCTTCCAGCCCCAGGGCCAGCGTCGCCAGTGGCTGGAGATGGCCGCCAAAGGTGCCGAGATCGCGCTGGCGCGGCTGCTCTCCGAACAAGGCTCGCAACAGGCGCGCACGCGGGCATTGGCCGAGGTGCTGGAGTTGGAACGCGAAGACCTCGACGAACTGCGCGCCGAATGTTTTGACATCAGCCATACGCAAGGTGAGGCCACGCAAGCGTCCTGCGTGGTGTTCCATCACCACGCCATGCAGAACGGCGAATATCGCCGCTACAACATCAACGACATCACCGCCGGCGATGATTACGCCGCCATGCGCCAGGTGCTCACGCGCCGCTATGAAAAGGTCGCCAATGGCGAGGGCGTGATGCCCGACATTGTGCTCATCGACGGTGGCCGTGGCCAGGTCGAGATGGCGCGCCAGGTGCTCACCGAACTGGGCCTGGACATCAGCCTCATCGTCGGCGTGGCCAAGGGCGAAGGGCGCAAGGTCGGCCTGGAAACCCTGGTGTTTGCCGATGGCCGCGCGCCCAAGGAACTGGGCAAGGAATCGGCGGCATTGATGCTCATCGCCCAGATCCGCGACGAAGCGCACCGCTTTGCCATCACCGGAATGCGTGCCAAGCGCGCCAAGGCACGCCAGAGCTCGCGCCTGGAAGAGATCGAAGGCATCGGTGCCAAGCGCCGCCAGCGCCTGCTGGTGCGCTTTGGCGGCCTGCGTGGGGTGGCCGATGCCAGTGTCGATGAGCTGGCCTCGGTGGAAGGCATCTCGCGCCAACTGGCCGAGGAAATCTATCGCCAATTGCACTGAATGGTCGGCATATGGCTGTGCCGATTGGCATCGGCCAACGTAAAGGCGGGCGCAGCAGGGGATGACTCTGCTACTATTCGGTAAATTTTTTTTCGTGTACGCCGCTCCAACCCCTCCAAGACGTATGCCTTTCAATATTCCGATTTTGCTGACCTGGTTGCGGGTAGCGCTCATTCCCCTGGTTGTCGGTGTCTACTATCTGCCCGAGATCGGGCTGAACCGTTACGAGCAGGGCATTGCTGCCACCGCCATCTTCATCGTGGCCGCGGCCACCGACTGGTTCGACGGCTTCCTGGCACGCCGCTGGAACCAGACCTCCGCCTTCGGCGCCTTCCTCGATCCGGTAGCCGACAAGCTCATGGTCACCGGCGCCTTGCTGGTGCTCATCCACCTGGGGCGCGTGCATCCGGTGATCGCCTTCATCATCATCGGCCGCGAAATCGCCATCTCGGCGCTGCGCGAATGGATGGCCCAGATCGGCGCTTCCAAGTCGGTGGCGGTCAGTTCGCTGGGCAAGATCAAGACCACCGCGCAGATGATCGCCATCCCCATGCTGCTGTACTACGACAGCCTGTTCGGGGTGATCGATACGCGCCTGTGGGGCCATCTGCTGTTGCTGGTGGCAGCGGTGCTGACGGTGTGGTCGATGCTGTACTACCTGCAGAAGGCGATGCCCATGATCAAGGATGCCGATGCCGAGAACAGGAAAAAAATAATTAAATAATTAAGATCGATAGTTGACAAATACCAACGCTGCCTTATAATAGCGTTCTGTTTTCGATGCGGGAGTAGCTCAGTTGGTAGAGCGATACCTTGCCAAGGTATAGGTCGAGAGTTCGAGACTCTTCTCCCGCTCCAGGTTACTTGGAAAAAAGGAAGCCTAATAAAGCTTCCTTTTTTTATTGTGATAGGTGAGCGAGCATTGAAAGTTTGACTACGGCGCAAGTCGAAAAAAGTCAAAAAAGATGTTTGCAAACAACACGTGTTTTAGGTAGTATGCGTGTCCCCAAGGCGGGGTAGCAAAGTGGTTATGCAGCGGCCTGCAAAGCCGTCTACGCCGGTTCGATCCCGACCCCCGCCTCCAGAACGCTCCATGCGGGAGTAGCTCAGTTGGTAGAGCGATACCTTGCCAAGGTATAGGTCGAGAGTTCGAGACTCTTCTCCCGCTCCAGATTCAAGGCAGGCAGCTTCGGCTTCCTGTTGCAGTAAAAGTAAGTTCCCATGCGGGAGTAGCTCAGTTGGTAGAGCGATACCTTGCCAAGGTATAGGTCGAGAGTTCGAGACTCTTCTCCCGCTCCAGTTTCAAGGCAGGCGGCTTCGGCTTCCTGTTGCAGTAGATGTCAGTTCCCATGCGGGAGTAGCTCAGTTGGTAGAGCGATACCTTGCCAAGGTATAGGTCGAGAGTTCGAGACTCTTCTCCCGCTCCAAGTTGAAAAAGGAAGCCTTCGGGCTTCCTTTTTTCATTTGTGCTCCCATCTTCCGGTGATCAAGTGCTGGAATCGCCGGCACCGGTTTCTCCGGGACACATCCTGTCATTCCCCTGACGTGGTATTTCTGCGCGGTTTGTCTTGCAAATAGTCAAAAAAGTCGACTATCTGCGATTGCATTATTGCCACCGCCATGTTTCCCCACTACATTGCTGAAGCAGGCCTTCGCCTGTCACATTTATTCAATCCGGGGGAGGGGCCATGGATAGTTTCCAGAAAGAGATTGACGAAAGAACCAATCTCACCGCATCCAACAAATTCGAGCTGCTGCTGTTCCGCCTGGGGGCGGATCCACATGGCGAGCGCTCCGAGCTGTTTGGGATCAATGTCTTCAAGATTCGTGAAATCGTACCGATGCCGCCGGTCACCAAGGCCGCCGGCACGCACTCGCCCATGTTGGGCATGGTCAACATCCGCGGCCAGATCATTTCGGTGATCGACCTGCCGGCGGTGGTGGGCTGTGTCCCCAAGACCGGCTTGAACATCCTGTTGGTGACCGAATACGCTCGCAGTACCCAGGCCTTTGCGGTGGAATCGGTCGATGAGATCGTGCGCCTGGAATGGAGCCAGGTCTTGTCGGCCGAGACCAGCAGCGGTGGCGCCTTCGTCACCAGCATCGCGCGCCTTGACCATGACAAGGACACCAGCCGCCTGGCCCAGGTGTTGGACGTGGAGCAGATCCTGCATGAGATCATGCCCAGCGACCGCAACATGAAGATGGAAAACCTGGAAAAGAGCGCCGGCCATGGAATGCGCCCTGGTGCGGTGGCCATTGCGGCCGACGATTCCAAGGTGGCCCGCTCGCTCATCGAGCAAGGCTTGCGGGCCATGGAGATTCCCTTCGAGATGCATGTCACCGGCAAGGAAGCCTGGGAAAAGATCCAGAAACTGGCGGCCGAAGCACGCGCCGAAGGCAAGCCCATTTCCGAGAAGATTTCCTTCGTGCTGACCGACCTGGAAATGCCGGAGATGGATGGCTTCACGCTGACCCGCAACATCAAGCGCGAAGACTTCCTGAAGAACATCCCGGTGATCATCCACTCTTCGCTCTCCGGCTCGGCCAACGAGGACCATGTGCGCGGGGTGGGCGGTGACGCCTATGTGGCCAAGTTCGAAGCCAATGAACTGGCCGCGACCATCTATGGCGTGCTGGACAAGAACATGGCCAAGGCCTGATCGCTGGCACCCACGTCATCAGCCCAAAGGAGCCAAAGGGAGTCTGCGGACTCCCTTTGTTTTTGCCCTTGCCATCTTCTGTTCCTCCTGCGATCTCGTATACTGTGGCTCCCTTGATCCTGCCGCGCGCTGCGGTGCAAAGCCCGATTCCATGCAGATTCCCACCCTCGTTTCCCCTCATGACGCCGACCTGGCGGCGCGCCTGGACGCACGCATCAATGACAAGACCAAGCCCCTGGGCAGCCTCGGTGCACTGGAGCGTCTGGCGCGCCAGATCGGCCTGATCCAGGGCAGCGAGCACCCCAGCCTGCGCCAGCCGGCCATCGTGGTCTGCGCCGGCGACCATGGGGTGACTGCCGAGGGCGTATCGGCCTACCCGCAGAGCGTGACCTGGCAGATGGTCGAGAATTTCCTGGCCGGGGGCGCCGCCATCAATGTCTTCGCGCGCCAGAATCAATGTGCGCTCTACATCGTCGATGCCGGCGTCAATCACGACTTCGGCCAGCGTGCCGGCCTGGTCGACCGCAAGATCGCGCCGGGCACCGCCAATTTCTGCCAGGGTCCGGCCATGACCATGGCGCAGTGCGAAGCTGCGCTGCAGGCCGGTATCCATTTCGTCGATGCGCTGGAAGTGGACGTGCTGGGCTTTGGCGAAATGGGCATCGGCAACACCACTGCCGCGGCCGCCTTGATGGCCGCCTTCACCGGCAGCGCCGTGGCCGATTGCGTGGGCGCCGGAGCGGGCCTGGATGCCCAGGGCATGGCGCGCAAGGCCGATGCCATTACCCGCGCTTTGCACCTACATGCGCAGGCACACACGCCACTGGAGCGACTGGCCGCCCTGGGCGGCTTGGAGATCGCCTTCATGACCGGCGCCATGCTGCGCGCGGCCCAGCGGCGCATGGTGCTGTTGATCGATGGCTTCATCGTCACCTCGGCGCTGCTGGTGGCCCAGGCCTTGCAGCCGGCCGTGCTGGAGTACTGCGTGTTTTCGCATTGCTCCGATGAGGCGGGTCATCGCCGCATGTTGCAATATCTGGGCGCCCATCCGCTGATGCAGCTCGACCTGCGCCTGGGCGAGGGCACCGGGGCGGCACTGGCGCTGCCGCTGCTGCGCTCGGCGGTGAATTTCCTGGAACGCATGGCCACCTTTTCTTCGGCCAGCGTCAGCAAGCAGCATGGTTGAAGAAAACTTCACTCGCCCCGCGCCATCCCGCCAGGGAGTGCTGTACCAGCTGCGTTTGTTCTTTATCGCGGTGCAATTCTTCACACGACTGCCGATCCCGCGCTGGGTCGGCTTCCAGAACGACTGGCTGCAGCGCTGCACGCGTTACTTTCCGCTGGTGGGCTGGATCGTGGCCTGGGTCTGCGCCCTGGTCTACCTGCTGGCCGTGCAGTTCTGGCCGCACACGCTGGCCGTGCTGCTCTCGACCGCAGTGGGCATCTGGCTCACCGGTGCCTTCCACGAAGATGGCTTTGCCGATGTCTGTGATGGCCTGGGTGGGGCGGTCAGCCGCGAGCGGGCCTTGGAGATCATGCGCGATTCGCGTCTGGGCAGCTATGGCGTGCTGGGCATCATGCTGCTGCTGGCCATCAAGGTGGCTGCGCTCAATGCGCTGCTGCCCCTGCAGGTGCTGGCGGCACTGGGCATGGCCCATCCCTTGTCGCGCTGGCTGGCCACCTGCCTGATCTGGCGCATGGACTACGTGCGCCAAGAGGGCAAGGCCAAGCCGCTGGCGCAGCACATGGGGCATGGCGAATTTCTGCTGGCCCTGGTCTGTGCCGCGCTGCCGGTGATCGGTGTGATTGCGCTGGGGATGATGGCCTGGCAGCGCATCGTCGCCGGTATCGTGCTGGCCGTGCTGGCCACGGTCTGGCTGGCGCGGCGTTTGCAGCGACGGTTGGGTGGTTATACCGGCGACGGCCTGGGCGCGGTCCAGCAATTGAGCGAGGCCGCTTTCTACCTGGGGGCGCTGGCGACGCTGCCGGGCTGGTGGCCTCATTGAATCCATGCAGCTCTACCTGATCCGCCATCCGCAGCCGCTGCTGGACAAGCACACCTGCTATGGCCGCAGCGACATCGCCGTGGCGCCCGCCATGCTGGCGCAGTGCGTAACGCAATTGCTGCCCGCACTGCAAGCTTTGCCGCCCGGCCTGGCGATGGTCAGCAGCCCGCTGCGGCGCTGCGCCGATCTGGCCCAGGCCCTGGTCGAGCAATTGTCGTGGCCGGCGCCCGCGCTGGAACCGCGCTTGCAGGAAATGGATTTCGGCAACTGGGAATTGCGCCCCTGGGATGACATCCCTTGGGCCGAGGTCGAAGCTTGGAATGCCGACCTGCTGCACCATGCGCCGGGTGGCGGCGAGACCCTGCTGGCGGTGGCGCAGCGCATGTGGCAGGCGTTTGCCAGCCTGCTCGCCCAGCCGGCGCCCGGCGCCATCGTGATCTGTCATGCCGGCTCGATCCGCATGTTGCAGGCTTGTGCGGCATGGCGCGCAGCGCAGGGGAGCGCGCCTGCCTCTACTCCTCAGATATTTGACGACATCGCCTTGCGCGCCGTCGCCCAGCGCCAGGAGATTCCCTACGCCCAGGTGCTGCCGCTGGACCTCTCCATGGCCCAGCAGCGTTAAGCATCAAGTGCCCGCACCGCGCGATTCCACTGCAAACTTGATCAATTCCGCCTGGCCATCGATGTTGAGCTTGCGCTTGATGTTGAGGCGATGGGTTTCCACCGTGCGCACGCTCAACGCCAGCCTCGGCCACCACTTGCAGGCCGGGCACGGTTTCCAGTCGCGCGCGCAGGCCGTCGCGTACCAGGGGATGATCGTCGATGAGCATGATGCGGGTCGGCTCGGGCAGGGGGAGGGCGTCAGACATGAGGTGGCTGCAAGAGGGAGGAACGGGCAATGATGGCGCTGATGCGGGTGCCGGCGGCCGAGGAATCGATGGCCAGTTCGCCGCCCACCGCTTCCATGCGCTCACGCATGTTGCGCAGGCCGATGCCGTTGCGCGAGTGATCGTCGACCCGGCCGAGGTCGAAGCCGCAGCCATTGTCCTGGACCTGCAGCATCAGCAGGGTGGAGCCGCCATAGAGGCGCATACGGATCTGGCTGGCGCCGGCATGACGGGCGATGTTGGTGAGCGCTTCTTGCGCTACCCGAAAGAGCACCGTGTTGACCACCTCGGGCAGGGGCGTACCGTCACCGAGCTTGCCCTCGCTTTCGAAGACGATCTGCGTGGCCGCAGCCGTGTTACCGGCACCGCTGCCGGCACTGTCACGCCATTCGCTGCACAGATGCTCCAAGGCCGCTGCCAGGCCGAGGTCGTCCAACAGGGCCGGGCGCAGATCGTGCGAGATGCGGCGCACTTCGGCCAGCACGCCATTGATCTGGGTGGCGGTTTTCTCGAAGCCCGACCGCGCTTGCGCAGCCTGTTCGGGCGTGCCGCGCAGGCGTTCCAGCGCGGCTTCGATCTGCAGCTTGATGGAGACCAGCCACTGGCTGATGCCATCGTGCAGATCACGTGACAGACGCGCCCGTTCTTCTTCCTGCGAGTGCACCACGCGCTGGGCCAACTGGCGCAGTTTGGCATCGGCGACCCGATGCTCGCTCAGGTTCAGCAGCAAGCCGGCCAGGCCCACGGCCAGTGCACTGGCCAGGGCGATGGCCGCAATCAGCAGCATGGTCTGGTGCAGGTAGCCGGAATTCTGGTGGTCCACCTGGGCCAGCGCCGCCTCCACGTCATCCAGGTAGATCCCGGTGCCGATCACCCAGCCCCAGCGCGGCGAATCGATTAATGCCGTGTGGCTGGTGGTAGCGTCGGTCTACGTCTACCTGATCGCCTATCGCTTCTACAGCAAGTTCATCGCCCAGCGCGTGCTGGGCCTGGATGGTCAGCGCATGACGCCGGCCTACAAATTCAATGATGGCCTGGACTACGTCCCGACCAACAAATACGTGCTCTTCGGCCACCACTTCGCCGCCATCGCCGGTGCCGGTCCGCTGGTAGGCCCGGTGCTGGCCGCGCAGATGGGCTACCTGCCGGGCATGTTGTGGATCCTGGCCGGGGTGGTGTTTGCCGGTGCGGTGCAGGACTTCATGGTGCTGTTCATCTCTACCCGCCGCGACGGCCGCTCGCTGGGCGACCTGATCAAGTCCGAACTGGGCCAGGTGCCGGGCGTGATTGCGCTCTTCGGCGCCTTCATGATCATGGTCATCATCCTGGCGGTGCTGGCGCTGATCGTGGTCAAGGCCCTGGCGGAGTCGCCCTGGGGGACCTTCACGGTGGCCGCGACCATTCCCATTGCGCTCTTCATGGGCGTCTATTCGCGCTACCTGCGTCCGGGCCGCATCGGTGAAGTGTCGTGGATCGGTTTCGTGCTGCTGATGCTGGCCATCGTCGGTGGCCAGTATGTGCAGGAACACGCGGTGCTGGGCCAATTGTTCAGCTTCAACGGCAAGCAACTGACCTGGATGCTGATCGGCTATGGCTTCGTCGCCTCGGTGCTACCGGTGTGGCTGCTGCTGGCCCCGCGTGACTACCTGTCGACCTTCCTCAAGATCGGCACCATCGCCGCCCTGGCGTTGGGCATCATCTTCATTGCCCCGCATCTGAAGATGCACGCCGTGACCCGCTTCATCGACGGCAGCGGTCCGGTGTGGTCGGGCTCGCTGTTCCCGTTCCTGTTCATCACCATTGCCTGCGGTGCGGTCTCGGGTTTCCATGCCCTCATTTCCTCGGGCACCACGCCCAAGCTGCTGGAAAACGAACAGCACGCGCGCTTCATCGGCTATGGTGCCATGCTCATGGAATCCTTCGTGGCCATCATGGCCCTGATCGCGGCCTCCTGCATCGAACCCGGCATCTACTTCGCCATGAACAGCCCGGCCGCGCTGATCGGCACCACGCCCGAGAACGTGGCGCAGGTGATCTCGCAATGGGGCTTCCATATCACCCCGGAGATGCTCACCCACACCGCCCAGGCCGTGGGCGAACACACCATCATCTCGCGTGCCGGTGGCGCCCCCACGCTGGCCGTGGGCATGGCGCAGATCCTCTCCGGCGTGACCGGCGAGGCGATGATGGCCTTCTGGTATCACTTCGCGATCCTGTTCGAGGCGCTCTTCATCCTCACCGCCGTGGATGCCGGTACCCGTGCGGGTCGCTTCATGCTGCAAGACCTGCTGGGCGCCTTTATCCCGCCGATGAAGCGCACCTACTCCTGGGCCGCCAGCCTGACGGCGACCGACTTGTGCGTAGCCGGCTGGGGTTACTTCCTGTACCAGGGCGTGGTCGATCCGCTGGGCGGCATCAATACCTTGTGGCCGCTGTTTGGCATCTCCAACCAGATGCTGGCCGGTATCGCCCTGATCCTGGCCACCTGCGTGCTGTTCAAGATGAAGCGTGACCGCTTTGCCTGGGTCACGGTGGTACCGACCACCTGGCTCTTGATCTGCACCCTGAGCGCCGGTTGGCAAAAGGTGTTCGATGCCAATGCGCGCGTGGGCTTCCTGGCCCATGCCCGCAAGTACCAGGCGGCGCTGGATGAGGGCAAGCTGCTGGCCCCGGCCAAGTCGATCGAACAGATGCGTCAGGTGATCTTCAATGACTACATCGACGCTGGCCTGGCGGCGCTAGGTCGGGCGCACCCTGAACCTGATGGTCGGGATGCCCGAATACGATACCTACGTGGCCCATATGAAACAGGCCCACCCTGAGCTGCCTGTGATGACGTATGAAGAATTCTTCCGCGAACGTCAGGAAGCCCGCTATGGCGGCAAGGGGCGGGTGGGGCGCTGCTGTTGAAGCATGAAGTTTCTTGTGTGCAATGGCTTCTGCGCAAATTCTGGAAAACCGGCCGGTCCGCGTCGTTGCGCGGGCCGGTTTTTGCGTTTTTTTGCGCTTTCAATGATGCGGATTAGTTCACATAAGGAATTACGCATACGATATAAATTATTTTTAATTTATCATCTTGGAATATGCGACAAGATGTCAGCATTTTTCAGTTTTTTGATGGTCAAGGTGATAAAAGATGTCAAGCAAGGAACCCGGCAAGACCCTCCTCATCGTCGATGACAGCAAGGTCTCGCGCATGGTCATCAAGGCCCACGTACTGGCGGTGCATCCAGATTGGCAAGTCAGTGAAGCGGCCAATGGCGAGGAGGCGATCCGGCAGGTGCAGCAAGGCGCGCCGGACTTCTGCACGATGGATATCAACATGCCCGGTATGCTGGGCACCGATGCCGCCGCACAGATCCTGCAGTCGCATCCTGCGGTGCGTATCGCCATCTTCTCGGCCAACGTCCAGGAAGCCGTGCAGACCCGCGCCCAGCAACTGGGTGCCGTGTTCGTCGCCAAGCCAGTCACCGAAAAATCGATCGCCCAGGCTCTGCGCCATTTTCGGGGCGAGTGGTGAGCATCTTCAATGACATCGAGCGCGATGCCCTGACCGAGATCTTCAACGTCGGCGCCGGGCGTGCGGCGCAAAGCCTGTCTGAAATCGTGGGCGATGAAGTACGCCTGACCGTACCCTCGGTGGAAGTGCTGCGCACCGACGCCATCAACGAACAAGTGCTGCCGCGCGCACCCGGTCGCTTTGCCACCGTGAGCCAGAATTTCGGCGGACCCTTCGAGGCCGAGGCGGTGCTGCTGTTTACCGAAGAGCGGGCGCTGGCCATCGTGCGCGACATGATGGGCTCGACCATGAGCCTGGAAGAACTGGCCGAGTTCGAGCGCGAAGCCATGTGCGAACTGGGCAACATCATCCTCAACGCCTGCCTGTCGGCCATGGCCGATATGCTGGAAATCACCCTCAACAGCTCCCTGCCGCAGTACCTGGTGTCCACGCCCGAGGATATATCCTCGCGCCTGGCCACCCGCCAGAGCGGCGACAGCTACGTGCTGGTCTTGCATATCGATCTGGTCATCGAGAAACACCAGACCGATGGCCACTTGATCTTCCTGCTCAGTTCCGGCTCGCTGCACGCGCTGGTGGAACATGTGCGGCGCTACTTGGGCAAGATCGGACTGGCATGACGGGTATCGGCAGTGGGGGAGGGCTGCGTTTTCGCGCAGAGGATGTCTATGACCATCTCAACGGTGGTCTCATCATGCTGGACATGGACTGGACCGTGCTGCTCTGGAACGCCTGGGTGGCCCGCTATAGCGGGGTGCCGGCGCAGCAGGCACTCCAGGCGCGCCTGACCAGCCTGTTTGCCGAGCCGCTCTCGCCGGCACTGCTGCGTGCGCTCGACAACACCCTCGGCTACGGCTTGCCGGCCGTGCTCTCCAGCGCCTTGCACCGCTCGCCGCTGCCGCTGTACCTGGAGCCGGTGGCGGGCAGCGATATGGCGGCTGCGCGCATGGTGCAGTCGGTGGTGCTCACGCCCATCGACAACCACGATGGCGAGCGCCTGTGCCTGATCCAGATCAGCGATGCCAGCAACTCGGTGCGCCGCGAAAAGATGCTGCGCTCGCATTCCGAAGCGCTCAAGCGCCAGGCCGGCACCGATGGCTTGACCGGCATCCATAACCGACGCCATTTCGATGAACACTATGCGCAAGCCTTGCAGCGTGCACGCGAGCAGGCTGGGACGCTGTCGCTGTTCATGATCGACGTGGATTTCTTCAAGCAGTACAACGACCATTACGGCCACGGCGCCGGCGACCATGTGCTCAAGGGCGTGGCTGCGGCCCTACGTGGCCAGTTGCGCCAGCCGGGTGACCTGTTGGCGCGCTATGGCGGGGAGGAATTCATCCTGCTCATGCAAGACCTTACGCACGAGCAGGCGGCCGAGCTCGGCCAGGCCCTGCGCCAGGCGGTCTACCAACTCGATGAGCCGCACGCCAAATCTTTGGTCGAGCATCGCGTCACCATCAGCGTGGGCGTGTGCACCCGTGTCGTGCAAGAGGATGAGGATGGCCGCTTGCTCATGGCCGCAGCCGACGCCGCCCTGTACCGCGCCAAGCTGGGCGGACGCAACAAGGTGGTGGCCATCGATTGAGGGTTTGCTCACTTTATCCTTCATTGCCAAATCACAATGCATGAAGGAAATTTTGTCAGTTTTGTCCAAAACAAGGGCAATTTATTGGAAACCCTTGCTGAGCAAGCATGTCAGAAACGGTCAGAGCGTTTATCAACAGGCTTGTTCACAGCTTTTGTGGATAACTTGCCGCACGGTCTGCTTTCCGGGGAGCAGCAGTGGGCGTGGCGTGGCACCGATTTTGCGTATAATGCCGGGCCGAAGCTACTGACAAAATGCTGACATGGTCGGGTTTGTCTCACTGATTTCATTTTTCCGTTTGTTTTTTCACGCCGACAGGATTTGATGCGCCGACTGCTGCTTCTGCTGTTGACTTTCCTGATCCCGCTGCAATTGCTGGCAGCCACGGGCGAGTCACGGCTGCGCGAGCAATTGCAGCAGGGCTTGGAAGTCCACTCAGCCTGGCAGGCCGAGCTGGCTCAGCCGGCGCAGTCAGCCTGCCACGCCCTTGCCGCGGCAGAACAGGGGCTGCACGCCCAGGCGCATGACGCCCTACAGGCCGGCAGCGACATGCCGGGCACGAACCAGGACGACGACCAGCCCAGCGCCCAGGGCGAGCTGGAAGAGCCTGGCTTGCCCACTGCCATCGCCACGCTCGGACTGCACTGGTATCCGTTTCCCCACGCCTTGACGGCAAGCTTGAACTGGTCGTCTTACCTGCGCGACCAGTTGCGTCCTCCGCCATTGGCTTGAGCGGCCCGCGCGGCGGGTGGTTGCCTTGCTGCGCGCTCTGATCTCTGATCTCTGAACTCAGATCACAGATGTCTGATATCTGAGGTTGGGGCACTGGCCGCTTCCTTTCCCTGATTGCTCTGACCTATGTCTTGTCCGCCGTGCTGGCTGGTCCGCACGGACTTCGGATCCTTCTACAGGAAAAACCATGAAACGCATTGTTCTGTTCCTCGTTACCAACCTGGCCGTGATGCTGGTCTTGAGCTTCACCGCCAGCCTGCTCGGCGTGAACCGCTACCTTACCGCCAATGGCCTGAACCTGGGCATGTTGCTGGTGTTCTGTGGCCTGATGGGCTTTGGTGGTTCCTTCATCTCGCTGTTCATGTCCAAGACCATCGCCAAGTGGTCCACCGGCGCGCGGGTGATCGAGCAACCGCAGAATTCCACCGAACTGTGGCTGCTGCAGACCGTGCAGACCCTGGCCGCACGCGCCCAGTTGCCCATGCCGGAAGTGGCGGTCTATGACGGCGAGCCCAACGCCTTTGCTACCGGCGCCAGCAAGAACAATTCGCTGGTGGCGGTGTCCACCGGTCTGTTGCAGAGCATGACCAAGGACGAAGTGGAGGCCGTGCTGGCCCACGAAGTGGCCCACATCGCCAATGGCGACATGGTCACGCTGACCCTGATCCAGGGTGTGGTCAATACCTTCGTGATGTTCTTTGCGCGCATCGTCGGCTACTTCGTGGATTCCTTCCTGCGTCGTAACAACGAAGAGAATTCCGGCCCCGGCATCGCCTACATGGCGACCGTGTTCGTCTGCGAAATCGTCTTCGGCATCCTGGCTAGCATCATCGTCATGTACTTCTCGCGCCAGCGTGAATATCGCGCCGATGCCGGCGCGGCCTCGCTGATGGGTTCCAGGACGCCCATGATCAATGCCCTGCGTCGCCTGGGTGGCCTGCAAGCGGATGGCTTGCCGCAGAATCTGCAAGCTTCCGGTATCTCCGGGCGCCAGTCCTGGCTGGGCCTGTTCTCCAGCCATCCGCCGCTGGAGTCGCGCATCGCCGCGTTGCAGTCGGCGCGTTGATGCGCTGACCTGATGATCCGTCCGCAGGCGGTGTCACGCCAAGCACCGCCTGCGGAGGTCGTTGCTGTCGTTCCGGCTGACCAAGTGCGGCCCCGTGTTAGTCTGTGCGGGCCGCATCGAGGTCGTTTCCAGTCATCTCCACTCAATTCATCCACTCCAGAAAGGACGCCTGACTGATGCCTCATCACACCCCCTTGATCGCCACCATTGTCGCCGGCCTGGTACTGGCCTTCATCTTCGGTACCCTGGCCCATCGTCTCAAAATGCCGCCCTTGATCGGCTACCTGGTCGCTGGCATTGCCATCGGTCCCTTTACACCCGGCTTCGTGGGCGATGCCGACCTGGCCCAGGAACTGGCCGAGATCGGGGTGATCCTGCTGATGTTCGGCGTCGGTCTGCACTTTTCGCTCAAGGACTTGCTATCGGTCAAGAACATCGCCATTCCCGGCGCAGTCGCCCAGATCGCCATTGCCACCTTGCTCGGCATGGGCCTGGGCTGGATGCTGGGCTGGCCGTTCGGCGAGGGCTTCCTGTTCGGCCTGGCGCTGTCCGTGGCCAGCACCGTGGTGTTGCTCAAGGCACTGCAGGAGCGTCGCCTGGTGGAAACCCAGCGCGGCCGCATCGCCGTGGGCTGGCTCATCGTCGAGGACATCGCCATGGTGCTGGCGCTGGTGTTGATCCCGGCGCTCTCGGGCATCCTCGGCGGCAAGGGCGAAGCCTTGAGCGGCAGTGCCGTGCTGCTGACCCTGGGCCTGACGCTGGGCAAGGTGGTGGCCTTCGTGGCCGTGATGTTGATCGTCGGGCGCCGCGTCATTCCCTGGATCCTGGAGCGCATTGCCGATACCGGCTCGCGCGAACTGTTCCGCCTGGCGGTGCTGGCCATCGCGCTGGGCTTTGCACTGGGCTCGGCCTATGTGTTCGGGGTCTCGTTCGCGCTGGGCGCCTTCTTTGCCGGCATGATCCTCTCCGAATCCGAGTTGAGCCACCGCGCCGCCGAGGAATCGCTGCCCCTGCGCGACGCGTTCTCGGTGCTGTTCTTCGTCTCGGTGGGGATGCTGTTCGATCCTTCCATCGTCTTGCGTGAACCGTTGCTGGTGCTGGCGACCGTCTTGATCATCGTGGTCGGCAAGTCGCTGGCAGCGTGGTTGATCGTGCGCGCATTTGGTCACCCCAATAGCACTGCGCTGACGATTTCGGCCAGCCTGGCCCAGATCGGGGAATTTTCCTTCATCCTGGCTACACTCGGCCTGTCGCTGGACCTGCTCTCGCCGATGGCGCGCGACCTGATCCTGGGCGGGGCGATCCTGTCCATCCTCCTCAATCCGCTGCTGTTCTCGCTGTTGGACCGTTATGAAGCACGCCAGCCCAAGCCGGCCGATGTGAGCGACGTGCCGCCCACGGTCGCGCTGCAGGATCACGTGGTGCTGGTCGGCTATGGCCGTGTCGGGCGCGGCATCGGCGAACAGTTGCGCGCTCAGGGCAAGCCCTTCGTGGTGATCGAGGCGCAACGCGAGAACCTGGATGCCTTGCGCCAGGATGGGGTGCCGGCGCTCTATGGCAATGCCGCCCAGAGCGAATTGCTGAAGGCGGCAGCGGTGGAGCGGGCGCGCTGGCTGCTGGTGGCGATCCCTGAAGTGTTCGAGGCCGGGCAGGTGATCGAAAATGCCCTGGAACTCAATGCCGGCCTGAAGGTGGTGGCCCGCGCCCATTCCGATGCCGAGATCGAGCACTTGGAAAAGCATGGCGCCCAGCGCGTCATCATGGGCGAGCGCGAGATTGCCCGCGGCATGTTGGAGATGGTGGAGCAGGCCAACTGAGCTGGCGGCCTGCAGCATTTTTCTTGCCGTGCTACAGTCGCGGCTGCTGTCGCAGCGGAGCAGGGCTTCGCTGCGCGGCAACAAGTTCTCGGGGCGGGGTGTAACTCCCCACCGGCGGTAATCAAACGGCGTCGCCCGACGTCGTCTGTAGCCCGCGAGCGCCCGGCCTGCCAGTGTGCAGATCGGGGTCAGCAGACCTGGTGTGATTCCAGGGCCGACGGTCATAGTCCGGATGAAAGAGAACGGGATGTCCGGTGTCGCGCACCTGCTGCTGCTGTGGCAGTGCGCGCACGGCCGTGCATTCCCACGCCCTGTTTATTCATCGAACAGGAGTCCTGAACCATGTCGCAAACGCATCTGTCTGCCGTTCCTTCCCACCACGCGCAACGTATCGCCTTCGTCCAGGCCAGCTGGCACAAGGATATCGTCGACCAGTGCCGTATCGGTTTCACCGAAGAAATGGCCAAGCTGGGCTGGCCCGCGTCCAGCATCGATTTCTTCGAGCTGCCGGGCGCCTTCGAAATCCCCCTGCACGCCAAGGTGCTGGCCAAGACCGGCAAGTATGCCGGCGTCGTCGCCAGCGGCCTGGTGGTCGATGGCGGCATCTATCGCCATGACTTCGTGGCGCAATCGGTCATCTCGGCGCTCATGCAAGTGCAGCTGGAGACCGAAGTGCCGGTCTTCTCGGCCGTGCTGACGCCGCATCACTTCCATGCCCATAGCGAACATCACGACTACTTCCACGCGCATTTCCTGGTCAAGGGACGTGAGGCGGCACAGGCTTGCGCCAGCACCGTGGCCAAGCTGGCGGAGGTGCGCGCAGCTCGCAGCCTGAACGCGGCCTGAAGCAGGAGTGAGGCGGGCCGGGGCGAGGCTGGTGCCGACGGGTAATTTTCTTCACATTTTGATTAACATTGGTGAAGCATTTGCTTACAACCCTTACGGCTTTTGCCTAGAGTTGTCAGCTTGCTGGGCATATAGTCACGCTACGCATTGCAGAAATACGTCAGAACAACGAGGAGCTATCGTGAACAAGTCCATTCCCATGATTGCCGGCATGACCGTCTTCGCCGCCTGCGCCGGCCTGTGGGCAGCACCGGCCATGGCCGGGCATGTCTCCATCGGTGTGAACATCGGCGTGCCGGGTGCTTACGTGGCGCCCCCGCCCGTCTATGTGCAACCGGCCCCGATCTATGCGCCGCCGCCTCCGCCGCCGGTGTATGTGCGTCCGGCTCCGGTCTACTACGTCAATCCGGCCCCGGTGTACGTGGAGCGTGATTACTATTATCGCGGCCACCACCGCCACTGGCATCGTCCGCCGCCACCGCCGCCAGGCTATTACTGGGGACGTTGAACCGGTTGATGTTGTCTTGTCGGGATGAAAAAAATGGCGGCTGCGGCCGCCATTGTTGTATCTCAGTTCAGAGCTCTGAGGTCTATATGTCAGAGTTCTGACTTCTGAACTCTGCCTCTCCGCTTATTTCTTGGCCGGTGCCGTGTCATCATCGACATCGACCAGCAGGTAGCGCTCGGCGGCGCCGAAGAAGCGGTCATAGAAATCGGGCGAGCGTATGGTTTCGCTGGAGACGCGCACCATCGAATCATCGCTGGCGGCAAAGGGCATCGAGACCGAGCCCAGCACGCTCACGCCCAGGCTGGCCGAGCTGTTGCTCTTCTTGATGCCGTAGCCATCCTGGGTGGCACTGGCGAACATGGTCGAGCTCTTGCCATTGCCGTTGGAGGCGCAGACTACGTGGAAGGCGATTTCCATGTGCTTGTCGCTGGCCGGCTGGAAGCTCTTGTTGCCATCCAGGGTATTGTCGGTCGATTTGCTGATGACATAGCCCTGGCCCAGCAAGGCGCGCCGCGCCGCTTCGCAGACCGCTTTTTCGCTGCCGGGGAAGCTACGTGAGAAGGCGCTGGTATCGCTGAATTCTTCCTGGTGATAGAAAGCGGGTTTGCCGGTGGAGCAGGCGGACAGGCCCAGACAAACAGCGGCGGCGAGGTAGAACGGAACAGAAAAACGCGAGCGCGACATGCGGCGGATCTCCAGCGACAGAAAACGGTGGCGTGAATTGTAAAGGATTCACCCGCATCAGGGTTTGCACAGTTGGTAAAGATCGGTAACAGAAGCCTTACCATCTGCCAAGAGCGGAAGTGAAGAAGCTTGCAAGTCAGTCGAGGGAAGATAAAATCACTTGTGGAATTGCTTGACTGAAAGTATTGTTAGGCGCTTCTAGGGAGTGGTCTTCCATCGGGACGATCATGAATCTGCGCAGCAAGCTGAGCAAATTCGCATACGGCCTCGTTAACGATAATGGACAAAAATCAGAAAGCGGAATTGGAGCGTATCCAGAAGGAACTGGTTGACGCGCACAACCGGGCTGCGTGGCAGATGGCCGCGACGATCATCAAGGCTTCGCTGGTCAAGAACGGCATGGATCAGCCGCCCACTGCAGCCGAACTGGCTGATCTCAATGCCACCATCACCAATCTGCGTAGTGTGGCCGAGGATGCGCTGGAGTTGCTCAAGCGTTGAGTCTGGTCTTGCCTTTGTCTTTGTAGCACCGGGCGAGTGACCTGGTGACTGCTCACTCCCCCCGTTTCGAGTCCCACCTATTTGCTATCGACGGCTCCCGGCCTGCATTTCGTGCTCGGCCGCCAGGGCCAGGAAGGCCGAGCGCGACATGCGTCGTGCCTGTGCCACGGCATCGATGCGCGTCACCAGGCCCTGCGGCAGACTGACGTTGAGCCGTACCGCCTTGGCGTTGACGCGCGACAGATCGATTTCCACCAGCATCCAATAACCACCCTGGAAGTGTTCATCGTCGGCCCAGTCTTCAGGGGCGCTCGGGCTAGGGATGGGCTCGGCCTCCCCGTGAAAATGCGCCTCCACTGCTTCCTGCGCGGCTGCGGGCAGGAGTTGCAGTTCGTCCGCTCCGGCAAAGCAGCCGGGGAAATCGGGGAAGGTGGCGCCATAGGCACTGTGGGCGTCCTTGTGGACGTAGATGGCATAGAGCATGACTTATTTGGTACTACGTCAGTGCGCTTTATGCGAAATAGCTTGGTAGTGTTTGTAAAAATGCTACTTAAAGTCTGTGGTGAAAAGTAAAGCACGGCATTTCAATCCCCGGGGTTATATCACTCAAGGAACACTAGTGGAAGAACTGCTGGAGCATTTCAAAAGGGCTAAGAAAAAATATGATGCATATCAGGATCCGCGCGATGACATAAAGGCGATTGTCCTTGCATGTATTCGACATATGAGAACCGCTAGGAAGATGGAGTGGGGCGGTCCATTGGGCAAGAGATACACGATATTTTACGTCGGGAGGAATAAGTCTCGTCCATTTCTAACCAATCAAATAATCACTGAAGATGAGTTTTCATCCCTTTGGGATCAACTACTTCAATCTGCGAACCGAGAAGAGAAGTGCTTCACTCTGCCAGAGGAGCAGGTAACTAAAACGGTTTACAACGCCGTTGTGTCATTTTGCGTCTGTATCGATATTTGGAAACCAAAAAGTCGGAAAACACCGGGCACTTATTTTGAAGTAGTACTTGGAACACTGATTGGACTAATACTGCCCGACGCTACACGGCGAACAAAACACATTCCGCTCCCAACGGAAGTAGCTCAATCCGTTGCAGCGGTAAGCGATATCGCGCAGAGCCTGGAGGTGACAGAAGAAGAACTATCTTTGGATAATGAAATTGATGCTGTGCTTAGTGACGAAGGAGTAGGTGCGGAGGAAGAGGCGGAAGAGGGAAAACGGTCCGACATATCGCAAGTGGCGACAGATATTGTTTTTGATTTCGATGGAAAAGGGATCGTTATTCCAGCAAAAATCACTACCAGGGAGCGTATTGTCCAGCCTTTCGCACATCAACGAATATTAGATAGTGTGTTTGGCGCAGGGAGATATATCTCTTTGCTAATGTGCGTAAGCGAAACGCAAAGATCGGATAAGGATCGCAGAGTAAACGAAATATGTGTGCCAGGAACTATTGCACTTTTCCAAAGGCATTTAGCAAGAATCGGCGGTATCTATTACCTAGATCCGCCGGAGCGCTACATGACCCTTGGTAGGCGTGAGGTCGTTCCAGTCCAATCCCTTGGGGCGTTATTAACCTCTGGCTTGGCGGCGATCGTTACTCAACTAAATCGAGCTCCGTCTGTCTAGCCGTTGTGTGTATCTTCATATCAGGGCTTAGGTAACCGTCCGAGATGAGTAAAGCACGCAAAACCTCAATTCCAACCGCTTCTGCGAGAGGCGGTGGAACTACATTTCCAATTTGAGAGCGGACGTCTCCACGGTTTCCTTCAAAAACAAAGGAGTCGGGAAAACCCTGCATTCTTGCAGCTTCTCGCGGCGTAATTGGCCTATCTTGAGTCGGATGCCCATATCTGCCTCTGGTGAAGCTGTCGAAGCCACCCGTGATTGTTGGGCACTGACCGTCAAAACGTAGGCGACCATATACATCGGGCCAGCCACCAGAAGAAGGATCTACGCCTTGATGGCAAGGTAGTCTTAAATGCTCAGGGATATTGCGCCACCCCCCTCCTTGAGGAACGTGGCTGAAGCGCTCAATGTTGATTGCAGTTACTTTTGCTCGTTGATGATTTGCAAAAAGTGGGTGTACAGAATAGTCAAGTGGCGGCTCAGGTAAGTCGCTGAGGACTTCTCCAACGGTGCGCCACTTTGCTACTGTTCGAAGCGGTATTGAAAAGTCTCCCTCTTGATCTCGGCGTTCGCCTACTACGATGAATCGTTCTCGGGTTTGCGGCAACCCATAGTCAGCAGCATTGTAAAAATGGGGAACCAAATGATAGTTCGACAGGCGTTCCTGCATCTCAGCTAAATAGCGTTTGCCTCGAAGTTGACCAAATATGGCTACGTTCTCAAACAACAAAAACCTTGGTTTAATTTCTTCAACGAGGCGAATGTAATCCAGAACGAGGTCGTTCCGTTCATCGCCTAAATGTCCACCTCTGCGCTGTTTTGAAAATCCTTGGCAAGGTGGCCCACCAGCGAACAACGCGAGTTCACCGGGCTTTACTCCGGCAAGGTGCATTAGCTCTTTGCCTGTGACTTTTCTCGCATCCCCAACAAAACAATGGCCGGGGAGGTTTCTGTTGTGGGTGGCTACTGATGGAGCATCAACATCAAATGAGACTGCGACATCGAAACCTGCCCAGCTCAGCCCTAGACTCATTCCTCCTGGACCGCAAAAGGATTCAATAGCTTTGTAGCCAATGTTTTTCGCTGTTTCGGCAATCGTGTCGCGTGAATTATCCAGATATCCACATGACTGCATTCCCAAGCCGTCAAATCGTTTCAAAGATTACTCCCTATCTTTCCTATTACAGTTTTGCTTCTGCTAACAAGTACGACGCGCTGACGTGCAATGCTTTTGCAATTGCAACGATATTTCTCAGCGAAATATTTCTTTCACCTCGCTCAACTGATCCGATATAGGTTCTATGAAGGTCGGACTCAAACGCTAGTTGTTCTTGTGACATAGATCTTGCCGCCCGTTCTCGGCGGATAATTTCGCCTAAGGCTGATTCAGGATTTGAAAGGCTATTCATGCCCGGCAACTTATCCCGCAAGATGACTTTATATCGACAGACTATAAGTAGCAATCGCGTAGAGCAAACATAGTTGCCTTTCTCGACTTTTGGGTAACCTTACTTGGTAGTTTCCAGTGAGTGATAAGAAATGATACTGTAATTTTATCCAGTATAAAGGTGCGGATGTAATGGACTTATCCAAACCAAGCGGCTGGGCACATCAAGTAAAACCTGATCACTAGGCGATGTCCTAGTGGACATGTCGTAGACATATGCAGACGGGCACGTACCAAAAGTAGTCACAGTTTGATATCCCGCGGCTCTGTTATGCCCTTTGATTTTTGGGGGAGCATGGCATTTAGCGGCAGTACTACGGATCCGGTACTGCAGCCTGCCGGGGGCTTGGGGCGCATTCCAGCTGCAACCGGTGCGCCACCAAATAAGTGCAGAAGGTTAGGGTGTCCACTAAGCCACTGTTTTGCTGTCGCTGTGGTGCCTGAGGCCGGGGTCGAACCGGCACGCCCCCTTCCGGGTAAGCGGCGGATTTTAAGTCCGCTGTGTCTACCAATTTCACCACTCAGGCATGAGGGATGCCGGCGATGCCCGCCGGAAAAGGCAGGCATTATAGCAGCCACTGATGCGTCGTCAGTCGTTTTTTCCTGAGGAAAACATCGGATTTCTCTTGCCCGCCTTTTGCCTGCCCGCTCCAGCGGGTTTTCGCTCTTGTCAGAGCGCCATTTCCGGCCGACAAGCTCTCTTGAGATAGTAGAATGACGACTTCTTTCATCTGGAAAGCCGTGACCATGACTGAAGCCGTAGTCAAGACAGTGCAGTGCATCTCGCCCGCCGGGCTGCATACCATGGCCTACAAGGAGTGGGGCGATGCCCGCAATCCCAATGTGCTGGTGTGCGTGCATGGCGTCACGCGGGTCTCCGACGATTTCGACCGCATGGCGCGCGAGCTGTGCGATACCTATCGGGTGATCTGCCCGGACGTGGTCGGGCGCGGGCGCTCCGGGCGTCTGGCCAATCCGCAGTTCTACACCGTGCCGCAATACGTGGCCGATATGGTAACCCTGCTGGCGCGCGCCGATGCCGAGATCGTCGACTGGTTCGGTACCTCCATGGGCGGTCTGATCGGCATGGGGCTGGCCTCGCTGCCGGGCAATCCGATCCGGCGCCTGGTGTTGAACGATATCGGCCCTTCCATCAACGGTGCCGCGCTGGCGCGCATCGGTGAGTACATCGGCCAGGACGTGCGCTTCGATACCTTCGAGGAAGCGGCGCAGTACATTCGCACCATTTCCGCCAGCTTCGGTCATCACAGCGATGAGGAATGGCACAAGCTGGCCAAGGACGTGCTGCGCCAGAATGAAGAAGGCAAGTGGGTGCGCCATTACGACCTGGGCCTGGCCGTGCCGTTCAAGCTGACCACGCCGGAAGCGGCCAGTGCGGCCGAGCAGATGCTGTGGGCGGCCTACGATGCCATCCGCTGCCCGACGCTGCTGGTGCGCGGCGCCCAGTCCGACCTGCTGCTGCCGGAAGTGGCACAGGAAATGACCCGCCGCGGGCCCAAGGCCAAGCTGGTGGAGCTGCCTGACGTGGGTCATGCGCCCACTTTCATGCACGCGCCGCAGATCGAGGTGGCGCGCCAGTTCCTGTTGGGTTGAGCATTGCCTGTGCCCTGAATTCGAAGATTTTTGTCATCACCGGCGGGTTGTGTCGCCGGGTTTTACCTCGAAGGAAATGTCATGTCCGTACAACGTTTGCACGTCGGCAAGCGCCTCTCCGAAGTCGCTATCCATAACGGTACCGTCTACCTGGCCGGCCAGATCGCCGAAGACGCCACCCAGAATATCGAAGGCCAGACCCGCGAAGTGCTGGGTCATATCGACCGCTTGCTGGCCGAGGCCGGCAGCGACAAGACCAAGATCCTGTCGTGCCAGATCTTCCTGTCCGATGTGAAGGATTTTGCTGGCATGAATGCCGTCTGGGATGAGTGGGTGGCGCCCGGCAACGCGCCGCCGCGCGCCACCGTCGAAGCCAAGCTGGCCCGTCCTGAACTGCTGGTGGAAATCATCATCGTCGCGGCCCAGAAGTAAGTATTTATGGTTTCGGTAGCAAGTACCCAGGGCGAAGGCTTGGCGGCCATCACTGCCGGTCTCGGCCCTGACGATGCAGCACGGGTCGAGCAGGCACTGGCCGAACTCGAACCGCTGTATGCCGACAGGCAGATCCTGTCCGGGCAGAATGCGCTGCAATTCGCGGTCTCGGTGGCCACCGTTCTGACTGCCCTGAACGTGGATGCCGACACTCGCATCGCCGGGCTGGCCTTCGAGGTCCAAATGCTCTATCCCGAGCTGGACGAAAAGCTCGAAGAGCGCTTCGGCAAGGAGATCGCCGATCTGGTGGGCAATGTGCGCCAGTTGATGCGCTTTCACAGCCTCAGTTTCCAGCCGCAGAACCAGGAAGTGCTGCGCGGCAAGAACGCCGCCCAGCAGGCCGCCGCCCAGGTGGAAACCCTGCGCAAGATGCTGCTGGCCATGGCCACCGACATGCGCGCGGTGCTGGTGCGCCTGGCCTCGCGCGTGGCCACGCTGCGCTACTTCGCCGAGACCAAGCAGGAGAACGAGGCCAGCGCGCAATATGCGCGCCAGACCTTCGAGCTCTATGCACCACTGGCCAACCGGCTGGGGATCTGGCAACTGAAATGGGAGCTGGAAGATCTGTCGTTCCGCTTCCTGGAGCCGGTGACCTACAAGCGCATCGCCAAGATGCTGGAAGAAAAGCGCCTGGAACGCGAAGCCTTCGTGGCCAATGCGATTGCACGCCTGCGCGCCGAGATGGCGGCCCAGGAGATCCGCGCCGAGGTCAGCGGGCGACCCAAGCATATCTACAGCATCTGGAACAAGATGCGCGGCAAGTCCATCGATTTTTCCGAGCTCTATGATGTGCGCGCCTTCCGTGTCATCGTCGATGATGTGAAGACCTGTTACGCGGTGCTGGGCATCGTGCACAACATCTGGACGCCGATTCCAGAAGAGTTCGACGACTATATCTCGCGCCCCAAGCAGAACGGCTATCAGTCGCTGCACACGGTGGTGATGGCCGAGGATGGCCGGGCGCTGGAAGTGCAGATCCGTACGCACGAGATGCATCACTTCGCCGAATACGGCGTGGCGGCGCACTGGCGCTACAAGGAGAGCGGCGGCTCGAATTTCTCGGCGCAGAAATATGACGAAAAGATCGCCTGGCTGCGCCAGTTGCTGGCCTGGAAGAATGAAGTCACCGACGCCGTGGTGGACCAGGAAGAAGTGCGGCGCGACTGGGTACAAAAGCTCAAGTCGGCCACCCTGGACGAACGCATCTATGTGCTCACGCCCCAGGCGCGCGTAATCGAATTGCCCAGCGGCGCCACGCCCATCGACTTTGCCTATCACCTGCACAGCGATGTCGGTCACCGCTGCCGTGGCGCGCGTGTGGATGGGGTGATGGTGCCGTTGAATACCACGCTCAAGAATGGCCAGACGGTGGAGATCATCACCGCCAAGAGCGGCCCTGGGGTGGGGCCGTCGCGCGACTGGTTGAGCCCTGACTATGCAGCCAGTTCGCGTACCCGCTCCAAGATCCGCGCCTGGTTCAATGCCATCGAGCAGCAGGAAACCCTGTCGGTGGGGCGTGGCTTGCTGGAAAAGACCTTGCAGCGCGAGGGCAAGACCGCCGTCAACCTGGAAGAACTGGCGCAGAAGCTGGGCTTTGCCAAGGTGGATGATCTGTGCCTGTCGCTGGCCAAGGAAGAGTTCAGCCTGCGTCATGTCGAACAGGCCCTGCATGAAGGGCAGGAAAAGAAGCCCGAGATCGATGATGAAGCGCTGATCACCCGCAAGAGCCGGGCCTCCAGCATCGTGCAGGGTGCCAAGTCGGGCGTGCTGGTGGTTGGCACCGATGGCTTGCTGACGCAACTGGCGCGCTGCTGCAAGCCGGCGCCGCCGGATGTGATCGCCGGCTTCGTCACGCGCGGCAAGGGCGTTTCCATCCATCGCGTGAACTGCAAGAACTTCGCCGAGATGAGCTCGCACGCGCCCGAACGGGTGATTCAGACCACCTGGGGCGCACCGGCGCGCGATACCGTCTATCCGGTCGATATCTTCGTGCTGGCCAGCGATCGCCAGGGTTTGCTGCGCGATATCTCCGATATCTTCCTGCGCGACAAGATCAATGTGATCGGGGTGAGTACGCAAAGCGTGAAGGGTCATGCGCGCATGGCTTTCACCGCTGAGATCGGTTCGACCGAGCAGTTGCAGAAGGCCTTGACGGTGATCCGCGAAGTGAAGGGGGTGATCGAGGCCAAGCGGCAATAAGTGGCAATGCGTAGCAATAAGCGGGAGGGTAGGGGGCTGGTTTCTTGGTGAAATGCGGTAAATATTTTTACTTTTTCATCATTTTCATCATTTACCCCTTGGCAAATTTTGAAAAGCCTCCTATACTCTCGCTTCTTCGTTAGGCGCGTAGCTCAGCTGGTTAGAGCACTACCTTGACATGGTAGGGGTCGTTGGTTCGAGTCCAATCGTGCCTACCAATTCTTCCGGTTCCCGTGCGGGATGGTCGAGTTGGAGCGAAGTGATGAAAAGGAGGCGCGTTCTCGGCTTCCTTTTTTGTTTTAAGGTATCTGCATTCTTCAATAGGCGCGTAGCTCAGCTGGTTAGAGCACTACCTTGACATGGTAGGGGTCGTTGGTTCGAGTCCAATCGTGCCTACCAATTCTTCTGTTCCCTGGGTGGATAGGCGGGTTGGGTGAAGAAAGTGAAGAAAAATTCAAAAGGAAGCGCATTGGCGGCTTCCTTTTTTGTTTTTTGGCGCGATTCTTCCTTCCTCCTCTTTCCCTGTTGACGACCCCTGCGGCAGCCTTGCTGCGGCGGCTACTCCTTTGTTTTCGGTCAATGTTGGTCAGGAAAATAGAGTTTTAAGACAGCGCATGGGGCAAATGTTTCGCGAGGGCATCTCAAAATGCTTTACACTTGCGACGAATTTTTTGCGGGTACGCCCGTCCAACTTCCATTTCACGGTTGAGCGATTTTTCCTATGGCGGCAGATGATCAGTATTTCCTCGTGGTTGACGACTTTTCGACGATGCGTCGTATTGTCAGCGGCCTGCTCAAGGAACTCGAATACACCAAGATGGTGGAGGCCGATGACGGTTCTACGGCCATGAAGATCCTGGAGGCTGGTGCCGTGCCGATCTCCTTTGTGTTGACCGACTGGAATATGCCGGTCATGGATGGTCTGGCCCTGTTGAAGAAGATTCGCTCCACGCCCTCGCTGGCGCATCTGCCGGTGCTGATGATCACGGCCGAGGCCAAGAAGGAAAACATCGTCGTGGCCGCGCAAGCGGGCGCCGATGGTTATATCGTCAAGCCCTTCAATGCGGTCACCTTGAAAGAGAAGATCGAGAAGATCCTGGCGCGCCGCGCGAACATGGCCAAGGTGTGATGTTCAGGATTTGGTGGGACTTGTCGAACGGCATCTGCGGATGCCGTTCTCGTTTCTGCGCGCTTTGTGCGCGGAAGGGGAGGGGTCAGGGCAGGCCGAAGTAGCGCATCACATCGCCGCGCGTCCATGATTTGATTTCCAGGCCATTGAGCAGGACGCGGTACTCTTCGTGGCGTTGGCCGTCTTCCTGTTCCATGGTTCGGCTCTGTAGCGTGTATTCCCGGTTGTTGATGATGGTGTGATGCTCGGTGCAGCTTGTGTCGTTCGGCATGATGGCCTCCTCTGTTTTAGATGCTAGCACGCGCCAATTCGGCTGGTGCGCCAAGCTACAGGTAAAGACAGTTTTTTACCTGTTCCACTGATGAGAATTGCTGACTATCGTTGTGTGCTGGCAGCGGCTGCTGCCAGCCTGACAAGGCTTTGCAGTGCGTGTGGGTCGGGTGCCGGCGATTGCGCAAAGTTTGCTATAATGTCGGGCTACGGCGCGCATGTTTGGTCTGTTTTCATCAGGGCGGCGTTGCGCGAGCCACATCTATTCAATCCGTCCATCTGTAAGAGCGAGAAAGGCAAACCGGTTATGACACCGCGAACTACCACCGAGGTTTTCACGCGACGCTAGTCGGGTTCTTTTTCGTCCTTTGAAAAAGCGCGGCTGGTCCGCGTTTTTTTTTCGTCCTTCTTTTTTGATATACCCTCAACAGGCAAGGCAGCAAGGCTGCCGACATGGAGTGCAAAATGGTTTCAGTTCGTCTTCCCGATGGTTCGCAGCGCCAGTTCGATAACCCGGTCACGGTGGCGCAGGTCGCCGCCAACATCGGCACCGGCTTGGCCAAGGCGGCCCTGGCGGGTCGCGTCGATGGCAAGCTGGTCGATACTTCCTATCTGATCGACAAGGATGCGGACCTGGCCATCATTACCGACAAGGACGCCGATGGTCTGGAAGTGATCCGTCACTCCACCGCCCACTTGCTGGCTTATGCGGTCAAGGAGCTGTTCCCGGATGCTCAGGTCACCATCGGTCCGGTCATCGACAATGGCTTCTACTACGACTTTTCGTACAAGCGCCCCTTCACCCCGGAAGACCTGCAAGCCATCGAAAAGAAGATGGCCGAGCTGGCCAAGAAGGATGAGCCGGTCACCCGCAAGGTGCTGCCGCGCGACGAGGCCGTGGCTTACTTCAAGTCCATCGGCGAAGACTACAAGGCCGAGATCATTGCCTCCATTCCGCAGAACGAGGACGTCTCGCTCTACACCGAAGGCAGCTTCACCGACCTGTGCCGCGGCCCGCACGTGCCGTCCACCGGCAAGCTGAAGGTCTTCAAGCTGATGAAGCTGGCCGGCGCTTACTGGCGCGGCGACTCCAACAACGAGATGCTGCAGCGTGTCTACGGCACCGCCTGGGCCAAGAAGGAAGACCAGGAGGCTTACCTGCATATGCTGGAAGAGGCAGAAAAGCGCGACCACCGCAAGCTGGGCCGCGCGCTGGACCTGTTCCATTTCCAGGACGAGGCGCCGGGTCTGATCTTCTGGCATCCCAAGGGTTGGACCATCTGGCAACAGGTGGAGCAATACATGCGCCGTGTCTACCAGGATAATGGCTACCAGGAAGTGAAGGCGCCGCAGATTCTGGATCGTTCCCTGTGGGAAAAGACCGGTCACTGGGAAAACTATCGTGAAAACATGTTCACCACCGAGTCGGAAAATCGCGCCTATGCCTTGAAGCCGATGAACTGCCCGGGCCACATCCAGATCTTCAATTCCGGCCTGCACAGCTACCGCGACCTGCCGCTGCGCTACGGCGAATTCGGTCAGTGCCACCGCAACGAACCGTCGGGCGCGCTGCACGGCATGATGCGGGTGCGCGGCTTTACTCAGGATGATGGTCACATCTTCTGTACCGAAGACCAGATCCAGGAGGAAGTGGCGGCCTTCAACCGCGTGGTGCGTGAGGTCTATGACTGCTTCGGCTTCAAGGAAGTGGCGGTGAAGTTGGCTCTGCGTCCAGAAAAGCGCATCGGCGCCGAGGAAGTCTGGGACAAGGCCGAGAATGCCCTGCGTGAAGCCATCCGCGCCTCCGGTTCGGAGTGGGAAGAGTTGCCGGGTGAGGGCGCCTTCTATGGCCCCAAGATCGAATATCACCTCAAGGATTCCATCGGCCGCTCCTGGCAGTGCGGCACCATGCAGGTGGACTTCTCGATGCCGGCGCGCCTGGGGGCGGAGTATGTCACTGAAGACAACAACCGCAAGGTGCCCGTGATGTTGCACCGGGCTATCGTCGGTTCGCTGGAGCGCTTCATCGCCATCCTGATCGAAAACCACGCCGGTGCGATGCCCTTGTGGCTGGCGCCAACGCAAGTTGTCATCCTGAATATTTCCGATGCGCAGGCCGATTATGTGCAGAACGTTGCACAAACGCTGAAAAAACAAGGGTTTAGGGTCGAGACTGATTTGCGCAACGAGAAGATTACCTATAAAATACGGCAGCATTCCATTCAGAAGCCGCCCTATATCTTGGTTGTCGGCGATAAAGAACGGGATGCCAACACTGTGGCCGTGCGTGCGCGGGGCAATGTCGATTTGGGCGTCATGTCCATCGACACCTTGGTGGAACGCCTCAAGGATGAGGTGGCTGCCAAAGCCTGAGACGGGGAAGCCTAGGGCTTCCTCCCAGCGCAAGAGCACGGCTTAATTTATTGGATTTTAAAAGGAAACTGCAATAGCTACTGACAAGTCGCATCGCCTCAACCGCGAGATCACTGCGCCGGAAGTGCGCCTTTCGGGTGTCGACAACGAGCCTTTAGGTATCGTCAGCCTGGCTGAAGCCCTTCGTCTTTCCGAAGAGGCTGAAGTGGATCTGGTCGAAATTGCGCCTACCGCGCAACCTCCGGTCTGCCGCCTGATGGACTACGGCAAGTTCAAGTACCAGGAGCAGAAGAAGGCGCACGAGGCCAAGCTCAAGCAGAAGGTCATCCAGGTCAAGGAAGTCAAGTTCCGCCCGGGTACCGATGATGGCGATTACAACATCAAGCTGCGCAATCTCACCAAGTTCCTGGAAGAGGGTGACAAGACCAAGATCACGCTGCGTTTCCGCGGTCGTGAGATGGCTCACCAGGAAATCGGGATGCGCATGTTGGAGCGTCTGAAGGCTGACCTGGAACCGTATGGCCAGGTCGAGCAGTTTCCCAAGATGGAAGGTCGCCAGATGATCATGGTGCTGGCGCCGAAGAAAAAGAAGTAAATCGTTTAAACGGTTTATATGATTTGGATATCGTTTAAGCCGTGTTGAATGAGGTTCTGCAGTTAGCCGTATCAGGACGACATCTCCCCGGTGTCGTCCATGCCGCGCAAGCGATGCAAGTCGCGGCAGTCAAGGCCGACAAAGGATTTGTCGGGTGCAGGCCACTGCATCGGGCAAAAGCAGCGGGTTCTCCCGCTGTCAAATAAGTGAGAGCAGGCATCCAAGAGCAGCGAGTGTGCTGCCACCTGCAATCATCAAAAAATGGAGCTGTCCGAAAGGACAGAGTTGCTATGCCTAAGATGAAATCGAAGAGCAGCGCGAAGAAGCGTTTTCGCGTCCGCCCGGGCGGTACCGTCAAGCGCGGTCAAGCCTTCAAGCGTCACATCCTGACCAAGAAGACCACCAAGAACAAGCGTCAACTGCGCGGTACCGAGGGCGTCCATGAGACGAACCTCAATTCCGTTCGCGCAATGCTGCCGTTCGCTTAACCTCACCATACACTAAGGAGCTACTATGCCTAGAGTCAAACGTGGGGTAACAGCACGTGCCCGCCACAAGAAAGTCCTCGCACTCGCCAAGGGTTACCGCGGCCGTCGTAAAAACGTCTACCGTATCGCCAAGCAAGCAGTCATGCGCGCTGGTCAGTACGCGTACCGTGACCGTCGTAACAAGAAGCGCGTGTTCCGCGCACTGTGGATCGCCCGTATCAACGCCGCTGCGCGTTCGCATGGCGTGACCTACAGCGTGTTCATGAACGGCCTGAAGAAGGCTGCGATCGAACTGGATCGTAAGGTCCTGGCCGATATGGCTGTCACCGACAAGGCTGCTTTCGCTGCCATCGTCAACCAGGTGAAGGCCAACATCGCTGCCGCCTAAATCGACAGCGTGTTTGCGGTAGCCGGCCGCAACATCGGACGCAAGTCAGACCAGCAGCCGGCGCTGCAAAATCCTGCGGGGCAGAGGTGATACACCGATGCCCCGTATGTTTTTGATCCACGGGTTCGTGGATTTTTTATCCACGGTTTCGTGGATTTTTTCCTTTTCGACTTCGTCGTCGGATTTTCGATTGGAGCGAGATTTACCGCATGAATCCCCTAGACCAACTCCTGGGCCAACTGGTCACGCAGGCGCAGGCTGATTTCGCCGCCGCGCCCGACGCCGCCGCACTGGAAAACGCCAAGGCCAAGTACCTCGGCAAGACCGGTCAGATCACCGAGCAGATGAAGGGGCTGGGCAAGCTGGCGCCGGAAGAGCGCAAGGTACAGGGGGCGATCATCAACGTCGCCAAGGAACAGATCGAAACCGCGCTCACCGCCCGCCGCGATGCTTTGGCCAACGCCCAGATGCAGGCACGCCTGAATGCCGAAGCCATCGATGTCACCTTGCCGGGCCGCGGCCGTGGCGTGGGTGGTATCCACCCGGTGATGCGCTCGTGGCAGCGCGTTGAGGAAATCTTCCGCTCCATCGGTTTCGACGTCGCCGACGGTCCCGAGATCGAGACCGACTGGACCAATTTCACTGCATTGAACAGCCCCGAGAACCACCCGGCGCGTTCGATGCAGGATACCTTCTACATCGAAGGCAACGACACCCAGGGCAAGCCCCTGCTGCTGCGTACCCACACCAGCCCGATGCAGGTGCGCTACGCCCGCATGAACAAGCCGCCCATCAAGGTCATCGCCCCGGGCCGCACCTATCGCGTCGACAGTGATGCCACCCACTCGCCGATGTTCCACCAGGTCGAAGGTCTGTGGATCGCCGAGGACATCAGCTTCGCCGACCTGAAAGGCGTCTACCTCAACTTCGTCAAGGCCTTCTTCGAGACCGACGACCTGCAGGTGCGCTTCCGTCCTTCCTATTTCCCCTTCACCGAACCTTCGGCCGAGATCGATATCGCCTTCGGCAGCGGTCCGCTCAAGGGCCGCTGGCTGGAAGTCTCCGGTGCCGGCCAGGTGCATCCGACCGTGGTGCGCAATATGGGTCTGGATCCCGAGCAGTACATTGGCTTCGCGTTCGGCTCGGGCCTGGAGCGCCTGACCATGCTGCGTTACGGGATCAATGACCTGCGCTTGTTCTACGAAGGCGACCTGCGCTTCCTGAAGCAATTCAATTAATTCGATCACGCAGGGCGCCGCGCCGTCGCGGCGCGCCTCTGGCTCATAGCCGATAGCTGAAAGTCTGAATCATGCAATTCTCTGAAAAATGGCTGCGTACCATGGTCAACCCGACCATGACCTCGGATGAACTGTCGCACCTGCTGACCATGTCCGGCCTGGAAGTCGAGGAAGTCGAACCGGTGGCGCCTCCCTTCACCAATGTGGTGGTGGGCGAAGTGCTGGAAGTGACCAAGCACCCGGATGCGGACCGTTTGAACGTATGTCGCGTCAATGTTCATACCGGCACCATTCTCAACATCGTCTGCGGCGCACCCAATGTGCGTGCCGGCCTGAAGGTACCTTGCGCCATGGTGGGCGCGGTACTGCCGCCGGGGCCGGATGGCAAGCCCTTCGAAATCAAGGTTGGCAAGCTGCGCGGCGTGGAATCGCAGGGCATGTTGTGCTCGGCCCGTGAACTGAAGCTGTCGGAAGATCACGGTGGCCTGCTGGAGCTGCCCGACGATGCACCGGTGGGTCAGAATTTCCGCGACTACATGCTGTTGAACGATCTCAAGTTCACCATCAAGCTCACCCCCAACAAGGCTGACTGTCTGTCGGTGCTGGGCGTGGCGCGTGAAGTCTCGGCCCTGACCGGTGCGCCGCTGAAGGCGCCGGTGTATCAGGCTGCGACTGTCAACCTGGATGAAAAGCTGCCGGTGCGCATTTCCGCGCCCGACCTGTGCGGCCGTTTTGCCGGTCGTGTCATCCGTGGCCTCAACGCCAAGGCGGCTACGCCGCCATGGATGAAGCGCCGCCTGGAGCGCAGCGGCCAACGTTCGATCTCGGCGCTGGTGGATATCTCCAACTACGTGATGCTGGAGCTGGGCCGTCCCTCGCATGTGTTCGACCTGGACAAGATCCATGGCGGCCTGGACGTGCGCTGGGGCCGCAAGGGTGAATCCTTGAAGCTCCTCAACGGCAATACGGTGGAAGTCGATGAGTGGGTCGGTGTGATTTCTGACGACAAGGAAATCGAATCGCTGGCCGGCATCATGGGTGGCGATGCCACTGCGGTCTCGTTGGAGACCACCAACATCTACCTGGAAGCCGCCTTCTGGTTCCCGCAAGCGATCCAGGGCCGTGCACGCCGCTACAACTTCTCCACCGATGCCGCGCATCGTTTCGAGCGCGGCGTCGATTTCGCTACCGTGGTCGATCACATCGAACGCATCACCGCGCTGTTGCTGGAAATCTGTGGCACCGCCGAGACCCGCGTAGGCCCGGTTGATGACCAGATCGTCAACCTGCCCAAGCGCGAACCGGTCACGCTGCGCACTGCACGTGCGGCCAAGGTGATCGGTGTGGAGATCACCGATGAGATGGTGTCCGATATCTTCAAGCGTCTGGGCCTGTCGTTTGACTATGAGCCGGGCCTGTTCTCGGTCACGCCGCCGTCCTACCGTTTCGACATCGAGATCGAGGAAGACCTGATCGAGGAAGTCGCGCGCGTCTACGGCTTTGAAAACATCCCGGCCTTGCCACCAGTGGCGGCCAACGCCATGCGCATTGCCCCAGAGAATACCCGTTCCCTGTTTGCCATCCGCCGCCTGCTGGCCGACCAGGACTATCAGGAAGTGGTCAACTTCAGCTTCGTGGAAAGCGCTTGGGAAGCCGATTTCGGCGGCAACGTGGATCCCATCAAGTTGTTGAACCCGATCGCCAGCCAGATGAGCGTGATGCGTTCTTCGCTCATCGCCGGGCTGGTCGCCAACGCGCGCTACAACGTCAATCGCAAGGCTGCGCGCATTCGCGTCTTCGAAGTGGGGGCGGTGTTCCACAAGGATGCCGAGGTCGTCGATGGTCCGCTGTCCGTGGCCGGTTTCGCTCAGCCCAAGCGCGTGGCCGCACTGGCCTATGGTCCGGTGGCCGAGGAGCAGTGGGGGCAGGTCAGTCGCAATGTCGACTACTTCGATGTGAAGGCCGATCTGGAGGCGCTGTTCGCTCCGCGCACGCTGCGTTTCGTCAAGGCCGAACATCCGGCCCTGCATCCCGGCCGTACCGCTCAGGTGCTGCTGGGTGAGAAGGTGGTTGGCGTGATCGGCGAACTGCATCCCAAGTGGCAGCAAAAGTACGACCTGCCGCTGGCACCGGTAGTCTTCGAAGTGGATGCCGAAGCGCTGCAGCAACGCGACCTGCCTTCCTACACCGAGATCTCCAAGTTCCCGGCAGTCAGCCGTGACATCGCACTGGTGGTCAAGCACTCGGTCGGCGCCCAGCAAGTACTGGACGTGCTGGCTGCTGAGAAGCAGGCCAACCCGGACTGCGCCATCTTGCAAGCCCTTGTTTTATTTGATGAATATCAAGGGAAGGGGCTTGAGACAGACGAAAAAAGCCTTGCGTTCCGCTGCACCTTGCAAGATACTCAAAACACCCTTCAGGATGACAAGGTCGACCTTGCGGTGAATGCACTGGTGGCCGCTGCGAGCGTCAAGCTCGGTGCCAGATTGCGTGCCTGATGTGATGTCCGAGAGCGAAAATAATTACACACCGGAATCGATTGAGGCCCAGTCATTCATCGCCATGAACAACGTGAATTCGAACGAATTTCAATCCGTGCTGGACGCTGACCTGCATCGTGCCGTGCTCGAATCGCAGGCACGTTCGCAGGCTGACAAGAACCTGCCTACGCTGACCAAGGCCGAACTGGCCGAACTTTTGTTCGAGCAGGTTGGTCTGAACAAGCGCGAAGCCAAGGACATGGTGGAAACCTTCTTCGACGAGATCCGCAACGCGCTCGAACGTGGCGAGGCCGTCAAGCTGTCCGGCTTCGGTAATTTCCAGCTGCGCGACAAGCCGCAACGGCCTGGCCGCAATCCCAAGACAGGCGAGGAAATCCCGATCACCGCACGGCGCGTCGTGACTTTCCACGCCAGCCAGAAACTGAAGGAAATGGTGGAACTCTCCAGCGGCAGCCCCGTTGAAATGTCCGTCTAAGCTATGAATGATCGTGTCAACAAACCGGCGGCCATCGTGTTGCCGCCCATCCCGGCCAAGCGCTATTTCACCATCGGTGAGGTCAGCGAGCTGTGTGGGGTAAAGCCTCACGTGCTGCGCTACTGGGAACAGGAATTCACGCAGTTGAAGCCGGTCAAGCGTCGTGGTAACCGGCGCTACTACCAGCATCACGAAGTACTGCTGATTCGTCGCATTCGTGAACTGCTGTATGAACAGGGCTTCACTATCAGCGGTGCGCGCAACAAGCTCGATGGCACCAATGAGCCCGAGCAGCCGGAACAGCCGCAACGCCCCACGATCAGCCTGGATGAAGCAGCCATCGAGGTACTGCGTAGTGACTTGCTGTCCGTGCTGGCAACCCTCAAGCCGGGGGCAACTGCCTGAGTATCAGGTCGGGGGCGTGGACGGTAGCGTTACTGCCGCTTCAGCCGCCCGCCAGGTTCTGCATGATTTCCATGTTTGATCGCGCCGCACGCTGGTCATTGTCGACCGCCGTGCGGCGTGTTTGTTTGGACGGCCATCGCAGTGATCGTGACGATGGCAGGGGAGAATATCCGTGATCCGTTACCAATGGCGTCCAATGACGCCCGCTGACCTCGCCTGCGTGATGGATATCGCCGCTCAGGTTCACCTAGGCTACTTTGAAGCTGAAGAAGTTTTCGCTGAACGACTGCGTCTGTTCCCGCAGGGCTGCCGCATTGCCATCCGCGAGGACGATGGCGAGCAAGTCATCGGCTACGCCTTTATGCATCCTGCCCGCCATGGGGCTCCACCGGCCTTGAATCAGTTGCTGCACTGCCTCGAAACCCAGGCCGACTGTCTGCACCTGCATGACGTGGCGCTGCTGCCATCAGCGCGAGGCTCGGGATTGGGGCGCAGCCTGGTGGGTGAGTTGCGTCAGATCTGTCGCAGTGCCGACTTGCCCCGTGCAGCGCTGGTGGCGGTCCATGATTCGGGTGACTATTGGCGTGCTGCTGGCTTCGCGGATGATCCGCAGGCTTTGTGGTTGGGGCAGGGGGCTCTTGTGAGCTACGGTACAGATGCTCGTTACATGTCCATGATCGTCAAATAAGAGCTTGCTCTCGGATGGTGAGAAATTTGATTATTGTTAATGTGGCAAATTTCGCACACTTGCATTTTTTGCATTATTGTTATTGATTTAACAACATGTAAGCCCTTAGAATTGACAAAAATTTGTAAGGTTTTAGGCAGATTTACGCGGCGCCTGACCGCGACAATTCACCCTCAAGCCGGTGGGGAAACCGGATGCGGGAATCACATCATCGAATAGGGTTTTCATGTTGATTCGTTCAAAATCGGTACTGGCTACCTTTGCCGTGGCACCACTGTTGTCCCTAGGTTTGTTTGGCGTCGCGCACGCAGCCACCACTTCGCTCACGGACGCCCAGACACTGCAGCAGTTCAATCTGGTGGTGTTGGGTAACGCGACGTCTTATTCTCACGTCGATGGTCGCGCCTGGATCGGCGGCTCGCTGACCGGTGGCGATTACGTGGAGCACATGGGGGATACCCCGGCGTCCTACTATGCCGGTCTGACAGTCATGGGCAGCGCCAGCAACGTGCACGTCAATGGCCTGGGCTCCTATATCGGTGGTTCATTCACCAATTCCATCATCAACAATGGCTCCAGCTACGTCGCCGGCAGCGTTTCCAACAGCAACCTCAATGGTCCGGCCTACGTGGCGGGCAGCAGCTCTGGAAGCAACTTCAATGGTGGTCGTGCCTCCACGCCGACGGCACTGATGCAGACCAATCAGGATGCAGCCGGCTCCACCAATTTCGCCAGCACGCTGGGCAGCGTCTCCAATCGCTTGAAGCAAGCGGCGGCCAATAGCGCCGTCTCGGTCAGCGGTAACAGGGCCACCTTCAATGCCGTGGCCAATGCCAAGGGCGTGGCGGTTTTTAACTTGGACAACGCTACTAGCGCCGCGGTGTTTTCGGCAGGCGAGTTCAGTTTTGCCGCCAACGGTGCTAGCACCATCATCATCAATTCCAGCGTCAGTTCGGCCGTTATTGACGCCAACTTCCTGGGTGGGCAGGCACAGTCACTGGGCAAGTCCATTCTCTGGAACTTCTACAACGCCAACAGCCTGACCATCAACAGCCAGTTCGGCGGAAGCATCCTGGCTACCCATGCCAGCCTGACCAATAACCAGAACATCGAAGGCGGCGTGTTCGTCAACAGCCTCACTCAAAAGGGCGAGCTGCACCTGCAACCCTTCACCGGCAACCTGGCTGCCGTGGCGCCGGTTCCCGAGCCCGACGAATACGTGCTGATGCTGGCCGGGCTGGCGCTGGTGGTGGGCGTGGCGACCTTGCGCCGCCGCCGCATCGTGGTGCCGGGCTTCCTGGCTGCCTGATACGGTCAATCGTAGCGCCAGCCATTGTGGAAATGCCGTCCAGTGACATGCTGGACGGCATTTTTTTCAGGAGGGGACGGTGTGGCGAGCTCAGAGTGGTTCGTGACGGATATAGACTTCGGCGCGCCCTGACAGGTTCTTGGCCAATTCCTGGAGGAAGCTTTGGGTCGGGGCGGGCTTGTCAAAGCCGGTCATCATCAGCGCGGCCGCCAGACCCAGTGGCAGCAACAGATGGCGCAGGGGCGGTGCCGACTCGCGTAACGACAAGCCGAAAGCCCAGGCTGCGCCGGCACCGACCAGCAGTCCGAGCAAGACCTCGGACTCCGAGTGAACCTTGATCATCAGACGTGACGTGCCTACTGCCGTCACTACCAGTGCAGTCAAGGCCAGTACCAGCAGCCGGCGGCCGCGGCTGCATTGCTGGGTCAGCAGCAGGGCCAGCGAGAGATAGAGCGCGCTGGAGGAGGCCGTATGACCACTGAAGCCGGTGAAGTTCAGCATGGGTAGGCTGATATCCCAACCCATAAACAAGAGCTTGCTGATCACCACGATCAGCATTGCCATGCCGAAGGCGCCAAGCCAAGCGAACATAGGTCGCCACATGCGGTTGATGGCCAGCCAGAGTGCCAGGATGCAGGCGCCGGGAATGGTGATGGTGCTGTCGCCGAGGAAGGTGATTGTATGCCAGTTCATGAAGGACTTTGATGGACGCGGGTGTTGCCGAGGAATATTAGCGGCTTGTGGGGTACGCGGAAAGCGCTGGGACTCTTGCTTAAGGATAAACGTTCAGTTTTTGTTGCATCGCGATATAAATAGTTGGTGAGTTGAAGAGCATTTGTTGCAGAAATGGTAATTTTCCGTTTTTCCTACAAAGCCTTGCTGGATTGTCTGATTGTCCCGACTGTAGGGGTGTGTATCCTTATCGCCTGGTTTTCTGCGTGGCAATTTTCTACATAAATTTTTGCCTAAATTTCAAAAATGATGCATGATTACTTTTAATTTTTTCTGTGTTGCAGCGCAGCAATTCAGTCGCAAAATATTGCCATTGTTTTAAAAGTAAAATTACAAAAGAAAGGGCGCTGATTCGTGAAATCACGGCAGTTTCGCAATAACAGCAAGCGCAGGACTCGCGTGCGCATGTGCGCTCTGTTGGTGTCCATGACTTGCCCTTTCGCTTATGCGGCAGACCCCGGTCAGGTGGTGGTCCCGTATGTGCAGTACACGTATTTGCATGACGATAACCTGTTGCGTTTGAGCGGTCCCGATGCGGCACAGACAGCCTTCGGCTCGCCTCGGCTATCGGATAACGTGCAGAGCAAGCAGGGTGGTTTGCGCATCGACAAGACGTTGAGTCGCCAGCACATCTTGCTGGATGCGAGTGCCACCAAGAATACCTTTGATCATTTCAGTCAGTTCGACAACGACGGGCGAGATCTGAAGGCTGACTGGGGTTGGGTACTGGGAGAGCATGTTTCCGGCAATCTCGGTTATGTGTACTCGCGTTCGCTCACGCCATTCCAGAATTTTCGAGTGTTGCAGGCAAATATCCGAACCATGGATACCAAATACCTCAATGTAGCGTGGCAACTGCACCCGGATTGGGCGGTGCATGTGCAGGCGTCGAAATTTGGTCTGGCCTACGATCTGCTGAGCCAGCAATCCAACAACTTTACCCAGAACATTGCCGAATTCGGCGTCGATTACACCCCGCGCAGCGGAAGTACCGCCGGCCTGCAGGTGCGTAGGACGACTGGTCGCTATCCTTTTGACTCCGTCATTGGGACCGGAACTGTCAACAACTCGTTTGTCCAGGAAGATTACAAGGCAAAGATCGTTTGGCTCTATAGCGACAAGACCAAGCTGCAATTCCTGGGCGGCGTTACCCAGCGCGAACGTGATGCTGCTGCGCCTGGTTCCGGCTATCGTGGCTTGAATGCCCGCCTGATTGGCGACTGGGCGGCTACCGCCAAGACCGGGTTCACGGCCAACCTGTGGCGGGAAATCGGCGGCGTGAATGATATCGATGCGAACTTTGCATTGACTACCGGTGCCAGCCTGGTGGCGAGCTATCAGCCCACTGCGAAGTTGCGTTTCGATGGTCTGGTCGATTACGAGCACCGCAACTACAACGGTGCTTCCATCGTGACCGGCGTGACGCCCTCCACGCGTCGTGACAATTATGAGAAGGCGACCCTGAGCTTGACCTATTCGCCCACGACCTCGTTGTCCCTGATGCTGGCGGTCTATCGTGAAAACCTGAAATCCAACATCAACAGCTTCGGCTATCTGTCCAACGGCATCTCCCTGACTTCGCGCTATGAATTCTGAGGCCCCAAAAATGAGCGACCTGCATGATGGCTTGCCGGTAGGTAACGTCAAGCCCAATACCATTACGATGGTATTCAAGCGCTTCGTTGAGCCGGCGCTGATCGTGGCTTACCTGTGGGTGCTGGTGCGTCTGAGCCATCACATCTTCAACGGCGATTATTGGGTGCTTGCCATCATGGCGTTCTTCCTGTCTTCGTATTTCTTTACCGAATTCCATGAGCGCCGCCTGCGTCGTAATCCCCGTGGTCCTTCTTCTTTCGCGCCGGTGTTGGACTGGCTGGCGGTGGCGGCGGTATTGGTGGTGGTGGCCTACATCTGCGAGTTCTATCAGAACCTGTCGATGCGTGCGATCTTCTTCTGGGTGGTCAGCACACCGATCGGCCTGATCATCTCCCAGCATGTGCAATCGCGTGTCATGCGCGACCTGCATACCAAGGGCGAAGTGAGCAAGGCCATCATCATCGGTGTCAATCCAGCCGCGCTGAAACTGGCCGATCGTATGGAAAAGTATCCCTCACTGATGATCAAGCTGATGGGTTTTTTCGATGACCGTGAATTGAATCGTCAACCGCCCGGCACCTACACGCCGCTGCACGGCAAGATGAGCGATGTGGCGGCCTACGTGCGTCAGAACAACATCAACATGGTCTACATCAGTATGCCGATCTCGGCCCAGCCGCGCGTGCTGCAGATGATCGACGAACTGCAGGACACCACTGCCTCGATCTACTTCATCCCTGACATCTACATCTTCAACCTGATCCAGGCACGCTTCGACTATGTGGGTGGTATGGCTGTGATGGCCATCTGCGAAACGCCTTTTACCGGCACCAACAATATCGTCAAGCGCTTGAGCGACCTGGTCCTGGCCTCCGGCATTCTGCTCATGCTGTTGCCGGTGATGGTGGTTATCGCCATCTGCGTCAAGCTCACCTCGCCTGGTCCCATCATCTTCAAACAGCGCCGCTACGGCCTGGATGGCGAAGAGATCGTGGTCTACAAATTCCGCTCCATGACGGTCATGGAAGATGGCGGCAAGGTCACCCAGGCTACCAAGGGCGATATGCGTTTGACCAAGATCGGCGGTTTTTTGCGCTCCAGTTCGTTGGATGAATTGCCGCAGTTCTTCAACGTGCTGCAGGGTCGCATGAGCATCGTCGGCCCGCGACCACACGCGGTGGCCCACAACGAGCTCTATCGCAAGCAGATCAAGGGTTACATGCTGCGTCACAAGGTCAAGCCGGGCATTACCGGTTGGGCTCAGGTCAATGGCCTGCGCGGCGAGACCGAGACGCTGGACAAGATGAAAGCCCGTATCGAATTCGACCTGGAGTACCTGCGCCGCTGGTCTCTGGTGTTCGATCTGTGGATTATCTTCCAGACGGTGCGCATGGTGATCAAGCGGGACAACGCTTACTGATGGGCCGGGCCTCTTCGCGGGGGAGGGGGCAATAGGAGTCTAGGAGTCGGCCGCATTGGCTGGCGCAAGTGATAGTAGAAAAATAGAGAGCTTGATCAAATGAAAATCGGCAAGGCAACAGGAACAACCTATAACAAGCTGACAGTCAAGGCGCTGGTCTCGGCCATGCTCTTGATTGGCCTGGTCGCCTGCGGCGAGAAGAAGTCGGCATCCTCTTCCAGCCAGGTGGTGGCCAATGTCGATGGGCAGGAAATCACCATCCACCAGGTCAACAACGAACTGGCCAAGACCGGTGGGACGGAGGTGACCAAGCAATTGCTTGATGGGCTGGTGGCACGGCAATTGCTGGTCAATGCCGCCAAGAAGGACAAGCTTGATGCCGACCCGGCCGTGCTGGCCGACATGGAGCGCGCCCGCAACCTGGTACTGGCTCAGAGCTATGTGGCCAGCAAGCTCAAGGCGCCCACGCGTCCGCTGGACCAGGAAGTGGAAGATCTGTATCGCAAGAATCCGGACTGGTTTGCCCAGCGCAAGCAATATGAATTTGCGCAGCTGATCATCGCCGGCTCGAACCTGACGCCTGAACTCAATGCGCTCATGGATCAGCCTGGCAAGCGCCTCGATGACGTCGCCGCCTGGCTTGATGCACACCATGTCCAGTTCACGCGTCAGCAGGTCATCAAGACCACGGCCGACTTGCCGCCGCAGATGAACGCCAGCTTGAAGAACATGGAGCGCGGCTCCTTGTTCGTGGTGATCGAAGGTCCCACGGCAATCCTCACGTCGGTGCAGGACGTCAAGAGTACGCCGCTATCGTTGGCGGTGGCCACGCCTCAGATCGTGCAATACCTGGTCACGCAAAAGCAGAATCAGGCTTCCGAACAATTGGTAGAGAACCTCCGCAAGGATGCCAAGATTGAATACTCGGACCAGGCCAAGTCGTTCAAGGATATGAACGCACAGGCTGCCAAGGCCAATCCGAATGCAGGGGCTGCGGGTGCCACCGGCAAGGATCCCGAGAAGGTGAAGAATGACGCGATTTCGCGTGGTGTGGCCGGTTTCAAGTAAGCAAGTGTTGATCAATATCCGGGCGTCTCACGCCTGAATCAAGAACCTGATGTACTGCGGAGTAATGACAATGATGAGAAAAGTGGTGTTCCTGTTGGTCGGCCTGATGCTCGCCAGTTGGAGTTTGTTCGCCCAGGCCGATGATATCCTGCTGGGTGCGGGCGACGTGATTCGCGTCAAGGTCTATGGCAGTGATGACCTTAGCCTGGAAACCCGCATCAGCGAAGCCGGCGTGATCAGCTATCCGCTGGTGGGTGAAGTCAAGATCGGTGGCCTGTCCACCGCGCAGGCCGAGAGCAAGATTGCCGGTCTGCTCAAGAAGGGCGGCTACCTGCTCAATCCCCAGGTCAACATCCTGGTGACCGTTCCACAGAGCCAGATGGTGTCGGTGCTGGGCCAGGTAACCAAGCCGGGCCGCTATTCGCTCGATGGTCGGCGCAACGTGGCTGACGTCATTGCACTGGCCGGGGGAGTCACGCCGGATGGCGGCGATGTCGTCACCATCATCCGCAACGATGGCAAGGGCGGCGTCTCCAAGCAACTGGTCGATATCTATGCCATCACCCATAGTGGCGACACCACTTCGCTGCCTGAAGTGGGCGCCAACGACGTGGTGTATGTGGAGCGCGCGTTGCGCTTCTATATCTACGGTGAAGTGCAACGGCCGGGCGTCTATAAGCTGGAGCGGGGCACTACGGTGCTGCAGGCGCTTTCCGTGGGCGGTGGTCTGACCCAGCGCGGCACCGAGCGTGGTCTGGTGGTCAAGCGCCGCGATGCCGATGGCAACATGCAGGAAATCCCGGTCAAGAAGGAAGACTTGCTGCAGGCTGATGACACCGTCTATGTCAAGGAAAGCTGGTTCTGACCCGGATGGTCCGCAGCAGGCAGCAGTGGTTTCTCTTTTAGCTATTGAAATACGCCAACCAGGAGGCGTGACTCCATGAATCTCTCTCAATTTATTCTGATCCTTCAGGCACATCGCAAGATCATCTTGCTCATTCTCTCGGTGACCGTAATCGTGGCACTGGCGGTGAGCTTGGCATTGCCCAAGCAATATAGGGCTACCTCGTCGGTGGTGCTCAACTACAAGGCGTCCGATCCGGTGACCGGCCTGGTCGTATCGCCCCAGGCATTGCCTGGTTTCATGCCGACCCAGGTGGCCATCATCAATAGCCCCTCGGTGGCGCTGGCCGTGGTGGATAGCCTGAAGCTGGCCGATCAGCAGGAGGTCAAGGACGCCTACAACGCCGACAAGCACGGCGACCTGGACATCCGTAACTGGCTGGCTGGTCTGCTGCTCAAAAAGCTCGATGCCGTGGCCTCCAAGGAAAGTAGCGTCATCGACATCACCTTCCGCGCCGAAGACCCACAATTCGCCGCCCTGGTCGCCAATGCCTTCGCTGCGGCCTACCAGAATGTGAGTATGCAGCTCAAGCTCGATCCGACCCGCAAGGCTTCCTCCTATTTCAACGACCAGATCAAGGTGCTGCGTGATGCTTATGAGCAGGCTCAGGTCAAGCTGTCCAAGTACCAGGAAGAGCATGGCATCACCAACATCGACAATCGCACAGATGTCGAGACCAATCGCCTCAACGATCTGTCCACCCAGTTGGTGATGGCCCAGGCTGCCTTGTCGGAAGCCCAGTCGCGTCGTCGCCAGGCTGCCGGTGGTGGTGCCGTCGACTCGCCCGACGTCAATGCCAATGCGCTGATCCAGACCCTCAAATCCAACTTGGCAGCTTCTGAAGCGCGCTTCGAACAGGCTTCCAAGCGCCTGGGTGTAAACCACCCGGACTACCAGGCTGCCAAGGCCGAGCGCGATGGCCTGCAGGCCCAGTTGGCGGCGGCGACCAACGCGATTTCGGCCTCGGTGGGCAGCAATGCCACCATCCTGGCCAAGCGTGAATCAGAGATTCGCGCCGAGTTCGAAGCGCAAAAGCGCAAGGTTCTGGAAATGAACCGTACTCGCGATGAACTGGCTGTGTTGAGCCGTGAACTCGAAAGCGCCCAGCGCGCCTATGAGCTGACCTCGCAGCGCTTTGCCCAGACCAGCCTGGAAGGCCAGTCCAATCAGTCCGATATCTCGCTGCTCTCGGCAGCCGTGCCGCCGCCAGGTCCTTCCAGCCCGCGCATTGTGCTCAACCTGATCCTGGCCGTGTTCGTCGGCTCGATCCTGGGGGTGATGGCCGCCCTGGGTCTGGAGTTGACCAACCGCCGTGTGCGTTCCGAGCACGATCTGGTCGAAGAACTGGGCTTGCCGGTGCTGGGTGCTATTACCCGTCCACCTGCCGCAGCTCGCCGTCGCTTCGGTTTCGGCCGTTCCAAGCCGGCGTGATGGGATGGCGAGCCATCTCCTTCGTCAATAAAAACATCAATCTCCGGGAATAACATGACTACTGCAACGTTGACCTTTACTGAAGGCGCATCTCTGCCGAACCGTTCCATCGGTGCGATCCTGGTTGATAGCGGCAAGCTTTCCCCCGAGAACGCGGAACGCATCCTGCGTCTGCAGCGCGAGCGCGGTCTGCGTTTTGGCGACGCGGCGATCCAGTTGGGATTGCTGACCCAATCGGACATCGATCAGGCACTCTCGCGCCAGTTCGACTATCCTTACCTGCTCAAGGGGGAAAGCAAGGTCAGCGAAAAAGTGGTGGCTGCCTACAACCCCTTCAGCAAGCAGGTCGAGGCGCTGCGGGCATTGCGTAGCCAATTGATGGTGCGCTGGTTCGACGTGGACGGCAAGCACAAGTCGCTGTCCATCGTCAGCCCCGAGAGCGGGGAAGGGCGTAGCTTCATCGCTTCCAACCTGGCGGTGGTGTTCTCGCAGTTGGGTGAACGTACCTTGCTGATCGACGCCGACATGCGCCATCCATGCCAGCACGAGCTGTTCGGCCTGGACAATCGCAATGGCCTGTCGGGCGTGATCGCCGGTCGTTGCTCCGTGGCCGATGCTTTGCAACGGGTGCCCGCTTTGCTTGACCTGTCGGTGCTGCCAGCTGGCCCGACCCCGCCCAACCCGCAGGAACTGCTGGGACGTCCCAACTTCACCCAGATGCTGGCCGACCTGGTCCAGGACTTCGACGTGATCCTGGTCGACACGCCCTCCGGTGCACAGTACGCCGACGGCAACATGGTCTCGGCCCGTACCGGCGCCAGCCTGGTGGTGGTGCGCACCCATGTCACGCATATCTCGGCAGTGCGCGCCTTGACCGACAAACTCACTAGTGCTCATGTGGCTGTGGTGGGCAGTGTGGTCAACGAATTCTGAGGACTACTGGTCCATCCTGGCCCCTACGAAACATACCGATGACTGCCGACACCATCCGCCCGATACCCCAACCACGCTTCTCTGGAGTGCCTTGGCTGATCGTCGCGGCAGGACTGGGCGTGATGTATATCCCCAGTTTCATCGACCTGTTCCACGGGGTATGGGGGACCGAACGTAATGCCCATGGCCCCATCGTGCTGGCGGTGGCCTGCTGCTACCTGTTCGTACGCGTGCGGCAGTTGCTCGAAGAAGGTCTGGTCGAACGTCAGCCGGCACCAATCGCAGCTTTGGTGGTCCTGTTGCTGGGTTTGCTGTGCTTCGTGTTGGGACGTTCGCAGACGGTGCTGTTTCTGGAAGCGGGCTCACTCATTCCGATGCTCATGGCCATCGTGCTGTTCCAGTTCGGTGTGCGCACTTGCCGTCGTCTGTGGTTTGCCTTCTTCTTCATGCTGTTCATGGTGCCCTTGCCGGCATCGGTGGTGGACCTGCTGACTCAACCGCTGAAGATCGGCGTGTCCTATGCCTCCGAACAGGTGCTGCATCTGCTTGGCTATCCGATTGCGCGCAGTGGTGTGATCCTCTACATCGGGCCATATCAGTTGCTGGTGGCCGATGCCTGTGCCGGTCTCAATTCGCTCTTTACTCTGGAAGCACTGGGCTTGCTGTACATGAATCTGGTGCGCCATCAGTCCTTGTTGCGCAATGTATTGCTGGCGATCCTGATCGTGCCGATTTCCTTCACTGCCAATACAGTGCGTGTGATGGTACTGGCGCTGATCACCTTCTACATGGGCGATGCGGCAGGGCAGGGCTTCTTGCATGGTTTCGCCGGGATGCTGCTGTTCCTGGTGGCACTTGGATTGATCATTGCATTGGATGGCCTGCTGCGCTGGATTGCGGTGCGCCATGCTGGCTGGCAGGGACGTGCGGTGCCGCTGCCCGTGCAGCGCAAACGTGTGGCCAGCACCGAGAGTGCGCGCGAGAAGTTCGTCATGAATATCCGGCTGGCAGTGCCGATGGCAGTGGCCATGGCCTTATCGGTAGCAGTGGCAGGCATGTTGGTGCCGCACGACCCCCAGGTACTGAAGGATGGCAAGTTCTCCTCCATCGTGCCGACCCAATTCGGCGACTGGCGCGAAGTGCCTTCGCCCTTCCTGCAAGTGGATGTGGGTCTGGACGATGGCACGGGGCGTAATGCCGAACAGCCTTATGACGATGTGCTGGGACGGACCTATGTGAACAGCCGTGGTCAGATGGTGATGCTGGCGCTGGCGTATGCCAAGGAGCAGACCCAGGATGTGAAGATTCATTTGCCCGAGGTGTGCTATGTGGCACAGGGATTCAAGCTCAGTGATGAGCAGCGGGTGGCCCTGTCTGTTGGACCGAGCGACACGCCGGTCATGGGTTCGCGTTTTATCGCCAGCCACTCCAATCGGCTTGAAGCGGTAAGTTATTGGGTGCGTATCGGTGATGGCTTCCCCAACGGCGGTCTGGCCGCGCGCTGGAAGATATTCAAGGATGGCATGGGCGGCCGGATTTCCGATGGCATCCTGGTGCGTGCCTCCAGTCTCATGCCTGACCTGAGCAATGAGGCAGATGCCTTCGCCCTGCAGCAAGGATTCCTGAAGGATCTGGCTGACGCCATGCGGACTGGTCACCCCGGGTTGCTGGTGCCGGCCTGAGGTGGCGATGGCGACCTCCCGTTCGCTCATGCGACTGTTTGAACGCTGAAAGTTGCGGTCCCCACGGACCGAGGAAAAATGATGAGAAGAACCAACCTGCCATCTTCACAGATCGTGTTTGTGCTCATCGCCTGCGTCATCGCGGCGATGGCCGGCTTGGTGCTGCCGGTGTTGGCCGGTATGCTCGATGGCAGTCTTGCCAAGCTGGCTGCGGTGCCCGTGTTGCTGATCCTGGGTGGCCTGTTCCTGTTCAATAAACGCCTGCTGCTGCTGTGCGTGCTGCTCTTGCGCGCTTCCGGGGATATCGTCCTGGAGTCCACCCGGGTGGGTTCGGGCGGTGGCTTTTCGTTGGGTCTGGGCGGTGCCATCAATGCCCTGATCATTCTGATCGCCTTTCTCTTCATCGTCGAGAAGCCCCAGCTCTTGCCGCGCAAGGCTTGGGTGCCCTGGTTCATCCTGCTGGCCATCGCCGTGATCGGTATGGTCGTCTCGCCCGACAAGGGCGCGGCGCTCAAGATCGTCCTGGGCCTGTGTTCTTATTTTGCGGTCTTCGTCTGCGCCTTTTACGTGGTGCGCACGCCGGAGGAATTCCGTTCCATGATCCTGCTGATCCTGGCTTCCTCCCTGATCCCGACCGTCTATGGTTTCGTCAGCACTGCCCTCAATGCACGCGGCGGCCTCAGTGGCTTCCGTCTGCAAGGGACCTTTGGGCATCCGAATATTTTTGCCTTCTATCTGACGCTGGTCATCGTTCTGGGGCTGTATGTCATCAAGAGCACGCAATTCAAGCTGGATCAGTTCAAGCGCTTCGCGCTGGGGGGATATCTGGGCCTGTTGTTCCTGCTCTTGTTACTGACCCAGACCCGCAGTGCCTGGGTCGCGTGTTTCCTGATCTTCCTGCTGTACGGGGTGAAGTTCGAGCGGCGCTACCTGGCCTACATGCTGATCCTGGGGACGCTGGCACTGCTGGTACCCAGTGTGCAGGAGCGTATCCTGCAGCTCGATAGCGGTAACACCGTGACCACCTATGCCAAGCTGAACTCCTTTGCCTGGCGGACCTATCTGTGGCATTCCGGCCTGAACTGGATGAGTCCTTCGCATTATCTGTATGGATATGGCGTGGAAGCCTTTCCCTTCTATTCGCCCATCTTCTTCCCGCTGGCCGGTGGGGTGAATTGGGGTGCGCATAGTGTGTTCGTTCAGTGGTTCTTCGACACCGGCCTCATCGGTGTGGTGGCTTATCTGGCCATCTTCTACCAGGTCATGCGTGTCTTGATCCGGTATCAGAAACAGGACCGCCTGGGCGGCATCATTCTCATCTGCACGCTCATCGAATATCTGGTCGTCTCGGCCTCGGACAACATGCTGGCCTATCTGGCGTTCAACTGGTACTTCTGGCTGGTGATGGGCATGGGCTGGTCGGTCTATGCCAACAGTGAACAAGGCAGGCTGGAAGCTGCCGGAAAAAAGAATCGGCGTCTGGAACAGGCGTCTGTCCCTCACTCGAAGCCGGCCTGACGCAGCGGTTTCGGGATCGCTCCATCTCGTTCTTCCGGCCAGCCAGGCTGGGGAGTGCATTCGCCATCAACGCAGCCATGACAAAAAAGATCGCCTATTTCATCAATCAGTATCCCAAGGTCAGCCACAGCTTCATTCGGCGTGAAATCGCCGCCGTGGAAGCCCAGGGTTTTGCCATCGACCGCATTGCCTTGCGCGGTTGGGATGCCGAGGTCGTCGATGCAGACGATAGGGCCGAGCGCGACCGCACGCGCTACATCCTCAAGGGCGGTATCGGGGGCTTGCTGGCACCCATGCTGCGCCAGATGATGGCCCATCCCAAGGGTTTTTTCTCGGCACTGGGACTGGCACTGAAGATGGCGCGCCGTGGCGAGCGTGGTCTGATCTATCACCTGGTGTACCTGTTGGAAGCGGCGCAAGTCGTGGAGTGGACCAAGGCTTTTGGGGCCACGCATATTCATGCGCATTTCGGCACCAACTCCACCGAGATCGTCATGCTGGCGCATTGTCTGGGTGGGCCGACCTACAGTTTCACGGTGCATGGCCCCGAAGAGTTCGACAAGCCGCTGGCATTGGGGCTGGATGAGAAAATTCGCCGCTCCGCATTCACGGTGGCCATCACGTCGTTTTGCCAGAGTCAGCTTTATCGCTGGGTAGAGCAGAGCGTTTGGCCCAAGGTAGCCATTGTCCACTGCGGCCTGGATCGGGCGTTCTATTCGGATGCCCCGGTGCAGCCGCAGGCCGCTGCGCGACTGGTGTGCGTGGGCCGCCTGTGCGAACAGAAAGGGCAGTTGCTGCTGGTGGAGGCGGCCGCAGCATTGGCCAAGAAAGGCATTCGTTTCGAGCTGGTGCTGGCCGGTGATGGTGAAATGCGTCTGCAGATCGAGCAGCGCATCCATCATTACGGGCTGCAGAATCAGATTCGCATCACCGGCTGGATCAGCAGCGTCCAGGTGCGTGAAGAATTGTTGGCGGCGCGCGCCATGGTCCTGCCCAGTTTTGCAGAAGGCTTGCCAGTGGTGATCATGGAAGCCATGGCCTTGCGCCGTCCTGTCTTGACCACTTACATCGCCGGCATCCCCGAGCTGGTGCTCGATGGCGAGAATGGTTGGCTGTTTCCTGCGGGAGATGTCAGACGTCTGGTCGATGCCATGGAGTCTTGTCTGCAGGCTTCTCCCGAGCAACTGCAGCGTATGGGTGAAGCGGCTCATGCGCGCGCCGTGGTACGCCACTCCATCGATACAGAGGCAGCCAAGCTGGCCCAGCTCTTCACCAATCCAGCACAAGCCGATATGGCCCAGCCGGGAGCTGCGGCATGAGCATGGTCCACACCAAGCACCAGGACATTGCCTCGCTCGATGGCTGGCGCGCTGTCGCCATCCTGATCGTGGCCACCAGTCACGCGGGCCTGGGCAAGTGGGTGCCGGGTGGGCTGGGAGTGACGATCTTCTTCTTCCTGAGTGGCTACCTCATCACCACCTTGCTGCTGCGCGAGTTCGCCGCCACTGGCACCCTCAATATCAAGCATTTCTATCTGCGCCGGCTGCTGCGCCTGACGCCTCCCTTGTTGCTGGTGCTGGTGCTGACCTATGTGCTGACCCATTTGGGGATATTCAAAGGCTACGCCACCTGGACGGGTTTCTTTGCGCAACTGTTTTATTTCGCCAATTACTATGGGCTCTTCTTTGATGCTGCCCATACGGTGCCGCAGGGCACGGGTGTGTTTTGGTCGCTGGCGGTGGAAGAGCATTTCTATTTCTTCTTCCCGGCCTTGCTCTTGCTCATGCTGCGTGGTGCGCAATTGCGCCGTCTTCCTCTGTACCTGGGTCTGGCGTGCGTGCTGTTGCTGGCGTGGCGCTGCTATCTGGTCATGGGCGTAGGCGTGGTCACCGAGCGCACTTACTACGCTACCGATACCCGCATCGACTCCATGCTCTATGGCTGCATTCTGGCCACCACTGCCTTGTCGCCCGACTGGCAGCGCAGCTTGCAAAGACCGCTGCTGCGCACGTTGGCCATCCTGGCGGGGGTGATCCTGTTGCTAGCCACCCTGGTGGTGCGCAGCGAGGTCTTCCGTGAGACCGTGCGTTATTCCTTGCAGGGGATCGCGCTTATTCCCTTGTTCTACTACTCGGTCTGCAATCCCGAGATCTGGCCGTTTCGCTGGCTCAACCAGGGCTGGGTACGGCGCATCGGCATTTATTCCTATTCGATCTACCTGGCGCACTACGTCATGCTCAATAACGTCGACTGGGTCTCGCCCTATGTGCCGCTCAATGTCCTGGTGGCACTGGCTATTGCATGGTTGTTTGCCGTACTGGTGGATCGCTTCGTCGACACGCCGCTGCGCGTAGTCAGAGCACGACTCCGTTAACCCGTCGCCGCTTCGAAAAGCCCACACATGGTCACACTGCACAAAAATCCTGCCCTCGATAGCAGCGCGCAAGCGGCGCCGCCGGCTGCCCTGGACACTACTGGGCACGCCGTGCCGCAACTGCATCCGAAATATCGCCCGGACATCGATGGACTACGCGCCATCGCCGTCGCCTCGGTGGTGATCTTCCACGCCTTTCCTGAATGGTTCAAGGGAGGCTTCATTGGTGTCGATATCTTCTTCGTCATCTCCGGTTTCCTGATCTCGCTGATCATCTTCAACAACCTGGAGCATGACAGGTTCAGCATCCTCGATTTCTACGTGCGTCGCGTCAAGCGCATCTTCCCGGCGCTGATGACGGTGATGATAGTGTGCGCGGTAGCTGGCGCCGCCATCCTCTTCGCCGATGAATATCGGCAGTTGGGCAAGCACCTGCTGGGCGGTTCTACCTTCATTTCCAACATCTTGTTCTGGCGTGAGAGCGGTTACTTCGACAACTCCGCCGAAACCAAGCCCTTGCTGCATCTGTGGAGCCTGGCCATCGAGGAGCAGTTCTATCTGTTCTGGCCATTGCTGCTGGCCTTGGTCTGGAAGCGCAAGTGGGGTTTTCTGCGCATTATCGCGGTGATCGCGCTGGCATCCTTTGCAGTCAACCTCTACCTGGTCGGAAATGATCAGACGGCGGCCTTCTACTCGCCCTTCGCGCGTTTCTGGGAATTGATGGTCGGTGGCACACTGGGCTACATCAGCCTGCATCGGGCCGACCTGAACGCGCGTTTCAAGAACCTGCAGTCATGGCTCGGGGTACTGTTGCTGGCTATCGGTTTCGTACTATTGAATGGCACACGCAGTTTCCCTGGCTGGTGGGCACTGTTGCCTTGCATTGGCGCTTTCCTGCTGCTCTCTGCCGGTCCGGCAGCATGGTTCAACAGCAAGGTGCTGGCCAGTAAACCCATGGTGTGGATCGGCCTGATCAGCTATCCCCTCTATCTCTGGCACTGGCCGTTACTGGCCTTCGCCACCATCATCGCCGGGCAGACTGCACCGCAGGAGTGGCGTTTGCTGGCAGTGGTCGCTGCCGTGCTGCTGGCCTGGGGCACCTTCCTTTTCATCGAGCGCCCGTTGCGCCATGCTGGTAGCGTCAAGATCGTCCTGGTGCTGGTAGCGCTCAATATCGTGGTCGGTGCGGCCGGCATGGTGATCTATCGTAACGGCGGCTTCCCGCAACGGGCCATCAACCAGAAACTCGATTACCTGGCGCGTAGCGACGTCTTCGAAGGCTCGCGTAATTCCGATGGCAGTTGTGCGCGCTTAAATCATTTGACGGAAGTCAGCGAGGAAGTCTGTCTCTCCAATTCGGCGCAGCCTCAGGTGCTGTTCGTGGGCGACAGTCACGTGATGGCCTTGCATTCGGCCATCTTCAGTCGTCAACTGGCGTTGCCGTCCATCATGGTGGCTGGCCACGCCTGTCGGGTCTATCCCAATCTGCCTTACGAACCGGCCAATGTGCGACGCTGGTCCAACAACTGCACCGAGATTGCCCAGCAAGCTATCGCCGTGGGGCAGAAATTCCCCTCAATCCAGACGGTGGTGATCAGCGGGGCTTATCCGCGCGGCAATCTGGATACGCCTTCCCAATACAAGGTCAACGGCTCCTCCTTGAGCGAGCGCGAGGCCTTCATGTCGGGATATGGCGCCCTGATCGAAAGCTTCATCGCGCAAGGCAAGCGCGTGGTGTTCATGGCCGACGTGCCTTACCTGAAGCTGGATCCGCATTCCTGTGTCAGTCGTTTCGGCGATGCGCCGACCCGTGAATGTGCCTTTACCCAGGCCGAGCACGAGCGTATCCGCAAGGCTTACGACGCAGCCGTTGATGAGTTGCGCCAGTTGCATCCCAAGGCCACCGTATTTGATCCGGTGTCGCTGTTCTGCGCACAAGGCAAGTGCCAGGCCAAGATCGATGGCGCTTATCTGTACAACGATGATCAGCACATCAGCTTGGCCGCCTCGAAATATCTGCTGCAGTCGATGCAGCGTGATGGCTTGCTGCCGGCGAGCTCGTCGCCATGAAAAAAGCCGCCGTCAATGACGGCGGCTGCAGGGTTGCGGCAGGGTGCGTCAGTCAGCCTTGAGTAGTTGGCCACCCACGGCAGAGCTGTTGCCTACGCCGCTTTGAGCGTACAGCACGAGGCGCGGCGAATTGGCGTTCCAGGTGAAGGTCTTGCTTTCGCCATCGGCCAGGTAGCCGCTGTCGAAGACAACTTTGCCGACCAGTTGGTCATAGACGCTCATGCGCAGTTTGCCGCCATTGGTGGTGCGTGCGGTCAGTTTGTAGGAAGCACCCATGACCGGTTTGGCCCAGGTCACGGCATTCATGCCGCGATTGCTGTAATTGACCACTTCCGACATGGAACTGGTGGCCGGGAAGACCACGGCCTGGTCCCAGGAGCTGTACTTGCCCAGGGTGCTACCGGATTGTTGGGTCCAGTTGCCGCGCATGGAAAGCAGGTTCAGGTTCTGGTTAGGCGTGAAGGTCTTGCCATTGCCGTCGATCCAGGACTGGGCGCTGACCACGCGCCGCAGTGCGGCCCGGATCGATTGCATTTCGCTGGCCACGGTGTTGTTCCAGCCGCTGGGGGAAGGATTGGCGTCCGAGCCGATTTCGGCGTAGATGACGAAGGGCGTGCCGATGTTGGCATCGACAATATAGGCCCCGTAGCGCTTCAAGGTCTCGGCGATGCGGCGCACTTCGGCATTGGTGAGCTTGCTGGTGTCGAAGTCGGGTGGCAGCATCACCAGACTGCCTTCGGGTATGCCCCCCTTGTTGCGGGTGGCCGCTTCGGTGTCGGCCGAGGTGGCAGGGAAGACGTAGGCTGGCTTGGGACTCAGACCGGAATAGGTCAAGGACATGGCCAGAGCGTGTGGGTAGTACTGCGGCTTTTGCGCAGCCTCGTGGATGCGGATGATGCCTGCTGCTGCGGGCACGCCGGTGGCTCTGGCACCTTGGTAGTAATGGCCAGGATCGGGCCAGCCGCGGCCGTCGATTTTGGTCCAGGCGTACATGGCGGCAGTCCACTGAGTGCCTTCTTGCTTGAGCTTGAAGAACGAGTGGACGATCCCGGTGGTCGGGTCGACGATATCGGCATGTCCATCGGTGCCGGGCGCCGCGCGTGCTGCTGCGGGCCAGTGCGGAATGGTGATGTCGTGGTAGTTTTCATCGTCGGTGTGGAACAGTCCCTTGCTGCCGGTCAGACCAGTCACGGTGACGGGCGGATCATTCGGCGAGGCCAGGAAGATACCGGTGGAATAGGTATTGGTGGTCACCGTCGGGAAGTAGGCGTCGGTCGGAATCACGAAGGTATCGAAGACCGGATTGACGGGACGGCTGTTCCAGAGCGAGTCAGCGGCGAAGGGCTTGAGGTAGGTTCCCCATTCCTGCGCCCAGACCGGCGCGGTCGAGATGAGGGCGGTCAATCCCAGAGCCAAATGAAGTCGTCGTAGTGTTGTGCGTGGCCGATGCATGGGCAGCTCCTGTGTGTGTGTGGATTAGCGATGATCTGGGCAGTTGGATTAAGTTCGATGGATCGCCAAAAATGTAAGTAATTTCTTTGAGCACCCGAAAAGTATATCCAGCATTGCAACTCAGCATTGTTAAAAGATACAAAGTGAGATGTTTTTTCTGTCGCAAAAGATGAATCATCATTCATTCTCCTGACGAGAATATTACTGACGCAATGCAGCAAATCTGCCTGCGACTGCCGCATAATAGAGTGGCCGCACCCGAACTTTTGGTAATAGGCGGGGCAGGAAGAACAATGAATAAAAAGACGGCCTATCACTGGCATGTTGTGCTGGAAAGCAAGATGGGCCATGCGTTCAGATTGCATCAAGGCAATTATAAATGCGAGTACTTTGAATTTCAGCGTGCTCGATGCTTACATGGATTGGAACCTCGATGATCATGGTACTGCTGCAGACGATGTTGTTGCTGATCTTAGCTTTGCTGGCCGTGCCCGTGCTGGTACTGCTGGTGCAGGTGCTGTCTGCCCGCTGGGTCGCGCCATGTGCTGTGGCGATGAGCGCGGCGCGCCCGCGTATTGCGGTCCTGGTGCCGGCGCACAATGAAGCTGGGGGCATTGGCGAGGTCGTGGCCGGCATCGTGGCCCAGTTGGGCCAGGCCGACCGGGTATTGGTGGTGGCCGACAATTGCGGCGATGAGACGGCGCCCATTGCGCGGGCCGCTGGCGCAGAAGTGACCGAACGTTCCCATGCGGAGTTGCGTGGCAAGGGTTACGCGCTGGATCACGGGATCAAGCACCTGGCGGCAGATGCCCCCGAGGTGGTCATCATCGTCGATGCCGACTGCTATCTCGCCGAGCAGGCCCTGGAAAAGCTGGCGCGCGCTTGCGTTCAAAGCGGCCGACCGGTGCAGGCGCTGTACTTGATGCACGCTCCCGAAGGTGGTGGCCCGATGCGCAAGATCGCTGAGTTCGCCTGGCTGGTGAAAAACCTGGTGCGCCCGTTGGGGTTCCAGAAGCTGGGTCAGCCTTGTCAATTGATGGGCACCGGCATGGCCTTTACCTGGCCCCAGATCAGCCAGGCCGACCTGGCCACCGGACACATCGTGGAAGACATGAAACTGGGTGTGGATCTGGCCGAGGCCGGCCAGCCCCCATTGTTCTGCCCAGAGGCGGTGGTCTACAGCTATTTCCCCTCCAGCGACAGTGGCGTGAGCACCCAGCGTACCCGCTGGGAGCATGGTCATCTCAGCGTCATCCAGACCTATGTGCCGCGCCTGCTGGGAGGGGCGTTTAAGCGCGGCAATGGTGCCCTGGCGGCACTGGCCTTGGATCTGAGCGTGCCGCCTCTGGCCTTGCTGGTCATGCTGGTGGTGGCTGCCTGGTGCGGCAACCTTCTCATCTGGCTGGTGCTGGGATTGAGCTGGCCCTTGCTGGTGTCAAGCTTGCTGCTGCTCGCCATCGGTGCGTCGGTACTGCTGGCATGGGGCGGCTATGGTCGCAAGGTCATCAGTCTGGCTGAGCTGCTCGGCGCGTTCGGTTATATGGCACGCAAGCTGCCCTTGTATTTCAAATTCCTGTTCAATCGCCAAGTGGCGTGGGTGAGGTCAAAACGTGATTCGGAATAACGCTTACCAGATCCCATCGGAGGTTGTGGCACAGGTGCAAGACATCTCTTCGCCTGTCGCGGCCGTGCCGATACCTGACTTCAATCGCGAGGTCTTCGCTATTCTCGGCTTGCCGTTTGATCGGGTGAGTCTGCAGGATGCCGTGCGCATCACCGGCACCGCAGTGGAGCGGCGGCAGCGCTGCTTTCTCTCCACCCCCAACCTGAATTTCGCCATTGCCTGCCTGGAGGATCCGCAGTTCAGGCTCTCCGTGATCCAGAGTGACCTGTCCATCGCCGATGGGATGCCGCTGATCTGGATTGCACGCGCCATTGGCTTGCCCATCAATGAGCGCGTGGCTGGTTCTTCGCTGTTCCAGGCCTTGCGACTGGCCACGCTGCCGGCCGGTGCGAAGCCGATGCGGGTGTATTTTTTCGGCGGCCCTCCCGGTGTGGCGCAAGCCGCCAGTGAGAAGCTCAATGCCAGTGCCTCGGGGATGACGGCGGTAGGCTTCGATAGCCCCGGCTTTGGCAGCATCGAACAAATGAGCGACGCCGCCAGCATCGAACGCATCAATGCCAGCGGCGCCGATTTCCTGGTGGTCGCGCTGGGTGCCAAGAAGGGACAGGCCTGGATCCAGCACAATCTGTCGCGCTTGCGGGTGCCGCTCATCAGTCACCTGGGCGCTGTGGTCAACTTCGTGGCCGGTACTGTGTCGCGCGCACCGACATGGGCGCAGAAGAGCGGCTTGGAATGGCTGTGGCGGATCAAGGAAGAGCCCAAGTTATGGCGTCGCTATTGGGATGATGGCATCGGCCTGCTCAGCTTGCTGTTGCAGCGTGTCATTCCCCTGGCGCTGGCCGCGCGCCGCTCGGCCCCTGGGCCAGCGCAGTTCGATGGTGCGCTCCTGCAACTGCAGGAGGAGGACGGAAATTGCATACTGAAGCTCTCGGGAGCGCTGGGGCAGCCCAATATCCAGCGTTTGCGCACGCTGTTGCCAGCAGCAGCAAGCGCGGCGCATCCACTGGTATTGGATTGCACTGGACTGGAGTATCTCGATAGTGCCGCCCTGGCGTCGCTGATGCTGTTGTATGGGGCCTGCCATGCCTCTGGGCGATCGTGGACCATGCGAGGTGTTTCGCAATCGTTGCGTCACCAGCTGGAGTCGCATTGCGCACAGTATTTGCTTGCGTCCTCGACCTGAGCAGGATAGTCCACACAACGAGCAATTTTGAATCACATCCGACGATAGAAGAGGCGTTCATGAAAGCAATGATTCTGGCAGCGGGCAAGGGAACCCGCGTTCGTCCCCTGACCTATGCGCTGCCCAAGCCGATGATTCCGATCCTGGGCAAGCCGGTGATGGAATACCTCATCGAACACCTGGTGAAGTTCGGCATCCAGGACATCATGGTCAACGTCAGCTATCTGCATGACCGCATCGAAAACTACTTCGGCGAAGGCCAGCGTTTCGGTGCGCGCATTGGGTACTCCTTCGAAGGTTATGTGGATGACGATGGCCAGGTCTTCCCCAACCCCATCGGTTCGGCTGGCGGCATGAAGAAGATTCAGGAATTCGGCGGCTTCTTTGATGAAACCACGCTGGTCATCTGTGGCGATGCCCTGATCGACCTGGACCTCCATTCGGCACTGTTCGAACACCGCCGCAAGGGCGCGCTGGTAAGCGTGATCACCAAGGAAGTGCCGATGGAACAGGTCTCCAGCTACGGTATCGTGGTGGCCGAGCCGGATGGCAAGGTCAAGTCCTTCCAGGAAAAACCCAAGCAGGAAGAGGCCCTGTCCAACTTGGCCAGCACCGGGATCTACATCATGGAGCCGGCCGCACTGGAACTGATCCCCAAGGACAAGTTCTTCGACATCGGTGCGGACCTGTTCCCGCTGTTGGTGGAAAAACAATTGCCGTTCTATGCCCAGAAGCGCTTCTTCAACTGGATCGATATCGGCAACGTGACCGACTTCTGGTCGGTGCTGCAAAGCGTATTGAAGGGCGAAGTGGCGCAGATGTATGTGCCAGGCACCCAGGTCCAGGAGGGCGTGTGGGTGGGCTTGAATACCCGTATCGAATGGGAAGGGACTACCATTGAGGGACCTGTCTACATCGGTGCCGGTTCTCATGTGGAAGCTGGCTCCACCATCATCGGCCCGGCCTGGATCGGGCATGGCAGCCACATCTGCAGTGGCGCAAAAGTGATCCGCAGTGTCTTGTTCGAGTATACTCGCGTGGCTTCCGGGACCGTCTTTGAAAATAGCGTGGTCTATGGGGCCTACAGCGTCACCCACGATGGCGCAATGAAACATACGTCCGATCAACCGGACGAGCAATGGAATGATGCACGGGACCGTCGTTTAAAACCGCGCAGTGCAATTCAGGAAACCAGGAGTGCTTAATGTCTAATACCAAAATCTATCCCGTCATCTTGTCCGGTGGTTCGGGCACCCGCCTCTGGCCGCTGTCGCGCGCCGCCTATCCCAAGCAATTCCTGCCGCTGGTGAGCGAACAGACCATGCTGCAGGAAACCGTGGCCCGCGTCGGTTCTTGGCCCGAAGTGCAGGCGCCGCTGATCGTGTGTGGCAATGAGCATCGCTTCATGATTGCCGAGCAACTGCGCGAGATCGGCGTGCGCCCATTGGGGATCATGCTTGAACCACAGGGCCGCAACACGGCCCCGGCCGTGGCTGCTGCCGCCTTGCACCTGCAACGTCTGGACCCGGAAGCGCTCATGCTGGTGCTGCCGGCCGACCACGTCATCACCGACGTGCTGGCCTTCCATGAAGCCGTGCGTCGCGCCCTGGTGTCGGTGCAGCAAGGGGCACTGGCGACCTTCGGCATCGAACCGACCCAGCCTGAAACCGGTTATGGCTACATTCTGCGCGGCGCCGCCCATGGCACCGACAGCGGCAACTTCCTGGTTGAGCGCTTCGTCGAGAAGCCGGATCTGGCTACCGCTACCGGCTTCCTGCAACAGGGCGGTTATTATTGGAACAGCGGCATGTTCCTCTTCAAGGCAAGAGACTATCTGGCCGAGCTGGAAGTGCATCGCCCGCTCATCGGCGCTGCCGTCAAGGAAGCCGTGGCCAAGGCCTATAACGACCTGGATTTCTGCCGTCTGGATGAAACCTCATTTGTGGCTTCACCGTCTGAATCCATCGACTACGCCGTCATGGAAAATACCGCGCGTGCCGTAGTGGTGCCGGCCAGCATCGGCTGGAGCGATGTCGGTTCCTGGAGCGCCTTGCATGAAGTGCTGCCGGCCGATGCCGAGGGCAACGTGGTGCGCGGTGACGTTCATCTGAACCAGGTCAAAAATACCCTGGTCCGCGCCGAAAGCCGCATGGTCGCCGTGTTGGGCGTGGAAGACCTGGTGGTGGTGGAAACCGATGACGTCGTGCTGGTGGCTCACCGCGACAAGGTGCAGGAAGTGAAAGCCTTCGTCGACAAGCTCAAGAATACCCAGCGTACCGAACACGTGCATCACAAGCGCGTCTTCCGTCCCTGGGGTAGCTACGAAAGCGTGGATGCGGGCGAGCGCTTCCAGGTCAAGCGCATCATCGTCAAGCCGGGTGAGAAGCTGTCGCTGCAGATGCATTACCACCGTGCCGAGCACTGGGTGGTGGTCAGCGGATCGGCCCTGGTCACGCGCGGCGAGGAAGTGACCCTGCTGAGCGAAAACGAATCGATCTACCTGCCCATCGGCGTGACCCATCGCCTGGAAAATCCGGGCAAGTTGCCGCTGCACCTCATCGAGGTGCAATCGGGCAGCTATCTGGGCGAGGATGACATCGTGCGCTTCGAGGACGTCTACAAGCGCGCCTGAAGCAGCAGAGCCAATGAAAAAGGAGAGCAGCTCGCTCTCCTTTTTTGTTGCCCAGCTCTGGTTACTTCAGCCGTTGGCGAGTACCTCGCGCGATGTACCGCCATCGCTGCCGATGGCTTGCGGGCTGCGCGCATACAGGGCCAGCAAACGCTCGGCCAGCGCCGGTCCGGCTTGGACACACGCCGGGTATTTCCACGTGCCCTTGACGAAGAGCGTCAAATCCAGCGCTGCCAGGAAGCGATCGATACGCGCCGACATCATCTCATCCACGCCCGCGGCTGCCTGCTGTACGGTGCTATCGAGCTGTGCCAGATCCTTGACCACGAAGGCGATCTCCGGCTTGGAATAGAAGGATTCACCCAATACTACGGTGGGCTTCTTGCGACGCACTGCTTGCAGGCCGACCGAAGAGTTGATCACGAAGACCATGGTGGCGCGGTCCAGCAAAAGCTCGATGTCGAACTTGCGCAGCCAGATCACATCGGGATACTTCTGACGCAACTGGCTGTAGTCATAGCGCCCCAGGTCTTCCGGATGTTCCTTGACGATGATGGGGTAGTCCGGTCCGCAGTTGCGGCGGATGGCGGCGTGTACCGTCTCGAAGAATTCTTCCACCGAATGCACCAGCCTGGAATTGAGCAGCACCTGGGTATCGTCATGCACCTGCAGCGGTACGAAGGCAAACTGTTCTGGCAGCGTGAGCTGGTCGTTGGCAATGGCGGCCCGTTCGCGCTTGATCTTCCAGGTCTTGATGCGGCTGGATCCACGTTGCTCGGGATATTGAGTGTAATAGGCCAGGTTGGTGCGATGAGCCAGTGCGATGGCCGCCAATTGCGTGCGGGTGAGCGCACGGATTTCGCAGGTTGGTGCGGCTATCTCGGCCGTCGTTGTCGACAGCTGTGCCTGGGCCAGGGCGAGCACGGCATCGTAATCCAGGTCTGCCAGGGTGGCCGAGGCATTGACTCCGGCCAGGTCAGCTTGCAAGGTGTTGGCGAAGTAGCCGTTTTCCAGGTAGACCACTGGAATGTTCTGGCGCTGGCACAGCACGCGGATGACTTGGCCGATGTGGTCCTGGCCATTCCAGACGACGAACAGTGCGGGCTGTTGCTCTTCCAGGAAGCGCTGTACATAGCGCGCCACCGTATTGACGCGGTCATGCCACTCGGTCAGGCTGCCGCCATGCTTCATTTGCATGAAGTTGACCATCTCTTGCACGGTATCCTGCGGGAACAGGATCTCCTGCGCCTGGGCAGCCCCATCCAGGGTTTCCAGGTTGCGCGGATAGAGCTGGTCGGTGTTCTTGCCCAGCAGCTTGTGATCGTGGGGCAGGAAGTTCAGGTAGCGCACCTGATGGCCTTGGCGCTCCAGGCTCTTGCCGGTGCTGAGCATGAGCGGCACGAACATGTCGGCCAGGACGAAGATGGCAATTTTCATGGGGAGCTCGCTTAGTAATACTTGGAATGGATGTCGGGCTTCTTGAAGCGCGCCTTGAACAGTCCCAGTGCTACCTTGAATCTGTGGCTGGCCTTGGCGATGTCGCCCTTGACACCGATTGACCAGACCGATTTCAGCAACCAGGTCAGGATACTCGCCAGGCCCATGCGACGGGCATCGACGAAGGTAGCCAGGGCCATTTCTTCATTGTATTTTTTCTTGTAGCTGAAGTTCTTGTTCAGGTAGTCGATCAGGGCCGTCTCGACAATGGTGAGTCCGCCGGCCTTGACGGCCAGGAAGCGCTTGGTCCACTCCTGGTCTTCCGAGGCGAAGACTTCTTCGCGGAAGGGTAGCTCACGCAGTAGCGCAGTCGGTGCGAAGCTGCAGGAGTTGGTCAGGCCGTTGACGCCGGTAAAGCTGGCAGGCCCTACCTGCCTCACCAGCCAGGCTTGCGATTTGTTGGAAATGAGCGAGCCGACTTGGTCTCCCTTGCTGGCGAGCTCCTGGAAGAAGCGTTCCATCACATCGGTCTGGCGCAGCACCACATGAGAAGAAATGATCAACACATTGGGCAGAGTGGCCGCCTGCACACCGAGATTGATCGAACGTGAATAGTTGAAAGGCTGACCGGATACGTCGAGCCAGACATCCACCATGCCCCGCAGGGCTGCGGCCTGGTCGGCATCGGAGCCGCTGTCCACGGCCATGATGGCCGTGGGCGGGCAACTCTGGCTGCGCAGCGACTGGATGACTTCCTGTGCCAGCGGCAGGCTGTTGAACGTGCGGATCAGGGCAAGATATTCCATGATTTTCTGTCGCTAGTCGGATTCATTTCTTGAGTCGGCGGAAAGCCAGCTGGATGAATTCGCCAGCTTCGCGCCGTTGGAACAGGACGACCGTGATTGCCCAGAACAGGATACCCATCCCCACCAGCATGGCGAAGAGCAGGTGACCCGAATAATGCGGCAGGTAATGCCGCGCATAGTGCAGCAATACCGCCATGGCAAGGCCGCTGAGTGCCGAGGGCAGCAGGCTGACGATGACGTCGCTCAGCTTGATCGACAACACCTTGCCCGACAGGTAGAAGCCCGGAATGGCCATCAGGATGGCGGCCACCAGATAGGCAATCGACAGCCCGCGCGCGCCATCGAGCAGGGCTCCGATGATGTAGGCGGCGATGTGCAAGGGCGTGCCCACCATCGACATGCGAAACAGCCAGTCCGACTTGCCCAATGCCATGAGCACAGGACTGGCGATGCTGGAGATGACCTGCACGTAACCGACCATCGCCAGGAAGGTCAGGATGCCGCCGACCAGGCCCCATTTGGGACCGAGGAAAGCATCGACGAACAGATCGGAGACGCCGGCCACACCGAACATGAGCGGGGCGGAGATGAAGGAGACCAGCTTGAGGGAACGTAAGGTCAGTGCCGCCATGTAGGGCTTGTCATCCTGACGCCGGCTCATGACTGGGAACAGTGAACGCACTGCCACCCAGGAAATGTTCTGGACCGGAAACAGCATCAGTTTGTAGGCCAGCGAATAATTGCCCAGCACCGTGACGCCGAGCATTTTGCCGACGATGAAGCTGTCGGCATTGCGAAACAGGTAGCTGGCCAACTGGTGTCCTGCCATCGAGCCGCTGAACTTGAAGACCCCGCGCAAGGCCTCGCGATCAAATATCGCCTTGGGCCGGAACGGCGAAAACCACCACATCAAGAGCGTGGTGCAGGCAGCCATCAGCAGGGCTTGCGCGATCAGGCTCCACACACCCAGGCCGCGATAGGCCAGCAGCAGCGCTATCAGCAGCGCCAGCAGCGAAGAGGTCGATTCGATCCCGGCGACCAGGCGAAAGCGCGATACCCGCTCCAGCAAGGCCTGGTGCACGGTGGAGCTGGCTGCGATGGGGAAGGATAGCGACAGGATCCACAGCACCTCGGTGAGCCGCGGTTCGTGGAAAGTGGCAGACAGCAAGGGCGCGGTGCCGAACAGCAAGACCATCAGCAGCGTGCCGCCGGCCATGTTCAGCCAGAACACCGAGGAGGTATCGGCTTGGCTGATCTCGGCCTTCTGGATGATGGCCGCGGCCGTGCCCATGTCTCGCAGTACGAAGGCCAGGTTGGTGGCCACCCCGGCCATGGCCATCAATCCGTATTCCGAGGGGGCGATCAGGCGGGTCAACACGAACATGTTGACCAGTTGCGAGAGGATCTTGACGACCTGCGTCAGCGCGATCCAGCGGGCGTTGGCAGCGGCGCTCATGCAGCTCCTCGCAGTGCGGGCAGACCCGCCTCAATGGCAGCCCCCATGCTCAGTGGGTATCCAGCTCGGGCAGGTTCTTGACCAGCTCATCGACTGCCTTGACCTGTTCCAGGAAAGGCTTGAGCTGCGACAGGCGCAGTGCGCTGGGGCCGTCACACAGCGCCTTGGACGGGTCGGGGTGGGCTTCCAGGAACAGGCCAGCCAGGCCCAGGGCCATGCCGGCGCGTGCCAGTTCGGTCACTTGGCCACGACGACCGCCGGAGGCAGCCGCACCGGATTCGCGCTGCTGCAGTGCGTGGGTGACGTCGAAGATCACCGGCTTGTTGCCGCTGACCTGCTTCATCACGCCAAAGCCCAGCATGTCCACCACCAGGTTGTCATAGCCGAACTGCGCGCCGCGGTCGCACAGCATGACGTTGGTATTGCCGCCTTCTTCGAATTTCTCCACGATGTTCTTCATCTGCGGCGGGCTGACGAATTGCGGCTTCTTGATGTTGATGACCTTGCCGGTCTTGGCCAAGGCGATCACCAGGTCGGTCTGGCGCGCCAGGAAGGCGGGCAGTTGCAGCACGTCGCACACGCTGGCCACTTCGGCGGCCTGGTAGGGCTCGTGGACGTCGGTGAGCACCGGCACGCCATGCACCTTCTTGACTGCTTCGAAGATCTTCAGGCCCGCCTCCAGGCCAGGACCACGATAGCTCTTGATGGAGGAACGGTTAGCCTTGTCGAAGGAAGCCTTGAAAACGTAGGGAATGCCCAGTTCCTTGGTGATGCGTACGTATTCACCGCAGACATCGACGGCGAACTGTTCCGATTCCAACACGTTGATGCCACCGAAAAGAACGAAGGGCAGTTCGTTTCCAACCTCGATATCGTTGATCTTGATCATGTTCTCTTTCCTCATGCAGGAGGGTGATTTTCAAATTCCGGCGTCGATCGATTCGCGCCTGGAGGGGGAGGATACTGTGGTTTGTACCGTGATTGCAGACAATTACAGACGTTTGGCGTCCAGCAGCTTGAGTACGCCCACCACATGTTGCGCTTCGTTGAGCGCCACCAGGGCGGTGATGTTCAGTTCCAGCATCTTAGTCTCGGCATCGACGAACATCTCATTTTCCGGCACCGTCTTGGGCGAGGTATTCATCAGGTCGGCTGCGGTGATGTGATAGATGTCCTTGCGTGCGGCCAGGGCGCGCCGCAAGTCGCCGTCGGTGATCACCCCACACAGTGTTTGACGGCTGTCGTCGGCACTGACCAGGGCCATACCCAGGCCGCCTTCGGTCATTTGGCCGATCACGTCGATGATCGGTGTCTCGCGCATCACCCATGGAACCTGGGTATGCATCACATCCTTGACGCGCGTGAGCAGGCGCTTGCCCAGGCTGCCGCCAGGATGGAAGCGGGCGAAGTCATTGGGTTTGAAGTCGCGTTTTTCGATCAAGGCCACGGCCAGGGCATCGCCCATCACCAGGGTGGCGGTGGTCGAGGTCGTCGGCGCCAGGTTGTTGGGGCAGGCTTCACGTGGCACCGAGACATCCAGCACCACGTCGGCGTTCTTGCCCAGGGTGGAGTTGCGTTTTCCCACGATGGCGATGATGCGCAGCCCGAAGTGGCGCAGTGAGGGGATCAGGCGGATCACTTCTTCGGTTTCGCCGCTGTAGGAAATCAGGATGGCGGTATCGGCTTCGGTGAACATGCCAAGATCGCCGTGATAGGCCTCGCCGGGGTGCACGAAGAAGGAAGAGGTGCCGGTGGAGGCGAGGGTGGCGGCGATCTTGCTGCCGATGATGCCGGACTTGCCCATGCCCGAGACGATCACCCGACCACGGGTGGCATACATCAATTCGACGGCCTGCTCGAATTCATCGGCCAGGCGCTCGGCGATCATGTTCAGGGCCTGCGCCTGTTCCTGGAAGACCCGGATTCCGGTTGTTCTCATGCTGTACTCATTTCTCACTTGTTTGATGTCGGGGCGGCTTACTGCGCCATGCGGCTCATGGCCTGGGCATATCCAGCAACGCTGTCATAGATGGCTGAACGGTTCTGTGCGTTCAATACGCTATCGGAAAATTCACGGAAGGCCCCTTGCCCGCCCGCCTTGGTCAGCACCACGCGGGCATGACGTTTGACGTAGTCCGGCGCGTCATCGACGGCCACCGGCCAGGCGCAGGCGGCAAAGCCGGGCAGGTCGATGCTGTCGTCACCGATCATGGCGGTGGCTTCGGGGCCGACCTGGAATTGCTCCATGATGGCCCGGCAGGCGCCGGCCTTGTCCTTGGCACCGAGTTGGAACACGGTGATGCCCAGGTCAGCCAGGCGGCGGCGCAGGGTGGCCGAATCGCGACCGGAGATCACGGCCACGTTGACGCCGGCTTCCTGCAGCATCTTGATGCCCATGCCATCGCGCACGTGGAAGCGCTTGAGGCATTCGCCACTGTCGTCGTACCAGATGCCGCCATCGGTGAGTACGCCGTCGATATCGGTGATGACCAGCTTCACGTCGGCCAGGCTGCCGGTCTTCAGCGCCGGGTCCGGCAGACCGGACATGAGTGCGCGCACGCGCTCCAGGCAAGCCGGCGTATCTACGCCGGGTGCCGCATGGTCGACTTCGATCACGCGGATCTGCCAACCGGCATCCATGATGCGCAGTTGTTCCAGCATTTCTGCGCCTTCCAGTTCACTGGGGGGCAATCCCGGGAAAGCGGCCAGCAGTTCGGCGCGATACGCATACACGCCAATATGTTTGAAGTAACGGGCCTTGCCGCTGGACTCGCGTTCGAAGGGGATGCGTGCGCGGCTGAAATACAGCGCATCCCCGGCCCGGTTGCGCACTACCTTGACGGTATTGGGGTTCTCGGCCTCGCCTGCGGTAATGGCATGGCACAGCGTGCCGGCCTGCACCTGGGGGGCCGCCAGCATGGCTTGCAGCAGGCTGCGCAGGTGCGTCGGATTGACCAGAGGCTCGTCACCCTGCACGTTGAGGTAGAGATCGGCCGGATGGTGTTGCATCACCTCGCGTAGGCGGTCGGTGCCGGAGGGATGGTGAGGCGAGGTCAACAGGGCCTTGCCTCCGAAGGCGTTCACGGCGGCAACGATGCGTTCATCGTCTGTGGCTACCACCACGTCGGCCAGTTCATCGAGACTTCTCACACGTTCATAGACGTGCTGGATCATGGGCTTGCCCAGAATGTCGGCGAGAGGCTTGCCGGGCAGGCGACTGGAGCCGAAGCGGGCCGGAATGACAGCGATACAGTGCATGACGTCCTCAGGCGCAGGCCACGGCGTACATTGCCGCTGCGGGCGCAGTCTTGAGCCAGTTCGATACGGTAGTGAGGGTCATGGCAGTGCTTTCAGAGGAGAGGTTGAGTGCGCTCGATGCGTGCTCATGCTCTCTCCCAGAATGGGTCTCTGGGGTGGCATGAGCAGAATCTTGGTTCAATTGTTCAAATCCCGTCCAAGTTCCAGTGAACTTTGAACAATGGGCGGGTGGGCAACCCCGGTGCATATGGGTTCTGCAGGTTCGGCATGGCGGCGTTGGCTCTTGTCATGAATCGAAGTCGGCATCCTGCCCCTCATTGTGGCTGGCCAGGCCACTGCGTGAGGAATTGTGATATTTGTCGAGGCCAGGTGAACGGAGGCAAGGCTGAACAAAAAGTTCCATTATCTTTTTTGCTGACTGGAAATTTTTCACTGCATTTAATCGCAGTTGCTGGCTTGTTCGATAAATTTATCATATTGTTGCGCTGCACAGTCGCCTTTTTAGCGGAATTCCCTTGCTGAATTGATGCGCCATTTTTATTGTCAGAGAGTGAACATTTTTTCTTTAAAGATGACAAGACGTTAAGATGTCCGCTGATGCTGACAGAATGTCCATGAATAACGTATTTTGAAAGGAAAACCGATGCCGCAGGACCCTGACTGGCAGGCTGATCTGGCGCGCTACAATCTGCCTCGTCCTTTTTTGAAAGAACAATCCATTTGGGCCATCTGGGTCTATCGCTGGGGGCGTCGTATCGAAGCGCGCCCTGCCGGCCTGATGCGCAAACTGCAGAACACCTTGTACTGGCCGCTGTTTCGCCTGACCGAAACCGCTTTCGGCATCAGCCTGCCACGCGGTGCCAGGATAGGGCCGGGGCTGCGGATCTGGCACTTCGGCAATATCTTCGTCAACGAACAGGCGGTCATTGGCGCGCGCTGCACCTTGCGACAAGGTGTGACTATCGGCAATCGCCATGCCGATGGTCCTTCACCGGTAATCGGCAATGATGTGGAGTTGGGTGCGTATGCCCAAGTGCTGGGTGGTATTCATCTAGGGGATGGCTGCAAGATCGGGGCAATGTCGGTGGTGTTGCACGATGTTCCCCCTGGGGCGACGGTGGTGGGGGCGCCGGCGCGGGTAGTGTCCACGGTTGGAGCAGTTGTGCCGTGACTTTTGACCGGGAGGCGGAGGTGGTGGGGGCGGCCTGAAAGCATGACCACCTATTTCGCAACAAAAAATCTATGGTCCCCCCCTTTTTTGCAAGGCTGATTTTGAAGAAGTGTTTGGCTTGCCTAAATCTATCCGGCGTCGTTATTGGGAACGAAATCCCCGCGCCACGATGAGAGTCGCGCCAGACGGTCCTAAAAAACGCCTCGGCCTTGATGGCCGATTTTTTGGTCAGGTTATCCGTCAGGCCGTTATGCCGTTCACGTCATCCAATGTCAGCGATCGCAAAACCAGGTGGGTGTCCTACCGGTAAAACACGCAATGCAGTAGAGGGATCAGGCTGTCTTGAGGTCTGGTCCCGGATTGAATTCGGTGTGCCGGGTCGCCAAGGCCCAGGCGATACGCGCCAATTTGTTGGCCAGCGCGCAGGCCACGACGTTGGAATGTCGGCGTAACAACATGGATCGCACCCAGTGCGCGAGCTGTCCCGTCTGGCGGTCAAGGCGCTGCATGTAACTTCGCGCGCACTGCACCAGCAGGCGACGAATGTTCTTGTCGCCGCGTTTGCTGATGCCCAGCAGGTTAGCCTTGCCACCGGTGCTGTACTGTCGTGGGACCAATCCCAATGAGGCTGCAAAGTCGCGGCCACATCCATATTGTTTACCGTCGCCCATCTCGGCAGCCAATATGCTGGCCGTCACCGGCCCTACACCAGGCATCGTCAACAGCCGTTGCCCCAAGTCATCTTCGGCAAGTTGCCGGGACATCTCCTTGTCGATCTCTGCGATGCGCTCGCTCAAGTAGCCGACGTGACTGTGCAGACCTTCCAGGATCGCCACCATGCGAGGGGGCAGGGTGTGCTCGCAGAGCACCACTGGCAAGCGTTTGATGACGGCCATGCCGGTGGGCAAGCTAATGCCGAATTCCAGCAGGAAACCGTGTATCTGATTGACCGCGCGAGTCCGGTCACGGATGAACGACTCACGGACTCGATGCAGTGCGGACAAGGTTTGTTGAGTCTCGGTCTTGGGCGAGACGAAGCGCATGGAAGGGCGCGAAGCAGCTTCGCAGATCGCTTCAGCGTCCACGAAGTCGTTCTTGTTACCCTTGACGAAAGGACGGACAAATTGCGGAGAAATCAGCTTGGCCTCATGACCAAAACCAGTCAGCTTGCGTGCCATCCAATGCGCACCGGCACAGGCTTCCATGACGACAGCGCAAGGCTCAAGCGTGGCAAAAAACTCCGTGAGTTGCTTGCGGTTGAGCTTCTTGCGCCAAAGCGCCTTGCCTCGTGCATCCTGACCGTGCAGGTGGAAAGACTGCTTGCCCAGATCGATCCCTACCAGTGCTGTGCTTTGCATGATGGCCTCCTAAATGAAAACACCCTACAGCGTAACCGCCTGTAGGGTGGGGGTGACCATCTCATTAACGCCCGATTTCTCGGGCGTTTTTGTTGGGCTTGCGTGCTTCTGTGCTTCTTAGGCAGCGGCCAGACCGGCAATGCTGGTCGGTTGTTGCGCATCCTTGCGACGACGACGTGCCGCCATCAGACCGACGAAAGCCAGGCCGCCCAGCATCATCGACGTGGTCGAGGCTTCCGGTACGGCCGAAGTCAGGGTCAGGTTGCCGCCGTAGGAGCCACGACCGGTGACGGTGAGCTTGTACATACCAGCAGCCAGTGAAGAGGCCGCAATGGCGTAGGTCGTGACATAGGTCTTCACGCCGGCGAGATTGGTGACGCTGGTGTTGGAAACGCTGGCATAGGTCGCGCCGCTGGCGATGTTGGTCAGCAGGAAGCTGGTCAGCGTGGTTGGCGCGGTAGTCGAACGGGTGACGATGGAAGCGGTGACCGAAGAGGACAGGTCCGACAGGCTGCTGATAGTGAAGTTGTAGGTGTCGTTGAATGCGCCGGATTGCGAAGAGCTGAAACCGGCAGTGTTGTCGGTCAGGGTCAGGGTGGTCACGCTAGCGTAAGCGGCGGTGCCAGCCATGGACAGCGACAGTGCAACGGCAGCAGTGGCGAGGAGTTTTTTCATGGGATCAATCCTATAAGTTTTAGACCATCGATAAAGAGGACTGCGCGTGGCGCTTTCCAAAAGTAGATCAACTCACTTTTGATGCTGGATTGCCCTGAGACAACTGCGTCGCAGTCAATCTTTTTATTGCCAGAAAGAACATGAAATTCTGACAAATTCCGACGTGTGTAACAGAAAATGCGTTGATGTCGAAACTATAACATTTGATCTAAGGATGAGCAATAAAAAACAGCTTAAAAATCCACTTTTTCCGTATTTTTTGGTCGACCGGAAAGTCGCGCCAGTAAAGGATTTCAGGGATTTCTGTAGAGCACTACCGATCAGTAGTGCAGTGCGGAAACGAACGAATCCATGAGGCAATAATATTGATGTATTAACAATCAAATGCCTACAGAAAATTGCAATAATTGAATTTAAAATTACGCAAATAACATTGTAAATTTAAAAACATTTTCTGCGGCCTAGTTCGCCGGTTTTTGGAGCGGGAAAATTCGGAAAGAGGGTTCACATGCTGAGAAGTGTTGTTTTTTATGCAAATTTATGGCGTTCACACAAGCGGCACGATTGCCTTCTGTGCACTGAGCTGCGAGAAAGGACGGTCAGTGGATAAGTGGCAGAATTCTTTTTGCTCAAGAGTGCCGTGAAAAACGGCGTCTCCTGAACATTGGCGTGCACGACAGGTAGGGAAAAGTGACGGGGCGGCGAGTGCCTGCCAGAAGGGAGTGACTGCCTCGCACGGTGGCGCGGCAGTATTGTTCAGTAGGCGCGGCCTGCTTGCCACAACCGCGCCAACTGCTCGCCACTGTCTTTGAGCAGCCCGGGTGCCTGGGCGATGGCTTCCTGCAGGTTCATTGGCCCGAAAGTGATGGAGAAACAACCGGAGAAGCTGGTATGCAGCTGCTCCAGTGCCTTGCGATCTATTCCGCCCGAAAGCAGTGTGGTGGGCACGCCCGCGCGGCGTGCCCGCTGGCTGGCGATGAAGGGGGCCTTGCCGTGCAAGGTCTGGGCGTCACTGCGGCCTTCACCGGTGATCAGCCAGTCGGCGCCAGCCAGCGCATGGTCCAGACCGATGTGGTCGGCCACGGTCTCGGCTCCAGAGCGCAATTGCGCGCCCAGCATCAGCAGGGCGTAGCCCAGGCCGCCGGCCGCACCGGCGCCGGGTTTGTCGGCAGCCCGATGACCCAGGGCCGGTTCCAGCACACTGGCGAAATGCGCCAGGGCTTGGTCCAGGTGTTCCACCTGTTCAGCCTGAACACCTTTTTGTGGGCCGAACACGGCCGTTGCGCCTTCTTCTCCGCACAGGGGATTGTCTACATCCGACATCGCCACGAAATGCGCTTGCTTGACGCGACTATCCAGCCCCGTCGCATCGATACTGGCCACGCGATGCAACTGGCATGGCTGGGGCGGCACGATGTGACCGGCGGCGTCGCGCAACACCACGCCCAGTGCCACCAGCAATCCGGCCCCGCCGTCATTGGTGCTGCTGCCGCCCAGCGCCACCAGAAAGCGGCGCGCTCCTCGATCCAGCAGGCTCTTGATGGCATCGCCCACGCCCAACGTGGTGCGTTGTTCCACCGGCACTGCGGTCCCCGCAGCATCGGTCAGCCCGACGATGGCCGCCGATTCCACCACCGCACTGCCATCCTTGAGAACACCTGCGGCGGCCTCCATGGGATGGCCCGCGGCATTGCGGCAGGAGAGGGTGAGGCGTTCGCCCCCGGCGTGCATGAGCGCATCAAGCGTACCTTCGCCGCCGTCGGCGATGGGGCAAAGCCTGACTTGGGCATGGGGAAGGGCGGCCTTGATGCCGGCGCCGATGGCCGAGGCGACTTCTTGAGCCGACAGGGAGCCTTTGTACGAATCCGGGGCGATAACGACGACGGGGGCGTGAGCAGTGGAGCTGGCTAGGGTCATGGTGGGCTAGTTTCTGTTCTGAAGTCCTGCGCTCAAGGCGCAGGGCGGATGGACGAGGTCTCGTGTTGTTCTGGCGGCCACAGCAGCATGTGCCGCTACGTATCGGCATTGCCGCGTCATTATATAAGTAGGGCTTTGGGCCATTAAGAGCTTGTCGGTATGTACAGTAGAGGCAATGGGCCAAGGTAGGTGAAGATTTGTTTATATGATTAATGCGAAAACTGAAGCGAGTAACAAAAGGTAAAGGCAATGGCTGGCCTCGAGGCCGTAGGCGATAGTGACATGTTGGCGCGGTGGCGCCTGAGGAGTAATTCACATGAAGCCTCGTTCACATTTCGCTTTTTACCTGGCTGTGCTGCCTGCTGCGTTGCTGCTGGGCGGTTGCGTGGCTGTGCCTGCCAATTCTTATGGCGGTACTGCGGTCTATTCTGCACCGCCGGTGTATTCGACTGCCCCGTATTACGCTTATCCGGCTTATCCGGTCTATCCTGCTTATCCTGGCTACAGCTACCCGTCTTCTTCCTTCTACTTCGGCTACAGCAGTGGTTGGGGTGGCCGTGGGCGCTGGCGTTGAGCCTGGGATGGCGATATCTGTGCATGGTTGAGGCGACAGTCTTGATAAACCGGCTAAAATGTCGCCTTCATTGAAAATAGGCGTGCATGGCAGCTTCATGCAGGCCGGGGTGCATTGGGGTGTCCCGGTCCGAACATAGCGGCATGGCCGCAGGGCCTGCGATCCGTAGCTGTCGTCACAAGGTATGAGTTTTTTCGTTTCGTCGACCCGAACAGATGTTATCTCCCGTTCCCGGCGCCGCACTGCGCTGGGTATCGTGTCGTCCGTGCTGGTCCACGCTGCGGTATTCCTGTTTGTCCGAGCCAAGCTCAATGAGGCACCGCCCCGGCTGGATTCCCCGGGGCGGCCGGATGCGCCGCTCCAGGTCAGCCTGATCCGTCCGCCAGCCCCGGCACCGGTGGCCCAGCCGGAGCCACCCAAGCCGGCCCCTGAACCCAAAAAGGTCGAGCCGCCCCGCAAGAAGACCGTGGCCAAGCCGCTTGCCCGTCATTCTGCGCCGACCCGTCAGGCTGTGCCGCAGCGCCAGCCGTTGCCGGTCGCCCCGACTCCCAGCAGCAACCCGCCTACGACTGCGGCGGCACCTGCGGATGATTTCATGACCTTCACCAACCGCAATCGCCAGAAGCGCGAAGAAGCTGAGCAGGCTGCCGCTCAGGAGAATGCGGCGGCCCGTGCAGCAGAAAACCCTTCGGCCAATGACATTGCCCGGGCCAACATCGCCTTCCAGGATAGACGCGGACGCGGCACCAACGGCGTGTTCCAGATCATCAGCATGGGTCCGCGGGTGGCGCAGTACAGTTTCCGCGGCTGGACTACCGACCAGCGCCGTAGCCAGAACCAGTTGATCGAAGTCGATGCCGGCTTCGGCGGCAATGTGCAGTTGGCGGTGGTCAACAGCATGATCGCGTTGATCCGCCGCTACTATCAGGGTGATTTCAATTTCGATTCGCAGCGGCTGGGCAGGGTGGTGACTTTGTCGGCGCGCCTGGAAGATACCAAGGGCTTGCAGAACTTCCTGCTCAATGAGTTCTTTGGCGGGCAGTAACGCGGTCTTTGCCATCATTTACATGACGCTCTATGTGAATGAAAGGCCAAGCCAGAAATAATGAAAAATGTTTTTCAGAAACAGTTGATTTAATAACATATTCGCTGCTATAATCTTTTTCTTCAGTCGGGGCGTAGCGCAGCCTGGTAGCGTACTTGCATGGGGTGCAAGGGGTCGTGTGTTCGAATCACACCGTCCCGACCAATCGAATCAAAAGCTTGCGGCGTAAGCTGTATGCAAAGGCAGCACTGGATATTGGACATACGTCCGATTCCAGTGCTGTTTTACTTTCTGCGTCAGAACAGCAGATTCCACCTCCAACTTTCATCAAAAGCGCACCGACTGGCTCCATTCATGAGCTTGCCCGGTTGCAAGTCGCTGACTTTATTCTTCCTCTAGTTGTATTTTTTTCATTTTTCATTGGTGCAGGCGCAAAAGTGAAAAAATTGACATTAAACTAACTTCCGGTCCCGGCAGATATCTTCCTGCGTGGCTCGTTTCTGTGCTGTCGGCCATTGCAGTGGGGAATCCGTCAAACAACTTGGCCTGGTGCTTGCCTTCCTCGGGGCCATTTACCCAGCGAGATCTTTATGATGAAAACAAGAAACATCCATCTCGATATGGCCAAAGGGCTTTGCCTCATCCTGATGATTGCTGGTCATACCAAGGGAATCAATCAAACCTTGTATCACCTCATCTATTCCTTCCACATGCCTGCCTTTTTCATCATTTCAGGCATGACCCACGGGGCAAGCAAGTCGGATATCGGGTCTCAGATCTGGAGCAAGTTCAAGCGACTCATCATTCCCGCATGGATTTTCGGCCTCATCAACGGCATTCCATTTTTCTTCAGATTGAGCCGGGGAGGGATGGATTCCAGCGAATTCTTGTCGCGGCTCATCGGAACCCTTACCGGGGCTGCACAGGTCAGCGATACCTTCAACTGCACGCCCCTCTGGTTTTTGTACGCCATGTTCCTGGTGTATGTGTTCGAGGCCATTGCGGGTAGTGTCCTGGTTGCGCGGGCAAGAATGGGACTGGCGGCGGCCATTGTCGTGCTGCTTTGCGTTGATCCGCTGTCTTACCAGTCATCGGCCCCTGTGCAAGTCAAATATGCGTTGACGGGCATTCTCTTTTTCCAGTTGGGCGTGCTGCTCAAGGATGCTCTGGTGGCGCCCAAAGAAGGTAATACGGGGCTGTGGCTGTTGGTCTCTTTCTTGGTGTGGATCTTTCCCGCTTCATACAGTCCTACGTTGGGTCTTAACAGTGGGAACCTGGGGGCAGGATATTGGGTATTGCTTTCCTTGTTCGTCGCACTGGCTGGTACCTTCTTCATCATCAAGCTGTGCCAGATGATGCCTCCCATGGCCTTGCTGCAAAAGCTGGCCCAGGTCAGTTTGCCGGTGGTCGGTCTCAACTATCTGATCGAGCAGCGGCTCAATGTCTATCTCACGGGGGCGAGCCTCTTTCTGGTGGAAACGCTGATTCTTGTTGCTATCGCTTTTGCGACACTCAAAGGCGGCCGGGTTGGGCGTGCGCTGAATGGTCGCATCTAGTCCTGGCGGCAATTCCGCTCACTTGATCTGCGCGGCGGATACGGCGCCAGCCTGTCGGGACGACGCCCACTTGCCGATGGCCTTGCGCACCGGTGTGTCATAGAAGTGATGCAGTAGCCACGCTAATCCAATCAAGGCGGCAAGCAAGCCAAAGCCGGCCCAGGGGACAAACTCGGCTATTTCATGCCCGCCGCTGATCCTGGGGAAGCCATGCTTGAACAGTTCAGCCAGCGGACTGTGGACGATGTAGATCGGGTAGGAGATCACGCCCAGGAAGCGGCAAAGGGAAGCCAGTTTGCCGGCTGGCTGGAAGCGCATTCCGGCATAGACCAGCAACGGAAAGCCCAGCCCCGCCGCCAGAATATCGTAAAGAGGAACGATGGCGGCGGCCGGTGCCATCATCAAGATGAGCGCAACGCCTACGATGGCCAGACTGGCCCTGCCATTGCTGATGATGGCGCGTATTCCTCGACGGGCGAACCAGCGGTAGAGCAGCAACCCGGCGGAAAACGAGAAGCCGATGCGCAGCAGGCTTACATAATAAGTGCGGCGCTGGAAGCCCGCATCCAGGCTGTGCTGCGAGGCGAAGGTCACGAACAGCACCATGCCGGCCAGGCACAACAGCATCACCAGCAGGAGTACATTGTTGGTGGCCTGGCGCACCTTCCACCCATAGATGAAATTGGCGATGATTTCAGAGGAGAGTGACCACGCCGGGCCATTCAATGGGAACAGCAAGGGAGAGTGCAGCCCTGGCAGCATGAGCAAGCCTACGGCAGCGGCGACATGCAGTTTGCCCTGGAATGCCGACAGACCTGCGAGCGCGGCGAAAATGCCGATACACATTCCCAGGAAATAGAGCGGATACAGGCGCAGCAGGCGGATCCACATGAACTGCCGCAGGCTCATGTCCTGCTGGAGCCGATGTTCATAAGAGCGTGCTACCACAGCGCCACTCAGCAGGAAGAACAGGTCCACGGCGAGATAGCTTGAGAAAAATGGATTGTCGCCAAAGTAGGGTGTGGTATGCCTGAGCACCACGAGAATGGCTGCTATCCCGCGAAAGCCGTCGAGTGTGAGGAAATGGTCTTTATGCTGCATGTTCAGCCCATCTTTGACTGGTCAATGTGATTGAATTGGTGCGACGGCTGGTCGTTGGCCAAACCTGCTGGCAATTTGAGCGGCAGCAGGCTAGTAGTTCCCTGTTGAGCTTGGGTATTTTTTGGAGAAGAGGGTGAGGTGGCAGCGATGGCGTTACACAAAAACACAATTTGAAGTCTGCTGCCGTACGGCTGAGTTCGTTATCTGATGACCACGCCTCATGTGGTCACCGACGTTCATCCGCGCCGGGACAAATCGCCAAACAAGATCAGGAGCATAAGCATGAAATCCCTCGTATTGATGCCGGCGCTGGCCGCAGCCTTCGCCTTGAGCGGCTGCGTAGTCACGCCGCCGACCGTGCGGCCGGCCTATGTCGCACAGCCCACCTATGTTGCTCCACCGGGCGTGGTCTACGTGCAGCCGACCTATGCCTCGCCCGGTCCCGGCTGGGTGTGGGAATACCATTCCTACTATGGTTGGGGTTGGCATCATCCCCGCTATGGCTGGCATCGTGGCTGGCATTGAGCCTGAGCCACTTGAAGCTTCAGCTCACCTATGTAAAAACAGCGGCCCAAGCCGCTGTTTTTCGTTTTATTGTTTTATCTCTTGTGCCAAGGTCGGCAGTGGTGTTCATCGTTGCCTGAGTTCCAGCGTCAGATGATGCAGCTCACCCAGTCCGGCCAGCTTGTGGCGCAACTGTCCTTCGGTCACTGCCGTGGACGTACTCACGCTGACGATGGCCGCCCGTGCCGAAGGGCCGATGCGCCAGACGTGCAAGTCATCGATCTGCACCTCTTGACTTGCGAGTGCCTGCTCAATGCGGGCTGCGACCTGGGCATCGGTCATATCCAGCAACACCCCCGCACTGGTACGCAGCAAACTGTATGACCAGCGCGCAATGACCACCGCGCCGACCACGCCCATCAAGGGGTCCAGCCAAGTCCAGCCGAGGTAGAGCCCGGCCAGCAGGGCGGCGATGGCCAGCACCGAGGTGAGGGCGTCGGCGACCACGTGCAGATAGGCCGAACGCAGGTTGTTGTCGTGGCCCACATGGTGGTGATCCTGATGGTGGGTATGTTCGTGTTCGTCATGCGCATGATGCCCATGAGCATGATGGTCATGATGTCCCTCCATCAGCAGCAAGGCACTGGCGATGTTGACGATCAATCCGACCACGGCAATCGGAATGGCTTCGCCGAAGTTGACCGTGTCAGGACTGGCCAGGCGCCACAGGGATTCGCCGCCGATGCCCACGGCGATCACCGCCAGCACCAGGGCCGAGGCAAAACCGGCCAGGTCGCCCACCTTGCCGGTGCCGAAGCTGAAGCGGCTGTCATGGGCGTGGCGACGAGCGAAGACGTAGGCACCGGCGGCGATGGCCAGTGCTCCGGTATGGGTGGCCATGTGGAAGCCATCGGCCAGCAGGGCCATGGAGCCGGTGAAGTAACCCGCGGCGATCTCGGCGACCATCATCACCGCCGTCAAGGCCACTACCCACAAGGTGCGGCGGGTGTTGCGGTCATGGTTGGTGCCCAGGTAGATGTGCTCGTGGCGATATGAGGAAGTGCTGTGCATGAGGGTTTCCTTCTGCCTTATTTGGTGTAGCGGTGAATCGCTTCCAGCACCTCTTCCAGGCCCTGGCGGCGCTGTTCGTCGGTCAGGCCGGGGCGGGCGACGTGCTCGCGGGCATGGGCTTCGATCAGTTCTTCCATCAGCCCATGCACAGCGCCGCGAATGGCGGCAGCTAGATGCAGCGTCTTGCCGCAATCGGCCTGGCCTTCCAGGGCGCGCTCCAGCGCCTGCACCTGGCCGCCAATGCGGCGCACGCGCTTGAGCAGGGCGTCCGTGTCCTGTGTCAGGTGTGCCATATACTATACCCCCCTATCCTATAAAATGAGGATTGTAGCGACTTTTCCACGGCGGGTGTGATAGTCGATCCTTCTGATTGGGCGAGACTTGTGTTCTTGCGGGATGGCAATATCATGGGGCAGGTGAAGCTTCGTTCAGTTATGCGTAAGCTAGAGGTTATAGCCTCAGGACAATGCGGCAGGTTTCGTCCGCAACCAGGCCTGCTGCGCTGCAGGCCAAGAAGAGCGGGAGACCCGCAGGGAGACAGTGATGGCAAAGAGCAGAGGGGCCGGTGCTACCGGTGCGGCATGGGGGGCTTGGCGGGGCGTCTTGCCCTGGGTGGTTGGGCTGGTGCTGGGTGGCGGGGCGGCAGTGGTACTGGACATGGTGGCAGCCGGGCAGTGGCTGGGTGCTCCAGGCGTCAGTTGCGTCGCGGTGCTGCTGGGCATGATCGGTTTTGCGTTGGCGCGTCGCGGCGAGCAGTCGCAGGCAGGGCCGCTGGTGGACAAGATCAGTGGCGAGATCGATCACATCATGATCGGTGCGGCTGAAACTTCTTTCTTTGTCGATACCATCAAGACCAAGATCGGCAAGGACGTGGTCGCAGCCGAGCGCATCGCCACCAGTGCCGAGCAGAATGCGGCCACCACCGAGCAGATCGCTGCCAACGCCGAGCGGGCTTCCTCCATCGCGGCCGAGGTCCGCAGCGAGAGCGTCAGCGGGCGCGCCGAGGTGGATCGCGGCTTGCAGCAGATCGGTCAGGCACGCACGGATGCGCTGTCTGCCTCATCGATGATGGCGCAACTGCAGGAAAAGTCGCGTCGTATCCATGGCATCACCGAAGTCATCAGCGAGATCGCCGCACGCACCAACCTGCTGGCCCTGAACGCCGCCATCGAGGCCGCGCGCGCGGGCGAGCAGGGGCGCGGCTTTGCGGTGGTGGCAGGGGAAGTGCGCCAGCTGGCCCAGCGCACCAAGGAGGCCACTGATGACATCGGCGTGATGGTGCGTGCCATCACTGAAGAAGCCGAGCGTGCGGCCTCGGGCATGAATTCACTGAGCAGCCGGGTGCTGGAGGCGGCGCAGAACGTGGAAAAGGTGCATGGCCTCTTGAACAGTATCGAGCGCTCGGCCAGCCAGTCGCAGGAACAGATTGAGGAAATCGCGCTGGCCTCGCGCGAGCACGTACAGACCACCCAGGAAATCGCCGAGGCGATCACCGATATCCGTAACGGCATGTTGCATACCGATGCCGAGTTGCCGCGCGTGGCGACTTCGGCCATGGAGCTCTCGGAACGCGCCGAGGTGGTGTTCGAGGCCATCATCGACGGTGGTGCCCACAGTGGGCATGACGAGATCCGGGTGGCGGCGGTGGAGGCGGCACAGGCGGTGGGCAAGCTGTTCGAGGGAGCGATACGGGCCGGGCAGATTACCGAAGCGGCCCTGTTCGATCGGAGCTATACACCTATTCCCCATACCTCGCCGCAGAAGCATTCCAGCCAGTTCGACGGGTTCACCGACCGCGTGCTGCCGGCCCTGCAGGAGGGGCTGCTGGAGCGTATGCCGCAACTGGCCTATGCCGGAGCGGTTGATAACAACGGTTACTTTCCGACTCACAATAAGAAGTTCTCTCAGCCGCTCACCGGCGACTACGACGTGGACCTGGTCAACAACCGTACCAAGCGCATCTTCAGTGACCGTACCGGCAAGCGCTGCGGTGCCAATACCAAGCCCTTCCTGTTGCAGACCTATCGCCGTGATACCGGCGAGGTGATGCACGACCTGTCGGTGCCCATCTACGTCAACGGCAAGCACTGGGGGGGCTTCCGGGTTGGCTACCGCTCCAGTCATGTGCCTGCGGCCGCTCCGGTGGCAGCAGCCGCGCCGGCTCCTACCCCGGCGCGCACGGCCACACGCCAGCCTGCCACGCCGCGTGCGGCCCGACCGGTGAGGATTTCCAAGGTTTGAGACGGGTATGCATGACAGTGCTCGATTGACTTGTCGCAATAGGGGGGTAAAACCATTTCATTTCCGCGGCTGATTCGCTTGACCCCGCCAGGCGGCTGATAGATTATGCGGCAAGGGGATGTCCGCCCATGCCGGGTGGGCAAGAGATAGCAAGCAGCGCGCTTCCAAGCGTGCGGCGCCAGGGAAGGAAAGACAGTGAAGCCGACGGTACCAGGCAAAGGCGAATCATCCGGCAAGGAGTTCGATTTCAATAGCCGCGATTTCGAACGGGTGCGTGGCCTGATCTACCAGCGGGCCGGCATCGCGCTGGCCGACAGCAAACAGGAAATGGTTTACAGCCGCCTGGCGCGGCGTCTGCGGGCCACCGGCATTACCTCTTTCCAACAATACCTCGACATGCTGGAGCGCACCCACGATGCCGATGAGTGGGAAGCTTTCACCAATGCTCTGACCACCAACCTGACCTCGTTCTTCCGCGAAGCCCACCATTTCCCTATCCTGGCGGACTTCCTCAAGACCCTGAAGGAACCGGCCACCATCTGGTGCTCGGCCGCCTCCACCGGGGAAGAGCCCTATACCATCGCCATGACCGCTTGCGAGGCCTATGGCTCGATGAATCCGCCGGTGCAGATCGTGGCCACCGACATCGATACCAATGTGCTCTCCACCGGTGCCAATGGTGTCTATCCCATGGAGCGCATCGAAAAGATGTCGCCCGAGCGGGTCAAGAAATTCTTCCTGCGCGGCAAGGGTAGTCATGAAGGCTACGTGCGCGTGCGCCCGGAACTGCGCAAGCTGATCACCTTCAAGCAACTGAACCTGCTGGCCGATAGTTGGCCTATCAGCGGTCAGTTCGACGTGATCTTCTGCCGCAACGTGATGATCTATTTCGATAAGCCTACCCAGAGCAAGATCCTGTCCCGATTCGTGCCACTGATGAAGCCTCACGCCCTGCTGTTCGCCGGCCACTCGGAGAACTTCCTGTATGTCTCCGACGCCCTCAAACTCAAGGGCAAGACGGTCTACGAACTCAATGCCACGCAGCGCGGTGCGAGGACCAAGCCATGAGTCAGGCCTCGGAGCAGATTGCCACCAATCTCTATTACGACCGCACCTTCGATTGCGACGCGGCCAAGATCCTGCCGGGTGAATACTATTTCACGACCAAGGACATGATGATCGTCACGGTCCTCGGTTCCTGCGTCTCGGCCTGCATCCGCGACCGCGTTTCGGGCATCGGCGGTATGAACCACTTCATGCTGCCTGATGGTGGCGGTGATGACGGCAGCCCGATTTCGGCTTCGGCACGCTACGGCACCTATGCCATGGAAGTGCTGATCAACGACGTGCTCAAGTCCGGCGCCCGGCGCGAAAACCTGGAGGCCAAGGTATTCGGCGGGGGCAACGTGCTGCGCGGCTTCTCCGCCATCAACGTGGGAGAGCGCAACGCCGAGTTCGTACGACGCTACCTGAAGGCAGAAAACATCCGGGTGGTGGCCGAAGACCTCAACGACATCTATCCGCGCAAGGTCTACTTTTTCCCACGCACCGGCAAGGTGCTGGTGAAGAAATTGAAACAAATGCACAACAACACCCTGGTGGATCGCGAAAAAGCCTACGCCAGCAAGCTGGTCACCAAGCCAGTGGGTGGCGAGGTGGATCTGTTCTGAGCTGCGGGGCAGGGCAGAAGGGCTTATCAGGGCAATACCGAAATTTGAGTGATTGAGTGATGAAAATTAAAGTTCTTATCGTGGATGATTCGGCGCTGATCCGGAGCGTCATGCGTGAAATCATCGGCAGCCAGCCCGACATGGAAGTGGTGGGTGTGGCTCCCGATCCCATCATTGCGCGCGAGCTGATCAAGCAGACCAATCCGGACGTGCTGACGCTGGACGTGGAAATGCCGCGCATGGATGGCTTGGATTTCCTGGAAAAGCTCATGCGCCTGCGCCCCATGCCGGTGGTGATGGTGTCTTCGCTGACCGAGCGTGGCTCCGAAATCACACTGCGCGCCCTGGAACTGGGTGCCATCGACTTCGTGACCAAGCCCAAGATATCGATACAGAGCGGTATGCAGGAATATGCCGACATGATCGCCGACAAGATCCGCGCTGCCGCCAAGGCGCGCGTGCGCGCCCGTCCGTCGCGCTCGGCCGAGCAGGCGACCACCTCTGGTGAGGTTTTGCCGCAGATCCGCAATCCGCTCACCAGTAGTGAAAAACTGATCATCATCGGCGCCTCTACCGGTGGCACCGAAGCGATCAAGGAATTCCTGATTCGTATGCCGTCGGACTGCCCGGGCATCCTGATTACCCAGCACATGCCAGAAGGCTTTACCCGCTCCTTTGCCCAGCGTCTCAACAACCTGTGCAAGATCTCGGTAGTGGAGTCGGCTGGCAACGAACGCGTATTGCCCGGCCACGCCTATATCGCTCCCGGCCACTCGCACCTGAAACTGGTGCGCAGTGGCGCCAACTACATGACCCAGCTTGACCAGGGGCCGCCGGTGAATCGCCACCGTCCCTCGGTGGATGTGCTGTTCCAATCGGCCGCCACCTGCGCAGGCAAGAACGCGGTGGGCGTGATCCTGACCGGGATGGGCAAGGATGGCGCCCAGGGAATGCTGGAAATGCGCAATGCCGGCGCCTACAACTTTGCCCAGGATGAAGCTTCCTGCGTGGTCTTCGGGATGCCGCGCGAAGCCATCGCCGTGGGTGCAGCCCATGAGGTTCTGTCGCTGCAGGCCATGCCGGGCAGGGTACTGGCGTGGCTGGCAGAACACGGAAGCCGTGCCCTGCGCGTTTGATGTGGCGTTGAGCGCTTATTGTTCTGCCAGTTTTGTTTTGCTGCACTACAATGCGTTGCATATAAGAGGAAGTATGGGCTGATTGGCCCTTACTTGGGGTAAGTAGAGGTTATCGGTTCAAGTTGCGCAGTGCCCTTGCCGATAACCAAGAATTCAATTGTTCAGATGGAGTCTTAGCATGTCGGGTCCCAATACCAAGTTCTTAGTTGTCGATGATTTCTCGACCATGCGTCGCATTGTGCGCAATCTGCTCAAGGAGTTGGGCTACACCAACGTGGATGAGGCCGAAGATGGTGTGCAGGCTCTGCAAAAGCTGCGCAGCGACCAGTTCGACTTTGTCGTCTCTGACTGGAACATGCCCAATATGGACGGTCTGACCATGCTGCAAGAAATCCGCAAGGATCCTGCCTTGTCCAAGTTGCCGGTGCTGATGGTCACTGCCGAAGCCAAGAAGGAAAACATCGTGGCGGCCGCCCAGGCCGGCGCCAACGGTTACGTCGTCAAGCCCTTCACTGCAGCGACGCTGGATGAGAAGCTGGGCAAGATCTTCGAAAAGATGGCCGCAGGTGGCTGAGGTGGATAGCGCCCCCAATCCCGCCCGTACTTCATCGGTCGAGGGCTCCGGCGTGAGCGAAGAGGTGCTGGTGCGCATCGGCCACATGACGCGCAACCTGCACGATAGCTTGCGCGGACTGGGTTTCGATCGTTTGCTGGAAAAAGCCGCCAGCGATATGCCGGACGCTCGTGACCGTCTCGAATACGTGGCCCGCATGACCGAGCAGGCCGCCCAGCGCGTGCTCAATGCCACTGAGCTGGCCAGCCCCCTGCAGGAGCGCATCCATGACGGCGCCAGCGAACTCAAGGCGCAGTGGGATGCTGCCAGCGCCGGTAGCTTCTCCGAAGCCGACTATCGCGCGCTGGCTGCCAAGACCTCGGCCTTCTTGGCCCAGGCCGGGGAAGACAGCAGCGTGACCAAGCAGCAATTGCTGGACATCATGATGGCCCAGGACTTCCAGGACCTGACCGGTCAGGTCATCAAGCGCGTCACCAAGCTGGCCCATGACCTGGAGTCGCAACTGGTGCAGTTGCTGGTCGATTATTCGCCTTCAGAGACCAAGCGCGAAGATAGCGGTTTGCTCAACGGCCCGCAAATCGACCCGGCCGGCAAGGATGTCATCGCCAACCAGGGTCAGGTAGATGATTTGCTGGAGAGCCTGGGCTTCTGAGTTGGGTGGCCAGCGAACAGGAAACGCTTCGAATGTTGCCTTGATGGCAAGTTCGGGGCGTTTTGTTTTTGTGTCTCAAATGCTACGCAGCGGCGGTAATGGCGCCCTGAAATCGGCGGGATTGCGCCATCGCGCTTGACTTTTCTTCATCTATGTCGGATTCGATACGCATCGTGCTGCCACAGGCAGAGCCTTGCGATTTTGCCTAGTCCGAAATGCGGGACGTTTTCACCGTTATTCCCCTGATGATCCAGGCGCCCGCTCGCCAATAATCCTAGCCTATTGTTCTACAAATCCGTCCAGCGCACGCGACGCAGGAGGGGCAGTGGTTTAGCAGGGGGATAAGGCGGATGGCCGAAGACAGCGATATGGAGCGGACCGAACCCGCCACGGGCAAACGCATTGAGCGTGCCCGTGAGCAGGGCGATGTGCCGCGTTCGCGTGAATTGGCCACGACCTTGATGTTGTTGGTGGGTGGTAGCTGTGTCTGGCTCTTCAGTGGTCCGGTGGTGACCAGCCTGGACCGCATCCTGGTAGCCACGATGAGCTTCGAGCGGGCCGCAGCCTTCGATCCGGTGGTCATGTTCAACATGTTGAGCGCTCACCTCATCGATGTGGCCGTCGCCCTCATTCCTTTGGCCTTCCTGATGACCCTGGCTGCCATGGCTGCGCCGCTGATGCTGGGGGGCTGGCTGTTCAACGTGCAGTCATTGGCGCCCAAGTTCGGCAAACTCAATCCCATCAGCGGCTTTGCCAACATGTTTTCGATCAATTCCTTGGTTGAGTTGGGCAAGGCGGTATTGAAGACCGTGCTGGTGGGGACTGTGGCCTGGGTAGCTATTCGCGGCCAGCTTGATGCCGTGGTGGGGTTGGGGGTGGAGTCGCTCAAGACTGCGGGGGCGCATTCGGCCTATCTGCTGTGGGTCAGCTTCATCACCATCGTGTCGGCGCTGGTGTTGATCGCCGCGTTGGACGTGCCTTACCAGATATGGAATTACGGTCGCAAGCTGCGCATGACGCGCGAAGAGGTCAAGCAGGAACACAAGGAGTCCGAAGGCGACCCCCACATCAAGGGCAAGATCCGTGCGATGCAGCGTGCCATGGCGCGGCGTCGCATGATGGCCGAGGTGCCCACCGCCGATGTGGTGGTGACCAACCCGACCCACTATGCGGTGGCATTGAAATACACCGAAGGTAAGATGGGCGCGCCCAAGGTGGTGGCCAAGGGAGCCGACGACATCGCTGCCAAGATCCGCGAACTGGCGCGCGAGCATAAGGTGCCGCTGCTGGAAGCGCCACCTCTGGCGCGTGCGCTGCACACCCATACCGAAATCGGTGACGAAATCCCCGAGGCGCTCTACACCGCGGTGGCCGAAGTGCTGGCCTATGTGTTCCAGTTGCGCACCTATGGCAAGTTCGGCGGCAACCGTCCGGTGGAACCCACCGAGCTGAACGTGCCCAAGGAACTCGATCCGGCCACCGCGCCCAAGAAACCCCGCGGGGCCAAGAATAGAAGCAGGCAGTAACGATGGCGACCAAACTCAATACCATGAAAATCCCGGCCTGGGTGCCGGTCAAGAGCGGCAGGGCACTGGCGGCCCCGATCCTCATCGTCATGATGCTGGCGATGATGGTGTTGCCGCTGCCGGCCTTCATGCTGGATCTGCTGTTCAGCTTCAACATTTCGCTCTCGGTGATTGTGCTCATGACCGCGCTCTACACGGTCAAGCCGCTGGACTTCATCGCCTTCCCAGCGGTGCTGCTGGTGTCGACCATGCTGCGCCTGTCGCTCAACGTGGCCTCCACCCGTATCGTGCTGACTGAAGGCCACACCGGCCCGGATGCCGCCGGCAAGGTGATCGAGGCTTTCGGCCACTTCCTCATCGGTGGCAACTACACCGTCGGTATCGTGGTGTTCGTGATTTTGACCATCATCAACTTCATGGTGGTGACCAAGGGTGCCGGTCGTATCGCTGAAGTGGGTGCACGCTTTACCCTGGACGCCATGCCTGGTAAGCAGATGGCCATCGATGCCGACCTCAACGCCGGCTTGATCGGTGAGCCTGAAGCCCGCGCCCGCCGCAAGGAAGTGGCGCAGGAGTCGGAGTTCTACGGCGCCATGGATGGTGCCTCCAAGTACGTGCGCGGCGACGCCGTGGCCGGCATCATCGTGACCGTGGTCAACATCGTCGGCGGCCTGGTGGTGGGCATGGTGCAGCACGACCTGGCCTTCGATGCGGCCTTGAAGAACTACACCCTGCTGGCCATCGGTGATGGCCTGGTGGCGCAGATTCCTTCGCTGATCATCTCGACGGCCGCCGGTGTAGTGGTCTCGCGCGTGGCCAACGACCAGGACGTGGGCGGACAACTGATCAACCAGCTCTTCGCCAAGCCTGAAGTGCTCTACATTACCGCTGTCATCATCGGTGGCATGGGCTTGATCCCGGGAATGCCGCACATCGCTTTCATCTTGCTGGCTGCGGCCATGGGCGGCGGCGCCTATGCCATCGGCAAGCGGGTCGAAAAAACCAAGGCCGAAGCGGCGGCCGCCGCACCGCAGGCCACCGCCTCGGCCGCTGCGCCTGCCGAGGGCGAGGAAGCGACCTGGAGCGACGTCATGCCGGTCGATACCCTGGGCCTGGAAGTGGGTTACCGCCTTATTCCGCTGGTGGACAAGGGGCAGGGTGGCGAACTGCTCAAGCGCATCAAGGGCATCCGCAAGAAGTTTGCCCAGGAAGTGGGCTTCCTGTCGCCGCCCATCCATATCCGCGACAACCTGGAATTGAAGCCCTCGGCCTACCGCATTACCTTGAAAGGGGTGGAGGTGGGCAATGGCGAGGCCCATGCCGGCCAATACCTGGCCATCAACCCCGGTATGGTGACCGGTCCCTTGCCGGGCATGATGACGTCCGACCCGGCCTTTGGCCTGCCGGCGGTATGGATCGACAACAGCCTGCGCGAACAAGCCTCCACCATGGGCTATACCGTGGTCGATGCCGGCACCGTGGTGGCCACCCACCTGAACCACTTGATCACTACCCATGCCGCCGAGCTGCTGGGTCGCCAAGAAGTGCAGAGCCTGCTGGACCACCTGGGCAAGGAAGCCCCCAAGCTGGTGGAAGACCTGGTGCCCAAGATGCTGCCGCTGGGCACCCTGCAGAAGGTATTGCAGAACCTCTTGGCCGAAGGCGTGCATATTCGCGATATGCGCACTATCATCGAAACCTTGGCCGAGCACGCCGCACGCATCCAGGACCCGACCGATCTGACGGCGATCGTGCGCATCGCGCTGGGCCGGGCCATCGTGCAACAGATTTTCCCGGGCGAGAGCGAGTTGGCCGTCATGGCCCTCGATTCCAAGCTCGAACGCCTGCTCATGCAGGCCCTGCAAGCCAGCGGCGACAGTGGTGGCATCGAGCCGGGCCTGGCCGATTCGCTGGTACAGCAGACCGAGATGGCGGCGCAGCGCCAGGAGCAGATGGGCTTTGCCCCGGTATTGCTGGTGGGAGCGCCGCTGCGTACCTTGCTGGCGCGCTTCTTGCGCCGCGCCTTGCCACAGTTGCGTGTGCTCTCGCACGCTGAAGTACCCGAGTCGAAAACGATTAAAGTTACCAGCCTAGTTGGAGGGCAAGCATGAACGTCAAGAAATTTATCGCCAATTCTTCTCGCGAGGCCTGGCGCCAGGTTCGCGAGGCGCTTGGGCCGGATGCCGTCATTCTCTCCAACCGCAATATTCCTGACGGGGTGGAGATCCTGGCCATGGCCAATGAGGACATGACCACCCTGGTGGCCCCCACCGGGGCGCGCGACCCCAATGCTCGCCCACCGGCGGCATCCTTGCAGCAGCAGTCCGGTCAGCCTGCGGCCCAGCAGCCCAAGCGCCCAGCCTTGCTATCCTCGCCAGTGGCACAGCAGCCGGTGCGTGCAGCGCGTGCCGAGAATGCGCCCTTGCTGGATCAGCCGGCCCAAGGTCGTGCTCCGGCCCGCGCAGCAGAACCGCCCGCTACTGGAGACGCCCGCGTCTGGCGCAGCCGCCGCGTAGAGCAGGCCGCCCGCCCGGCCTCCGGCGCAGCCCATGAGTCGGGTCAAGCGGATCAGCGCCCGCGTTCGGCCCTGCCCGAATTCGATGGCAAGGACTATGACGAAATCCTGTCCGAAGTCATGAGTGAAATCCGCTCCATGCGCGGTGTGCTGGAAACCCAACTGGCCGAGATATCCTGGGGCGGCACGCAAAAGCGCGAACCCCTGAAGGGCATCGTCCTGAAGGAAATGCTGGCGGCCGGTTTCTCGGCCAGCCTGTCGCGCCTGATCACCGAAAACCTGCCTGCCAACTCGAAGTCGCAGGACATCATGTTCTGGGTCAAGTCGGTGCTGGCGCGCAACCTCAATACCTTGGCCAACGAAAACGAGTTGCTGGAAAACGGCGGCGTCTTCGCCCTGGTCGGACCTACCGGCGTGGGCAAGACCACCACCACGGCCAAGCTGGCCGCACGCTGCGTGATGCGCCACGGTTCCGGCAAGCTGGCCCTGATCACCACCGACGGCTACCGTATCGGTGGATATGAACAATTGCGCATCTACGGCAAGATCCTGGGCGTGATGGTGCATTCGGTCAAGGATGAGACCGACCTGCGTATCGCCCTGGAAGAATTGAAGGGCAAGCACACCGTCCTGATCGATACCGCCGGCGTGGGCCAGCGCGACCAGATGGTGGCCGAGCAGGATGCCATGCTGGCTGGCGCTGGTGTGGACATCAAGCGCCTCTTGTGTCTGAACGCTACCGCCACCGGCGGTACCTTGAACGAGGTGGTGCACGCCTATTCCAGCTCGGGCCTGGCCGGTTGCATCATCACCAAGCTTGATGAAGCGGCCACCATCGGTAACGTGCTGGACGTGGTGATCCGTCACAAGCTCAATTTGCATTACGTGGCCAATGGCCAGCGCGTGCCGGAAGACCTGCATGTGGCCAACAAGCTCTACCTGGCAGATCGCGCCTTCAAGCAGAAGCGCGAAACGGCTCCCTTCGAATTCCAGGAGGGGGAGTTGCCGGGGGTCATTGGTCCCACCGCCATGTCCATGAATGACAAAGGACTGCGTGAGGTGAGCTTTGGCTAGTTACGACATCGATCAGGCAACAGGTCTGCGTCGGATGCTGGAGCGTCCGGTACCCAGGCTGTTCACCTTCTTCTCGGTGCTGGGCGAAGAAGAGAAAAGCGCCATGCTCATCAATCTGGCAGCCTCGCTGGCGCAGGCCAAGCACAGCGTGCTGGTGGTGGATGGCGACGTTGCCAGTACCGGACTCTTGACCCGCATCGGCCTGCGCCACGACGTGGCCACGCTGCAGGAAGTCGCACGCATGGAGCGTACCCTGGCCGAAGCCACGCGGCGCTTGCCGGAAGGTTTTTCGATGGCGCGCATCGCCCGGCGCAGCGTGCCCCAGGCCAATGACCCGAATGCCGGGCGCTTGGCCGAGATTTTCGACAGCCTTATCGAACAGGCCGAAATCACGCTGGTCAATGGCGTGCTGGCGCGCGATGAATCACTGCCGGTACCGACCATGGAAATGGGCGAGATCGTGATTCAGGTCTCGACTACGGCCTCCTCGATCAAGGCCGCCTATGTCTTGTTGAAGAGCTTGAGCGACCGTATCGGCCGTCGTCCCTTCAGCCTCATCGTCAATGACGCCACTGAGGCCGAAGCGCGTACCGTCTATGCCAACATGGCTCAGGCGGCCAGCCGCTATCTGGCGGCGCAGTTGAATTTCCTCGGGTCCATCCCGGCCGACGACCATATTCGCCGGGCCACCGGTCAGGGCCGGGCAGTGATGGATGTGTTCCCCTTCGCCGGGGCGGCACTGGCTTTCCAGCGTCTGTCCAAGCGATTCACGGCGGGTGCTGACAGCGCTCGCAGCACTTACGGCATGGCTACCGACGGTGCGAGCCTGGGAGTGTGACGTGCATGTATAACGTCAAGGGAAAGAAGGGCAAGAACGACGTCCTGGAGCAACATGCGCCGCTGGTCAAGAAATTGGCGCATCAGCTCAAGGCCAAGTTGCCCCCTAGCGTGGAGGTGGACGACCTGATCCAGGCCGGCATGATGGGCTTGCTCGACGCCGTCAACCGTTACGAGGAAACCCATGGCGCGCAGTTCGAGACCTATGCCGTACAGCGCATCCGGGGCGCCATGCTGGATGAACTGCGCAGCAGCGACTGGCTGCCGCGCAGTATCCGCCAGAATGCCCGCAAGGTGGAAGAAGCCATGCAGGCGCTGTTGCAGCAACTGGGGCGCCAGCCGCAGGAAACGGAAGTGGCGCAGCACATGAAGATCAGCCTGGTCGAGTATCAATCGCTGCTGACCGAATGCGGTGGCCACCAGTTGATCTACTACGAAGACTTCCACGACGATGAGGGCGGTCATGAGCACTTCCTGGATCGTTACCAGACTGGCGAAGCCGATGACGATCCGCTGCAGAGCCTGATCAATGGCGGCTTTCGCGACGCCGTGGTCGATTCCATCAAGGCCTTGCCCGAACGCGAGCAGATTTTGATGGCCTTGTACTACGAGCAGGAAATGAACCTCAAGGAAATCGGTGCTGTCATGGGCGTGTCTGAGTCGCGTGTATGCCAGTTGCATAGCCAGGCGATTTCGCGGATGCGAACCTATCTGCGCGAGCATTCCTGGAGCGGGGTGGCCTGAAGGTCAACACGCACTCATACTGCGAGAGTGCGGTAGCAGAAACGATAAAGCCCGGCATTGCCGGGCTTTTGCATGAGAGGGAAGCGTACAGGTATCAGACCACGCCCAGCCTGCGACCAGAGGACTTGATGCTGCTCTGTCCATCCGGTCCATAGAAGTTGCCGGCGCTGGTCTTGCCTTGCAGGATGGTCAAGGCGCTCTGGTTGATGGAGAGCTTCTTGCCGATCAGCAAGCCATTGACGCGGTTCAACTCCTTGGCGTCCTGCGCCAGTTCGAACATGCTGGCCCAGACATCCTTGTCGGTCTCGTTGCCTTGTTCATTCATCCATTTCTGCATCCCGGCTTCGTCTTCGCTGTAGCCGAGCTGGCCCAGCAGGAGATGACGGTTGCCGGCCAGGGTGGACATTTCGGCAACAATGCTGGCTTTTTCGGAGATGATGTCGGTCAAGCCTTCCGCCGTGGCTTCGGCCAGCAAGGCCTGTTCCTGACGCAGTTTTTCCACCAGGCGGGACAGGGCGGCTTGTTCCAGTTGCAACTTGCTGGCCGGATTCATGCGAAAGATCCTGTGATCGAACGATGGACGATCAGGCCTGGCGGGCGCTGATCAGGGTCTTGACGGTATCGATGAGGCCATTGGCGACTTTTTCCGGATCGATCTGGAAGGTGCCGTTGGCAATGGCGGCCTTGATTTCGGCCACTTTCTTGGCGTCGAAGCTGCTGCTGTTGCTGTTGACCTTGGTCTCCAGCGCCTGGTAGGTGCTGGACAGGCGCACGCTGTCCGAAGCAGCTGCGGCAGCAGGCGCGCCATTGCCGCTGGCAGCGCCGGCCTGGGCGTTGTTGCGAGTCTGGGTCTGCGTCTGCTCGGTGTTGAGGGCAGCGGATTTGAGGGCGTCGTTAACGTTCACGGCAGTAGTCCTTGTAGGGTGGGGGCGCTTTGCACCCGCCTGTCGTATGGATTATCGACCAATTCTGAGCAAACTTTAACATCCTGGGCCACAAAATGAAGAAATGCCGGAAATTTTCTTCACATCTTCCCCGGTAAGCCATTCGGGAGTGGCTCCGTGCCGCCCGGCCCGGAAAATTACTTCATATCAATGGCCCAGCGGCATCAGCCGGCTCAATAATTGATTTCCAGGATCCCGCCGGCCTTGGCAATGCCGCTGACCACCTGGCCGGCCGCCGTGCGGGCCTGGGCCATCTGGCCCTCGTTGGCATTGGTCAGGGCACGTGCCTCGGTAGAAATCTGGAAGCCCGGACCATTGGAGACGACCCGTACCGGCTGGCCTTGCTGCACCACCCGTTGGTTGCGGATGGTATCCATGCGCAGCGGGGTGCCGGCGCGCAGGGACATGTTGGCCACGCGCCCGATGGCCTGCGACTCTTCGGTCAGCACGCCGCTGGGCAAGGCCGACATGTCGCCACGGATGCGGGTGATGTCGCTGGCGCTGATGGTCTGGCCTTGGGCCAGTGGCACGGCCGCCACCAGGTAGTCCGAGATCACTTGCACATTGGCGCGCAGGTAAATGGTCCAGGGCGAGGGGGCGATGCACTTGACGCCCACCGTGGTGCGACCGAACAGGCGCCCGCCATTAGGCATGAAGGCTTGTGGTTCCAGGCAACTGGCCAGGGTCAGGCGCGGATCGGCTGGATCAATGGTGACGGTGACGCTGCCGGGCAAGCCAGAAGTCTGGCTTTTCAGGAATTGCTCGGCAACCTGTTGCACGACTTGCAAGTCCTGCTTTTGCGGGGTGTTGGGGTCGTTTTGCGCCAGGGCAGGCGAGAACTGTCCCAAGCTGCCGCACAACAGGAGCAGGGCGGCCAGGGCGGGGCGCAGGGCGCGGAGAAGGTGTTTCATTTGTGCAACTTGCCGGTGAGGGTACAGCGGATCTTGGCAGCCATGTTACTTCGCGCGCGTGAGGTCAAAAGCGCAAACAGGGGAGGCTTTTCTCTCTTTATCGCCCCTTAGGTTCCTCAGGGCAAACGTATGATCAAGCCTACGTAATTCCATCATCGGCGCAGTGCGCGACCTGCTCAGGCAGGTGCGGAGCGGCGCCGGTTTTTCCGGAGGACCTGATGGTCTCTAAGCTCGACGATTACTTCCGTTTCAACGAGTTGGCGCTGAACCTGCGGGCCCAGCGCCAGCAGGTACTGGCATCCAACATCGCCAACGCGGATACGCCCAACTACAAGGCGCGTGACGTCAACTTTGCCGATGCGCTCAAGAACGCGCTGGACAACAAGACCACCGCCATGCCGCCGCTGCAACTGGAGCGCACCTCGGCGGCCCACGTGGCCGGCACGGCGCCCGACAACGGTCCGGGCAGCATCGGCGGTACGGCCTTGCAGTACCGCACGCCGGCGCAGGGCAGTGTGGATGGCAATACGGTCGATCTGGATGTGGAACGCAATGAATTCGTCGACAACGGCATCCGCTATGAAGCCGGCGTCACTGCCGTGAACGGCCAGATCAAGGCCATGATGAACGCCATCCAACCGGGTTGATAAGCCATGTCCCTTTCCAATATCTTCAATGTGGCCGGTTCGGCCATGAGCGCCCAGGCCCAGCGCCTCAATGCCACGGCCAGCAACATCGCCAACGCCGACAGCGCCACCAGCCCCGACGGTACGCCCTACAAGGCCAAGCAGGTGGTGTTCCAGGCCATTCCTGTGGGTGACGTCAAGGATAGCGGCGTGAAGGTGGCTGCCGTGGTCGAGGACCAGGCGCCGCCCAAGCTGGTCTACGACCCCAAGCACCCGCTGGCCGATGGCAATGGCTATGTGGCCATGCCCAACGTCAATCCGGTCGAGGAAATGGTCAACATGATCTCGGCTTCCCGTTCCTACCAGACCAACGTGGAAACGATGAATACGGCCAAGGCCATGCTGGTCAAGACCCTTACCATCGGACAATAAACAGGACTCCCATCATGGCCATCGTCTCCAATGACCTGCTCGGCGCAATGAACGGTGCGAGCAGCACTTCCAGTACCAGCAGTTCTTCCAGCCTCGACAACAACAGCCCGGATGCGATCCAGAACCGCTTCCTGACGCTGCTGATTGCGCAGATGAAGAATCAGGATCCCAGCAACCCGATGGACAACTCGCAGCTGACCAGCCAGATGGCCCAGTTGTCGACGGTCTCGGGCATCAGCCAGTTGAACAACTCGCTGTCCACGCTGATGAGCAGCATCAATTCCTCGCAAGCGCTGTCCACGGCCAACATGATCGGCCACAGCGTGCTGGCACCGGGCAACAGCATCCAGTTGATGAGCGACACCAGCAAGGATGCCAACGGCAACGATGTCACCAGCCAGAAGGCGGTGCTGGGCGTGAACCTGTCCGGCACGGCTTCTTCGGTGATCGTCACCATCAAGGACTCCACCGGCGCCGTGGTGCACACCACCGATCTCGGTACCCAGGCAGCAGGTGCCGTCCCGGTGATCTGGGATGGCAGCAATGACTCGGGTGGCAAGGCCCCCGATGGCAAGTACACCTTCACCGTCAGCGCCTCCAACAATGGCACCGCAGTGGCGGCCACGGCGCTGTCTTTCGGCACCGTCTCCAGCGTCTCGACGGCCGCGGACGGCGTCAAGCTCAATGTCACCAACGTCGGCACCATCAAGCCGACCGACGTGGTGCAGATTCTTTAATCGTTATTACCGACATCTGTCGCAACAAGGGGGTATCTCATGAGTTTTCAACAAGGCCTGAGCGGGCTCAACGGCGCAGCCAAGAGCCTGGACGTCATCGGTAATAACGTGGCCAACGCCAGCACGGTGGGTTTCAAGCAGTCGCAGACCCAGTTTGCCGACATGTACGCCAATTCCATGAACCGTTCCGGCAACTCGCCGGTGGGCATCGGCGTGACCGTGGCCGACGTGTCGCAACAATTCACTCAAGGCAATATCACCTCGTCCAATAACCCGCTGGATATCGCCATCAATGGTGACGGTTTCTTCCAGGTGTCGTCTTCCCTGACCAACCAGTCGCCGATGTATGGCCGCAATGGCCAGTTCCAGCTGGACAAGAACGGTTACATCGTCAATCCCAGCATGAATGGCGCCTACCTGATGGGCTGGGCTGCCGGCGCCTCGGGCGGTGACCCGGTGGCGCTGCAGATCGATACCTCCTCGATTCCTGCCACCACCACCACCACCATCAATACCAAGGTCAATCTGGATTCGCGCTCGCCCAATATTCCGACCACCACGGTCTTCAACGCCAACGATCCGACCACCTATACCAATTCGACCGGCGTCACGATTTACGACAGCCTGGGCAATCCCTATAGCGTGCAGACCTACTACGTCAAGAACCCGCCCAATACGGCGGTCACCCCACCCACCACGACCTGGGACGTGTACGCCAAGGTCGGCAGCAACACCCTGGTGACTACCTCGGGCGGCACCACGCCGCTGAAGCTGGGTTCGATGACCTTCAACTCGACCGGTGCGCTGGTCAGCGGTGGCTCCATGACCATCGACCTCACGTCGGCTGGCCCCAATGCCAACATTGCAGCCGGTGGCGGCAACTTCGCCAGTACCATCGCTCTGAACTATGCCGGTAGTACCCAGACCGGTTCGGCCTTCGTGAACCTGGCACAGAACCAGGACGGTATGCCCCCGGGCACGCTGTCGAGCTTCTCGATCGACAAGGATGGCACTATCGTCGGTTCCTACAGCAACCAGCAGACCAAGAACCTGGGCAACGTGGTGCTGGTCAACTTCGCCAATCCCAACGGCCTGCAGCCACTTGGCAACAACCTGTACCAGGCTACCGGTGCGGCCGGCAGTCCGCTGGTGGGCAAGCCCAGCACCGGTACCTTTGGTACCCTGCAGGCGCGTGCGGTGGAAGACTCCAACGTCGACCTGACTGCCGAGCTGGTCAACATGATCGTGGCCCAGCGTGTCTACCAAGCCAACTCGCAGACCATCAAGGTGCAGGACACCGTGCTGCAGACTCTGGTCAGCCTGCGCTGATAGCAGCCGTATGTATCAAGGCTGCCGGCGTCGCCGGTGGCCGGTTTCAATCGGTGGCGCCGGGGGTTGGCGCCACATCAAAGGGGTTTTATGGATCGTCTGGTCTATACAGCGATGTCGGGCGCCAAGCACACGCTTGAGCAACAAGCCAGCGCCAGCAACAACCTGGCTAATGCTACGACTACGGGTTTTCGCGCCCAATTGAATACCTTCCGTTCGGCGCCGGTAGTGGGGGAAGGCTTGCCGACGCGTGCCTTCGTGGTCGATTCCACAGCGGGTAGCGATTTTTCCCAGGGGCCGATCCAGGATACCGGGCGCGCACTGGACGTGGCGGTGCAGGGCCGTGGCTGGATCGCGGTGCAGACCGCCGATGGCGGCGAAGCCTACACCCGCAACGGCAGCTTCAAGATCAACGAGAACGGCATCCTGCAGACTCAGAACGGCCAGTCCGTGCAGGGTGACGGTGGTCCGATCACCATTCCGCCCGACACCACGGTGGCCATTGCGGCCGATGGCACGGTGTCGTCGATTCCGACCAACGGCATTCCCAACGCGGTCAACGTGCTGGGTCGCATCAAGCTGGTCAACCCGGATGAGAAAAACCTGCAGCGCGGTGACGATGGCCTGTTTCGCACCATCACCGGTGCGGCCCAGCCCGACGCCAATGTTCGCCTGGCCAGCGGAGCGCTGGAAGGCAGTAACGTCAACGTGGTGGAGGCGATGGTCAACATGATCAACCTGTCGCGCCAGTTCGAGATGAACATGAAGGTGATCCAGACTGCCGAAGGCGATGCGTCCAAGGCGACGTCGATCCTGTCGCTGTCCTGATGCTGCCTAAGCACTTGCTCACGCACCTGAACAACCGATGCACCCGCAGCGCAAGCGCTGATTACCGGAGAAACAAATGATTCGTTCCCTGTGGATTTCCAAGACTGGCCTGGATGCGCAACAGACGCAACTGGACGTGATCTCCAACAACCTGGCCAACGTCAGCACCAACGGTTTCAAGCGTTCGCGCGCCGTCTTCGAAGACCTGCTGTACCAGACCGTGCGTCAACCCGGTGCCCAGTCCTCGCAGCAGACGCAATTGCCCTCGGGCCTGCAGATCGGCACCGGCGTGCGTCCGGTGGCAACCGAACGCATCTTCACCCAAGGCAACGTCAACCAGACCAACAATGACAAGGATCTGGCGATCCAGGGCAATGGTTTCTTCCAGATCCTGCTGCCGGACGGCACCACCGCCTATACCCGCGACGGTTCCTTCCAGACCGATAATCAGGGCCAACTGGTGACCTCCAGCGGCTACACCCTGCAGCCACCGATCACCGTGCCGCTCAATACCACCAAGCTGACCGTGGGCCGTGATGGTACGGTCTCGATCATGCAGGCCGGTTCGACCGCCACCACCCAGATCGGTACGATCCAGGTCGCCACCTTCATCAACCCGGCTGGCCTGGAAAGCCGTGGTGAAAACCTGTACGTGGAAACCGCCGCCTCCGGCACGCCCAACCCCAACACCCCGGGCACCAACGGTGCCGGCGCGCTGTGGCAGGGTTACGTGGAAACCTCCAACGTCAACGTGGTGGAAGAACTGGTCAATATGATCCAGACCCAGCGCGCCTACGAAATCAACAGCAAGGCCATCACCACTTCCGACCAGATGCTGGCCAAGATTTCGCAGCTCTGAGGCGGTAGCGCATTACAGCTATAGCAGCAGAGGCAGCAGGGCAGGGATGTGGTTTCATTGAACAAGGTAGTGGGTAGTAGAAGAAGGACGAGGCAGAAATGAAGAACACGCTGAAATTGGCCACCATCGCGGGGGTATTGGCTGTCACCGGTTGCACCACCGTGCCCGACAGCATCGTGACCGGTCCCAAGACGGCGCGTCCGCAGCCGGCTTCCTACGCCCCGCCGACCTCGGGTGCGATCTTCCAGTCGGCGGTCTATCGTCCGTTGCTGGAAGACCGTCGTGCGCGCCTGGTGGGCGACACCTTGACCATCGTCATCAACGAGAAGACCAGTGCCGGCAAGTCAGCCGCCAGCTCGGCCAGCAAGACCGGTGCCGTGGCTTCGCCGGCACCGACTATCTTCGGTACCTCGATCAAGGAACTGTCGGCCAATGGCAGTTCCTCGGCCAAGTTCGACGACAAGGGCGCCACCACCTCCAGCAACACCTTCACCGGCACCATTGGCGTGACCGTGGTGGAAGTGCTGCCCAATGGCAACCTGGTGGTCTCGGGTGAAAAGCAGGTGGCGCTGGACAAGGGCGTGGAATACGTACGCTTCTCCGGTACCGTCAGCCCCGACAACATCCAGACCGGCAATACCGTTTCCTCCACCCTGGTGGCAGACGCCAAGGTGGAATACCGTACCAACACCCGGGTGGACATGGCTGACTTCATGTCTTCGCTGGGCCGATTCTTCTTCAGCGTTTCTCCTTTCTGATGTGGAGTAGTGCAATGACCCGGAAAGGATTTTTCGCCATGGATATGATCAGGATGGGCGGCAAGCTGCTCTCGGCGGCTGCCGTGGCAGCCTTGTGCCTGGCTGCTGCCGTGCCGGCCAACGCCGAGCGGCTCAAGGACTTGGCCAGCATCCAGGGCGTGCGGCAGAACCAGCTGGTCGGTTACGGCCTGGTGGTGGGTCTCGATGGCAGTGGTGACCAGACCACCCAGACCCCCTTCACCGTGCAAAGCGTCATCAGCATGTTGCAGCAGTTGGGCGTGAACGTGCCCACCGGTACCAGCAGCAATATGCAGTTGAAGAACGTGGCGGCGGCCATGGTCACGGCGACCCTGCCGGCCTTCGCCCAGCCCGGTCAACTCATCGATGTGACGGTTTCTTCCATCGGTAACGCCAAGAGCATTCGCGGCGGCACTCTGTTGATGGCTCCTCTGAAGGGTGCTGACGGCCAGATCTATGCGATTGCCCAGGGCAACATCGTCATCGGTGGGGCCGGTGGTTCGGCCGCCGGTAGCAGTACCATCATCAACCAATTGTCGGCCGGTCGTATCTCTGGGGGCGCCACGGTAGAACGCGCCGTGCCCAGTTCGCTGGGTGGCGGTGACATGGTGGTGCTGGAACTGAACGACAACGATTTCTCTACTGCCAGCCGGGTGGTGGATGCCTTGAACAAGCGTTTCGGCAGCGATACTGCGGTGGCTCAGGATGGTCGCGTGATCCGCGTGCGCGCACCCATTTCCAGTGGCGACCGTGTGGCCTTCCTGGGGGCACTGGAAAACGTCGATGTCACCCCCGGCAAGCTGGCCGCCAAGGTGATCCTGAATGCCCGTACCGGCTCGGTGGTGATGAACCAGAGCGTGATGCTGGAGACTTGTGCGGTCTCGCACGGCAACCTGTCGGTGGTGATCCAGGCCGACAACGCGGTCAGCCAGCCCAATGCCTTGTCGGGTGGTCAGACAGCCGGGGTACAGAATGCCCAGGTCTCGATCAACAAGGAGCCGGGCAAGGTGATGCTGTTGAAGGGCGGTGCTTCGCTGGCCGATGTGGTCAAGGCGCTCAACGCTATCGGCGCCACGCCCCAGGATTTGCTGGCGATCCTGCAAGCCATGAAGGCGGCCGGTTCGCTGCGCGCCGAACTGGAAGTGATCTGATGCTCTGATGTAACGGGACGGACCAGGCGGAGCGGTTTGCGATGGCTGCTCCGATCCAATAACAAACGCTCTCATCGAAGGTAATCCATGCTCAACAAGATCAACCCATCCAATCCGACCGAGAGTCTGGCCGTCGATGCGAATGGGCTGAATGGCCTGCGCGAGGCGGCCAAGCAGAACTCGCCGGAGGCCATCAAGGGCGCGGCCAAGCAGTTCGAGGCCTTGTTCCTGAACATGGTCATGAAGAGTATGCGTGATGCCACGCCGCAAAACGGTCCCTTCGACAACGAGCAGACCAAGATGTTTACCTCCATGCTGGACCAGCAGTTGAGCCAGAGCCTGGCCCAGCGCGGGGTCGGTCTGGCCGATGTGTTGACGCGCCAGCTCTCGGCCTCCTTGCCCAAGAAGTTGCCTGATGCCCAGGACCTGGATGGTACTGGGCAGCCAGGTGAAGAGGGCGTGCCCATGGGCATTCCGCTGGTCAAGGACATGAGCGAAGCCGACCGCGCCAAGTTCATCCAGAGTTTTGCCAACCAGCAGGCGGCTGACAGTACCAATCAGGATGGTCGCAACAACAAGCAGCGTCGCAACTCCAACAAGCCGGCTCACGTGGAAGCCTTCCAGAATCGCCTGCAGGCCGATGCCGAAATCGCCAGCAAGATCACTGGCATTCCGGCCAAGTTCATGCTGGCCCAGGCGGCGCTGGAAACCGGCTGGGGCAAGAAGGAAATCATCACCCGCGACGGCCGCTCGGCGCACAACCTGTTCGGCATCAAGGCCACCGGCAACTGGACCGGCAAGGTGGTCGAGGCCACCACCATCGAATACATCAACGGCAAGCCGCAAAAGCGCGTGGAAAAATTCCGCGCCTACGATTCCTACGCGGACGCCTTCAAGGATTACGCCAACTTGCTGCGCAGTAACCCGCGCTACGAGAAGGTGCTGGCCAGCGCCCAGGATGCCCATGGCTTCGCCTACGGCTTGCAGCGCGCCGGTTATGCGACCGACCCGCATTATGCGGAAAAGCTCTCGCGTATCATCCGTCAGTCGCTGTCGGCCTGATGCGCTGATTGCCTGAGGACGGCGCAATTGCCCATGGCCAAGGGCATGTCTGTACAGCAAGCTCAGCGGTGCTGGCCGGAAACAAAAATGATCAGGGCCATCTAAAGTTTTGGTCAATCCTGCCGTTGACTTGGTTATTCCGCTAAAAGCTTTCAGGGACGACAACCTAGCATGGCAACTAACATCTTCAGTATCGGGCAAAGCGCGTTGCAGGCGGCTATGGCGGCGCAGGCCACCACCAGCCACAACATCTCCAACGCCACCACCCCCGGTTACAACCGTCAGGAAGTCGTGCAGAGCTCGGCCGGCGGCATCAACTATGGCTACGGCTTCGTCGGTCAGGGTACGCAAGTTACCGAGATCAAGCGCGTCTACAACGATTTCCTGACCAAGCAGGCACTGGCCTCGCAGACTTCGGCCAGTTCCTTGGATTCGTACTACGCGCAGATCTCGCAGATCAACAACATGGTGGCCGACACCAAGGCCGGGTTGTCGCCGGCTCTGCAGGATTTCTTCGCCTCGGTCCAGAACCTGGCGTCCAACCCGAATACCCAGGCTTCACGCCAGACGGTGCTGTCGCAGGCTTCGACGCTGGTGGCGCGCATCTCCGCCATCAATGACCAGCTGTCGCAGAGCAGTGCCAGCGTCAACAGCCAGATCACCTCGACGGTGACCACCATCAATTCCTATGCGCAGCAGATCGCCCAGCTGAACCAGGCCATCGTCAATGCCGTGGGTACCGGTGGCGGCCAGCAGCCCAATGATCTGCTGGACCAGCGCGACCAGTTGGTCTCCGAACTGAACAAGTATGTCAAGATCACCACGGTGCCACAGGATACCGGGGCAGTCAGCGTGTTCATCGGCACCGGGCAGTCGCTGGTCGCCGGCGACCAGGTCACGCAACTGGCGGTGACCAATTCGCCCACCGACGTGTCGCGCCTACAGGTCGGGCAGGTGCTACCGGGTGGCGGTACGGCCACCATCCCGGATAGCTTCTTCTATGATGGCGGCAGCCTGGGCGGCTTGTTGCGCTATCGTACCGAGACCCTGGACCCGACCCAGAATGCCTTGGGACGCATCACCATTGCCATGGGTACGGCCTTCAACCAGCAGCAGCAACTGGGCCTGGACCAGAATGGCAATCCCGGCACCAACATGTTCAACATCAGTTCGCCCAATCTGATCGGCTATCCGACCAATACCGGCACGACTGATCTGAAGGCCGTTATTACCGATCCGTCTTCGCTGTCCACCAGCGACTACACGTTGACCTACGACGGCACCAACTACACCTTCACGCGCCTGTCGGACAATACCAAGACCGTCAAGGCGGCCGCCGACTTCCCGGTGACGCTCGATGGCGTGACCTATTCCAACGGCGCGGCAGCGCCGGGTCCGTTCGCACCCAGCATCCCGAGCGGCAACATCTACAAGATCCAGCCGACCGCCAATGGTGCTGCGGCTTTCTCGCTGGCCCTGAACAATACTCAGTTGCTGGCGTCGGCCGCGCCGATCTCCACCTCGGCCAATGCCACCAACAACGTCAATGCCAGTATGCCGGCCACCAATACCGGCAACGCCATCATTTCCAATACGGCGCTGGATTCGACCAAGTTCCAACAGGGCTCCTCGGTGTCCTTCACCGCGTCGGTAAGCGGATCGCAGGTGCAACTGTCGGCGGCCTGGACCGGGGCTGCGCCGGTGCCTACGGTCACCTATACCAATCCAGATGGCTCCACCGGCACTGCCACCGGCGGCGCGGCCTTCAATTACACCCCGGGCATGACCATCAGCAGTGGCGGCGTGAGCTTCACACTGACCGGCACGCCCGGCACCACGGCACCGGACAAGTTCAACTTCGCCCCCGTGGCCGCCAACAAGGGGACGGCCACCATCAACGCCGGCTCGGTCACGCCCGCCTACCTGACCACCACCACGCCGCTGACCAAGCCGACCACGTTGACCTTCAACAATACGGCCTCGCCCCCGGTGTTCAACATCTCGCCGGCGGTGCCGGCCGGTGGTGGCACCATCACGCACAAGGATGGCACCACCACCGCCATCGCCGGTGGCGCCAGCACCTTGTCCTATACCGCAGGCGACACCTACGAGATCAGTGGCGTCAAGTTCCAGATCTCCAGCCAGCCCGCCAATGGTGACCAGTTCACCATCGCAGCCAATACCAACGCCACTTCGGACAACCGCAACATGTTGGCCATGGCCAACCTGCAGACGGCCAATACCATCAATGGCACCAGCTTCCAGGGTTCTTACTCGCAACTGGTGGCCACCATTGGTAACAAGACCAATGAGATCAACGTCACCAACACAGCCGAGAAGACGCGGCTGACGGCGATCCAGAACCAGCAACAGTCCGACTCCGGGGTCAACCAGGATGAAGAACTGGCCCACATGATCCGCAACCAGCAGCAATACCAGGCGGCCGCCAAGATCATCCAGGCCGCCAGCGACATGATCAATGCGCTGCTCAGCCTGGGTAGTTAATCAGTTAAAGGAAGACGACCATGCGTATTAGCACCCAGATGCTCTATCAATCGAGCAACAATGACATGACCTCGATGCAGAGCCAGATCCTCAAGCTGACCCAGCAGGTGACGGCGCAGCAGAAGGTGTTGCTGCCCTCGGACGATCCGGTGGCTGCCGCGCGCGCCCTGGACATGGTGCAGACCTCGGCTCTGAACGACCAGTACAAGACCAATCGCCAGAATGCCAACAGTGCCTTGGCGACCGTGCAGGGGACCCTGGACAGCCTGACCAACATGCTGACCAAGCTGAAGTCCAACGTGATCACGGCTGGCAATGCCTCGTATTCCAATGCCGAGCGCATCAACATGGCCGCCGAGATCAAGGGCAACCTCAATGAAGTGATGGGCTATGCCAATGCCCAGGACGGACAGGGCAACTACATCTTCGCCGGTTTCAAGAGCTCTACCCAGCCCTTTACGCTGGATGGCACCGGTGGCGTGGTCTACAACGGTGACCAGGGCGCCATGACGCTGCAGGTGGACTCGACCCGCCAGATGGATATCAGCGCTTCCGGTCAGGCCATCTTCCAGGGCAATGGTCAGGATATCTTCAAGACCATGACCAACCTGATCAACGTGCTGTCGGTGCCGGTGACCGAAGCGGCCAACAATGCCGATACTGCCGCAGCCAATGCCTTCGTCTATCCCGCAGGCAGCGGCCAGACCCCGATTGCCGCCTACAAGACGGCCCAGGCTGCACTGGACGCCTTGAAGCCGGATGATCCGACCTACCAGGCCCAGTTCACGGCCACGGCCGCGCTCAAGTTGCAATCCGATGCCGCCGATGCAGCGCGTACCCCGGTGGTAGGCAGCCAGGCAGCTCTGTCGCGCAGCCTGGCCCAGTTCAATACCCAGATCGATTCGATTTCCAGCAGCGTCTCTACGGTCAAGGCTTCCATCGGTGCACGCCAGAACGAGCTGGATAACCTCGATGCAGCCGGTCTGGTCAACAATGAAAACTACACCCAGACCATCAACAACCTGCTGGGCCGTAATCTCTCCGATACCAGTGAGCTCATCAGCGACCTGACCTTGAAGCAGACCTATCTGTCGGCAGCACAAAAGGTGTTCGTCACCACCAGCGGCCTGACCCTGCTCAATTATCTGAAGTAATCCGGTCGATGACTGCTGCTCTGGCGGCAGCATCGCTATCCGACGCAGAAACAAAAAGGCGAACCCGTGGATTCGCCTTTTTGTTCAGCAGCGCCCTGGCGCGCAAGGCGGCTTGCTGCTCAAGGCTTGGGCAAGACATTGACCGGCGGTACGCTGCCCAGCAGTCGGACCATTTCTATGCCATCGGCCAGGAAGCGTTGCAGGGGCGTGAGCATATAGGGCAGGGTAAAGGCGATCAGGACGAAGCCAGCCAGCATGGTGATCGAAAAACCGATTCCGAACAGGTTCAACTGGGGCGCCGCACGCGTGAGGATACCCAGGGCGAAGTTGGTGATGAGCAGGGCGATCAGCAAGGGCAGCGACAACTGCACCCCCATGCTGAAGATCTTGGCGCCCCACAGGCCGAGCTGGTGGAAGCCTTCGGTGGTGACAGGAACGCCGGTGATGGGCAGGGTATGGAAGCTCTCGGCCATCACCTGTAGCAACATCAGGTGGCCGTTCAGACTCAGGAAGACCATGGTGGCCAGCAGCGAAAAGACCTGGCTGATGGCCGCCGTGCGCCCTTGGGTCTGGGGGTCGAAGAAGGCGGCAAACGACAGGCCCATGGTGGAACTGGTCAATTCGCCGGCGGCCTCCACGGCGGCAAACACCACACGCATGGCAAAGCCCATGGACAGGCCGATCAACAACTGCTGCAGCAGGATCAACAAGCCCGTCATCGACATCGGATCAATCGCCGGTGGCACCGGCACGTCCGGTGCCAGCACCGCACCAATGGCAATGCCCAGCAAGACCTTTACCAGCATCGGAACGCTGGCGCTACCGAAGGGAGGGGCGATGGACAGCAGCCCGAGAATGCGTGTGGTCGGCCAGATGAACATGGCGACCCAGGCGTAGAGCTGCTGGCTGGAGAAGGTGAGCATGAGTCGAAAAGCCGCCGGGCGAAACGCCCCGCGTGCGGCTTACTGGACCATGGCGGGGATGCCGCTGAACATGGTACGCATGTAGTCGAGGATGATGGTCAGCATCCACGGCCCGGCGATGATCAGGGCCAGGAACACGCCCACCAGCTTGGGGATGAAGGCCAGGGTCTGTTCATTGATCTGGGTCGCGGCCTGGAAGATGCTCACCACCAGCCCGATGAGCAGGGCCGTGATCAACATGGGAGCGGCGATCAGGAGGGTAACTTCCATGGCCTGGCGGCCCATGGTCATGACGCTTTCGGGAGTCATAGCGGGTCCTTGCCTTTGACTAGTAGAAACTCTGGGCCAGGGAGCCGATGAGCAACTGCCATCCATCCACCAGCACGAAGAGCATCAGCTTGAAGGGGAGCGAGACAATGGCCGGAGACATCATCATCATGCCCATGGACATCAGAATACTGGCCACCACCATGTCGATGATGAGGAAGGGGATGAAGATGGCAAAGCCGATCTGGAAAGAAGTCTTCAGTTCGCTGGTGACGAAGGCCGGTACCAGCAGGCGCAAAGGCACGTCCTCCGGGCCTTGCAGGGCAGGGCCGTGAGATAGCTTCACATACAGCGCCAGATCGGACTGGCGCGTCTGCTTGAGCATGAATTCCTTGAGGGGGGCTGCGCCCTTGTCCAGCGCTTCCATCATCTGGATCTTGTTTTCGGCGAAGGGCTGGTAAGCCTCGGTATAGATGCGATCGAACACCGGGCTCATGACGAAGAAGGTCAGGAACAGCGACAGTCCCACCAACACCTGGGTGGGCGGCGTGGACTGCGTGCCCAGCGCCTGGCGCAGCAGCGAGAGCACGATCACGATGCGGGTGAAACAGGTCATCATCAACAACGCCGCCGGAATGAACGACAGCGAAGTGAGGAACAGCATGGTCTGGATCGGCAGCGAATAATTCGTGCCACCCCCTGGCGCGGGCATACTGTTCAAGGCCGGCAGGCCTTGCTGGGCCGAGGCGGCCAGCGGCAGGCACAGCAGTGCCAGCCACCAGTAGCGGCTGCGCAAGAGCGCTGCCGCCTGCTGGGCCAGGAGAGAAAGAGTGCCTTGCGGCTTAGCTTGTGCTGCCATCATTACCCGCACGGTCGCCGTTGCCGGCGCCGCCATTACGTTTGTCCATGGTGTGCTTGAGCCAGTTGGCGAAGCTCGGTCCGCTGCCTTGGCCCGACTGTCCCGCGGCTAGTTCCTGGCGCGGCAGGGTGGCCAGTGCGTTGACGCGACCCGGAGCAACCCCGACCACGATCCACTGCTCACCTACCTCGATGACCATCACTCTTTCGCGCGTGCCCACCGAGACGCCACCGACAACCTTGGCGGCGGCATTGCCGTTGAAGTTCTGGGTCAGGCCGAAGCGTTTGAAGAGCCAGGCCACGCCAGCCATCACGGCCAGTACGACCACCAGTCCGAAGAGCATGGTGAAGACACTGCCGGAAGAAGAGGGGAGCGTGCTGGCGGCGGGTGTGACTGCCGCGCTGGCGGGAGCGTTCTCGGCCCAGGCTTGGGCACAGCTCAGCAGGTTGCCGCCCAGCAGTAGAACCGATGCCAAGCTTGCTGGGACGGCGCGGGATACAGCGTCAAGACGTTTCATCAAACTGGAGCCGTCCCTGCTCAGCGGTTGAGCTTGCGGATGCGTTCGGCCGGCGTGATGATGTCGGTCAAGCGGATACCGAACTTGTCGTTGACCACCACCACTTCGCCCTGGGCGATCAGGCAGCCGTTGACCAGCACGTCCATCGGTTCACCGGCCATGCCATCCAGTTCCACCACCGAACCTTGCGCCAGTTGCAGCAGGTTCTTGATGGCGATCTTGGTGCGACCCAATTCCACGGTCAGCTGCACCGGGATATCGAGGATGAAGTCGATGTCGTTGGGGGTATTGGTCTTGATATCGGCGGCACTCAAGTCCTTGAAGACGGTGGCCATCGCGGGAGCCGCGCTGATGCCTTTCTCGTCTTCCATCTCGCCCTTCTTCTGCGCTTCTTCGGCCTGGGTCTGTTCGGCCATGGCCGCGCCCCACGGATCGTCTTCCGCTGCGCCTGCGCCTGCTACGTTCTCATCAGCCATTACTAATCTCCTTGAAAGCTTTCCGGTGTTTCTTGATGGGTGATGGACAGCAGTTTTTCCACGCGCAGGGCGTATTGGCCATTGGACTGGCCGTAGCTGCATTCCATCACCGGCACGCCGTCAACCTGTGCTTCGACGGTCGTATTGGTCTGCAGCGGGATCACGTCGCCGACCTGCATGTGCAGCAGGTCGGTAAAGTTGACGCGGGCGGTGCCGAAATTGACGATCAGTTCGACCTCGGCGGTCTGGATCTGCTGCTTCATCAGGCGGATCCAGCGCTTATCCACTTCCAGTGCCTCGCCTTGCATACTGCTGGTGAGGCGGTCACGCACCGGCTCGATCATCGAGTAGGGCGTGCAGATGTGGATTTCGCCTGACACCGGACCGAGCTCAACGGTGAAGGTGGTGGAGACCACGACTTCGTTGGGCGTGGCGATGTTGGCGAACTGGGTATTCATTTCCGAGCGAATGAATTCGAATTCGATCGGATAGATCGGTTCCCACGACTTGGCGTAGGTTTCGAAGGTGATCTCCAGCACGCGCATGATGATGCGCTGCTCGGTGGGCGTGAATTCACGGCCTTCGATGCGGGTATGGAAGCGACCGTCGCCGCCGAACATGTTGTCCACCAGCATGAACACGAACTGCGGGTCGAACACCACCAGCCCGATGCCACGGAAGGGCTTGATGTGGACCAGGTTCAGGTTGGTCGGCACCACCAGGTTGCGGATGAATTCGCTGTACTTGGACACCTTCACCGGACCAACCGAAATCTCGGCGGTACGGTGAATGAAGTTGAACAAGCCGATGCGGAACAGACGCGCGAAACGTTCGTTGATGATTTCCAGCGTGGGCATACGCCCGCGCACGATGCGTTCCTGCGTGGCCAGGTTGTAGGTACGTACCGTACCAGGGGCTTCTTCGACGATTTTTTCTTCGTCTTCATCCCCTGTGACACCCTTTAGAAGGGCATCGACTTCTTCCTGTGATAGAAAATGCTCGGCCATGGTCGTAAATCTCTGACTGCGATGCGGTGTTACTGCTGTTGGATCACGAACGAGGTGTAGAACACGTCGGTGATCTGCGGTCCCTTGCCCTTGCCCGAGAACGGCTCGCCCAACTGGTCGATGATCTCATCGGTGAGCTTGCGCTTGCCGTCGCTGGTGAGCAGATCCGAGGCCTTCTTGCTGGACAGTACCATCAGCAGGCGGCTGCGCACCTGCGGCATGTACAGCTTGAGCAATTCGGCGGTTTGGCCGTCAGGCACTTGCAGGGTCATGGCTACTTGCAGGTACTGATCACCAGTTTCTTGCTGCAGGTTGACCACGAAGGGTTCGATCACCACGAAGGTGGGTGCCTTGGCTTCGGCATGATCGTCGGCATGATCGTCCCCCTTCTTGCCCTTGCCCCCCATCATGAAGAAGGCTGCAGCCCCACCGATGACCAGTACCAGCACGGCACCGACGATGATGAAGAGCATCTTCTTGCTCGATTTTGCCGGTGCTGCGTCTGCTTCAGCTCCCTTAGCCGGGGCTTTACCTTTTGTTGCCATCTACTATTCCTTTCAGTTCGTCAGCGCGGAGTACAGGGATATCTGCTTATCGGCAATGAAATCCCATTGTTGAGCCCTTGGGCGGACGAAATTGTATATTTTGTAAGTATCTTTTGCCCGAAGCGCTCAGGCGAAGGTGTCTACCAGGCCCAGGCCGCTGGTGCTCGCGCTGGCGCTCGTGGTGCCGGTGATCGCGGCATCGCCATCCTGGTCCTTGCCGAAGTTGCCGGAAGACGAATTGCGCGCCTGTGGCTGACCATTGCCGGCACCTTGCTGCTGGTTGGGCATACCGGTCTGGACATTGGCCTGGCCCAACTGGATGCCGGCCTGGTCCATCATTTCGCGCAGCTTGGGCATGGCCGCTTCCAGTGCCTGCTTCACTTCCGGCTGGGCGGTAATGAAGGTGGCATCAGCTTGCTGGTTGTGCACGTTCAGCACCACTTGCATGGGGCCGAGGTCGGGCGGGTTCAGGCTCAGCGAGGCGCTTTGCATCCCGGCGCTGGCCATCCAGGTGATCTTGCTGCCCAGTGCCTGGTTCCAGCCGGCACTGCCGACGTTGGCCTGGATCTTGTCGCTGTAGGCCGGTGCAAACACGGCTTGCGGCTGGTTGGCGGCCAGCGTCTGCTGCATGGCGGGCAGCACCACCGGGGTGGGGGCGGCCTGCGGCAGCTCTTGCTTGGCAGGGTTGACGGCCAGCTCCGGGGTGGTCTTGTGCAATTGGGCACGGGCGGCCAGGGTGGTGGCGTCGTCCTTGGGGGTGGCCTTGGCAGCACCCAGGTCGATGGCATCCTTGCCGGCATGAACCGGCACATTGGCTTCGGCGACATTGCCCTTGCCGGCCAGCTCGGCATCCTGCTTGCCCTTGGCGGCATTCATGGCGTTTTGCAGCGCAGCCAGATCGACCTTGCCATCCTTCTTATCCAGCATGGCCTGGTGTTCATCGGCCAGTGACAGCTTGGCGCCGCCGCGCTTGGCCTGGGCCAGCAGGTCGGCATCGGTGTTTTGGCTTTTTCCTTCAGTGACCGGCTTGACGGCGTTCTGGGCGATATTGGCCACCAACGCCAGCAGCTCGGCCGAGGCCTGGGTGCTGGCGTCGTCGTCGCTGTCCTTGTCCTTGTCGCTGACCTGGTCTTTTTGTTCACTTCCTTCGGTTTTGTTGCTCTTGCTGGCACTCGCATTGGCCTGCGCTTGCTGGTTGGCGGCCGCCTGATTGGCAGCAGCCTGGTTGGCGGCGGCTTGCTCGGCCTGGCGCGACTGTGCCTGGTTGTCCTGCAGGCGGGTGCTGACCTGGCTGTTGAGTACTTGGTTGAAAGGCACATCGGCCGTGAAGCTGTCGGCAGGATTGCCAGAGCGCGCACCGTTGGCGGCTTGCGAGCCGGTGATCACGTTCAACAGCGGCAGGGAAGTGTTCATGATGGTGGCCTGTCGGTAAATGCTACTTGCTGCTCTAGGATGCTGCTTGCGGTTCTTTGCCAGCCGGGCTTGCCGGTCAGCGCTGTTTGTAGAAGCTGATGCGGGAGGCGTGCTCATCCATGGACTTCTGGTCGCGCTTGTTTTCCTTGCGCATTTCCTGGTCCCGGGCACGCGTGGCCAGGGTGTCATAGGACATGCGCTTGCGCTCACACGCCTGCCAGGCCGCCCGGGCTTCAGCGACCCGCTGCTGGCTGCTCTGTACCACGTTGACCTGGCCATCGATGGCGGTATCGATTTTTTCCAGGAACAACTGGAAGTTGCGATAGGCCAGGGCGGTCAAGCCATTGGTCAGGGTTTCCTGGAAGCGCGCGGCGTAATCGTCGCGGTATTGCTGCAGGATGCCCAGTTTCTGCTGTGCTTCTTCACTCACGCGAATGGCCCGGCCGAGGCGTTTGGTCGCTTCGTCGGTTTCTTTGGTCGCCAATTCGATCAGCGTATCAAGTGCGGAGGGAGTAGCCATGGTCATTGGGATTATATTTTTGGCCGCTTGTGCTCAATCACCCGAATAGAGCGGTAAGTTGCCCCAAGCTCTCTGATACATCGGATTGCTCATGGATGCCTTGCTGCAAAAAGGCTTCCATTCTTGGCAATAAGGCAATGGCTTCATCCAGGATGGGGTCGCTGCCGGCGGCATAGGCTCCCACGCTGATGAGGTCGCGGTTACGCTGGAAGCGTGAGTACAACTGTTTCAGATGGCGCGAGCGACGTTGGTGGTCGGCGTCGGTGATGCTGTGCATAGCGCGACTGATGGATTGCTCGATGTCGATGGCCGGATAGTGACCGGCCTCGGCCAGTTGGCGGTTCAGCACAATGTGGCCGTCCAGGATGGCGCGCGCGGCGTCGGCGATCGGATCCTGCTGGTCGTCACCCTCGGTGAGCACGGTGTAGAAGGCGGTAATGGAACCGCCGCCTTCGTCGCCGTTGCCAGCGCGTTCCACCAGGGCTGGCAGCTTGGCGAACACCGAGGGCGGGTAGCCCTTGGTGGCAGGGGGCTCACCGATGGCCAGGGCGATTTCGCGCTGGGCCATGGCGTAGCGGGTCAGTGAATCCATGATCAGCAGCACATCCTTGCCCTGGTCACGGAAATACTCGGCAATGGAGGTGCAATAGGCCGCACCCTGCAAGCGCATCAGCGGCGGGGTATCGGCGGGAGCGGCCACTACCACCGAGCGCGCCAGGCCTTCGGCACCCAGGATCTGTTCGATGAATTCCTTGACTTCGCGCCCCCGTTCGCCGATCAGGCCGACCACGATCACGTCGGCACTGGTATAGCGTGCCATCATGCCCAGCAGCACGCTCTTGCCCACGCCGGAGCCGGCGAACAGGCCCATGCGTTGGCCACGGCCGACGGTGAGCATGGAATTGATGGCGCGAATGCCGGTGTCGAGGATGTCGCGAATCGGCGCCCGTCCCAGGGGGTTGGCGGCACGCACGGCCAGCGGGGCCGAGCGTTCGGTATGCAGCGGGCCCAGATTGTCCAGCGGACGACCGGCGCCATCGAGTACGCGGCCCAGCAATTCGTCGCCCACCGGTAGGCGGCGGCTGTGCTCGTCGGCGCGGCGCGGGGTGAAGCTGATAGGGCCGGTGCGGGGTGGGGGGCGCACCGGTTCGACCGGATAGACGCGGGTGCCGGGAACGATGCCTTCGACGTCGCTTTGCGGCATCAGGAACAATCGTTCATCTTGGAAACCCACTACTTCGGCTTCGATCATCATACCGTTGGGCAGCGGCACATTGCAGGGGCTGCCCACAGGAAGCTTCAGTCCGACCGCTTCCATGACCAAGCCGGCCACGCGCGTGATGCGCCCGGCCGTGCGGGTAGGCTCGGCCATGGCGACCAGGCTGCGACAATTGTGCAGATAGGCTTGCCACAGGCTGCTATGGGAAGGCATCGGGGAGTTCATGCGGGTCTCCCGTTCAGGTCGGTATCACAACAGGTGAATCATTCCAGCCAGTCGAGCTGCTTGGACAGCGACTCGCCCAGGCGCTGCCAGCGGGTCTGGGTGGTGGCGTCGATCTGGTTGGTGCGGGTTTCGACGCGGCAGCCGCCGCGCTCCAGCTGGGCATCTTCATTGATCTTCCAGCCTTGCTTGCCGAGTTCCTCGCCCAGATGCTTGTGCACCAGAGCTGCATCTTCCGGGTGTAGCGTCAGGCTGGCTGGCAGTTGCAGAACGGGCAGGGCGTGGATGGCGGCGCTGACCGTGGGCAGGATCAGCTCGGGACGCACGTTCAAGGCCGTCTTCAACATGGATTTGGCCAGATCCAGCGCCAGGTCCAGCAGCTCGGGCGCCATCTTTTCACTGCACTGGGACACTTCGGTGCTGAAGTTCACGGCAATCTGGCGGAAGTGCTGGATGACTTCGTTGATTTCCTGCTGGCCTTGCTGCAACCCGGCCATGTAACCTTCGGAGCGACCGATCTGCTGGCCGTGTTCGCGTCCTTCGGCAAAGCCTTCCTGGCGCGCGGCTTCGCGGATGGCGTCGAGTTGCTCAGCAGTGAGCTGCGGTACCGGCGGCGGTTCTTCGAGGAATTCTTCCTCGATCGGTTCGGGTTCCGGTTCGGGCTCGGGTTCCTCGTTGAAAGACGCCAGCTCCCAGCGCTGGTAGGGCGTCATCTCTTCCTTGGGAATGATCTTTGCACGCATGACTACTTTGACTCCTCAGGCCGGCAGCCCAGGCCAGACTGCATGGTGGGCAACAGGCGCATCAGATGAACGCGTCCTCGCCCTTGGCGCCCAGCACGATCTGGCCTTCGTCGGCCAGGCGGCGCACGATTTGCAGGATGGCCTTTTGTTGCGCGTCGACTTCCGACAGGCGCACCGGTCCCTTGGATTCCAGGTCTTCCTTCATCATCTCGGCCGCACGCTGCGACATGTTGGCGAAAATCTTGTCGCGCAGGCCTTGCGAGGCTCCCTTCAAGGCCACGATCAGCGATTCGGACTGGACTTCGCGCAGCAGCAACTGGATGCCGCGGCCATCGATGTCGATGATGTTCTCGAAGACGAACATCTCGTCCATGATCTTCTGCGCCATGTCTTCGTCGTAGGAGCGCAGGTTGTTCATCACCGAGGTCTCGTTCTCGCCGGACATGAAGTTGAGGATCTCGGCTGCAGTACGGATACCGCCCATCTGTTGCTTCTTGAGGCTTTCGTTGCCGGTCAGCAGCTTGGTCAACACGTCATTGAGTTCACGCAACGCGGCCGGCTGCACGCCGTCCAGGGTGGCAATACGAAGGATGACATCGTTGCGCAAACGTTCCGTGAAATTGTTGATGATGCCGCAGGCATGGTCGCGCTCCAGGTGGACCAGGATAGTGGCGATGATCTGCGGGTGTTCGTTGCGGATGAGCTCGGCCACCGACTGCGCGTCCATCCACTTGAGGCTTTCGATACCGGAAGCATCGCGCCCGCCCAGGATGCGGTTGAGCAGGGAAGTGGCCTTGTCGTCGCCCAGCGCCTTGGTCAGCACGCTACGGATGTATTCGTCCGAATCCAGGCCCAGCGAAGAGGCCTGGCCGGTCTCGGCGACGAAGGCTTCCAACACTTCATTGATTTCTTCGAAGCTGACATTGCGCAGGGCCGACATGGCCGCGCCCAGCTTCTGGACCTCTTTGGGACCCAGGTATTTCATGACTTCGGCGGCCTCATCCTCGCCCAGGGCGAGCATGAGGATGGCACCTTTCTGAACGCCGTCGTTACTCATTGTTCACCCATGACTTGATGATGCTTGCCACCAGCTTCGGATCATTCTTGGCCCACTGCTTGGCGGTTTCGAGGTTGGCCTTGTATTGGGCACGTTCGTCCACGGCGGGTTCGCCGGAGAGGTTGACGATGGCGTCCGGGTCGTCCGGGTCGAAGCCGGCGGCCACTGCCGCGGCAGCGGCTGCGGCTTCGGCCTCGGCCTTTTCCTTGGCCAGGCGCTCGCGCTCTTCGCGGCCGGACAGCTTCCAGACGATGGGGCGCAGCACGCGGAAGTAAAGGAACAGCAGGACCGCACCCACCAGGATGTACTTGCCGATCTCCTTTGCCAGATCGATCATGCCCGGCTGCTTCCACAGCGGCACTTCCGGTTCCATGTCGGTGCTGAACTGGGTATTGACCACGTTGAGCGAGTCGCCGCGATCCTTGTTGTAACCCATCGCTTCCTTGACCAGGTCGGTGATCTGGTTGCGCTCGGCCTCCGTCAGCGGACGCATGACGATCTTGCCGGTATTGTCCAGCGTGCGCTTGTAGTTCACCACCACGGCCACCGTCAGGCGGCGCACGCCACCCATGGGCTGCTGGGTGTAGCGCACGGTCTTGTCGACCTCGTAGTTGATGGTTTCATCCTTGCGCGAATTGCCGCTGGCTGCAGGCGTCGGAGCGGCGCCATTGGGGGTGGCTGCACCGTTCTGGTTGGCTGCGCCATTGGCGGCAGCCGGATTGACGATCTGGGCGGTGGCCGGGGCAGGGGGCTGGTTGGTCAGGGCACCGGGTACGCCCGAGGTACCGGAGGTGGCGCTATTGGCCTCGCTGCTCTGCTTGCTGCGAACGGCGGCGCTATCCTTGGTCTGGTTGGGCTTGTAGGCTTCGGAAGCTTGCTCGGAACGCGAGAAGTCGACGTCTGCCGTGGCTTCGGCACGCACGTTGCCGTTGCCCACGATGGGCGCAATGATGGATTCGACGCGCTTGACGATGTCCTGCTGCATGTCCTGGACATACTTCAACTGAGTCGGGTCCAGGGTATTGGGTTGGCCTTGCTTGGTGGTATCGGAGAGCAGGTTGCCGTTCTGGTCGACGATGGTGACCGCTTTGGGCGAGAGCTCAGGCACGCTGCTGGCCACCAGGTGAACGATGGCGCTGACTTGCTGCGGGTCCAGGTAACGGCCCGGATAGAGGCTCAGGATCACTGAGGCGGTGGGTTTTTGCTGGTCGCGCACGAACACTGAGGCCTTGGGCAGGGCCAAGTGCACACGGGCGGTCTGCACCGACGACAGCGATTGCACCGAGCGCGCCAGTTCGCCTTCCAGGGCGCGCTGGAAGTTGACCTGCTCAAGGAACTGAGAAATGCCCAGCTTCTGGTTTTCCATCAGCTCGAAGCCGACGTTGCCGCCCTTGGGCAAGCCTTGCGCCGCCAGTTTCAGGCGGGCGTCATGCACCATGTTTTCGGGGACCAAGATGGCCATGCCGCTTTCCGAATACTTGTAGGGCACGTTCATCTGCTGCAGCGCGGCCACGATGGCGCCGCCGTCGCGGTCATTGAAGTTGGAGAACAAGACGCGGTACTCGACCTTTTGGCTCCACAGCCAGATACCAGCCATCAGCGCCAGGGTGGCGGCAGCGGCAATGATGAGCAGGATTCGTTTGCCTTGCGGCGAACGGGCGTAACCGAGCACGCCGCCCTGGGCGGGCTGCGCCTGGGGCATTGCATCAGCGTTGCTGAATTCGCCCGTGGTATTGGTTTCGCCGGTCATCGTGCCGTCGGCTGCTACCGCCATGATTTCCCCTGTGGCGTTCCCTCGATTGCCAGCTTGATAAAGACTTTGTTCACTGCCTACCTTTGTGAGGTTTTTTGCTCAGTCTGGATTGTCCTTTGGCAGCGCGAATTTGATCGCCCGAACAGAATGGCAAATTCCCCGCTTATTGGTGCGTTTTGTCAATGCAGGAATGTTAAGGTGCTGCTGTAGATGCCGGAGTTGCGTGATGCCGGCGCGCAGCATAGGCAAGATGAACTCAAGAGGCGAGAAATGGCAATCGAAAGCGTGATTGATACCAGCAAGATCGAGGCGATGGTGGCTCAGCTCAAGGCGGCGGCAGCCCGCGCCCAGGGTGGCGTGGACCCGGTCCAGAGTGCAGTGCAGGCGGAAAAGCCGGCGCAGCGCGTGGATTTCGCCGACGTGCTCAAGGGTGCGATCGACCAGGTCAATGATTCCCAGCAGAAAGCGGCCAAGATGTCGCAGGCCTTTGCCATGGGCGATGATAACGTGAATCTGTCGGATGTGATGATTGCTTCACAGAAGGCCAGCATCTCCTTCCAGACCAGCATTCAGGTGCGCAACAAGCTGGTATCGGCTTATCGTGACATCATGACCATGCAGGTGTGAACTTTCTTTCCTCCGGCGGGTGCCGTTGTGCCGGGTCTGGAGCGGATAACAAAACACCCCAGCAACCGGATATCCGGTTGCTGGGGTGTTTTGCTGATGGGCTTACCTGGTGGGCTTACCTGGTGCGGGTATGTCGGTCCTACAGCATTCCCGAGGCCTTGGCGTTCTGCTCGCGTTCCAGCTTGGTGATGAAGCGTTGGATTGCCGCCAGTACGGTGCGCGGGATGTCGACAAACTGGCAGCCGAAGCGGTTGACCACCTTGCCATTGGTCATCTTGAATTCCTTGCAATCCCGCACCTGCAGCTTGACCGATACCAGGGTGTTGTCGCCCAGTTCCAGTTGGCAATCCTCGTAGACTATGCCGGGGGTGGTGGCCAGGAGCTTCTTTTCGTCGGTGATGCCCACGCCACCGGCGCTGATGTTGTTGAGCAGGGTGACGACGGTGATGAAGGAGCCGTCTGGCTGGGTGATGCGGAAGGTGCAGCGCAGCGGCTTGGCGATCGGCGTCGGGATGCGGAAGAATTCACGGCGTTGCAGGCGGACCAGGCTGGCCGGGATTTCTACTTTCAGCGCCGGACGGTTCTGGTATTCGACCTGGCGCGCGCCATCTGCTGCAAAGGTGATGCGGATGCTGTTGTAGAGGGCTTCGAAATGGATGTGTTTGCTGGAGACGATGCTGTCATTGAGCATGGCGCTGGGCGCAGCGTCGATGATGAGCGAGTCGTCATCGGTATCCACTTCCAGAATGGAAGTGATCACGGATTCGGATCCGCCCTTGATCAGCAGGCTCAGGAGTTGGTTTTTCTCCATCATGCTGGTCAGCAGGGCAATGATCTCCCGCCGTGAATGAACCCGGTATGGGCTGTCGTCGTCGATCTCGTCGTGATTAGCCATCTGTGCGTCTTGTACGTCTGAATTCAGCGAGTGGGATCGCTTTCCCCGGAGGAATTGTTGGAATTGTTTAACCTCGTATCATACATCACCGTCTCGGTTAATTGCATATTTTCAATACGATATAGCCAGGCCAGCAATTCGGCGACGGTTCGGTACAGCGCAGGCGGGATCTGCTGGTCCAGCTCGACCTGCATCAACAGTGAGACCAGTTCCTTGGATTCATGCACGTAGACGCCGGCTTCGCGCGCTCGGGCGATGATGGCTTCGGCCACCAGGCCACGGCCCTTGGCCACTACCTGGGGGGCTGCCTGGCTGGCGTTGTAGGCCAGTGCCACGGCGTTTTGCAGAGGGATATTAGGTTTCTCCATCTGCTTGCTTGACGATCAGGGAGTCGAGAGAGGTGCCGGCTGCCGCCATGGCATTGGCAAACAGGCCGCTATTGCCGCGCAGGGCGGCGGTGGCTGCTTCATTGTCGGCCTTGACCTGCACGTGGATCTGCTGGCCGATCAGGCGGATTGAGGCGGAAACGCTACCGAGATGGGCGAAGTTGAAACGCACCACGCTGTGCCAGGTGGGGGCGGATTCTTCGCCATTGTGCTGGCTGTTCTGGCTGGGATCCTGGTCATGTTCCTGGTTGATTTCCCATTCCATCTTCTGGTCGGGCCAGACTTCGCCATGCCAGACCACGCGTTGTTGTTCCAGCGCGTTGAGTTGCAGGTTGATGAGCTGGCCCAATTGGTTCTGGGCCGGATTGTTGTCGTTGAGCAGGTTGATGTCGCCGCCATTGCGGGAGGCTACCTGGGCCTGTGGTTCTTTCATCAGGTCTTCTGCCGAGCGCTGCCCGGCAGCCCAGGCCGAGACGTGCGATTCGTAGAACACGCCACTGTAGGCGATGGCGTCCTTCAAGGCCGACGCCACCTGTTCGGGCGGCAGGTTGGCCTTGGGCAACAGGGGGGCGGTGGCATTGACATGGTCGCTCACGTCACCATGCTGCGAGGCTTGCAGCAGTGTGTCGATCAGGCGACCGGCATTGCTGAGCGTGGTGGTGGTGCTGGCAGGTCCCCCAGCCTGGCCCTGGCGTGCGCCCTTGGCCTGGGCATCGGCGGCGACATCCTCGTTCTGGGCGATCTGGCCGGCGCCGCTCTCATCGCGGGTGACGAACTGCAGGGACTTCAAGTCCTTCTGCATGGCGCGTCCCGCGCTGCTCAATGCTACCGAGGCGCTTTCTTCATCGCTGCGGATGCTGCCTTCGTTGACCGAGAAAGTGGGGCGGGGATCCTTGGAGACCAGGGTCAGGGTCAGGGTGTCACCGACCTTGGCGCTGTTGGGAAGCACCATGCGCGCAGCCGTATTGGCGATGCGCACCAGGAAGGTGCCGTCATTGAAATTGGAGAGGATGCGGCCCGACATCTGCTGGCCGAGGGCGATCTGGGCCAGCCGGCTGAAGGCTTCCTGCCTGGCATCGGCGACCGAGACGACAGCGGTCGCCGCTTCGACTGGATTGACAGGCTGGACGGCGCTGGCGATATCGGCCCGCGGCAACATGCTCAACTACCCATGCCGTAGGTATTGAGCAGCTTCTGTTCGGTCTGGTTGCTTTGGATCAGCGCCGAGAGCTTGCGCAATCCGGGTTCGGTGAGGTTGCGGATGTCGCGGTCGTCTTCCAGGATCTTCCTGATGATGTCGACCTTGCGATGACGCAGCGGCTCCGACAGCGAAACGTTTTCTTCGCTGTCGCGCAGGCTGGCGATGTGCTTGCCGCACTGTGCTTCCAGTGTGGCAAGCCGGTCCCAGTCGCCGGCACGGGCGGCCGATAGCATCTCGTCGGTCAATTGCGAAATCGACTCGTAGAGGGCGATGACGTCATCACCGTTCATGTCAGTCAAGCCTTTGCGTAGCTGGGTTGGGACAGATCCTGCATCATGGACATCTGTGGTGAGGCCTGGGCGGCGTTGGGGCCGATCTGTTCCCAGGCCGAGCGGATGTCTTCCAGCAGGCCATGGATTTCATCCAGGATGGCCGGATTGTTGGTGGCGTTGGCCTCGAACAGGCGGCGGCTCATGTATTCGTACAGAGAGTCCAGATTCAACGCCAGTTCACCGCCGACTTCCTTGTTCAGGCTGGCGCGCAGGCCATTGTCGATGATCAGGATGGCCTTGGTGATGGACTCGCCCTTGTCCTTGATGTTGCCTTCGCCCATGGACTTCTTGCCCAAGGCTATGGCCACCAGGGCACCATCGAAGAGCATGGTGATGAGCTTGTGCGGGCTGGCGGCGATCACGCCGGTTTCCACCCCGATGTTGGCGTAGGCATTGGCCCCGCGTTTCATGCTTCCGAACATGACTTTCTCCTATGTTCGCGGTAACGCTTCAACTGCTCTTGGCCAGACCAGCCAACTGCTGGGTCAGATAGCTTTGCGTGGATTGCATACTGGCCAGGGTCGTGTTGAGCTGGTTGAACTGGTTGGTGTAGTTATCCTTGAGATTGGACAGCCGGGTTTGCACGGCCGTCTGGCGATCCTGGTTGATCTTCAGGCTGGCCTGCAGGCCGTTGGTCTTGGTGGCAATGATGCCGCTATCACTCAAGATATTCGTCATCAGGGTCTGCAATCTGGTGACGATACCATTTTTGGACGAAGTGGTGTTGGTCGGATCTGGATCGGTGCCCGTGAACAGATTGGAAATGCCGGCGAAATTGTTGGTGGTAGCCGTCGACAGCTTGGTGGCGTCCAGTGCCAGGGTGCCGTCCTTCTGGAAGGCGATGCCGATATCGGCCAGGCTACTGATGCCATTGCCGCCATCCACCGTGGCAAACAGCGTATTGCGCAGTTGGCTCATGATGGTCTGCACCGATGATTCACTGGCCAGCGGGGCGGAGGTGTTGGCTTGTCCCAGGGTGGTGGAGGGCGTCTGCGCGGTCATCCCGGCGATCGCCTTGGCCAGGGTGTTGTAGGCCGATACAAAGCTGTTGGCGGCGGTGGTGATGCCGGAGGTGTCGTTGCTGATGTTGAGCGTGAAATTGTCGGCCGAGGTGGTGACCTTGGCCAGGTTCAGGGTCACGCCCGAAATCGCGTTCTGGACCTTGTTGCTGGGGCTGGTGACTGAGACGCCATCGATGGACAGCTTGGCATCCTGCGCCTTGAGCAACTGGCCCATGCCGCTCATGGTCAGGCCGGCATAGTCACCCGTACCGGTCAGGGTCACGGCGGCCGTGGCGCTGCTGCCGGTGGGGGTGAGCACAAGGTGGTCGTTGCTGCCATCGTTGCTGATGGAGGCCGATACTCCGGCGTTGGCATTGTTGATGGCGCTCATGACCTGCTTGAGGTCGATATTGCCGCCGCTGTTGGCGCTCGGGTTGATGGCCACTGAGGTGTCGCCTACCTTCAGGTTCAGCGTGCCGGAACTGTAGGTCTGGTTGGTGCTGACGTTTTGCGAGGTGATCGCGCCGCTGGGGTCGGAACTGAAGACGGAGAAATTACCGGTGCCAGTGATCTTGATGGTGTTGGCCGCGCCACTGTTCTGGGCGGTGATGACCAGGTGGTCATTGGTGCCATCGCTGACGATGGTGGCGTTCACGCCGGCACTGGCAGCGTTGATGGCGTCGCGCACCCCGGCCAGGCTGTCGGTGGCCGGCTGGATCATGACGGTCGAGCCGGTGCCGGTCTTGATGGCCAGGATGCCGTTGTCGAAGGTGGATCCGGGGGCGATGCTGGCCGAGCTCAGTTTTTCGGTCTGCGCCAGTTGCGACACGGCCACCGCGTAGGTGCCCGAAGCCGCCTTGGTAGCATCGCGCGGGGCCTGGATCTGGGTCATGGTGCTCGAGGTCGAGCTGGACGGATCGTAGAAAAAGCCGGACAGGCTGTTGTTGGCCGTGACCTTGATGGTATTGGCGGTGCCGCCGGTATTGGATTCCAGCACCAGATGGTCGCCGTTGCCATCGGTGGTGATGGAGGCAGTCACGCCGGTCTTGGCGGCGTTGATCGCGTCGCGCACGCCGGCCAGGGTGGCGTCGGCCTGCAAGGTGATGAAGGTGGGCGAGTTGGTGCCGACCTTGATGGCGATGGAGTCGCCCGACTTGTAGGTGGTGCCACTGCTGATGCCGGCTGACTGGATCTTCTGCGCCAGTATCTTGGTCGAGTCATCGGCGTTGACATCGGCGGTGAAGGGGTCGGTGGTCAGGTTGCTGCCGGTGCCGGCATTGCTGACTGAACTTTTCTGCGAACTGAAGGTGGCGGCCGTCATGCCGGCGATGGCACTTTGGTAGGTCGACAGCGTGCTTTTCAGGCTGCCATAGGCGGAAATGAGGGTGTTGTAGCTGCTGGCCTGGGTGGTCAGCGGGGTCAGCTGCGTCTGGCTCTCGGCCGAGATCAACTGGCTGACCAGCGTAGAGACATCTAGCGGACCCGCCGATGTGGAGATGGTGCCGGTGGAAGTCGCCATGGTTACTCCTCAATCTTTGCGTGAGGCACAGCGCTATGCTGCTGCAAGCGCGGTCAAGAGGAGAACGGCTCTCAAGTACGGCGTCTGTGCAGGAAGGACGCTGTGCGGGTGATCTGTGTGAATCTGTGAGAATCCGTTATGAACTGGGGTAGCCGAATCCTTCATGCGCAATGATCCAACATTGACGCATGAGGTTGTTCGAGCCACTGCAGTTCATACCAGACTCAAGTAATGATACTCAAGCCTTTTCCTTGATCAACAGGCCTTGCATCTTGTCGATGGACTTGGCGATGGCGATCGCTTCTTCGCTGGGGATCTGGCGGATCACCTTGTCGGTCGCGGTATCGACGACCTTGATGATGGTCTTGCCGGTATCCTGATCCTTGGAGAAGTTCAGTGCGGCAGCGTTGGCGGCTGCAAAATCATTCAACTTGCCGACGGCGTCATTGACTTCGCTTTCGGTTGCGCGGCGTGCTTCCGGATTGGCGGCCGGCGCGACGGTCGATACCACGGGATCGGGCTTGTCGGCAGTCTTCGGCAGCGCATAGGAGGTGCCGGAGTCGCCAGCAGCAGTGATATTAAGTGGGGCAATCGACATGGTACTACTCCCTTCCTTAAAGGAACGTGCGGAGAATATGGTCTATCCCCCGCACGTCATCCTACCTAGCTATCAGGCTTATTTCAACAGCGACAGGACTTGCTGCGGCGCCGAGTTCGCTTGCGACAGCATGGCGGTACCAGCTTGTTGCAGGATCTGCGCACGGGTCAGGTTCGCGGTTTCCTGCGCGTAGTCGGTGTCCATGATACGGCTGCGCGACGCGGTGATGTTCTCGCTCGACACTTGCAGGTTGCTGATGACCGCGCTGAAGCGGTTTTGCACAGCACCGAACTCTGCACGCTTGGAGGAGATCATGCTGATCGCCTTGTCCAAGTTCTGGATCGCCTTTTGTGCGTCGCTTTGTGCTGACGGGGCAGCGACAGCCTTGTCCAGCGACAGCTTGGCGCTGTCAACGGCAGCTTGCAGGGTCACAGCCGACGAAGCCAGGGCGGAAGACGACATGGACGAACCGGTAGCGAACAGGTTGTCCAGGGCAGCCTTGGCCGAGGTGTAGGTCGCTTGTGCCGAGCTCACGCCGGTGGTGTCGCCCAGACCGATCAGGCCCTTGGCGCTGGTACCGATCACGGTAGCGATGGTGGAGTTGTTCGACAGGTCGTCCAGGGTGATGGTGATCTGGTCGTTCAACTTGTTGTCTTGAACGTTGGCGCCGACCTGGAAGGACAGGGTCAGGGAAGCCGAAACGTTGGCAGCATCGGAGCCGGTGCCGGCCGAAGCGCCTTGGCCGGTGCCGGTGAACAGGTTCTGGCCGTTGAAGCTGGTGCCGTTCAGAACACGGAACACTTCCTGGGACAGCTGGGTGTATTCGTCGTTGAGGGTCTTGCGGTCTTGTGCGCTGTTGGTGCCGTTGGCGGCCTGCACAGCCAGTTCACGCATACGTTGCAGGTTGTCGCCGACGGTCGACAGAGCGCCTTCAGCGGTTTGTGCCATCGAGATACCGTCGTTGGCGTTACGTTGTGCAACTGCCAGACCCTTGATCTGGGAGTTCATGCGGTCGGCGATGGCCAGGCCGGCGGCGTCGTCCTTGGCGCTGTTGACGCGCAGGCCGGAAGACAGACGTTGGATCGAGGTATTCAGCGACGACTGCGACGCATTCAGGTTCCGTTGCGTGTTGAGCGACGGGATATTGGTATTAATGACTGCTGCCATGTTAATTCTCCTAAGATTTGAGACCGATGATCCGAGTTTCAGTGCCTAACGTTGGTCTTCTACCCATGAGTCCCAGGCGTTTCAACCTCTGTTGATTGCTTTATCGGGCAGTCTTGGAAAAAGTTTAGGGCTTTTGCAAAAAATCTTTTTCAAGGCTTTCCGAACTAAAACTGCGTGCTTTGAAACTCCAAGCAAATCCTTTTTCGACGGCAATCAGGAAAACTTTAGCAAATTTGCTGTTGCGACCAAGAAAAATGTTCTGAAAAGCAAAGACCGCCCGGTTGGGCGGTCTACTCGTGGCGAACAGGTGACGAACAGCTTAGCCTTGGGCCTTTTTTTGTTGCAAAACAATCAATTTCTCGCCCACTGTCTTGAGTACCGAATTCCAATCGTTCAGCGCTGGTTGGCGGAACAGGTGCATCGAGGGATACCACGGCGAGTCCTCGCGCTCGGTAAGCCAGCGCCAGTCTGGAATGTGTGGCAGCAGCACCCAGGTGGGGTGGCTCATGGCGCCGGCCAGGTGCACTACCGAGGTGTCCACACTGATGACCAGATCGAGATTGCTGATGGCGGCGGCAGTGTCGGCAAAGTCTTCGCATTCATCGCCCAGGTTGAAGACTGGTAGGCCGGGTGGCAATGCCTTGAGGTCTTCCAGTGGCTTGCCTTTTTGCAATGAATAGAACTCTACCTTGGGGAGGTCGAACAACTGCTTGAATTTGTCCAGGGGGATGGAGCGATGACGGTCGTTTCCATGCTCCGGGTTGCCGCCCCACACCACGCCGACGCGCAGGTGTTCGCTCGATTTTGTCAGTCTGGAAATCTTTTCTCGCCAGGTCGACGCCAGGATGGGGTCGGCTGCCAGGTAGCCTTTCGGATAGCGCGGGATGTCATCAATCGTATGAGTGCGCATGGCGTGGGGTAGGCTCATGAGCACGTAGGCGCAATCACAGGGGGGCAGCGGATCGCTTTCCCGGACCAGAGTCACTTCCGGGGTGAAGGACTGGAACAGGCGATACAAGGGATTCTTCACGTGGACGGCGACTCTTGCTCCTTGTTCGATCACCAGTCGGACATAGCGCAGGAACTGGATGCTGTCGCCAAAGCCCTGTTCATGCATCAGCAGGATGTACTTACCGGCCAGCGAAGACTTGCCATCCCATTTCGGGATGATGTCGAACAGTTTGTGGATCAGCCGATAGACGTGCGCGCGCTCCTTGGTGACCAAGCGCATTTCGTGGTATTCCCAGCCTTCCTTGAATTGGCCCTGCAGCAACAGGCTCAACGCCAGGTTGTGCTTGGCGGTGGGGTAGTTGGGGCGCAGTTCGAGTGCCTTGCGGAAATTGGCGATGGCATCGTCGGTGTCACCGTGGTCATGCTGGATGGCGCCAATGTTGTTGTAGGTCAGGGCATACTTGGGGTCCAGTTCCAATGCCTTGTTGAACATGCGCATGGCGTCGTCGAAGCGATCACCGGTGCTGAAATAGCTCGACCCCAGCTTGACGTAGCTGTTGGGGTCCTTGGGAGCGATTTCGATCACGCGCAGCATATGCTCGTGGGCTTGCTCGATCTTGTTGAGTTTCAGGTAGCTATCGGCGATCTTGTTATGGGCATAGGTATCCTGCGGATCGAGCAGGACGGCGGTCTTATGTGACTCCACCGCTTCCTTGTACATTTCCATGGCGTGGAAGGCTTCGCCCAATGCCGTGTGGGATGGCGCGAAATTGATTTGCAGTTCAAGAGACTTGAGGATGGTCGCCACGGCTTCCTCGAAGCGGCGTGCCTCGACCAGGGCGCGCCCCAGGTGGGACAGGGGGCCGGGTGCGTTCGGTTCGCGCTTGACCGCATCCTCGAAGTAGGCGATCGACGCATCCGGGTCGTTTTTTTCATGCAAGGCATTGGCCAAGCCGATGCGGGCAGCACGATTTTCCTTGTCAATCGAGATGGCCTGTTCGTAGAGGGCAATGGCTTCATCGATGCGGTCCTGGCTGAGGATGCTGCTGGCCAGGTTGCCGATGTATTCGGCATTGTTCGGGTCGGCCTCGATGGCTAGGCGCAGATATTGTTCGGCTTCGGCAAACTTGCCTTCCTGCATGGCGATCAGTCCGCGCGCATGATTGGCAAAGACCAGCTTGGGGACGCGGGCAAGTACTGCCGTACACAAGGCCTTGGCTTCATCTGTCTTGCGGTTGTCCAGCAGATCCAGGCATTTGCGGACATCCAGCAGATCCTGCAGGTTGGATTTGGCGGCTGCGGGAGCCGGGATTGGAGTAGGTTTGCCGTGCTTCTTGCTGCTCTTGCGCGTCGACATCGAAAAAAGTCCTCTTGGTTGGGCGCATCCTGTGCGCCGGACATGGCTATCCAGCAAGGATGATATGCGCAACTGCCTCTGCGCGAAGAGGTGAATAGAAAGCAAAAAACCTCCGTTTTAAGCGAAGGTTTCTATGGTGTGGCTGGTTGGGTTTGACCTGGAATCCTGAGGGCTGAGCGTGGAGCAGGCTCAGTTCCAGCTACGCAGCAGCCCAACGGCCAAGCCTTCCAAGGCGAACTGGTCTTCCTCGGGCTTGACGATGATGGGCTCGAACTCGGGGTTCTCCGGGAAGAGGGTGATGACGCTGCCGTTCTTCTGGTAACGCTTGACCGTGACTTCATCGGCCAGACGCGCGACCACGATCTGGCCATTGCGAGCCTGGTCGGCGCGGCGCACGGCCAGCAGGTCGCCATCGAGGATGCCGGCGTCGCGCATGGACATGCCGCGCACCTTGAGCAGGTAATCCGGTTTGGCCGGGAACATGGCCGGGTCGACCTGATAGGTCTTTTCCACGTGCTCCTGGGCCAGGATGGGCGAACCTGCTGCCACTCGGCCGATCAGTGGCAGGCTCAACTGCATCAGGGCGGGATGGGGCAGTGCCATCTGGCGAGCGCTGCCGTTGGTGGGGAGAGTGGCCGATTCGCGCAGGCGGATGCCGCGCGAGGTGCCGGGGGAAATCTCGATGGCGCCCTTGCGCGCCAAGGCCTGCAGGTGTTCCTCGGCGGCATTGGCGGAGCGGAAGCCGAGCTCGGCGGCGATTTCTGCGCGCGTAGGAGGGAAGCCGGTGTTTTCGATGGCGTTCTTGATCAGGTTCAGGATCTGTTCCTGGCGCGCGGTCAGTTTGAGCATGGGGTGGGCCTTTCCCGGGGAGAAGGCTGTTTGTATGAACAGTCTGTATTTTTATACAGGTACAATCCTTGTGTCAACGGCAACATGCACTTGTGGCAGGGAAAAAGACAAGCTTTTAGATACTTATATATAGTTATGGAAGTGAAGTCGTTGGTCGGATGTGCAGGGCGAGGGTGGTTTTGTGTCCTCGGTGCCCGCTCGATTGTCTCCATTCGACCTCGTTTGTCGGCTGCCAAGATTGCTGTTGTACTAAAAACCTAGTATGATCGCTGGTTTTCCTCTTCCCACACCCGTCTTGACGCCGGGGTGGGCGTCTTCAATAAGTCCATAAGGAGTCTTCATGCGTCATTATGAAATCGTATTTATCGTCCACCCGGACCAAAGCGAGCAAGTGCCGGCGATGATCGAGCGTTACAAGGGCATCGTCACCACCCGCGGCGGCAAGGTCCACCGTGTCGAAGATTGGGGCCGTCGTCAACTGGCTTACCAGATCCAGAAGCTGGCCAAGGCTCACTACGTCTGCCTGAACATCGAAGTCGACAGCGAAACGCTGGCTGAAATCGAAACCGGCTTCAAGTTCAACGACGCCGTTCTGCGCCACCTGACCGTCAAGATGAAGAAGGCCGAAACCGGTCCTTCCCCCATCCTGAAGGCAGTGCAGAAGGAAGATGCGGCCAAGAGCCGTACCGAAGCTCCGGCAGCTTAAGCGCTGCGAACATCGCGGAGAGTGAACCAGCTTCAAGTTATCGCCAGCCTGGCAGAACGTGATGTATTGCGTTATACGCCGGCCGGTATCCCGATTGTCACTGCCAGGTTGCAGCATCAATCGGAACAGATGGAAGCTGGCATGAAGCGCCAGGTCGAATTCGAGATCGCGGCGTTGGCAGCAGGGGAAATCTCCGGTGCGCTCAACAGGGCGGCACTGGGTGAAGTCTTCCGGTTCACCGGCTTTTTGGCCCGCAGGAATCGCAACAGCAAGAGCGTCGTGTTTCATATCGTTGATTTTGGCCCGGTCGCGTCGGATTGAAGACGCAAGGTAGCCAAACAGACCTTACCCAATTTTTAGATACAGGAGCCAACCATGGCATTCGGTAAAAAGTTCGATAAAAGCAAGCTGAAAAACAAGCGTCAACAGCAAAACCCGCTGTTCAAGCGCAAGAAATTCTGCCGTTTCACCGCCGCTGGCGTTGAACAGGTCGATTACAAGGACGTGGACACCCTGAAGGACTTCGTCCAGGAAAACGGCAAGATCATGCCGGCACGCCTGACCGGTACCAAGGCCCACTACCAGCGTCAAGTTGACACCGCCATCAAGCGCGCGCGTTACCTGGCCCTGCTGCCGTACACCGATCTGCACAACGCGTAATCAGCGTCGAGAAATAGGAGAAAAACATGCAAGTCATTCTGTTGGAAAAAATCGTGAATCTCGGCGGTCTGGGTGATGTCGTGCGCGTCAAGGACGGTTTCGCACGCAACTTCCTGATCCCGCAACGCAAGGCCCGCCGTGCTACCGATGCTGCCATCGCTGAATTCGAAGCCAAGCGCGCCGAGCTGGAAAAGGCCGCTGCCGAGAAGCTGGCTGCTGCTCAAGCCCAAGGCGAAAAGCTGGCTGGCGCTACCGTGGAAGTGTCGCAGAAGGCCGGCGTTGACGGCCGTCTGTTCGGTTCCGTGACCAACTTCGACATCGCTGAAGCGCTGGGCAAGAAGGGCTTCCCCGTGGAAAAGGCGCAAGTGCGCCTGCCCAACGGCCCCCTGAAGACCGTTGGCGAACACCCGGTGTCGGTTGCTCTGCACACCGACGTGGTGGTCGACGTGATCATCGCCGTGAAGGGCGAGCAAGCGTAATACGCCTGTTTGCTGCAATTTGTGTTGCAATAAAAAAAGCCGGGTTCGCCTGGCTTTTTTGTTGCCCATCGTTTATCCGTCTATGTTTTCTGCTTCACTTTCTCGCCATATGAGGTGAGAGAAATGCCTGGTCTGTCGCATCTGTTCGCCTCTTGAGAGCAGATGTGCAAAAACGTCCGGGCAGCCCAACGGCTTTACATCAGCAGGTTATAATGCGCGCCATGAAAGAATCGTCACGCGGCAATCCAGAATTTTTCCGTGGCCAGAAGGAGTCTTCCGATCCCCAGATCGATGCCCTCCGTGTGCCGCCACACTCCATCGAGGCCGAGCAATCGGTACTGGGCGGCCTGCTGCTGGATAACGCAGCCTGGGACCGTATCGCCGATTTCGTCAGCGCCGACGATTTCTACCGCTACGACCACCGCATCATCTTCGAGCACATCGTCAAGCTCATCAATAGCACCAAGCCGGCTGACGTGATCACCGTCTATGAGGCCATGTCCACCAGCGGCAAGGCCGAAGAGGTGGGCGGCTTGGTGTACCTGAACGCGTTGGCGCAAAACACGCCTTCTGCGGCCAACATCCGCCGTTATGCCGAGATCGTGCGTGATCGCGGCATCCTGCGCAAGTTGATCACGGTGGCCGATGAAATCTCCGGCAATGCCTTCAATCCCCAGGGCAAGGACGTGAAGTCCATGCTGGATGAGGCCGAATCGAAGATCTTCGCCATCGCTGAAGAAGGCTCGCGCGGCTCGCAGGGCTTCATGGAAATCCAGCCGCTGTTGACCCAGGTGGTCGAGCGCATCGATGAGCTGTACAACCGCGACAGCTCCAGCGACATTACCGGCGTGCCCACCGGCTTCATGGACCTGGACAAGATGACCTCCGGCCTGCAGCCGGGTGACCTGATCATTGTTGCCGGTCGTCCGTCCATGGGTAAAACCGCTTTCTCGATCAACATCGGCGAGCATGTCGCTATCGAATCGGGCTTGCCGGTGGCCGTGTTCTCCATGGAAATGGGCGGCGCCCAGTTGGCCATGCGTATGCTGGGTTCGGTGGGGCGCCTGGACCAGCACCGCCTGCGTACCGGTCGCCTGCTGGACGAGGACTGGCCGCGCCTGACGCACGCCATCCAGAAGATGAACGATGCCCAGTTCTACATCGACGAAACCCCGGCCCTGTCCCCGATTGAATTGCGCGCCCGTTCGCGCCGCCTGGCTCGCCAATGCGGCAAGCTGGGCCTGATCATCATCGACTACCTGCAACTGATGTCGGGCAATGGTGGCAGCTCGTCCGAAAACCGCGCCTCCGAAATCTCGGAAATCTCGCGTAGCCTGAAGGGGCTGGCCAAGGAACTCAATTGCCCGGTCATTGCACTGTCGCAGCTGAACCGCTCGCTGGAACAACGCCCCAACAAACGCCCGGTGATGTCCGACTTGCGCGAATCGGGCGCCATCGAGCAGGATGCTGACGTTATTTTGTTCATTTACCGTGATGAAGTTTACAATCCCGACTCGCCCGACAAGGGAACTGCGGAAATCATCATCGGCAAGCAGCGTAATGGCCCCATCGGCAGCATTCGCCTGTCCTTCCTGGGGATGTATACCAAGTACGACAACTATATCGGTAACCTGGCGCAGCCTTACGGCGGCGACTGAAGGGTGTCGGGTGGCGCGGCAGTACAGCGCGCCGCTGCACCAGGATCACGGGCGGCGCAGTGCCGCTCGTGTCATGTAGGACGATTGGCTCCCGAGGCCATTCGTGCTGGACCGGCAGGGCGGAATGAGGGCTCCCGTGGGGGAGGCAGCCGCAGGCCGGTTCGAAACGGCGCTTCATACGAGCGCTCACCATTGATGAGAGAGAAAAATGTTTGGACGATTGATGCCCACTGAAGGCAAATTCTTTGACCTTTTCAATCAGCACGCCGAATTGGCGGTCAAGTGCGCGAAGGAAATGGTAGCGCTGATGACCAATTTCGATGACCTTGAAATTCGCGTGCACGCCATTGAAGCCGTCGAGAAGGAAGCCGACAAGGTGACGCACAATGCCATCGAATTGCTGCACAAGACCTTCATCACGCCGCTGGACCGCGACGACATCCACCAGTTGATCACCCGCATGGACGACATCCTGGACCTGCTGGAAGACGCTGCCCAGACCATTTCCCTGTACGACATCAAGTCCATCACTCCTGAAGCCAAGCGTCTGGCCGAGCTGTGCCTGTCGTGCGCGGAAAAGGTGCAGGCTGCCGTTGGTCTGCTGTCGAACATGGACAATTCGCGCCAGATCCTGTCGATCTGCCAGGAAATCGACCGCCTGGAATCCGATGCCGACCACGTCATGCGTGCGGCCATGTCCAAGCTGTTCCGCGATGAACCGGATGTGCGCACGCTCATCAAGCTCAAGGCCATCTATGAAATCTTGGAAACCGTGACCGACCGCTGCGAAGACGTGGCCAATATCATCGAAGGCATCATCGTCGAAAACGCCTGATCCCCTGGCGTAGCGGCGATTCCAAAAAGGGGCGCCGCTGGCTTCACACAACGGTTTCCCCATGCAAACAATCCAAATCAGCTTACATATCCTCGCGTTGTTGATCGTCCTGGCACTGCTGTTCGACTTCATGAATGGCTTCCACGATGCCGCCAACGCGATTGCCACCGTGGTTTCCACCGGTGTGCTGCGCCCGCAGACCGCGGTGGCCATGGCCGCCTTCTTCAACCTGGCGGCGGTGTTCGTATTCCACCAGCTGCACGTCGCAGCCTCGGTAGGCAAGGGCACCATCGACCCTGCCATCGTCGACCAGTACGTGATCTTCGGGGCCTTGATCGGCGCTATCTTCTGGAACCTGGTGACCTGGTATTACGGCATTCCGTCTTCTTCCTCGCACGCCCTCATCGGCGGCCTGGTCGGTTCGGCCGTAGCCAAGGCTGGCACCGGCGCGCTGATCTCGGCAGGTCTGTTGAAGACGATTCTCTTCATCGTGCTTTCTCCCTTGCTGGGCCTGGTGTTCGGTTCGCTGATGATGCTCGCCGTATCGTGGATCTTCTATCGCTCCACGCCCCGCAAGATCGACGGCTGGTTCCGTCGCCTGCAATTGCTGTCGGCTTCCATGTATAGCCTGGGCCACGGCGGCAACGATGCGCAAAAGACCATCGGCATCATCTGGATGCTGCTGATCGCTTCCGGCTATTCCTCGCCGGAAGCGCCGCCCATGTGGGTCATCATCTGCTGCTACTGCGCCATCAGCCTGGGCACGCTCTTTGGCGGCTGGCGCATCGTCAAGACCATGGGGCAAAAGATCACCAAGTTGAAGCCTGTCGGTGGTTTCTGTGCCGAAACCGGTGGTGCGATCACCTTGTTCATCGCCACTGCATTGGGTATTCCGGTCTCGACCACGCACACCATCACCGGCGCCATCGTCGGCGTGGGTGCGGCGCAGAAGATGTCGGCGGTGCGCTGGGGCGTGGCCAGCAACATCGTCTGGGCCTGGATCTTCACCATCCCGGCGTCGGCCTTCGTGGCGGCCATTGCCTGGTGGGTCGGGGTGCACGTGCTGTAAGCCAAGCGCTGTCCCAAAAACAAAAAGCCACGTTTTCACGTGGCTTTTTGTTTTGATGCTGAAGAAAGTGCTTAAAAGTAATTAAAAGTACTTAAAAGTACTTACAACACGTCGCTGGCATGATCGGCCAGGCGCGAGCGTTCGCCGCGCGCCAGGGTGACATGCCCGCTGTGCGCCCAGCCCTTGAAGCGGTCGACCACATAGGTCAGGCCGCTGGAGCCTTCGGTCAGGTAGGGCGTGTCAATCTGGGCGATGTTGCCCAGGCAGACGATCTTGGTACCGGGACCGGCGCGCGTGACCAAGGTCTTCATCTGCTTGGGCGTGAGGTTCTGGGCCTCGTCGATGATCAAGAACTTGTTCACGAAAGTACGGCCACGCATGAAGTTGAGCGACTTGATCTTGATGCGCGAGCGGATCAGGTCCTGGGTCGCCGCGCGGCCCCATTCGCCGGCGTCGCCATCGGACTTGTTGAGCACTTCTAGGTTGTCATCGAAGGCGCCCATCCAGGGGCCCATCTTCTCTTCTTCGGTACCGGGCAGGAAACCGATGTCTTCACCGACCGGCACCGTCACGCGGGTGACGATGATTTCGTTGTAGAGCTTGGTTTCCAGCACCTGGGCCAGGCCCGAGGCCAGCGCGAGCAGGGTCTTGCCGGTACCGGCCTGGCCCAGCAGAGTGACGAAATCACACTCCGGGTTCATCAGCAGGTTCAGCGCGAAGTTCTGCTCGCGGTTGCGCGCAGTGATGCCCCAGACGCTGTTCTTGGCATGGCCGAAGTCGCGCAGCGTCTGCAGCACGGCAGTTTTGCCGTTGATCTGGCTGACCTGGCCGTAGAAGGCCGGCTCGCCATTCTTGGGCTCGATGAAGACAAACTGGTTGACCAGTAGCGACGGCACGTAGGGGCCGGTGACACGGTAGTAGGTATAGCTGCTGCCATGGCGGCTTTCCTGCCAGGATTCCATGCCCTTGCCGTGCTTGGTCCAGAAGTCGTCCGGCAGTTGCTGGATGCCCGAATACAGCAGATCGGTATCTTCCAGCACATGGTCGTTGAAGTAATCTTCAGCAGGCAGGCCGATGGCGCGCGCCTTGAGGCGCATGTTGATGTCCTTGGACACCAGCACCACCGGACGCTCTGGATACTGCTGGTCCAGCGCCCGCACCACGCCCAGGATCTGGTTGTCGGCCTTGCCCTCGGGCAGGCCTTCGGGCAGGGCAGCGTTCTGCAGCTTGGTCTGGAAGTACAGGCGGCCCTTGGCATCCTTGTTGCCCAGCTTGGACAGCGGAATGCCCAGGTCAATCGCATCTTCGGCGATGTCCGACACCAGCGCATCCAGCGAGCGCGAGATCTGGCGCGCATTGCGGGCCACTTCGGACATACCCTTCTTGTGGTTGTCCAACTCTTCCAGCGTGACCATGGGTAGGTAGATGTCATGCTCCTCGAAGCGGAACAGCGAGGTCGGATCATGCATCAGCACGTTGGTATCCAGCACGAACAGCTTGGACTTGCCAAGCTTGTCGGCCACCCGGCTGGTGGTCGACTTGGAACGTGTTTCTACGCTCTTGGGCGCGGTTTTCGGCTTTTCGGTCACGGCGGCAGTCTTGCCGGTGATGCGCGCACGTGGCGCGGCGACCTTGGTATCGGAGACGTCGACAACGGCAACTGCAACTTCTTGTGGTGCAACTACGGGAGCGGAGGTTTCAACGAGAGTGATGTTCGGTTTGACAGGTTTGTTGCGATCAGCCTTGGGGTAGTCCTCGGGAGACAGCATCGAAGCTGGTTTGCTCGGCATTTTGGGCAGGGGCATCAGGACCTCGGAAGTGGATGGAGAAAACACCGCTTTGTCAGAGCGAACAGGTGAAGCAGTACATCAGACAGCAAAGGGAGCCGCAGGGCTGCCGGACCGGTCATGCCAATGAAATCCTTGCGCCTGCCGTACCGCGCACCGGACGGTGCCGGGATGCGGTCCAACAGGGGATGGGCGAGGGCTTGATTGGCCTGGACGGCCAGGGAAACAGCAGCGCAAGCAGCGGGGGTGGCAAAGTAAAAAGTAAAAAAGCCGTTTCGGCAGGCCTTAGGCCTCAACCTGAAACGGCTCCCAGCAAACGTTTTTCTATTTGAATTCAATGGCTTGTATCGTTTGACCGCATGTTTGGAACGCGTCGTGGGCGCTTGCCAGGCACCTGCGCCGCGGCCTGAATCGCTACCTGCTGCCAGGATCTCAGGGCGCAACCCAGGTAGGCTCTTGCGCTGCAGCAACCGGACAGTCTATTTCAGGTACCGAACTTCATTCAGGCCAAGGTTTTGATGAAGGAAAGCACCTCATCCACGTGTGCAGGAACCTTCACTCCACGCCATTCTTTCACCACTTTGCCTGCGGCGTCAATCACAAACGTGCTGCGCTCCACGCCCCGCACCTGCTTGCCATACATGTTTTTCATCTTCATGACATCGAACATGGTGCACAGCGTTTCATCGGGGTCGGAGATCAGTTCGAAGGGCATCTCCAGTTTGCCCTTGAAGTTCTCATGCGACTTCAGGCTGTCGCGGCTGATACCGAAGATCTCGGTATTGGCCGCCTGGAACTGCGGATGCAGGTCGCGGAACTGGATGCCCTCGGTGGTACAGCCGGGGGTGTTGTCCTTGGGATAGAAATACAGCACCAGGTTCTTGCCGCGGTATTCGGCCAGCTTGAAGGTCTTGCCACTGGTCATGGCGGCCGAGAATTCCGGCACGGTCTTGTTCAGGAGGGATGGTCGGTCTGTCAAAGTGGCGCCCCGTAGGTGAAGTCTTGTTGGTGGAAGTGATACTGGCGGTCTTACATGGCCTGCACGATCATCTCGCCCGAACGGCCAGGCAATTCGCCCCAGGCGATCGGCAGGATGGGCAGGACGTCATTCTTGATGCTGTCGTAGTAGTCACCCATGGAGACTAGTTCATAGCCTTGGGTGCGCCAGCCGGCCAGCAATCGTTCGAAAATGGGGCCGAGTTTCTGGCCTTCAAGCTCCGCGTGCAAGGTGAAGACATGGTCACGCGGTTCTTTGGTCAACTGAAGCAAAAATTCAGCGGCATTATCGGCATCGATCAGCTTGCCGCCGATCTCTCGGCCCAGGATTTCATCCAGGGTCGGCAGCGTGGTGGGCAGTTGCACGCAGGATAGAGGCTTGCCGAAGGCCGACAGCCGGTGCGGACCGGCATCCGGGTCAGCCAGGCGGCCGTCTTCGCGCAGTTGGGAGCGACCATCGGAAGAGTAAGCCATGCCGAACTGGTCCAGCTGGACGAAGGCGTGGTCGTTCATCTGCCAGCCTGCCGCGCCATGGGTGCGCGGTACTTCGCCGAAGATCTCGCGGTAGCGGCGGTGGGACTGGTGCATGGTTTCCACCGTCCAGCGGGCGTCGGCCGTGCGTACGTCATCCTGCCAGACCCGGTGGTCCCAGGTGTGGATGCCGCATTCAAAGCCGGCCTGCTGCGCCTGGCGCATGAAGTCAGCGCAGGTCTTGCCGATATCCGGGGCTGGCAGCAGGGTGCCGTACATCAGGGTTTTCAAGCCATAGTGCTCCACCACCGAGGTGCGTGAGACCTTGCTGAAAAAGCCGGGACGCAATATCTGTTTCAAGGCCCAGCCGGTATGGTCGGGACCAAGCGAAAACAGGAAGGTAGCGCCGGCATGGTGACGGCGCAATTGCTGGATCAGGTTGGGGACGCCCACGCGGGTGCCGCGGTAGGTGTCGGCGTCGATCTTGAGAGTGAGTTTGGGCAATTCGCTGAACCGGAAAGAGGGTGAGCGGCGGCGATCCGCATGGCGTGGCTGCTTGTGCTACGTCAAGACGGAGAGTGCTGCCGCTGGTGACAAATTGCGAGACTAGCATTGTGCGCCGGAGAGAACAATATGCAGCGGCGCACCATGAGACCGCAATACAGTGACAACTGCGCATCTATTACTTGATGAAAGAGCAACTGTCCCGGCGTACACGCGGTTAGGCCACAAAAGCAAAACCGCGCTTCAAGCGCGGTTTGCTGTGATGCGATGAAGGTGAAGATCAGTTCACCAATCCATCAATCCATCAATGCACGGGCTTCGGCCACCTGGCTGCGGTAGGCATCGAAGATATTGCGCAGGGTGTCGGCCATGGTGGTCTTGGGCGACCAGTTCAGTTCTTCGCAGGTATTGGTGATCTTGGGCACGCGGTTCTGCACGTCCTGGTAACCCTTGCCGTAGTAGGCGGCCGAGGTGGTTTCCACCAGTTTGACTTGCTTGGCGGTGTCGGCGTACTCCGGGTATTCGGCGGCCAGCTTCAACATCATGTCGGCCAGATCCTTGATGGAGTAGTTGTTGACCGGGTTGCCGATGTTGTAGATCTTGCCGGAAGCCACGCCACCTTCGTTGGCGATGATCTTCATCAGGGCGTCGATACCATCGTCGATATAGGTGAAGGCACGCTTTTGCAGGCCGCCATCGACCAGCGAGATGTTCTCGCCACGCACGATGTGGCCGAAGAACTGGGTCACCACGCGGGAAGAGCCTTCCTTGGGGGTGTGGATCGAATCCAGGCCAGCGCCGATCCAGTTGAAGGGACGGAACAGGGTGAAGTTCAGGCCGGCTTCCATGCCATAACCCCAGATCACGCGGTCCATCAACTGCTTGGCACAGGAGTAGATCCAACGCGGCTTGTTGATGGGGCCGCAGATCAGTTCGGACTGTTCCGGGTCGAATTCTTCGTCATGGCACATACCGTAGACTTCCGAGGTCGAGGGGAAGACCAGATGCTTCTTGTACTTGGCGGCCGAACGCACGATCGGCAGGTTGGCTTCGAAGTCCAGCTCGAACACGCGCAGCGGGGCGTTCACGTAGGTCGACGGGGTGGCGATGGCCACCAGCGGCAGGATCACGTCGCACTTCTTGACGTGGTATTCCACCCATTCCTGATTGATGGTGATGTCGCCCTCGAAGAAGTGCATACGCGACTTGTAGGCCTCGTTTTCCAGGATGTCGGTGATGCGGTCGGTCATCATGTCCATGCCATAGACGTGCCAGTCCGTGGTTTCCAGGATGCGCTTGGACAGGTGGTGGCCGATGAAGCCGTTGACGCCGAGAATGAGGACTTTTTTCATAATGTTGAGAGCTAGTGAATGGCCGGACTTCAGGAGGCCATGTATTTCAGGTAATTGTTGAGTGAAGCATCCTGATCATTGATCTGGATGCCCAGGATCTGGAGGAAGTTGCCATCGCCACAACGGGCGTACAACTTGCCGCCTTCGAAGAACTTGTCTTGCATACCATGGGCCCGCTGCAACGCAGGATGGGCTGCTGGCGGAACCAGCCGGGTTCTCGTGACCGTAATTTTATCACCCGCGATTTCCTCGAAGGCGCCGGGATAGGGGGGCGCGACGGCGCGCACCAGATTATGGACCTCGCCGGCGGTGCGGCGCCAGTCGATGCGGCCATCTTCGGGCTTGCGGCCGCTGAAGTAGCTGCCCTGGGTCAGATCATTGGGCAACTTGGGGGTATTGCCTGCCAGCATGGCCGGCAATACCTTCCAGAGCGTCATTTCGGCAGCCACCACCACCTTGCCGAAGACTTCATGGGCGGTGTCGTCGGGCAGGATGGGCACGGCGGTCTGCGCCACGATGGCGCCGGCGTCGGGCTTGGCGGTCATTTCGTGCAGGGTGGCGCCGGTTTCGGTCTCGCCGCGCAGCACCGCCCAGTTGATGGGCACGCGGCCGCGGTACTTGGGCAAGAGCGAGCCGTGCATGTTGTAGGCACCGCGCTTGGCGGCAGCCAGCACCTCCACCGGCAACATATGACGGTAGTAGAAGCTGAAGATGAAGTCCGGCTGCATCGCCTGCACCTGGGCCAGCAATTGCTGCGACTTGGGGTCGGTTGGGGTGATGCAGGGGATGCCATGTTCACGGCACACACCAGCGACCGAACCGAACCAGATGTTTTCGGTGGCGCTGTCTTCGTGGGTGACCACCAGCGAGACTTGCACGCCGCGGGCGAGCAAGACCTTCAGGCAGCGCACACCCACGTCATGGTAGGCGAATACGACGGCGTTCATAATGCTTGCTTGTCTTCTGAAGTGGATTGCTCAAGGATAGCCTGCACCACGTAGCGCGGGCGTGAACGCACCTGCATGTAGATACGGCCGATGTATTCACCCAGGAGGCCGATCGAGAACAGGATCACGCCCATCAGGAAGAAGCTGATCGCAAAGAGGGTGAAGACCCCGCCCACTTCGGCGCCGATCAACAGGCGGCGCAGTACGATCAGGATGAACAGGGCGGCAGAGGCGAAGGACAGGCCGATGCCCAGCAGCGAAAAGAATTGCAGCGGCACCAGCGAGAAACCGGTCACCAGATCGAAGTTCAGGCGGATGAGGCTATAGAAGGAGTATTTCGATTCCCCGGCCGAGCGCTCCTCGTGCTCCACCACGATCTCGGTGGGATTGCGTGAGAAGGTATAGGCCAGGGCCGGTACGAAAGTGTTCACTTCGCGGCATTTGTTGACCAGATCGATGACGTTGCGACCATAGGCGCGCAGCATGTTGCCCTGGTCGGTCATCTTGATGCGGGTGATCTTCTCGCGCAGGCGGTTCATGGCCTTGGAGGCATAGGTGCGCCAGGCCGAATCCTGGCGCTTGCGGCGAATCGAGCCGACATAGTCGTAGCCTTCGCGCATCTTGGCCACCAGGTTGCCGATTTCTTCAGGCGGGTTTTGCAGGTCGGCGTCCAGGGTCACCACGACGTCGCCACGGGTGGCTTCGAAGCCGGCCATGATGGCCATGTGCTGGCCGTAGTTGCCATTGAACAGCACCACCCGCGTCACATCCGGGCGCAGGCGATATTGCTCGGCCAGGATGCCGGCGGAGCGGTCACGGCTGCCATCGTTGACGAAGATGACTTCATAGCTGTAGCCCAAGGCGTCCAGCGCCGGGTAGAGGCGCTCGAACAGTTTGGAGAGCCCGGATTCCTCGTTGTAGACCGGGATGACGACGGACAGTTCTGGTTTCATCAAATATCGAAATAGGAAATGCTGGAATTACTGAGTCCAAGCCTCTGGTGCAATAAATCAAAGGCCCGACGCGCCACAGATCAAGGTCTGTCGCGGCGCTCAGGCCAAGGCACACAGTACGGCGAAATTGCAAAACGGCAAATAAAACGAATTATGCCGAATTTATTTGTCTAAGCGACAAAAATCAGCCGAGCACCGATTTTACCGTTTCAACCGAGCGTTCGACGTCTTCTTTACGCATGGCATTGAACATGGGTAAGGAAACGATGCGCTGGCCCACGCGCTCGGCTACCGGGAACATGCCTTCCTTGAAGCCTCGTTCACGATAGAGCTTCAGCAAGTGAATAGCCGGGTAGTGATAGCCAATGCCGATCTGCTTTTCCATCATCTTTTCCATGAAGGCCGCGCGGGTGATGCGCTCCGGCAGCACCAGCTGGAACATGTGCCAGTTGGAGTTCTCGAAGTCGGCCACCGGCAGCTGGGCGCCGTAGTTGGCTTCGAAATCGCTGCCGAAGCAGGCGAAGTAGTGGCGCGCCAGCTCCTTGCGATGGGCCGTGATCGCATCCACATGGGCGAACTGGCCCAGGCCGATGGCGGCGGCCACGTCGGTCATGTTGAACTTGCCGCCCAGCAGGTCCACTTCCAGCCCATCGAAGCCGCTGCGGGTGACGCCTTGCAGGCGGTATTTCTCGGCCAGACGGGCTTCTTCAGCATTGTTGAGCACCAGGAAGCCGCCTTCGGAGCTGGTGATGTTCTTGTTGGCCTGCAGGCTGAAGGAGACGAAGTCGCCGAAGGCGCCGATGCGCTTGCCGTTCCAGGTCGAACCCAACGCCTGGGCTGCGTCTTCCACCACGCGCAGTTGGTGCTTGGCGGCGATGGCGTAGAGGCGATCCATGTCTACCGGCAGGCCTGACAGGTAGACCGGGATCACGGCCTTGGTACGCGGGGTAATGGCAGCTTCGAGCTGGTCCAGGTCGATGTTGCGGGTCACCGGATCGATGTCGGCAAAGACCGGGGTGGCGCCGGTTTCCAGGATCACGTTGGCGGTGGCCACCCACGAGATCGGGGTGGTGATGACTTCATCGCCCGGGCCGATGCCGGCGATGCGCAAGGCGATTTCCATGGTGCAGGTGCCGGAATTGAAGGTGCGCACGATGCGCCCACCGAGGTAGTCCGACAAGGCCTTTTCGAAGGCCTGCACCTTGGGCCCACTGGTGATCCAGCCTGAGCGCAGCACCTCGCCGACGGCGGTGATGGTGGCTTCATCGATGGTGGGTTTGGCAAACGGCAGGAAAGGCAGGCTCATGGTGGCATCCGGTCAAACGGTATTGAAGGAGGAGGGGCGGCGCAGCAGGCAGCGCGGCCGTCGCCAGTGCGCCGGGCGCACGGGCAACTCGTTATTGTAAATCAGCTTCTGGTCAGCAAGACCACGCCGACGATGATCACGCCAATGGCCACCAGGCGCTGCAGGGAGATCGCCTCGCCCAGGAAGTACCAGGCGCCGATGGCGTTGATGATGTAGCCCAGCGATAGCAACGGGTAGGCGATGGTGACGTCGACCCGCGACAGGCCGATGATCCACACTCCCACCGAGATCACGTAGCAGGACAGGCCGCCGATGATGGGCAGCTGGGTGGCCAGCTTGATGCCGGTGGAAAACCAGTTCTCGGTCGTGAGGTGGATAGCGCCCACCGCATTGGTGCCGGCCTTGAGCAGCAACTGGGCCACAGCGTTCAGGCAAATGCCGATGAAGATGAAACCGAAGGTGGTCAGGTTCATTGGGCCGCCTTCTTTTCGCCAGCGGTCGGCGTGGCCGGCAGCGGATCATTGGCCACGATCACGCGGCGCGGGTCCTGGCCGATCAGGCGCATGGGCAGCTTGCGCTGTACCAGTTGCTGATAGATGGTGGGATCGATGATGGCGATATCCTTCTTGCCAGCCGCATGGTCGGCCACCCACTGTGCCACGAAGGCATCGATGGTCGGCAGCCACAACTGTGGCTCTTGCTTGAGGCCGAATTCCATTTCATCGGCGTGCTCGACCAGGATCATGGTGCGGCGCAGGTAGAAGGGCAGCGCCTGTTCGTAGCGGCCGACCAGGTAGATCGGGGTCTCCGGCTTCAATTCGGCCTGCAAAGCCGGCACGTAGTCCACGCCAGCGGAATAGCGGCCTTGCGGATCATGGCCCAGCATCAGCAACTGGCCGGCCACGAAGGCGGTGGTGGCCAGTGCCGTCACGGCCCAGTCCTTGTGCTGGCGCGCCAGGCGGATGGCGGCGATGCCACCGATGAAGAAGATCAGCGCCCCGGCATACAGGTAGGGGATGTGGGCCTGGATCAGCGGCAGCGAATAGGCATCCTTGGCCAGCTCGGGCACGCGCGGAATGAAGGCCAGCGCCACCGCCGAGGGCAGCGCCACCAGCGAACCGGCCCAGGCCAGCGCCTTGTAGTCGGCTTCTTCCAGGTAGCAGGCAATGAGCAACGCCAGCGCCGGGAAGATCGGCAGGATATAGGAGGGCAGCTTGGAGTCCGAGATGCTGAAGAACACGAAGATGAACACTGCCCACACCAGCAGCAGCCGCTTGGGCTGGAAGCGGCCACCGTTCAAGCTGTTGTAGCCGGCCGTGTCGCGCTGTTCGCGAGTGCCTTTCCACAGGCTCTGGAAGAACACGCCCAGCCAGGGAATGATGCCCAGCACCAGGATGGGAATGAAGTAGTACCACGGGCCGGTGCGGCTATGGATCTTGGTGGTGAAGCGCTGGAAATGCTCGTGGATGAAGAAGAATTGCGGGAATTCCGGGTTGCGCAGCGACACCGCCACGAACCACGGGGTGCAGATGGCAAAGAACAGCAGCAGGCCCTTGACCAGGTGCAGTCGCTTCCAGATCGCCCAGTCGCGCGCAAAGAGTGTATAGAGCACCAGTACCGCGCCCGGCAGGACGATGCCGATCAAGCCCTTGGACAGTACCGCCAGCGCCATGCCGGCCCAGCACAACAGCATCCAGTTGCGCTGGCCTTCACGCGAGACGCCATCGCGCTGCGCCATCAAGAGCGCGCACAGGGCGATGGTCATCATGCCCGACAGGCCCATGTCCAGCGTATTGATGTGGCCCATGCCGGCCCAGAAGAAGCTGGAGGCCAGCACCAGCGCGGCATAAAAGCCGACGCGGCCATTGAAGACGCGGCTGCCGGTATAGGCCGCCAGGCCGATGCCCAGCAGGCCGCACAGGCCCGTCCACAGGCGCGCCTGCCATTCACCCAGGCCGAACAGCTCGAAGGTGATGGCATTCATCCAGGTTTGCAGGGGCGGCTTCTCGAAGTACTTGATGCCGTTTAAGCGGGTGGTGATCCAGTCCTGGGTGGCCACCATCTCGCGAGCCATTTCGGCGTAGCGGCCTTCGTCGGTGGGCACCAGTACGCGCGCGCCCAGCATCCAGAACCAGACCAGCAGGAAGAGAATGAGCAGCGTCCAGACGAACGCCTTGGATTTATACAGTTCGCGCATTGACAGCGGTTCCTTGTTGCGTGTTCTTGGGTTTATTGTCGCGGCAAGTGCCGGCGTCAGGCCTGGGGAGGGATGATCAGCGCCAGTGCCACCTTGCGCCCCTCGGCCATGAGGATGTTGTAGGTCCGGCAAGCGGCCTGGTTGTCCATACATTCCACCCCGATGCGACGCGTGGTCAGTACCATGGTCAGCTTGGGGTGGACGAAGCGCTGGCGCTCGCCGGTGCCCAGGATCACCACGTCCGGCAAGGTGGCGTCGATCTGGGCGAAATGCTCGGTGGTGAGTGCCTCGAAACTGTCCACGGGCCAACGTACCGGTTCACTTTCCGGTAACACCAGCAGACTATGGGTGAAGCGGATGGCATTGAGCTCGACACCGTCCTCATCATAGGCGGTGACGGTCTGGTATTGCTTGGTTTCGGTCGAATGGAGCTTCATCGCAGGATGGGCAGATGGGTTGCAGGCAGCCCCGCGGGGCAGACGACCGGGCCATGATGTCAAGTCGACATGCATTGCAGCAACGCGGTCGTAAAGTGCGCCATTGTAGCCGTTTCCGACCCCGGCGCACGCCTATTTGATTGATAAAATGCTTAGCTTTGGGCAAAATGGCCGGTTCCCGGCAAGCCTTGGCGGCAGCGTCGCCGGCCTCTTTGCAAGTGCTTTACAGTGGTTTGATAATGCACTGCAGCAGGCATGGAGATGCAGGGAAATGAGGGCCAGCGTGGTGATGGGATGGGACGGGGCGGCAAAGGTTCCAAGGCCACAGTCCACGCGACCGATGAGCGAAAGTGGGGTGGCCGGCGCAATGCGGACCCGGACGGCCCACTTCGAAACGAATAGAGGAAGAGCTGTGCGACCGATTCAGAAATCCAAGAAGCTGGCAGATGTGTGTTACGACATTCGTGGTCCCGTGCTGGAAAAAGCGCGTCAGATGGAAGAAGAGGGGCACAAGATCATCAAGCTCAACATCGGCAACCTGGCCGCCTTCGGCTTCGATGCGCCCGATGAGATCGTGCAGGACATGATCCGCAACATGGGCAATGCTTCCGGCTATACCGATTCCAAGGGCTTGTTCGCGCCGCGCAAGTCGGTCATGCACTATACCCAGCAAAAGAAGATCGAAGGCGTCACCATCGATGACGTCTACCTGGGCAATGGCGCTTCCGAACTGATCGTCATGAGTGTGAACGCACTGCTCAATACCGGCGACGAAGTGCTGGTGCCGTCGCCCGACTATCCCCTGTGGACCGCCGCCGTGAGCCTGTCCGGCGGCACCCCGGTACACTACGTCTGCGACGAGCAGCAAGGCTGGCAGCCCGACATCGCCGACATCAAGAAGAAGATCACCCCCAATACCAAGGCCATCGTCGTCATCAACCCCAACAACCCCACTGGCGCGCTGTATTCGGTGGAGGTGTTGAAGGAAATCATCGAACTGGCACGTCAGCACCAGTTGATCATCCTGGCCGACGAGATCTACGACAAGGTGCTCTACGACGGCAACACCCATACCTCGCTGGCTTCGCTGGCCGATGATGTGCTGTTCATCACCTTCAATGGCTTGTCCAAGAACTATCGTTCCTGCGGCTACCGGGCCGGCTGGATGGTGGTCTCGGGCGAGAAGAAACATGCCCGCGACTACATCGAAGGCTTGAACATGCTGGCCTCCATGCGCCTGTGCGCCAATGCGCCGGGCCAGTTCGCGATCCAGACCGCGCTGGGTGGCTACCAGAGCATCAACGACCTGGTCGCTCCTAATGGCCGCCTGACCAAGCAGCGCGACCTGGCGCACAAGCTTCTGACTGACATCCCCGGCGTGACCTGCGTCAAGCCCAAGTCGGCGCTGTACATGTTCCCGCGCCTGGACCCGGAGATCTACCCGATCAAGGACGACCAGGAATTCGCCTACGAACTGCTGGCCGAGGAAAAGGTGCTGATCGTGCAGGGCACCGGCTTCAATTGCCCGACGCCCGACCACTTCCGCGTGGTGTTCCTGCCCAATACCGACGACCTGAGCGAATCCATGGGCCGTATCGCCCACTTCCTGGAAGGCTATCGTCGCCGTCACGGCACCGCCTGATCCGTTTTGCAGTCCCCGTCACGCGCGCTCGTAGCGGCGTGGCGGTCTTTTTCACCAACCACGAAGACAATATGAAATCCATCAAAGTAGGTTTGCTCGGCATCGGCACCGTGGGTTCCGGTACTTTCAATGTTCTCCAGCGCAACCAGGAAGAGATTGCGCGCCGTGCAGGCCGGGGCATTGAAATTACCATGGTCGCCGCTCGCAATACTGCCCGCGCGACCGAACTGACCCAGGGAAAAGTCAAGGTCGTCAACGACGGCAATCTGGTGGTGAACGATCCCGAGATCGATATCGTCGTGGAACTGATTGGCGGCTATGACACCGCCCGCGACCTGGTGATGAAGGCCATCGCCAACGGCAAGCACGTGGTCACGGCCAACAAGGCTCTGATCGCCACGCACGGCAACGAAATCTTCAAGGCGGCGCGCGAAAAGGGCGTCATCGTGGCCTTCGAGGCGGCCGTGGCCGGGGGCATCCCCATCATCAAGGCGCTGCGCGAAGGCTTGACTGCCAACCGTATCCAGTGGGTGGCCGGCATCATCAACGGCACCACCAACTTCATCCTCTCCGAGATGCGCGACAAGGGCCTGGACTTTGACGTGGTGCTGAAGGAAGCACAACGCCTGGGCTATGCCGAAGCCGATCCGACCTTCGACATCGAAGGCGTGGACGCAGCCCACAAGCTGACCATCATGGCTTCTATCGCCTTCGGCATTCCGGTGCAGTTCGACAAGGCCTACGTGGAAGGCATCACCAAGCTGCAGGCCAGCGACATCACCTATGCCGAGCAACTGGGCTATCGCATCAAGCTGCTGGGCATCACCCGCCAGACGGCCAAGGGCATCGAACTGCGCGTACACCCGACGCTGATCCCGGCCTCGCGCCTGATCGCCAATGTCGAAGGCGCGATGAACGCGGTGGTGGTGCGCGGAGACGCCGTGGGCGAAGCGCTGTACTACGGCAAGGGTGCCGGCTCCGAGCCGACCGCCTCGGCCGTGATCGCCGACCTGGTCGATATCACCCGCCTGGCCACGGCCGACCCGGAACACCACGTGCCATCGCTGGCCTTCCAGCTCAACGCCATGGCCGATACGCCGGTGCTGCCCATGAGCGAGGTGGTGACCAGCTACTACCTGCGCATCCGCGTGGCCGACCAGGCCGGCGTGCTGGCTGATGTGACGCGCATCCTGGCCGATTCGACCATCTCGATTGATGCCATGCTGCAGAAGGAACCGGCCCAAGGCGAGCAGCAGACCGACATCATCATGCTGACTCACCAGACCCAGGAAAAGAATATCGAGGCGGCCATCGCCAAGATCGAGGCGCTGTCCACGGTCGTCGGTCAGGTCACCAAGATCCGTCTGGAAGAACTGGGTTGAGGATCAGTTTCAGGTTGTCATGCTGAAAACAAAAAACGGAGCCCGCGGGCTCCGTTTTTCGTATCAGGGGGCGGTTTGAGCCGCCTATGATCATTTCTTCACTTCGAAATTGCAGACTGCCTGCAGCATGGCGTCGCCCACCGACATCGGCTTGGGCTTGATGAACTCTTGTCCCTTCAAGGCATCGCTGTGGTCACGCTTGTCGCCCTTGCCATCGTTCTCGGCAAAGATGATCTCGCGTACCAGCTTCATGCTGCCAGCCTTGCAGTTGTATTGGTGCAGGTCCTTGTAGGACTTCAGCGACGGGAAATCCTTGTCGCCGCCATTGGGGCGCGCTTGCTTGAAGTTCCACATCGACCAGGCTTCGCGGATGCCACCGGATTCGACGATGGAATCGGTATCGACCAGCAATTCGGCGGTATCCGAGCCGCCCAGGGATTGCCAGTTCTCGGCGTGTGCCGGCAGGCTTGCCAGCGTCGCGCCAAACAGGCCGGCCGTGGCCAGCAGGGTCTTGATCTTGTGGTTCATGCCGTTTTCCATCCTTATTGAGTGTAAATAGCGTCTTTGATGTGGCCAGCGTGCAAACATTCCCGCCCTCGGGCGGCGCTGCACGAAGTGGCGCAGCATAGCCCGGTCATGCGCGGCTTTCAAGGGTGGTAACGTTTTATTTCAGCTTCGCTTGCCGTCCTGATGATCCAGGGTAATATCCGGCGCGCATGAACCGCAGGGCAAACTTCCATGCTGCGCTTTTGTGCAGCGCCCGCTGGCCGTATAATCGAGGACTTTCCTCTGACTCCACGCTCCCGCCGTCTGCCGGCGAATCCTATCGACATGCACTACGTTTCCACCCGCGGTCACGCTGCCACTCCTTCCTTTTCCGACATCCTGCTGGGCGGCCTGGCCCCGGACGGCGGTCTGTACCTGCCGGCCCAGTACCCCCAGGTCAGTGGCGCCGAGCTGGACCAATGGCGCAAGCTGTCGTATGCCGACCTGGCCTTCGAGGTGTTGAAGAAATTCGCCACCGACATCCCTGACGCCGACCTGAAGGCGCTGGCGCACAAGACCTATACCGCCGACATCTATCGCAACACCCGCGCCGGCGAAGACGCCGCTCAGATCACGCCGCTGCGCACCCTGCAGGAGCAGGATGGCAAGAAGCTGGTGCTGCAAAGCCTGTCCAACGGTCCTACGCTGGCCTTCAAGGACATGGCCATGCAATTGCTGGGCAACCTGTTCGAATATGCGCTGGCCAAGAAGGGCGCTGAATTGAACATCGTCGGTGCCACCTCCGGCGACACCGGCAGCGCCGCCGAATATGCCATGCGCGGCAAGCAGGGCATCCGTGTCTTCATGCTGTCGCCGCACAAGAAGATGAGCGCCTTCCAGACTGCCCAGATGTTCAGCCTGCAAGACCCCAACATCTTCAACCTGGCCGTAGAAGGCGTCTTTGACGACTGCCAGGATATCGTCAAGGCCATCTCCAACGACCTGGAATACAAGGCCGCCAAGAAGATCGGCACCGTCAACTCGATCAACTGGGCGCGCGTGGTGGCGCAGGTGGTGTACTACTTCCGTGGCTATCTGGCCGCCACCACCAGCAATGAGCAGAAGGTGTCCTTCACCGTCCCCTCGGGCAACTTCGGCAACATCTGCGCCGGCCATATCGCGCGCATGATGGGCCTGCCCATCGACAAGCTGGTGGTGGCCACCAACGAAAACGATGTGCTCGACGAATTCTTCCGTACCGGCATCTACCGCGTGCGCAAGTCAGCCGAGACCTACCACACCAGCAGCCCCAGCATGGACATCAGCAAGGCCTCCAACTTTGAGCGTTTTGTCTATGACCTGCTGGGCCGTGACAGCACCCGCGTCAAAGCCCTGTTCCACAAGGTCGAGACCGAGGGTGGATTCGACCTGAGCGGTCAGGCCGGCAGCGATGGCAATGAATTCGCCAGTGTGATCCAGTATGGCTTTGCCTCCGGCAAGTCCACCCATGCTGACCGCCTGGAGACTATCCGCTTTGCCGAAAAGACCTATGGCATCACGGTCGATACCCATACCGCCGATGGCATCAAGGTGGCGCGCGAACACCTGGCACCGGGCGTGACCATGATCGTGCTGGAGACCGCTTTGCCGGCCAAGTTCAACGAAACCATCCGCGAAGCCCTGGGCCGCGATGCCGACCGGCCCGCCGGTTTCGAGAACATCGAGGCGCTGCCGCAGCGCTTCGAGGTGATGCCTGCTGACGCCGCGCGGGTGAAGGCCTACGTGGCCGAGCATACCGGCCTGTAAGCATCCAAGAGCCCAAGCACTCAAGCGTCAGGCAACGCCGTCCGCGCCACGTGCGCGGACGGCGTTTTTCATGCACCGACGGTCGACGCCGATTGCATTAGAATGGCGGGTCGCTGTATCGACCAGAAAACAACGCATTCACCGAATTTCCTCCCGTCCTGCCTGCCATGTCCTCCCACTCCACCCCCGCAAACGCCCCGGAACAACCAGCTCGTGCTCCTATGCAAAGCGTCAGCCAGGCACTCGATATCTTGCTGGCCGCCGCCGTACCGGTCGAGCAGAGCGAGACCATCGATACTCTGGGCGCCTGTGGGCGCGTGCTGGCTGCGCCGGTGCAGGCGCACATCAACGTGCCGGGCATGGACAATTCGCAGATGGATGGTTACGCCGTGCGCGCTGCCGATTGCGTCTCGGGTGACACGCGGCTACGGGTTTCCCAGCGCATCCCGGCCGGCCACGTCGGCCAAGCGCTGGAGCCCGGCACGGCAGCCCGCATCTTTACCGGCGCCATGATGCCTGAGGGAGCGGATGCGGTGGTCATGCAGGAAGCCTGCGAGGCCGATGGCGAGCACGTGGTGATCCGCCATGTGCCCAAGGCAGGGGAATGGGTACGGACCATCGGCGAAGACATCCGCCAGGGCAGCATCATCCTCGCCGCCGGGACTCGCTTGCGCGCGCAGGAGCTGGGCCTGGCGGCTTCCATCGGGCAGGCGCAGCTGCAGGTGGTGCGCCCGGTACGGGTGGCGGTCTTCTTCACCGGCGATGAATTGACCATGCCAGGCCAGCCCCTGAAACCGGGGGGCATCTACAATTCCAACCGTTTTTTGCTGCGCGGTCTGCTGCAACAACTGGGTTGCCAGGTCAGCGATTACGGCATCGTCCCCGACAGTTTGGAGGCTACCCGCCAGACCCTGCGCGAGGCTGCGCGCGAGCATGATCTCATCATCACCAGCGGCGGCGTCTCGGTGGGGGAAGAAGACCATGTGAAGCCTGCTGTCCAAGCCGAAGGGCGTATCAAGCTGTGGCAGATCGCCATGAAGCCTGGCAAGCCCTTGGCCTTCGGCCAGGTGCGACGCGGACAAGGAGTGGAAGAGGGGGGAAGTGAAGCTTTCTTCCTTGGGCTGCCGGGCAATCCGGTGGCTTCCTTCGTCACTTTCCTGCTGTTCGTGCGGCCCTTCCTGCTGCGCCTGCAAGGCTTGCCGCGCGAGGCGGTGTTGCCGCAGCCGGTGGCCATGCGCGCCGATTTCGACTGGCCCCGTGCCGACCGTCGCCAGGAATTCCTGCGCGTGCGCCGCAATGCCCAAGGCGGCCTGGATCTTTTCCCCAGCCAGGGATCGGCGGTGCTGACCTCGACCGCCTGGGCCGATGGTTTGGTCGACAATCCGCCTGGACAGACCATCGCTGCTGGCGACATGGTGCAGTTCCTGGCCTTCGATCACCTGTTGTACTGAGCGCCAGGGGAGCCGCCATGAGACTGGCCGACATCGATCAGTATCTGTGTATGGAGCGCGTGGTCGCTGCTGGTGATGATGACCTTTACCATCGTGGTCCACCTCAAGCATATTCGAAGCAAGATTCATATCGCCTATTGAAGGCGCCTTGAAGGCTGGCTCACCCCCTGAAGGAAATTTCATGAAAATCGAATTGCGTTTCTTCGCCAGCGTGCGCGAAGCCCTCCAGACTTCGCAGGAAGTGATCGAACTACCGGACAGCGTCAAGACCGTGGGCGACGTGCGCGCCTTCCTGATCGGCCGCGGTGGCATCTGGGCCGAGGTACTGAGCCCGGAAAAAAACCTGCGCATGGCCTACGACCATGAGATGACCGAGGCCGATACCGCCATTGCCGATGGCGGCGAAGTCGCCTTCTTCCCGCCGGTCACCGGAGGCTGAGGTGAGCGTGCGCCGCGATCCCGTCGCCGACACGATTGCGCATTACGGCAGCCATGCCGAGAGCTTTCGCCAAGGCACCTGGGAGCATGACGTCAGCCAGAACATGGCGGCGCTGCTGGAGTCCTTGAGCGCCAGGGCGGGCCAGGCCGGGCAGGGACCGTTCACGGTGCTCGATTTGGGCTGCGGTCCGGGGCGCGATCTGCTTGAATTCACCCGCCGCGGCCATGTGGCCGTGGGGCTGGACGGCACTGCCGAATTTGTCGAGATGGCGCGTGCGGCCTCGGGCTGCGAAGTCCTGCACCAAGACTTCCTGCAACTGGACCTGCCACTGCAGCGCTTTGACGGCATCTTCGCCAATGCGTCGCTATTCCATGTGCCCTCGGCCGAGTTGCCGCGCGTATTGGGCCAGTTGCGTGCCAGCCTCAAGCCGGGTGGCATCCTGTTCAGTTCCAATCCGCGCGGGGCCGACCTGGAAGGCTGGAGCGGGCCGCGCTATGGCGTCTGGCATAGCCTGGAGGGCTGGCGCGGCTACCTGGAGCCAGCAGGATTCATTGAATTGCGGCATTATTACCGCCCTGACGGCTTGCCGCGCGAGCAGCAGCCGTGGTTGGCCAGCATCTGGCAGAAAACAGAAGATGCGAACTGAACCAAGCTCATCTTAGATTCGCACATCTGGATTCTTTGGGAGGAGACCGGGCCTGCGCCAAACGGGCCTGCGGAGGGGGTGCCAAAGACATCGCTCATCAATGAAGCGATGCGCATTCATCCACACCTGAAGAAGGAACCCATCTTGATTTCGACTCAACTGGCCGCCTGGGCGGCCCAGGACACGCAGTTGCTGCTGGTCACACTAGCCGCGCTGGTGACCATCGTGGTGCTGATCAGCTTCCTGTCCATCGCGCCCTTCCTGTCCATCCTCATCGGCACCTTCGTGGCCGGCATCGGTGCCGGCCTGCCGCTGGAAGACATCGCCAAGGCCTTCAGCAAGGGCGCCGGCAGCCTGTTGGGCGAAGCCGGCATCATTATCGCCTTGGGTGCCATGCTGGGTGCCCTCATGGCCGAGTCCGGCGCGGCTGACCGCATCGTCAACACGCTGCTGCGCTATGCGCGCGGCAGCATCATCCCCTGGATGATGGCGCTGGTGGCCCTGGTGGTGGGCCTGCCGTTGTTCTTCGAGGTGGGCTTGGTGATGATGGCGCCGATCATCTTCGTCATGGCCCGTCGCTCCGATTTGCCCATCATGCGCGTGGCCATTCCTGCGCTGGCTGGCATGACCACGCTGCACGCGCTGCTGCCGCCGCATCCGGGCCCGCTCATTGCCGTCTCGGCGCTGCACGCGGACCTGGGCACGACCATGCTGCTGGGCTTCATCGTGGCCATTCCGGCGGTCATCATCGCCGGCCCCCTGTATGGCAACTTCCTGGCGCCACGCCTGAAGCTGTCCGAGCCGGACCAGATCGGCAAGCTCTTCACGGCCCGTGAAGGCCAATCGCAACCCGGCTTCGTGGCCGCACTGGTGACCATCCTGCTGCCGGTGGCGCTGATGCTGGGGCGCACGGTGGCGCGCATCTGGGTCACACCCAAGACCGAGCTGTTCGAGATGCTCAATTTCTTTGGCGAACCCATCATCGCGCTCACCGTCACTGTGCTCTTTGCCGTGGTGGTGCTGGGCTGGGGCCAGGGCAGCAGCCGCTTTGAAGTCGGTGCCACGCTGCGCCGCGCCTTGCCGCCCATTGCCGGCCTGTTGCTGACCATCGGTGCCGGTGGCGGCTTGAAGCAGACCCTGTTGTCGGCCGGCATCAGCGACACCATCACCAAGATCGCCGCCGGCACCCACATGCCGCTGATCCTGCTGGCTTGGATCATCGCGGTGGCGCTGCGCCAGGCCACCGGCTCGGCCACTGTCGCCACCACCGCCACCGCTGGCATCGTTGCGCCGCTGGTAGCGGGTCTGTCGGCGACCCACAATTCCTTGATGGCGCTGGCCATCGGCGCCGGCTCGGTGTTCTTCTGCCACGTCAATGACGCCGGCTTCTGGATGGTCAAGGAATACTTCGGCCTGAACCTGAAGCAGACCTTGGCCACCTGGTCGGTAATCCAGACCCTGGTGTCGGTGATCGGGCTGGGCATGACCTTGCTGCTGTGGGGGCTCTTGGTCTGATCTCGTCTGATCGGGCGGGCAGGGCGCTGGTAGAATCGCAGCTTGCTTTTCATTTTTCTAGCCGCCATGCCCGTTCGTGTCCAGACTGCCGATTTCGACCTCTCCACCGAAGTGGCGCAATTGCGTCTTTCCAATCCTCGCGTGGGTGCCGTGGTCAGCTTCGTGGGCACGGTGCGCGACCTCAATGAGGGCGCCGCCGTTTCGGCCATGGAGCTGGAACACTACCCGGTCATGACCGAGCGCGCCCTGGAGCAGATCGTGCAGCAGGCCAAGGTGCGCTGGCCCATCTGCGAGGCGCTGGTGATCCACCGCGTCGGTCCCTTGCAGCCGTGCGAACAGATCGTGCTGGTGGCGGTGACCTCGCCCCATCGCGGCGAAGCCTTCGCCGCTTGCGAGTTCATCATGGATTACCTCAAGACCCAGGCGCCGTTCTGGAAAAAGGAACAGACGCCGCAAGGCGCGCGCTGGGTCGATGCTCGCGAGAGCGACGACACCGCGCTCGCCAAATGGACACAACAATAAGGCGCGCCTGGCCGGCACGCCCATTCCGGTAGCGCGCCATTACCGGCCTAGCCTATACAGGGGAAACCGTCTTGCCATTCACCTTCCGCTTCCCGCGCATTCCGGGTTTGCCCACCACGGCCACCGCGCCGTTCTGTCCCTCCGAAGTCTCGGGCTCGGTCCCGGTCCCACCCACTGCCTCGGTCTGGCAGAAGTTGCGCATCTATGTCGGCCCGGGGCTGCTGGTCTCGATCGGCTACATGGACCCCGGCAACTGGGCTACGTCCATCCAGGCCGGTTCGCAGTTCGGCTACCAGTTGCTGTTCGTGGTGATGCTCTCCAGCCTGGCGGCCATCGTGCTGCAATGCCTGTGCGCCCGGCTGGGTATTGCGACTGGCAAGGATCTGGCGGTGCATTCGCGCCAACACTATCCCCCGGCAGTGGGCAAGGGCATGTGGGTGCTGGCTGAACTGTCCATCATCGCCTGCGACCTGGCCGAGGTGCTGGGCTGCGCACTGGCCTTCAATCTGCTGCTGGGCGTGTCCTTGCCGGTAGGGGTCTTGCTGACCGCGCTGGATACCTTGATCGTGCTGGGTTTGAAGGGCAGGGGATTTCGTCAGGTAGAGGCCATCATCCTCGGGCTGGTGCTCACCATTGCCGCTTGCCTGCTGGCGCAACTGGCCTTCGTCAAGGCCGACTGGCAGGAGGTCATGCAGGGCTTCGTGCCTTCGCTGCAGGCCATCTCCAGCCGCGAGCCGCTGTACCTGGCCATCGGCATCATCGGCGCCACCGTGATGCCGCACAATCTCTACCTGCATTCGTCCATCGTCCAGACCCGCAGCGTGCGGCGCGATCCGGCTTCGCTGCTGGAGGCGGTGCGCTATACCCGCGTCGATACCACCGTCTCCTTGCTCATCGCCATGGTCATCAACGCCACCATCCTGATCCTGGCGGCGGCAGCCTTCCACAAGAGTGGCAATACCCAGGTGGCCGAGCTGGACCAGGCCTACCACCTGCTGGACCCGATCACCGGCTCGGCGCTGGCGGCGATCCTGTTTGGGGTGGGGCTGTTCGCCTCGGGCCAGAGTTCGACCTTCACCGGCACCATTGCCGGCCAGGTCATCATGGAAGGTTTCCTGAAGCTGAAGATTCCCTGCTGGCAGCGCCGCATCATCACCCGCGCCCTGGCACTGGTGCCGGCGTTGATCGGGGTCTTGACGCTGGGCCCGCACTCCGTGGGCAAGCTGCTGGTGGCAAGCCAGGTAGTGCTGTCGCTGCAATTGCCCTTTGCCATGTATCCCCTGATTCGGCTTACCAGCCGCCGCGATCTGATGGGCGATCTGGTCAATCGCTGGTGGGTCAGTGCCGTGGCCTGGGGTTTGTTCGTAGCCATTTCAGCGGCCAACGTGTGGTTGGTGTGGCAGGTGTTTGCGGACTAGTGTGGAATTACTTGCGCATTAAACTATCATGATTGATCTGGATTTGCGGCCTAATAATGATAGTATGATGTGTATATGAAGACCTCTTGCACACTTCAAGTTTATATCGACGGGGCCTGGCGGCAGGCCGGTGCGTTGTCGTTGACTGCGCCGGTCGAGCTGGGCATGGCGGCCTCGACTTACTTCATCTATGACGCCGTGCACTCCATCGATTACATGGGCAGGCGCGATGCCGCCGCCTTGTCGGTGAACCTGCCGGTGAGTTTTGAGAGCCTGAGTGAAGCGCGCTGGCCGGCTTGCCTGATCGACCTGCTGCCGCAAGGTTACGGCCGTGGCGAGCTGTTGCGGCAACTGGGTCTGGATGAACGGACCGAAGCCAGCGCGGATTGGCCACTGTTGTGTGCAGGCACGGGCAACCCCATCGGCAATATTCGCGTGCTGGAAGCCTGGGAATGGGCGCAGGCGCGCAGTGCGCCGCAGTTGCGTGGCTTCGCCGTGGAAGAAATCGCTGCGCGTTCGGAAGACTTCAACGAATACCTGGCGCAGCACGGCCTGTTTCTGGCGGGCTCATCGGGGGTACAGGGCGAGTGGCCCAAGATCCTGCTGACCCGCGCCCGTGATGGCTTGTTCTACCTGGATCACGCCCTGCCCGATGAACTGGCCGAACGCCATTACATCGTCAAGTTCGGGCGTGGGCCCGATCCCGACCTGGCCGATATTCTGCGGCTGGAGGCTCCCTATATGAAACTGGCCGCTCACCTGGGCCTGAACGTCCATGCTGTGCTGGAACTGCACGGCAAGGCCTTGTTCATTCCCCGGTTCGACCGCGAAGTGCGGGGTGCACAGGTGCTACGCCATGCCCAGGAAAGCATCGCCTCCCTGTGCGGCGTCACCGGCTTTGCGGCCACGCCCACGCACAATGCCGCCTGTGCCCGGCTAGGGGAGGTTGCCACCGATCCGGTGACCGAGATCATCGAATATCTGAAGCGCGACATCGCCAACATCGTCCTGCGCAACAAGGACAATCACGCCCGCAATACCGCCATCCGGCGCGATGCGCAGGGACAGATCGGCTTGACGCCGCTGTTCGACTTTGCCCCGATGTGGCTGCATCCTGACGGCATTGCACGCCGCATGCGCTGGGAGCGCGATGACGGCGGTTCCCCGCAATGGGCCAGCGCCATCGAGCAGGCGTGCGAGGCTGCGCAGATCGACCAGGGACCGGTGAAGTCGGCCGTGCGTGAGATGGCTTGGCCACTGACTGACCTGTTGGACTACGGTCGCAGCCTGGGGATCGAGCCGACCTTCCTGGACCCGCTTGCCACTACGGTGGCGCAGGTACGGGCACAGCTGGAGGCGCTCTGAATGGATAAACGTTTCAAGCCCCTGAGCGCCATTGAGCAAATGGAAGAGCGGCGTGCACTCTTCGATGAACTGGCGGCCAATCCGACCTTGCCGGTCCCGGCCGTGGTCCGCAAGATTCGCACCACCTTGCGCCTGACCATCGCCGAATACGCCAAGCTGTGCGGCGTCTCCGCCCGCACGCTGCAAGACATCGAGCGGGGCGAATCCAGCCCCACGCTGGCGACCGCCGAGAAGCTGCTCAAGCCGGTCGGCATGAGCGTGGGTGCAGTTGCACGCAAGCGCCCATGAAAAAGGCGACCTGCTGCCAGGTCGCCTCATTCTGCCATCTCGTTTCTTCAGGCCATCAGTTCTTGGCCACAGCCTGCTGCTTGCCACTGCCCGGCTCCAACACCACCGTACAAGTCAGACCAGAAGCCAACAGCACGTTCTCAGGCACCTTGTCCAGGTGGATGCGCACCGGGATGCGCTGGGCCAGTCGCACCCAGTTGAAGGTCGGATTCACATCGGCGGTCAGTTCGCGGCTTTGCGGGTTGTCGCGGTCGTAGATGCCGCGAGCGATGCTGTCGACATGTCCTTCCATGGTGGCGCCGTTGATCAACTGGATCTTGGCATGGTCGCCGATGGACAAGAGCGGCAGCTTGGTTTCCTCGAAATAGGCATAGACCCAGAAGGAGTGGCTGTCGATCACCGCGATCTTGGCCGCGCCTGCGGTCGCATAGTCGCCACGGCGCACGTTCAGGTTGGTGATGTAGCCATCCACCGGTGAAAACACCTTGGTGCGTTCCAGGTTCAGCTTGGCCGTATCGCGTTGCGACAGGGCGGCCTGATATTGCGCCTGGGCGCCTTGCAGTTGGGCCTGGGCGGCTTCCAGCTGGGCTTGCGAGGCGGTGACCTGACTGCCGGCGTCTTCCCGCGCTTCGCGCGAGACCACCAGCGCATCGACGTCGGCACGGCGGCGTGCCTGGGCGCGGCGCATGTTCAGGTCGGCGCGACGGGCTTCCACTTCGGCCTTGCGTACCTCCAGATCGGCCTTGCGGGCGGTCACGGCGGCTTCAGCCTGCTGCAGCGCCAGCGTATAGCGGGCCGGGTCGATTTCCATCAGCAGATCGCCTTTCTTGACCAACTGGTTGTCGCGCACCGGCAGGGCCACCACCTGGCCCGAGACATCGGGCGCGATGTTGACCACGTCGGCACGCACGCGGCCGTCACGGGTCCAGGGCGAATGCATGTAGTGCTGCCACAGGCTCCAGGCCAGCAGGATGGCCACAAGGAAAATCACCAAGGTGATGAGGACACGGAAAATCGATTTGACCGGCATGATGAACTACTCCTGAATGTTTCTTTATCTTTTCGTAAGCGATTGGGTGGGGCAGGCAGGCGCCGCTTCAGCGATAGACCGCCAGCCCCAGCAAGGCCGCCAGGCAGACGAACAGGCTGACCCTGAACAGTGCCGGGTGCCAGGTCAGTTCGTAGAAGCCCAGCCGTACCAGCACGCGGTCGGCCAGCATGGCGATGACAGCCGCGCCGATGGCCAGCAGCAGCACCGTCGGGATGTAGGCGTCGAAGAAGGAAATCTCACGTGGCATGGTGCGCTCCCGTTGTGTTGGTCTTGGCCCCGCCCGCGCGCATGGTATGCAGCGGCGATTGTTCATCGAGCAGGGCGGTACGGATGAAATGCAGGTAACTCAAGGTGCGTTGCAGGCGATGGCGTTCGCTGCGTTCGCGGTAGTGCGGGCCGATGGTGGTCTGGACTTCGACGATAGTGGCGTCGTTGGCTGCCAGGGCTGCCTCCAGCGTCGCCACCGAGGGCTCGGCAAAGAGCGCCGGAATGGTCTGGCGCAGACGGTTCAGGGCGGCATAGGCGGAGGCTGGCAACAAATCCGGGGTTTCAGTACGAATGCCATGCAGTTCGGTGCGCAGTTCGATGATGGCGTGTCCCACTTCCAGCGTGGCAAACATCCAGCCCAGCGCCTTCTGCCGCAGCAGCGGGCGGCTGCCGGTAAAGAGCGTGATCTGGTGCATCAGGTCGCGCGTGCCGCTTTCGAACTTCAGGGCCAGATGGCCTAGCTTGCCGAAGCAGGCATCCACTACCTGCTTGCGCAACTGCTTCTCCAGCACCCGCACGGTCCAGTCGGTGGTGGGCGGCAACAGCACCATGAAGGCCACGGCCGTGACCAGCAGTGACACCACCAGGGCTACTGATTCATTGATGTAGCCGGCAGCATTGAAATGGGCAAAGTTGTCCGGCACCGCCAGGAAGGGGAAGAAAATGCATATCCCCAGGCCATGACCGGCCCATTTGGGTTTGGTGGTCAGCAACACCGCCAGCATCAGCACCGGCGTCAAGGCGCTGGCCAGCATCCAATAGCCATCCAGGCGCGGCAGGATGTGGAAGGTATAGATGTAGCCCGCCACCGCCGCAAAGAGTACGCCGATGACGACCGTGCGCGTGGCCTTGGCCGGGTCGGGGGCGGCCGAGGTGATGGCGCAGAAGGCCGCGGCGTTGAGCACGGCCACGTCGCCGCTGGGCCAGCCGCTGGCGATCCAGAACGCCGACAGGCCCAACATGACGAGGGCGGCACGGGCACCGGCGATGAGCGCGGTGGTCATGCTGGTCTTGGGAGCGTAGGAGTGTTCCCATTGCTCGCGCTCGTGGTGGCGCTGGTTCAACGAGGCATAGGTCAGGGTGTAGGCGTGCAGTTCCTCGATGACGCGGTAGAGCAGCTCGGAGGCGGTATCGAAGTCCAGCAGGGCGCTGTCGCTCTGGCACTGGTCGGCCAGCGTGCCACGGGTGGCGCGCACCCGGCGCGGCAGTTCGTGCTTGAAGGCGTCCAGCTTCAAGGCGGCGTCGGCGGCATCGACTGCACTCATGACCGGCTCGCCGCTGGCGCGGGTGAGCAGCGGCTGCACTTGGCGGAAGTAGGGCGAGATCGCTGCGATCACTACCTGTGCACTGGGGGCCGGGTTGGCGTGCAGGCGGTTCATCAATTGGTGCAAGGCGTGCACGCGCGTGGACAAGGCCATGAATTCGCTATTCATGCGGGTCAGGCGACCACTGCGCACGCGCACTTCCGGGTCTTCGAAGATGGCTGCGCTGCGCAGGGCTTCCAGACCGATGATGTCGCCCACGAAGCGAGCATTGGTGGCTTCCAGTTGCTGGCGGTCGGCAGTGCCGCCCAGAGTGGCGCTGACCAGGTCGACGAAGGCCGTGAAGCGGCCGCGGATGATGCGCACCAGGCTGGGCGCGCTGGCCTGCGGGAACACCAGCGCACTGACCAGACCCACGCAGACGATGCCGACCATGATCTCGGTGACCCGTGTCATCACCGAGTCGAAGGTGGTGGCCGGATGCAGGGCGGCTGGCAGGCCGATCAGTGCCACCGTGTAGCCCGACAGCACGAAGCCATACGAGCGGAAGTTACGGTAGTGCGCCGAGCCCACCGTACACAGGCCGATCCACAAGGCCGAGGCCAGCAGGAACAGTTCGGGCGTCTGTGCAAACAGGTCGACGAAGAGCACGATGGCCGCCGAGCCGACCAGGGTGCCGATGACCCGGTAGAAGCTCTTGGCCAGGATCATGCCGCTTTGCGGCTGCATGACGATGAACACCGTGATGAGCGCCGAGCGCGGCGACTCCAGGTCCAGTCCGTAGCCGATGCCCAGCGCCAGCAGACCGGCGAAGACCATCTTGAAGACATATACCCAGGTCGGTGCTTCGCTGCGCCACCAGTCGCTGGCGGCTTCGCGTAGCTGGGCCTTGAGGGGCAGGGTAGGGGTAGTCATCGCGCCGCTACCTTGGCCGGCTCGGCTGCCGTGGTTGCGGCAGCGCTGGGCGTCTCAGGGCCATTGTCCATGCCACCCCCCAGTGCCGTTTGCAAGGCCGCATAGGCCGCCAGGCGCTGGGCCTGCAATTGCTGCACGATCTGTTGCTGGCGCAGCCATTGGGTCTGCGCGTGCAAGACATTGAGGTAGTCGGTTAGGCCTCGCTGGTAGGCGCGGGTGGCGATGTCCACGCTCTTTTGCGCGGCGCGCACCGATTCTTGCGCCTGCTGTTGCTGGCGCGCCACCGATTGCAGCGTGACAACCTGGTCGGAGATGCCCTTCAAGGCTTGCGACAGCAAGGCATTGTAGTGCTCCACCTCGATGTCGTAGCCGGCGCTGGCCGCACCCAGTTGGCCACGCAGGCGGCCACCTTCGAAGATCGGCAGCGAGATGGCCGGGCCGTAAGTGGTCTGCAGGTTGGGCGCCGAGAGGAAGGAGAACAAGCCACCACCAGCGGCGGCCGGGCCGATGCCGGCCAGCAAGTTGAGGTTGGGGTAGAAGGCCGCCTTGGCCACCGAAATGCCCTTGGCGGCGGCTTCCACGCGCCAGCGTGCGGCGCTGATATCGGGGCGGCGGCCCACCAGGTCGGCCGGCAGGGCGCTGGGCAGGCCGATGGCGGTATGCAGGGCCATGCCGGGGCGCGTGACGCCGTCGGCCGCGCCCGGGCCTTCACCCAGCAGGGCCGCCAACTGGTTGCGGATCAACGCGATGTTTTCCTGCAGGGCTTCGATCTGGCGCCGGGTTTCCGGCAAAGGGGCTTCGGCCTGGGTAATGTCCAATTGGGTGCCGAGGCCACCATTGAAGCGGCGGCGGGCCAGGTCGAGAATCTTCTGCTCTTCCTTGAGCATGGCTTCGGTGTTGTCCAGCAAGCCGTATTGCAGGGCCAACTGCACATAGGTGCGCACCACGTTGCCTTCCAGGTCGAGCTGCGCGGCACGGGCGTCGGCGGCGACCGCGTGCATTTCATCCTGGGCGCGCAGGGTGGTGTTCTTGTTGCGGTCCCACAGGTCGACGTTATAGGACAGGCCCAGCGTGGCGGTGTTGTTCCAGGTCAGTTTGTCGCGGAAGGCGGCGCCGTAATAGACGTTGTCGGACCAGTCCTTGCGGCCTACCGCCACATCCAGCTGGGCATTGGGCAATTCGCCGGCATGGGCCACCACCGCCATGGACTGGGCCTGGCGCACACGGGCTGCGGCCACTGCCATGCTGGGGTTGCCGGCCACGGCGCGCTTGACCAGTTGATCCAGTTGCGTATCGCCATACACCTGCCACCAGGTGCGTTGCGGCCAGCCGGCTTCGCTGGCAGTCTGGCGGATGGCCTGGCCGGCGTCGAGCACGGCAACGTCGCGCACCTGGGCTTGCGGCTTTATACCACCCTGGTCGGCGCAGCCAGCCATTGTCAGCGAAAGCGCAATGACGGTCAGCGCCGGTAACGTGGAGAAGGCAATACGTTTCATGGAATTACCCCCAAATATGCAAATATCAGAAGGGATGTATTCTATTTTGTAATTATTTTCGAAAAAATCCGGTATTTCGCAATTATTTATCTCTATATAAGCAATAATGATTGCACCAATCTGGGTAACAATGCTCTCATCGGGCATTGCGCCTGGACGCTTGCAATAGCTCAATGTCTGATCCAGGCCTTCGCATTGAGTTGTACTTTTTAGTTGTAATTCTTGGTTGTATTAGTCATAGGAAACCAATGGATACCCTGCAAAACATGCGCGTCTTCACGCGTGTGGTCGAGGCTGGCAGTTTTACCCAGGCGGCCCAGCAGATGGGCTTGACTACGGCCCATGTCTCGCGCGCGGTGGCTGATCTGGAGCGCCACCTGCGGACCCGCCTGATGAACCGTACCACGCGCCGCATTGCCCTGACCGAGGCGGGCGAACGTTATTTGCTGCGTTGCCAGCAGATCATGTCCTATGTTGATGAGGCCGAGGCCGAGGCCAGTGCGGCCTACGTCAAGCCGTCCGGGCGCCTGCGCATCCATGCCATGACCAGCTTCGGCCAGCGCTACGTGATTCCCTCCATTTCGGGCTATCACAAACGTTACCCGGATGTGGCGGTGGAGTTGACGTTGGCCCAGCGCATTCCCGACATGCTGGAAGAGGGCTACGACGTCTCGCTGGTGCTGGCGCGTGAATTGCCCGATTCCGGCCTGATCTACCGCCAGCTCGGTACCACCTTCAGCATGTTGTGTGCGGCCCCGGCCTACCTGGATAAATACGGGGTACCGCAGCAGCCGGCCGATCTGCTCCATCATTCCTGCCTGCAGTTGGTGAGCCCTATTTCCCCGTTGGACGAATGGGCGCTGGAGGGGCCGGAGGGGGCGTCGGTAATCGCCGTGAAGAGCTATTTCCAGGTCAACGTGGCCGAAGCCATGCTCACCGCCGTGCGCGAAGGCATGGGGATCGGCGTGCTGCCGATCTATTCGGCCGTGGATGCTTTGCGCGCGGGGACCATCGTGCGGGTGTTGCCGCAGCATCGCTTGCAGAACATGGGCGTGTATGCGCTGTATCCTTCACGTCAGTATCTGGACGCCAAGATCAGCACCTGGGTAGACTGGATGCACGAAACAGTGGACAAGACCTTGCAGGAAGACCATCAGGCGCTGGAACGCCTGGGCAGCCTGCGCGAGGAAATGCAGGGACTGGCTGCACGCGGCGCGACGCTGGTCTAATCAATCAAGGCAATCAAGGAGACCGCAATGGGATGGCTGGCCGTAGGGATGGGAGCAACGCTGGGTGCCTGGTTGCGCTGGCGTATCTCGGTGGTGTGGAACGTGGCCGGGCACTTTGTGCCGCTGGGCACGCTGGCGGCCAACTGGATCGGTGCTTTCGTGATCGGGTTCCTGGTGGCCTATTTCGAGGAACATCCCGGCTTGCCGCCGGAATGGCGACTCTTTGCTGTCACCGGTTTCCTGGGCGGGCTGACCACCTTCTCGACCTTCTCGGCCGAGGCCATGATCCTGCTGCAACGGGGGGACTACCTGTGGGCCATCGGCCACTCCGGCTTGCACCTGCTGGGCTCCATCGTGCTGTGCGTGACCGGCTTTGCCTGTTATCGCGCCTTGGTCGCATGACCATTGCCAGCGACCTGATGCAGATCAAAACAGACGGCATGATCATTGCTTGAAAATCAAAGGGCAGTCCCAATTTTCATAGCATTGAATAATTGGAGTCCATCATGCGTCTCGACAAACTCACTACCAAATTGCAGGAAGCGCTGGCCGACGCGCAATCCCAGGCGGTCGGCCACGACAATCAATACATTGAACCGGTTCACCTGATCCTGGCGCTGCTGAACCAAGACGATGGCGGCGCACGCTCGCTGTTGCAGCGCGCCGGCGTGAATGTGAACGGTCTCATCAGCGCCTTGCAGGCCGCGCTGAAGCGACTGCCGCAAGTCTCCGGCAATGGCGGCGAAGTGCAGGTCGGCCGGGAGCTGGTGGCCTTGCTCAACCTGGCCGACAAGGAAGCGCAAAAGCATGGCGACCAGTTCGTGGCCAGCGAAATGGTGCTGCTGGGCCTGGTGGACGACAAGTCCGACGCCGGCCGTGCCGCCCGCGAGAATGGGCTGACCCGCAAGTCGCTGGAAGCGGCCATCACCGCCGTGCGCGGTGGCGCCTCGGTCTCTTCGCAGCAAGATGAAGGCCAGCGTGAAGCCTTGAAGAAATACACCCTGGACCTGACCGAGCGCGCCCGTGCCGGCAAGCTCGATCCGGTGATCGGCCGTGACGATGAAATCCGCCGCGCCATCCAGGTGCTGCAACGGCGCAGCAAGAACAATCCGGTCTTGATCGGAGAACCCGGCGTGGGCAAGACTGCCATCGTCGAAGGCCTGGCCCAGCGCATCGTCAATGGCGAAGTGCCGGACAGCCTCAAGTCCAAGCGCGTACTGTCGCTGGACATGGCAGCGCTCTTGGCCGGTGCCAAGTATCGCGGTGAATTCGAGGAACGCCTCAAGGCGGTCTTGAAGGAAATCGCCCAGGACGAAGGCCAGACCATCGTCTTCATCGATGAGCTGCACACCATGGTCGGTGCCGGCAAGGCCGAAGGCGCCATGGATGCAGGCAACATGTTGAAGCCAGCCTTGGCACGCGGCGAACTGCATTGCGTGGGCGCCACCACCCTGGACGAATACCGTCAGTACATCGAAAAGGATGCTGCCCTGGAACGCCGCTTCCAGAAGATTCTGGTCGATGAGCCCAGCGTGGAAGCGACCATCGCCATCCTGCGCGGCCTGCAGGAAAAGTATGAAGTGCACCACGGTGTGGACATCACCGACCCGGCCATCGTGGCCGCCGCCGAGCTGTCGCATCGTTACATTACCGACCGCTTCCTGCCGGACAAGGCCATCGACCTGATCGACGAAGCTGCTTCGAAGATCAAGATCGAGATCGACTCCAAGCCGGAAGTGATGGACAAGCTCGACCGTCGCCTGATCCAGCTGAAGATCGAGCGCGAAGCCGTCAAGCGCGAGAAGGACGAAGCCTCGCAGAAGCGCCTGCAATTGATCGAGGAAGAGATTGAAAAACTGGAGCGCGAATATGCCGACCTGGAAGAAATCTGGAAGGCCGAGAAATCGACTGCCCAGGGCGGCCAGCAATTGAAGGAAGAAATCGAGAAGGTGCGCCTGCAGATGGAAGAGGCCACCCGCAAGAGCGACTGGCAGAAGGTCTCGGAACTGAAGTACGGCAAGCTGGCCGAGCTGGAAGCTGCGCTGGAGGTGCAGAACAAGAAGGATGCGGCCGGCGTGGTCAGCGAAAAGCCCAAGCTGGTGCGCACCCAGGTGGGCGCCGAGGAGATCGCCGAGATCGTGGCGCGCGCCACCGGCATTCCCGTATCGCGCATGATGCAGGGCGAGCGTGAAAAACTGCTTCATATGGAAGATGTGCTGCATGAACGTGTGGTCGGCCAGGACGAAGCCATCGTGGCGGTTTCCGACGCCATCCGTCGCTCCCGCGCGGGTCTGGGCGACCCCAGCAAGCCGTATGGCTCTTTCATGTTCCTGGGCCCCACCGGCGTGGGCAAGACCGAGCTGTGCAAGGCGCTGGCCTCCTATCTCTTCGATACCGAAGAAGCCATGATCCGCATCGACATGAGCGAATTCATGGAAAAGCATTCGGTGGCCCGTCTGATCGGGGCGCCCCCGGGTTATGTCGGTTATGAAGAGGGTGGTTACCTGACCGAAGCGGTGCGGCGCAAGCCCTACAGCGTGATCCTGCTCGATGAAATCGAGAAGGCGCACCCGGATGTCTTCAACGTACTGCTGCAAGTGCTGGACGATGGCCGTATGACCGATGGCCAGGGCCGCACCGTGGACTTCAAGAATACGGTGATCGTGATGACCTCCAACCTGGGTTCGCACAAGATCCAGAGCATGGAAGACAGCGATCCGGCGCTGGTGAAGCTGGCAGTCATGGCCGAGGTGCGCACCCACTTCCGCCCGGAATTCATCAACCGGGTCGATGAAATCGTGGTGTTCCACGCGTTGGATGCCAAGAACATCGGCGCCATCGCCAAGATCCAGTTACGCATCCTGGAGCAACGCCTGGCCAAACTGGAAATCGGCTTGCAGATCAGCGAAGCAGGTCTGCAGAAGATCGCCGAGGCCGGGTTCGATCCGGTCTATGGGGCCCGTCCGCTCAAGCGCGCCATCCAGCAGGAGATCGAGAATCCGCTGTCCAAGCAAATCCTGGCCGGCAAGTTCGGGCCCAAGGATGTGGTGCAGGTGGATGTGCAGAACGGGCAGTTGGCTTTCAGCAAGTAATACCAGCAACACCAGCCAGTCAATGGCGTGGTAGGGCGGCGGCGCATGTGTTCATGCGTCGCCGCTTTTTTATGTCTTTTGTGGCAACACGATCCAGTTTTCGTCAGCACTCCTGAACCTTGGTTCAGAAAAGTTGCAATACAATCAAAGTGATGATCGGATTTTCACTAGTCCAAGCTCGGCGCGGCTCTTGAACTGCTGCTCTGTCGGTCTATCCTCCGCCGCGTTGCAAAAAACGCTCCCCAAGACAGGGCGAATGTGATATTTACATCATCCAAGGGGGACGCGCCAGAACCAATAACGTCGGTGCGCCATTGATCCAGGGCTACGGCCTGTGCGGCAAATTGCCGGAACTGGGCAAGATTGCCTGGCAGCAAGGAATACATGGTCATATTCGCAATGTGCGGTCAACGTGTCAGCAAGAGCAGAAGGGGGCGATTCTGAAGCAATCGTCCTTGCAGCGGCTATTCATCCTGCCGTTCATCTTCCTCATGGTCTGCCTGGTGTTGACCATCGGCTGGTTCCTCTATCGCGCCGGTGACGATGCCACCGAGGTCTTGGCGCGCAATGCCTTGACCGAGGTGATGGGGCGCGTGAGCCAGGCCATCGACCGCCAGACCCAAGGCGCGCGGGAAACCCTCAACGTGATCGCGCCGCGGCCGGTGCCGCCGGTGGAGGTCGGCCAGGCCCCCGCCCTGCTGCCTTTCCCCAAGAGCCGCAAGGAGCTCGAAGATCGCCTGTGGCTGGCCAACTCGCTCTTCGATGAACCCAGCTATGTCTATTTCGGTGGCGTCGACGGCAGCTTCCTGGGCATCAAGCAGGAACAGCCCAATGTCTTCATGTATAGCGTGCGCGAGCCGGGGCAAAAGAACTACGTCTATTACCTGCGCGGCCCCGGCACCGAGATGAAGCTGGTCGCCGTGCAGGACTACGAACCGCGCAAGCGTCCCTGGTACGAGCAGGCGGTCAAGCAAGGTCACGAAACCTGGTCGCCGGTCTACATCGATTACCGCGTCAAGAACATCGTCGGCATCAATCTCTCCAAGCCCATTTTCGATGCCGATGGCACGCTGCTGGGCGTAGCCAATAGCAGCATCGGCTTGCAGCAACTGGGCGCACTGTTGCGCCAGGTGCCGCAGAGCACGCATGGCGTGGCCTTCGTCACCGAACTACAGGGCGACATGATCGCCACCTCCCTCAATGAGCCCATTTACCAGGCCGGCGAGCAGGGTAGTGAACCCATGCGCCTCAATGCTGGCCGTAGCACCTCGCCCTTGGTGCAGCAAGCCTTCGAGGAAGTACAAAGTTACCTGGCCACGCACCAGGCCGTGCCGGACAGGCTCGTGCTGCTGGGCGCGCGCAGCCAGGGCAGCAAGATCGAGGTGGCCTTCCGCCTGCATCGCGATCCGGCCGGACTGGAGTGGCTGGCCATCAGCGCAGCACCACGTTCTGACTTCCTGGGCTCGGTCACCAGTGGCGTCTACCAGACCCTGATACTGGGCTTGCTGGCCGTGGGCCTGAGCTTCGTGATCGGCTTGCTGCTGCTGCGCTGGGTGCTGCGCGACATCCGCAAGCTTACGCTGGCGGCCAAGAGCATCGGCAACGGCAGTCCCTTCCCCACGCTTAACATTGACCGTAACGATGAAATCGGCCAGTTGGCACAAAGCTTTGTGGAGATGGAACGCAACCTGCGCACTGATCGCCTGACCAATGTGCTCAACCGCGATTCCTTGATCGCGCAGATCGATTTCCGCCGCCGCAACAGTTCGCAGGCCGTGCCGCTGCACTTTGCCTTGCTCTTCATCGACCTCGACCGCTTCAAGGCGGTCAATGATGAATACGGTCACGATGAAGGCGACAAGGTTTTGATCACCATCGCCGAACGTTTGCAGCACAGCCTGCGGCACGACGATTCCGTGGCGCGTTTCGGCGGTGATGAATTCGTGGTCTACCTGCATGGCGTGACCGAGGTGGAGGTGGCGCGCAGCATCGGCGACAAGATCCGCCACGCCGTCAACAAGCCCATCGCAGGCCGCGATGGTCAGCAATACACGGTCGATGCCTCGGTAGGTGTGTCGCTCTACCCGGATGACGGGCTGGATGTGGAAACCCTGCTGCGGGTAGCCGACTCACGCATGTTCGACCAGAAGCGCCTGCACCGCATCCTGTCGGTGTGAGGCGTTGCAGATCATCCCCTCAAGCCTATTCGGAGCCATCATGACCCCTGCATCCTTTGCCACTTGTGACCTGTGCGACACCAACGAAGACAAGCTGGCCGCGGGCACGCTGCACGTCCTGCCGCCCATCTTCGCCAGCTTCGGCCGCAAGCAGGCCTTCGCCGGCCCGGCCAAGACCTTGAAGGTATTCGAGGATAACGTGATGGTGCGCGCCACCCTGGAGACGCCCGGCCATGGCCAGGTGCTGGTGGTCGATGGCGGCGGCAGCCTGCGCTGCGCGCTGGTGGGGGGCAATCTGGCGCAACTGGCGCAGGACAATGGCTGGGCCGGCATCCTGGTCAATGGTTGTGTGCGCGATGCGGCCGAATTGAATGCCTGCGAGGTCGGTATCCGGGCGCTGGCCACCCATCCGCAGCGCAGCTTCCGCAAGGGCGCGGGCGATGCCGATATCAAGGTCGGTATTGCCGGGGTGGCGGTGCATCCAGGTGACTGGATCTATGCCGATGTGGATGGAGTGCTGGTCTCGCGCACGCCGCTTTGAGCGTTTTGCTTCACCTTCAGCCTCATCTTTCCAGCCCGCCGCGAGCGGGCTTTTGTTTGGGCGGCTGCAGGCCGCTCAATCCGGCGCTTTGCGCAGCACCTGGTCGATGGCCGCGGTCTGGATGACAATTTCCTTCAGATCCTGGTTCAGCAGGCTGGTGCGGCGGCGCAGGTTGTCCCAGCCTGACCAGGCGCTGGCTTCGGCCGCCATCGGCTCGGGTGCGACCGGGCCGATCAGTTCGATCTTGCCCGAGATGGCTTTGTCTTCTGGTGCGGTGGGTGACACCGTGACGGCGCCGCTGCGCTTTTTCGGCTGGGGTGTCAGCAGGCGCTGGGCTTCGGCCAGGTGCTGGCTGGCTTCCAGGTAGGTTTCCTCGATCAGTCTGGCCACCGCAGCCTCGGGCATGTTGTCCTGATGGCGCCGCAGCATCAGGCGCAGGGCGGCAATGTGGGCCGCCACCAGATAGTTCTGGACGATGAAGCGATTCAGTTCGCGCACGGCGCGCTGCTTGGTGGCTGGTTCATCCATCATGCGCACCAGCGCCGAGATCAGTGCGGCCAGGCTGTCCATGAAACCCTTGCGGCAGACCCGGTAGAAGAAGTCATCCTTGACCTTGCCTTCCAGCATGTCGCGGCTGGCGGTCAGGTAGCGCTGGCTGGCCTTGAGTACGTTGCGCAGCAGCTTGGGCAGGTCGCGGTATTCCCAGGCTGGCAGCACATAGCTGAAGACAGTGGCGATCAATACGCCAATGATGGTATCGATCAGCCGCTCGCCGATCACGGTCTGGTGACCGGCCGGCATCAGCAGGTTCAACAGCATCAGGATCTGCACCGAGGCGGCGATGGCGGTATAGCGGTACTTGATGTAGGTGAAGGCCGGTGCGGCCACGCTGGCGGCAAACAGCACCGCCAACTGGCCCAGTGGATTGTGCACGAAGCGCAGGATCAGCAAGGTAATCAGGCAGCCGATGAGGGTGCCGATGAGGCGGTCGGCCATGCGCTGCTTGGTGGCGCTGAAATTGGGCTTGAGGATGATGACGATGGTCAGCACGATCCAATAGCCGTGCGACATGTAGGGCAGGTGTCCGGCGATCCACAGGCCGGTCGTCACCGCCAGCGCCACCCGGATGGCAAAGCGGAAGATCGGCGACTGCCAGCGCAGGTTCACCAGCAGCATGTTGAACTTGAACTTCTGCTGGGTCAGGAACGGTGTCATGTCCGAGCCCGGCAGGATGGGCAGCGGGTCCACAGGATTTTGTGTGGCCTGGTGCACCTGGCCGATCAGTTCGATGATGTCGCGGATCTTGTTGTAGGTCACGCGCAGCAGGGTGAGCGCTTCTTCGGAGGCTTGTCGCGGGCCTGGCTGGGCCAGTTCGCGGATCTCGAACTGCACCGCGCGCAGCTCGGCCTTGTAGTTTACGCTGGGCTCGGAGGCCTTGTTGCGGGTGACGGCATAGGCGATCGATTCGATGTCCTGGGCCGCCTTGGTGGCCAAGTCGCGCAGGAAGATCATGACATCGGTGCCGCCGAAGTGCTGCCGCAGGAAGGCGTAGTCAGCATGGGTGGAGAGCACCTGTTCATAGAGCTCAAGCATCGACAGATGCACCTGCACCAGCAAACCATCCTGCTTGGTGTGCAGGTCGCGCAGGATCAAGTCGCGCGAGGCCTGCTGCTTGTCGGCCACCACGATCTGCTGGCGCACCAGCTGATTGAACTGATTGGCCAGGTCGTGCTTGACGTCATAAAAATCGGCCTTGATGCGCAGGTAGCGCGCCAGTTCGAAGAGCGCCTCGGCCAGCACCTGCTGCTTGATGCGCCGGCGCAGGAACCACGATACCGCCATCGAATAGGCCAGGTAACCCAGGCCGCCACCCAGGAACAGCGCGGCGTGCAGGAAGGCGTCGGCAATGGGCACCTGGTTTTCCATCGACAGGGTCATCACCATGAGTGCGGCGAACTGCAGCGGCATGGTCTTCTTGCCATAGACCACCATCATGCTGGCAAAGAAGCTGACCACCACCATCATGGCGCTGAGCAGCCAGGGCACCGGTGCGCACAAGCTGATGATGAGCATGACCAGGGTACAGAGCAGCACGCCGGCCAGCATTTCATTGAATTTGTGGCGCAGCGGGCTGGGCAGGTCCATCAGGCTGGTACAGAGCGCACCGAGGAAGACCGTCATGGTGGTGGTCATGTCGGCCACGTTGAACACCAGCAGGGTCAGGCCGACTACCCCGATTGCGATCCGCACACCCGTATAGAAATAATGACTGAAGAGGAAAGTGCGAATGTCCAGGGCGTAATGCATGTAGACAGGGGCGGCGTTGCATCGCCGCTTAATAATTAGTTAGGGGCTTATTCTCTGCCTTCTTTGCAGATTAAACAACCCGACCTGGAAAAGCAGTTCAACCAGCTGCGGGATGAAGAAAAAAGCGAATTTCCTGTCGCGGCCCGCTACACGGATGAGGATCAGGCGTCATTCGTGGCAGTGTTCATATGAACGATCACGCTGCGAGAGGTTTCATTTAGGCGATATTTTACGATACGAAATCTTCATTTCGCATCATGAAAAACGCCAGTGCGCTGCATCAAAAATCTTTTTCATTCTCTGGATTTTTGTTTCGTATCGCAAAAAGAAGAGTGTAAGTAACTGATTTTATTCGTATAAAAATTTTACAGATATCTTATATAAGACATTGTTGCTCCGCTCCTGCAGGCCTACTATGAAGTCATGGAATCAACGATTTCATCCGGTTTCAAGCCACTTCATATTGACCAACAAGGAGATCCACATGAGCACTCGTGAACAGCAAATCCAGGCCCTGGAACGCGACTGGGCAGAGAACCCGCGCTGGAAGGGCATCAAGCGCAACTACAGTGCGGCCGACGTGGTTCGTCTGCGCGGCTCGCTGCAGATTGAGCACACCCTGGCCAAGCGCGGTGCCGACAAGCTCTGGAACCTGGTTCACAACGAACCCTTCGTCAACGCCCTGGGCGCACTGACCGGCAACCAGGCCATGCAGCAGGTCAAGGCCGGCCTGAAGGCCATCTACCTGTCCGGCTGGCAAGTGGCCGGCGATGCCAACCTGGCCGGTGAAATGTACCCCGACCAGTCGCTGTACCCGGCCAACTCGGTGCCGATGGTGGTCAAGCGCATCAACAACACCTTCGCCCGCGCCGACCAGATCCAGTGGTCCGAAGGCCGTGACGACATCGACTTCTTCGCGCCCATCGTGGCCGATGCCGAAGCCGGTTTCGGCGGCGTCCTGAATGCCTTCGAACTGATGAAGTCGATGATCGAAGCCGGTGCCGCCGGTGTGCACTTCGAAGACCAACTGGCCTCGGTCAAGAAGTGCGGCCACATGGGTGGCAAGGTGCTGGTGCCGACCCGCGAAGCCTGTGAAAAGCTCAACGCCGCCCGCCTGGCCGCTGACGTCATGGGCACCAAGACTCTGGTGATCGCCCGTACCGACGCCGAAGCCGCTGACTTGCTGACCTCCGATGTGGACGCCAACGACAAGCCCTTCCTGTCGGGCGAGCGCACCGTGGAAGGCTTCTTCAAGACCCATCCGGGCATCGATCAGGCGATCTCGCGTGGCCTGGCCTATGCCGAGTATGCCGACATGGTTTGGTGCGAAACCGGCAAGCCGGACCTGGCCTTTGCCAAGACCTTCGCCGAAGCCATTCATGCCAAGTTCCCGGGCAAGCTCTTGGCCTACAACTGCTCGCCGTCCTTCAACTGGAAGAAGAACCTGGACGACGCCACCATCGCCAAGTTCCAGCGCGAGCTGGGCGCCATGGGCTACAAGTTCCAGTTCATCACGCTGGCTGGCTTCCATGCGCTGAACTACTCGATGTTCAACCTGGCGCACGGCTATGCCCGCAACCAGATGTCGGCCTTCGTGGAATTGCAGGAAGCCGAATTCGCCGCCGCCGCCAAGGGCTTCACGGCGGTCAAGCACCAGCGCGAAGTCGGTACCGGCTACTTCGACGCCGTGACCCAAGCCATCCAGCAAGGTCAGTCTTCGACCACGGCACTGCATGGTTCGACCGAAGATGAACAATTCTTCGACGACAAGGCCAAGAAGGCCGCATGAGGCGCTGCTTCGCAGTGGGCAAGACTGTCGTATGAAGGTATGTGAATGTGTGATGTAACGCCGGCCCGCATCCTTGCGCGGGCCGGCGGGGTGACCCCCCGAACTTGCTGCCGTACCCCACAAGGGTGCGGCTTTTTTTCGTCTGCGTGGCCGAATTCAGCGCAACTGGCCGTCGCGTAGTTCGAAGACTGTCTGGCCCAGCGCCTCGACATCGGCCGGGTCGTGGGTGATGAGCAGCATCGGTACCTGCAGATGGGTTTGCAGCTCGGCCAGTTCCTGGCGCATCCGTTGGCGCAAGGACAGGTCCAGCGCCGAGAAGGGTTCATCCAGCAAGAGCATCTCGGGTTCGGCCACCAGCGCGCGCGCCAGCGCCACGCGCTGACGCTGGCCGCCGGAAATCTGGGCCGGGTGGCTGTGGGCGATGGCCTGCAGCTCGAAGGCCTGCAGCCAGCGCTGCACGGCGGGATGCCCGGTCGGGCGGCGTGGGTTACAGCTGCCGCGTGACAGGCCAAAGGCGATGTTCTGCGCCACCGTCAGGTGCGGGAAGAGGGCGTAATCCTGGAACAGGTAGGCTACATTGCGCTCCTGCACACGCACATCGATGCCTTCGGCGCTATCGAACAGCGTGCGGCCGCGCACGCGGATGTGGCCGCGATCCGGTCGTATCAGTCCGGCGATGGCCTTCAAGGTGAGGCTCTTGCCCGAGCCGGAAGGGCCGTACAGCACGATGCGCTGGCTGTGGCTGGCCAGGGCGATATCGAGATCGAAGATGCGATCCCCGGCGCGCAGTTGTTTGTGGATCTGGAGGTCGACGCTCACGAATGGTGTGGTCTAAAAAATATAAATGATTTGCGGGTTGTTAGCGAACGCGCAATTGCGAGCGATCCGGCACCAGGCGACCGGCTATCATCAACAGCACGATACAGGTGAGCGAGGTAATGATCACCAGCAAGGTAGCCGCGCCGTCATCGCCCGCCTGCACGGCTTCATAGATGGCCACCGACAGGGTCTGGGTGCGCCCCGGCAGGTTGCCGGCCACCATCAGCGTCGCCCCGAATTCGCCCAGTGCGCGGGCAAAGGCCAGCAACACTCCAGCCATGATGCCCCGCGTGGCCAGCGGCAGGCTGACCCGGAAGAATACCCCGGCTTCGGATACGCCCAGCACGCGGGCAGCGTTTTCCAGTTGCTGATCGACGCTTTCGAAGGCTGCGCGGGCGGCCTTCAAGACCAGCGGAAAGGCCACCACGGTGGAGGCCAGCACCGCGCCCTGCCAGGTAAAGACCAACTGGATCCCCATGCCTTCCAGCCAGGCGCCGAAGGTACCACGGCGACCAAAGAGCACCAGCAGGTAATAGCCCATGACGGTGGGTGGCAGCACCAGCGGCAGGGTCAGTACCGAATCGATGAAGTCACGCAAGGGCGAGCGCCAGCGCGACAGGCCATAGGCGGCCGCCACCCCCAGCACCAGATTGAGCAAGGTGGCCAGTCCCGCCACCTTTAGCGACAGCAGCAGCGGCGTCCAGACCGGATGCATCACGGCTTCAGGAAACCATAGCGCGCTAGCACCGCTTGTCCGCTGGAGGAGCGCACATACGCCACGAATTGCGCTGCCAGCGCCGGTTGGCGGCTGCCACTGGTCACCGCGATGGGGTAGGTGGCCGGCGTGTCGGAAGGGATGCGGAGGGCGACCTTGACCTTCTCGGGCATCACCGCCGCATCGGTGGCGAAGACGAAGCCGGCATCGACTTCACCGCGCGCCACGTAATCGAGGCTGGTGCGCACGTTCTCGGCCATCACCGCCTTGGCCTGCACCTGAGGCCACAGGCCGGCCTGTTCCAGCGCCGCCTTGGTGTAGCGGCCGAAGGGCACGGAGGCCGGGTTGCCCAGGGCAATGCGCTGGTATTGGGCACGGGTCAGATTGGCCAGGCTGGTCGGCAGTTGTTTGGCATCGTGCGGCACGATCAGCACGATCTGGTTGGCCGCGAAGTTCTGGCGGCTGGCGGCATCGACCGCCTTTTCCGCCACCGCCTTGTCCATCGCGGTCTGGTCGGCCGAGGCGAACACATCGGCCGGGGCGCCGCGCACGATCTGCTGCATCAGGATGTCGGAGGCGCCGAAGTTGGTAATGACCTTCACTCCCGGATGCTGTTGTTCGAAGCTTTGCGCCAATTCCTTGAAGGCATTGGTCAGGCTGGCGGCAGCCGACACCACCAGGTCGGTGGCCTGGGCCGCACCGGCTGCCAAGATCAGCGTGGCCGCACAGACGGTGCGCAGGGCGGCTTTGAGGCGCAATTTCATGAACATCGGCAATCCTTGATCGGCAGAATGTTGGGCCTGGGAGTGGCGGGAGGTGGGCGAAATATACGCAAGGATATAACGAACGTCAATTGCGTGCAGGCGTCTGGTCGCCGCTGCCTGCCCGCTAGTACAATCACGCGCATGAATGATTCCAAGACCCTACGAGTGCGCGTGATGCAGGGCGACACCATTGCTTTCGGCCCCGGCAAGGCCGACCTGTTGCAGGCCATCGCGCAGACCGGATCGATTTCCGGCGCTGCCCGCGAGATGGCAATGTCCTATCGGCGCGCCTGGCTGCTGGTGGAGGAGATGAACCGTTGTTTCGCCAGTCCGCTGGTGGCGACCGCCACCGGTGGCGCGCGTGGCGGTGGCGCTGCCGTCACCGAGCTGGGGCAGGAAGTGCTGGCGCGCTATCGGCGGATGCAGAAGAAAGCAGCCACCGCCATCGCCGCCGACCTCAGGCATCTGCATTCGCTGATGCAGCAGCCAGAGGCGGATGGGCAGGTGCAGGCCAGCAGCCAGCAGGGTGGTGGCGCTCATGCATGAACTGTGGATCAAGTACCGGCTGCGGGTACTGAACGCCTGTCGCGTCTCGGAAACCCATTCGATGCTGTTGTGGGGGGCGCTGGCCGGCTTCGTCGGCGCGCTGGCCACGATTGCCTTCCGCGAATGCATCGCGCTGCTGCAGATCTGGCTGACCGGCCATGATGGCAGCTTCGTCGATATCGCCAAGGGCTTGCCCTGGCATGTGCGGGTCTTGCTGCCGACCTGCGGCGGCGTGGTGGCCGGCCTGTTCCTGGTGTGGGCCAAGAAGACCCCGGCCGGCAATGGCGGCGACTACATGGAAGCGGTGGCCATCGGCGATGGTGCCATTCCGGTGCGCAACACCCTCTTGCGCAGCATTTCCTCGCTGGCCTCGATTGCCTCGGGTGGTTCCATCGGGCGCGAAGGGCCGATGGTGCAGCTGTCGGCGTTGTGCGCGTCGCTGGTGGGCAAGTTTTCGCATTTTCCTTCATCTCGCCTGCGCCTGCTGGTCGCCTGCGGGGCCGCAGCGGGCATTACCTCGGCCTATAACGCGCCCATTGCGGGGGCTTTCTTCATCACCGAGATTGTGCTCGGTTCGCTGGTGATGGAAAGCTTCGGCCCGGTCATGGTGGCCTCGGTGGTGGCCAACATCACCATGCGCGAGCTGCCCGGTTACCGTGCCACCTACGAGATGCCGTACTTCCCCGAGATCGGTGGCTGGGAAGTGCTGCTGTTTCTGGTGCTGGGCGTACTGGCCGGGATTCTGGCGCCGCAGTTCCTGCGGGTGCTGGAGCTGGGCAAGCACGGTTTCGCCAAGTTCAAGTTGCCGCTGCCGGTGCGCCTGGGCGTGGGCGGCTTGCTGGTGGGCTTGATTTCCATCCAGGTGCCGGAGGTCTGGGGCAATGGCTACAGCCTGGTCAATTCACTGCTGCATACCACCTGGCTGTGGCAGATGGTGTTGATGGTGCTGGTGATCAAGGTGCTGGCTACCGCCATTACGGTCGGCTCGGGCGCAGTGGGCGGGATCTTCACGCCGACGCTATTCGTCGGGGCGGCGGTCGGCTACCTGTTCGGCGATACCGCCCAGGCGCTGCTGCCGGTGCATACTTCGCAGCCCTTCGCCTATGCCATGGTGGGTATGGGGGCCTTCCTGGCAGCGGCCTCCTATGCTCCCTTGATGGCGATCCTGATGATCTTCGAAATGACCTTGAGCTACCAGGTGGTGCTGCCGCTGATGCTGTCCTGCGTAGTGGCCTATGTGGTGGCGCGCAGCGTCGATGGGCGCTCGATGTACGAAATCACGCTCAAGCGCCATCGCGACAATGAAGAACGGCTGCGCCTGCGCGGCACCCACATGAGCGAGCTGATCCGACCGGCCGAGACGGTCTTGATGGAAGACGCCAGTTTGGAAGAAGTCAGTGCGCTGTTCCTCAAGTACCCGGTCAAGTACGTCTACATCGTCGACGCCCAGCAGCGCTACCAGGGGGTGGTGGCGTTGCAGGACATCACTTCCTGGCTGCTGGATAAGAAGCAAGCCGCCGGTAGCATGGCTCGCGATTTCCTGCGGCCGCATTTCCTGCATGAGGTCACGCCCGACATGTCGCTGGGCCAAGCGCTGCAGTTGTTCCTCGACCATCAGGGCGAACGCCTGCCCGTGATCGCCAGCGCCGAAGATCCGCGCCTGTTGGGTGTGGTCTTCAAGACCTCGTTGCTGGATGCCTATTTCCGGCTCGACCGGGCCGGGAACTGAGGCTATGAGCTCGCATTTTTCGGCGGTCCTGGCGGGGCCTCGCCAAGCCGCTGCAAAAGGGTATCTTTGTAACAATGACGGATTAGTCCGACAACTGCTCACTTATCCTTGTTAGAATGCATGACGTTTACACCTCATCGGTGTTCGTGGCAGCGGCCTGTCCAGGTCCGTCCCGCCACCCGATTTCAACCCCCATCCTAGAAGTGAATTTTCCATGCTGAGTTATCGCCACGCTTTTCACGCCGGCAACCACGCCGATGTCCTGAAGCATATGGTGATCATCCAGTTGATGCGCTATCTCGGGCAGAAAGACACTGCCTATATGGTCATCGACACCCATGCCGGCGCAGGCGTCTATGCGCTCGATGGAGATTACGCCAGCAAGAACGCCGAATACGAGACCGGCATCGCCAAACTGTGGGAGCGCAAGGACTTGCCGGCGATGGTCAAGGAATACGTCGACGTGGTCAAGTCGCTCAACCCCAGCGGCAAGATGCGTTACTACCCCGGCTCTCCCTATTGCGCCGAGAAGACCATGCGCGAGCAGGATCGCCTGCGTCTGTTTGAATTGCACCCCAGTGAAGTGAAGGTGCTGGAAGACAACTTCCGCAAGCTCGAAGCCCACGCCGCTGCCCAGGGCCAGCGACCATCCACCCGCGGCAAGCGCGTGATGGTGTATCGCGGTGACGGTTTCCAGGGTCTCAAGGCCTTGCTGCCGCCGCCCTCGCGCCGCGGCCTGGTGTTGATCGATCCGCCCTATGAAGACAAGCGTGACTATGCCCACGTGGCCCAGGTGCTGGCCGATGCGCTCACGCGCTTTCCCACCGGTACCTATGCGGTCTGGTATCCGGTCCTGCAACGCAATGAATCGCGTCAGTTGCCGGAACGCCTCAAGCGCCTGGGCGCCAAGAGCTGGCTCAACGTCACGCTGGCCATCCATGGCCCGGCGCCGGATGGCTTTGGCCTGCACAACAGCGGCATGTTCATCCTCAATCCGCCCTGGACCCTGGAGGCCGGCCTCAAGGAAGTCATGCCCTATCTGATCGAGGTGCTGGGGGTGGATGACAGCGCCGAATATGTGCTCGAATCCGGGGAAATCTGATGTCGGGTTATACTGGTGTTGCGATTATTGGTGATTTTTTGTTTCGAATAGACGCAACGTTGCTGAGATTAGTGCAAATTGGCATACAATAGGTAAATTGCCTTGAGGCAATATTTGCCGCAACACCAGGGGCATTTAAAAAAACAACCATGTCAGACCAGTCAGCCGACCCATCCGCTCCGCCCCCTCCCGCGCATCACGCCCTGGATTTCTTCCTGGCCCGCCAGCCCATCCTGAGTCGGGACCAAGACTTGATCGGTTACGAACTGCTGTTTCGCAGCGCCGCTTTCGGACCGGCCAACGTCAAGGATGACGTCACGGCCACGGCAGCGGTGATCGCCCACGCTTCCGAGCTGGGGTTGTCCAACGTGATCGGCAACCTGCACGGCTTCATCAATGTGGATGCGGCCGTGCTGATGAGCGACTTCATCTATTTCCTGCCGGCGGACAAGGTGGTGCTGGAAATCCTGGAGACGGTGCGGGTCACGCCCGAACTGGTGGCGCGCGTGCGCGAGCTGGTCAAGGCCGGTTACGTGTTTGCGCTGGACGATGTGGTGGCCGAATCGCAGGAAATCGAAGAACTGCTGCCGCTGGTGAAGATCATCAAGATCGACGTGATGGAAGTCGACCCCAGCAAGTTGCTCAAGCTTTCCGTGCACTTCAAGCGTGCCCGCAAGGAGTTGCTGGCTGAGAAGGTCGAGACGCTGCAGCAGTTCAATGACTGCATGACCTTCGGTTTCGATTTCTTCCAGGGTTATTACTTCGCCAAACCGATGATTCTCCAGGGCAAGAAGCTGGAGGCGTCCAAGATGATCATCATGCATCTGCTGACGCTGCTGGTGCGCAATGTCGACAACGCGGAGATCGTGCGCTACATCAAGCGCGACGTGGCGCTCTCGTTGACCTTGCTGCGCCTGGTCAACACGCCCGTCTACGGTTTCCAGAAGTTCATCGATTCGCTGGGCCAGGCATTGATCGTGCTGGGACGCCGACAACTCAAGCGCTGGCTGCAGATCCTGCTCTTTGCCAATACCGACAAGGAGCGTGCCCACACCATGTCGCCGCTGATGATCCTGGCGGCCACGCGCGGCAAGATGCTGGAGCTGATCACGGCCAAGATCCGGCCCGGACGACGCAAGATGTCGGAGATGGCCTTCACTGTCGGCATCATGTCGCTGGTCGATGCGCTCTTTGGCATGAGCATGGAAAGCGTGCTGCGCCAGATCACCGTCAGTACCGAAATCCGCGAAGCGCTGCTGCGGCGCAATGGCTACTATGGTTCGGTCCTGCGCCTGGTGGAGTGCACTGAACTGCGCGAGCCCGACCAAGCCGAGATGCAGCGCCTGCTGGATGAACTGCAATTGTCGGCCGATGATTTCTTTGCCGCCGAAAAGCACGCCTTCGAATGGGGCAACAGCATTTCCAACAACAACATCGGGGGCCAGGCCTCCATGCAGATGTCGCCGCCGCCGGAAGGCTATATCGATGACGATGACGACGATGATTGATTGCGCCCCGTGCGGGATCGTATGAAGACCAAAGGCTGCCGCGGCAGCCTTTTTCGTTGGTGCGTCTTAATGCTTGCGCATACGGCTTACCAGCCGTCGCAACAGTCGCAGCAGACGAGTGGCAGGTCCGCCCGGTTGGGCCACCATGCGCTGTGCCAGCACGCTTTTGACGCGGGCCAGGCCTTGCCGGACCGATCGCACCAGCCGTTGCACCTGTTGCCAGCCTGCCGTGGCTTGCAATTGCGCCGTGAGCCTAGCCTTGAAGGCCAGCAAGCGGTCGTGATAGCGCACGAACCAAGGCAGTGACAGCAGGCTGCGCCGGGTCAGCGCATAGATGCGTGCCACCAGCGCCGTGCCCAAGACCTTGGCACTGAGCACGATGAGCAAGCCCAGGGTAGGGTGGCCGTGGGTGATGGAGAGCAGCGCCAGGATCTTCACCGGCAGCAGCAGCAGGGTCGGTGCCAGGAAGATCATCAGGGCGGCATACGGCGAGAGCCGCTCCACCCAGCGTTGCAGCCGCACCAGCAGCGGCCAGTCGGGAATGCGCGCCAGCAGGGCCTGGGTGGCATCCCACAGCCATTCTTCCAGCATCAACAGCAGGGCTGCGGTATAGATCAGCGGGGCCAGCAGGCGTCGACGCCAGCGATGGCTGCGGCGTGGCGGCGGGGAAGACGACGTCATCGGCAAATCAGATCGCGCGCGCCTTGATGAGCGAGAGCCAGCGGTCGCCCCATTGGACATCGCTCATGCAGGAGGCATAGGCGGTCACGGTGCGGGCGGCGCGTTCCAGCAACTGGATGTCGGCTTCGTGCTGGCGCGCTACATGCGGATCTTCCAGGAACAGCACGCGCCGGCACTGGCGCTCCAGGATCAGTTCGGCGATCTGGGCGTCGCCGCCCAAGGGGCCGGAGAGGAAGGGCTTGACCCAGTGGCGGCCGGCTTCGCCCTTCATCTTCATGGCCAACTGGTTTAGCAGTCCACCGGTGGTGCCGGTGGCGCAGCGGAAGGCGAATTGGTCCAGTACCTCGAAGTGCTTCTCGGCCAGCTCCAACATGCGCGACTTCATGGCATCGTGAGCGATCAGGGCGATGCCTTCCTCCTGGAGGTGGAAGCGGTCATCCAGGAAGCTGTCGGGTTTGGCACCATTGGCGATGGCTTCCAGTTCGAACCATTCCTGGGCGCCGGCCAGGGTCGACAGGAAAGGCTTGCCGTGGATGACGCACTGGCGCTTGAGCGCCACCGCTTCCGGGAAGGTGGAGGAAGGATCGACCGGGTCGATCAGGTAGATCACCGCATCCAGGGTACGCTGCGGGTCGGGGTCGACGGTGCGCGAAACAAGCTTCATCAAGCCGCCATGGCGACCGTAGGGAAAGCGCACCAGGTGGGGGTAGCCTGGCAAAAGGTTCATTTGGCTGATGGCGTCGAGCGTGCGACCGACCACGATCAGTTCGGGCTGCAGGCTTTCGATACGATGCCGCGAACCGGTCAGCAACTGCACCAGGGCAGAATCCGAGGCGTCCTGGTGGGCGCGGTTGGCGATGAGACCGATGCGATAGCGGGGAGCGATGGAGGACATGGCGCTAGGAGGAGTGAAGGCGTAAGGGCTTGAAGGAGCAGGGTGGTTGGGAGGCTCGACATGACGACCATATGCGGGCCAAATGCCGATTATCGCCGAGTGCGGCCCAAAGGGCGAGCCTGGCGTGGACGGCTACCGTGACAAGTGGGTGCGACATTCATGCGCCCAACTGTACCGCTGCGTTGCTGCACATGCGGCTACAATACGCCAGAACCTGCATACCTAACCCACTCCAGCATGAACAAGGCTTTTGTAAAAGAATCCGATGGCGGCGACGACGATGATGAGCTCGCCTTGCCGGCCATTCCGGCCGGGGCCAAGAACTACATGACCCCGCAGGGTCATGCGCGCATCAAGGATGAACTGCTGCACCTGATCGACGAAGAGCGGCCCGAGGTGGTGCGCGTGGTGTCCTGGGCGGCCTCCAATGGCGACCGTTCCGAGAATGGCGACTACCTCTACGGCAAGAAGCGCCTGCGCGAGATCGATCGCCGTATCCGCTTCCTGACCAAGCGGCTGGACAATGCCGAAGTGGTCGATCCCTCGGTCCATCACGGCAGCGACCAGGTCTTCTTCGGTGCCACCGTGCACTACGAAAACCAGCGGGGGGAAGCCCATACGGTGACCATCGTCGGCATCGATGAACTCGATCCGCTCAAGGGCCGCATCAGCTGGATTTCCCCGGTGGCGCGGGCTCTGACCAAGGCGCGCGAAGGCGATGAGGTGGTGCTGCAGACCCCGTCGGGGGTGGAGCAGTTGACCATCCTGGAAGTCAGCTATCCGGCCCCGCAGTAAGCATCACTCCCTGATTGAGCAGCAGGCCGGCGTGCTTCTTGCACGCGCTACTGCTGCTGGCCGCGAGCGCCACCAAGAGCGCCCGGTGCAAGCTATTTGAACCCTCCACGAGAAAGCCTCATGTCCATCGTTTTTGCCAGCCTGAACCATCCGCAGCGTGTCGTCCTGGCGGCCGAGGTGCATTCGCGCCCCTTCCTGCAATTGACGCGCTCCGAAACCCTGACGCATCTGGCCGTCTATGTGCGCGAAGAGGGTAACGGCGCGCGCCATGCCAGCGCCCAGCACGCCTTGCTCGATGAGTTGTGTACCCATTTCGGCGTGGTCGCACCGGGTGGCGAGGCCAAGCACTTCTATCACGATTTCGGCCGCTTCCGTCTGAAGTGGGAGTGCCATACCGAGTTCGCCACCTATACCTTCGCCCAGGCGCACGAAGAAGTGCTGTCGACCGATCAGGCCTTCGCCCGTGCGCCGCTGGCGCACATCCCGCAGCAATGGCTGATCGCGCTCAAGGGCAAGCTGATGGTGGCGGCGCACGTGGTGGTGGAGCCCGGTTCCGATGATCCGGCGGCCACTGCACGCCAGATGCAGCGCATCTTCGAAGGCAAGCTGATGAGTTCCAGTAAGGTCTTGCAGGGCGGTGAGATTTGGACCGATTTCCAGATCCAGTCCGATGGTTTCTCGCGCTTCGTGGTGCGCGACATCGACCTGCGCGAACTGCAGGGCGGACGCCTGGCCCAGCGCATCCTGGAAATCGAGACCTATCGCATGATGGCGCTGCTGGGCTTGCCCCATGCGCAGCAATCCGGGCCTTTGCTCAACGAGATCGAGGGTGACCTGGCGGCCTTGACGGCGGCCATGGTGCAGTCCGAGCAATCCACCACGGGTACGCCCGAGGAGCAGGCCGAGGATGAGCGCATCCTGCGCAGGATCACCGGGCTGGCGGCGCGCATCGAAAAGTTGTCGCTGGAAAACAGCTACCGCTTTTCGGCCTCGCAAGCGTATTTTCGGCTGGTGCAGGCGCGTATCGAAGAATTGCGCGAGCAGCGCATCGAGGGGGTGCCGACCATCGGTGAATTCATGGAACGCCGCCTGGCGCCGGCCATGAATACCTGCCAGGCCATCGCGCGCCGCCAGGAAGCGTTGGCCGAGCGCATCGCCCATACCAACGACTTGCTGCGCACCCGCATCGGTATCGTGCAGGAACGCCAGAACCGTCAGATCCTGGAATCCATGAATGCCCGCGCCGCCCAGCAACTGAAGCTGCAGCAGGCGGTGGAAGGCCTGTCGGTGGCGGCCATTTCGTATTACGTGATCGGGCTATTGGGGTATGCCGGCAAGGCCGCCAAGGCGGCTGGCCTGCCGCTCAATCCAGATCTGGCCACCGGCTTGGCCATGCCGGTGGTGGCGGCTTGCGTCTGGCTGGGATTGCGCCGGATGCACAAGGGATTGGGCCATCACTGAGCCCAATGTCTGGACTGATCAAGCAAAACGGGGCGCACCGCAATGCGCGGTGCGCCCCGTTGCCGGGTGCTGCAGGGGCTGCGATCAGACGGTGGCGTTGATCTTGGCCTGGGCGCCTGCCACAGCGGCCTTGGCCGCTTCTTCACCCATGGACACGCCTTCGGCCACTACCAGCTCGACATCGGTGATACCGATGAAGCCCAGCGCGCCCTTGAGGTACTTGCCCTGGAAGTCCAGCGCTTCCATCGGGCCTTCGGAATACTTGCCGCCACGCGAGAGGATGATGACGGCCTTCTTGCCGGTAGCCAGGCCCACCGGACCGGTTTCGGTGTACTTGAAGGTGCGGCCGGCACGGAACACGTGGTCGATCCAGGCCTTCAGGGTCGAGGGCGGGGCGAAGTTGTACATCGGCACGCCGATGACGATGGTGTCGGCGGCCAGCAGTTCATCGACCAGGGCGTCGGATTGCTGGATGACCTGAGCCTGCTCGGCGCTGCGCGCCTCAGCCGGGGTGAAATAGGCGCCCAGCATGGATTCGTTGAGGTGCGGCAGGGCGTTGGCCGCCAGGTCGCGATGCACGACCTTGCCGCCGGGGTTCTTGGCTTGCCATTGCTGGACGAAGGAAGCGGTCAACTGGCGCGAGATGGAGCCGTCGCTACGGGCGCTGGAGTCGATGTGCAGGAGGGTGCTCATGGTGTGTCCTTTCGATGGTTCGGTGGGCATTGCCGTGTTGGGAAGGGCGTTTGCATTGGAGTCTACGATACCCAGTTTTCATTTCTTCCAATAGATGCGAGAATCGCATTTCACTGATCCATTTATGGAAGCAATCCAGGCTCGCCATGCTAGACCTCAATGACATCTGGCTATTCGTTCACGTAGTGCGGGCCGGCAGCTTTGCCGCTGCCGGCCGCAGACTGTCCATGCCGCCCAATACCATCAGCCGCCGCCTGCAATCGCTGGAGGCCGCCATGGGCGTGCGGCTGCTGCAGCGTTCTACGCGCCAGCTCAACATGACCGCCGCCGGTCGCGAATTCTTCGAGCGCTGCGCGCCGGGCCTGGAGGACATCGAGCACGCCAGTACCAGCCTCACCGAAAGCCAGGGCGAGCCGGCCGGCAGCCTGCGGGTGGCGGCACCGGTGGACTTTTTCGACAATTTTTCCATCGAGTGGATGCATGAATTCATGCGTCTCTATCCCAAGGTGCAGTTGGAATTCGTGCTCAACGACGGGCGCGCCGACCTGATTGCCGAGGGTATCGACCTGGCCTTTCGCGGCGGGGTGTTGCCGGACTCCAGCCTGGTGGCCAGGAAGCTGGTGCAAAGCCACCTGGCGCTCATTGCCAGCCCGCGCTACCTGGAGCGCGAGGGCAGCCCGCAGACCCTGGCCGACCTGGTCGGCCACGCTTGCCTGGCGACCTCGCAAGCGCCGCAGCATACGGTCTGGAAGCTGGAAGGCCCGCATGGGCCCCAAAGCGTGCGGGTGGCGCCGCGGCTGTGCATCAATACCGCCCAGGGGCAGTTGCGGGCGGCGCGCGCCGGGCTGGGGATTGCCTTGCTGCCCACCATGCTGGCCTCGGAGGATTTGCGCAATGGCACGCTGGTCAATATCCTGCCGGACTACCAGCGCGACACCATGGGTTTCTATGCCGTCTATGTGCATCGCCGCCAGTTGCCCAGCGCGGTGAGCGCTTTGATCGAGTTCTTCGCTGACAAGCTGGAACGCGGTATTGCCGACAAGGGCGCCCAGGCTTGCCAGCGGCATCTGGAGGACCAGGCCAAGGGCGCCGCAATGCCGGAAAAAGCGGCAGCCTGAGCGGCCTTGCGCAAGTGGGCCAATGACAAACGCCCGCTCAATGCGGGCGTTTGTCATGGAGGGGAGGGCAGGGAGATCAGCCGCGTTCGCGCAGGATACGCGCCACGCTGTCGATCTTGCGGATGCCGCGCATGAGGCGCGCCAGATGCACGCGATCCTCGATCTGGATGGTGAAGCGCAGGTATTTCATCGACGCATTGCCACCTTCGTCATCCATGGCCACCGAGACGATGTTGGCGTCCGATTCGCCGATTTCGGCGGCGATGCGGGCCAGCGTGCCGCGCTCGTTGTGGATCAGGATAGTGATGCGGCAATCGAAGCGACGATTCAGGTCATGGCCCCAGACCAGTTCGATCCAGCGGTCCGGCTCCTTCTCGTGCAGGCGCTTGGCGGTCTCGCATTCCTGGGTATGCACGATCAGGGTCTGGTCCGGCTTGAGATAGCCGGTCAGGCGGTCGCCCGGAATCGGCATACAGCAGGACGACAATTGTGCCGACGCCCCTTCGCTGCCGGTGATGACCACCGGGTCGGGCTTGTTGGGCAGCATGTGGCCTTCCGGGTCCAGCTGCGGCACGCTCACGCCGGTATCCATCATGGTCATGATGTGGCGTGCTACCAGCGGTGCCATGCGGGTGCCGATGCCGATCTCGGCATACAGGTCATCCATGGTCTTGGCGCTGGATTCGTTGAGCAGGCGCTCGACGATATGGGAAGGAAGTTCAGGTTCGATGCCCAGTGTATGAAGAGCGTTGCCCAACAAGCGGCGTCCCACGGTCTGCGACTCGACCCGGTTGGCCGTGCGCAGGCGGTGGCGGATGGCCGAACGCGCCTTGCCGGTGCGCACGTAGCCTAGCCAGTTGGGGCTAGGGCGGGAGGTCGGCGAGGTGATGATCTCGACGATGTCGCCATTGTGCAGTTCCGAGCGCAGCGGTGCCGGTTCGTGATTGATGATGACCGAGGTGGTCTGGTCGCCGATGTCGGTGTGGATGCTGTAGGCAAAATCGAGCGCCGTGGCGCCACGCGGCAGGGCGATGATCTTCGATTTGGGTGTGAAGACATACACTGAATCGGGGAACAGGTCGACCTTGACGTGTTCCAGGAACTCGGCCGAATCGCCGGTCTGCTTCTGGATGTCCAACAGCGACTGCAGCCAGGCATGGGTGCGCTGCTGCAGGTCGGTCAGGCTGCCTTCGTCATCCTTGTACAACCAGTGCGCAGCCACGCCGGATTCGGCCACGCGGTGCATCTCGGTGGTACGGATCTGGAACTCGACCGGCGTGCCGTAGGGGCCGATCAGGGTGGTGTGCAGCGACTGGTAGCCATTCAACTTGGGAATGGCGATGTAATCCTTGAACTTGCCCGGCATCGGCTTGAAGAGCGAATGCAGGGTGCCCAGCGCCACGTAGCAGTTGGCAAAGCTGTCCACCACCACCCGGAAACCGTAGACATCCAACACCTGCGAGAAGCTCAGGTGCTTGTTGCGCATCTTGCGGTAGATGCCGTAGAGGGTCTTTTCGCGGCCATCGACCTGGGCCGGGATGCCGGCGGCAATCAGGGTGCTGGTGACCGACTCCATGATCTTGGTCACCACCTCGCGGCGGTTGCCGCGGGCCGCCTTGACTGCCTTGGACAGGGTACGGTGGCGCAGCGGGTAGAGGTGCGAGAAGGACAGTTCCTGCAGTTCGCGGTAGATGTTGTTCAGGCCCAGGCGGTGCGCGATGGGCACGTAGACTTCCATGGTCTCGCGCGAGATGCGGCGCTTCTTTTCGGGCGGCATGGAGCCCAGGGTACGCATGTTGTGCAGGCGGTCGGCCAGCTTGACCAGGATCACCCGCACGTCGCGTGCCATGGCCAGGAGCATCTTGCGGAAATTCTCCGCCTGCGCTTCGACCTGGCTCTGGAATTCGATCTTGTCCAGCTTGGACAGACCATCCACCAGCGAGGCGACGGAGGCACCGAAGCGTTCGATCAGCTCTTCCTTCTTGACGCCCTGGTCTTCCATCACGTCATGCAGGAAGGCCGCCATCATGGCCTGGGCATCGAGCTTCCATTCGGCGCAGATCTCGGCCACCGCCAGCGGATGCGAGATATAGGGCTCGCCGGACTTGCGCATCTGGCCCAGGTGCATCTCATCGGCAAAGCGATAGGCTTCCTTGACCTTCTTCAGTTCGGAAGGCGTCAGGTATTCTTCGAGCTTGGGGATCAGGTGCGCAAAAGTCGCCACGCCGCTATGGGCAGCGGCAGGGGCGACTTCCTGGGGAGTTGCGGTGCGGCCGGAACCGGCGGCACGTTTGGAGCTAGCAGCGGCTGATAAGGTGGAGTCGGTAGTGGTGAGGCTCATACTTGTCCGTTATCAGCTTCATGGACGGACCAGGATCAGGCCGGAACCTTCTTGAGCATCTCGATGCCGACCTTGCCGGCGGCGATTTCGCGCAGGGCGGTCACGGTCGGCTTGTCCTTGGCTTCCACCTTGGGGGTATGGCCTTGCAGCAGCTGGCGGGCGCGGTAGGTGGCCGACAGGGTCAACTGGAAGCGGTTGGGGATCTGCTTGAGGCAATCTTCGATGGTAATGCGGGCCATGTGAAACTCCTGAATGACGGTCTTGCTTGTGGATTGATGGGTCCGGCGCGGGCTTGCTCGTCTAGCTTATGCTGTTCAGCTTGCGTGGATGCCCAACTGGGTGAACAAGTAGGCGTTACGAGCGGCTTGCTGCGGGAAGCGGCAGCGGGCGGCCTGGACGATTGCCGTCAGTTCGGACAAAGCGACGGCAAACTCTTGATTAATAATAACATATTCGAACTCTGGGGAGTGCGCGATTTCGCCGCCAGCGGCCAGGATACGGCGTGTGATGACGTGCGGTTCATCCTGTCCGCGCTTCTTCAGACGCTCTTCCAGGGCGGCGATGGAGGGCGGCAGGATGAAGATGCCGATGGCATTGGTAAATTGTTTCTTCACCTGCTGGGCGCCTTGCCAGTCGATTTCCAGCAGCACATCGGTGCCATTGGCGATCTGGTCGGCGATCATCAGGCGCGAGGTGCCGTAGTAATTTCCATGCACTTCGGCCCATTCCAGGAATTCGCCTTCGGCCTGGCGCTTGAGGAAGTCATCCACATCGGTGAAATAATATTCACGTCCGTGTTCCTCCCCCGGGCGCGGGGCGCGGGTGGTGTAGGAGATGGACAGCTTGATGCTCGGTTCCTGCTTGAGCAGGGCGTTGACCAGGGTCGATTTACCGGCGCCGGACGGGGCGACCACCATGAAGAGGCTGCCGGAAGTGGGTTTTTGGACGGGCATGGGGTCCTCGCTGAAAATGTCTTTTAACTAATCAATGTGGGGGGAGAGATGCGGCGGCGCCAGCTTCACTCCAGATTCTGCACCTGCTCACGCATCTGGTCGATGAGCAGCTTCAGTTCCATGGAGGCATCGGCCAGCTCCTTGACGGCGGCCTTGGAGCCGACGGTGTTGGCCTCGCGGTTCAGTTCCTGCATCATGAAATCGAGGCGCTTGCCGACCTGGCCGCCCTTCTTGAGGATATGGCGGGTCTCGGCCAGGTGCGCCGACAGGCGTGCCAGTTCCTCGGCGATGTCGATGCGGATGCCATAGAGCGTCACTTCCTGGCGGATGCGTTCCAGCGATTCCTCGCGGGTGGCCACGGGGGCCGCGCCATTTTGCGTCTGCAGGGCCAGGCCCAGGGCTTCGGTCATGCGTTCGATGGCTTTTTGCTGGAATTGCTCGACCAGTTGCGGCACCAGCGGCGTGATGCGCGCCACGATGGCTTCCATCGCATCGACCCGGGCCAGGATCACCGCCTGCAATGCCGAGCCTTCGCGCGCGCGCGATTCGACGAAGGCGTCCAGGGTCTGTTGCAGGGTGGAAAGGATGTCGGCCTGCAGGGTTTCCTGGCTGATTTCGGCTTCTTCCATCACGCCCGGCCAGCGCAGCAATTCATTGATGGACAGCGGCGCGGCGTCGGGGAATTGGGCGCGCAGTTGATCCTGCAGGCTGGCCAGTTGTGCCACCAGGCTGGTGTTGATGGCTTGGCTGTTGCCGCTGGCGACCTTGCGGCCGAAGGACAGGCGGCACTCCACCTTGCCGCGCACCAGGCGGCCCATGATGGCTTCGCGTAGCATCGGCTCGACTGCGCGCAGGTCGTCGTTGACTCGGAATTGCAGGTCCAGGAAGCGCGAATTCACGCTCTTCATTTCCAGGGTGACCGTGCCGGCAGTGGTTTCACGGGTGGTGACGGCATAGCCGGTCATGCTGTAGATGGTCAAGGTCGGGGCTCCATAAGCGGACGGCGGCGCAGCAAGGGCGCCTGCGGGGTCGGGTGGCGGGCGGGGCGGGCAGGGTGGCGTCATCTGGTCGAGGTCGCGACGGCCTGCATCGTGTTCCATTACAATGCCGGTCTTGAACGTTCCGGCACTGCCAGTGCGCTCTGCCCGGGTGTGGCCCGGTCGGACCCGCATTTTAATGAAGTTTGGCGGCGCCGCGCTATCAAAAACAGCAAAATGGGCGGTTTTGGCTGCTGCGCCCCAGCCCCTTATCTCCGCCATCAGCCATCAGCCCCCGACCCGCTTAGTCCAGACCAAGACAAGGATCATCATGACAACTTTCCATCGCCCCAGCGGCCGCAGCGTTTCGCAATTGCGCGAGGTACGCCTGACCCGCCAGTACACCAAGCACGCCGAAGGCTCGGTGCTGGTCGAGTTTGGCGATACCCGGGTGCTGTGCACCGCCTCCATCGAGGAAAAGGTGCCCGGCTTCCTGAAAGGTAAGGGCCAGGGCTGGCTGACTGCCGAATATGGCATGTTGCCGCGTTCCGCCCACACCCGTATGGACCGCGAAGCCGCCAAGGGCAAGCAATCTGGTCGCACCCAGGAAATCCAGCGCCTGATCGGCCGCGCCCTGCGTGCCGCCTTCAACCTGGAAGCCTTCGGCGAGCGCACCCTGCAACTGGACTGCGACGTGCTGCAAGCCGACGGCGGCACCCGTACTGCGGCCATCACGGGTGCCATGGTGGCGGCCTATGATGCCTTCACCGTGCTGCAGTCGCGCGGCCTGATCGAAACCATTCCTGTGAAGCAATTCGTGGCCGCCATCTCTGTGGGCGTCTATCAGGGCGTGCCGGTGCTGGACCTGGACTACCTGGAAGATTCGGATTGCGATACTGATATGAACGTGGTCATGACCGACGCCGGCCACTTCGTGGAAGTCCAGGGCACCGCCGAAGGCGCGGCATTCGACCGCGCCACGCTCAACAGCCTGCTGGACCTGGCCCAGCAAGGCATTGCCACGCTCAACGGCTTGCAGAAGCAGGCCCTGGGCCTGTAAGTCGCAGCGACGCGGCGGCACAAATGGCCGTACAATGCGGCTCAGAAGCGATATGAACAAAAACGCCATGTGCCGCACCGACATGGCGTTTTTTATTGTGGCGGCGCGCGCTACGCCCTTTGCAACTGAATTTTGAGCACACATGCAACCCAAGCAAAAGATCGTGATGGCGTCCAACAACGCCGGCAAACTGAAGGAATTCGCCAGCCTGCTGGGCGACATCGGGCTGGACGTGCGCCCGCAGGGCGAGTTCAATGTCCCCGAGGCGGAAGAACCCTTCGCCACCTTCGTCGAGAATGCCCTGACCAAGGCCCGTCATGCCGCCCGCCTGACCGGCCTGCCGGCGCTGGCCGATGATTCCGGGGTCTGCGTCAATGCCCTGGGCGGTGCGCCGGGCGTGTATTCGGCGCGCTATGCCGGCGAACCCAAGTCGGACGCCAACAACAATGCCAAGCTAGTCGCCGAGCTGGCCGCGCACGCCGACAAGTCGGCCTATTACTATTGCGTGCTGGTCTATGTGCGTCATGCCGACGACCCGCAACCGGTCATCGCCGATGGCCTCTGGAAGGGCGAGATCATGGCGCAGCCGCGCGGGGAGGGCGGCTTCGGCTACGATCCCCACTTCCTGCTGCCGGCACTGGGCAAGACCGCCGCCGAACTGACGGCCGCCGAGAAGAATGCCGTGTCCCACCGTGGCCAGGCTCTGCGCGCACTGGTCGAGAAGCTGAAATGATCCCGATCAAACCGATCAACCCTGCGATGGCCGCCCCCCCCGCCACCCAGGCAGCGGCAGGTCCGGCCCAGGCGGCGCTGGCCTTCCTCAAGCCCGGCAGCCTGCAACTGACGGCCTTGCCGCCCTTGTCGCTGTATGTGCATTTCCCGTGGTGCGTGCGCAAGTGCCCGTATTGCGATTTCAATTCGCATGAAGTCAAAGGTAGCTTCCCTGAGGACGACTATCTGGCAGCCTTGCGCAGTGATCTGGAGCAATCGCTGCCGCTGATCTGGGGCCGCAAGATCCACACCATCTTCATCGGCGGCGGCACGCCCAGCCTGCTCTCGGCAGCCGGCCTGGACCGTCTGCTGTCGGACCTGCGCACCTTGCTGCCCTTCGACAGCGACATCGAAATTACGATGGAAGCCAATCCTGGTACCTTCGAGGCCGACAAGTTCAGGTCTTACCGGGCCAGCGGCATCAACCGCCTGTCCATCGGTATCCAGAGCTTCAACAGCCAGCATCTGCACGCCCTGGGCCGCATCCACGATGGCGACCAGGCCCGCAAGGCGGTGGAGATCGCCCACGCCAACTTCGACAATTTCAACCTCGACCTGATGTATGCGCTGCCCCAGCAGACGCTGGCCGAGGCCCAGGCCGACATCAGCACTGCCATCGCCTTTGCACCGCCGCACCTGTCGCTGTACCACCTGACGCTGGAGCCCAATACACTCTTTGCCAAGTACCCGCCACCGGTACCGGATGAGGATGCCAGTGCCGATATGCAGGACATGATCGCCGAACTCACCACGGCGGCTGGCTATACCAACTATGAAGTCTCGGCCTACGCCCAGCCCAAGCGGCGCGCCCGGCATAACCTGAACTACTGGCAATTCGGCGACTACCTGGGCATCGGTGCCGGCGCCCATTCCAAGCTATCCTTCCCGCACCGCATCGTGCGCCAGATGCGTTACAAGCATCCGCAGGCCTACCTGGATCAGGCCCGGGTCGGCAGCCCCATCCAGGAAGAGGGCGAGATCGGCCGCGATGCGTTGGGCTTCGAGTTCATGCTCAATGCCCTACGCCTGACCGAAGGCTTCCCCCCCAATCTGTTTGCCGAACGTACCGGCATGAGCCTGAACCAGATCGAGCAGCAACTGAACCTGGCCGAGCAAAAGGGCATGTTGTATCGCGATCATGCACTGATCCGGCCTACCGAACTGGGCCGTCGCTTTTTGAATGATTTGCAGGAAATTTTCCTGTCAATGTAAAGCCATGTTGCAAGCTTGCTTTTATCAGGTATATTTAGAAAAAATTTAATTTTAATTAAGTATTCTGCTGGGAAACTTCTTTACAGTTTTTCAATGTGATAGAGCGCCCCGGGAGACTCACGGGGTGCGCCACGATAAAAATATGGCTGTTCAGGATAAAAGCGTTCCATTCCCACTCGTGTTTTTGCAGCCCGTCGCCGACGTTCACCACGTCTGGACCGCGCTGTCTTTGCATATTTCGCCCGCCGTCGAGGATGGCAGTGCGCTGCTGTCCAGGCTTTTCAATGAATTCGACCTGCTCGATGCGCTGGGTGGCTTGAACTGCATCATCCCGGTTCGCGATCCGGCCATCTTCGCGCCCGAGTTCGCCCAGGAGATTCCGCAAGGGCAGCTCGCCTTGCGGGTGCCGGTAGAGCACTGCGTCGACCCGGCCAAGATCGATGCGCTGGACTGGCTCTACAGCCGCGGCTTTGCCATCATCGCCGATGGCTTGCCGGCGCAGGGCGCCAGTGTGTTCCCCTTTGTCGAATCGATGGCGCTGGACGTGAGCATGGGCCACGTGCCGGAAACCACCCAGTGGCTGCACCGCCTGCGCGGGCCGCACCTGGCCGAGAACGTGGGCGATGCGGTGCAGTTCGATGCTTGCCGGGTGGAAGGTTTCCGCTGGTTCTCGGGCGACTACGCCCTGCATCCAGATAGCCGCCTGTCGCAGAAGAATTCGATTTCCCGTGCCCGCCTGTTGAAGTTGCTGGAGCTGGTGGCGCGCGACGCCGACGCCAACGCGCTCGAATCTTTGCTTAAGCAAGATCCGGCCTTGTCCTACCAGCTCTTCAAGCTGGTCAGTTCGGCCGCCTTTGGCTTCTCGGCGCATATCACCAATTTCACCCAGGCCATCAACCTGCTGGGTCGCCGTCAATTGCAGCGTTGGTTGCAATTGCTGCTGTATGCGCGTTTCCCCGGCGACGAGTCGGCCAATCCACTGCTGCCGCGCGCCGCCGCTCGGGCGGCGATGATGGAAGCGATGGCGCACAAGGTCCAGTGCACCCAGGAAGAGCTGGACCGTGCCTTCATCACCGGCATGTTCTCGCTGCTGGATATCCTGCTAGGGATGCCCTTGCATGACATCATCGAGCCGCTCAAGTTGCCGGTGGACATCGTCAACGCCCTGGTGCGTCGCACGGGCCGGCTGGGCAAGCTGCTCGACGTGGTCGAGCGTTCCGAAGACGGCCGCATTCCGCTGCGTCATTCCGATCTGGATGCCGCGGGTCTGGATGCGCAGGTGTATTGCCGTTGTCTTATTCAGGCCTTCAATTGGGCCACACGCGTCAGTACTGAGGCGTGATCTCGATGATTTCCTCCGTGGGTAGCGACGATCTGGCGTGCTGTTCGGCACTCCTGGACGCCACGCAGAATCTGCAGGGCATGGCGCTGCACGCTGCGCTGGGAGGGATCGCATCCGGTTTCCTGAAGCGCCCGGGCGGGCGTTACATGGTGAACTTGCCACCAGAGAGCGGCGGTGATGGCAATACCAGCGTTAATGGCCTGTGTCAGGCCGTGCAGTTCGAGAGCACGCAATTCGGCTATTTCGTCTTCCCCCCGCTGACCCGGCCCTATACCGACCAGGAGCGCAGCCGCCTGGCGTTGCTGGCCTCCTTCCTCGGCCGACTGATGCAGCGTCGTGCCGACAGCGACAAGCGCAGCCGCGCGCTGGACCAGATCGAAGCCAAGCTGGAGCAGCAGGCGCAGATCCTGAACCAGATGCACGAATCGGTGATCACCATGGACCCGGCCGGTTTCATCACCAGCTGGAACCGGGGCGCCGAGCAGTTGTTCGGCTATACCTCCCTGGAAGCCATCGGCCGCAACGTGCTCTTCCTTTATGAGAATGAAGAGGAAGAGGACGCCATGCACGCCCTGTTCCTGGAGCATGGCAGCCGCGAGATCGAGGTCCGTCGGCGCAAGAAGTCCGGCGAGGTGTTCTGGGCCAGCCTGTCCTTGTCGGTCATGCGCGACCAGAATGGCCATCCCATTGGCCTGATCGGCTATCTCAACGACATCACCGAACGCAAGAATGCCGAAAAGCTGATCCATCACCTGGCCTATTACGATGCACTCACCGGCTTACCCAACCGCACGCTGCTGACCCGTACCGTGGACCAGGCACTGACCGCAGCCCAGCATGAAAATCTGCAGGGCTGCGTCATGTTCATCGACCTGAACCGTTTCAAGCCCATCAACGACACGCTGGGCCATGTGGCGGGCGACATGTTGCTGGTGGAAGTGGCAATCCGCCTGCGCCGCGCGTTGCGCGAGCAGGATGTGGTGGCGCGTCTGGGCGCTGATGAATTCGCGGTGGCCCTGTTCGACATCGACAAGGATCATCACCCCGGCTACGTGGCCCAGAAGCTGCTCTCCCTGTTCGACGAACCCTTCTTCATCGACGGCCATGAATTGCGGGTCGGCGCCAGCATCGGCGTGAGCATGTACCCGGAAGACGCCAGCGACACCGAAACCCTGCTGCGCTTGGCCGACATCGCCATGTACCGCGCCAAGCAGGGCGGTGACAACAATGAAGGCGGCTACGTCTATTACAGTGAAGAGATGAACCGCAACACGCTGGACCTGTTGCGTATCGAGACCGGCCTGCTGCACGCCTTCGAATACAACGAATTGCTGCTGTACTACCAGCCCAAGGTGGATATGAACACCCTGGCCATCACCGGCGGCGAAGCCCTGGTGCGCTGGCAGCATCCCGAGCGCGGCCTGCTGCTGCCGGGAGAATTCATCCCCATTGCCGAGGAAACCGGCCTGATCGTGCAACTGAGCGACTGGGTGCTGGATGCCGTGTGTCGCCAGGCGCGCGCCTGGAAGGAAGCCGGGCTGGCACCGATTCGTATTGCCTTGAACGTCACGGCCCGTGAATTTACCCGCTCCCTGCCTGATCGTGTGCGCGCTGCGCTGAACCGACACGCCCTCAGCGGCGACTGGCTGGAGATCGAAATCACCGAAAGCATGTTGATGCACAGCACCGACCGCGTCATTTCCATCATGGAAAAGATCTGCAGCCTGGGCATCACGATTTCGCTGGACGACTTCGGCACCGGCTATTCCAGCCTGTCCTATCTGAAGCGCTTCCCCATCAATACCCTCAAGATCGACCGTTCCTTTACCATGGGCATTCCCGACGATACCAATGACTGCGCCATTGCCAGCGCCATCATCGGCATCGCCAAGCAATTGCGCCACAAGGTCATCGCCGAAGGGGTGGAGACCGAGAAGCAATTCAACTTCCTGCGCGAAGCCGGCTGCAACGAGTTGCAGGGCTTCCTCTTCTCCTGCCCGGTACCGGCCGACGACTTCCACGCCATGCTGCTGGAAGGGCGCAAGCTCAACCTGGCGCCGACTCCGCCTACACCGGATAACGGTATGTCCGGCAACTGATTCCAGTTTGACCGGCACCCGAATCAGGTCTGGGTGTCGGATTGCCGCATTGCTCTCTGCCTGCTCTGCTCCTATGCTGGGGGAAGAGTCGTTGCGGGCTTTTTAGGTGTCATCCGGTGCTTTCTTGAGTTATTTCGATCTGATCGCGGAAATTTTTTCGATTTTTCTAGTCGGTCTAGACGTTTTTCTTCCGCTCTTCGCCAGAGTGCCTATCCTCCACTTTTTTGTTAGCACAAGGAGCACGATCATGAAGCGAGCTATTGCAATGTTGGCCCTGGCCTGTGGATCGGCCATCACTGCTGTCTCTGCTGCCGAGCCTCCGATCACGGTGGCGCTCAACCTGGTCAATGCCCAGGGCGTGGCGTCCCCGGCCGGCGAAGTCACCATCAGCGAGACGCCCTACGGCCTGCTGTTCAAGCCGGCCTTGTCCGGTTTGCCGGCGGGTGTACACGGTTTCCACGTGCATCAGAACCCCAGCTGCGCGCCGCTGGAAAAGGATGGAAAGATGGAGCCCGCGCTCGCAGCTGGTGGTCATTGGGATCCGCAGAAGACCGGCAAGCATGAGGGGCCGTATGGCGAGGGGCATCTGGGCGACCTGCCGGCCCTGTACGTCACGGCTGACGGCAGGGCGGACAATCCGGTCCTGGCGCCGCGCTTGAAAAGCATTGCCGAGTTGCGTGGTCATGCCTTGATGGTGCATGTGGGCGGGGACAATCATTCGGATCATCCGGCTACTTTGGGTGGAGGTGGGGCGCGCTTGGCGTGTGGGGTGATTCAGTAATCCTCGGAGAGGAGTTGTGCTCGGTCGTGATCGTCATCCGGCAAGCTTCAGGCCGATCGCACCATGGGTTGTACTTCCTGCTCGATGCGGGCGCCGTTTTCCTGCTGGGCGATCTTGAGGTCGTGGGTCATCTGCAGGTTCAGCCAGGATTGCGCATCGCCACCGAAAAATCGCGCCAGCCGCAATGCGGTATCAGGCGTGATGCCGCGCCGTTCGTTGACGATTTCGCCGATGCGAGTCGCGGGTACGCGCAAGGCGATGGCCAGTGCATTGGCGCTGAGGTTGGCCGGGGCGAGGAATTCTTCCCGCAGGATTTCGCCCGGATGGATGGGGCGCATACGATTGCTGGCAGGGTTCATGAGCTTGTTTTCAGTGGTAATCGACGATTTCAACATGGCTTGCGCCTACTTCTCCAATGCTGTTCCAGATGAAGCAGAGTCGGAATTGGCTGTTGATGCGGATACTGTATTGCCCGCTTCGATCACCCTGCAGCGGTTCCAGCCGATTGCCAGGCGGTGAGCACAGGAAATCCAACGTCGCAGCGGCTTCCAGCATCTGCAGTTTGCGTTCTGCCGCGGCCCGGATGTTGGCGAACCGGGCCACGGTTTCACCATGGAAGAGGGCTTCGGTTTCTGCGCATCGGAAACTGATGATCATGGTTAACGTATAACGTTGAGCGTTAAGCGTCAATCGATAAGGTTCGACAGGCAAGCGGGGTAATGGTGAGCCTGATGGTGGACGGCAGAATCGATGTCCAAGGCTGTGCTGGTTTATACGACGTTTGCGGGGCAGGGGGGGGCGTGCAATTCCAGAAATGAAGTTGAGGCGCTTGCGATTTTTCGAGGAGGAAAAGGTCGTGGAATGTTGTTGACCTGATGACTTACCGTATTGGATCTTGAAGCTATTGCGCAATCCGGCAATAAAAAAGCCCCTGTCAAAAACAGGGGCTTTCATATTTCTGGCGGAGACGGAGGCGTACTTATAGTCTCCTGTGGGCCTTGTCAGTGGCGGGGTCTAGTTCGTTCGGAAGAATTTTCACCAACACTTTCACCAACATAATTCGAGTCTCTGGCTTTCATCAGCGCTTCGATCCAAGCGTCCACTTCGCTCTCAATCCAGCCCACTGCACGGCCGCCCAGCGGCACGGGTTTCGGGAACGTATTATCCCTGACTTTCTCGTGAAGCGTTGTGCGGCCGAGTTTGGTTTTGGCGATGACTTCCTTCGTGCGAAGAATGGTATGAGCCATCATGCACCGCCTTCCTGATAGCGAGCCTCTGCGGCGCTCACGGCATCCTGCAATTCGGTATTGATCGCTTTTTCCCACCCCTCGCCATGCATCAGGACGGCGCGTGTCAGGCGGTGAATGACAAACGCCTGCTCTTCTTCTGCCTTGCAGGGGATCGCGTAGCCAGCGATGCGATAGATCTCGGCATAGGGCGCGCAGCGGAAGTTCGGCACGCCTAGGACACGACGCAGTTCGGGCGTCAGCTGGGCCGGGAAGATGGTCGCTTGAGTCGGGACGATGAGATCAAGTAAGGCCGCATAGGCGACGCCTGCGGCTTCCTCGTCGTGGCTGGCCATGGCATCGCCGTATGCATTGAGGTGCTCCTGAAGTTCCCGCAGCGTTCCAGGAAAGTTCACACCGCCGCGCGGTTGCGCTGGCGAGATGAGTTGCTTTCGCGCCAACGCAATCAGCTGCAGGGTGGTGGCCGGATCTACCAGCGAGATGAACTCGTCCTGCTCCTGGGTGAGTTCAGCAATCGAGAACGGCTTGCGTGGATGATCGGCTGGCGCCGCGTCGCTCGCGATGTCGCCGGCGGCGGCCGCCGTATCGGCGATCACTTCCAGCGTCTCCAGGTTGAGCGAGAATTCCTGCGGCAGGTCATCGATCAGGCAGGCGGACAGCGAGAGAACGGCGTAGCCGGTCGGGAGGCCGAAGCCGTCGCGCAGGACGTGGGTCACCTGGCGCTGCAGTTCGGCGCCGGTGTAGCGCTCGGTGCTCGGATCGAAGCAGCACAGCTTGAGCATGTCGCCGGGTTGGTAGTCGCGATCGTTGAGGCGGAATTCATGGGTCTTGACCCCGCTCAGCAGATCGGTGAATGGCTGCGGCCAGCACTTCAGGACGTGGGTAATCATAGGGCGGCCTCCTTCGGCTCTTTGAATGCCAGGGCGGTCTTGAACAAGGCGTTGCGTGTGGCTTGGATGTGCTTCTCGCGAAGATCCCACTGGTCGTCGTCGACAAAGCGGCCGACGTGCTCGTCCACCAGGTTGGCCAGGTAGCTCGGCGGCAGGGCGTCGAGTTCCCAGGATTCGTGGCCGAACTGGCGCAGGTAAGCCTCGAAGCGTGAATCGGTGGTCTTGGCCGGGTTCGGCGGCGGATCTTGTTCATCGATCTGGTCCATGTTCAGCGCCACGCGCTCGAAATGAAACTCCTGATTCCAGGTGAACATGGAAAGGCGCTCCTGCAGATCTCGGCTCATATCGAGGCCGCTCGGGTCGTGGTCGCCGAAATGCAGGATCACGGCGTGTTGGCCGCTGCGGTCGGCGGGCAGGAGATCTTCCTCGGCGAATTCGCGCAGCACGGTGCCGCTCGGGTAGCCGCGAGCGGCCAGTAACGGCACATCCCAGCGCCGGCAGGCGCGTTCGAGCACGCCCGCCAGGGCTTCCTTCTCCACGATGACGAAGACGCGGTGCTCCTGGTTGAGCCACATGTCAGAGTGGAAGCTGTCGGCGCAGGCGTTCAGGATCTCTTTGCCGTTCTTCCAGCTGGCCCGGCGGATGAAGTCGCGCGTCCGGTCTTCGATGGCATCCCAGTCCATCAGACCAGCGTTCCGGGCATCGTTGACGATGCCGGTCGTGCGCTTGTAGCTGCGCTCGGTGTTCTCGATGATGTCGCGCGCCACGAGCTGGTAGTACAACTGTCGGACGGTCAGGCGGTAGCCCTGGTTCACGTAGTCATCGATGATCCCGTTCATCAGATCGATGAGATGCAGGGTATCGCGACGGAAATTGACCTCTTGGTATTGTTGTTTCATGCATCTTCCCCTTCTTGGTGGGCTGCAATGCGGTCTAGACGCTCTATTTCGGCAAGGATCAGAGCACCGGCCTTCTTCAGCTCTTCGCGCCGATCACCAGGTTTCGCCCGCCAGTCAGGCGGAAGCATCGCCTCGCCGAGCGTTTCGCCGTAGCCCGTGCTGCTGGCGTCCCAGTCACGCGCGGCCGGCGGCATCGCATAGAACGCGGCCAGCGCGGAGATCTCGCCCGAAACGTGCTCATCGTCGTGCTCCAGCGTCCAGCCCTCGACATCCTGCTGCCGGCGGCGCTCAGCCAGCACGTCGCGCGCTGCAGCGTCTAAACCGTTCGCTTTCTCGGCTGGCGGGGAGTTGTATAGTAGGGCGTTAGCGCCAATCGTCTCCCAGGGCACCAGCGGCTGCATATGCCACCCATGGAGTACTGGATCATTCTTGATGACCCCGACGGCGCGGGGGAGTGCGCGGGGCTGCAGTCGCTGGAGGCGCGTCAGTTGCTCGCGCAAGCCCATCACTGTGCAGGGTTCTTCACCGCATGGAGTGCCTGCGTTGAGCGGATCGCCTTCGCCAACGACCATCAGGTGCTTGGCAATGATGCGAGCCGCCGGAGACGGATGGCCGCACCACCGATCTAGGTCGAGTATTGCAAGAAGGTAGCGGTCTGCCCGTTCTTCAGCCTTGATGGCGCGCTTGACGCCGATGAATACGCCGATGAGGTAGCCGCCAATGGCGCATGAGACGCCCAGCAGGATAATTGAAGTCATGCTTCCTCCGTCATGCTCTGGATGATGGTGGTGGTGTAGTGCTCTGTCATCGGGAGTGTCTCTTGCTTCAGGATGGCCAAGTCTCGGCGAACCGCATCAACGTCCGACTGGAAGATCATCACGCCATAGGCAAACTTGTTCGCCAACTGGCGGAGTGACCTGGTGGGCATCTCGCGACCGCTGATGCGGGCGTGCGCCTCGTAGAACTCGGCGAAGCCCTCAATGGCGCCTGCAAGGTCGTACCACGCGTGGCTGCTGGGGGCTCGATAGACGGCGCCATCGTTGTCGACATCGATGTCACCGGTGGTCTCGAGCGCCGTCAGGATATCTTCGACCGGGCCAAAGGTGGCGCGCATCCGCCATGGCATCTGAGCCATCGTGAGGCTTCCGTGGTCGCGCACCACATGGTGCTTATGTTTCCGGGCAGCGCGCTTCGCCCGACTGCGCAGATGGCCGCTCATACGCGTTCCTTCGACTTCGGGAAGGGCCAGGCATCAGCCGGGTTGATGGCATCCTTCTTGGCTGCTTGCTTGGGGCGAGCTGGCTGCTTCTTCGTGGCCTTGGGCTTGGGTGCCTCGGTAGGCTCTTCAGCCGGCGCTTCCTCGGCTGACGCCATTGCATCGGCGAGCTCATTCAGCAGATCGGCCAGATGCTTGTCCTGGAGCAGGCCGATGTCGATACCGCAAATATGGCCGATTTTCTTCAGCGTTTCGTAGTGCAACAGCTGATGTTCTCGCCACTCATCCTCGACATGAATGATGCCGCCATCGATCTGGCGCGGGTACACTTGTGGAATGACGCTGAGGGTTGCATCGAGATGAAGACGGCACACGTCCTCATCCGACGCATCTTGGGCCATTTCATCCACAGCGTTCGCGTCATAAAAATCGACGCTGTAGGACTCGTCAACTCGCTTCGAGAAGCCAAGCGGTTCTGCTCGGATCGCCTGGCCTGCCGAAAAGACCGCCAGCGCCCGATAGACGGGGAGCAGAATCTGGTGATCGACCTGATCCTTGATCTCGTCTAGAAGCTCCTCGTGGAAGGCGTTGTAGCCGTCAGCGATCTTGCGGTTGATTTCCTCGATGCGTTTGCGTTGAAGCGCAGCGGGGTCTTCTGTATCGTTCTTGCGCACTGTCATCGGTGCCGGATCAGCCTCCTGTGACGCCGGCTGCATGTCTGCCTGGCTTTCTTCTTCGGTTCTCGCGAGCCCCGCCTTCTCTAGCGCACACTGGATATCGCTCTTCGAGTAGATGTTCGTGATGTGTCCAGAGAGATTCTTGAATATTCCAATAGGCTTTGGCATTCGGTCGGTGCCGAGCAAATCGTCGACAGGCATATTCTGGTGATCGGCGTTGATAAGCCTGTCGAAGGTGCGCGCCAGAACGAAGTCCGTGCTCAGATCACCGTTGCGCTCCGTCTTGCATTGCTCCCAGGATTCGTAGAAGCGGATTTTCTTCTTTGCGGCTTTAGCGATTTCAGCCGCATTGTGCGCCTCGGTCTTCATTTCAAAGCAGTCGGGATCAGTGCACACGTCTGCGGTGATGTCGGGGAATTTATCGGGATCGTTTGCGGTACGCTTCGGGCATTCCGCGCATGATCCTGCTGCTCTGCAGAGCTTCGCGTCCACCAGGCTGAATGCGGCCCGATTGATGTCCAGGGTGTAACGTTGCTCGATCCAGGTCTTGGCCTGCCTGTAGGACATGGGGGAGCCTGCTCCATTGTTTGTCAGCACTTCAGCTGCAGCGCGTTCCTGGAGGCTTGCTACTGGAATGCGTGCGATGAGCAGTGCCGTCGAGGGTGCCAGCCGCCCATCATTCAATCCGACTCGTGCTTCGGCGCAGAGATCGAGCAACTGCAGGCGTGAATAGGCCCAGCGGCGCTTAACTCCCAGCTCGGTGCAAATATCATCGATCTTCAGTCCGTGGTCGCGCATGGCGCGCTCCATGGCTTCGGCTTCTTCGAGCGGTGGCACGCCGGCGCGCTGGTGGTTTTCGACCAGCTGGATGATGGCCACCTCGGCATCGGTCAGTTGACGCACAATGCCGGGAATCTCGGTCAGGCCGGCGAGCTGAGACGCACGATAGCGGCGCTCTCCCGCAACCAGTTGCAGGCGCGTATCGCTATCCTCGATGGTGCGCAACAGAATGGGCTGGATAACGCCGCTGACCTTGATGCTGTCCGCCAGCTCCTGCAGGGCGTTTTCATCAAATGTCCGTCGCGGCTGGTTGGGGTCGGTCTCGATGAATTGCAGCGGGATCATCCCGAACTGCGCTTGGGTGACTTGATTCATGATCATCTCCGAATTAGTGAATAGTGGGGACGGTGAAGAGCAGGGCGCCAGCGAAGCCGAGAATGGGGTTCGCGACATCGATGCGCCAGGTGGTGTGGCCCGGCCTGATCGGCCGGCAAAGTTGTGGGATGCTCAGCTGGTAGCCTGCTGCGAGCATTGAGTTGAATTCGTCCAGGAGCGTGCGAGCGACATCCTGGCCAAGCAGGGGTGAGCACCCGGCCTTCGATGTGACTGCAAGCCCCAGCTCCTGGAGCGTCATCTGTGGGGCGACCGACTTGGGTAGGTGGCGCATGTGGTCACTCCCCGAATGCGCGACAGGCCTTGCGGCGAGCCTCTGCTGTCTTAGCGCCAGCAACCTCGCTCGGCCACTCGACCGAACACAGGGAGCGCAGTTGATCGACAGGCGGCAGCTCCTCGATGGCCATCTGTCGGCCGAGATCCACGAATGGCTCCAGCTCGGGACCGTTCTTGGTAAATGCTTGGGCGATCAGCAGCAGATAGACGACCGCAATGGCGGTGATGAGGCGGGTGAGGGTTGTCCGGATCATGCTGGCCTCACCGAGATCTTGCAGACGCCGAACATATCGAGTGCAGACGTATGCACATCGAAAGACGAGTGCGCGATGATGGTCAGCGTCAGCGGGATGCCGCTCTCGCGGGTGATCGTGAGGAGGAAGGCTTTCACGCTGCCACCTCCTGCACGACAGCGCAGCCGAGGAGGTCAGCGATAGTCTGGTAATCCTTCTCGTTGATTTCGAAGGCAGCGGACCCGATCCAGAGTGACCATTGGTCTTGCGCCTTCCGCAAGTGGCATCGGTCCGAAGTGTGCGAGATCGCGTAGGCCAGGGGCGTTGGGGTCTGGTCGCCGCGCTGGAAGAACAGGTAGGCGGAGCAAGATTGCCCATCAGTCCAGACGTTGAGCTTTACGTTCCGCACGAGCGTGGTAAAGGTCTGCTTTTGGATCTTCTTGATGACGGGATAGCTCATGCCTCCCTCGCTTTCGTCCAGGCGGAAGGCACGGGCCAGAAGCGGCGGTCGCCGTTCTCAGGTGAGAGGTAGTCCAGGTGGCCAGTTGTGAAAACGAACTTGATAGGCGGCTTCGCTGTTGCCTTCTGGCACGCCACGCAGTGGCCGTATTGAGCCAGGTCTTTTGCGGTGGTTTGCTTGCCGCACTCGCACTTCTTCGCGACATGGGAAATCACGCGGGAGTGCGACACTCGCCGGAACGTATCTTCGCTCTCAGGCGCTAGGTAGAAGCGGCTCATTTAGCACCTCGCTTGGTGCTAGTGATGGCGATCGACTGCGCTTCAGCTGGAGTATGGCCAAGTGGCCACTCGCGGCGAGAGGGCGGTCGGCGACCGGCGAGGAAGTTGAACTTGGCTGGCAGTTGCGTGGCTGCGGCTTTTTTGGCGATGCGCATTTATCGCTCCGGTGATTGAACACGGGAGCGAGTATCACTCAAGTGATTTTATAATTCAACACTGTAGTGATATTTTGGGTGGAAAATAATCACTTAATGTCTGTGTGGCAATTAAATTGATTGGCTGTAGATAGCCTCGCCGCATGAATTTCTCAGGCAGCGGGGTGGGAGCGGACTGGCAGGTTTTACTTGTGCCGCCTTTGGGCAAGCTCCTCGATTAGCTCAAAGTTGGCTTGTTTCGTAGCTTCAAGAGTCCTGATTATTTCGTCTTGCTGCTTCGAGGTAAGTCCATCGAATAACTGCAAGAGCACGACCTGTCGCGCCGACAGATCACCTGGCACGTCGCTGTCGTTGGAGGCGCTGTCTTGATGCTTTACGTCTGTTTCCATGCGTAGATAGGCCGGATCGACGTCCAGCGCTTTCGCAATATCCAGCAGGCTTTCTCCGTACCCCCTGATCCCCGATTCTATATTGCCAATTGTTCCTTGGGTCAAGCCGGCCCTTTGCGCAAGCTGCGCTTGCGTTAGTTGCTTGGCTTTTCGGGTGGCGCGAAGCCGTGCGCCCAAGGTTTCTTTGTTCATTCGCGGATTAAATCACTTGTGTGAATCACTTGGGTGTTGACTGCATTATCACTAAAGTGATTAAATGCCGCCATGAAACCACTCGACAAAGCCATTGATATTGCGCGGGGAGTGTCCAGGCTGGCGGACCAGATTGGCGTTGGGCAGTCCGTTGTTAGCAATTGGAGAAGGCGCGGCACGTTGATTGAGCCGCTGCTCTGCGCTCGGATTGAAAAAGTCACCCGAGGTGAGGTGAAGCGGCAAGACCTGCGCCCCAAGGATTGGCAGGAGATCTGGCCTGAGCTCGTGGCGAGCGGCCCCATTACCCGTCGCGATGAGCCCAGCGATGCAGGCCAGGGTGCGAGGTAGCGATGCCTTCGCCCAGCGAAAAAATACTCAAGTTGTCGCCAGGCTGGAGATCGCTTGCCAGTAAGCGGAATAGGGAGTCTGCCGATGCGCGGGACTCGCCCACGAATGCGACGGATGAAGCGGTCGAGCAAATCGCCTCACTGTTCTGCAGGGTGTTTCGGACTGCTCGCGTTACCTGCACGGCTATCTCGGACAAGTTGGCCCTGGTCACCTTGGCCGCGAAGTGGAAGAGAACTAAATATCTGTCGGCCTTCATGCCCGTGCCCTCATGTTTTTTGAATGATGGGGCGAAGCATATGACTGCCAGGCAATCAAGAAAACCACAATGAAAGGGAATGGATTGTGAAATTCAAGCCGAAGCACGAACGCAAATTTTGGCGTATGGCTGGTGGAACTCCTGTGTCTTCCAGCCAATTTAATGACGGCATGGCCGAGGTGGCGCGTCTCTTCCAGGCATTGCAACCGAGGCTCACAGTCAACGTCGATGACAAGCAATACCGGCATTACAGGGAGGCCGACCGTCAATCCCGGATACCAGCTGTGTATGTGCCTGCGTCCTGGCGCAATACGACGCCTGTAGACGATGGTGCCAATGAAATCGGTATCGGCTTCGAGACCTCGGATGGCACTATCCGGTTGTGTTTGAGCGTGGATTCGGCGAAGCACCTTGTTTCCAGCGTCGCTGACTACATCAATCGCTATGCGTGCCGAACCCATGCTGATGGGCTGGCGGGACTCCCAGAAAATCAAGAGAACATGGGCGTCCACAAGCCAGCCGACGTTTGGCAAATTGAACGCGCGGCTGATCTCTACATCTTCCGTCGGATCGTCAATGGCGTGACTGTCGAATCGTACCGGCCGGTCACGCACGACGTTGCATCAGTTTGGGCGATCTCAATTATTCAAGATTTTCAACCACCACGTCACCTTCAGCATTCCGATAAACCTGTTGGTTGAACTCCACCTGGACGAGATTTGGACCGCGCGTCTTAAGCCGATAGAAGTCCAGGCCGCTGAAGTCGAGGTGGTCGTTGTCATCGAATCCGGCGAGCAGTCTCTTGAAGGCACCAATAGTCAGCAGGGCAGGGCGATTTGTTTTCACGAAGGCTCCAGTGATGGGCTGTTGAGTGTTTTCGGAATATATCACGGCGCAATATTCGCCTAAATACGAGGGAGTACACATGAATTTACGCCAAGCACACCAGGGAATGATTGATGCCTTCCCAGGGGGATGGGATGCCATGGCGGCCGCTTTGGGAATGACCCGAGATGCGCTCTCGAACCGCGTCTATGAGCGCAAGGGCCAAGCAGTCCGCACGCAACACTCGCTGGAGATGCAGGCCTTCACCAGCACTACGCTCTTCGCTGAAGCTATAGCGGCGGCGAGCGGTGGTGTATTCGTCAAGCTGATCACGCCTGGCAGCGTCGACCGCGAAGACCTGCATTCGAAGTTCCAGGAGCTGTGGGCGCGCCTTGGCGAATTGTCTCGGGCGTATACCGCCTATACGGATGACAACCACATCGATGCCCGTGAGAAGGCAGACCTGCAGCGCATCTCTAACGAGATTCAGCGCACTATGCAGGAACTCATGGCGCTCATGTTCCAGATCTATTGCAGCCACGAGCAGGAGCCGGTGAGTGGAGCTTGAGGACTTCGATGCGGTCAATGCGGCCGCGCTGGCCTCGCTGGATTCGCTGCTGGCTCAATGGTTTCCAAACGGCGTTGTTGACGGCGCCGAGTTCTGCATTGGTTCCCTCTCCGGCGAAGCCGGCAAATCCTTGCGTGTTCGCCTGAAAGGCGACAAAGCTGGTTTTTGGTCTGATTTTTCCATGGACGGCGAAGCCGGCCGTGATCCTATCTCGCTCTACGCGGCGAAGGAATCCATCTCCCAAGGGAAAGCTTGTGCTCACCTCGCTCGCGAGCTGGGCATCGCTATTCACGGCGCAGATAAGGTCAAGAGAATTCCTAACGGAACTCCCTATTTGCCACAGAAATCAGCGCCTGCGCAAGCCGGCAAAGGGGTAGGAGCACCTCCGAAGGAGAAGAAATCCACTAGTTCCTGGTGCCCGATTCTGCCTATTCCCGAGGCGGCGTTACCGTATCCCGTCGCTCATCCAGTGCGAGGACGGCCGCAGATGGTTTGGGAGTATCGGGACCAGCAGCGGCAGCTTTTAGGCATCGTTTGTCGCTTCGTCACATCGGACGGTGGCAAGGAAGTTTTGCCATGCGTTTACGCGCAGGATGAGAACACCGGCAATAGGAAATGGCATTGGATTCAGTGGCGTGAGCCACGGCCCCTTTACCTTCCTCAACCGCTCAGGGAAGGCTTCCCTGTTTTGGTGGTAGAGGGAGAGAAGTGCGCTGACGCGGCTAGGGCCGCTGTGGGCGACGCGTGGGATGTCGTGTCTTGGCCTGGTGGTGGGAAGGCGGTCAAGAAAGTTGATTGGTCGCTGCTAGCCGGCCGTTCGTTGCTCTTATGGGCAGATGCCGATGCGCAGCGCTACAAAGAGAACCACGCGAAGGCTGGCGAGATAAAGCCAGAAGTCGAGCAGCCGGGTATGGTTGCGATGCAAGCGGTGGCCGAGTTGAATTTTTCCCAGGGCTGCTCGATCCAATTCGTCGATATTCCTCCTCCAGGCGAGGTCGAGGATGGTTGGGATGTGGCCGATCTGATTGCTGCGGGCGGAACGAAAGAGGATGTGTGTGCGTGGCTTGCCCACGTGCGGCCTGCTTGGGTGGCCAAGTCTGTAGAGGAGGCGGCAGCGCCCGCATCGCCAGCAGCGGTCAGCGATGACAGCGTGCCTGCATGGGTCGATGCGCCGCCTACGCCAGAGGATGTACCCCAACGTCCGGCTAGCGCAGGCAGCATGGACCGCGCGCAGATCAAGGCGATGATGCTCTATGGGGCGACCGGTGTGAAGCCTTGCCGGGAAAACGTCTTCCTAGCGCTGACCCATGATCCCGACCTGCACGGGATCGTGGCCTTCGACAAGTTTTCTGAGCTGCTCATGAAGCGGCGTGATCCACCCTGGGAGTCTGAGCCCGGTGAGTGGACGGAAAGTGACGACTTCTTCCTGGGCCTGTTCCTTGGTCAGCATTACGGCCTGATCGTATCGAGCATCGGTGAAATCGAGAAGGCAGTGGCGCAGGTCGCTCGCCGCCATGCATTCAATCCGGTTACGGACTACATGTCCGAGTGTGAGGCGAAGTGGGACGGCAAGCCTCGCGTGGCGGATGCCTTCCATCGCTACTGGGGAGCGGAAGATTCCGACTACACGCGCCTGGTCTCGACGATGTTCCTTGTCGGCCTCGCGGCCCGTGCTTACGTACCCGGCATCAAGCATGACTGCGCGCCGGTATTTGAGGGCGGGCAGGGCGCGGGTAAGTCCACGGCGCTGGAGGTGCTGGGCGGGGCTTGGTACGCGGACACTCCCTTCCGGATGGGGGAGAAAGACGGCTATCTGTCGATCCAGGGCATCCTGCTGTATGAGGTTGCTGAGTTGGAGCAATTCAACCGATCAGAAGTGACGGCGGTTAAGGCATTCATGTCGAGTAAGAAGGACCGATTTCGCGAGCCGTATGGCAGGCGTATGCGCAACCTTCCTCGGCGCACGCTCTTTGCTGCGACGACGAACGAAGGGCAGTACTTCAAAGACCCGACAGGCAGCCGACGGTTCTGGCCGGTGAAATGTGGCCGCGTCGATACGGTAGGCCTGGCCGAGGTGAGGGACCAGTTGTTCGGCGAAGCTGTCGCAATGTGGCGCAGGGGAGTTAAGTGGTATGCCACGCGTGACCAGGATGTCCGCTTGATCATGCCGGCGCAGGACGACCGCGAGATCCCGGACCAATGGATCGGACGGCTGTACGACTACGTGGAAGGAATTGATGCCGATGGTAATTCCTTGAGTGTTCGTAAGCTGGATCGTGTGACGGCGCGCGAGCTGCTTACGCGGGCCTTGCACATCGAGATCGGCAAGCTCTCGCAGTCGAAGAACGAAACCATGCGCATCTCGGCGTGTATGCGCAAGCTGGGATGGGAGAAGGAGCGTGATCCAAACGGGGCGCGGGAGTATTTTTACGTGCGTCCGAAGCCGGCTGTTGTCGAGCCAAAGATGGCAGAGGAGGGCGATTATGCGATCCCCTTCTAGCGTTGTGATGTGTTGCCGAGTATCATCCTGCCAGGGATCGTGCGCGCAAGTTGCGCGTGCGGAAAAGGCGATGATTTTCGTCTCACCTCCCAACCTCGTCCAACCCTTCATTTTGAAGGTTGGACGGCTGAAAGCCGCCACCATAGCGGCTTCGCCAACCTCCCAACCTTTTTTGCACATTCTCACGCACACGTGCGCATACGCGCGCACGCGTAGGGACTTCTTTTTCCTTTTTTTATTTTCAAATCCATTCAAAAGTAGGTTAGCGAGGTTAGGAGGTTGGCAAAGCCGCATGGGTATTGGCTTTGCGCCGTCCAACCTTGCCGCCAACCTTTTTTTGTTCGAGGGGAGGTTAGTCGGATGAGCGATCTGCGTCAGGAAATGCCAATGGTCGCCAGCATGATCGACGACCTCCGAAGGGAGCATGGCCTGCTTCCGGTTGATCGCCAGATAAGGCGGTCGCTCCGAGGGGAAGCGGTCTTTTACGCCCAGGAGAATGGTTCGCACATTGGGACTCCACAGAAGCGCGGAACCGTTGAGATTTACTGGGACGAACTCGGGATCAGTCAGGAACGCGAGATAGTGCTACCGCCCGTCTATATCGAAATCGTCATCGAATCGAGCGGCAAAGAGCTGCGCGTCATGAATCGGTGGCCTGGCAAGCAACAGCCGCCGGCATCGACCGGCAATAACAGCAACAAGTGAGGGAAAAATTATGCTGGTAGCAATTGAGGCAAATAAGGGTGCGATCTTCCGTGATGTCGGCCACGCACTACACACAGCGTTCCTGGTGATCTCGAATGAGCCGCGTCAAGGATGTGTGACGCGTTCCATGCTCTTGCAGATGATGGCGACCATCGATCTGGACGCGCCGGGTCGCCAGTTGACGCCTGGGCAAGCGGAATGGTTCTCGGCATTGAAGGGGACGCCTGCTGGTAGCATCGATTTCTCCGGGCTGACCGACGATGAGATCCGTGCTCAGTGCGCGATGATCGTGGCTGCTGTGAATCACCATCTGCCCAGGATTGAGGCGATGGTCGTACGTGCGCGTTTTGGTTCGACGGAATACGAGGATGTTAATGGCGCGCGTCGATATGCTTTCTCACATGAGCGGGCTGCTGCGATAAGGGAACTCTCGGACTGGCTGCGGCCGGCTCTCCAGAATGTTCCCGCCATGGCGGTAGATGGATTGTTGGCCCGTCAGTTTGCGAATCACATCAAGACTAAGGTTTCGGTACGTGACCTCGCAGCGGCGTTTGGGTGTTCCAAGTCCACGTACCATCGTGCGAGCGCCGTAGTTCGCAGTCATGTGCGGCAGTTGGAGGCAGCAGCGCACCAGCGGCTCGCGCGGCACTTTATTGAGCAGGGGATCATCCCCGCACCAGCGGAATTATCCACAGCCGGAAAAAGCTGTTGACGTGTCTGGGACAGTTGCCTTATATTTTCGCCAAACTCGACGCAGTTGCGTTTAAAGCCCTAGAAAAGAAATTTTCCGGGGCTTTTTCGTTCTCGAAGCCAGAAGGGGCAGGTTGTTGCTATTATTTCCGCTCGCATACAACCAAGGGGAATGTCATGGCAGTAGAGAGCAAGTTTCATCAAGCGGCGTCGACCGTCGGGGCCCGATTGCTCGATTTTCAAGCTCTGGATGAGTTGGGCCGCGGTCTCGTTTCGGCGCTGTCGCACCCAACCGGGGTGGCAGCTGACTTGATCGAGGACGCTTGCCTGGTGAGCATTGGCTCCTACCCCTATGTCCTTGAGACGCAGGTGGGCGAGGTCCAGCTGCACACAAACACATTTTTGACAGCTGGCCGACAGGCGGCGGTGGCATTCAAATTCTTCCATGAAGATCATGCCTCTTGCGAAAGCCCAGTTTACGAGCTCCAGTTCGATTTTACAGGCAGGATCATCTACGCCACGTATCCATTGGGGCATAGCGAGGTCCCATCCTCTGAAGACGCTGACACCCTTAAAGAGTTTGCCTATTTCCTGAAGGCATCTGTGTTGGAAGCGGTGCTGGAAGGGATGATTCGATAAGCCGATTCAACGAACTAGTGTACGGCCCCTTGCATGAGGGGCTTTTTGTTTTTTGGCTTCATAGAAGGAAGGGCAAGGCGGCTGCCATAAGCCCGCCACCACTGTGCAAACATCTGCACATTCTTTTCAGGAGCCCTGATGATCTTCGCCTCGGTCAAGCATGACTTGCTCGCCAATGCTTTGAAGTTCAAGAAAGCGGGCAAGCAGCTTCCCTTTGGAATTGCGAAGGGCCTGACTGCAACAGCCAAGGATGCTCAAGTCGCACTCGGGAAGGCGCTCCCGGAAAACCTCGATCGCCCGACGCCGTTCACCATGAAGGCGTTTGCCGTTGAGCCGGCCACCAAGCAGAAGCAGTACGCTAAGGTGTTCATCAAGGATGATCAGGAAAAGTATCTGCAGTATCAGGTGGCCGGTGGAACGCGCACGCCCGCTCGGCGTGCTGTCGTCGTACCGAAAGGCGTCCGGCTGAACCAGTACGGCAACATGACGCGAGGTGCCATCAAGAAGCTGCTGGCTCGGAAGGATGTCTTCAGTGGCAAGGTCAAAGGTGTCGCGGGAATCTATCAGCGCAAGGGTACGCATGTGCAGCTGATCGTCAGCTATGCGGACCGCGTGCAATACAAGAAGCGATTCCCGTTCGGAGACATCGGGCAGGCCGCCGTCAAGACGAGCTCTGCGAAGAATCTGATCGCGGCCATCGACGCGGCCCTGGCCTCGGCCCGGTAGGGCGGTGTTGCTCGGGTGATATTTTTTTCAAGGTACTTCCGGGGCCTCGGCTGGCGAGGGTAATTCGCGCCCCGATTTCGCACTACTTACAAAATTTTCCCTAGGGGGTTATGTGATGGATCTGGAGGCCAAGACGACTCAGGCCGCGTTCGGCGCGCTGGTCGGAATCAGCCAGCCAGCCGTCAGCGAACTCCTCACGCGCGGCATTCTTCAGCCCGGTGAGCCGGCTGGCGTCTGGCTGAAAGCGTATTGCACGAACCTGCGCGAGCAGGCCGCCGGCCGATTCGCTGCTGGCGAGCTGGATCTGGCGACGGAGCGCGCCGCGCTCGCGCGTGCACAGCGCGAGAAGGTGGAGATGCAGAACGCGGTCACGCGACGCGAGCTGGCGCCGGTCGCACTCCTGGAGCAGGTGCTCTCGAAGGTCGGCCGGCAGATCGCTGGCATCCTGGAAGCGGTGCCGGTGCAATTGAAACGGCGCTCCCAGCTCTCTGCGGATGATCTGGACTTCATCACGCGCGAGCTGGTCAAGGCGCGCAACCATGCGGCCGCCATCAAATTAGCGGACCTCGACGACGAAGATGATAGCGAGGCCGCAGAAAGCGACCTCGAAGATGGATCTGAAGGAGATTGAACGCGCGATCGCAGCGGGCCTGGAATCGCTGGCGGCCGTTGAGCCAATGAGGCTGTCGGAATGGGCCGCCAAGAATTTTTACCTGTCGGCCGAGTCGTCCTATGTCGAGCAGGCGTGGGAAGCGTATCCCTACCAGGTCGCCATCATGGACGCGATGTCCAATGATGAGATCGAAGAAGTCACCTTCATGAAGTCGGCCCGGGTCGGCTATACGAAGATGATCCTGGCGGCGGTCGGCTACTTCGCCGAACACAAGCGGCGCAACCAGGCGCTGTGGCAACCGACAGACGACGACAGCGACGAGTTCTGCAAGACCGAGTTGGAACCGATGCTGCGTGACGTGCCCGCGATGATGAAGGTATTCCCGAGCTTCCAGGCCAAGAGCAAGGCAAACACCTTGCGGCAGAAGAAGTTCCTGACTTCGGTCTTGCACCTGCGGGGCGGCAAGGCCGCGAAGAACTACCGACGCCTGTCGGTCGACGTGTCGATCCTGGACGAGGTGGATGGTTTCGACCAGAACGTGGAGAAGGAAGGCAGCCCGATCACCCTGGCGCGCAAGCGCATCGAGGGCGCTACCTTCCCGAAGCTGATTGGCGGGTCTACCCCGAAGCTGAAGGGGCTCTCGCTGATCGAGGCGCGGCATGACCAGGCCGACCTGCAGTTCAAGCGGCACATCCCTTGCAAGCATTGCGGCGAGATGATCACCCTGCGCTGGGGTGGCAAGGATAAGTCCTTCGGGATGAAGTGGATCAATGACGATCCGTCGACCGTGATGCACATGTGTGATCTGTGCGACGGGCAGATGACCCAGGCGGACTATCTGGAGGCGTGGGGGCAGGGCCGCTGGATCGCGCAGGACGGATCCTACATCGATGACGGTGATGGCAGCTTTCACGCGCCGGATGGCGCCCGGATCCCGGTACCGAAGAAAGTGGCCTTCCATGTTTGGACGGCCTACAGCCCGCAGACCAGCTGGGCGCAGATCGTGGACGAATTCTTGTCGGCGCAGCGCAAGGCCAAGACCGGTGACAAGTCGGAGCTGCAGACCTTCGTCAACACGACGTTGGGCGAGACCTGGGAGGAGGATGTCGAGAAGGCTGACATCCATGCGTTGATGCAGCGGGCAGAGCCGTACCCCCTTCGCGTGGTCCAGATGGGCGGCCTGGTGCTGGTGGCGGGGATCGACGTCCAGGACAACCGCTTCGAGGTGGTGGTTTGGGCGGTTGGACGCGGCGAGGAGATGTGGGTGGTCGACTACATGGTCCTGGCGGCGAATCCGGCGGTACCGGCTGACTGGGAGAAGCTGTCCTTCTATATGGAGACGCGGTTTCAGCACATGGCGGGCGGGACGCTGGGCGTCGAGGGGTACACCATCGATACTGGTGGCCACTTCACGCACCAGGCCTATGCCTGGGCGCGGATGCAGCAGGCGAAGGGTCGGCGCTGCTTTGCCAGCAAGGGCGACTCTCGCCTCGGCGGGCCCGTGAAAGGGCGCTCGTCCCTGCAGGACGTGAACATTGCAGGCCAGGTAATCAAGAACGGCATCAGGCTCTGGCTTGTGGGTACCGACACGGCAAAGGATTTGATCTTCGGGCGGTTGAACGTGACGGTGTCGGGGCCAGGTTGCCTGCACTTCTCGCAGGATCTGCCCGCCGAGTTCTACCACCAGCTGACAGCCGAAGCACGCGTCAAGGTGCGCACGGCCTCCGGTGAGCAGTATCGCTGGGTGCCGCTACGCAAACGCAACGAGGTGCTGGACTGCACGGTGCTGGCCATGTTCTCTGCGCACATGCTTGACCTGCACCGCTATACCGAGCGGATGTGGGAACGCCTTGAGGCCGCAGTACAGCCTTCAGTCGCTGACATGTTCGCATCGCCGCCACCGGCGCCCATGGCATCGGCCGGCCCATCCGAGTCGATAGAAATCAACAATCCACCCGCGCGGGTGCAAGTACCTGCACCGATGCCGCCGCCGTCCTCTGGTGGGCGGCGGGTCCGCTCGCGCGGGATTGAACGATAGGAAACGATATGTCCGGTATCACTCTGGATCAAGCCCAGGCACAACTCGCCGCTTGGCTGGCCGCCAGCCTGGCCGTCTCGCAGAATCAGGAGTACAGCATCGGTACCCGAAAACTGCGTCGCGCCGATGCCGCTGTGATCAGGGAGCAGATCACCTACTGGCAGGGCATTGTGGCGCAACTCTCCGCCGCCGCGAGCGGCCGCCGTCGCGGTTTGAACATCAGCTATGGGGTGCCGCAATGAACGCCCGAGGCAAGCTGCAGCTGGCGCCCAACGTGATCGATAAGGTGGTCTCGTACTTCGATCCCGTCGCTGGCACGCGACGGATGCAGGCCCGCGCACACATGGCGATCGCGGGATCGTATGTGGGGGCTGATCGCAGTCGGCGAAGCTTTCGCAATTGGTTCACCTCGGGCAAGAGTGCCGACGACGACCTTCTGCCCGATTTGGCCACGCTGCGAGAGAACTCGCGGGATCTCATGCGCAATGCCCCGCTGGCCGGCGGTGTGATCAATACGGTGGTGACGAACGTCGTGGGTACTGGCCTGGCCATGCGGCCGTCCATTGATGGCGATCTCCTCGGCATGAGCGATGACCAGGTACAAGCCTGGCAGCGCTCGGTCACCCGCGAGTTCCAGCTGTGGGCAGAGAACGCGCTTGAGTGCGATTCCACCGGTACGCAGATCTTCTACGACCTCCAGGACCTTGCACTGCGCTCTGCGCTGGTCAACGGCGACGCCTTTGCTGTGCTGCCGTCGAACCGCGTGGATAACTGCGTGTATGCGACGAAGGTCCAGTTGATCGAGGGGGATCGAGTCGCGACTCCGCCCGATCTGCTCGGAAAAGGGAATGTCTTCGGTGGGATCGAGCTTGATGGCTACGGCGCCATGGCAGCGGTGCATGTGTGTGACCAGCATCCGGGCAGTGTCCGGATGGGCAAGAAGCTGTCCTTCACACGGATCGCCGCGCGAGGCTCCCAGACTGGGCGGCGCAATGTGGTGCATCTGTTCAAGCGGTTGCGACCCGATCAGCATCGTGGTGAGCCCTATCTGGCGGCGGTGATCGAGCCGCTGAAGCAGCTTGATCGCTACACCGAGGCCGAAATCATGGCCGCCGTCGTCTCGGGCATGTTCACGGTTTTCATCGAGCATGAGGCAGACCAGAATCAGCCTGTAGAACTTTACGGCCAGGAAGAGAAGGCCGCGCCGGAATTGGCGCTCCAATCCGGTGCCATTATCGACCTGGCCAAGGGCGAGAAGGTGAACACGGCCAATCCCGGCCGGCCGAATGCCCAGTTCGATCCGTTCGTGATGGCGATCCTCCGCCAGATCGGCGTCAACCTGGAGCTGCCGTTCGAAGTGCTGATCAAGCATTACACGGCCAGCTACAGCGCGGCGCGGGCGGCCATGCTGGATGCCTGGAAGTTCTTCCGGGTGCGCCGGGCCTGGTTGGCGTCGAACTTCTGCCAGCCAATCTATGAGACTTGGCTTGCCGAGGCGGTCGCCATCGGCCGCCTCAGCGCGCCTGGCTTCTTTGCGGACGCCGGATTGCGCCGTGCCTGGTGCCAGGCGGTGTGGCTGGGCGACGGTCCCAGCAGTTTGGACCCGCTGAAGGAAGCCAGTGCCATCGAGAAGCGTGTCGATATCGGCGTGACGACGTTGGAGGAAGAAGTGGCGGCCTACGACGGCGGCGACTGGGAGACCAAGCACAAGCAGCGCGTGAAGGAACAGCGGATGCGCCGCGAAGGCGGTCTGTTGGACGCGGCGCCGAGCACTCCTCCGCCGGATTTGCCGCCGGATCCAGATTGATTCTTGAACCCTGACGGGCCTCGCATTGCGGGGCCCTTTTTACTTCCAAGTCATGAAACTGATCGAAATCCTCACCAGTCCCTGGGCGATTCAGCCGGAAAAGCTGTGCGAGATCCAGGGCATCTACGCTACGCATCTGCGCGGCGAGAAGATCGACATCGAGGCCATCGAAGCGCGCCTGAATCGGCCCCTATCGAGCGAGCAGCAGGACTACGAGATCCGGGATAACGGTGTCGCGGTCCTGTCGGTGGACGGCGTGATCGCACCGAAGGCCAATCTCTTCACCCGCGTGAGCGGCGGCGCCTCGGCCCAGCTGCTCATCAAGCAGGTCGAGTCGGCCATCGCCGACCCGCGCGTGAGCGGCTTGGTGCTGGCGGTGGACTCGCCTGGAGGCAGCGTGCTGGGTACGCCCGAGCTGGCCGCCACCATCCGCGAGCTGTCGGCCGAGAAGCCGATCGTCACCGTCTCCGAGGGCACGCTGGCCAGCGCTGCGTATTGGTTCGGCTCTGCCGCCAACGCGGTCTACATCAGCGGCCCGACCGTCAATGTCGGCAGCATCGGCGTGGTGATGACGCATGACTACAGCCCGCGCGCGACCGGTGGCCAGGCCACCGAGATCACGGCCGGCCGCTATAAGCGGATCGCCTCCAGCGTGGCCCCGCTCACCGCCGAAGGTAAGCAGTACCTGCAGGACCAGGTGGATCACATCTACTCGGTCTTTGTGGATGCCGTAGCCGATCACCGGGGCGTTGCTGCCGAGGATGTGGTGCAGCACATGGCCGATGGCCGCGTGTTCATCGGTCAGCAGGCGGTTGACGCCGGCTTGGTAGATGGCATGGCCACCGTGGACGCCATCGTGCAGCAGATGGCGGCCGATCCAAACCAGTTTTCAGCGCGTCGCGTCGCTCAAATCGCGGCGAAATCCAATACTGCAGCCGGCGCCGGTGGTGCGCTGGGCGGCAGTACTTCTCCAACTGTGGCCAGCGCCGGTGCTGCGAAGAGCCACGATCCTATCCATGAGGAAAATGAAATGCCCGACCCCGTTGCAACCGTTCTGACCCGTGAAGCGCTGGAGCGCGATCACGCCCCGTTGTATGCGCAGCTGCGTACCGATTTCATGGCCGAGGGTGCCGCCAGCGAGCGCCAGCGCATCCTGGGCATCGAGGCGCACTCGATGCCGGGCCATGAAGCCCTGATCTCGACCTTGAAGGCGGACGGCAAGACCACTCCGGACCAAGCCGCCGCCCAGGTGCTGGGCGCCGAGAAGACGAAGCTGGCCGCCATGGCGACCAATCTGAAAGGCGATGCACCTGATCCGGTGAAGCCGACCGACGATCCGCAGGCAACCTCGGTGAAGAAGCCGACCCATGAGGCGATCGCCGCACGTGCGCAGGAGATCGTGACGGCAGAAAGCAACGCCGGTCGCCGCATTTCCTATGCCCAGGCGGCGGCCCGCGCCAATACCGAACTGTCCGCAGCCTGATCGGCGGACGGCCTACTTCCTCCAATTCATCGAAAGGAACCGCAATGCGCGTCCCCAATACCGTACTCAACTACACGGCCGAAACCGCCCTGGCCAAGTTCCGCATCGTCTGCTACGGCGCCACCGATGGCTCCGTGAAGCAGGCGGCGGCCTCCACCGATCTGATGATCGGCGTCACTGAAGGCTTTGCCTACGCTGCCGGCGATCGCGCCGACATCGTGCGCAGCGGCCCGGCCGAGATCGAGTTCGGCGGCCCTGTTACCCGTGGCCAGCCGCTGACCTCGGACGCACTCGGTCGCGCCATCGCCGCTGCTCCGGCCGCCGGTGTCAATGCCCGGATCATCGGCTATGCCGAGGTTTCGGGCGTCCTGGGCGACATCGGCAGCGTGTACGTCGGCGCCGAGATGATCCAGGGCTAAGGCTTCCTGGTCCCGTTCGCCTCTTTCATTCCCATTCCAATTTAGGAGCCAAGCATGAGTGCAGCAGCACCGTTTCCCATCAATCCGGCGGTCATTCGCGCGATCGTCATTGCCTACAGCAACACCAAGCTGATCGCCGACTCGGTCATGCCGCGTGTGCCGGTGGGCGCCCAGGACTTCAAGTACATGCGCCAGAACATGGCGGACCAGTTCACCGTCCCCGAAACTCGCGTCGGCCGCAAGAGCGCCCCGAACCAGGTGGAGTCGATCGGGGACCTGATCCCGGCCAGCGTGTTCGAATACGGCCTAGACGAGGTCGTGCCGGTGGTGGACATCAAGAACGCCCCCGAGGGCGTGGATCCCATCGCCAACGCGGCGGAGTTCGTCATGAAGCTGATCCTCCTGGATCGCGAGGTCCGCGTGGCCAATACCGTGTTCGCTCCCGCCAACCACGTCAACAAGCTGACCCTGTCGGGCACCTCGCAGTGGTCCGACTACAGCAACTCTGACCCGATCACGGCGCTCCTGACCGCGCTCGATGTGCCGGTGATGCGTCCGAACGTGATGACCATCGGCCGAGCCGCCTGGACCAAGTTGATCCTGCACCCGAAGACCATCGACTACGTGAACGGCAAGGGCGGCATGTCCGGCGGCGTTTCGCGCCAGCAACTGGCCGATGCACTGGAGCTGGATGAGATTCAGGTGGGCGAGGCCTTCGTCAACACCGCGAAGAAGGGCCAGACCGCGAGTTATCAGCGTGCTTGGGGCAAGCACTGCGCGCTGACCTACCGCGAGACGCCGACCGAGGCGAGCCGCTCCACCACCTGGGGCTTCACTCCCCAGTTCGGCGAGCGCATCTCGGACACGATCTACAGCAAGGACTTCGGCGGCCTGGAAGGCGGCTACAAGACCCGTGCTGGCGAGCGCGTCACCGAGGTGGTGAGCGCCCCGGACCTGTCTTACTTCTTCCAGAACGTCGTCGCATAAGCGGCGTGGCTGGATCCAAACTGCGGCTCGCCTTGGCGGGCCTGTTTTTCATCCCTGAATAGGAGTCAACATGAAACTGCAAGTGAACTGGCAGCTGGAGCATAACGGCACGGTCTACCCGGCCGGCGCCACCATCGAGCTGGACGAGAAGAAGGACAAGGCCACCATCGAGCAGCTGACCGGCCTGGGTGTGGTCACCGACCCGTCCGTCAAGTCTGCCGAAGCGCAGTAAGCGGCCGTGTTCGCCGAAGATCTGGACGTCTTCTTCGCCGATATGGGCAAGCCCGTTGTTTGGGCGCCCAGCGGTGGAGCAGAGCAGACCACGATGGGCCTCGTCGATGCGCCGGATGTGTTTGCGCTGTCCGAGCATCTCGTCGTCGCGAACGTCGCCGAGCTGACGTACCCCGCCGGCAAGCTGATCGGCCTGGATGAGGATGATTTCATCCAGGTCGGTAGCGTGCGCTACCGCGTGCGACAGATCCCCCGACGCGTCGACGACGGTGAACTGATGAAAGTGCTGATCTCGGAGGCTTGACATGCATACCCGCAAGAAAATCCGGCTGGCCGTGCAGGAGAAACTGGCGGGGCATCCGCTGCTGGAGAAGCTGTTCTTGGCCCGTACCCGTGCGGCCAGATCGGAGGATCTGCCTTTCGCCAACATCATCACCGGTGCCGAGGTCACCGAGGATCTGTCGGACCAGTACCAGGAGCAGCGCACGGTGCAGGTCTACGTGCAACTGTATGCCCTGAATGGTGCGGCTGTGGTCGATGTGCTGGATGACCTGGCGGACGTGGTCGAGCAGCGGTTGATCACGGATCCTTACCTCGGTGGCATCTGTCAGTCGCTCCGGTACAAGGGGAGTCAGCCGGACTACGAGAGCGCAGCCGACCTCGAGGCGGCGCTCCTCACGATGACCTATGAATGCGTCTACATCTGGCAGCCGAGTGTCGAGGGCGACGACCTGCAGAAGGTGGCCGTCGAGATTGACATGGCCTCGCCGCGCAATGATCCGCCATTGCCGGTCGGGCCGGACGGTCAGGTTGACGCCTCTGCAACAATCAATTTCCCACAATAGGAGCAACGCAATGAAGATCTATCCCGTACCAGGGAGGACCGTTCGCGACCCCGTCACGTACCGCGAGGTCGCGGGCGAAACCGAGGTCAATGAGAACGATGCTTTCTGGATCCGTCGACTCGCCGACGGCGATGTCAGCACCGAGCCGCAGGCAGCAGGTGAAGCTGGTGGCGTTGCAGATGGTGGAGGTGAGCAATGAGTGACGGTTCCATTTCGTTCAACCAGATCCCGGTGGATCTGCTCACGCCTGGCCAGTACGTCGAATTCGACAACAGCAAGGCGATCAGCTCGCCGGTGAACATGCCGCAGCGCATCCTGCTGATCGGCCAGTCGCTGGCCACCGGTACCGGCGCTGCCAACGTTCCTCTGCAGGTGAGCGGCAAGACGGCGGGTATCGCTGCCTTCGGTCGTGGTTCGATTGGCGCGGCGATGATTGCCTCGCTCTTCGACGTCACCGACACCATCGAGACCTGGATCGTCCCGATCCCGGACAACGGCGCCGGCACGGCGGCGACTGGCACCATCACGATTACCGGATCTGCAACGCAGGGGGGCACGCTGAATCTGTATATCGGCGAAGACGTGGTGCAGGTCGCGGTTGCTACCACCGATACCGTTGCAGTCATTGCTGCTGCTCTGGCTGCTGCGATCAACGCCAAGCCGGATCTGGTGGTGACCGCTGCCAGCGCTGCCGGCGTGGTGACCGTCACTGCGCGCCACAAGGGCACGCTCACCAATGATCTGATGATGCAGCTGAACTATTACCCGATGTCCGAGGCGACTCCGGCCGGTCTGGGCGTGGCGATCGTCCAGATGAGCGGTGGTACGGCTGATCCGAGCATTGCGACCGCTCTGGCCAACATCGGCGCGGTGCAGTACAACACCATCATCATGCCGTTCAACGATGCCGCGAACCTGGCGCTGATGGAGACTGAGCTGAACAACCGCTGGGGACCGCTGTACCAGAACGATGGCCATTGCCATTCGGCCGTTCGCGGCACGGTGGGCTCCCTCAATACGCTGCTGTCCGCGCGCAACAATTCGCACATCACGCTGTGGACCTGCGAAACCGGTGGTGAGCCGGGCCCGGTGTGGGAGAAGGCAGTGCTAGCCGGTGCGGTTTCGGCGTACTACCTGGCGATCGACCCGGCCCGTCCGCTGCAGACGCTGGTGCTGCCCACGCGTCTGCCGGCGCCGGCCGCGAAGCGGTGGCTGCGCTCCGAGCGTAACAACATTCTGTCCTATGGCGGCGCGACGACCGTGGTGGACAACGGCGGCAACGTGGTGATCGAGCGCGCGGTGACGAATTACAAGACCAATGCGTCCGGGACGGTTGACCCGAGCTATCGGGACATCGAGACCATGTACACCCTGTCGCTGATGCGCTACCAGGTGCGTGCGCGCATCGCCCAGCGTTTCCCGCGTCACAAGCTGGTGGATGACACCACGCCGGTGGCGCCAGGCCAGGCGGTGGCCGCGCCCAAGGACATCAAGGCAGAGTTGATCGCCTTGGCTCTGGATTGGGTGGACGCCGGCATCATGGAAAACCCTGATCAGTTCAAGTCGGATCTGCTGGTGGTCCGCAACAAGAACGATCGCAACCGAGTGGACGTGCGCCTGCCGCCTGATCTGGTCAACCAGTTCCGGGTGTTCGCAGCACAGGTCCAGTTCCGTCTTTAATAGGAGGCTTACATGCCATCTCAGTATTTTGGACGCGCGTTTATCCGCGTCAACGGTGCGAGTATCGCCAGCCTCCCCGGCACGGCGAAGCTCAATCCGGGCGGGGTCACCCGCAAGCCGGTCGTGGGCGACCACGGCTTCCTCGGCTGGACGGAGACGCCGGTGCATTCGGAAATCGAATGCGATATCGCGGTGAACGCCGATACGGATATCGTCGGCCTGAACGCCATGACCAATGGCTCGATCGTCTTCGAATGCGATTCCGGGCAGCAGTTCATCCAGCGCGGTGCTGGTCTGGAATCGCCGATCAGTCCTCAGGCGGGCGATGGTAAGGCATCGCTCAAGTTCATCGGCGCACCGGTGGAGCAAGCATGAGCTACGATCAATTCTACGAGCGCCAACCGAACGGCCCGACCGCCGGCCCTGTGCAGACGTCTGCACCATCGCCCACTCTGCCGCCTTCCATGGGCACGCCGGCAGGGGCGCCGGTGGGCGACGGTACCGCCCCAGTGCCCGCAGGCAGCATCACGGTGGTGCAGGAAGATCGCTACGACCTGGCGTTCCCGATCAAGGCAGCGGACGGATCCGATATCACCTTCCTGAAACTGCGCCGCCTGAAGGCCAAAGAGATGAAGGGCGTTGATCCGAAGACCTCGGACGGGAAGTTCGGTGGCGCGCTGAAGTTTATCGCGGAGATGAATGGCCTACCGGCGGACACGCTGGATGAGCTGGATGCGGTCGATGTGATCGAGCTGGTGGGGAAGGTGGCGCCTTTTTTGGTACGTGGCACTGGCGTGACGCCATCGGCCTGATCGCGCACTTCTACCACTTTCCGCCGAGCGAGATGTGGGAGATGGATAGCTGGGAGTTGGACTTCTGGGCCAATGAGGCCAGTGAGGTGATCAAGGCGCAACAGCGGATGCAGGGCTCGTCTTGACGGTCAGGGCATTCTGTTAGAATGGGTTGATGGAAAAACCCGCCAAACCTAAGAAGGAAGTGCCCGGTCGCATGACAGGTCTGGTCGGCCTGCTGGCATTCGGTGCCGGTGCTATCGGGCTGATTCCTGCAGTGCTGGGGCTGATCCTGGTAGCTAGTATCGCCTGGATCGGTCTGCGCTTTGTGATTGGCCTCTTCGGTATCCTCTTCTCCTGACGTAACGCAACTCTGACAAGCCCCGCCTGGGAAACCCGGCGGGGCTTTTCTTTTGCCCGCGAGAATCGAATGGGAACGCAACAGACAAAAACAGAGCTGGTGATCTCGGCCATCGACAAGGCCTCGACCACCCTCAATGAGATCGGCGCCAAGCTGGAAGGCATGATCAAGCCGGCCGGCGATCTGCACTCGGCCTTTGGCAAGCTGTACGACGCCACGGGCCTGGGCAAGGTCAAATCCGCGGTCGGCGCACTGTCCAAGTCGCTGGTGGGACTGGCTGTCACTACGGTCGGGATCGGCGGTGTGTATGCCGGCACGGTCGGGGAGATCCTCCATTTCGGGGTCGCAGCGGCCGAGGCCGCTGACAGCGTCGGTGACCTGGCCGAGAAATACCAGATCAACGCCCAGCGCCTGCAGGTGTTCGGCGAGCTGGTGAAGGAAGATGGCGGCACCATGGAAGACGCCGCCGCCGCCATGGGCAAGCTGAAGAAGGCAATGGGCCTAGCGCTGGCCGGCGGGAAAGAGCAGCAGCAAGCCTTCGCGGGCGTGGGAATCTCCATGGCGCAGCTGAAGGGGATGAAGCCCGAGGAGGTGATCGAGCGCATTGCCGATGCCTTCAAGGGCTCCAATAAGGACATTGCCAAGCAGGCGGTCCTGCTGGAGCTGATGGGCAAGTCCGGCGAGATCATGATGGGCACCATGAACCGTGGTGCTGATGGGATCCGCGAGAAGTATGAACAGATGACGGCAGATGGCCGGATCTTCACCGACGACCAGCTGCAGCAGGCCGACTCCTTCGACAAGATGTGGAAGCGCCTGCAGGGCACCTTCGAGGGTATCAAGAACTTCCTCGGTCTGAAGCTGGCCGAGAAGCTGCAGCCGATGTTCGAGAACATCCAGAAATGGACGGTGGCCAACCGTGGCCTGATCGAGAGCAAATTCGACGCCTTCCTGGAGAAGCTGCCGGCGATCATCGAGATCGGTGTGCAGTTGTTCCAAGGCCTCTGGCAGGTGGCGCAGAAGGTCGGCGCAGTCTTCAAGTCGCTCAATAGCGCCTTCGGGCCGACAGTCTCCACGCTGTTGATGCTGGGCGGTCTCATGTCGCCGGTGTTGCTGGCCTTCGGGCAGTTGGGCTGGGCGCTGGGTGTGGCGGCCGTCAAGTTGAGCGTCTTTGCCTGGACGATGTTGCCGGCAGCGATGAGCGGACTGCAGGCGCTGTGGGGCGTGATGCTTGCCAATCCAATCGGCCTGATGATTGCGGGTGTGGTCGCCTTCGGCGTGATCATCTACAAGAACTGGGACAACATCGTTTCCTACGTCAGCGGCGCATGGGATCGGATCAAGGGCGTCTTCGATGTCAACTTCTTCAGCGGCATGATTCAAGTCTGGCTGGAGGGATGGCAGGCGCTGGCCAACGGCATCCTGGGGATCCTGAAGACGATCTTGCCTGACCGATTGATGCCGGACGCCATGAAGGACTTCAAGTTCACCTTTGCCACCGACCGGGCCAGCAATATCACGGCCGCCCAGGCCGCCAGTGCCGGCAAGACGGAGGTGGGCGGCACGCTCAAGATCCAACTGGAAGGCGCGCCGGCGAAGGTGACCGAGCTCAAGCGTGCCGGCAACGCGATGGACATCGATGTCACGGCCGGCCTGGCCATGATGTAAGGGAGAAACCACATGGCATGGCGAGATAACTTGCGCCCGGCGAGTTTCCGAGGCGCGAAGTTCAACGTCGACGGATCCAGCCTGAGTGCCGGCCGCCGCATTGCACGGCACGAATATCCGCAGCGCGACATTCCCTATGCGGAAGATATGGGACGGCGGGCACGTGAGTACAAGGTGGATGCCTTCGTGCTGGGTGATCCGGCGGCCGACAACGACTACATGGTCCCGCGCGATGCCTTGATCGCCGCGATCGAGAAGGCGGGCCCTGGCCAGCTGGTGCATCCGTACTACGGCACGGTCTCGGTGACCGTGTTCGGGGAGGTGCAGATTACCGAGTCATCGCGCGAAGGCGGGATGGCGAAGTTCTCGATCACCTTCCTCGAGGCCGGCAAGCAGGAGGAGCCGAAGACCTCGGTGGATACCGAGGCCAAGCTCGCCGAGCAGGCCGGCGTGTGCGATGCGTCCTTCGAGAAGGACTTTGCCGACAACTTCTCGGTGGACGGCCTTCCGGACTTCGCAGTCGCCGATGCCGTGGGTCAAGTGGATGATCTGATGGCACTGCCGGATGTCGATCTCGGTGCTTTGGATTGGATACGAGCGGATCCGACGTCGGTGCTCACGTCACTGCTGCCTGAGAACCTGCGCAGCAGCCTGGATGCCCCCCTGTCGCTGGCAAAGGGCGTGCTTGGGCTGATTGGTGGTGCGCAGCGCTGGCTCTCCTTCTTCAGCTTCTCCGAGGGGCTGGCGTCTTCGGCCTCGGCCGTCAACGCGACAACTGCGTCACGAATCGCCGTGGTGCGCAATCAGACGGCCTTCAGTGACCTGGTGCGCGGTGGCGCCACGTCCAACCGGATCTATGAACTGGCCACGACGCAGCCAGCTACGACGGCAGAGGCGCAGGTGCTGCGCTCGGAGATCGTCCAGCGGGCCGATGCCATCCTTTTTTCGGACAAGGTCAGTCAGGCGACCAGCCAGGCGGTGGTGCAGCTTCGGACGGTGGCTCTACAGCACCTGGCCAGCAATACGGTTGCGCTGCCGAGCCTGGTGTCGGTGACGCAGCAGCAGGTCCGGCCGGCCGTCGTGCTGGCACATGACTTCTACGGAGATGCCTGGTACGCCCAGGGAAGGGCGGATGACCTGGTCAGCCGCAACTCGGTCGCGCATCCCGGCTTCGTGCCGGCCGGGCGCCCCCTTCAATTTGTTTCGGAGTGACGATGGCAGATTCCAATTTGCTGACCTTGCGGGTCGGCGGCCAGATCTATGGTGGCTGGAAGGGCATCAACGTGCGAACCAGCATCGAGCAACTGGCCGGTAACTTCGAGCTGGCTCTTACTGAGCGCTGGCCAGAGCAGCCGGTGGACTGGGTAATCGCCCCCGGCGAACTCTGCGAAATCCTGATCGGAGACGACGTGGTGATCACGGGGTACGTCGATGTCGTGTCCGTGACGTATGACCAGGGTAGCCATGAGATCAAGGTGACGGGTCGGGACAAGGCCGGCGACCTAGTGGACTGCTCGGCACCGACAACGGCCTTCGCTGGGCAGACGCTGGAGCAGATCGCCGAGGCGCTTTGTAAGCCCTTCGGTATCACGATCTTCGATGAAACGGTGAGCGGCAAGCGCCTGAGCACCAAGCAGAAGAAGGCGGGCAAGAAGGGTACGCCGCCCAAGAAAACCCGGGTGAGCGGTAAGGTGCCGCGCCAGGCTTGCCAGGCAGGCGAGACAGTTTTCCGGACACTGGACAAGCTGGCCAGGACCGAAGGCGTGCTGTTCGTGTCCGACCGCGAAGGCGGCCTGGTCATCACGCGCGCCGGGCTGGGTGGCGAATGCGAGACGGTCCTGCAGCACGGCAAGAACATCCTGCAGGCTTCGTTCGAGAACAGCCACGCGGCACTTTTCAGCGAGATCACTGTGCAGGGGCAGACGGGGGCTCCTGGCGCCGATCGCTTTGACGTGGTTCACGCCGCGCCCAAGGGCGCTGTAAAGCGCGCGCCGTCGAGTAAAACCGGGAACAGCCAGATCGGCCGCTATCGTCCACTGATCATCGTTGCCGAGACCCAGGCTGATGCCGCTCGGTGCCAGAAGCGCGCCGAGTGGGAGGCGTCCAACCGGGAAGCGAAGGCCAGGAAGGTCACGGTGACGGTACAGGGCTGGCGCGAGGAGGCCACCGGGGAGCTGTGGGAGATCAACAAGATGGTCCGGATCCAGTGCCCCTGGATGCGCCTGGACGACTGGTGGTTGATCTCCTCGGCGAACTTCAAGCTCGATGAGGCCGGCTCGACAACGGTGCTGCAGCTGGTCTCGCGTAACGCATTCGACCAGTTGCCCGAGATCCCGGATCCTGCCGGCGGTGCGGCGCAAAACCGTTTCAACGTGTTGGGGAAATGATGGACATCTTGGCATTAATTAGAGAAGCGACCGCTGACTTCAAGGCAAAGATCAATCTCATGCTGGGTCGAGGCATTGTCAGCAAGGTCAACGATGCCGCCGCGATCCAGCTGATTCGCGGCAAGCTGATGGATGGCGAGGATTACGACCAGATGGAGCGCGTGCAGCAGTATGGCTTCACCTCGGTGCCGAAGGCCGGCGCCGAGTTTCTATCCACCTTCATCGGTGGCAATCGCGACCACTCCGTGATCGTCGCGGTGGATGATCGTCGCTTCCGTCTGCGCGGCCTGCGGGACGGCGAGATGGCGATCTATGACGACCAGGGCCAGAAGGTGCACCTCACTCGCAACGGGATCGTGATCGATGGTGGTGGCAAGCCCATCAGCATCCAGAACACGCCCGAGGTGGATATGACCACGCCCCTGGTCAAGATGTCCGGAGACCTCAAGGTGGTGGGCAGCATCTCTGCCGACGGCGATATCAGCGACCACGGGAACAAGAAGATGTCCGCGATGCGAACGGTCTACAACGACCACGATCATGCCAATCCGGAAGGCGGCCGCGTCGGAAAGGATCAGGTGAAGATGTAATGGACATCGAGATCTTTTGGGACGCCGCCAATCATCGCGGCGACATCGCTGTGCTCAATGGCGACCTGGCCACGGATCACGACATCAAGACGGCAATCCTGATCTCACTCTTCAGCGATCGCCGCGCCGAGGATGATGATCCGTTGCCGGATGCCAGCTCCTCGAGGCGCGGGTGGTGGGGCGATGCCCTTGGCGGTGCCGGCGAAGGGCGGCGCATTGGCTCTCGCCTTTGGCTGTTGGCGCGGGAAAAGCAGCTGGCAGAGGTGGTCGCGAAGGCGAGGGAATACGGGCAGGAGGCACTGCTCTGGCTCGTCCAGGACGGGGTTGTGGATTCCATTCAGGTCGACGCGCAGATCGTGCGCCAGGGCTGGCTCGGGCTCGCAGTCACCGTCACTCGGCCGAAAAAGGCGCCGGCCAAGTTTCGCTTCGACTTCGCCTGGTCGAATATCAATCAAGGGAGGATGTAATGCCATTTGACAGGCCAACTCTGAGAGAGCTGGTAACGCGAGCGCTCGCTGATACCAACGGCCGGCTCACCGGTGCGGAGGCCCGGCTTTCGGTGGCCACGCTCAATGTGCTGGCCGTGGTGCAATCCGGTGCGGTCGACGGGCTGCATGGCCATCTGGACTGGCTCGCGGATCAGCTGATGATCGACCGCTGTGATGAGGATCACTTAGCACGATACGCCAGCATCTGGAAGGTACCTAGGAAGACGGCGGCGCCGTCAGTCGGCTTCGCCTCGGTGAGCGCCTTTGCGGCCTTGACTGTTCCAGCCGGGACGCTGATTCAGCGTCAGGACGGAGTGCGGTACAAGACCTCTGCTGCAGTCAATCTGGCCGTGGGCGCCGGATCACTTCCGCTCGTTGCCGTGGTGGCTGGGACGGCAGGGAATACGGCGGCAGGCGTGGGACTCAAACTCGTCACGCCCATCGATGGCCTGGATAGCAGCATGACCGTGGGCCCTGCCGGCATCACCGATGGCACCGAGCAGGAAACGGTCGATGCCTGGCGTGCTCGCTTGCTGGAGCGCATCCAGCAGCCGCCGAACGGCGGTACCAAATCCGACTATGAAGCCTGGGCGCTGGAGGTGCAGGGCGTGACGCGGGCGTGGGTCTATCCGGGCGAGATGGGGGCCGGTACCGTGACGGTACGCTTCATGCGCGATAACGACGCGGTGCCGATTCCTGACGCTGCGGCCGTGGCAGCGGTGAAGGCATATCTGGATGCGAAGAGGCCGGTCACGGCGGAGCTGTATGTGGCCGCGCCGACCGGGGCGCCGATCAACTTCCAGTTCACGCAACTGAGCCCGAACACCCCTGCTACGCGCGAGGCGATCCGGGCAGAGCTGGCCGATCTGTTGCGGCGGGAGGCGATCCCCGGCGGCACCGTCAAGCTCTCGCATATGCGGGCGGCCATCAGCTCAGCTGCAGGCGAGGATGACTACGCACTGGCAACGCCGGCGGCGGATGTGATCAACCCTGTAGGAAGCATCGCCACGTTGGGGGTGATCACATGGCCATGATCGCAGAACATTACCAGGCGCAACTGCTGGAGCTGCTGCCGTCTGGCCCTGCATGGTCCCGAGATCTGGATACTGGCCTGGCCAAGCTGCTCTTGGCCAAGGCGGATGAACTGGCCAGGGTGGACGCTCGGGCCGACCAGCTACTCGAGGAGGCAGACCCTCGGACCACGTCGGAGCTCCTGTCGGACTGGGAGCGCGTGGCAGGTCTGCCCGATGAGTGTATGGATCTGGCACCCACGCCCGACGAGCGGCGCCAGCGCTTGCACCAGAAGCTGGCATGGCAGGGCGGGCAGTCGGTCGCCTTCTTCATCAACTTGCTTGAGGTGCTCGGTTATCCGGGCTGCACTATCAATGAGTTTCGTCCGTTCCGGGCGAACTCCATGTGCAGCGCTTCACTGAACCAAGGCGGGTGGCGGTATGCCTGGCGAATCAATGTGCCGGGCAGCGTGACCATCCGCACCATGAACGCGACCAGTCCATGTAGCGCGCCGATTCGCCGGTGGGGAGATTCCTCGCTGGCCTGCATTCTGGCGCGCTACCGGCCGGCGCACACCGTTTTGTACATTTCCTATGGAGCTGCAGCATGAAGAGAATTTCTACGGCCACGAAGGTCGTTGACAAGTTTGGCGCGGGCAAGCCCGGCTTCACCAATGGCAATGCTGTCGCCGGCGTGCCCGCGACTGACCTGGAGGGCGATTGGTTCGACCACGTGCAGGAGGAGATCAGTCGCGTCATCGAGGCTGCAGGCGGTGCGGTGGATGGCTCCTCGTACTCCATGCTGCTCACATCGATACAGAGCCTAATCGGCTCTCTCTCGATCCGCCAGTATTCCATCACTGCGCTGCCGACCGCCGATGTTGGGCCGATCATCGTGAAGGAAGTCTGCGAGGTATGGCGCTGGTCGGCCAGCGCCTATTTCACAGGCTATCGCAGCCCCCTTTGCGGTCGACCGATGGATGGACATACGACAACCCCGCTGGCGTCGGAGATCAGTGCCGTTGGCGGCACGTTGAGCAAGACGGCCTATGCGGGTCTGTGGGGCTATGCCCAGGAGAATGGCCTTGTCTTAACGCAGGCGAACTGGACTACCAACATTGGCGGCCACTATTTCGTTGATGTCGATGCGGCCACCTTCCGAGTTCCGGATTTGCGCAACGTGTTCCGTCGTTACAGCGGCACCGATGCCGACACCTTGGCTGCCCGCGCTCTCGGTTCGTATAAGGCCGATACCCTGAAGTCCCATGTCCACGGCCTCGGTGGAAACGGAGCGTGGGTCGATGCCAGCGGGACCTATGCAGTAAATGCAGGGGGAGCGACTGTGAACTTGTCCCGTTCTACGCTAACAGGCGCGGCAGGTACCGCTGAAACGGCGCCTCGGCACACTGCATTCAACCCCGTCATCCACATTTGATCTGTATCTCCGGGTGATCAATGCTCGCCCGTTATCAAATTTCTGAAAGGTAAGTAATGAGTTCGATAACCGTCTACCAGGCAGATGCGCTGGGATTCTTCCTGTACCCGACCCAAGCCTTTGAGCTGCCCCTACAGCCGGGCGACTTCAATATTCCCTACGGCGCCTTGATCGAGGAGCCGCCGGCCGCGCCGCAAGGCTATGTTGCCCGTGTTGTTGGCAGCGGATGGCAGCTGGTAGAAGACCATCGTCAGGACCGGCTCTTCTATGTGCTGCAGCCAGCCGCTGGCGATGAGCTGGCCATGTTCGCGGAATATCTTATCGGCAGCCAGGTGGTGCTCGATGGTCAGGAACTGCGCTACGACGGTGGTGGCCCGGTGCCGGCCTGGCTCATATCGCAGTTGCCGGAAAAGGGGCGGCTGCTCGTTCCGTCGCTGGAATGACCTTCCAGTAGTGCAGACGTCTGCACAGCACGGCCGCCATTTTGGCGGCTTTTTCATTTCTTTCGGGGACATACATGCCAGAACCAACAACAGGGGCAGTGATCGGCGCCGGCTCGGGGGCGTTTGCCGTCGGCACCATCACCATTACAGGGTCATTCCTGGGGCTGCAGTACGAGATGCTGCTGGCAGGGCTGGCCGGTGGCCTGGCCATGCTCTCCAGCCTGCCTCCAGTATCCCGCCCTCGGGCGGTCATGATCCTGATCACCAGCGCGCTCATGGGAGGCTACGTCGGCCCTATGCTGCACGCCTGGGCGATCCAGTCGGATGCGTTCGCCTGGTCCGGGAAATACTCCGAGGCCACGCGGCTCTGCAGCGGCTTCCTGATCGGGGCAAGTTCGCAGACGGTTATTCCGCTGGCACTGGGGTGGATGCGTACCAAATTCGGAGGGGGCAACATCAACCAGGAGCCATCCAAATGATCAAGATCCTGCTCGCTACCGACTACCTGCTGGTCGTCAACTTCCTGGCCAGCCTCGCGCTCTTCCTCCACTGCGTCTTCGCGCTGAACCGAATGAACCATCGCAGCAATCACCTGGTGCGTGCGTGGTACGTCATCTCGGCCGTGGGGGCATTCGGGGTGATCACCGGGCCGCTGTACGGCTATATCAGTCCGCAGCCGGCCGAGGTGATCTCGAACGTCGGGGTGGCCGGCCTGTTGGCCGGTGGGTGGATCTATCGCAACCGTCGTGCAACCGATATCGGAGAGCCAAGATGATACTCACGCTTGCCCAGCTCCAACGCATCATGCCCGCTTCCACGCGGGCATCGTTGTTTTTGAAGCCCCTCAACGCAGCCATGCAGGAATTCGGGATCGATACGCGCCTGCGCATGGCGGCCTTCCTGTCACAGATCGGCCATGAGTCGGGTCAGTTTCGCTTCATGGAGGAGCTGGCCAGTGGCGCCGCCTATGACAACCGGGCAGATCTCGGAAACACCAATCCGGAGGCGATCCGGATCGCGACTGCTCACGGCTCGACGCCGGGCCGCTTCTGGAAAGGGCACGGCCCGATCCAGATCACCGGCTACCACAACCACCTGGCCGCGATGCTGGCGCTGCACGTGGATTGCGTGGAGCAGCCCCGGCTGCTGTGCGAGCCGGTCCACGGGTGTCGCGCTGCCGGCTGGTTCTGGTCGGTCAATGGCTTGGCCAAGTGGGCGGATGCCGGCGACATCGATGGCGTGAGTGACCTAGTCAACCGGGGCAAGAAAACGGTGGCCATCGGCGATGCAAATGGCTTTGCCGAGCGCAAGGCCATCTGGGAGCGTGCCTTGGAGGTGATCTCATGAACCGAATCCAGAACTTCGGCGCTGTGGTGCTGGCCCTCTGCCTGGGCCTGATTGGCGGCTACCTATGGGGTGGCCACCGCCAGGCGCAGATCGATGAGGGCAGGGAGGCGACGGTTAGCGAGCTGCACGCCATTGCCCTGGCCAGCGCCACCGAACGTTACCGAGAGGCAGAGCGGGGAGGCCAGCAGGCCTTCGCCAACATGACGGCCGCTCTTCAAAAGGAGAAAGACAATGCAAAAAAACGGATGGATGTTTTGCGTGATGAGCTGCGCACTGGTGCTGTGCGCCTGTCAGTCGCCGTCGACGCGGCTAGTGCAGCCACCGCTGCCCAAGCTGCCGCCGCTGGAGATCGAGAAGCGCGAGCCGACCTTCTGCCAGCGGCTGCTGGGCGAATTCTCGATTTCGCCCTCGAAGGCGATGACATCGTGCGGGACCTCAACGCCTGCATCGACAAGTACCACCGCGCAGAGCAGGTGATCGAACATGCAGGAATGTAGTTAGGTGGGGGTATGGCCGGTCGTGATCAAATCTTCTTCACGGGTGGTATTTCATGTTCCTTTACGATGGCTTGAAGCGCTTTTACGATCTGCTTGCATGTCATGAAATGTACTATTCCGGATCTCTGATTTCCTCTGGTGAGCATGCCGGAGAAGCAAGGAAGGGTCACGATATCGTCTAAGTGAGAAAGCTGAAAAACAGGTGATCCACTAAATCCGTCAAAGGAGGGAAATTTCTCTGCATTGTTGACCGTGAGTCCGTGGAGCCCACTATCTGACAGGTTTCCGTCAAGTAGAAATGCATCTCCTGTCACGCCAACGCTATGAATCTGCTTTTCGGAGTATTCGCGTAACTGATGTGGATAGCCACGAAAGGCATAGTTGAAGTTAGGGTTTAAAAGTGTAAAGCTGTCGTCGATCGTAATTTTTGCTGGATAGGTGGCTCCGAGCGACCCGATATCGAGCTGATCGGCGTCGATCTCCAGAATAGTTATGTCTGATAGCTCTTCGTCAGTTCCACCGTGAGGCAATAACTCAAAACGGCGGTTGAATGGCAACATTCTGGCTTGTTTTGGATCATATTGTGCTGCCAGCTGGGTAACTGTGTAACTCTTGAAATAAGTGTGCTTTGCGGTGATCACAAAATAACGCTCATAAAAGTCGGCGATAAAGCAACTCCCTAAAACAGAATAGGGAAACTGCTTGTCGTTGTTTATTGCAATTAGGGGACGCACGCAAGTGAACACATCCATTAACGGTCGAAAATCACTCATTCGGGTCAGACTAATAAGTGGGGTTAGAGGGCGAGCACGGACCTGTTGAGGTAAAGCTTTTGGCTCATCTCCCACTGACCGGCCTAAGAATTCCCGCAACGCGGTTCCTTCGATACGTCGTATTGAGGGGCTGTATTTTCGTGACAAGTCTAGTTCATGCCTTAGACTAGGCGAACTGTGTTTGTATACAGTGTTTTTACTGGCGTGAAGCAAAAATCAATGTGCCATCTGGACTTAGGGCGCAGATTTTCGAAGAGCTACGATTGCTATGCGTGCAAAATCCGACGCCTGAAATGCGGGCTACGCTATGGAAAATCTGGCGTTTGAAGCAGTGTATTTGGGATTTCCATGAGATCGTATTCTTCTTTAGCGAAGGACGCTGACGGCAGGCCGATTGGTCTAGGAATGTTGAGGGGCTCTATGACGTGTGAGATGGGCGGGACTTGCCCGCCGATAGAGTTGGTGGTGCCGACTGCACCCGATGGGGCGGCGTAGTTGCGGACAAGAATGTGCGCTTCCTCTTCGCTTCCATCGTCCTCTATAATTCTCTGCACTAAAGAACGGGTGGGGCCATGAAAAAAAAGACAATTAAGACACTTCAGACTTTTATTAGAGCTACATTGAGCGAAAATAAACAGCAGATTTTTCGTGGGCAGGAGAACGCGGAATGGTCTATTACTGCTGGCATCGGGCGCTCATCAATCAACTTCGCGAGCGCCAAGACTCTCAAAAGTAAGGCACTAGCTGAAAGAAAGGCGATAATTTTATTCGAGGAACGGTCTCATCTCATTCGAAAGCATCATCCCGCCAACGAATTGGAGATGATGGCATTGGCACAGCACTATGGTTTGCCCACGCGGCTTTTAGATTGGACACTGAGTCCACTGGTAGCTCTCTTCTTTGCGGTTGAGAGCCTGGCACCAACACCTGGCGTGGTCTACATGCAGGCACGGCATGATGAAGTTTTGAGCCATAAATCTGTTCCGAAGGACCCCTTCGAGATCGACAACGATATGCTCTATGCTCCTCCATGGATTGACGCACGAATCCAGGCGCAACAGGGAGTCTTTATACTCATGAAAAACCCTTACGAGCCTTATCAGGAAGAGTCACTTACTGCATTTGTTATTCCGGCAGATGCAAAAAAAACAATTAAACGCGAGCTCTGGCGCATGGGGATGCATGCCGGAATCGTCTTCCCTGGGCTGGACGGATTGGCGAAGTATATTACCGCCCTTCGTTTCAGCGGCAGCATACTCGACTAGTCAACAACTCACACGAAAGAAATAACGAACGCGTAACTTTTGGCGTAACTTCTCGTTGCGGATGTTTGTAGTCATAGGTGGCTAAGACCGATGCATCATGGATTATTGGAGGAAACATGCAAGACACTCTCGAAAAAGCCCAGGCAGCAGCCAACAAATTGAAGCAACCGATGTATGTTTTCCGCTCGAAGAACTTAAATGGTCAGGAAATTAGCTGGTTTGGCCCAAATGAGAAAAATAATGGCCCGACCGGTGAGTTGTACAGAGTCGTTGAGCCACAGGGATGAGTGCAGCGACCTAGTGGGTTGTCTGAGCCATTAGAAATTACAAAGGTAGAGCATCTGGCCGGTTGCTGACGCAACCGGCCAGTCATTGTTTGGCAGCCGGCATTCAGGCTACGGCTGTAATGAGCCTGGGTCTGGATGCATCTGCCACGAGCTGGTCGATGTAGTCTGACCAAGCTTGCATGATCTTGATACGCTCATCGATCCACTTGGCGCGGTCGTAGGCCGCATCGTTCTTATTGTCCTTCGCGTGAGAGAGTTGTAAGTCGACTACGCGATATTCGAACTTAAGTTGCTGCGTCAGGACCCCAGTGGCTAGCGAACGGAAGCCATGTCCCGTCATTCTGCCGTGATACCCCATTCGCTTGAGAACCCCCAGGATTGCCCCCTCAGATAGATGGTCCTTCGGGTCGCGCGCGTTCGGGAACACATAGTGATTGCGCCCCGTGAGGGCCTCCATTTCCTCTAGGAGCGCGGTGGCCTGCCAGGAGAGTGGCACAATATGGTCTCGTCTCTTCTTCATTCGCTCGCCCGGAACAACCCACAATGCTTTATCGCGTTTCCACTCATCCCACGGCATGGCGATCAGCTCTTGTGTCCGCACGAAGGTACGCATCATCAACCAGAAGCCACAACGCACTGCTGGCGTCCAGCGGCCGTGTAATTGCATCTTGACTACCTCCCGAATGAACTCGGGAAACTCTTCGACCTCAATGGATGCGAAGTGTCCCTTGACTGGTTTTTTTACCAGATCCTTCAGGGCATCGGCCGGATTGACTTTCGTGTCGCCACAGGCGATTGCGTAGTTGAAAATGCGCGCCAGCATGCCACGGGCGCGGCCGGCCAGTTCGATAGCGCCGCGCTTCTCCATTTCTCGGATCACATGCAGGATCCGTTTCGGCGGCATGTTGTCGATGGGGTCGTTGCCGATGTGGGGGAAGACGTCGGTCTCTAGGCGGTGGAGATATTCCGCAACTGAGCCGGCTCCCCACTCCCCGCTACCGGCCATGTGAGTGTGCCATTCCATTGCGACGGCCTTGAACGTGCGCGCAGCCGCAGCGATCTTGATCAACTTGTCTTGTTGTTTGGCCAGACCGGGGTCAATGCCGTCCTTCAGGCGTCGACGCGCATCAGTCCACTGGTCGCGCGCGTCGGCCAGGCTTACTTCCGGGTAGACGCCGAGGGAGAGAGATTTTTGTTTGCCGGCGAATCGGTAAGCGCCGCTCCAGTATTTGCTGCCATTGGGGTGGCAGATCAGCACCAGGCCTTTGCCATCGGAGAGCTTGTATTGCTTGTCTTGGGGCTTGGCGGTGCGGCAGGCAAGGTCGGTCAGGGCCATTTGTTGGTGAAAGTTTTCTGACGGTGATTTTTCACCAGCAAATCTACCAACAAAAATTCCGGATGTAAATGAACGTTGCCGAACACCAGAGAACAAAAAAGCCGCTCTAACCCAGGGGCAGAGCGGCTTTTGCGAACAACTACGAACTTCTTAAAACATTCTGTTGGCGGAGACGGAGGGATTCGAACCCTCGATACAGGTTTAAGCCCGTATGCTTCCTTAGCAGGGAAGTGCCTTCGACCACTCGGCCACGTCTCCACACTGCAGGCTGTTATCGCATTGCTGCGTTGCCTCAGCGAAGACCGAGATAATATCTTCTCATTTGCATCCGGTCAACAGTCGTCTGGCAAATAATTACTGTTTTTTCACCGGTGCCGTCTTCGCTGCGGCGGGTCGTGCAGATTACTTGGCGCTGTCCAGATCAAAGGCCTTGTGCAGGGCGCGCACGGCCAGTTCCATGTACTTTTCGTCGATCAGGACCGAGATCTTGATTTCCGAGGTGGAGATCATCTGGATGTTCACGCCTTCTTCGGACAGGGTGCGGAACATCTGCGAAGCGATGCCCACGTGGCTGCGCATACCCACGCCTACCACCGAGACCTTGGAGACCTTGGTGTCGCCATTGATGGCGGCTGCACCGATATGCGCCTTGACGCTGGCGTTCAACACTTCCACGGCCTTGGCGTATTCACCGCGCGGCACCGTGAAGGTGAAGTCGGTCTTGCCTTCCACCGACTGGTTCTGGATGATCATGTCCACTTCGATGTTGGCATCGGCCACCGGGCCCAGGATCTGGTAGGCGATGCCCGGACGGTCGGGCACGCCCAGCACGGTGATCTTGGCTTCGTCGCGGCTGAAGGCGATGCCGGTGATGGTTGCTTGTTCCATGTTCTTGTCTTCCTCAAACGAAATCAGGGTGCCGGAGGCGGCTTCTTCGGCCAGCGGCGTGAGCGGGTCGGTCAGCGACGACAGCACGCGGGTCGGCATCTTGTAGTTGCCGGCGAATTCCACCGAGCGGATCTGCAAGACCTTGGAGCCCAGGGAGGCCATTTCCAGCATCTCTTCGAAGGTCACGGTCTTGAGGCGACGGGCGTCGCTGACCACGCGCGGGTCGGTAGTGTAGACACCGTCGACGTCGGTGTAGATCAGGCATTCGGCAGCCTTCATGGCTGCGGCCACGGCCACGGCCGAGGTGTCCGAGCCGCCACGGCCCAGGGTGGTGATGTTGCCGTCGGCGTCCACGCCCTGGAAGCCGGTGATGATGACGACCTTGCCGGCATTGAGATCCTTGCGAACCTTGGCGTCATCGATGGAGCGGATGCGGGCCTTGGTGAAGGCCGAGTCGGTCTTGATGGGAACCTGCCAGCCGGCGTAGGAGACGGCTTGCTTGCCCAGCGCCTGCAAGGCAATAGCCAGCAGCGCCACCGACACCTGCTCGCCGGTAGAGGCCAGCATGTCCAGTTCGCGGCCGTCGGGCTGGGCCATGATTTCCTTGGCCATGCCCAAGAGGCGGTTGGTTTCACCAGACATCGCCGAGGGCACGACAACGATCTGATGGCCGGCGTCGTGCCATTTGGCAACGCGCTTTGCGACATTCTGGATGCGCTCGATCGAGCCCATCGAGGTGCCGCCGTATTTGTGAACGTATAAAGCCATAGGGGATAAAAAAAGGTGGCCCGACTTTGACAAGAAACCCTTAGCTAGGCCGGAAGGAACAAACCCTTGACTTTACATGCGCAGCGCCAAAATCTCAAGGGAAAGCTTGATGTGGCTTGCTTCTGCCGGGATTCTTCCCGGATTCACCGAAAAATCGCCTTACCCGCCATTGACCGTCGGAAATGAGCATCCTGGGGCCCGTGCGTGCATGATTTGGCAGGCTTGTGGCGCTGGAATGCGAAGTCCATGCGGCAAAAAATGGGAGCCATGAAGGAAAGTGCAGGGAGTGAGGAGGGAAGCTGAAGGCTGGGGCACCAACTGTCATGCGCCCGTTGATGAGTGGCGGCATGGCAGGTGGTGCTGCGGTACGGTGAAACAACGGTACTGCTTGGAACTACGGTGCGGCGGTTCAGACGCGTGCGGTCAGCATACGTTCGCGTTCATTCATGTACAACGCGGGGGATGCGCCGAGGCGGAACACTGCCTGTGCGACATCGGTCAATGCATCAACCGACAGGATGGGACAGATCAGGCGCCGTTGTACAGGCTTTGTGCTGCGCGATTGGCTTGCTGCAGTTGGTTCTGGACATCCTGGCGGCTCAACTTGGAGGGGGCCTGGCGCACCAGCGGGTACTCATTGCGCAGGGCGATCTCGTGGTTGGCTTGGGCGCGTTGCAGTTCTGCCTTGACGTCAGCACGGGTCTGGGTCGAGTGGAACGGGGTTTCCGGCGGATACGGGGCTTCGGCCATGGCGGCGCCAGCAGCGGCTAGCAGGGAGGCGGCAACGACGATATTCTTGATGTTCATGATGAATCCTCTTTGAGTCAGTGGTGGATCGGGCTTCCCCGGATGCCGGCGAGTAAGGCTTGAAAAGCGGACTGCAAAGCACTCTCCTGGTGGGAAAGTTCACTCGTGGGCGATCTGGCGAAGTCGGTCGGCAGGGTTATGTTGCGTGGCGCCAACCGATGGAAGAAGTGTAAATATTGCGAAGTCAAAGAGAAATGGGTCTAATCGGAATTGACTATTTCTCTTTATGGAACAATCAGGGGCTTGAAAAATGGATCGCTTGCAATCAATGCGGGTGTTTGCCAAGGTGGTGGAGCAGGGCAGTTTCGTGCGGGCAGCCGAGTTGCTGGACATTTCCAATGCCGTGGCGACCCGTTTCATCGCCGATCTGGAGGCGCACCTGGGTACGCGGCTGCTCAATCGCTCCACCCGGCGTCTGTCGCTGACCGAGGCCGGGCAGGCTTACCTGGAGCGGGTGCGCATGATCCTGGCCGAGGTCGATGACGCCGAAGCCCTGGTGTCACTGGAGACCAAGCGGCCGGCCGGTACCTTGGCCATCTATTCCAATGCCGGTTTCGGCCAGTCGCAACTGGGCGAGATGCTGGCCGCGTATGCCGAGACCTATCCCGAGGTGGCGCTGGATATCAACTTGTCTGATCGTTCCATTGATCTGGTGGAAGAGGGCATCGACATCGGCTTTTTCAGCAGTATGCAAAAGTTCGATGCCAGCATGATCGTGCGTCAGTTGGGCGTGGCCCGGGTGATCCTGTGCGCCTCGCCCGCCTATCTGGCGCGTCATGGTGCGCCGGAGCAGCCAGAAGACCTGTCGCGCCATAGTTGCCTGAACTTCTCCCATGAATATCTGCGCCATCACTGGCACGTCAATACTGAGGCGGGGGTGATGGACGTGCCCATCGTCAGCAAGGTGGTTTCCAATAGCGGCGTGTTGCTGCGCGACCTGGCGCTGGCCGGCATGGGCATCGTGCTGCGGCCTTCCTATTCGCTGGGCGATGACCTGCGCTGCGGTAAGCTGGTGCAGGTGCTGCCGGACTTCGATATGGGCCAGGTGGTCATTTCCATGGTCTATCCGAGCCGGCGACTGTTGTCGGCCAAGGTGCGCAGCTTCGCCGATTTCGTCAGCGCCCGTTTTCCGCATCCGGAGACCGACCCCTGGCTGACCTGAGGCTGGTGTGCCGAGGTTGCTCAGCCGATCACATCGGCCAGCTTGTCCAGCAGGCTGCAGTCCTGCTGCCAACTGCGGCGCTCGGCAGAGCTGCTGGCTTCGCTTTGCAGTTCGGCGTCGCTCTTGTCGACTTGCGCCAGCAGGATGCGTTCGGCCAGGCGGGTATCGGGTTCCATGGGGCCGAAGAAGGCGACGGTGGCGCCGCGTTCGATGAGCAGGGTGGGGAAATTGTCGATGTCGAGATCACCGACCAGGTCGGCCTGGTCTTCGATATCGATCCAGGCGAAATGATGTTGCGGGTAGCGCGCCGCCCAGGCCTGGAAGGCGGCTTCATATTCGCGGCAGCTGCCGCACCAGTTCGCGCACAGGCAAGCCACGACCCAGGTGTCGTTGCGTAGCGCCTCGGCGAGTTGGCGGCGGTTGGTCTGGTCTAGTTTCTGGTAGGACATGGCGCGCTTATTTTACTCGCATCACGCGTCCTGGTTTTGCGCTGCCGCACAAAGACTCATGATTGCTGTCAACGAACCGAACAATTGTGCCTGGCACGGTAAAATAGCGGGATGTCCACGATTCTTGCTATTGAAACCTCCACCGAGCTGGCCTCGGCGGCCTTGCTCTACCGGGGCGAACTGATTGCGTGCCAGTCTGCGGGTGCGCAGACTCACTCCGATGCGATTCTTCCCATGATCCAGCACTTGCTGGCCGATGCCGGCCTGGCGCTGTCGCAATGCGACGCCCTGGCCTTTGGCGTGGGCCCCGGCTCCTTTACCGGCGTGCGCACCGCCTGCGGCGTGGTACAGGGGCTGGCCTTCGGCTGCGACCGGCCGGTGGTGCCGGTGGTGACGCTGGAAGCTGCTGCCCAGGCCTGTCATGCCGAGGATGCAAATGCGGTTGAGGTACTGGCCATCCTCGATGCACGTATGGGGGAAGTCTATTGGGCGCGTTATCGCTCCCGCCTCGACGGTGGCTGGGAGGTGCTGGCCGAACCGGCCTTGTCGCCGGCCGCCCAGGTGACCATCGACGGCCGGCCCTATGCCTGTGGCAATGGCCTGGCGGTCTATGGGGAGCATTTCACTGAGTCTTTCTGTGGCAGCCGGTTTGCCGCCGTCTACCCCCAGGCCATGCCCCATGCGCGCCATGTGGCCACGCTGGGCCAGATGCATTTTGCGCGCGGCCTGGCCTTGCCGGCAGAAGAGGCGCAGCCGCTCTACCTGCGCAACAAGGTGGCCCTGACCACGGCCGAGCGCGAAGAGCGCGATGCTGCCAAGGGCACCGCATGAGTGCAGTGGAGTTGCCGCCGACGGTATCGCATCCTCGCTATGGCATCTTGCAGTTCGGGGTCATGAGCGCAGCTGACCTGGATGCGGTGGTGCAGATCGAGGATGCGGTCTATTCACATCCCTGGACCCGGGGCAATTTCCAGGATTCGCTCTACAGCGGCTACCAGGCGCAGACCCTGCGCGACGCCCGGGGTCAGTTGCTGGGTTATTTCCTGGTGATGCTGGCCGTCGATGAAGCGCACCTGCTCAATATCAGCGTGGCGGCGGCCCATCAGCACCAGGGGCTGGGACGCCTGCTGCTGGACCGGGCCACGGCAGTGGCGCGCCAGCACCAGATGCGCATGATGCTGTTGGAAGTACGCGAATCGAACTTACATGCTGCCAAGGTCTATCGCCACTATGGCTTTACCGAAATCGGCCGGCGCAAGAATTACTATCCCGCCGCCAACCAGACCCGTGAAGGGGCTATCGTCATGAGCCTGCCCTTATGAGTGAAGAATTGAAACAGGACCCCGGCTTCGGCTCCTCGCTGGCCCTGCTGGATGCACTGGGCATCGGCCCGGTATGGGTGCGGCGCGAACTGGCCGTGGAAGAAGCCCAGGCGCTGGCACCACAGGCGTCGCCGCCAGCCGCGCCAGCGCCTGACGTTGAAGTAGTGCAGGCCAAGGTCGTTGATCCGGTTGCTCTTGCCGAGGATGTGCCGGTTAAGCCTGCGGTGAACGCCCAGCCTGCCGCCAAGCCATCTGCTGTACCCGCACGTCCTCGCGCCCCGATCGACGAAGCGCACGCAGGTGGTCCTCCTTCGTGGCTGGATGAAATGGACTTCGCCGCGTCGATGGAGCCCATGCTCATTCCCGATGGCGAGGATGACGAAGACGCGCCGGCCATCGATCCGCTGATCGCCAGGATCAAGACCATGGACTGGCCGCAGTTGAAGCAGCAGGTCGCCGACTGCCGTCGTTGCGGCCTGTGTCAGGGGCGCAAGAATACCGTGTTTGGCGTAGGCGATGAAAAGGCCAAATGGCTCTTCATTGGCGAAGGCCCGGGCCGCAACGAGGATCAGCAGGGCGAGCCCTTCGTCGGCCCGGCCGGCAAGCTGCTGGACAACATGCTGCTGTCCATGGGCGTCAAGCGTGGCGAGAACGCCTACATCGCCAACATCGTCAAATGCCGCCCCACCGACGACAATGGTCGCGACCGTCCTCCTTCGCCGCAGGAAGTGGCGTCCTGCCTGCCTTACCTGCAGCGCCAGATCGAGCTGATCCAGCCGACCGTGCTGGTGGCACTGGGCAAGACGGCCGCCATTTCCCTGCTGGGGATGGATCCGACCACGCCGGTCTCGCGCCTGCGCGGCACCGTGCATCGCTACCAGGAATTGCCGCTGGTGGTGACCTACCATCCGGCCTACCTGCTGCGCACACTCAATGACAAGAGCAAGGCCTGGGCCGACCTGTGCCTGGCCATGAGCACCTACCAGGCGCAGGCGCGCTAAGGCCATAGGCGATGCTGGGTCCGGGCTTTCATGCGCATCAGATGCGCTTTCACCAGCGCTGGCCCGAACTGCGCGACCCGCATGTGCGCGCCCTGGCCTGGCTGCTGTATGCGCCGGACCTGCTGGCGCCGGAGGCGGCCTGCTGGGAAGGCCGCATCGCCAGCCTGGGGGTGCTCTCGCCGGAAGTCGCAGGCTGGCTGCATGACCTGCAATACGATCCTGCGCTGAACGCGGCGCTGCACGCCCACATGGCGCAGCAGCCCTCGGCTCGGCTGGGGCGGTATGCCGAAAAACTGCTCGGCTTCTACCTGCGCCAGCAAGATTGCCTGGTGGCCGCCAACCTGCAGGTGCACAACCAAGGCCCTAAACGCGAGACGCTGGGCGAATTCGATTTTTTGGTGCGCTCGCCCGAGGCCGAGAGTGATGGTGGCGTGGTGCATTGGGAATTTGCCACCAAGTTCTATCTCCTGCAGGGGCGCGACAGTGCTGCTCGGCAGGCCGCAGACGCCTTCGTCGGTCCTAACCTGGCTGATTCGCTGGGGCGCAAGATGCGCAAGATCATGCAGCATCAGTTGATGCTCTCCTCCCATCCGGCCGCGCAGGCGGTCTTGCCGGCACCGGTGGTGGCGGCGCGAGCGCTGGTCAAGGGCTGGTTGTTTTATCGCCAGGGGGAGGCCCTGGTCTTGCCCCCGGCGATGGGCATCGCCGCAGATCATTGCCGCGGCTTCTGGTGCGATGCGTCGGGTTTGCAGGCGCTGGACGACGGCAGCGATGACAAGATGCGTTATGCCTTGTTGCCGCGCCTGTCCTGGCTCGCACCGGCCAGGCTGCCGCCAGAGCAGGGGATGTCGCTGACGCAGTTGCTGTTGCGGCTCGAAGAGATGTTCCGCGCTGACGATAATCCGGTGATGGTGGCGCAATGCCGCCTGGAGCAAGGGGCGCAGCCGGAGTTGCTGGAAACGGCACGCGCTTTCATCGTGCCGCCGCAGTGGGAAGCGCGTGCCGCCGATACCGTGCGGCACGCCATCTTGCAGGTCTGAACAGGCCCAGGCCTTTGCTGGCGTGTCAGTGGTGCGGGTGTTTGTCTTCGCCGATCAGCGCCAGAGAGTCGTGCTCGCGCTGGTTGGCGGCATGGCGGCGCATGATGAGATACATGATGCCGGCCACGAAGGAGCCGAAGATGATGATGACGGTATTCACATCCAGGTTCATGCGCACCATGAAGGCATACAGCACCAGCATGGTCAGTACCGAGAGGTTCTCGTTGAAGTTCTGCACGGCAATCGAGTGGCCCGCGCTCATGAGCACGTGACCGCGGTGTTGCAGCAGGGCGTTCATTGGTACCACGAAGTAACCCGACAGTGCACCCACGATCACCAGCAGCGGGTAGGCCACCCACACCGAGGTGGTGGTGGTCATCAGCATCACCACGATGCCCATGATGATGCCCAGAGGCATGACGGTCAGTGACTTTTTCAGTGGCACGAAACGGGCCGCGGCTACCGCACCCAGCGCCACCCCCACGGCGACAATACCCTGCAGGATGGCAGCCTTGTCCAGCGGCATGTGCAGCGACTTTTCGGCCCATTTCAACACGATGAACTGCAGCGTCGCTCCGGCGCCCCAGAAGAGCGTAGTCACGGCCAGCGAGATCTGGCCCAGCTTGTCCTTCCACAGGGTGGTGAAGCAATTGGCAAAATCGACGATGAGGCGCACGGGATTGCGTTCCTGGTGCTCGTAGCGGGCACCGGTATCAGGAATGTAGAAATTGAACAGTGCGGCGATGATGTAGATGCAGGAGATGATGCACAGGGCGGCTTCGGTAGGGGTGTCGATGGGCAGGTCGATCATGGGGAAATCGAAGCTGAGGATCACCGCCGAAATCTTGGGGTTCACCAGCGCCCCTCCGAGCACCGTACCCATGATGATGGAGCCCACCGTGAGCCCTTCGATCCAGCCATTGGCTGCGACCAGTTTTTCCGGTGGCAGCAGTTCGGTGAGGATGCCGTACTTGGCCGGTGAGTAGGCTGCCGCGCCAAAGCCCACCACGGCATAGGCCAGCAGCGGATGCACGGTAAAGAACATGAGGGAACAGCCGGCGATCTTGATCATGTTGGTAACCAACATGACCTTGCCTTTGGGGAAGGCGTCGGCGAAGGCGCCCACGAAGGCGGCCAGCAGCACATAGGAAAGCACGAAGAACAACTTCAGCAGCGGGGTCATCCACGCTGGCGAGTGCATTTCGGCAAGTAGGGCGATGGCGGCGATCAGCAGCGCGTTATCGGCGAGCGACGAAAAGAACTGCGCCGCCATGATGGTATAGAAACCGCGATTCATCCCTGTCCAAGATGTATAACAAATGATGTCCGGGTAGCTTTATACCATGAAACCATGTGCACTCCGTCATAAGTCAAACCAGAAAGATGTTCGTCCGGTAAAATGTCCGCTTGTTCCTCGCTGGGCAAAAACGCCCGGGCCAAGCGCTTCAGGCAGGCCCACGGCGGCATTGCCAGCTGGTTAGCCATCTTCTCTTCTGTCAGTCGTCTGCCTCCTTACCTGCCATCCCCCACTGGATATCATGCCAAGACCGATCCTCGCTTCCATCAGCATTTCCGCGCTTCAACATAATCTCGCCGTGGCCCGTGCCCACGCCCCCCAGGCTCGTGTCTGGGGCGTGCTCAAGGCCAATGGCTACGGTCACGGGCTGGAACGCGCCATGCGCGGCTTCGCTGCCGCCGATGGTCTGGCGCTGGTGGAGCCGGACTATGCAGTGCGCCTGCGCGAACTGGGCTGGACCAAGCCCATCCTGCTGCTGGAAGGATTCTTCGATGCCGACGATCTGCCGGTGCTGGCCCAGCATGACATCCAGTTCGCTGTGCATTGCGACCAACAGATCGCGCTGCTGGAACAATTCGTCACCGATAGCGCCCTGCATGTGCACTTGAAGATGAACAGCGGCATGAACCGCCTGGGCTTCAAGCCCGAGGCTTTCCGCGCTGCCTACGAGCGCGTGCAGAAGATTGCCAGCGTGCGCAGCATCACCATGATGACCCACTTCGCCAATGCCGACGATGCCGGCAACCCGGCGCTGCCGCTGGCCGAGCAGGTGCGCCGCTTCCAGGCCGGCACCGAAGGCCTGGCCGGTCCGCGCAGCCTCTGCAATTCCGCCGCCGACCTGATGCATGGGGAACTGGCCAACGACTGGATCCGTCCGGGCATCATGCTCTATGGCGGCACCCCCGGTGGCGGCAGCGCGGCCGACTTCGGCCTGCGCGCAGCCATGATCCTGGAAAGCAAGATCATCGGCGTGCAGGAAGTCCCGGCCGGTGAAGCTATCGGTTATGGCAGCCGCTTCGTGGCCGACAAGCCCATGCGGGTCGGCGTGGTGGCCTGCGGCTATGCCGACGGTTATCCGCGTCATGCGCCCAGCGGCACACCGGTGCTGGTCGATGGCGTCAAGACCGCCACCGTGGGCCGGGTGTCGATGGACATGCTGTGCGTGGACTTGAGCGACGTGCCGGGTGCGACCGTGGGCAGCCACGTCGAGTTGTGGGGCAATCGGTTGCCCATCGATGAGGTCGCCTTTGCCGCGGGTACCATCGGATATGAACTGATGTGCGCATTGGCCCCGCGGGTGGCGGTGCGTGAAGTGGAGTAATTGAAATAGATGAACTTTCTGGCAGATTTGCCAGGAAGTGACAGCAAACAGGAAAGCAAGGGCAGCAAGGCGACGATGGCCAAGGTCAAGACCAATTACACCTGCACCGAGTGCGGCGGGATCAGCAACAAATGGGCCGGCCAGTGTCCGGCCTGCGGGCAGTGGAACACCCTGGTCGAGACCCTGGTGGAAGCCAGCGGCGGCAACCGTTATTCCTCGGGCCCGCAAAGCCTGGCGCAGACGGCTCCGGTGCTGAGCCTGGCCGATATCGAGGCCATCGACGTGCCGCGCTTTGGCACCGGCATCGAGGAATTCGACCGCGTGCTAGGCGGCGGCCTGGTACCGGGTGGCGTGGCCCTGATCGGCGGTGACCCCGGCATCGGCAAATCGACCCTTCTGCTGCAGGCGCTGGCCAATATCTCCAAGCTCAAGAAAGTCCTCTATGTGAGCGGCGAAGAGTCCGGCTCTCAGATCGCCCTGCGCGCCAAGCGGCTGGCGGTGGATGCGCGCGAGCTGCAATTGCAGGCCGAGATCCAGCTGGAAAAGATCCTGGCTACTCTGGCCGAGCACAAGCCCGAAGTGGCGGTGATCGACTCCATCCAGACCCTGTATTCGGATGCGTTGACCTCGGCTCCCGGCTCGGTGGCGCAGGTGCGCGAATGCGCGGCGCAATTGACGCGGGTCGCCAAGACTTCCGGCATCACCATCATCATGGTCGGCCATGTGACCAAGGAAGGCGCGCTGGCCGGCCCGCGCGTGCTGGAGCACATCGTCGATACGGTGCTTTACTTCGAGGGCGATACCCATTCCAGCTTCCGCTTGGTGCGCGCCTTCAAGAACCGCTTTGGCGCGGTCAACGAACTGGGCGTGTTCGCCATGACCGAGAAGGGCTTGAAGGGGGTCTCCAATCCTTCGGCCCTGTTCCTGTCGCAGCATGAGAATCAGGTGCCAGGCTCCTGCGTCATGGTGACCCAGGAGGGCACGCGTCCGCTGCTGGTGGAAATCCAGGCGCTGGTGGACAGCTCGCACGTGCCCAATGCGCGCCGGCTATCGGTGGGGCTGGAGCAGAACCGGCTGGCGATGCTCCTGGCCGTGCTGCATCGACATGCCGGCGTGGCGGCTTTCGATCAGGATGTGTTCATCAATGCAGTCGGTGGCGTGAAGATTACCGAGCCGGCCGCCGACTTGGCGGTGCTGCTGGCCATCAATTCTTCGATGCGCAACAAGCCTTTGCCGCGCGGGCTGGTGGTGTTCGGGGAAGTTGGCCTGGCCGGCGAGATCCGTCCCGCCCCGCGTGGTCAGGAGCGCTTGCGCGAGGCAGCCAAGCTGGGCTTTTCCATCGCCGTGATCCCCAAGGCCAATGCGCCCAAGCAGCCCATCGAGGGCTTGAAGGTGATTGCCGTGGAGCGCATTGACGACGCCTTGCAGAAGGCGCGCGAGATCGACGATTACGCCGCCTGAAGAGCTTCAGCCGGGCGTGGCGAAGGTGACGATGACTTGGTTGACTTCGCCCTTGATGGGCGCCTCGCCGGTGCGCGCGGTGCCGCGCAGGCTGTAATGCAGCTGGAAGGGGCGGGTGGCGTCGCGGCCATTGAAGAAGTCGGTGCTGCCGGCGTTGGCGTCGCTCACATCCCAGCATAATCCCGCATCCTGCCAGCACAGCCGCGCCTCGAAACCGGCTGGCTTGCTGGCCAGCGTATAGCGCCAACTGACCTTGCTGATGGTGGCGCCCGGCGGCACCTGTCCCACTACCTTGAACTGCGTGACATAGTCGGCATTGCGGGCGCGGATGTCCGGCCCCGGTTCGTCGGAGGCATAGGCACCGGCCGGGCCATTCCCATGCACCTGCGGCACCAGCGGGGAAGGGCCGGAGGGAACGACCGGGGAGACGATCACGATGGGGCGCTGAGCGCCGTTACCCCCCACGGGCGGGATGCTCAGGTTGCGGTCGGCATAGGTCTGCGCCAGGGCCAGACCGGGCAGGAGGGCGCAGGCCAGCACGGGCCAGACTCTCCATTGGCTGGTGCGCTCAGGCATGACGGCGATGTCCCTTCAACGGCAGCGAAATCTGCACCAGCAGGCCGCCATAGTGTTCTTCATGTCCCTTCAAGACCAGCTTGCCATTGTGCTTGAGCACGATGCGGTTGACGATGGCCAGGCCCAGCCCGGAGCCATTGGCCTGGCCGCGTGCGGTATCGAGACGGGTGAAGGGACGCAGCAGGCGTTCGCATTCGTTCTCCGGCACCCCCGAGCCATGGTCGAACACTTCCACCACCACTTGCTGGCCCTCGATGCGGCTGCGGATGTGGATTTCGGCGCAGTCGCTGTCGGCGGTCTTGCCGTAGCGGCGGGCATTCTCGACCAGGTTGCTGAACACCCGTGCCAGTTCGGTGCCGTTGCCGGCAACCTCGGTGGCCGGGGTGATCTGGGTCGTGATCTTCACGTCGGCCAGGCGGCTGGACTTGGCCGCTACATCTTCCAGCAGGCCAGCCAGGTCGATGGTTTCCAGGTTGTTGGTATCGAAGGGTTTCGCGTAGTCCAGGAACTGGCCGATGATGCTGTCCATCTGCGCCAGGTCCGAGTGCATCCCGTCACGCGATTCATCGGACAGGTTGGCCATCTCCACTTCCAGTTGCATCCGCGCCAGGGGCGTGCGCAGGTCGTGCGAGATGCCGGCCAGGATCAGGGCGCGGTCCGATTCGATACGGTTGAGGTCGGCCACCATCTGGTTGAAGCTGCGGTTGGCTTCTTCGATCTCGGTGGGCCCGGATTCAGGTAGCGGTTCCGGCTGGCGACCCTTGGCGATGGCACGCGCGGCGGCCGTCAACCGGGCTAGTGGCTGGTTGATGAGGGTGGAGATGAAGACTGCACCGATCAACGACAGGAATAGCGCAATCGAGCCCCAACCCAGCCATTGCAGGCTGGAAGTGCGATCCAGGCGACCGCGGTCGAGCATGAGCCAATACTGGTCATCATCGATGTTGAAGCTGATCCAGAAACCCTCCACCTCGTTGACGCTGGAGGCAAAGATGGTGTTCTCATCCAGTGACTGGCGCACGTAGTACTCCAGCTCGGGGACGATGGGCGAATCCTCGGGCGGGACGATGCGGTCGGTCTTTTCCAGCGGATAGATGCGGATGCCTTCGTTGCTGGCCAGGTCGAACAGCAGCTCACGCCGCATCTCGGGTGCGGAGTGGGTAAGGGCGGCGCGGGTGATGGTGACCACCGACACGATCTGTGCGGCCAGTTGCTCGGCGCGCGGGCCGCGTTCGACCATGCGGAAGCTGGCCACCCAGGCCACCATGCTGGCGGTGATCAGGAAGGTCAGGAGGAAGAACGTGCGCCAGAACAGGCCGTTGCTGAACCATCCTGATTGAGTACGGACTTTCATCGGCAAGCGGCCTGCAGGTCAGGGGTGAAGCGGGTGATCAGCGCGGTTTCCCTTCCGGGATGAAGACATAGCCCAGGCCCCATACGGTCTGGATGTACAGTGGATTGGCCGGGTCTGGTTCGATCAGCTTGCGCAGGCGCGAAATCTGCACGTCCAGGCTGCGGTCGAATACTTCATATTCGCGACCGCGCGCCATTTCCATGAGCTTCTCGCGCGACAGCGGTTGGCGGGCATTGCGTGCAAAAACCTTCAGTACCGAGAATTCCCCGGTCGTCAGCGAGATGGTTTCGCCATTCTTTTTCAGGGTGCGGGTACCCAGGTCCAGGATGAAATCACCGAATTCGAAGGTTTCCGGGGTTTCGGACGGCGCCCCCGGTAGTTCATCGGGGCCCTTGCGGCGCAGCACCGCATTGATGCGGGCTACCAGTTCGCGCGGGTTGAACGGCTTGGGCAGGTAGTCGTCGGCGCCCATTTCCAGGCCGATGATGCGGTCCACGTCCTCGCCCTTGGCGGTGAGCATGATGATCGGCGTCTGGTCGCCGGCGCCGCGCAGGCGGCGGCAGATGGCCAGACCATCTTCGCCGGGTAGCATCAGGTCCAGCACCAGCAGGTCGTAGCGCTCGCGGATCCAGAGCTTGTTCATGGCCTGGGCGTTTTCGGCCGTGACCACGTTGAAGCCTTGCTCGGTGAGGTAGCGACGCAGCAGGTCGCGCAGACGAATGTCGTCATCCACCACCAATACTTTGAATTGATTGGCGGAAGTTGTCGTATTAGTATTGTTGCCGTTGGTTGTATTCATGTTGCCTATGGTAGCGTCTTGGCGATTTTGAGCAAGTCGGGTCTATTGATCCATTACAAACTGTTACATCCCTTACCTTAATCATCTTATACCATCGCGGCCTGCGGCCTAAACTGGAATCACGTCGGGAAAGCAACGTCGTCGCTGCTTTCTCTCCTTGATTCTCTGTCCCCGGAAAAAATCGCATTATGAAGATTGCAGTCCTCAACAAGCTATGTCTGGCAGCGATGCTGGCGCTCGGTGTGGGAGCGGCCGCGTTGGCGGCCCCACCCCAGGGCGGCCGGCCGATGCCGGGGCAGCCGGGTGAGTTCAGGCAGCACGTAAGCGACTTCCATCCCGAAGAGCAGCGCAGCCAGATGGCCAGCGAACAGGACCAGCGCCGTAACGGCAAGCTCAGTGCCGATGAACGCCGCGAACTGCGTCGTCAGATCAACGAAGTGGGTCAGGATATCTACCGCGTCAAGCGTTGAGTTAGGTTGAGTGACCTGGTCGGGAAAGATTCCCACCTCACCCGATAAAAAGCCCGAGTGCATCGCATTCGGGCTTTTTGCATGGGGCAGTGGTAGCTCGCGCGCTCCGTCAAACCTGGTGCGCCTTACCCAGCTTCTTCTCCAGCCGGTGCTGCAAGGCCTCGAAACACAGGCTCAGGGCCCAGTAGATGGCGGCAGCGGCCACGTACAGCGGCAGCGGGCGGAAGGTCACCGCGATCACTTCCTTGGTCGCCAGCATCAGTTCGGTCACGGTGATGACCGAGACCAGCGAGGTGTCCTTGATGAGGCTGATCAAGGTATTGCTCATCGAGGGCACGGCGATGCGTACCGCCTGCGGCACGATGATGTAGCGCAAGGTCTGGAAGTAGGTCAGCCCGACGCTATAGGAAGCATTCCACTGCCCGCGGGTCACGCCCAGGATGGCGCCGCGCAGGCTTTCCGATAGGTAAGCCCCGGCGTTCAGGCTCAAGGTGAGCACGCCGGCCGTCAGCGGTGAAAACTCGATGCCCAACCCCGGCAAGCCGTAATAGACGACGAAGATCTGTACCAGCAGCGGCGTGCCGCGCATCATGCTGACGTAGACCGCGGCCGGCCAGTGGATGGGGCGCCAGGGAACGATGCGCGCCACGGCCAGCACGAAACCCAGCACCAAGCCGCCCACCATCGAGGCCAGCGCGAAGAGCAGGGTGTAGCCCACGCCCTTGGCCAGGGTGGGGGCGGCTTGCTGTAGCAGTTCCAGGATTTCCATAAGCATTCGATATAAAAAATTATCCCCGCCATGCGGGGATAAATCGGTCCGCCCGGACCATGCCGGGCAGCAGGGAGCGCTTGGTCTGGCGCGCCTTATTGTGCTTTCGGCGGCTGGCTCACGTCAATGCCGAACCACTTCTCGGAGGCGGCCTTGAAGCTGCCATCGGCCTTGATCTCGGCCAAGGCCTTGTTGAGCGCAGCCTTGAACTCGGGATTGCCCTTGCGGAAGGGAATGCCGATCTTGTCGACGGTGCCGATGGGGCTACCGGCCTTCAGCGGCAGGTTGGTCGACTTCAGGATATAGCCCACCAACAGGCTGTCGTTGAGCGCAGCATCGATACGGCCAGCGGCCAGGTCGGCCAGGTACTCGGGTGAACCAGGATAGGTGCGCACGTCGATGCCCGGCACGGCCTTGGCCTTCTGTTCGAAGTTGGTGCCCTGGCCCAGTCCGAGCTTCTTGCCCTTCAGGTCGTCCAGGCTCTTGAAGTCGCGCTTTTCATCCTTGCGCACGATCAACTGGGCGCTGGAGAGGGTGTAGGGATCGGAGAAATCGAAAGCCTTCTGACGTTCATCGGTGATGCCGACCTGGTTGATGATGACGTCATACTTGCCCGCACCCAGACCGGCCAGGATGCCGCTCCACTCGGTGGTGGTGAAGACCGGCTTGACGCCCAGCTTGGCTGCCAGCAGCTTGGCTACGTCCACTTCGAACCCGGTCAGTTCGCCCGTCTTGGCATCCTTGAAGTTGAACGGGGGATAGTTGCCTTCCAGTGCCACCTTCAAGGTACCGCTGCTCTTGACCGATTGCAGCAGGTCCGCTGCCGAGACGCTCAGGGAGGAAGCCAGCAGTGCCGCGCCAACCCCGGCCAGCAGCCATTGCTTGATGTTTTTGTTCATATCTCGATGTCCTTATAAAAACTTTCGCCACAAAAAGTGCGGCCAGGGCGCAATGATGCCTTCGTTTTGCCCAACTGCAAGGGCTGGCTTAAGACATTCATGTAGAAAGCTTATGCCAGCCTCGGTTCCTTCGGACTTCAGGCCTGCAATTGCTCCAGTGCTTCCTGCTGTTCCAGCCATTCGTTTTCCAGCTGTTCCAGCTCCTTGCTGCAATAGGCCTGGTCGGTGATGAGCGTCTTGAGCTCATCCTTGTTGGCGGCATCGTAGATGTCGGGGCTGGCCAGGCGGGCATCAATCTCGCCCTTGCGGACGTTGAGCTTGGCGATCTGCTCATCGAGCCGCTTGATGCGCGCCTCGATGGGCTTTTTCAGGGCCGACATCTTCTGGCGCTGTTCGGCCTCCAGGCGCTTCTGTTCCTTGCGGTCCACCAGAGAAGCCGGAGCGGCTTCCACCGGCTGGCTGGAGGTCGGCAGCGGCGCAGCGGCTGCGGCATCATTGCGGGCGGCCAGCTTGGTCTTGAAGAGCCAATCCTTGTAGTCGTCCAGGTCGCCATCGAAGGGTTGCAGCTTGCCTTCGGCCACGATCAGGAACTGGTCAGTCGTGGCGCGCAGCAGGTGGCGATCGTGGGATACCAGCACCAGCGTGCCCTCGAACTGCGCCAGCGCCATGGTGAGGGCTTCGCGGGTTTCCAGGTCGAGGTGGTTGGTCGGTTCGTCCAGCAGCAACAGGTTGGGGCGCTGCCAGACGATCAGGGCCAGCGCCAGGCGCGCCTTTTCGCCGCCCGAGAAGGGGGCGATGGAGGAGGTAGCCATGGTGCCGTTGAAATTGAAGCTGCCCAGGAAATTGCGCAATTCCTGCTCACGCACATCGGGCGCCAGCCGGGTCAAGTGCCACAGAGGCGATTCGTCATGGCGCAGCATCTCCACCTGATGCTGGGCGAAGTAACCGATCACCAGGCCCTTGCCCAGCCGGGCCGTCCCGGAAAGCGGATCGATCTCGCCCGCCACCGTCTTGATGAGCGTCGATTTACCGGCGCCGTTGACGCCCAACAGACCAATGCGCTGGCCATTCTGCAGTGAGAAATCGATGCCATGCACGATGATCTTGTCTGCATCGGGCGCGCCGTTCTTGCCCTCGATGTGATAGCCGGCGTTGACCTTTTCCATCACCAGCAACGGATTCGGTGCCGACAAGGGCTCGCGGAATTCAAACGAGAACTCGGCTGCTGCCCGCAGCGGTGCCAGCTCTTCCATCTTGGACAAAGCCTTCATACGGCTCTGTGCCTGGCGCGCCTTGGTCGCCTTGGCCTTGAAGCGGTCGATGAAGGATTGCAGGTGCGCGCGTTGGCGCTGCTGCTTCTCGATCATCCCCGCCATCAGTTCCAGCTGGGCCGAGCGCTGGCGCTCGAAGGCGCTGTAGTTGCCGGAATAACGCTTCAGTTTGCGATCATCGATATGAACGATCACGTTCACCACGCCATCCAGGAAATCGCGGTCGTGTGAAATGATGAGCAGCGTGCCCTCATAGCGCTTCAACCAGTCTTCCAGCCAGATGATGGCATCCAGGTCCAGGTGGTTGGTTGGTTCGTCCAGCAGCAGCAGGTCGGACGGACACATCAGCGCCTGCGCCAGGTTCAGGCGCATGCGCCAGCCACCGGAGAAGCTGGCCACCGGCCGTTCCATCTGCTCCAGCGAAAACCCCAGCCCCAGCAGCAATTGCTCGGCACGCGAGCGCACGGTATAGGCATCGGCATCGGCCAGGGCGGTGTGCAGTTCGGCGACGTGATTACCATCGTGCTTGTCGTCCGGCTGCGCTTCCGCGCGGGCCAGCTCGGCTTCCAACTGGCGCAGATGGGCATCGCCATCGATGGCGTATTCGATGGCCGGCCGGTCCAGCGCCGGGGTTTCCTGCGCCACGTAGGCCATGCGCCAGCGCGCCGGGTAATCGATATTGCCTAAGTCGGGGTGCAGCTCGCCGCGCAGCATGGCGAACAGGCTGGACTTGCCAGCGCCATTGGCGCCGATCAGGCCGATCTTGTCGCCCGGGTTGAGTGTCAGGTCGACATTCTCCAACAGCGGCTTGACGCCACGCTGGAGGGAAACTTGCTGGAAACGGATCATCGGTGATTCAGACTCAAAGGGGCACGCTAATGCCGAAGTTCAGGCCAGTTGCAGTTGTTCGGCCGTGACCAGGAACACCATGTCATCCCCGGCACTGGTGGTCAGCCAGGTCAGTTCCAGTTCCGGGAAGGCGGCTTCGGCGAAGGCGCGCTCATTGCCGATCTCGACCACCAGCACGCCTTCGGGCGTCAAGCGCTCGGCGGCGCCGGCCACGATCTTGCGCACCAGATCCATGCCATCCTCGCCCCCGGCCAGCGCCAGTTGCGGCTCGCGCAGATATTCCTGGGGCAGCTTGGCCATGGAACCGGAATTCACATAGGGCGGATTGCTGATGATCAGATCGTACTTGCGCAGCGGCAGTTGCGTGTACAGGTCGGATTGGACCAGGTTGATGCGATCCTGAAGCTGATATTCGTCCACGTTCTTGCGCGCCACGGCCAGGGCGTCGGCGGAGATGTCGACGGCATCGATCTGCGCGTTCGGGAAGGCATCGGCCAGCATGATGGGCAGGCAGCCCGAACCGGTGCACAGATCCAGCGCATTCTCGATGGCTTCCGGGTCCTGGATCCATGGCGAGAAATGCTGCGGAATCAGTTCGGCAATGAAGGAACGCGGCACGATCACGCGCTCATCGACGTAGAAGCGATAGGCGCCCAGCCAGGCCTCATTGGTGATGTAGGCCGCCGGCACACGGTCCTTGCTGCGACGTTCGATCACACGCATGATCGAAGCGATTTCTTCGGGCAGCAAACGTGCATCGAGGAAGGGATCGAGCTGGTCCAGCGGCAGTTTCAAGGTATGCAGGATCAGGTAGGCCGCTTCATCCAGCGCATTGCTGCTGCCGTGGCCGAAGAACAGTTGTTCGGTGTTGAAGCGGGTCACGGCGTAGCGCAGCAGGTCGCGCACGGTGGAGAAATTGTTGGGGGTCATGAGATTCTCTTCGATGCAATGCCGCCGGCTCAGGCCAGCAGGTTTTCCAGCGTCTTGCGGTAGATGTTCTTCAAGGGATCGATGTAACGCACTTCGATGTGCTCATCGATCTTGTGGATGCTGTCGTTGGGCGGGCCGAATTCGATCACTTGGGGGCAGATCTGGGCGATGAAGCGTCCGTCCGAGGTGCCGCCGGTGGTCGACAGTTCGGTGTCCAGCCTGGTCTCGTCCTTGATCGCCTTGGACAGCGCATCCGAGAGGTCGCCGCGCGGGGTCAGGAAGGGCAGGCCGCCGACGGTCCACTTCAGGTCGTATTCCAGGCCATGCTTGTCGAGGATGGCGTGTACGCGCTGCTGCAGGCCTTCCACGGTGCTGGCGGTGGAGAAGCGGAAGTTGAAGTCGATCACGACTTCACCCGGGATCACGTTGGATGCGCCGGTACCGCCATGGATGTTGGAAATCTGCCAGGACGTCGGCAGGTAGTATTCATTGCCCGCATCCCACTGTTCGGCCACCAGTTCGGCCAGTGCCGGTGCGGCTTGGTGGATGGGGTTGCGCGCCAGTTGCGGATAGGCGATGTGGCCCTGGATGCCCTTGACGGTCAGCTTGCCCGACATGGTGCCACGGCGGCCGTTCTTGATCATGTCGCCCAGGGTCTTGGCCGAAGTCGGCTCGCCGACGATGCAGTAATCCAGCTGCTCGCCGCGTGCCTTCAAGGCATTGCAGACCACCACGGTGCCATCGGTGGCCGGGCCTTCTTCATCGCTGGTGATGAGGAAGCCGATCGAACCCTTGTGTTCGGGATGGGCCGCCGTGAACTCTTCGCAAGCCACCACCATGGCGGCGATCGAGGTCTTCATGTCGGAGGCGCCGCGACCGTACAGGCGGCCATCGCGCAGGGTCGGCTGGAAGGGATGCGACTGCCACTTCTCCAGCGGGCCGGTCGGCACCACGTCGGTGTGGCCGGCGAAGACCACCAGCGGCTGGGCTGTGCCCTTGCGCGCCCACAGGTTGGTGACCTCGCCCGACTGGATAGTCTCGCAGACGAAGCCCAGCGGCGTGAGCAATTCCGCCAGCCTGGCCTGGCAGCCTTTGTCTTCGGGGGTGACGGAAGAAAGGGACATCAATTCCTGGGTCAGGGCCAGCGTCTTGCTCATGATCATTTCTCGAAAATGTGTTGATACTGATCGGCCTTGAAGCCGACGTGATACTGCTTGCCATCGAAGAGCACCGGGCGCTTCACCACCGAGGGGTTTTCCACCATCAGGGCGACTGCGCCGGCGTCATCGGTGATGGCGGCTTTGCGCTCATCGGGCAGGGCGCGCCAGGTGGTTCCCTTGCGGTTCACCAGCACGTCGCGCTCCACGTCCTTGAGCCAGGCTTGCGCCTGTTCGGCGGTGAGGCCGGCCTTTTTGAAATCGTGGAAGTGATAGGCGATCCCTTGCTCGTCCAGCCACACGCGGGCCTTCTTGACAGTGTCGCAGTTGGGGATGCCGAAAAGGGTGATCTTGTCGCTCATGCTGGTTCTCACAAAACAGGGCATTAGAACACGACGCCGCGCCGGACAGGACGACCGGCGCGGCGCGTGGGTGTTTCAGGACTTCAATGAAGTTGCAGGGCGGGATTACTCGCCGCGCAGCAGTTCGTTGATGGAAGTCTTGGAACGGGTCTGGGCATCGACCTTCTTGACGATGATGGCGGCATACAGGCTGTACTTGCCATCCTTGGAGGGCAGGTTGCCCGGCACCACCACCGAGCCCGCCGGTACGCGACCGTAGTGGACTTCGCCGGTTTCGCGGTCATAGATCTTGGTCGATTGGCCGATGTAGACGCCCATGGACAGCACCGAGTTTTCTTCGATGATGACGCCTTCGACGACTTCCGAACGGGCACCGATGAAGCAGTTGTCTTCGATGATGACGGGGCCGGCCTGCACCGGCTCCAGCACGCCGCCGATGCCCACGCCACCCGACAGGTGAACGTTCTTGCCGATCTGGGCAGCCGAGCCGACGGTGGCCCAGGTGTCGACCATCGTGCCTTCATCGACGTAGGCGCCGATGTTCACATAGGAGGGCATCAGCACCACGTTGCGGCCGATGAAGGAACCGTGACGGGCCACGGCGGGCGGCACCACGCGGAAGCCGCCACGGGCGAAATCTTCCGCGGTGTAGTTGGCGAACTTGGTGGGCACCTTGTCGTAGAACTGCGGGTAGCCGCTACCAGCCGACATCGGCACGTTGTCTTCCAGGCGGAACGACAGCAGGATGGCTTTCTTCACCCATTGGTTGACTTCCCACTGGCCGACGCCTTGACGGTTGGCGACGCGCAGGGTGCCATCGTTCAGGCCTGCGATCACTTCGGCCACCGCATTGCGGATGTCGGTCGGAGCGCTCTTGGGGGACAGGCTGGCGCGGTCTTCCCACGCCTGATCGATGATTTGCTGAATGGACTGTGTCATGTTGATATCTATGAACGGTTGGGTGAAAGGGGTGTGAATCTGGCTTCTTTGGCCGGGCTTAGGCCTGGCCGGCCAGTTTCCTGGTGAAGGCGACGATGCGTTGCGCCGCCTCCAGGCATTCTTCGACTTCGGCCACCAGCGCCATGCGGATGCGGCCGGCGCCTGGATTGACGCCATGCGCCTCGCGCGCCAGGTAGCTGCCGGGCAGCACCGTGACATTATATTCGGCGTAGAGGCGACGAGCGAATTCGGTGTCGCTGATATCGACCAGCTTGTCGACCTTGGCCCACAGGTAGAACGCCGCATCGGGCAAGGCGACATCCATCACTTCCTGCAGCAGCGGCGTGACCTGCGAGAACTTGGTGACGTACTTGGCGATGTTGTCCTGGACGTGGGTCTCGTCCTGCCAGGCCAAGACCGATGCGGCTTGGATCACCGGGCTCATGGCCGCACCGTGGTAGGTGCGGTAGAGCAGGAATTTCTTGAGGATGGCCGCATCGCCGGCCACGAAGCCCGAGCGCATCCCTGGCACGTTGGAGCGCTTGGACAGGCTGGAGAAGCACACCAGATTGCGATAGTCGCGGCCCAGCTTGCGGGCGGCTTCCATGCCACCCAGCGGCGGATCCTGCTTGAAGTAGATCTCGGAATAGCATTCGTCGGAAGCGATCACGAAGCCATAGCGATCCGACAGCGCAAACAGCTCCTTCCAGTCATCCAGCTTCAGCACGGCTCCGGTAGGGTTGCCCGGCGAGCAGACGAACAGCAGCTGCACGCGTTCCCACACTTCTTGCGGCACCTGGCTGAAATCGGGCGCAAAGTTACGCGCCGGGTCCGAATTGACGAAGTAGGGCTCGGCGCCGGCCAGGTAGGCCGAGCCTTCGTAGATCTGGTAGAACGGGTTGGGGCACATCACCAGCGCCCCCGGTCTGGTCGGATCGACCACGGTCTGGGTCAGCGAGAACAGCGCCTCGCGCGAACCGATCACCGGCAGAATCTCGGTGGCCGGATCGGGGCGTAGGATGTCATAACGCTGTTGCAGCCAGTCGGCAATGGCCCCGCGCAGCGCCTCGCTGCCCAGCGTGGCCGGGTACGAGGCCAGCCCGGCCAGATTGTCGGTCAGCGCCTGCTGGATGAAGGCCGGGGTGGGATGCTTGGGCTCGCCAATGCCCAGGCTGATCGGGCGATAGGCCGGGTCGGGCGTGATGCCGGCGAAGAGCTTCTTGAGCTTTTCGAAGGGATAGGGCTGCAGTTTGTCGAGTAGGGGATTCACGTCGCTGGACTGGAGTAAAGCTTCCCGGGCCGGCCTTTCGCGAGGGTGTCAGCGAGATCGGGCGGCCACGGCAAAGGGCTGGGAAAGCTTGCGATTATACCGTCATTGCTGCGCCCATGGACGGCAGCGAGGTTGGTCGGGTGACATGCATGATCGACAGGAGGCCAGACCATCCAACGTTGTCCACCGCCATGGTGCAGGTGTCGAGCTTGGTGCGGCGGAGCAATGAAAAAGTGCAATCCGGGAAATCAGGGGCAGGGAAGCGCTGTATTCAGTGCTTTGTCAGCAATCTTTCAGGCGTATGGTGGGCACTTGCCAATACGAGCCAGCCTGTGAGGCTGGACACTAATTCCCGGAGATCAATAATGAAGAGCCTCAAGGCACAGCTACTGTCTGCGCTGGTGGTGATGTGGATGGGCTTGCTGCTGCTGGCAGCCTGGTCGGCCTACAGCGCCCGCGAAAACATGATGGAGGAACGCAAGGATGGCCTGCGCCGCGTGGTGGAGGCGGCCAATGGCGTGGTCAACAGCTATGTGGCCGATGTTGCTGCGGGCAAGATTTCCAAGGAAGAGGCGCAGAAGAATGCACTGGAACGCATCGCTGCCATGCGCTATGACGGCGACAATTACCTGTTCATCTTCGACTCCCGCCCGGTGGTGCTGATGCTGCCTTCCAACAAGGCGATGATCGGCAAGAATGTGGCCGACCGCAAGGATTCCGAGGGCAAGGCCTACTACGTCGAGATGATGAAGGTGGGCCAGGAAAAGCAGCAGGGCTTCGTGCAGTACATGGGTCGTCTGCCCGGTACTGACGACAACAATCGCACCCCCAAGATGAGCTACGTGGTACACAACCAGGCTTGGGATTGGTTCATCGTCACCGGCGTGTTTCTCAGTGACGTGCAGGCCCAGTTCCGGGCCGACGTTTCCCGGCTCCTGGGCATCCTGTTGGTGGTGGGAGTGGTGGTGTCGCTGATGATGCTGGCCATCATCCGTCGCATCACCGGCAGTCTCGGTGGCGAACCCGCTTATGCGGTGGATATCGCCACCCGCATTGCCAATGGCGACCTGACCGTGCAGGTGCAGACGCGCGCCGGCGATACTCGCAGCCTGCTTTATGAAATGGCCACCATGCGTGAACGCCTGGCTGGCGTCATCAAGGGTATCCGTCAGGGGACCGAGGCCATCGATATCGGCGCCCACGAGATTGCCGCCGGCAACCTTGATCTGTCCTCGCGCACCGAAGAGCAGGCTGGTTCCTTGGCCATGACGGCCTCCAACATGGATTCGCTCACGGCCACCGTCAAGCAGAATGCCGACAACGCCCGTCAGGCTGGCCAACTGGCCAACAGTGCCTCGGAGATCGCCCGGCGCGGCGGCGATGTGGTGGGGCAGGTGGTGCAGACCATGGAAGGTATTACGGAAAGTTCGCGCAAGATCTCGGACATCATTGGCGTGATCGACGGCATCGCCTTCCAGACCAATATCCTGGCGCTCAATGCGGCGGTGGAAGCCGCCCGCGCCGGCGAGCAAGGGCGCGGCTTTGCCGTGGTGGCCTCGGAAGTGCGCTCGCTGGCCCAGCGCAGCGCCCAGGCGGCCAAGGAAATCAAGGTCTTGATCGAGGATTCGGTACAGCGTGTGGGCAGCGGTTCGGATCAGGTGGCGCGCGCTGGTGAAACCATGGGCGAGGTGGTCTCGGCGGTGCAGCGTCTGACCGACATCGTCAGTGAGATATCGGCCGCATCCGAAGAGCAGCGACGCGGCATTGAGCAGGTCAACCTGGCCGTCGGCGAAATGGACCAGGTGACCCAGCAGAATGCAGCGCTGGTGGAAGAAGCGGCCGCGGCCGCGGGTTCGCTGGAAGAGCAGGCGCGCCGCCTGAAGGCGGCGGTGGCGACCTTCCAGGTGGAGGGTGAGGAGGTCATTGCGCCGCAGACAGCATCTGCCACCGTCAAGGCAGCATCCGTAGCGGCCAAGCCGACCCTCAAGCCTGCTGCCAAGCCAATGGTGAAGCCGGTGGCACCGCTGCCACCGCCGAGCAAGGCGGTAGCCCCCGCCAAACCGGCCTCTGCGGGCAGGTCATCACCCGCAAACACTGATGATGATTGGGAAACCTTCTGATTCCCCCTTGCTGAAGTGAATGAAAGCGCGCCGTACCGATGCGAGTCGGTACGGCGTTCTTCTTTGCGCAGTGTAGGGTGCGAAGATGGGCGGAGAAACGCGCCGCCAGAGGCGATCCACAGCCGTTTTTGGCCTTGCCAGGGCCGTGCGATGTTATGATACCGGCCTTTCTGGAAGCAAAATTCCCGCTTTCCCTCAATTGTTTTAATTTGTCGATAACGTGCGTCTAACTTCCATCAAATTATCTGGATTCAAGTCCTTCGTCGAGCCTACGCATTTCCAGGTTCCGGGGCAGCTGGTCGGCGTGGTCGGACCCAACGGCTGCGGCAAATCCAACATCATCGACGCCGTGCGCTGGGTCTTGGGTGAATCCAAGGCCTCCGAGCTGCGTGGCGAGTCGATGCAGGACGTCATCTTCAACGGCTCTACCCACCGCAAGCCGGCCGGGCGCGCCTCGGTCGAGCTGGTGTTCGACAACTCTGCCGGCAAGGCCGCCGGCCAGTGGGGCCAGTACGCTGAAATCGCCGTCAAGCGCACCTTGACCCGCGACGGTACGTCGTCCTACTACATCAACAACCAGTCGGTACGCCGCCGCGACATCCAGGACATCTTCCTCGGTACCGGCCTGGGTCCGCGCGCCTACGCCATCATCGGCCAGGGCATGATCTCGCGCATCATCGAGGCGCGTCCTGAAGAGCTGCGCATTTTCCTGGAAGAAGCCGCAGGCGTATCGAAGTACAAGGAACGCCGCCGCGAAACCGAGAACCGCCTGCACGACACCACCGAAAACCTGACCCGCCTGGAAGACATCCTGCGCGAGCTCAATACCAACCTGGAAAAGCTGGAAGCTCAAGCCGCCGTGGCCAAGAAATTCCACGAGTTGCAGAACGACCAGGAAGAAAAGCAGAAGCTGCTGTGGCTGCTGCGCAAGAACGAGGCCAAGGCGGAGCAGGAGCGCTTCTTCAAGGAAATCGAGCGCGCCCAGATCGACCTGGAAGAGCAGACCGCCAAGCTGCGCCACGTCGAAACCGAGCTGGAGCATATGCGCCAGGCGCACTATGGCGCCGGCGACCGCCTGCACCAGGCGCAAGGCCACCTGTACCAGACCAACTCCGAAATCGGCAGCCTGGAAGCGCAGATCAAGTTCGTCATCGAATCGCGCAACCGCCTGCAAGCCCAGTTGAACTCCCTGGGCGCGCAGCGCGACCAGTGGCAGCGCCAGGGCACCCAGCAGCAGGAAGAACTGGCAGAAGCCGAGATCCAGCTCGAAGAATTCGGAATGCGGGTGGAGCAAGCCCAGCACGCGGTGCAAGACACCAGCGATCGCTTGCCGTCGCTGGAGGCGGCCTGGCGCGAATCGCAGGTCAAGACCACCGAGTCGCGCGGCAAGATCATGCAGGTACAGCAGCAGATCGAGCTGCAATCGACGCACCAGCGCAATGCTTCCAACATCCTCTCCGGCCTGGCCGCACGCCGCGAACGCCTGATGCAGGAAAAGAACGGCATGGCCTTGCCCGACGAGACGCACCTGTCCAACCTGCGGATGCAGCTGGAAGAAAAGCAGGCCTCGCTGGAAGAGGCCAATCTGTACCTGGAGGAGGCGCAGGAGCAGTTGCCGCGCTTGGAAGAAGAGCGCCGCACCGCCCAGGAACTGGTCAGCAAGGAAACCTCGGCCAATGCCCAGCTGGAAGCGCGCCTGACGGCCCTGAAGCAATTGCAGGAAAGCGTACAGGCCCAGGGCAAGGTGCAACCCTGGCTGGAAAAGCACGGTCTGGCCGAGCTGCCGCGCCTGTGGCAGAAGCTGCACATCGAATCCGGCTGGGAAACCGCGCTGGAAGCGGTGCTGCGCGAGCGCATGTCGGCCCTGGAAATGTCCAACCTGGACTGGGCCAAAGCCTTCTTCAGCGACGCCCCGCCGGCCAAGCTGGCGCTGTACGCGCCCAATGCCGGGCTGGCCCAGCCGGACGCCCAGCCAGTGGCGGGCCTGAAGCCCTTCGTGACGCTGCTGCAACTGAACGATCCGGGCCTGCGCGCCCTGATGAACGACTGGCTCAACCACATCTACATCGCCGACGATACCGCCACGGCCTTTGCCGAGCGCTCCAAGCTGCCGCTGGGCGGTCTCTTCGTGACCCGCCAGGGTCATGTGGTGAGTAACTCCAGCGTGCGTTTCTACGCCTCCGATTCGGAGCAGGACGGTATGCTGGCGCGCCAGCAGGAAATCGAGAACATCACCAAGCAGCAACGTGCCCAAGCGATGCTGGCCGAAGAAGCCAAGGGCCGCGCAGTGCGTGCCGAAGCGGCCCTGTCGGCGGCGTCGCAGCGCCTGCAGGAACTGCGCCAGCGCGTCAATTCGCTGACCCAGTCGGCGCATAGCCTGCAGATCGAAGTGATGAAGCTATCCGAGGTGCAGGAACGCTTCAACCAGCGCAGCACCCAGATCGCCACCGACCTGGAAGAAATCGGGATGCAGGAAGCCGAGCAGCAGCAGGTGCAGGCTGAATCCGAGGCGCGCTTTGAGGAGCTGGATATCGAACTGGCCGAGTTGCAAGAGCAGCACGAGAACGGCCAGACCGATTACCTCAACAAGGAACAGCAGCTCAACGACGCCCGCACGCGCTTGCGCGAGCTGGAGCGCGCCGCCCAGGAAAGCGAATTCGCCGAGAAGTCGCACCGCAACAAGATCGAGGAATTGAAGCGTGGCATTGCCACTGCCCTGGAACAGGCGGCGCAACTGTTTGCCAGTATGCAGCAGGGTAATCTGGAGCTGGAAAGCCTGGACGATCAGGCCGCCCAGGCTGGCCTGCAAGAGCTGCTGGACCGCCGCAGCGAGCAGGAGCGTGCGCTGGCCGATGCCCGCCACGAACTGGATCAGCTCTCGCAGCAACTGCGCTCGCATGAAGAAGCACGCTTGCAGGCCGAACGCAGCCTGCAACCGCAGCGTGATCGCATCACCGAACTGCAACTGAAGGAACAGGCCGCGCGCCTGAACCAAGAGCAATTCTCCGAAGCGCTGGCCCAGACCCAGGCCGACGAGGCCGCCTTGTCCGAGAAGCTCACCAGCGACATGCGCCCGTCCTATCTGCAAGGCGAAGTGACCCGCCTGACCAACGCCATTGCGGCGTTGGGCGCGGTCAACCTGGCGGCGCTGGACGAACTGGCCACCGCTTCTGAGCGCAAGCACTTCCTCGATGCCCAGCACGCCGACCTGAACGAAGCCATCACCACGCTGCAGGACGCGATCCACAAGATCGACATGGAAACCCGCGACCTGCTGCAGGACACCTTCGACAAGGTCAACCACCACTTCTCGGAACTATTCCCGGTGCTCTTCGGCGGTGGACAGGCCAAGCTCATCATGACCGGCGACGAAATCCTCGATTCCGGGGTGCAGGTCATGGCGCAGCCGCCGGGCAAGAAGAACGCCACCATCCACCTGCTCTCCGGTGGGGAAAAGGCGCTCACGGCCACGGCCCTGGTGTTCTCCATGTTCCAGTTGAATCCGGCGCCGTTCTGCTTGCTCGATGAGGTGGACGCGCCGCTGGACGATGCCAATACCGAGCGCTTTGCCAACATGGTCAAGCGCATGTCGGATCACACCCAGTTCCTCTTCATCTCGCACAACAAGATCGCCATGGAAATGGCGCAGCAACTGATCGGGGTGACCATGCAGGAACAGGGGGTCTCGCGTATCGTGGCAGTGGACATGGAGTCGGCCGCCAACTTCTCCAGCGCCGAACAGGCCGCCTGATGGGTTGTGCTGGCTTGGCCTGGGGCTTTGTCGGCTTGACAAGCAGGGGGCGTGACCGTACCCTGAAAGCCTTGCCGACCAGCCCACAAGGGCGCGAGCCCCAGCTGGAACCGTACTGATACGGCCTACGGGCCATGGAAAAATAACAATATCTTGACCGCGCACTTGCCGTACCCGATCCGTTCGATGTGCCAGATGAGCGCCGCACTGGCCGCTGCCAGCAGCGCTGCGGCAGTCACGGATGGCCGTGTGAGCGGCCCGCGCGGTCCGGGCCTTCTTGGATTGATAGGATTCGGATTTCTTCGATGAGCAGCTCTTCCCAGCCGACCATGCCACGCGGCGCCCATGATGGCGCCTTCCCGCCAGCCAGCCTGAAAGGTCGTGCAGCATGATGATGGATCTCCAGACCAGCCTGATCATTCTTGGCGCCGTGTTTGTCGCTGGGGTCATCACCTACAACAAGTGGCAGGAGCACAAGGCGCGCAAGACAGTGGAGCGTGCTTTTTCTTCGTCTCACGATGATGTACTGATGTCGCCCGATGAACCCGGCCTGGCCCCGACCGAACCGGTCTTCACCGCACCGGTGGCAGAACGTAGTGGCGCCCCGGCCAGCCCGGCTGCACCGGAGATGGGACGCGCCGAACCCTCGCTGTACGAGGTGCCGGAACGCAAGCCGGTCTCTGCTCCGGTGAAGGCTTACCAGGAGCAGGCCGAGTTCGAGCCGCGCGAACCCTTCTTGGGCGAGCCGCCGCTAGCCGAGCCGGCGCGCGGCGCCGAAGCGGCACTGGATCAGGCCCTGGCCCAGGCGCAGCAGTCCACCGTGGCACAGGTCATCGCCGGTGCCGAGGAGCAGATCGAGACCGCGCCCGCCTTCACGCCGCCGCCCGAGATGCAGGCCCGCCTGGCGCCCAAGCGCGAGCTGCCGGTGGATGAGCTGATCGACTGCAACATCCCCATCGCTTTGGACAATCCGCTGCGCGGTGACAAGCTGCTGCCGTTGCTGCAGAACCTGCGCCATGTGGGCAACAAGCCGGTGCATTTCATCGGCCGCACCCTCGAAGGCGACTGGGAAGCCATTGCTCACGGCAGCATCTACGACGCCTTGCTGGCCGGCGCGCAACTGGCCAACCGCAGCAATGCCATCAATGAGATCGAATATTCGGAACTGGTCATGCGTCTGCGCGACCTGACCGATTCGCTCTCGGGCGAACCGGAACTGCCGGACATGCCCGACGTCATCCGCACTGCCCAGGCACTGCATCAGTTCATCATCGACCATGATGCCCAGTTGTCGGTGAATGTGCGCTCGCAAGGAGCGCCCTGGAGCCTGGCAACATTGCTGGCGGCATTGACCCGCCAGGGCTTCGACCGCCGTACCGAAGGTTACCTGGTGATGCAGGATGGCGAGGGCGAGGTCTTGTTTGCGCTCTCCACCAATGCCACCCCGACCGATGAAACCACCGATCGCCTGACGTTGTTGCTGGATGTGCCCCGCGTGGCGCCTTCGCGTGACGGCTACGGCGCCCTGGTGGCCTGCGCCAAGTCGCTGTCGGCGCGCCTGGGCGGCATCATCGTGGACGACAGCGACCAGCCCCTGACCGATGAAGCGCTTTCCGATATCGCCGAACAGGTGGCCGCGTTCTACAGCGCCATGGAATCGGCCGAGATCCCGGCCGGTTCCACCCGTGCCTTGCGCCTGTTCAGCTAAGGTCTGTTTTTACTTCCCCCTACGATGCAAGATGACTTGTTTTCCGCCGCACGGCCCCCGCAAGGGGCGCCGGAGTGGCTGTTGCGCGCCCGTGCGTTGCGCGACGAACTGAACCGCCATAACCACAGCTACTACGTGCTCGATGAGCCCAGCATCCCGGATGCCGAATACGACCGGCTGTTCCAGGAATTGCAGGCGCTGGAAACCGCCCATCCCGAACTGCTCACTGCCGATTCGCCCACCCAGCGCGTGGGTGCCGGACCTCTGCCGCAATTCGAACCGGTGCGCCACGACATTCCCATGCTCTCGTTGGGTAACGGTTTTACCGACGAAGACATCGAAGCCTTCGACAAGCGCGTGCGCGATGGCCTGGAAACCCTGCAGGAAGTGCGCTACGCCACCGAGCTCAAGTTCGATGGCCTGGCCATCAGCTTGCGCTATGAAAACGGCGTGCTGGTGCAGGCCGCCACCCGCGGCGATGGCACCACGGGTGAAAACGTCACCGCCAACATCCGCACCGTGCGCGCCATTCCGCTGCGCCTGCATGGCGAAAACGTCCCGCAAGTGATTGACGTGCGTGGCGAAGTGCTGATGTACAAGGACGACTTCGCGCGCCTGAACCTCCGTCAGCGCGATGCCGGCCAGAAGGAGTTCGCCAACCCCCGCAACGCCGCCGCCGGCAGCCTGCGCCAGCTGGATTCGCGTATCACAGCGCAGCGCACGCTGCGCTTTTTTGCCTACGGCATTGGCGTACTGGAAGGCGCCGAGATGCCAGCCTCGCATTCGGCGCTGCTGGACTGGTACCAGCAACTGGGCCTGCCAGTGTGCAAGGAGCGCGCGGTGGTGACCGGCGCGGCTGGCCTGCTGGACTTCTTCCGCGGCATCGGCACAAAGCGTGAGAGCCTGCCTTACGAGATCGATGGCGTGGTCTACAAGGTGGATCGGCTTGACCAGCAAAAGCACCTGGGCTTCGTCTCGCGCGCCCCGCGTTTCGCCCTGGCCCACAAGTTCCCGGCGCAGGAAGCGCTGACGGTGGTGCAGGACATCGAAGTGCAGGTGGGACGTACTGGCGCCATCACTCCGGTGGCGCGTCTGAATCCGGTGTTCGTGGGCGGCGTCACCGTCACCAATGCCACGCTGCATAACGAAGACGAAGTGCGTCGCAAGGATATCCAGATTGGCGACACCGTCATCGTGCGCCGTGCCGGCGACGTGATTCCTGAAGTGGTGGCCTTCGTGCCCGAGAAGCGTCCGGCCGATGCCCGCGCTTTCGTCATGCCCGGCGCCTGCCCGGTGTGCGGTTCGCCCATCGTGCGCGCCGAAGATGAAGCGGTGGCGCGCTGCTCGGGCGGCTGGCTGAAATGTTCAGCGCAGCGCAAGGGGGGGCTGCAGCATTTTGCTTCACGTCGCGCCATGGATATCGAAGGCCTGGGCGAGCAACTGGTGGAGCAACTGGTGGATCGCCAGGTGGTCAACACGCCGGCCGACCTGTATCGCCTGGGCTTGTCGGCCCTGGCCGAGCTGGACCGCATGGCCGAAAAGTCGGCCCGGAACGTGCTGGACGCGCTGCAAAAATCCAAGACCACCACGCTGGCGCGCTTCATCTATGCGCTGGGCATCCGTCACGTGGGCGAAGCGACCGCCAAGGAACTGGCGCGCCACTTCGGTGGCATCGACAGGCTGCTGGCTGCCAGCGAAGAACAGTTGCTGGAAGTGGCCGATATCGGCCCGGTAGTGGCCAGCTCGATTCGCGCCTTCTTCAGCGATCCGGTCAATCTCGAACTGGTCGAGCAGTTGCGCGCCGTGGGCATACACTGGCCGGAAGACCAGGGCGTTGACACCGGCACCAAACACTTGGCCGGCAAGACCTTCGTGCTCACCGGAACGCTGCCCAATCTCTCGCGTGACGAGGCGGCGCAGTTGATCGAAGCCGCTGGTGGCAAGGTCTCGGGTTCGGTCTCCAAGAAAACCAGCTACGTGGTGGCCGGTGCCGAAGCCGGCAGCAAGCTGGCCAAGGCTGAAGAGCTGGGTATTGCCATCCTGGATGAGGATGGACTCAAGCTCATGTGTGCCGGTCAGGATGTTGAATAGACGTAATCATATTGTCGTTTTATTCATATACAATTCGCCCGCACTGTCTTTTTATGCAGACGATAAGAATAGAACAAGACCCATTTTTCCCTCGGAGTCATGATGATCAAGAAGATCAAGAAAGCCGTCTTCCCCGTTGCCGGTCTCGGTAGCCGCTTCCTGCCCGCCACCAAGGCGCAGCCCAAGGAAATGCTGCCCATCGTTGACAAGCCGCTGATCCATTACGCGGTCGAAGAGGCGGTGGCCGCCGGTATTACCGAAATGGTATTCATCACCGGTCGCAACAAGCGCGCCATCGAAGACCACTTTGACAAGGCCTACGAACTGGAAAGCGAACTGGAAGCCGCCGGCAAGCAGAAGCTGCTGGACATCGTGCGTAACGTCGTGCCCAAGAGCGTCAATTGCATCTTCATCCGCCAGTCCGAGCCGCTGGGCCTGGGCCATGCCGTGCTGTGCGCACGCCCGGTGGTGGGCGAGGAGCCGTTTGCGATTCTGCTGGCCGATGACTTCATGGATACCGACCCTGGTGTCAAGCCGGTGATGGCACAGATGACCGATATCTATGCGCGCGAAGGCATGAGCATGTTGGCGGTGCAGGAAGTGCCCAAGAGCGATACCCGTCAATACGGCATCGTCAGCGCCACGCCTTACCAGCCCGACCTGGAGCGCATCAACGCCATCGTCGAAAAGCCCGCGCCGGAAGAAGCCCCGTCCACGCTGGCGGTGGTCGGTCGCTACGTGCTCAACAGCCGCATCTTCCACTACCTGGAAAACATTCCGCGCGGTGCCGGTGGCGAGATCCAGTTGACCGATGGCATTGCCAAGCTGATGCAGGCAGAATCAGTGCTGGCCTATCGCTACCAGGGTCAGCGCTATGACTGCGGTTCCAAGCTGGGCTATCTCAAGGCGATGGTGGCTATGGGGCTGAAGCACCCGGAAACCGGCCCCGCTTTTTCGGAATATCTGCACGACGTGGCGACCAAGCAGGGTTGAGGCATCGCGCTGGGAACAACGCTGCCACCAAGATGACATTCAACGCCCGGCTTGATCCGGGCGTCTTGGACGGAGATAGGCAAATGGCAATACGCGACATTCTCAAGATGGGCGACCCGCGCCTGCTGCGCCAGGCGCAGCCGGTGACGGACTTTGGTACGCCCGAACTGGCGCGGCTGGTGGATGATATGTTCCAGACCATGCGTGCGGTCAATGGGGCTGGTCTTGCCGCGCCACAGATCGGGGTGGACCTGCAACTGGTGATCTTCGGCTTCGGCCACAACCAGCGCTACCCCGATGCCCCGGCCGTGCCGGAGACGGTGCTCATCAATCCGGTATTGACCCCCTTGTCGGAGGAAGAGGAAGAGGGCTGGGAAGGCTGCCTGTCAGTCCCGGGGATGCGTGGCGTGGTGCCGCGCTGGCGCCAGTTGCGCTACCAGGGCTTCGACCAGAACGGTCATCCCATCGATCGTACCGTGGATGGCTTCCATGCCCGGGTGGTGCAGCATGAGTGCGATCACTTGCAGGGCATCCTGTATCCGATGCGCATCCGCGATTTCCGGCAATTCGGCTTTACCGAAATCCTGTTCCCGGACCTCGATCCCAGTCAGGACGACTGAGAATGGCTGAGGATGATTGAGCCAGTCTTGCGCTGAATCGATCGTCAGGTCATAAAAAAATCCCGGCGTAGTGCCGGGATTTTCTTGAGCGCTCTGCCGAACGAGAGACTCAGGAATTTTCCTTCACACGTTGGTCGATATGGGCCAGCGCCTCTTCCACCTGGTCGATCAGGATCAGGCACAGGTCGCCTGGCTGCAGGTTTGCGAGGGCGGTATCGATGGCCAGGAATTCGCCGTTGATTTCCTTCACATCGGCCGTACGCGTGGCCTTTCCGAGGCCTTGGCGCAGCAGGGCGATCACTTCCCCATCTTCACGGCCGCGTTGGCACTGGTCCTGGTACAACACCACTTCATCGAAGGCATCGCCCAGTAGTTCGGTCTGGCGCGTGATGTCCGCATCGCGGCGGTCACCGGCACCGCTGATGACCACCGAGCGGCGTTTGGCCGGCAGGCTGTCCACGGCCTTGATGAGGGCCTGGATGGCATCTGGATTGTGGCCGTAGTCGGCGATCAGGGTGGCGCCCTTGTAGTCGAACAGGTTGAAGCGGCCAGGCGCGGTGCCACTATCGCTGATGAAGCTGGCCAGGGCGCCGGTGATCTGCTCCCAGTCCAGGTTCAGTGCCCAGGCTGCGCCCACGGAAGCCATCACGTTTTCGACCTGGAAGCCGATGGCACCACTACGGGTGAGCGGAATGCCGGACAGCTTCAGGCGTTTTTCGAACGTACCTTGCGCGGCCACGATGGCGTCGCCGTCGCGATAGACGATGCGATGGCCTTGGGCGCGGTGGGTGGCCATGATGGGATGGGTCGGATCCAGCGCGAAGAAGGTCACCGAGCCAGGGCAGGAGGTGGCCATCTTGGCCACCATCGGGTCGGCTGCATTCAAAACAGCCGTACCAGTGGATGCGACGTTCTCGACGATGACACGCTTGACCACGGCCAGGTCTTCCACGGTGCTGATGTAGGACAGGCCCAGATGGTCGCCCATGCCGATGTTGGTGACCACGGCCACGGCGCAGCGGTCAAAGCCCAGACCTTCGCGCAACACGCCGCCACGGGCGGTTTCCAGCACGGCGGCGTCCACATCCGGGTGGAACAGCACGTTGCGGGCGCTGCGCGGGCCGCTGCAGTCGCCGGTATCGGTGCGCTGGCCGTCGATGTAGACGCCATCGGTATTGGTCATGCCCACGCGCAGGCCGGTCTTGGCCAGCAGGTGCGTGATCAGGCGCACGGTGGTGGTCTTGCCGTTGGTGCCGGCTACCGCCACCACCGGGATACGGCCATCGTCGCCATCGTCATACATGGTCGAGATGATCGCTTCGCCCACGTCGCGTGCCTTGCCGTAGGAGGGCGAGAGGTGCATCCGCAGACCCGGTGCGGCATTGACTTCGACGATGCCGCCGCCTTGTTCTTCCAGCGACATGTGCACCGAGTTGCAGACCACGTCCACGCCACAGATGTCCAGTCCGACCATTTGCGCCGCCGCGATGGCACGTGCAGCTACGTCCGGGTGTACGTCATCGGTGACATCAGTAGCGGTGCCGCCGGTGGAGAGGTTGGCATTGTTGCGCAGGACCACGCGCACGCCCTGGGCGGGGATGGCTTCCGGGTCCAGGTTCTGGCCGGACAGCACCGACAGGGCGATGTCGTCCAGGCGGATCTTGGTCAGCGAGGTGGCATGACCATCGCCGCGCAGCGGGTCGGCGTTGACCTGGTCGATCAGTTGACGGATGGTGTGCACGCCATCGCCGATGACTTGCGGCGGATCGCGGCGGGCCGCAGCCACCAGGGTCTTGCCGATCACCAGCAGGCGGAAGTCGTGGCCGGGCAGGTAGCGTTCGACGATGACTTCATCGCTGATCAGGGCGGCGTTGTTGAAGGCGCGGGTAATCTGTTCCGGGGTGCTGATGTTGACCGCCACGCCCTTGCCCTGGTTGCCATCCAGCGGCTTGATGACCACCGCCGAGCCGATCTCTTCGGCGGCCTTGAGCGCGTCTTCCACGGTCTCGACCACGCGGCCGTTGGGGACCGGCACGCCGGCTGCGTGCAGCAGCATCTTGGTCAGATCCTTGTCCTGGGCGATGGATTCGGCAATGGCGCTGGTGTTGCTGGTTTCGGCGGCCTGGATACGTTTCTGGCGGCTGCCCCAGCCGAACTGCACCATGCTGCCCTGGGTCAGGCGGCGATAGGGAATGCCACGCTTGAGCGCAGCGTTGACGATGGACGCGGTCGAGGGGCCCAGGCGCACGTCTTCGTCCAGCTCACGGATGCGCGCCAAGGCGCCGGTCAGGTCGAAGGGCGTGTCGGCCTGGGCCGCGCGCACCAGTTCCAGTGCCAGGTCGAAGGCTAGGCGACCGACTTCTTCTTCGCTGTATTCCACCACCACCTGATAGATGCCGGTCTCGACGGTGGACACGGTACGGCTGAAGGTCACCGGGCAGCCGGCTTGCGATTGCAGCGCCAGGGCCGCGGCAGCCAGGGCGTGGGCCATGGAGACCACCTGCTTGCCGCCATCGGGTTCGAGGAAGCCGATCTGCGGGAAGCGGGCGCGCAGGCGCAGTTCGAAGCCGGGCATGTCGGCGATGACGCGTTCGTTTTCCGGGCAGGAAACGATGGCTTCGACGGCAGTGTGTCTGCTCCAGAGATTGGGGCCGCGCAGGGCGCGAATGCGGGATACGTCCATGGACAATTTTTCCTAGGTGTCTCTTGATCTTGAATCGGTCAGTCTTGCAGTGCGGGCCGGCGCTTCAGGCGGCCTGGCTCTTGAACTTCAGGCCTTGCTCCTCGGCACGTTCGGTGCCGAAGAGCTCGATGCCGGCGCGGATCACCTCGGGGCCGATACCCAGCGCCCAGGCGGCGCCGACGGCGGCCAGCACGTTCTCGACCTGGTAGGCCACGGCGCCGTTTTCGGTCAGCGGGATGGCATCCACCGAGCTGACCTTGCACTGGCGCTCGCCTTCAGCCTGGATCAGGTCGCCATCGCGCAGGAATACGGCACGACCGCCATCCTTCAGGTGGCTGGCCAGCAGTTCCGAGGCCGGGTCGGTGCTGAAGAAGATGACTTCACCATCGCACAGCTGGGCCATGTCAGCCACCAGCGGGTCGTCGGCATTGAGCACGGCGGCGCCGTCCGGCAGCACCAGATCGACCTGGGTGCGCTTGACCTTGGTAGCGATCTGTTCGGCGTTCTCGATGTAGAACTCGGGCAGGCTGTCGTTGGGGTCAATGTTGGCCACCACGCCCACCAGGCAGCGGTCATAGGCCAGGCCTTCGGAGAGGATGGCAGCGCTGCCGTTCTCGAACACGGCAGCTTCCACGGCGCGGTTCAGCAGCACCCGATGAGCGGCATCCCAGGTGGCGCGATTGCCGCGCTCGATCTGGCGTTCGCCGAAGTAGAGGCCCTCGCCGCAGGCCAGGCCCACGTGCTTGCCCGACAGGTGCACGATGCGCGCGATCAGGCGCGCGATGGTGGTCTTGCCGTGGGTGCCGGTGACGCCGACGACGGGGATGCGGCCGTTTTCTTCCGGGCCGAACAGGTTGTCGATGATGGCTTCGCCGACCGGACGCGGCTTGCCGTCCGAGGGCTTCAGGTGCATCAAGAGGCCGGGACCGGCATTGACCTCGACGATGGCGCCGCCTTGCTCTTGCAGCGGGCGCGAAATGTCTTCGGCCACGATGTCCACGCCGGCGATGTCGAGACCGACGATGCGCACGGCCAGCGAGGCGGCAGCGGCCACGCTGGGGTGCACCAGGTCGGTGATGTCGGAGGAGACGTTGCCATTGCGCAGCAACAGGATACGGCGACCAGCGGCAGGCACCGATTCGGTGGTCAGGTTCTGGCGCTGCAGTTCCAGCGCAGCGGCCGGTTCACGATCCAGCAGCACCGGGTCCAGCAGATGTTCTTCCAGCAGGCCGCGGCGCGGGTCGCGGTTTAGTTCGTCCAGCAGATCCTGCACGGTGGACTGGCCATCGCCGACGATGAAGATCGGTTCACCCCGGGCGGCGGCGGCCAGCTTGCCGCCGACGATCAGCAGGCGGTGTTCCAGGCCCGGGATGAAGCGTTCGACCAGCACGCCGCTGCCTTCTTCCAGCGCGACCTTGAAGGCGGTCTCGATTTCCTCGCGGGTATTGAGGTCGATGAAGACGCCACGGCCATGGTTGGCGTCGCAGGGCTTGACCACGACCGGCAGGCCGATGTCCTGGGCGGCTTCCCAGGCATCTTCCGGGCTGTCCACCAGACGGCCTTCGGGCACCGGCACGCCGCAGGTCTGCAGCAGCGACTTGGTCAGATCCTTGTCGCGCGAGATGCCTTCGGCAATCGCGCCGGTCTGGTCGGATTCGGCGGTCCAGATGCGGCGCGACTTGCAGCCGTGGCCCAATTGCACCAGGTTGCCTTCGGAGAGGCGGATGGTGGGGATGCGACGCTCATCGGCGGCATCCACGATACAGGCGGTGCTGGGCCCCAGGCACAGGCGGTCGACCATGCGGCGCAGCTTGCGCAGGGTGGTGTCGAGGTCATACGGGCGGTCTTCGATGGCGGCCATGACCAGATCGCGCGCGGCAAAGAGCGCTGCGCGGGTGACCGTCTCGTGGCGGGCCCGCACCACCACCTTATAGACGCCGCGCACATTGGTCTCGCGCGCCTTGCCGAAGCCACCGGGCAGGCCGGCCAGGTTCTGCAGTTCCAGCGTGACGTGCTCCAGGATGTGGCCGGGCCAGGTGCCTTCGTGCAGGCGCCGCACGAAGCCGCCGCGCTCTTCATAGCTGCAGCGGTGTTCGATCAGGGTCGGCAGCCAGGCGGTCAGGCGGTCGGGAAAGCCGGCAATGGTGTTGGAGGGGAAGTCCTCCAGTTCGCCGATGTCGATCCACACTTCGAGGGCGGAGCGGTAGGTCCAGATGTTCGGACCCTTGAGGTTCAGGAAACGGAGGAATTCGATGTTTTTCATGTGTGGTGGATAGTCCGCTGTAATTGCCCAAGCCAGGTCTGCCCAAGCTGCCGGAAGTGGGGCGCCGGTCTCCGAGGATGCCGGCGCTGCCAGAGCCGGACCGTCGCTGGTGCTTGCCCTCATGTCGCCATTCTGCTGGCTGCCGGCGCGCCGGTCAGCACTCTGTCAGAATAACGCATGGACCAGTAACGCGCAGGACGCTGTTTGGTTTACTGCATTTGCAGGGTGCAGCAAATGAATGATTGTGTTGCATTGAGGAAATCTGGTGCCGAGCCTGGGGCCGAAGGATGGGGCAGGGTAGTGCAGGCGGAAGGCAAATTCATGGATGGCAAGCAGAGGGGTAGATGTGAACGTTATTGTCGCAGACTGTCCCGTCGCCGTGGCATCTGCGGCACAAAAAACCAGGCGATGGCGGGGCGTCGATTCGCAGCGTGCGGGAACGATCACTTGTGCTTGCCTGCAAGTGCACCGTTTTGCCGCCTCTCGCGTTAATCGGAGTGCCGTGAGCGGGCGCGGCACCTGACAGCGATCATGCAGCGTGGGGACGCTGCGCTATAATCGCGCGCTGTTCGTTATCGTTCGTTATTGCGTCTTTGACCGCCCAGCGACATCGCATCAGCACAACAGGTCCGGCGAGACCTGCCCATTCATATAAAACCATAGCCAAACTGCTCAATTTGCTCACTTCGGGCCTCTCAACGCTGCCGTTACATGACTACTGACTCAATTCCTTCCGCGACCGCCAGCCTGCCCGAGCGCTGGCAAACGGAAACCGCTGCCCGCCTGGCGCCCGGCGAAGCCGTGCTGGCCTGGCTGGAGCTGGATCTGGATGCACAACTGCATTTCAAGCCTTCCCTGCTGCTGGCCACCGACACCCGCCTCTTGGCCTGTGGCCCGGATGGCCAGCCAGCCCAGCACTGGGAATACCGCCCCGAGCTGCAACTGAAACACTACGATCACGCCGGCGTGGGTACGCTGGAGCTGTGCGATGGCGCCGGCCGCCTGGCCGCCTGGCGCTATACGCTGGCGCAAAATCCGCAGGCGCTACGCTTGATCAAGCTGTTCGAGCAGCAGCGTGAGCTGTTGGCCTCAGGCGTCACGGCTGAGGAAGAAGGCGATGTCTGCCCCACCTGCAAGGCCGTGCTGCCGGAAGGCCAGGACACCTGTGCCATCTGCCCCGAGACCAAGGAGGCACCGCCTTCCACCTGGGCGCTGTTTCGCCTGTCGCGCTTTGCCAAGCCCTACAAGGGCTCGCTGCTGCTGGGCTTCCTGCTGACGCTGGCCTCCACCGCGGCCACGCTGGTGCCGCCCTACATGACCATGCCGCTGATGGATAACGTGCTGATTCCGTTCCAGAACGGCGCACCCATCGATACCCACCTGGCCACGCTCTACCTGTCGGGCCTGCTGGGCGCGGCTTTGCTGGCCTGGGGCCTGGGCTGGGCGCGCACCTACATCCTGGCACTGGTGTCCGAACGTATCGGCGCCGACCTGCGCACCACCACCTATGCGCACCTGTTGCGGCTGTCGCAGGAGTATTTCGGCGGCAAGCGTACCGGCGACCTGATGGCGCGTATCGGCTCGGAAACTGACCGTATCTGCGTGTTCCTGTCGCTGCACCTGCTGGATTTCGCCATTGATGTGCTGATGATCATCATGACGGCGGCCATCCTGATCTCCATCAATCCCTGGCTGGCGTTGGTGACGCTCTTGCCGCTGCCGTTCATCGCCTGGATGATCCACGTGGTGCGTGACCGCCTGCGCCACGGCTTCGAGAAGATCGACCGCATCTGGTCGGAGGTGACCAACGTGCTGGCCGATACCATCCCCGGCATTCGCGTGGTGAAGGCCTTTGCGCAGGAAAAGCGTGAAGTGGCGCGCTTCCGCGAAGCCAATCGGCACAACCTGATGGTCAATGACCGGGTCAACAAGATCTGGTCGCTGTTCACACCCACGGTCACCTTCCTGACCGAAGTGGGTTTGCTGGTGGTGTGGGTATTCGGGATCTGGCAGGTCTCCAGCAACCAGATCACGGTGGGTGTGCTGACCGCCTTCCTGGCTTACATCAGCCGCTTCTATACCCGCCTGGATTCGATGAGCCGCATCGTTTCGGTGACGCAGAAGGCCGCGGCCGGCGCCAAGCGCATCTTCGACATCCTGGACCACGTCTCCAGCGTGCCGGAACCGGCTAATCCGGTCCATCTGGAAAAGGTCGAGGGCGCCATCGAAGTGCGCAACATTGGCTTTCGCTATGGCAACCGCGCGGTGATCCGCAACATGAGCCTGTCCATTGCGCCGGGCGAGATGATCGGCCTGGTCGGCCACAGTGGTTCGGGTAAATCGACCATGGTGAACCTGATCTGCCGCTTCTACGATGTCTCCGAAGGGGCGATCCGCATCGACGGCGTGGACATCCGTTCGCTGCCGATCTCCGAATACCGCCGCAACATCGGCCTGGTGCTGCAGGAGCCTTTCCTGTTCTTCGGCACCATTGCCGAGAACATCGCCTACGGCAAGCCGGAAGCCACCCGTGAGGAAATCATCGCCGCCGCCCGTGCCGCCCATGCGCATGAATTCATCCTGCGCCTGCCGCAGGGTTATGACTCGCTGGTGGGCGAGCGCGGCCAGGCGCTGTCGGGCGGCGAGCGCCAGCGCATCTCGATTGCCCGTGCGCTGCTGATCGATCCGCGCATCCTGATCCTGGATGAAGCCACTTCCTCGGTCGATACCACCACCGAAAAGGAAATCCAGAAGGCGCTGGACAACCTGGTGCAAGGCCGTACCACGATTGCCATCGCCCACCGCCTGTCCACGCTGCGCAAGGCTGATCGCCTGGTGGTGCTGGATCGCGGCCAGGTGGTCGAGGTCGGCAACCACGAAGAACTGATGGCCCGCGAAGGGCATTACTACAAGCTCTACCAGGCCCAGGCGCGCAATCCTGATGGCGAGGCCGAGGTCTCGGTGAGCGAAGAAGAGAAGGGCGAATAAGGCCATGAGCACCACGATGAATTCTGCCCAACACTTCACCTTGGCGCGCAATGCTTTCGGGCGCCTGGTGTTGACCGACGCCCAGGGCGGCTTGCACGAGCACGTCATTCCGGTGCGTGCATTTCCGATCACATCGCCTGAAAGCGGGCTGTCCCTGGTCAGCAGCGATGGCCATGAGCTGGCCTGGATCGATACCTTGGACCAAGTGGATGCCGCGACGCGCCGCCTGATCGAGGAAGAACTCGCCAGCCGCGAATTCATGCCCGAGATTGAGCGCATCGTCAGTGTCTCCACCTTCGCCACGCCCAGCGATTGGACCGTGCAGACCACGCGCGGTACCACCACCTTCACGCTCAAGGGCGAGGAAGACATCCGCCGCCTGGCGGCGCCGGCGCTGCTCATTGCCGACAGCCATGGCATCCAATTCCTGATCCGCGACCAGAAGGCGCTGGACAAGCACAGCCGCAAGATCCTGGATCGCTTCCTCTGATCCTTTCGCACGCTGCAAAAGACAACGGCCCTGATGTGAATCAGGGCCGTCAGATTGATGACAAAGCCTTGGCGAGAGCCAAGGCTTTGTTGTTTAATCGGTCATGCTCAAAAAACCGACAGCCGCCCAGCACGAGTTAGAGATGGTGACCATCGAGATGCTCGTGCCCAAGGACCACCTGCTGCGCAAGATCGACGCGGCGGTGGATTTCGAGTTCATCCGAGAGAAGGTGGCGCATCTGTATTGCGCCGACAATGGCCGCCCGGCACTGGACCCGGTGGTACTCTTCAAGCTCTTGTTCATCGGTTACCTCTTCGGTATCCGCAGCGAGCGCCAGCTCATCCGCGAGGTCCAGGTCAATGTGGCCTATCGCTGGTTTGCCGGATTCCGTTTGACCGACAAGGTACCGGACTCCTCCACCTTCTCCCAGAACCGGCGCCGCCGCTTCATTGATACCACCGTCTATCAAGAGATCTTCGACGAGATCGTGCGCCAGGCCATTGGACGCGGCATGGTCGATGGCCGTGTGCTCTACAGCGACAGCACCCACCTCAAGGCCAACGCCAACAAGAACAAGTTCGACTACGTTCAAGTTACCCAGACCCCCTCGGCCTATCTGGCCGAATTGGATGCCGCTGTGGATATCGACCGTGCCGAGCATGGCAAGAAACCGCTCAAGCGTGACGACGATGATGAGCCGCCCACCAAAGAGATCAAGGTCAGTCGCACCGATCCCGAGAGTGGCTACATGGTGCGCGACGACAAGCCCAAGGGCTTCTTCTACCTGGATCACCGCACCGTCGATGCCAAGCATTCCATCATTACCGATACCCATGTCACGCCCGCCTCAGTCCATGACAGTCAGCCTTATCTGGCGCGCCTGGATCGTCAGCGCCAGACGTTCGGATTTGATGTACAGGCCGTTGGCCTGGATGCGGGCTACTTCACACCGGCCGTCTGCCAGGGACTGGAGAATCGCGAGATCAGCGGCGTGATGGGCTACCGCACACCCAACCACAAGCCGGGGACATTCTTTAAACGGGCGTATGAGTACGATGCCTACCGTGACGAATACATCTGCCCGCAGGGTCAACCCTTGCGCTACAGCACGACCAATCGACTGGGGTATCGGGAATACAAATCCAACCCTGAGCAATGCCGAGGCTGCAAGGTACGCGAGCAATGCACCAATAGCGCCAATGCGGTCAAGGTGGTGACGCGCCATGTGTGGGAGCGTTCCAAGGAGAAGGTGGATGATCGGCGTCGTACCGAATGGGGCAAGCGCATCTATGCCCGACGCAAGGAAACGGTAGAACGCAGCTTCGCCGACGCCAAGCAATTGCACGGACATCGTTATGCCCGTATGCGGGGATTGCGCAAGGTCGCCGAGCAGTGCTTGTTGGCGGCGGCGGCCCAGAACATGAAGAAGATTGCCCTGTTGGTGGCGCGCTTGCGCGCGCTTTTACACGGCTTGAGCGCCTCTGCCAGCGTACAAAAGTGGCTACAGCGAAAAATGAGCGCCTTGCTTGGCTTCTGCGCCATCGACCATCTGCAAATTACCTGCGCCTGAAAAACAAAACCCCGTGTTCGAAAACACGGGGTTCGTCATCAACCTGACGGCCCTGATGTGAATCAGGGCCGTTTCTTCATTCAGGCGAGCACGATCAGAATTTTTCGTCCGGCCGCAGATAGCGCCACTGTCCGGTCGGCAGTTCTCCGAGCTTGACGCCGCCGATACGCACGCGCTTCAAGCCGATCACCTTCAATCCGACCATGTCGCACATGCGACGAATCTGGCGCTTCTTGCCTTCACGCAGGGTAAAGCGCAACTGATCCTCGTTCTGCCACACCACCTTGGCTGGGCGCAGCGGCTTGCCATCCATGATGAGGCCGTGGTTCAGGCGTTTGAGATCGGATTCGGGCAGCTTGCCGGGGCGCGTGTATTGCACGCGCACCAGGTATTCCTTGTCGACCGCCGAATCCTCGCCGATCAACTGCTTGGCGATGCGGCCATCCTGGGTCAGCACCAGTAGGCCCACCGAGTCGATGTCCAGCCGTCCGGCCGGCACCAGGCTCTTCAACTGGCGCGGGTGGAAGCGCATCTCGGTCTGGTCTTCGGTCCAGCGCGATTGTTCATTGACCAGCACCACGGCGGGCTTGTAGCCATCTTCGGCCTGGCCGCTGACGTAACCCATGGGCTTGTTGATCAGGATGGTCACGCGCTGGGCTTGCTCGGCGCTGGCCTGGCGTTCCACGGTGACCTTCTGGTGCGGCAGCACCTTGCTGCCCAGCACCGACACCACCTGGCCATCCACCCGCACCCAGCCCTTCTCAATCCACTCGTCGGCTTCGCGGCGCGAGCACAGGCCGAGTTCGGACATGCGTTTGGAAAGTCGTACAGGTTCAGTCATGGGGATTGCCTTGCGAAAAACGGAGGGCCGGCCAGCGGCGAGGGTGAGATTGTACGGCCAGCCGCGCTGCCGCGCCAGACGGGCAGCAGCGCGGCGGCTTGCGCGGTCAGATGCGCAGGGTCTTGAGCAGGTCGGTTTCCAGCAGAATTTGATTGCGCGGCTGGGACAGACCGGGGCCATCAATCAGGAACACGTCTTCCACCCGCTCGCCCAGGGTCATCACCTTGGCGGTATGCAGGTTGATCTTGTACTTGGCCAGCACGTTGGAGATCGAATACAGCAGCCCGGCACGGTCATTGGCCGACACTGACAGCAGGTAGTACTGGCCGCGTTCATCGGGGCGCAGGTCCACCGCGGGATTGACCGGGAAGGTGCGCGACAGGCGCGACAGCCTAGCCTTGGAGGGCGGCGGCAGCGGGGCGTCCGATTGCAGCAGGGCGCCCAGTTCGTGTTCGATCAGGTTGATGATGTCGCGGTAGTTCTTGGCGAATACCGGCGCATTGATGAGGAAGGCATCCAGCGCGTAATTGTTGCGGGTGGTATGGATCTTGGCGTCGAAGATACTGAAGCTTTTTTCATCGAAGTAGCTGCAGATGCGCGCAAACAGGTCGGGGCGGTCGGGCGTGTAGACCGCCACCTGAACCCCTTCGCCTATGGGCGCCAGGCGGCATCGCACCAGCGGCACGCCGGTGTCGACCTTGTCGTAGAAGCAGCGTGTCTGCCAGGCGATGTCGGAGGCGTCGTGGCGCAGGAAGTAGGCCACGTCCAGTTGCTTCCACAAGGGCTCGTGGGCATCGGCCGGCAAGCCGTACAGGCGCAGGGTCTTGATGGCTTCCTGCTGGGTGTTCTTCAGTTCGCGGTCGGCCGAGGGGGCTTCGCCGCCCAGTACGCGCAGGGTCATGCGGTACAGGTCTTCCAGCAGCTTGCCCTTCCAGGCATTCCAGACCTTGGGGCTGGTGCCGCGGATGTCGGCCACCGTCAGCAGGTAGAGCGCGGTCAGATGGCGTTCGTCCTTGACCAGTTGGGCGAAGGCGGTGATCACGTCGGGGTCCGACATGTCCTGCTTCTGTGCTACGTGCGACATGGCCAGGTGCTGCTCGACCAGGAACACGATGAGCTCGGTATTTTCTTCCGAGATGCCGTGCTGCACGCAGAACGCGCGTGCATCGGCCATGCCCAGCTTGGAATGGTCGCCGCCGCGGCCCTTGGCGATGTCATGGAACAGGGCGGCCACGTACAGCACCCAGGGCTGGCCGAAGTTGGCCATCAACTGGCTGCAGAAGGGATATTCATGCGCGTGTTCGCTCATGGTGAAGCGGCGCACGTTGCGCACTACCATCAGGATGTGCTGGTCCACGGTATAGACGTGGAACAGGTCATGCTGCATCTGGCCGACGATCTGGCGGAAGTTCGGCAGGTAGCGGCCCAGCACGCTGGTGGCATTCATCCCGCGCAGGGCGTGGGTGATGCCGCGCTTGCTCTGGATGATCTGCATGAACAGGCGATGGTTTTCCGGGTTGGCGCGGAAGGCATTGTCGATCTTGAAGCGGGCGTGCCACAGCGCGCGCAGGGTGCGTGCCGACATGTCCTTCAGTTCCGGGTGTTCGGAGAGCATCAGGAACACTTCCAGCATGGCCGAAGGGGTCTCTTCGAAGATATTGTCGTGGGCGATGTCGAGGAAGCCGTTGACCTCGCTGAAGCGCTCGTTGAGCGGGCGTGGCACCGATTGCTGGGGGAACAGGTGGGCTTCGATATTCTGCAGCAGGATGGTATTCAATTGCGTGACCGCCTTGGCTGCCCAGTAATAACGCTGCATCAGGTATTCGCTGGCGCGCCGGGTGTCGGTGGTCTTGAAGCCGAAGGTTTCCGCAATCGGGGTCTGGATGTCGAATACCAGGCGGTCTTCGCGGCGGTCGGTAAGGATGTGCAGGCGGATGCGGATGTCCTTGAAGGCGCGTTCCTTCTGGCGCAACTGGCGCGCTTCGGTGGAGGTCAACATGCCGTGCTGGGCCAGTTCGGCCCAGGAGTTGCCCAGGCCGGCCGCCTTGGCCACCCACAGGATCACCTGCAGGTCGCGCAGGCCGCCCGGGCTTTCCTTGCAATTGGGTTCCAGGCTGTAGGGCGTGTCTTCGTACTTGACGTGGCGTTGGCGCATCTCCAGGGTCTTGGCCTGGAAGAAGGCCAGCGGGTCCAGTGCGGCCTGGTAGCGTTCCTGCAATTGCTTGAAGAGGGCGCGGTTGCCGGTCACCAGACGCGCTTCCAATAGACTGGTCTGGACCGTGATGTCGGCCGCGGATTCGTCCAGGCATTCGTCGATGGTGCGGATGCTGTGGCCGATTTCCAGGCCGATGTCCCAGAACAGTTGCACCAGCGATTCCAGCTTCTCCTTCTTGGCAGCGTCCGGGGTCTTGTCCAGCAGGATCAGCACATCCACGTCGGAATGCGGGAACAGTTCGCCTCGCCCATAGCCGCCCACGGCCACCAGCGCGGCATTGCCGGACATGCCCAGTTCTTCCCAGGCCTGGGTCAGCGCTTCATCGACGTTGCGGCGCAATTGGGCCAGCAACTGTTCGGTCTTGTGGTTGGACTGGAACACCTCGATGGCTTGCTGGCGCGCGGCCTTGAGCTGTTTCTTGAGCGTGATGGCGAGTGTGGGCATCGTGGTAGGCAATCAGAGCAAGCGGGGCGGCGGGGCGGCGCCTATATGAACAAAGCCGCATCCCCATGCGGCTTTGCGCCCCAAACAGATGTCATGCCGGAAACTTTGTACCAGCAGGGGGCGGGCACAGGTTTGCGCTCATCAGGATTACGCCGGGGTGGCGACCTGGTTCTGGATGAAGGCCGGTGGCGCGGGCATTCCCGGTGAGACGGTCAGCACCTCGAAACCGGTTTCGGTGACCAGCACGGTATGTTCCCACTGTGCCGACAGGCTGCGATCCTTGGTCTTGATGGTCCAGCCGTCGCCCATTTCGCGGATCTCGCGGCGGCCGGCGTTGATCATGGGTTCGACGGTGAAGATCATGCCGGCTTCCAGCTTTTCCAGCGTGCCGGGACGGCCATAGTGCAGCACTTGCGGCTCTTCGTGGAACACCTTGCCGATGCCGTGACCGCAGAATTCGCGCACCACGCTGTAGCCGGCCTTTTCGGCGTGCTGCTGGATGACGTGGCCGATGTCGCCCAGATGCGCGCCGGGCTTGATCTTGGAGATGCCCAGCCACATGCATTCATAGGTGATCTCGGTGAGGCGGCGCGCCAGGATGGAGGGTTCGCCCAGGTAGAACATGCGGCTGGTGTCGCCGTGGTAGCCGTTCTTGATGATGGTCACGTCGATATTGAGCACGTCGCCGTTCTTCATCACCTTGTCGCCCGGGATGCCGTGGCAGATCACGTCGTTGAGTGAGGTGCAGATGGCCTTGGGGTAGGGAGTGTAGCCAGGTGGGCAGTAGTTCAGCGGGGCCGGGATGCTGCCTTGCACATTGGTCATGTACTCGTGGCAGAGGCGGTCGATCTCGCCGGTGGTCACGCCGGGTTTGACGAAGGGAGTGATGTAGTCCAGCACTTCGGCGGCCAGGCGGCCGGCCACGCGCATCCCTTCGATGTCTTCGGCGGTTTTGATGGTGATGTTGCCCATGATGAATCGCAATTCGCTAGAAATCGTTAATGCGCAATTATAGACGACGGGGGGCTTTCTGTTTTGCCGGCCCCCCCGGGCCTGGGCACTGCGGCTTTGCCTGGGCTGCACAGGGCAGGTTCATGTGCTACTTGAACAAAGGGGCGGCTTCGAGTAGAATGCCGGGCTGATCTGAAAGCCTCAGGTCGGTTGCTGAAGCTGGTGTGCGGAATGATTCTTCATGTCTGTTTGGCAATAAGTGTTGTTAAGTTTGTAAAAATCTTTTTTGAAACGCGAATCCGTTCGCTAAAAGGGTGTCTGGCTGCATGAGCCGGATGACCGAGCGGATTCCAGACCTAACCCTGGAGAAATTCATGTCCGTTACCATGCGCGAAATGCTGGAAGCCGGTGTCCACTTCGGTCACCAAACCCGCTTCTGGAACCCCAAGATGGCCCCCTATATCTTCGGTCATCGCAACAAGATTCACATCGTCAACCTGGAAAAGACCCTGGGTATGTACCAGGAGGCGCTGAAGTACGTGCGTCAACTGTCGGCCAACCGCGGTACCATCCTGTTCGTCGGTACCAAGCGTCAAGCCCGCGAAATCCTGGCCACCGAAGCGCAACGCGCTGGCGTGCCCTACGTCGACCAGCGTTGGCTGGGCGGTATGCTGACCAACTTCAAGACCATCAAGACCTCGATCAAGCGCTTGAAGGAAATGGAAGCCTCGATCGAAGACGGCTCGGTCGAAAAGCTGTCCAAGAAGGAAGGTCTGCTGTTCCGTCGCGAACTGGAAAAGCTGCAGAAGGCCATCGGCGGCATCAAGGACATGGGCGGCATTCCTGACGCCATCTTCGTCATCGACGTCGGCTACCACAAGGGCGCCATCACCGAAGCCGCCAAGCTGGGCATTCCGGTCATCGGCGTGGTCGATACCAACCACTCGCCCGAAGGCGTCACCTACGTGATCCCGGGTAACGATGACTCCGCCAAGGCTATCTCGCTGTACGCTCGTGGCGTGGCAGATGCCGTCCTGGAAGGCCGTGCCAACGCCGTCAATGACGTCGTCGAAGCAGTCAAGGGCGATGAATTCGTCGAGGTCGAGCAGGCTTGATTCTGCTCTTCCGGTAGTACGGTAGTAGAAAAAGGGGTGACAGCGGGTAGTGACGCAGTGGCCCCTTTTTTTTGATTCAATTTTCGAGTTTCAGGCGTCTCGCGTGATGCGGGATGCCTCCAAGTCAGGAGAAAAGTATGGCGGCAATTACCGCAGCAATGGTGGGCGATCTGCGTGCGAAGACCGACGCGCCGATGATGGAATGCAAGAAGGCGCTGACCGAAGCCGATGGCGACATGGCCAAGGCCGAAGAAATCCTGCGCGTCAAGCTGGGTAGCAAGGCTTCCAAGGCCTCTTCCCGCATCACCGCAGAAGGCGTGATCTCGACCTACATCGCTGGCAACGTCGGCGCGCTGGTCGAAGTGAACTGCGAAACCGACTTCGTGACCAAGAACGATGAGTTCATCGGTCTGGTTGAGGCCGCTGCCAAGCTGGTGGTCGAACAGAACCCGGCCGACGTGGCCGCCCTGGGCGCCTGCAAGCTGCCCGACGGCAAGACCCTGGAAGAGCTGCGTACCGAACTGATCGGTCGCATCGGCGAAAACATGTCCTTCCGTCGCTTCCAGCGTTTCGAAACCAGCGGCAAGCTGGCTTCCTACCTGCACGGCACCCGCATCGGCGTGGTCGTCGAGTTCGACGGTGCCGAGGAGCAAGTGGGCAAGGACGTGGCCATGCACATCGCCGCCATGAAGCCGGTCGCCCTGTCGGCCGAGCAAGTGCCGGCCGACCTGATCGAAAAGGAACGTTCGGTTGCCGCCCTGAAGGCTGCAGAATCGGGCAAGCCGGCCGATATCGTCGCCAAGATGGTGGACGGTTCGGTGCAGAAGTTCCTGAAGGAAGTGTCGCTGTTCAACCAGGCTTTCGTGAAGAACGACAAGCAAAGCGTCGAACAGATGTTGAAGGCGGCCAATACCACCGTCAAGTCGTTCGCCATGTACGTGGTGGGCGAAGGCATCGAGAAGAAGCAGGACGACTTTGCCGCCGAAGTGGCAGCGCAAGTGGCTGCAGCGAAACAAGCTCAGTAAGCGTCGCAAGAAAAAACGGGCCGAGAGGCCCGTTTTTTTAAGCTGGTTTCCTGGAACCTTCGGGAACTTTCGGCAGTAGTTGCATCTGTAGCATCAGCAGTACTGGAAGTGACGGAAGTACAAGATGTATCAGCGGTCAATAGAAATAGAGTAGGGCGCAGCAGTCATCCCCTCAAGCGTTCGGGCTTCACCCTGATGACGAAAGCGCGCCATTTCGTCGGGCGACAGCAAGTGCCGACGCGTCAATACGTAATTCAACCTCGGAAAGAACACGGAGCCCTGCAATGACAACACCAGCTTACAAGCGCGTACTCCTCAAACTCTCCGGCGAAGCACTCATGGGCGACGACGCCTATGGTATCAATCGCGCGACCATCGAACGCATGGTCGCGGATGTAGCAGAAATCAGCAAACTGGGCGTGGAACTGGCCATCGTGATCGGTGGTGGCAATATCTTCCGCGGCGTGGCGCCAGGCGCCCAGGGCATGGATCGTGCGACCGCCGACTACATGGGTATGCTGGCCACCGTGATGAACTCGCTGGCCCTGGCCGATGCCATGCGCCAGGCTGGCCTGACCGCACGCGTGATGTCGGCCATCGGCATCGAACAGGTGGTCGAACCCTACGTGCGCCCCAAGGCGCTGCAATACCTGGAAGAAGGCAAGGTCGTGGTGTTTGCCGCCGGTACCGGCAATCCCTTCTTCACCACCGACACCGCCGCCGCCCTGCGTGGCTCGGAAATCGGTGCCCAGATCGTGTTGAAGGCCACCAAGGTCGACGGCGTCTATACCGCCGACCCCAAGAAGGACCCCTCGGCTACCCGCTACCAGTCGATTTCCTTCGATGAAGCCATCTCCAAGCACCTGCAGGTGATGGACGCCACCGCCTTCGCACTGTGCCGCGACCAGAAGCTGCCGATCAAGGTGTTCTCCATCGTCAAGCCGGGCGCATTGAAGAGCGTGGTCATGGGCGAAGACGAAGGCACCCTGGTCCACGTCTGAGTCATATTGCAGCGCAGAAACCGGCCGCAGGCCGGCATTCCCGTTTACAATGCCCCTCTTTCAGGCATTTGCCATCAAGACAAGCCAAGTTATTGCACCAAAGTTAGGAGAGCAGCATGAGTGTCGCTGACGTCAAGAAAAATACCGAACAGAAGATGGCCAAGTCCATCGAAACCCTCAAGGCCAACCTGGCCAAGGTCCGCACCGGCCGTGCCCATACCGGCCTGCTGGACCAGGTCATGGTCGAATACTACGGCTCGCCCACTGGCCTGTCGCAGGTCGCCAACCTGACCCTGATCGATGCCCGCACCATCGGTGTGCAGCCCTATGAAAAGAAGATGGCTGCCGTCATCGAAAAGGCCATCCGTGAAGCCGACCTGGGCCTGAACCCGGCCACCCACGGCGACCTGATCCGCGTGCCGATGCCGGCGCTGACCGAAGAGCGCCGCAAGGAAATGGTCAAGCTGGTCAAGAGCGAAGCCGAAGATGCCAAGATCGCGGTGCGCAACATCCGCCGTGAAGGCAATGAAGGCTTGAAGAAGCTGGTCAAGGACAAGGTCGCCTCGGAAGACGATGAGCGTCGCGGCCAGGACGAGATCCAGAAGCTGACCGACAAGTTCGTCGCTGACATCGACAAGATGGTCACCGAGAAGGAAAAGGAAGTGATGACGGTGTAAGCCGTCCGGCCGGGCAGCAGTCCTGCAGGACCCAGGCGCGGCGGCCATGGCAGCCGCGCAGCACGACAAGTCAAAGACAAAAAATGTGCGTGGGAAGGGGGTGCAACGAGGTGGTGCGGCCAGACGGTTTGTCAAAGCCGCTGCGGCCCGCTACCATGATGCGCTTGCTGTCCCACGCACGCCAATGCAATAAATTATTTTCATGAAGCATCAAAGCTCAACTCTTGCGGTTCCGGAGACTTCCGCGGTTCCGCGCCATGTTGCCATCATCATGGACGGCAACGGTCGTTGGGCGACCAAGCGCTTCCTGCCGCGCGTGGCTGGACATGCCAAGGGCGTGGACGCGGTACGGTCCATCGTCGAGGCCTGCGCCGAACGCGGCATCGAATTCCTGACCCTGTTTGCCTTCAGTTCCGAGAACTGGCGCCGTCCTGCCGATGAGGTGTCGGTGCTCATGCGCCTGTTCATGACGGTGCTGGAGCGCGAAGTGGGCAAGATGGCCAGCAATGGCATCTGCCTCAAGATCGTCGGCGATATGAGTCGTTTCGATCCCAAATTGCAGGAAATGGCCGCCAGGGCCGAGGCCCAGACTGCAGGCAACAGCCGTCTGACGCTTACTGTCTGTGCCAACTACGGCGGGCGCTGGGATGTCATGCAGGCGGTCTCGAAGATGGTCAAGGACAAGCCGGGCGTGACCGACTACAGCGAAGAAGAGCTGGCCCCTTACCTGGCCATGGCCTACGCTCCCGAGCCCGATCTCTTCATCCGTACCGGTGGCGAGCAGCGCATCTCCAATTTCCTGCTGTGGCAACTGGCCTATAGCGAACTGTATTTTACCGAGACCTTCTGGCCCGATTTCGATGCCAAGGCGCTCGATCAGGCCATCGGCTCCTATCAACAACGCGAGCGCCGCTTCGGGCGCACCAGCGCCCAGGTGCTGGACCAGAAAAAGGCTTCCTGATGCTCAAGACGCGTGTCATCACGGCGTTGATCCTGCTGGCAATCCTGTTGCCCATCCTGTATTTCGGTTACTTCCCGGCCTTTGCCATGGCGGCGCTGGTGTTCTTCGCCGCTGGTGCCTGGGAATGCTTCCGCCTCTTCAAGAGCCCGCGCCCGACGCTGTGGGCGGCCGTTTGGACGCTGGTGTTCAGCGTGATCCTTTTCTTCAGTGGCTTGCCCAGCGTGCGCTCGCTCTACGTCTTGTGCGTGCTGTTGTGGGCGCTACGCTTCATACCGGCGCTGGGAATGGGCTTGCCCAAGGTGGAAGCGTTCGGCAACCGCCTGCTCAATGGCACCTACATGCTTTCCATTCTGGGTTGCTTCGTAGCCATCGCCGATCTGTTCCGGCATTCTCCCGTGTACCTGCTGTCGGTGATGGCGGTGGTGTGGGTGGCCGATATCGGGGCCTATTTCTCCGGCAAGGGTTTCGGCCGCCACAAGCTGGCGCCTAGCATTTCTCCGGGCAAGTCGTGGGAAGGGGCCATCGGCGGCTGGTTGGCCGTGCTGGTGATGTCGGCGGCGGTGGCCATGTCCATGAGCGGCGGCGAGACCTTCCAGTATCATCTCTACAGCCATTGGGGCTGGGGCGGCTTCGTCGGCATCCTGACCCTGATGGTAGTGGCCAGCGTGGTGGGTGACCTGTTCGAGTCGCAATTGAAGCGCCGTGCCGGCATGAAGGACAGCAGCAATCTCTTGCCCGGCCACGGCGGCGTACTCGATCGCATCGACGCACTCATCCCGGTGCTGCCGCTGGCAGCGCTGGTCGACCTCTGGCTGGCGGCTGCCTGAGCCACCGCTTTCCTCCTGGAAATTCCATGCAGTCCATCAGTATTCTCGGTGCCACCGGTTCCATTGGCGTGTCCACGCTGGACGTGGTGGCCCGTCATCCCGACCGTTATCGCGTCTTTGCTCTGAGCGCCCATGCCCGCGTGGTCGAACTGGCCGAACAATGCCAGCGCTTCCGTCCACAGGTGGCAGTGGTCGGTTCGGCACAGGCGGCGAGTCAATTGCAGACGCTGTTGCGCGCCGCGGGTCTGAGCACCGAAGTGGCCTATGGACCGCAAGCCTTGTGCGACGTCGCCTCGGCTGACGGCTGCGACATGGTCATGGCAGCCATCGTCGGCGCGGCCGGCCTGGCCTCCACGCTGGCTGCGGCCCGTGCCGGCAAGAAGATCCTGCTGGCCAACAAGGAAGCCCTGGTCATTTCCGGCCAGTTGCTGATGGATACGGTGCAGGCGCACGGCGCCAGCCTGCTGCCCATCGACAGTGAACACAATGCCATCTTCCAGTGTCTGCCGGCCGGCTACACTCGCTCCATGCCGGCCCATGGCGTCGAAAAGATCCTGCTGACCGCCTCTGGCGGCCCGTTCCTCACGCGTGACGTGGCTACCTTCGACCAGGTCACGGTGGAAGAGGCGGTGGCTCATCCCAAGTGGGTGATGGGCCGCAAGATCTCGGTGGATTCGGCGACCATGATGAACAAGGGGCTGGAAGTGATCGAGGCGCACTGGCTCTTCGGTGCACCGGCCGACAAGATCGAGGTGGTGATCCACCCGCAAAGCGTGATCCATTCCATGGTGTCCTATGCGGATGGCTCGGTGCTGGCACAGTTGGGTAACCCCGACATGCGCACCCCGATTGCCAATGCGCTGGCCTATCCCGAGCGTATCGCCTCGGGCGTGGCACCGCTGGAATTGGCGCAGATTGCGCAGTTATCGTTCTTCCCGCCTGACTTCACGCGCTTCCCCTGCCTGAAACTGGCGTATGATGCCCTGCGAGCCGGTGGTACGCTGGCGGCCATCCTCAATGCCGCCAATGAGGTCGCCGTGCAAGCCTTCCTGGACCGCCGTATCGGCTTCGGGAAGATCGCTCCCCTGATCCAAGAGGTCATGTCTGCCATTCCCAACCGGCAAGCCGACGATATCGCGGCCCTGCTGGAGCAGGACCGACAGGCGCGTGACCACGCCTGCACACTGATTTCACGATGAACCTGCTGCATACCCTGATCGCTTTCTTCGTTGCCCTGGGCACCCTGGTGGTGGTCCATGAGCTGGGCCACTACTTGGTGGCGCGTTGGTGCGGGGTCAAGGTATTGCGTTTTTCGGTGGGCATGGGCCGGGTGATCTGGTCGCGCCGCTTCGGCCGCGACCAGACCGAATGGGCCATTTCGGTCTTGCCTCTGGGCGGCTATGTGAAGATGCTGGACGCCCGCGAGCAACCCCTGGAAGACATCCCCGCCGCCGACCTCAAGCGTGAATTCACGCGCCAGTCGGTCTGGCGTCGCATCGCCATCGTGGCCGCCGGCCCCTTGGCCAACTTCCTGCTGGCGATCCTGCTCTTTGCCGGCCTGTACATGCACGGCGTGCCCGAACCGGTGCCGGTGCTGCGGGGCGCAACCGAGCAGAGTGCCGCCTACCAGGCCGGCTTGCGCGCGGGTGACCGCATCACCGCCATCAATGGCGCGCCGGTGCAGGTCTGGTCGGAAGTGCGCTGGAAACTGATGCAACTGGTGCTGGAAAAGGCCGATGCCCGCATCGACGTCGAGCGCCCCAATCCTGCCGGCAATGGCAAGCTGCTCGACACCGTGACACTGCGCCTGGGCGGCATCGACAGCAATGAACTGGAGGGCGACTTCCTGGCCAAGCTGGGCCTGGCCTTGGCGCGTCCGCCGGCGATCCTGGGCCAGATACTGGATGGGCCGGCCAAGGCGGCCGGTCTGCAGACTGGCGACCGCATCACCGCCATCGACGGCGTGCCGGTTCAGGATGGCCTGGCCTTCGTCGAAAAAATCCGCGAATCGGCCGGCAAGCCGCTGGTGTTGCAGGGATTGCGCGGCACCATGCCGCTGCAGGTGCGGATCACGCCCGACACGGTGGAAGAGGGCGAAAGCGGCAAGCGTATCGGCCGCATCAAGGTCGAGGTGCCGCTGGCGCCCGAGATGGCCACCATCAGCGATGCTCCCTTTACGGCCGTGGCCAAGGGCGCGCAGCGCACCTGGGATACCAGCGTGATGACCATCAAGATGATCGGCAAGATGATCGTCGGCCAGGTTTCGTTGAAGAACATCACCGGCCCCATCACCATTGCTGACTATGCCGGACAGACCGCCCGCGTGGGCCTGGTGAGCTATCTGAGCTTCCTGGCCTTCATCAGTATCAGCCTGGGCGTGATGAATCTGTTACCAATCCCGGTTTTAGACGGCGGTCATTTGCTGTATTATGCGCTGGAGATTTTGACAGGGCGGCCCGTTTCCGAGCGGTTTGGGGAAATCGCGCAGCGCGCCGGCCTGGGATTACTGATGGCGCTGATGCTCGTTGCCGCGTTCAACGATATCGTGCGACTGATGTTCCAAGGATGAATCCGGCCTGATGCCGGCCCCGGCGAGCAGCAATGCGGCGGGGCGGCGAGAAAGACCGGATTTTTTACATTTGCCGGCCAACCCCGACGGCAGTTGTTAAGCAATTGGCAATGGATCAGGTATCCGTTCTCAATTTCTTACCAGCATCTTGTCAGTGCCGCGGCGAAAAACTGTTGATGAACGATAGATGAAATTACACCCTGCGCAACATCCCATTCCGACCTTTTCCCGTCGCTTGATCGCCGCAGCCGCCTTTGCCTTGTGCTCCAGCCAGGCCATGGCGATCACACCCTTCGTGGTCAAGGATATCCGCGTCGAAGGCATCCAGCGTACCGAGGCTGGCACCGTCTTCAGCTACCTGCCGGTGCGCGTGGGCGACACCTTCAACGATGAAAAGGCCACCGCCGCCATCAAGGCGCTGTACGCCACCGGTTTCTTCCGTGACGTGCGCATCGAAGCCGAAGGCGACGTGCTGGTGGTGCAGGTGGTCGAGCGTCCGGCCATTGCCAGCGTCGATTTCTCCGGCATCAAGGAGTTCGACAAGGAGCAACTGACCAAGGCCTTGAAGGAAATCGGCGTGGCCGAGTCGCGCATCTTCGACCGCTCGCAGGTCGATCGTGCCGAACAGGAACTGAAGCGCCAATACCTCTCGCGCGGCCTGTATGGCGCCAAGGTCACCACCACCGTCACCCCGGTCGAACGCAACCGCGTGGCCATTACCTTCTCGGTGGACGAAGGTGAAGTCTCGCGCATCAAGCAGATCAATTTCGTCGGCAACAAGGTGTTCTCCGACAGCACCCTGCGCGACCAGATCAAGCTGACCACGCCCGGCTGGTTCACCTGGTACACCAAGGCCGACCAGTATTCCAAGGAAAAGCTGCAGGGCGACATTGAAACCCTGCGCTCCTATTATCTGGACCGCGGTTACCTGGAGATGCAGGTCGAATCGACCCAGGTGTCGATCACGCCCGACAAAAAAGACATCTACATTACCGTCAACATCAAGGAAGGCGAGAAGTACACCGTCTCCGGCGTCAAGCTGGAAGGCGAGATGTTCGGCATGGAGCCGGAACTGGCCAAGCTGGTGCAGTTGAAGGCCGGTGACGTCTACTCCGGCGCCAAGCTCACCGAGAGCACCAAGAAGATCGGCGAGCGCCTGGGCAATTTCGGCTATGCCTTCGCCAACGTCAATGCCAACCCCAATGTGGACCGCGAGAAGAAGGAAGTTTCCTTCTCCATCATGGTCGACCCGGGCAAGCGCGTCTACGTGCGTCACGTCAACATCGCCGGCAACACCAAGACCCGCGATGAAGTGATCCGCCGCGAATTCCGCCAGTTCGAGGATTCCTGGTACGACGGCGAGAAGATCAAGCTCTCGCGCGACCGCGTGGACCGTCTGGGCTACTTCAAGGAAGTCACCGTCGATACGCCGGAAGTACCGGGCACCAGCGACCAGGTCGATGTGAACATGAAGGTCGAGGAAAAGCCCACCGGCAACATCATGGTCGGTGCCGGTTTCTCGCAATCGGACAAGTTGAGCCTGACCGGCTCGATCTCGCAGGAAAACGCCTTCGGCAGCGGCAACACCGTGGGCATCGACATCAACACCAGCTCGCGCTACCGCACCATCTCGGTGTCGACCACCAACCCGTACTTCACCGATGACGGCATCAGCCGCACCTACGAAGTCTACCTGCGCACGATTCGTCCCTCGGTCTATACGACCGGTGACTACCGCGTCAAGACGCTGGGTGGCAGCATCAAGTTCGGTGTGCCGTTCTCGGAATTGGACCGCGTGTTCTTCGGTATCGGCGTCGAAAACACCGACGTCAGCACCGACAGCACCAGCCCCTCGCTGTATCGCCAGTACGTGCGCGACTTCGGCGGTGCCGGCAGCGCCGGTTGCGATGTGACCGACGTTTCCTCGACCGCCACTTGCGGTATCGGCAGCGCCCGTACCACCAGCATCCCGCTGACCGTGGCATGGCAGCGCGACGGCCGTGACTCGGCCCTGGTTCCCACCTCTGGCCGCTACCAGCGCGCCAACCTGGAAGTGTCGTACCTGGGCACCCTGAAGTACTACCGCGCCAGCTACCAGCACCAGTACTTCCAGCCCTTCTTCAGCAAGGCAGTGACCCTGGCCTTGAATGGCGAAGTCGATTATGGCCGCGGTATCGGCGGCAAGCCCTATCCGGTGTTCAAGAACTACTATGCCGGTGGTATCGGTACCGTGCGCGGCTACGAAGCATCTTCGCTGGGTAACCTCAAGGACCAGTACGGCGACTCCATGGGCGGCGCGTCTCGCCTGTATGGCAACGTGGAGTTACAATTCCCGTTCCCCGGCTCCGGCCAGGATCGCACGTTGCGCTGGTTCACCTTCTTTGACGGCGGTAACGTCTTCGCCGATGGCGAGAACATCAAGTTGAACGACCTGCGCTATTCGGCCGGTGTCGGTATCAGCTGGGTGTCGCCGATTGGTCCGCTGAAGCTCAGCTTCGGCAAGCCACTGAACCTGAAGACGGGTGACAAGTCTCAAACCTTCCAGTTCCAACTGGGTACCGGCTTCTAAAGCGGTCATCATTGATTCGTAATACGGAGAGTAATCTTGAAGTTCATGACCAAATCGTTCCTGTCCCTGCAGACCATCGTGATGGCGGCCTGCCTGTTGAGCTTTGCGCCTGCCCATGCGCAGGAAAGCTCCAAAATCGCTTTCGTGAGCACCGAACGCATCTTCCGCGAAGCGGCGCCCGCCAAGGCGGCACAAGCCAAGCTGGAAGCCGAGTTTGCCAAGCGCGACCGCGATCTGCAAGACATGGCCGCACGCCTGAAGGCACAGTCCGACAAGCTGGACAAGGATGCTGCCGTGCTGTCGGACTCCGACCGCGCCAAGCGCCAGCGTGACCTGTCCGACCTGGATAAGGAATTCCAGCGCAAGCAGCGTGAATTCCGTGAAGACCTGAACCAGCGTCGCAACGAAGAACTGGCCGTGGTGCTGGAACGCACCAACAAGGTGATCCGCCAGATCGCCGAGTCCGAGAAGTACGACATCGTGTTCCAGGAAGCTGTCTATGCTTCCAAGCGCATCGACATCACCGACAAGGTGCTCAAGGAACTGGCCAAGTAATTGCCGTATTGCCGTGCGGGCGCAGGGTGGCAACACCCTGGCGCCCGCATGTCGCTTCAGGGGCTGCCATGCTGGTGGCCTTTGTTTTACCGTCACACCAAGCAACGCCTATCATTCGGAAAAGCCAAGATGAGTATTCGACTGCAGCAACTGGTCGAGCGCCTGGGCGGACAGTTGAAGGGTGATGCGACCATCGCGGTCCAGGGCATTGCGCCGCTGGACGCCGCAGGTGTCAGCCACATCACCTTCCTCTCCAATCCCAAGTTCCGCGCACAAGCCGAAGCGACCCAGGCGGCGGCGCTGATCCTGTCCGAGGCTGACGATGCCCAGGTGCAGGGCTACGCCGGCGCCCGTATCGTTACCCGCAACCCCTACGCCTATTTCGCCCGTGCTGCCCAGTTGTTCCAGGCCGAGGCCGAAGTTCGTGCTCCCGCCGGCATCCACGCGAGCGCCGTAGTCGATCCTTCTGCCCAGGTGGCCGCCGATGCCGTGATCGGCCCGCTGGTGGTGATCGAGGCGGGTGCCGTCATCGGCGCCCGTGCCCGCATTGATGCCGGCAGCTTCATCGGTCACCACGCCAAGGTCGGTGAGGATACCCATTTCCATGCCCGCGCCACCCTGCATCACGCCTGTGAGATCGGCGCGCGCGGCATCGTGCATTCGGGCGCGGTGATCGGTGCGGATGGCTTCGGTTTTGCCAACGAAGCCGGGCAATGGATCAAGATCCCGCAGGTAGGGCGCGTGATGATCGGCGATGATGTCGAAATCGGCGCCAATACCACCATCGACCGCGGTGCCCTGGCCGACACCGTGATCGAGGAGGGCGTCAAGCTCGACAACCAGATCCAGATCGCCCACAACTGCCACATCGGCGCGCACACCGCCATTGCCGCCTGTGCCGGCATCGCCGGCAGCGCGAAAATCGGCAAATATTGCTCCATCGGTGGCGCCGCCATGATCCATGGCCACATCACCATCGTGGACAAAGTGCACGTGTCGGCCGGTACGCTGGCCTTGCGTTCCATCCTGGAGCCGGGCCAGTACACCGGCTTCTACCCCATCACGGAACACCGCGATTGGGAAAAATCCGCTGCCTTGGTGCGCAATCTGGGCACGATGCGTGAGAAAATCCGGGCGTTGGAAAAATCGCTTAAAACGTTGACACAAGAACAAGCGGGCCAAGCCTCGCTTTCAGAGAATCAAGAAGAGAATGAATAGCCTCGACATCAATCAAATCAAACAGTACCTGCCGCACCGCTACCCGCTGCTGCTGGTCGATCGCGTGCTGAACTGGGAGAGCGGCAAGACGATCACCGCCATCAAGAATGTGACTGTGAATGAAGAATTCTTCAACGGACACTTCCCCCACAAGCCGGTGATGCCGGGCGTGCTGATGATCGAGGCACTGGCCCAGACCGCCGCGCTGCTGTCCTTCCTGACCGAAGGCCGCAAGCCCGATGAAAACACCGTGGTCTATTTCGTCGGCATCGACAACGCCCGCTTCAAGCGTCCGGTGGAGCCAGGCGACCAGTTGAAGATGGAAGTGGAAATCACCCGTCGTGCCCGTGGTATCTGGAAGTACCGCGCCGTGGCTACGGTGGACGGCCAGGTGGCGGTGGAAGGCGACCTGATGTGCACCATGCGCAGCGCCGCCGACGCCAGCCAGGGCGCCTGAACGCCTCCAAGCAGTCCAGTCTGCACGGCTTGAGGCTGCAAGCCAGGCCCGGTGGCGATCGGCAAGGTCGCACCGGGCCTGATTCATTGTGCACATTGCTACAATGTAATATGCACATTTTGCGAACCCAATCGAAGCACAGGATATGTCCAAGATCCATCCAAGCGCAGTAATTGCTCCCGGAGCACAGATCGATGACTCCGTCGAGATCGGCGCCTATGCTGTCATCGGCCCTGACGTGCGCATCGGCGCCGGCACCCGCATCGGTCCCCACGTGGTGATCGAAGGCCATACCCGCATCGGCCGCGACAACGAAATTTTCCAGTTTGCCTCCATCGGCGCTGCGCCTCAGGACAAGAAGTATGCGGGCGAGCCCACCACGATGGAAATCGGCGACCGCAACACCATCCGCGAATTCGTCACCTTCAACCGTGGCACCGTCCAGGATGCGGGCGCTACCCGCATCGGCAACGACAACTGGATCATGGCCTACGTTCACCTGGCGCACGACTGCCAGCTGGGCAGCCATATCATCCTGGCCAACAATGCCACCCTGGCCGGCCACGTGCATCTGGGCGACCACGTCTTCCTGGGCGGTTTCACTACCGTTCACCAGTTCTGCCACATCGGTGCGCACGCGATGACCGCCTTCACTGCTGCCGTGAGCCAGGACGTGCCTCCCTTCGTGACCGCCGCTGGCAACCGCGCAGTACCCTCCGGTATCAACAGCGAAGGCTTGCGCCGCCGTGGCTTCAGCAGCGAGCAGATCATGGAGATCAAACGCGCCTATAAGGTGATCTACCGCGCCGGCCTGCCGCTGGAAGAAGCCAAGCAGCAACTGGCCGAGATGGAAGCCAAGTCGGCCCACAGTGCCGAGCACATTCGCCTGCTGCGCGAATTCATCGAGGCTTCGGCCCGTGGCATCATCCGCTGACATCACGCGCCGCCAGTCGATCGCACTGGTAGCCGGCGAAAGTTCGGGCGACCTGCTGGGCAGTCGCCTGTTGGCCGGGGTGCGCGAGCGCCTGCCCGAGGTGCGCCTGCATGGCATCGGCGGCGAGCACATGATGGCGCAGGGTTTTACCAGCGACTGGCCGATGGACAAGCTCACCGTGCGCGGCCTGTTCGAGGTGATCCCGCGCTATCGCGAGATCAAGGGCATCCAGGATGCGCTGCGCGACAAGTTGCTGGCCGACCGGCCGGATGTCTTCGTCGGCGTCGATTACCCCGGCTTCAACCTGGGCCTGGAAGAGCAGCTCAAGAAGGCCGGCATCCCGACCATCCACTTCATCGGTCCGCAGATCTGGGCCTGGCGCGGCTGGCGCATCAAGAAGATCCAGCGTGCGGTGTCGCACATGCTGGTGATCTTCCCCTTCGAGGAAAGCATCTACCGCCAGGCCGGCGTGCCGGTCACCTATGTCGGCCATCCGCTGGCCGAGGTGATCCCGCTGCAACCCGATACGCCGGGCGCACGCCAGCGCCTGGGCTTGACCGGGCCGGGCAGGGTGGTGGCCATCCTGCCCGGCAGCCGCATGAGCGAATTGAAGCAAAATGGCGAAGGTTTCCTGGCCGCAGCGCGGCTCTTGCAGCAACGCGATGGGCAATTACAGTTCGTCACGCCCATGGCGGGTGAGCGCCAGATGGCCTTCTTTGAAGAGCAGATTCGCCAGGGTGGATATGAAGATCTGGGCATCAGCGTGATCCGTGGCCAATCGCACAGCGCCATGGAGGCCTCGGATGCAGTGCTGGTGGCCTCCGGCACGGCCTCGCTGGAGGTGGCGCTGTACAAGAAGCCGATGGTGATCTCCTACAAGGTCAACTGGGCCTCGTACCAGATCATGCGGCACATGGCTTATCAGCCCTGGGTTGGCCTGCCCAATATCCTGGCACGCGAATTCCTGGTGCCGGAACTGCTGCAGCACCAGGCCACGCCCCAGGCGCTGGCCGATGCCATGTGGTTCCAGCTGGAAGATCACGCGCACCAGCAACGCCTGGCGCGGCGCTTTGCCGACCTGCATCAGTCCCTGCTGCGCGATACCAGCCGGGAGAGCGCCAACGCGGTATGTGAAGTCATGGGTGCAAGACGCCGTTGACGTGCAGGAATGAAGAATCGCTGCGGCGATCGGTTTATAAGTTTGATGAAGGAAATTGCTATGCCCAAGGCGGCGCCCCAGACCCTGGCTTTATTCGACGACTATACCGGCGAGATCATCTGCGGGGTCGATGAGGCCGGCCGTGGTCCGCTGGCCGGCCCCGTCTTTGCGGCCGCCGTGATCCTCGATCCGGCGCGTCCGGTCAAGGGCTTGCGTGATTCCAAGAAACTCTCCGAAGCCGCGCGCGACAGCCTGGCGCTGGAAATCAAGGAATCGGCACTGGCCTGGGCCATTGCTTCCTGCAACGAGCAGGAAATCGACGAACTCAACATCCTGCACGCCAGCATGTTGGCCATGCGGCGCGCGGTGGAATCGCTCTCGACGCTGCCCACGCTGGCCTTGATCGATGGCAACCGCTGCCCGGTCATGAGCATCCGTTCCGAAGCCATCGTCAAGGGCGACGACAAGGTGCCGGCCATCTCGGCCGCCTCCATCCTCGCCAAGACTGCCCGCGACGCCGCGCTGATGGTCTTGCACGACACCTATCCGCACTACGGTTTCGACCGCCATAAGGGCTATCCGACCCCCTTGCATCTGGAAATGCTGCGCCTGCATGGCGTCTCGCCGGTCCATCGCCGTTCCTATGCGCCGGTCAGGGCCTTGCTGTCTGCCCAGACCGTGATACCGGCGTGAACGAGATGAGCATGAAACTGATCACCTCCAAGGACAATCCGGTCTTCAAGGACTTGAAGCAACTGGCCACCAGCAGCCAGGCCCGCCGCCGTGCCGGCCAGAGCCTGCTGGATGGCGTACACCTGGCGCAGGCCTGGCTGCAACATCGTGGCGCGCCGCAGGTGTGCGTGGTGGCTGAGAGCGCCCAGTATCACCCTGAGGTGGCTCCCATCCTGGCGCAATGTGAAGCTTTGCACGCACAATGCCTGGTGCTGGCCGACAGGCTCTATGACGCCATCAGCACGGTCGAAAATGGCGTGGGCTTGCTGCTGCTGGTGACCACACCAGAGCCTGCTGCGCCCACGTCCTTGAAGGAATCGGCCGTGCTGCTTGATGGCCTGCAGGATCCGGGCAATCTCGGCTCCATCCTGCGCAGCGCAGCTGCGGCGGGCGTGAAGCAGGTGTTCTGTTCGCCCGGTACGGCGGCAGCCTGGTCGCCCAAGGTCTTGCGTGCCGGTATGGGCGCGCACTTCGTGCTGGATATCTTCGAGAATGCCGATCTGGTCGCCCTGTGCGCCGCCAGTCGCATCCCCTTGCTGGCCACCAGCTCGCACGCGGCCCAGACCATCTATGACTGCGACCTGTCCGGTCCGGTGGCCTGGCTGCTGGGGCATGAAGGGCAGGGGGTGTCAGCGGCCTTGCAAGATGCGGCCACGCATGAAGTGGTGATTCCGCACCTGGGCGAGATGGAGTCGCTCAACGTCGCTGCCGCTGCTGCGGTCTGCCTGTTCGAACAACTGCGCCAGCGCACCGTCGGGCGTTGACGGCGACGCCCACCATGGCCGTCTTGCCGCCACGCCACATGGCCGACATGGCCGCCCTGGCCGACTACTTCTTGGGGGAATGGATCTTCACCCGGACCATCTGGGAGGGCAGCGACACCCCCCAGGCTACGGCGACTGGTGAACTGAGCTTCACTGCCGGCACGCTCCCTGGCCAGTTGATCTATCGCGAGCATGGCCAGTTGCGCATGGTCGGTGCGCCTGACCGTCTGATCCCGTTTTCCCGCGTCTTTGACTATCGCTTCGGCGCAGATCGCCTGGCGGTGCTGTTCGCCGATGGCGAGCGCATCGGCCAGCCTTACCAGGACTACCTGCTGCAAGGGGTGGAACTGGTGCCGGCCGCCGATCACCTGTGCGGCGCGGATTGCTATAACGCGGTGTATACAGCCCATAGTGAAGATTGCTTCACTATGGAGACCACCATCAACGGCCCCAAGAAATGTACACGCGTGCGGAGTGAATTTTCACGCCGACTTTCGCTCAGCGCGTCTCCAGCTTGATTTCCTGCAGGATGGTGGCGGCGATTTCCTCGATGGACTTGGTGGTGGAGGACATCCAGCGAATGCCTTCGCGCCGCATCATCTTCTCTGCCTCATTGATTTCATAGCGGCAATTTTCCAGCGCTGCATATTTGCTGCCCGGACGACGCTCATTGCGCACTTCCGAGAGCCGTTCGGCGGCAATGGTGAGGCCGAAGATCTTCTTCTTGTGCATCACCAGCCCGCTGGGCAGCTTGTCGCGCTCGAAGTCTTCCGGGATCAGCGGATAGTTGGCGCACTTGATGCCGAACTGCATGGCCAGGTACAGGCTGGTGGGGGTCTTGCCCGAGCGCGACACGCCCACCAGGATCACATCCGCTTCCGAGAGGTTCTTGTTTGATTGTCCATCATCGTGCGCCAGCGAGAAGTTGATGGCTTCAATGCGGTTGCGGTATTCCTCGGAGTCGGTGGTGTTGTGGCTGCGGCCGATGGTGTGGGTGGACTTCATTTCCAGCTCCTGCTCCAGCGGCTCCACGAAGGTCTGGAACAGGTCCATGTGCATGGCCTTGGCGCGGCGGATCACCGAAGACAGCTCCGACTTCACCAGGGTCGAGAAGACGATGGGCAGCTTGCCATCCACCGAATAGGCTTCGTTGATCTTGCGGGTGGCGTCGTGCGCCTTTTCCAGGGTGTCGATGAAGGGCAGACGCACCTGCTTGAAACGCAGCTCGAACTGGCTTAACACCGAGTGCCCGAAGGTCTCCGCCGTGATCCCGGTGCCGTCGGAGACGAAGAACACGGTGCGGTTGGCGGCCAGGAGAGGGGAAGGGTGCGGGATCGGCATGGGGTCGAGCATGTCTTGTCTTTTGAAAAATAGAAAAAGTGTTGGGTGCTAATAACAAAAATGATTTCACGCGGTACAATGCTTGGCAACAATTTCGAGAAGCCCATCTTGATGACCGTCATGCCGCCGCGCAATTTGCCCGAGTTCCTGATGATGTTTGCACTGGCAAACGTCCTCGCTGCCTGCGTGCGCCGGATGCTGTCCCTGGGCTGGTCCTCGAAGCCGCACCTGCTGCCGCAACCGTCGCAGAATAACAAAAATAAACCGACCCATGCCGCGCCCGCGAAGATTTCTTATCATCAAGCTAGGGGTTGTCATGTCCAACGCAGTAAACACCCAGGGGGCGGTATACGTAGCCTCCTTTGAAAATCTTCGCATGACGGACGTCGAGTCCGTCGGTGGCAAAAACGCATCGCTGGGTGAAATGATCTCCCAGTTGGCCGGCGCGGGTGTGCGCGTGCCGGGCGGTTTCGCTACGACTGCGCAAGCTTTCCGTGATTTCCTGGAGCACAGCGCCGATGGCGGCCCGACCCTGGCCGCCCGTATCGCCAAGCGTCTCGAAGGCTTGGATATCGATGACGTGCGTGCACTGGCGCAAGCCGGTGCCGAGATCCGCCAATGGATCGTCGAGACCCCGTTCCAGCCGCGCCTGGACCAGGAAATCCGTGCCTTCTACGACAAGCTGGTGGCCGATTCGACCGCCGAGATGTCCTTCGCCGTGCGCTCCTCCGCCACCGCAGAAGACCTGCCCGACGCGTCCTTCGCCGGTCAGCAGGAAACCTTCCTGAACGTGGTCGGCATCGACAACGTGCTCGAAGCCATGAAGCATGTCTTCGCTTCGCTCTACAACGACCGCGCGATCTCCTATCGCGTCCACAAGGGCTTCACCCACGCCGAAGTGGCATTGTCCGCTGGCGTGCAGCGCATGGTGCGTTCGGATGTGGGCGCCGCTGGCGTGATGTTTACCATCGACACCGAATCCGGCTTCAAGGATGTGGTCTTCATCACCTCCAGCTATGGCCTGGGCGAAACCGTGGTGCAGGGCGCCGTCAACCCGGACGAATACTACGTCCACAAGCCCATGCTGGAACTGGGCAAGCAGCCGGTGATCCGCCGCAACCTGGGTTCCAAGCTGATCAAGATGGAATTCACCGGCGAAGCCAAGGCCGGCCGTTCGGTCAAGACCGTGGACGTGCCGGTGGAACTGCGCAACCGCTATTCCCTGACCGACGCCGAAGTGGTGGAACTGGCCAAGTACGCCACCATCATCGAGAAGCACTACCAGCGTCCGATGGACATCGAATGGGGCAAGGACGGCCGCGACGGCAAGCTCTACATCCTGCAGGCCCGTCCCGAAACCGTGAAGTCGCAGCAAAAGGCCACCGATGCCCAGCAGCGCTTCAAGCTCAAGAGCTCGGGCACCGTGCTGGCCACCGGCCGTGCGATTGGCCAGAAGATCGGCGCCGGTCCGGTGCGCGTCATCAGCGATCCGGCTGAAATGGAACGCGTGCAACCCGGCGACGTGCTGGTGGCCGACATGACCGACCCCAACTGGGAGCCGGTCATGAAGCGCGCCTCGGCCATCGTCACCAACCGTGGCGGCCGTACCTGCCACGCCGCCATCATCGCCCGCGAACTGGGCGTGCCGGCCGTGGTTGGTTGCGGCGACGCGACCGAAGTGTTGAAGGATGGCAACCTGGTGACGGTCTCCTGCGCCGAAGGCGACGAAGGCAAGATCTATGACGGCCTGCTGGAAACCGAAGTGACCGAAGTGGCCCGTGGCGAACTGCCGCCGATCCCGCTGAAGGTGATGATGAACGTGGGCAACCCGCAACTGGCCTTCGACTTCCAGTCGATCCCCAACGGCGGTGTCGGCCTGGCGCGTCTGGAATTCATCATCAACAACAATATCGGCGTGCACCCCAAGGCCATCCTGGAATACCCGAACATCGACGCCGACCTGAAGAAGGCCGTCGAATCGGTAGCCCGTGGCCATGCCTCACCCAAGGCCTTCTACGTCGACAAGCTGGCTGAAGGTATCGCCACCATCGCCGCGGCCTTCTGGCCCAAGCCGGTGATCGTGCGCCTGTCGGACTTCAAGTCCAACGAGTACAAGAAGCTGATCGGCGGTTCGCGCTACGAGCCGGACGAAGAAAACCCGATGCTGGGCTTCCGTGGCGCCGCGCGCTACCTGGCGCACGACTTCGCCGAAGCCTTCCAGATGGAATGCCAGGCCATGAAGCGTGTGCGTGAAGACATGGGCCTGACCAACGTCGAGGTGATGGTGCCCTTCGTGCGTACCCTGGGCCAGGCCGAGAAGGTCATTGGTCTGTTGGGCAAGTATGGTCTCAAGCGTGGCGAGAACGGCCTGCGCGTCATCATGATGTGCGAAGTGCCGTCCAACGCCATCCTGGCCGATCAGTTCCTGGAGCACTTCGATGGCTTCTCCATCGGTTCCAACGACCTGACCCAACTGACCCTGGGCCTGGACCGCGATTCCGGCATGGAACTGCTGGCGGCGGACTTCGATGAGCGCGATCCGGCCGTGCAGGCCTTGCTGACCAAGGTCATCACCACTTGCCGCGAAAAGGGCAAGTACGTGGGTATCTGCGGCCAAGGTCCTTCGGATCACCCGGACTTCGCACAGTGGCTGATGGAGCAGGGCATCGAGTCCATCTCGCTGAACCCGGATACCGTCATCGACACCTGGCAGCAACTGGCCAAGAAGTGATGCAGCTTTAGGCGTCACTGAAGACAGTCTGTAAAGAAGTACAAGGCGCGGGCAGAAATGTCCGCGCCTTTGTTTTTGCGAGAGTCCTATGTTCTCAAGCTGCGGTAGACTTGTGTTCTTTGCAGTTTTCTTCATGGGGATTCGACAATGACGGACTGGTCACTCTGGCTGGTGCTGGCCGGCGGGCTGCTGGGTGCAGAACTCTTCACAGGCAGCTTTTACCTGCTCATGATCGCGCTGGGCCTGGTGGCCGGCGCCATCGCGGCCTGGTGCGGGCTGATGCTGGAGTGGCAGTTGCTGGTGGCGGCCGTGGTGGGTGTGGCCGCCGTGCTGGGCTTGCGTCACAGTCCTTATGGCCGCCTGCGCCGCAGTAGCGCCAATGACGATCCCAATGTCTTGCTGGATATCGGCCAGAGCATCGAGGTGCCGGCCTGGCAAGCCCATGGCCAGCAATATCTCGCCCGCGTGCCGTATCGCGGCGCGCAATGGGATGTCGAGCTCTTGCCCGGCCATCATGCGCTGCCGGGCAGCTACGTCATCCGCGAAATCCGTGGCAGCCGCCTGCTGGTGGCGCCACGCTGATTTGACTGATTGGTACCGTTTTCTTCCCCCCCCCCTCGTTTTCAGGAGAATTCCATGCTGGGCAGCGTCACTCTGGTCATCTTCTTCCTCGCCATCGTCTTCGTCGTGCAGACGGTCAAGGTGGTCCCGCAGCAGCACGCCTGGGTGGTCGAACGCCTGGGTAAATACCACGCCACGCTGGCACCGGGCCTGAACATCGTGGTGCCCTTCATCGACCGCGTGGCCTACAAGCACGTGCTCAAGGAAATTCCGCTGGATGTGCCGCCGCAGGTCTGCATCACCAAGGACAACACGCAGTTGCAGGTGGATGGCATCCTGTATTTCCAGATCACCGATCCGATGCGCGCCTCTTATGGTTCGTCCAACTACATCGCCGCCATCACGCAACTGGCCCAGACCACGCTGCGTTCGGTGATCGGCAAGATGGAACTGGACAAGACCTTCGAGGAACGCGACCACATCAACACCGCCATCGTCAGCGCCATCGATGAATCGGCCGAGAATTGGGGCGTGAAGGTGTTGCGCTACGAGATCAAGGACCTGACTCCGCCCAAGGAAATCCTGCACGCCATGCAGGCCCAGATCACCGCCGAGCGCGAGAAGCGCGCCCTGATCGCCGCCTCCGAAGGCCGCAAGCAGGAACAGATCAACATCGCCACCGGCGAGCGCGAAGCCGCCATCGCCCGTTCCGAAGGCGAGAAGCAGGCTTCCATCAACCGCGCCCAAGGCCAGGCCGCTGCCATCCTCGCCATTGCCGAAGCCAGTGCCGAGGCCATCCGCAAGACCGCTGCCGCGATCCAGCAACCGGGCGGTTCGGACGCCGTCAACCTGAAGGTGGCCGAGCAATATGTGGATGCCTTCGGCAAGCTGGCCAAGGCCAATAACTCCATCATCGTGCCAGCCAACCTGTCGGACATGAGCGGGCTGATCGCCTCGGCCCTGCAAGTGGTCAAGCAACAGAAATAAGCCATGACACGACGTTTCTTGCGTATTCCCGCGTTTCAACCGAGAGCCTTCCTGCTGGCCGCCTCTTTGCTGCTGGCCGCCATCAGCGCCCAGGCGCAACAAGCCTCCGAGGCCGCCCTGGCGGCACGGGTGGATGCCCAGATGGAGCAATTGCTGGGCCAGTATCCGGTGCCCGGCGCCAGCATCGCCATCGCTTATCAGGGCAAGCTGGTCTACCAGCGGGGGTATGGCCTGGCGGTGACCGAATCCGATACGCCGGTTACGCCCATCACGCGCTTTCGCATCGGCAGCGTCTCCAAGGTGGTGACGGCGGTGGCGGTGCTAAAGCTGTTCGAAAATGAATTGCCGCAGGTGCTGGACCAGCCCGTCTTCGGGCCGGAGGGTCTGCTGCCGGACGCCGCCTATCCCGAGTTCGCCCAGCCGCTGGACCAGCGCGTGCTGAAGATCACCCTGCGTGAGCTGTTGCAGCACACCAGCGGCTGGGGCGGCAGCGACTACGATCCGCAATACGATCTGGTCAATATCGCCAAGGCACGCCAGGTGGCGGCCCCGGCCTCGGCGCGCGACGTGATCGCCTTCATGCTCAAGGAGCGACTGCTGGATGCGGCGCCGGGCACGGAATTCTTCTACAGCAATTTCGCCTACAACGTGCTGGGTCGCATCATCGAGCACAAGTCGGGCCTGCCCTACGAACAAGCGGTGCAGGCGCTGGTGTTCAAGCCGGCCGGCATCGACGATGCGCGTATTGCCGGTGACCGCCGCAGCGAGCGTGCAGCCAACGAGAGTGGCTACTATGACGATCCGCGCTGGCCTGCCGTGGCCGATCGCGATGGCAGCGGGGCAATGGGGCCGGAATCGTATTTCGCACTGCATTTCAAGGCCATGGATGCCAGCGCCGGCTGGGTGGCCACCGCCGCCGATCTGGTGCGCTTTGCCGATGTCACCCAGGGGCGTGGCGGGCCGGCCTTGCTGCAGCCGTCCACGCTGGCGCTGATGAAGCATCGCAATCCGACCCAGGCTGAGAACAACTATGGCCTGGGCTGGGTGGTCACGCGCAGCAATGGCATGGAAATCCTCTCCCACAGCGGTGCGCTCACCACCGGCACCTATGCCTATCTGCAATCGCGCGCCGATGGCTGGACCTGGGCGGTGCTGATGAATCGCTTGCCGATTCCCTATCCGCCGGAGCAGGGTGTGAGTGAACTGCAAGCCTTCCAGGTGGCGGTACAGCGTGGCCTGATGAACGTCATCGTGCCTGTCGTGCCGGCAGCCGCTGCGCAGTAGGGCGCAGCACTGCAGGCTGGCCGCGTTCAGCTTTCCAGGGTCTGTCCGCGCACCGGTTCATCGGCCATGAAGGGCAGGGTGATGTCCACCCTTAGGCCGCCATCATTGCGGTTGGCAGCGTGGATGAAGCCCTGGTGCGCCTCCACGATGCGCCGCGCAATCGACAGCCCCAGGCCGTGGCCGGCGCTGTTGCTCTTGGTGCGGCTGCTGCGGAAGAACAGTTCGAAGATGCTGTTCAATTCCTCTTCTGGCACGCCCGGTCCGCGGTCCAGGATGGACAGGTGCAGCAGCTTGTTGAATTCATCGATCTCGGCCACGAACTGCACCGCGGTCTCGGGAGCGGTGTGCTTGATGGCGTTGCGCAGCACGTTTTCGATGGCGCGATAGAGCAGTTCGGGATTGCCCTTGACCTGCACCCGGCAGTCGATGTGACTCTCGACCCGCTTGCCCAGAGCTTCGGCTTCGAAGCTGGCATCGTTGGTCATGTCGGCCAGCATGGCCTGGATGGCGATGGGTTCCTCCATCGAGCCGGGGACATTGGCTTCCAGGCGTGAGAGGGTCAGCAATTCCCCCACCAGCTTGTCCATGCGCACGCTTTCGCGTTCGATGCGCTCCAGGGTCAGCTCCAGCTTGTCCTTGTCCTGCACCCGCGCCAGGCCGATGGCCATCTGCAGCCGCGCAATGGGCGAGCGCAATTCGTGCGAGACATCGTGCAGCAGCCGCCGCTGGCTTTCCATCAAGGTGCGCAGCTTGGCGGTCATGGCATCGAAGTCGCGCCCAAGGTCGGCCAGTTCATCGTTGCGGGCATTCATCACCGGTTCCAGCGCCAGGTCCAGGTTGCCATTGGCGGCCTGGTTGAAGGCATTCTTGAGATGCCGGATCGGGTGCGAGAAATACCACGCCAGCAACAGCGCAAACACCAGGCTGGCCACCAGGGCCACGGCAATGGGCATGGTCGGGAAGAAGAGCGGCTTGACCCCGTGGCGTTTCATGTAGCGGGCTTCATGTTGCAAGATGCCGTCGTCCGGTGGTCGTCCGAATTCATCGGTGGGAAGCTGGATGAACATCAGGTAGCTGTGGCCGTTGGCCGCCTTGACCAGTTCCACTACGCGCCGCTCATTTTCCGTGGTCAGCAGATGACGCGCCTGTTCCACCAGATGCTGGGGGACTTCGCGGCCCATCAGGTCCTGGTTTTCTTCATTGACCGCATACAGTTGCATCCGATGCGGCCGGCCTTCGTTGATCAGGCTGCGCAAGGCTTCCGGGCCGCCGAACTGCAAGGTCGCAGCGGCCGCACGGATCATGAAGGAGGCCGGCGGACTGCTGTCGATTTCTGCATTGCGATTGCTGCGTTCCAGGTTCTCGACCCAGAACAGCACGCCCACGCCGAAGGTGGCGGTGATCTGGGCGATCGCGATGAAGAAGAAGAACTTCCAGAATAACCGACCCACTTTATTCCTTGATGAACTGGTAGCCCAGGCGGTAGACGGTCTGGATGCAGCTCTTGTCACTGCCCAGCGCGGCGATCTTCTGGCGGATGCTGGAGAGGTGGACGTCGATGTTGCGGTCAAAGCGCGCCAGCGGACGACCCAGCCCTTGTTCCGACAGGATCTGCTTGCTGACCGGCTTGCCGGCATTGCGCGCCAGCACTTCGAGCAGGTTGAATTCGCTGCTGGTCAATTCCAGCGGTCGCCCGCTCCAGGTGGCGCGGCGCTGTTCCGGCCACATCGACAGCGCACCTACGGCCAGCGGCGAGTAGGGCGCTTGTTCGCTGGTTTCGGCCGAGGCGCGGCGCAGGATGGCGCGGATGCGCGCAGCGATCTCGCGCGGCGTGCAGGGCTTGGGCACGTAGTCGTCGGCGCCCAGTTCCAGGCCGATGATGCGGTCGGTGTCATCGCCCTTGGCGGTCAGCATCACGACCGGCATGTTGCTCTTGGCGCGAATGCGGCGCAACGTGTCCACCCCGTTCAGGCGCGGCATCATCACGTCCAGCACGGCGATGGCGTACTGGCCCGAGAGCGCCTCGGCAGCACCGGCTTCACCGTCGTAGGCAACGTTGACTTCGAATTTTTCCTGCTCCAGGTATTCCTTGAGCATCTCGACCAGTTCGACGTCATCGTCGATCAAAAGCACTTTTGACATTGCTGCGTTCCATTCTTGAATTGCCCTGCCTCCAGGCCGCAGGGCGTCGGCAGCCCGTAATATGCCGTAAAAGGTTTTGCAGAAGTGTTTCCAGCCATCTTTACAATTGCATCTTTACATTCATTTACTGCAATTGTCCGAACCTTTCCAAGCGCCTGGGATTCGCATTTTTCCTCACAAAACTTCATATTTGCCTGTTGTTGAGCCTAGCCGGGGCCAATGCAGCCGAGCGCCTCGACCTGACAAAACTTTACTCCGCTTTGTATGGCTGGCGTGAACTTAACACGTCTTGATGGCAAGCATTGTGGACCGCGATCAGGACACTGCTAGCCCGAGCTGCGGGTGCCGAGCCGGCGGAAGGCCGTGATAAGCTGCCGCCCATGATTTCTTCCGACCCCGCCAAACTGTCGCGCATCATTGGCCTGATGTGCGAGGCCATCGCATTGCGCGGCGCGCAGCAGCCGGCACCGGCCCTGGCCGCCCTGGACCAGGCTCTGGCGCTGGACCCGGCTTTCCTGCCACTACACATGCAGCGCGCCGATCTGCTGCTGGAGATGAATGACCTTGCTGATGCGGTCGCCGCCTATGAAGCCTGCCTGGCACTGGCGCCGGACTATGAAGAGGCGCGCCTGGCCTATCGAGCCGTGCTGGCACAATGGGCCGCCAGCCTGCAGGCGGAGCTTGTCGCAGAGCATCAGGGCGATCCCCAGCGGGCCATCACGCTGGCGCAGGTCTGCTACAAGCTGGACCAGCCGCAGCAGGCTCTGGCCGCCATCGAAGCGGTCCTGCCGCTGACCCGCCTGGAACACCAGGTGCTTCATGCCAATATCCTGCTGCGCCTGAATCGTCACGAAGCGGCCTTGCACTGCTATTCCGGCAGCGCGACCGATGAGGTCACGCGCGCCCTGGTCGCCTTCAATCGCGCCGACATCCTGCGCCGCATGGGGCGCATCGATGAGGCGCAAGCCGGCTATGAAGAAGCCTTGCGCTGCCACGCCGATTTTCCCGAAGCCCAGGTGGGGCGCGCCCACATGCTCCTGACCCGGCAAGACTATGCGCAAGGCTGGCTGGCGCACGAGGCCCGCTTTGAAATGGCCGACCTGGCCCGGCTTGGCATGGCCAGCCCGAGCACCCGCCCGCGCTGGCAGCCCGGTGAGGATGTGGGCGGCAAGCACGTTCTGCTCTGGAGCGAGCAAGGGCAGGGCGATAGCTTGCAGTTCGTCCGGTATCTGCCATGGGTGGCGCAACGCGCAGCCGAAGTCACCCTGTGCGCGCCGGCGTCGCTGTTGCCGCTGCTGGTGCCGTCCTTGCCGCAGGTGCGCTGTGTTTCCAGTGTAGAGGAGGCTGGGCCGCATGACTGCCAGGCTTCCTTGCTGAGCCTGCCGCTGTTGCTGGACCTGCCTGATCCCAGCCAGGGGCCGCAGCCGCCGTATCTGTACGCGGATCCTGGGCGCGTGCAGCAGTGGCAAACGCGCCTGGCGCAGCAGGGTAGCGCCGTGCCGCGCCGCCCACGCATCGGTCTGGTCTGGGCTGGACGCCAATACGGCGCGATCCATCACAGCCGCGACGTGCCGCTGGCCGCCTTGTTGCCGCTGTTGGACTTGCCGGCTGAGTTCGTCAGCCTGCAAGTCGAGATTCCGCTGGCTGACCAGGCGCTCTATGAGTCCCTGGGAGGCCGGCTGCCTATGCTGCCCCTGACCGATTGGGCAGATACCGCGGCGCTGGCCTGTGCGCTGGATCTGGTGATCAGTGTCGATACCGCCGTTGCCCACCTGGCCGGCGCCCTGGGCTTGCCGTGTTTCCTGCTGCAGCGGCTGGAAGGCGAGTGGCGTTGGGGCGTGCAGGGCGCGCACAGCCCCTGGTATCCCTCGCTGCGACTGTTGCGCCAGCAGGTGCGGGGTGACTGGTCGCACGTGGTGCAGGCGCTGGTTGCGGCCTGCTATGAACGTTTTTCCCAGTGCTCGTAAGGCTGCCGGGTGGATGGGCCCTTAGGGCGGCAGGGAAATGAAAACGGCTGCCTTGGGCAGCCGTGGTCGCAGTGGAAAATATGAAGGAAAGCGGAAGCAAAGCGATCAGCGGCGATGCTGCTTCATTGCCGTCTGTATTTCGCGCTGGCTGTCGCGCTGCTTTTCGGTCTCGCGCTTGTCGTGCTGCTTCTTGCCCTTGGCCAGGCCGATGTCGCATTTGACGCGGCCTTTGCTGTAGTGCAGGTTCAGCGGCACCAAGGTATAGCCGGAACGCTCCACCTTGCCGATCAGCTTGCTGATTTCCGCCGCATTCAACAGCAGCTTGCGGGTACGGGTGGTTTCCGGGTGCACGTGGGTGGAGGTGCTGGTCAGCGCGCTGATGTGGCAGCCGAACAGGTAGACCTCGCCATTGCGCACGATGACGTAGGCTTCCTTCAACTGCACGCGGCCGGCGCGGATCGATTTGACTTCCCAACCTTGCAAGACGAGACCTGCTTCGAATCGCTCTTCGATGAAGTAATCGAAAAAGGCCTTTTTGTTATCAATAATGCTCATCTAAATAAAAATTCGTCTCGTCGGTTAAAATTGTGCTTTTGCGATTTTATCAAACGGATCACCCTCGATGGCAGTCGTTCACAAAACCGTCCTGATCAACTATAGCGCGGAGCAGATGTTCAACCTGGTCGACAAGGTTGAGGATTACCCTGAATTCCTGCCCTGGTGTGGCGGTGTCGAGGTGTCCGAACGCAGTGATGAGAGTCTGACGGCCAAGATCAAGATCAGCTATCACGGCTTGAAGCAATCCTTCAGCACCCAGAATACCAATGTGCGTCCCACCAGCATGACCATGCGCCTGGTGGAAGGCCCCTTCAAGCATTTCGAAGGTCGCTGGACCTTCAAGCCACTGCGCGAGGATGCCTGCAAGATTGAGTTCGACATGCAATACGAGTTTTCCAGCCGCATCCTGGAGAGCGTGATCGGCCCGGTCTTCAGCATGATCGCCAACAGCTTCGTCGATTCCTTCTGCAAGCGAGCCGAACAGATATATGGCTGACCCGGCAGAATTGCAAGTCCAGCTTTGCTACGCCGCGCCCGGCCTGCAGATCCTGGTGGACCTGCAGGTCGAGCAGGGTTGCACCATCCAGCAAGTCATTTTGCAGAGTGGCCTGTTGCGGCAAGAACCGACCATCGACCTGTCGGTCTGCAAGGTCGGTATCTTCGGCAAGGTCAAGACCCTGGAGACGCCCGTACGCGAGCGTGACCGCATCGAGATCTACCGGCCCCTGATCGCCGACCCCAAGCAATCGCGCCGCCGCCGTGCCGCGCACCAGGAGCGCGTGGATGGCCAGTGAGCTTGCAGCTTGTGGCCAGATGTAGACACGATGAGAGAGCCTTCCGGCATTTTTACGACGCCCGGAGGGAGAAACGCAAGTAGAGCAAGACGCAGGATCAGCTTTTCTGTATAATTCGCTTTTGCGCCTATAGGAAACACTATGCGTCTTCTCCAAAAAGCACTCACGTTCGATGATGTGCTGCTCGTTCCGGCCTTCTCGGACATCCTCCCCAAAGACACTTCCCTGACCACGCGCCTGACGCGCAACATCTCGCTGAACATTCCGCTGGTCTCGGCGGCGATGGATACCGTCACCGAAGCGCGCCTGGCCATTGCCATGGCGCAAGAAGGCGGCATCGGCATCATCCATAAGAACCTGACGCCCAAGGAACAGGCGCGCGAGGTTTCCAAGGTCAAGCGTTTCGAGTCCGGCGTGGTCCGCGACCCCATCACCATTCCCCCCACCATGAAGATCCGTGACGTGATCGCGCTGTCCAAGCAGCACGGCATCTCTGGCTTCCCGGTGGTCGAAGGCAAGGCGCTGGTCGGTATCATCACCAACCGCGACCTGCGCTTCGAAGAAGAACTGGACGCTGAAGTCCGCGCCAAGATGACTCCGCGCGAGAAGCTGGTCTACGTCAAGGAAAACGGCTCCGGCGCCGATCCTGAAGAAGCCAAGCGCCTGATGAACAAGCACCGCCTGGAGCGCGTGATGGTGGTCAACGACGCGTTTGAGCTGCGTGGCCTGATCACCGTCAAGGACATCGAGAAATCCACCGAACACCCGTTCGCCTGCAAGGACGTGCACGGCAAGCTGCGCGTGGGCGCGGCCGTCGGCGTCGGCCCGGACAATGACGAACGCATCGAACTGCTGGTGGCCGCCGGCGTGGACGTGATCGTGGTCGACACCGCCCATGGCCACTCCGCTGGCGTGCTGAACCGCGTCAAGTGGGTCAAGACCAAGTACCCGCACGTCGAAGTCATCGGCGGCAACATCGCCACCGCCGCTGCCGCCAAGGCGCTGGTCGAGCATGGCGCCGATGCCGTCAAGGTCGGTATCGGCCCCGGCTCCATCTGCACCACCCGTATCGTTGCCGGTGTAGGCGTGCCGCAGATCTCGGCCATCGCCAACGTTGCTGAAGCGCTCAAGGGCACTGGCGTGCCGGTGATCGCCGACGGCGGTATCCGCTTCTCGGGCGACGTCGCCAAGGCACTGGCTGCCGGCGCTTCGGCCGTGATGATGGGTAGCATGTTCGCCGGCACCGAAGAAGCCCCGGGCGAAGTGATCCTATACCAGGGCCGAAGCTACAAGTCCTACCGCGGCATGGGTTCGCTGGGTGCGATGGCCGACGGTTCGGCGGATCGCTACTTCCAGGACGGCGACAACACCGCCGACAAGTTCGTGCCGGAAGGTATCGAAGGCCGCGTCGCCTACAAGGGCTCGGTGGTCGCCATCCTGTACCAGTTGGTGGGCGGTGTGCGCTCCTCCATGGGTTACTGCGGTTGCGCCTCCATCGACGACTTCCGCGAGCGTGCCGAGTTCGTCGAGATCACCGCCGCCGGTATGCGCGAGTCGCACGTCCACGACGTGCAGATCACCAAGGAAGCCCCGAACTACCGCGCCGAGTAATGTTCGATGCGGCCACAGCCCGACAGTCCATCGGCGTCATGCCAGGCTGTCGGGCTGTTGATCTTTTCAGAAGTCCATTTTTAACGTAGCCAGACCTCACTGCCCATGTCCACGCATTCGCATTCGAAAATCCTGATCCTCGACTTCGGTTCCCAGGTGACCCAGCTCATCGCTCGCCGCGTGCGCGAAGCCGGTGTGTTTTCCGAGGTATTCCCGCATGATGTGACCGACGAATTCGTGCGCAACTACGGCGCAGCCGGCGTCATCCTCTCCGGTGGCCCCAACAGCGTCACCGAAGGCGACACCCCGCGCGCCCCGCAAGCCGTGTTTGAGCTGGGCGTGCCAGTGCTGGGCATCTGCTACGGTATGCAGACCATGGCCGAGCAACTGGGCGGCAAGGTCGAGAACGGCCATCTGCGTGAATTCGGCTACGCCGAAGTGCGCGCCCACGGCCACACCAAGCTGTTGGACAACATCAGCGACTTCACCAACGCCCAGGGCCACGGCATGTTGAAGGTCTGGATGAGCCACGGCGACAAGGTCAACGACATGCCGGCCGGCTTCAAGCTCATGGCTTCCACCGGCAACTGCCCGATCGCCGGCATGGCCGACGAAGAGCGTCGTTTCTACGGCGTGCAGTTCCACCCGGAAGTGACCCATACCGTGCAGGGCAAGGCCATGCTGGGCCGCTTCGTGCACGAGATCTGTGGCTGCCAGTCGGACTGGAACATGCCGGACTACATCGCCGAAGCTGTCGAGATGATCCGCCAGCAAGTGGGCAGCGATGAAGTCATCCTGGGCTTGTCGGGCGGTGTGGACAGCAGCGTGGCTGCCGCCCTGATCCACCGCGCCATCGGCGACCAGCTGACCTGTGTGTTCGTCGACCATGGCCTGCTGCGCCTGGACGAAGGCAAGATGGTCATGGAAATGTTTGCCAAGAACCTCGGTGTGAAGGTGATCCACGTCGACGCCACTGAGCAGTTCATGGGCCACCTGGCGGGCGTGACCGATCCCGAAGCCAAGCGCAAGATCATCGGCCGCGAGTTCGTCGAAGTATTCCAGGCCGAATCGGCCAAGCTGACCAGCGCCAAGTGGCTGGCCCAGGGCACCATCTACCCGGACGTGATCGAAAGCGCCGGCAAGGGCAAGAAGACCGCCCACACCATCAAGAGCCACCACAACGTCGGCGGCCTGCCGGAAACGCTGAACCTGAAGCTGCTGGAGCCGCTGCGCGAACTGTTCAAGGATGAAGTGCGCGAACTGGGCGTGGCCTTGGGGTTGCCGCCTGAAATGGTCTACCGTCACCCGTTCCCCGGACCTGGCCTGGGCGTGCGTATCCTGGGTGAAGTGAAGAAGGAATATGCCGACCTGCTGCGCCGTGCGGATGCGATCTTCATCGAAGAGCTGCGCAATACCAAGGATGAAGATGGCCAGACCTGGTACGAAAAGACCAGCCAGGCGTTTGCCGTGTTCCTGCCGGTGAAGTCGGTGGGTGTCATGGGCGATGGTCGTACCTACGAATACGTGGTGGCCTTGCGTGCCGTACAGACTCAGGACTTCATGACTGCGCATTGGGCGCATCTGCCGCATGAACTGCTGGGGCGGGTGTCCAATCGCATCATCAATGAGGTGCGGGGCTTGAACCGGGTGGTGTATGACATTTCGGGGAAGCCGCCGGCGACGATTGAGTGGGAGTGAGCAGTTCCGGCGATCCACTGAATTAAACGGTCGAACTGATGCCATCAACAATGCCAGTCATTGTCGATGGCATTTTTTATTGCAGTTCGGTGTAGTCTTTGCAAATTATCCGGGACTATTCAACTCCGATAACTCCATCATAATGTTGTTGGAAGGTGAATATTTGCATATAAGATGCAGAATAAGGGAATTATAAAAATTGAGATGTGCCGCGTCCGCGCTTGGCGTGCGAGATGGCTAGATCCTGGCGGTTGAGCGCCAGCATGACCAGCAATTGATGCGCAGCGGGGTGCTGCGGTACCAAGGCCAGCAAGGCCCGGCTGGCCTGTTCGGCCTCCGGGAAGCGGCCGGCATTGTAGTGCTGCAGGGTAGCGGCCAGAATCCGGTCAGCAGAGACCGCTGGCGGGAGCAAGGCAGACGATCAGGCCACAGCGCGTTCGACGATCACGTAATGCTTGCGTACCGGCTCCAGCACCTCGAATACCCCCTTGAACCCGGCCGGGATCACCAGGGCATCGCCCGGGCCGGCTTCGGCCGCGTTGCCTTGCTCATCGATGACACGGCAGCGGCCTTCCAGTACGCAGAAATATTCATCCTTGTTGGGGGCGAAGGCGATGCGCCAGCTACCTTTTTCGCAGGCCCAGATGCCGGCATTCATCTCGCCGCTGGCGCTGGTGAAGTGGTTCCAGGTGGTGCGCAGGGGATTGCCTTCCAGCCGGCGCTCCTCGCGTGGGTGGTCGTATTCTGGAGTGGGGGCGCCGAGGCGGAATTGGGTAATGGCAGTCATGGCAGGACAGGCATGGCACGGTCATTTCGAAGGGCAGCAGTGTAACAGCAGCCGCGCCGCTACTGTCGTGCTGGCTGGCACCAAGTGCCCGGTCTTCAGTCACACGCCAGTATAGGTGAACCAGGAGACAGGCATGGGCAAGATCTGGATCGGCATTTCCGGCTGGCGTTACGCGCCTTGGCGCGGCAGTTTCTACCCCAAGGGTTTGCGCCAGGATGATGAGCTGCACTATGCCTCCAGGGTGTTGCCCAGCATCGAACTCAACGGTTCCTTCTACGCCCTGCAGCGCCCGGAAAGTTACCAGCGCTGGTACCAGCAGACGCCGCCCGGTTTTCTGTTCAGCCACAAGGGCCATCGCTTTATCACCCATACCCGGCGCCTGCAGGATGTTGATGGGGCTCTGGCCAATGTGTTCGCCTCCGGTGTCTTCAACCTGAAGGAAAAGCTCGGCCCCTTCCTGTGGCAGTTCCCGCCCAGTTTTCGCTATGAACCCGAGCTGCTGGAACACTTCCTGAGCCTGTTGCCGCACGATACCCACGCCGCCCAGACGCTGGCCCAAGGGCATGAGCCGCGGATGCAGGGCAGGGTGGCGCTGGAGATCGACAAGAAGCGCAAGCTGCGCCACGCCATGGAAATCCGCCATGAGAGTTTCGTCGATGAAAGCTTCATCAAGCTGCTGCGCAAGTACCAGGTTGCGCTGGTGATCGCCGATGCGCCCAAGAAGTGGCCCTATCAGGAAGACATCACCGCCGACTTCATGTACCTGCGCCTGCACGGCGACAAGCGCCTCTACCAGAGCGGTTACAGCGATGAGGCCATCGACGCCTGGGCCGAACGCATCCGCACCTGGGCCGGGGGCGGGCAGCCGCAAGAAGGGCCGCGCATTTCAGCGGCAGGCCCACGCCAGCGCGCCAGTCGGGATATCTACTGTTATTTCGATAACGATATGAAGGTCAAGGCGCCCTTTGACGCCCGTCGTCTCATCGCGCGCCTGGGACTGAAGCTGGACCTGCCGGCACCGGGCCTGATGCTGGAGGAGGATCAATGAGCGTCATTGAGCTCAATGAAGGCGCCGACCGGCTATAATACTGCCCCTGGACGCCAGCAAAATCGGCTGCAATATCAGTGACTTAGTCCTACGTCGGTGCTGGCGTCGTCCGACCCCTTCTGTTTTCGGCTGCCCGGCCGGCTATCCCTTATCGTGACTTACAGCATCAAAGAAATCTTCTATACCTTGCAGGGCGAGGGCGCGCACGCCGGTCGCCCGGCGGTGTTCTGCCGTTTTTCCGGCTGCAACCTGTGGACTGGCCGCGAAGAAGACCGCGCCCGCGCCATCTGCCAGTTCTGTGATACCGACTTCGTCGGCACCGATGGCGAGAACGGCGGCAAGTTCAAGTCCGCCGACGCACTGGCGGCCAAGATCGACAGCCTCTGGCCGGCCACCTATGCGCCCAGCAAATATGTGGTCTTCACCGGGGGCGAGCCATTGCTGCAACTGGATGCGGCCCTGATTGCGGCCATGCACGCGGTCGGCTTTGAGATCGCCATCGAAACCAATGGCACCATTGCCGTGCCGGAGGGCGTGGACTGGATTTGCGTGAGCCCCAAGATGGGGGCGGAGCTCAAGGTCACGCGCGGCAGCGAACTGAAAGTGGTGGTGCCGCAAGCCGGCCAGCCCTTGGCGCACTATGAAACGCTGGATTTCCAGCACTTCCTGCTGCAACCGATGGATGGCCCGCAGGCCGCTGCCAACACGCGCCTGGCCATCGAGATGGTCAAGCACAATCCCAAGTGGAAACTGAGTATCCAGACCCACAAGCTGCTCAATATTCCTTGAATTATTCTTCATGCGGCTGCCTGCCGCGTGATTACAATGACATACGCCAAGCCCGCCGCACGCCTGTCGCGGCGAGTCTCTAAGAAGAAACATTCATGCTCACCATTACCCGCAAACTCGAATTCGATGCCGGCCACCGCATCCCCGACCACAAGAGCCAGTGCCGCAACCTGCACGGCCACCGTTATACGCTGGAAATCACCCTGACCGGCGCGGTCATCGACATCGAGGGCAATTCCGACAACGGCATGATCATGGACTTTTCCGACATCAAGGCCCTGGCCAAGGAGCATCTGGTCGATGTCTGGGATCATGCTTTCCTGGTCTACGAAAAGGACACGCCGGTGCGCGACTTCCTGGCCAGCCTGCCGGGCCACAAGACGGTCATCATCGGCAGCATCCCGACCGTGGAAAACCTGGCCCGTGAAGCCTTCGCCATCCTCAAGGCGGCCTACAAGGACCGCTACGGTACCGGCCTGCACCTGCAAAAGCTGGTGCTGCACGAAACGCCCAATTGCTGGGCCGAGATCACGGCGGATTGATGGACGGCGCTGTGCTCCCGCAAGCCATCACCGAGGCCGACCTGCGCCACATGCGGGCCGCGCTCGACCAGGCCAATAACGCCTGGGCGCTGGGCGAGGTACCGGTGGGGGCGGTGGTGGTCAAGGATGGCGTGGTCATCGCCAGCGGCTTCAACCAGCCCATCGGCAAGCATGATCCCACCGCCCATGCCGAGATCATGGCGCTGCGCCGCGCCGCCGAAAAGCTGGGCAATTATCGGCTGCCCGGTTGCGAACTGTATGTGACGCTGGAACCCTGCGTCATGTGTTCCGGCGCCATGATGCACGCGCGCCTGGCGCGGGTGGTCTATGGCGCGGCCGACCCCAAGACCGGGGCCTGCGGCTCGGTGGTGAACCTGTTCGAACAGGAAAGGCTGAACCATCACACCGCGTTGCTGGGCGGCGTGATGGCCGAGGAGTGCGGTCAGTTATTGAAAGAATTCTTCGCCATGCGGCGCGAACAGGTGAAGCAACAGCGCCTGCAAGCCGCCGTCCAGGGCGAAGTTGAACAATCCGATCAATCAGGTGAATCGACATGACAACGCAAGGCCGTGCACTTCTTGATGGACTGGTTCCACCCGGCACGGGTGTGGCCATCGTCGCGCCCTGCGGTCATGCCGGCCTTGATCCGGCCGGGGTGCAGCGTGGGGTAGCCTTGCTGGAGTCGCTGGGTTGCCGGGTGCGCAATTTCTACGATCATGCGCAGCGCTACCAGCGTTTCGGCGCCACCGATGAGCAGCGCGCCGCGCAGTTGATGCAAGCGGCCGCCGATCCCGAGATCGACGTGATTCTGGGCCTGCGCGGCTCCTATGGCATGAGCCGCATCCTGCCGGCATTGGATATTGCGGCCTTGGCGCGCAGCGGCAAGCTGCTGGTCGGTTATAGCGACTTCACGGCGCTGCAATGCTGCATGTTGGCGCAAACGGGATATGCCGGTTTCCAGGGGCCGATGCTCAGTGGTGACTTCGGTGCCGAGAACCCCGACTGGCAGGCCCTGGCGACCCTGTGGCGCACGCTGACTTCGCCGCAGGTGGTGGTGCGCAATTACCAGGGCCAAGCCGGCGCCGACCGCGCCCCCAATGGTGATCGCCGTACCGATCCCTTGAGCCCGGTGGTGCATTGCACCGGCAAGCTGTGGGGCGGCAACCTGGCGATGGTGGCGCACATGGTCGGTCATCCGCAGTTCCCGCCCATCGATGGTGGCATCCTGTACCTGGAAGATGTGAACGAACACCCGTTCCGGGTCGAACGCATGATCCTGCAACTGGAGCAGGCCGGCGTGCTGGCCCGACAGAAGGCGATCCTGCTGGGCGATTTCTCGGCCTATCGCCTGGCGGAGATCGACAATGGCTATGACTTCACCGAAATGCTGGCCTACCTGCGCCGGCGCATCGCTACGCCTATTGTCACCGGCCTGCCGTTCGGCCACGTGCGCGACTTGGTCACGCTGCCGCTGGGCGCCCACGCGGTGCTCGATGCCCGGGGCGCAGAAGGCTTCACATTGACCTTATCGGATTACCCGACCCTATCCCGCACATGAGGGTGCAGGCGGCCGGGCGGGGTGGCTTGGATTAAGCTTCACTTTTCCTTGATTTCGACCTTTACCGCGTCCTGCTCCACGGTGATCTTGCCCGGCTCGAAGCTTTTGCCATTCATCTGCAATTGCTCGGGTTTGAAGGTATAGAGCGCATAGTCGCGCAGGAACTGGTCGGCTGCGGCATTGCCCAGGGCGGTCAACTGCTGGGCATACTGCGGTGGCAGGTCGCTGCTGTCGACCTTGTCCACCTTGGGCGCGTCCAGTCGCAGCGAGCGCGTGGCCGGGTCGTACTTGAAGCCGCTGCTCAAGGTCAGCACGGCATTGACCGGGCGCTGCAACAGCAGCGGATTGGCGATCTGGGCATCGACCACCGTATTCATGCGATTGTCGGCGGGTAACATGCCCAGGCGCGGATTGCTGAAGGTGACATCGAAGATGTCCATGTAGCGCAGCTTGCGCGGGAATTGCGGCGCCAGGGCGCTTTGCAGTTGCGCTTTGGACACGGTGTATTCATTGGTCCAGACGTTGTAGCCGGTCTCGGCCGCACTCGTAGTGCCCAGCGCCAGGGTGGAGAAGGCCAGGGCGGCCGCGGCGTAGGTGATGACTCGCTTCATGCTTGCGGTTTCCAAAGTGAACAAAGTAGGTGAGAGCCCCATCGTTGGGCTAAAAATCCCGGGCAATTGTAAGTCTCCATGCGCTCTCCGGGAGTCGCAAAGATTGGTTTTTGACAATTTTTACCCGCCCGCCACGGCGGCAAGGCAAGCCGTAGCGGGCGCGCAGTGGTAAAATCCGCCGTTTCGCGTGCCACGGCATCGGCCTCGGTTTGCGCACGCAAGTTACATTTTTGAAAAGGTTTTCGCAGTGCTATCCACCGCAAACATCACCATGCAGTTCGGCGCCAAGCCGTTGTTCGAGAACATTTCCGTCAAGTTCGGCGATGGCAATCGCTATGGCCTGATCGGCGCCAATGGCTGCGGCAAGTCCACCTTCATGAAGATTCTGGGCGGCGACCTGGAACCTTCGGCCGGCAACGTCAGCCTGGACGTCAACGAGCGTCTGGGTAAGCTGCGCCAGGACCAGTTCGCCTATGAAGAAATGCGCGTGCTGGATGTGGTCATGATGGGCCACGTCGAGATGTGGGCGGCCATGTCCGAGCGTGATGCGATCTACGCCAACCCGGATGCCACCGACGACGACTACATGAAGGCCGCCGACCTGGAAGCCAAGTTCGCCGAATACGACGGCTACACCGCCGAAGCACGTGCCGGCGAGCTGCTGCTGGGCGTGGGCGTGCCCATCGAGCAGCACAATGGCCCGATGAGCAATGTGGCGCCCGGCTGGAAGCTGCGCGTGCTGCTGGCGCAGGCCCTGTTCTCCAACCCGGACATCCTGCTGCTGGACGAACCGACCAACAACCTGGACATCAACACCATCCGCTGGCTGGAAGAAGTGCTCAACGAGCGCAATTCCACCATGATCATCATTTCCCACGATCGCCACTTCCTGAACCAGGTCTGCACCCACATGGCCGACATGGACTATGGCACCCTGAAGATCTATCCGGGCAACTACGACGACTACATGCTGGCTTCCTCGCAAGCGCGCGCCCAGCAACTGGCCGCCAATGCCAAGGCCAAGGAAAAGGTGGCTGAACTGCAGGACTTCGTGCGCCGCTTCTCGGCCAACAAGTCCAAGGCCCGCCAGGCCACCTCGCGCGCCAAGCAGATCGACAAGATCAAGGTCGAGGACATCAAGCCGTCTTCCCGCGTGAATCCGTTCGTGCGCTTCGAAGGCGAGAAGAAGCTGCACCGCCTGGCTGTGGAAACCCAGAGCATCACCAAGACCTACGACCGCGACATCTTCAAGAACTTCAGCATCATGGTCGAAGCCGGCGAAAAGATCGCCATCATCGGCGCCAACGGTGCCGGTAAGACCACCTTGCTGCGTAGCATCGGCGGCGACGTGGCTGGTCTGCATCCCGATTCGGGCGAGGTGAAGTGGGCCGAGAACGCCAATGTCGGCTACATGCCGCAGGATCCGACCGAAGAATTCGCCGGCGGCGAAACCCTGACCGACTGGATGGGCAAGTGGACCCAGGAAGGCGACGATGACCAGGCCGTGCGCGGCATCCTGGGTCGTCTGCTGTTCTCGGGCGACGATGTGAAGAAATCGGTGAAGGTGCTCTCCGGTGGCGAGAAGGGCCGCATGATGTACGGCAAGCTGATGCTGGGCCGTCACAATGTGCTGCTGATGGATGAACCGACCAACCACATGGACATGGAATCCATCGAGTCGCTCAACATCGCGCTGGAAAAGTATGCCGGAACCCTGATCTTCGTGTCGCATGACCGTGAATTCGTGTCCTCGCTGGCCACCCGCATCCTTGAAGTCAAGGATGGCCAGGTGATCGACTTCCAAGGCAGCTACGAAGACTACCTGGCCAGCCAGGGCATCGAATAATCCCCGTAACCGCATCAGCACCGTATTGTTGACCGCCATGCAAGCAACAGTAACCAAGGTCGTCGAGTTCGAGCGACCGCAAATGGAGAGCGGTGGCAGTTGTACCGCCAATGCGTGGGCCAAGGTACCGGCCACGCCCAGCCCCGAGGAACGCGCGCAGTTGAAAGCGCGCATCCGCCAACTGCTCAAGGAAAAGCAGGCGGTGCTGGTGGCGCACTACTACGTCGATGGCGACCTGCAGGACCTGGCCGAGGAAACCGGCGGCTGCGTCTCGGATTCGCTGGAGATGGCGCGTTTCGGCCGTGACCACGCCGCCCAGACCCTGGTGGTGGCCGGTGTGCGCTTCATGGGCGAGACCGCCAAGATCCTCAGCCCCGAAAAGCGCATCCTCATGCCCGACCTGGACGCGACCTGTTCGCTCGACCTGGGTTGTCCGGCCGATGAGTTCGCCGCCTTCTGCGACCAGCACCCGGACCGCACCGTGGTGGTCTATGCCAATACCAGCGCTGCCGTGAAGGCGCGCGCCGACTGGATGGTGACCTCCGGCATCGGTCTGGAAATCGTCCAGCACCTGCACGCTCAGGGCAAGAAGATCCTGTGGGCGCCAGACAAGCATCTGGGCAGCTACATCCAGAAGCAGACCGGCGCCGACATGCTGCTGTGGCAGGGTTCCTGCCTGGTGCATGATGAGTTCAAGGGAGTGGAACTGGAGTTGATGCGCGCCGAGCATCCCGACGCCCTGGTGCTGGTGCACCCGGAGTCGCCCGAGGCAGTGGTGGCGCAGGCCGACGTGATCGGCTCGACCTCGCAACTGATCGCCGCCGTCCAGAATTCGGCGGCCCCGGCCTTCATCGTCGCCACCGACAACGGCATCCTGCACAAGATGCGCATGGCCGCGCCCGACAAGCGTTTCATCGATGCTCCCACGGCCGGCAACAGCGCCACCTGCAAGAGTTGCGCGCATTGCCCGTGGATGGCCATGAATGGCTTGCAGAACCTCCTGCACGTGCTGGAAACCGGCGCCAACGAAATCCACGTCGATCCCGCCGTGGGCAAGCAAGCGGTGCTCTGCATCGACCGGATGCTGGACTTTGCCGCCCAGCGCAAGGCCAAGGTACGCCCCTCAGCACGCCTTGAAGACGAACAGCAACTGTTTGCAGGAATCGGCCCCGCATGACTCTTCACGCCCTCAAATCGGCCTCGACCATTGCCGCCAGCAACCTGCGCAATCCCTTCGGCCCCTTCGATGCTGCCTTGCACGCGGCCTTCGACGCCAACGTCAACCAGGCCATCGCCGAGGACGTGGGCGATTGCGATTACACCGGCCTGCTGGTGCCCGAAAACGAATTCGTCAAGGCGCGCGTGATCGTGCGCGAAGTGGCTGTGCTGTGTGGCGCGCCCTGGTTCGAAGCCGTCATGACCCGCTTGGATCCGCGTCTGCAAGTCAGCTGGGCCTATGCCGAAGGCGACCTGATGGCCGCCGACAGCCAAGTGTGCAGCATCGAAGGCCCAGCCCGCGCCTTGCTGACGGCCGAGCGTGGCGCGCTCAATTTCCTGCAACTGCTTTCGGGTGTGGCCACGGCTACCCGTCGCTACGTGGAGGTGGTGCAGGGTACGGGGGCGGCCATCCTCGATACCCGCAAGACCCTGCCGGGCCTGCGCCTGGCGCAGAAGTACGCGGTGCGGGTGGGGGGCGGCGCGAACCAGCGCCTGGCGCTGTATGACGGCATCCTGATCAAGGAAAACCACATCGCTGCCGCTGGCGGTATTACTGCCGCGGTGGCGGCCGCGCTCAAGCTCAATGCCGGCGTGAGCATCCAGGTCGAGGTGGAGAGCATTGCCGAACTCGATGAAGCGCTGCAGGCCGGGGCCCAATCCATCCTGCTGGATAACTTCTCGCTGGAGATGATGCGCCAGGCGGTGGCGCTCAATGCGGGGCGGGCGCTGCTGGAAGCCTCGGGCGGCATCAACATGCAGACCGTGCGCGCCATCGCCGAGACGGGCGTGGATCGTATCTCCATCGGCAGCCTGACCAAGGATATCCAGGCCACCGATTTTTCGCTGCGTGTAATCAGCTAATCACCGCGGGGCGGATCAGAATAATCAGAACACCCGCCCCAATTGCAGATACACATTCCACACCCCTTGCTGCCCCAGCGCCACGCCGAAATAGAGCGGGCCGATCGGGCTGGTGCCGCCCAGGAACAGGCTCATGCTTTTCTTGTAGGGGCCATCGCCGAAGGCGTCGCGGCTCTGCCAGACGTTGCCCGCTTCCAGGCTCGCTCCCAGTACCGGCTTGCGCAGCCCAGGCAGGCTGTAGTCGGCCAGGTCGCGTAGCCAGGTCAGGCGGCCGTACAGCAGGTAATTGCCGAAGAATTGTTCAGGTGCGTAGGCCGAGAGATGCTGGAAACCGCCCAGTGTGAAGCCCAACCCGGCGCTGTTGGCCGACAGGCTGCTGGCTGCCTCCAGGGCTAGGTTGAGAGTGTTGCGGTCACGGCTGACGGCCCACAGGGTGCGCGCCTGGGCGTTGGAGAAGCGCCGCTCCTGGCTGCCGAAGCCGCGATTGGCTTCTGCCGACAGGTAGTAACCCTGGCGCGGGAAGAGCACGTCATCCAGCTGATCGATGGTCAGCCTCATGCGCGCCACCGGCTGGCTGCTCTGGTAGGAGGCGAATTGCAGGCCGCTGTTGGGCGGCAGGTTGTAGGTGGGTGAATATTTGACGTGCTGGTAGCTCATGCCCAGGCGCAACTCACCCAGGCGCGACAAGGGCAGGCCCAGGTCCATGCCGCCGATGGCCGAGTCGATGCGGTACTGGTTCACGGGCGAGGCCTTGACGTCGCTGCCGTCCAGGTAGATGTCGACGTAGCGGCGACTCAGTTCCAGGTAGGGCGCCAAATAGGCGCCGTAGCTACCCCAGATCGGCTGTCGCAGTTCGCTTTGCAGGCTGGCGCGTTTGTTGCCCAGCACCAGGTCATTGCGCCACTCCAGGCCACTGTCGTTGATCCAGGGATAACGGTGGCCGATCTGCAGGTTGAAGCCGCCCTGGCCATTGAAGCTGTTCGAGATACCCAGTCCGAAGAGCAGGTATTGCGGTCCCCAGGATTTTTCTTCGGCATCGATCACCAGCACATGCCGGCCATCGGGACGGGTCACCAGTTCCTGGGTGACGTTGTTGAAGTCGCCGTGGGTGGACAGTCGCGTCAGTTCCTGGTTGATCTGCTGGCCATCGTAGCGGTCGCCTTCCTTCACATCGAGGCGGCTGCGCACATAGCTGGCCGGAATATGGCCCCCGGTGCGGATCTCGATGGCGTCGATGCGGGTATCGGCGGCCAGCGCCAGGCTGCTGTGGCTGCGTGTCTGCAGGTAGGCCTGCCATTGCTGTGGCGTCAGCGACAGTTGCAGCAGGCGCGCATTCTGGCGTTGCGCTGCATCCCAGCCGGCGTTGATGCCATCCTTGCCGCGTGCGAAGTCGGTAAAGGACATGCCCGTCATCTGCGGTTCGATCAGGATATCCTGCGCACCCAGCAAGGCCTTTTGCGCCTTGACGTTCTGCTGAATCAGGATGCCCACCATCTGCTGCGCCACCGCAGTAGGCGATTGCAGTTGCGCGGCGTCCTGCAGCGGCGTGGCGATGTTGACTGCGATCACCACGTCGGCCCCCATGTCGCGTGCCGTCTGCACCGGTAGATTGCTCACCAGCCCACCATCGACCAGGGTGCGCTGGTCGATGCTGAAGGGCGCAAACAGCCCTGGTACGGCCATGCTGGCACGCATGGCGCGCGGCAGGGAGCCGTGGTCCAGCACCACCTCGGTGCCCAGGCTCAGATCGGTAGCCACCGCCCGGAACGGGATGGGCAGGCGGGCAAAGTCGATGTTGGCCGGCAGTTGCGCGGTCCAGTTCTGCAACAGGGCCAGCAGGTTGTTGCCCTGAACCAGCCCGGAGGCCAGCTTGAGCTTGCCGTCATCGAGGCCGGCTGAGAGCGAGATCGGGTACTGGAAATCGTCTTCCCGCTGCGATTGCGGCAGGCGCGAGCGCTCCGTGCGGTCGAAGGCGATGTCGGAGAGATTGGTGACGGCCAGGCGGTGTTCCAGTTCTTCGGCGCTCAGACCGCTGGCGTAGAGACCGCCGATGAGCGCGCCCATGCTGGTGCCGGCGATGCAATCGATGGGGATGTGCAGTTGCTCCAGATATTGCAGCACGCCCAGGTGGGCATAGCCGCGGGCACCGCCACCGGAGAGCACCAGGCACACGCGCGGCCGATGTGCTCCGGTGCTGGTGGCTGGCGGCGCTGACGGCTCGGCCGAACGCGCCGAGGGCAGAATAGCTGCCAGCAGCAATGCGCACAGGGCAGGGCGCATCAGCATCTGCGGCGGTAGCCGGAGGGAATTGCGCACGATCTCACTGTCGGCCAGGCAGGATGGTCGGCGTGGCACGGGGCAGCGTGCGCGGGTAGTCCTGACTGAAGTGCAGGCCGCGACTTTCCTTGCGCGTCAGCGCGCTGGAGACGATCAATTGCGCCACGTCCACCAGGTTGCGCAACTCCAGCAGATCGCGCGAGATGCGGAAATTGGCGTAGTACTCATCGATCTCTTCCTTCAGGAGCCGGATGCGGTGCTGGGCACGTTCCAGACGCTTGTCGGTGCGCACGATGCTGACGTAGTTCCACATGAAGCGGCGCAGTTCATCCCAGTTGTGGGCGATCACCACTTCTTCGTCGGCGTCGCTGACGCGGCTCTCATCCCACTGCGGCACCTCGGTCAGGCGCCAGGTGCCGGCGGCCAGTTCCTGCTCGATATCCGCGGCCGCCGAGCGGCCCAGCACCAGGCATTCCAGCAGCGAATTGCTGGCCAGCCGGTTGGCGCCATGCAGGCCGGTGTAGGCCGTCTCGCCCACCGCGTACAGGCCCGGCAGGTCGGTGCGCCCGGCCATGTCGGTGACCACGCCGCCGCAGGTGTAGTGCGCGGCCGGCACCACCGGAATGGGCTGGCGCGTGATGTCGATGCCGAACTCCAGGCAGCGCGCCTGGATGGTCGGGAAGTGCTCGGCGATGAAGGCCGGGCTTTGGTGGCTGATATCGAGATCGACGTGATCCAGGCCGCGTTTCTTCATCTCGAAATCGATGGCGCGCGCCACGATGTCGCGCGGGGCCAGCTCGCAGCGCTCGTCGTGCTCCGGCATGAAGCGCTGGCCTGCTGCCGCCCCGGCCGAGGCCGGCAGCTTGAGCAGGGCGCCTTCGCCGCGCAGCGCCTCGCTGATCAGGAAGGACTTGGCATAGGGGTGATACAGGCAGGTCGGGTGGAACTGGATGAATTCCATGTTGGCCACCCGGCAGCCGGCGCGCCAGGCCATGGCGATGCCGTCGCCGGTGGCCGAATCCGGGTTGGAGGTGTACAGGTAGACCTTGCCGGCGCCGCCGGTGGCCAGCACCGTGCGTGCGGCGGCAATGGCGATGACCCGGCCGCTGGCGGTATCCTGCACGTGCACGCCCAGGCAGCGCGGCTCGGCCTTGGGATCGAGCTTGCGGGCATGGATCAGGTCGATGGCGCAGTGATGTTCCAGCAGGGTGATGTTGGGGTGCGCACGCACGCGCTGTTCCAGCGTGACCTGCACCGCGTGGCCGGTGGCGTCGGCAGCATGGATGATGCGCCGCTGGCTGTGGCCGCCCTCGCGGGTGAGGTGATAGCCCAGTTCGGCGCTGTCGTCGCGGGTGAAGGGCACGCCCTGGGCGATCAGCCATTCGATGGCCTGGCGTCCATGTTCGACGATGGTGCGGGTGGCGCTTTCATCGCACAGACCGGCACCGGCCACCAGCGTGTCATCGATGTGCTGGGCGTGGCTGTCGCTCGAATCGAGCACTGCGGCAATGCCGCCCTGGGCCCAGTTGCTGGCACCATCCAGCAGTTCACCCTTGGAGACCACCACCACCTGGTACTTCTCGGCCAGATGGAGTGCTACGGAAAGACCGGCCAGACCGCTGCCGAGGATGGCGACATCGCACTTCATGATCGTGAGCAAAGCTGCTGTTGTGGAGGGAGACGTCGATTATAACCAGTCGTGACGTTCATATCGTTTATATCGTTTTGAAGCCAACGATGGGCCACAGGAGGCCTTAAACGAAGCAGGCCCCGATTTGCATCGGAGCCTGCCTAGGGCCTGTTCCCATTCAATCGCACTCGCAGATTGAATGGGAACAGGCCCTACTGGTGGATGGCCGGGTGTTATTCGGGAATGACCGGCTTGACCTTGGCCGCAGCCTGCTTGGCACGGATGCGGGCGGTCTCGACGTTGTCCCCGGAGGCCAGGGCCACGCCCATGCGACGGCGGGCGAAGGACTCGGGCTTGCCGAACAGGCGAATGTCGGCACCCGGAATGCGCAGCGCATCGGCCACGCCATCGAAGGCGATGCCACGGGCTTCATGCTGGCCATAGATCACGGCCGAGGCACCCGGGGTCTTCAGGGCGGTATTGACGGGCAGACCGAGGATGGCCTTGGCGTGCAGTTCGAATTCGCTCTGTACCTGGCTGACCATGGTGACCATGCCGGTGTCATGCGGACGCGGGCTGACTTCGGAGAACCAGACCATGTCGCCCTTGACGAACAATTCCACCCCGAACAGGCCCAGACCGCCGAGGTTTTCGGTGACCTTGCGGGCGATGTCGCGAGCCTTTTCCAGGGCCGCATTGGGCATGGGGTGCGGTTGCCAGGACTCGACATAGTCGCCCTTGACCTGTACGTGACCGATGGGGTCGCAGAAGCTGGTGATGGTGTCGCCGTTCTCGTTCAAGGAACGCACCGTCAGCAGGGTGATCTCGTAGTCGAAGTCGATGAAGCCTTCCACGATCACGCGACCGGAATCGACGCGGCCACCGGCGGCGGCGTAGTTCCAGGCGGCTTCGATCTCATCGGCGCCATCGATCTTGGACTGGCCCTTGCCGGAAGACGACATGACCGGCTTGATCACGCATGGGAAGCCGATCTGGTCGATGGCAGCCTTCAGTTCTGTCAGGCTGTCAGCGAAGCGGTAGGGCGAGGTCGCCAGGCCCAGGGTTTCACCGGCCAAGCGACGGATGCCTTCGCGATTCATGGTCAGCCAGGCGGCGCGCGCGGTCGGGATGACGCGGGCACGGCCGGCTTCTTCCAGCTTGACCAGGGTTTCGGTGGCGATGGCCTCGATCTCGGGCACGATCAGGTCGGGTTGCTCCTGCTCGATCAATGCGGTCAGGGCGGCGCCATCGGTCATGTTGATGACATGGGCACGATGCGCGACCTGCTGGCCGGGCGCGTTTTCGTAGCGGTCAACGGCAATCACTTCCACGCCCAGGCGTTGCAGGGCGATGATGACTTCCTTGCCGAGTTCGCCGGAGCCCAGCAGCATGACTTTGGTGGCGGAGGGGGACAGCGGTGTGCCGAGTCGGGTTGGTTTTTTCATAGCAGGGGGAAAGAGTCAGCGGGGGCGCTGATGCAGTGCGAGAATTGAATCACGGGCGGACGATACCAAATCTTGCCCCTTTTGGACAGACGCAATGCGGCTTGTTTTGGGGAAGGAAATTGGCGAAAAATTGCCTATTTTTCCTTTCGGAAACTTCTTCCCGCGTGATGTCAGAAACTTCTTAGATAAAGCAGCGTAAAGAGAATAAATTTGCCTAAATATGTCTAATTCAATCGATCCCGCTGCGTGGGAATGAGGGGTCGATTGTCAGCGTCCTTCAGAGTTCGATTTCCAGCATCACCCCCGACAAAGCCTTCCCATGCGCATCCAGCGCCAATGAACGGGTCACGCCCCCGCCCAGCGCGCGCTGCATGACGAAATTGAGCGCTCCAAGGTGTGGCAAGGCATGGCGCACCACTTCCCCCTGCACGATTGCCGCAAAATGCGCCCGCACCCGCTCGGCGCTCAGTGCGCTTTCCAGCCGGGCGTAGTCTTCGATGCGGTAGGCGATGACGGAAATATTGGAAATGTCGCCTTTGTCCCCGGCGCGTGCGTGGGCGATGTCTCTGAGCAGCATCTCAAGCCTCCTCGATATGAACGGATGTGTGTACCAGCGTGCGCGGCAGCAGCAGCGACAGCACCGCGATGACTTCGCGCGCCGACTTGGTGGCGCCGCCGCCGCCGGCCGGGCCATTGGTGTAGAGCGTTTCGACTTCATTGCCGATGCGTAGCGCCTGCTTCATGCTGGCTGTGCGGCCGGTCACGCGCAGCCGGACTTCATTCGGTTCCGGCGCGGCAGCTGGCTTGGCCGGGCCGCCGATGGCATTGACGCCGATCAGGTCAAAGCGCAGTTCCTGTGTCTCTACGCCGGTCAGCGCCAGCCGCTCGCGCACGATGTCGGCCGCCAGTTGCGCGCGCGCCTGGGCGCCCGTTCCGGCATAGGACATCTGGCCTTCGCCGATGAAGCTGTCGCGATAGCCCAGTGTGGTCTTCAAGGTCGCCGGTCGCGCGCGGCCACGTGCGCCCGTCACCGCCACGCGATCCGCGCCCAGTTCGGTGATCTGTACCTGCGAAAAGTCGGCGATCACGTCCGGCGTGAGATAGGCGCTGGGATCGTGGATTTCATAGAGCAGTTGTTCCTTGCAGGTCTGCGCCGTGACCTGGCCGCCGGAGCCGGCGACCTTGGTGATGACGGCACTGCCATCGGCGCGCACTTCACCGATGGGAAAGCCCAGGCGCGCCAGAGCGGCCACATCCTTCTTGCCAGGGTCGGCGAAATACCCGCCCGTGATCTGGCCGGCGCACTCCAGCAGATGGCCGATCAGCGTGCCTTGGCCCAGCTTGTCCCAGTCATCCATGGCCCAGCCGAATTCATGCACCAGCGGCGCCAGCACCAGCGCCGGATCGGCGACACGGCCGGTGACGATGACCTGGGCACCGGCTTGCAGGGCCTCTACGATAGGGGCGCTGCCCAGATAGGCATTGGCCGAAATGAGCCGGTCACCCAGGCTCGCCACCGGCTGGCCATTGTCTTCGATCCTGAAGTCGCCCTCTTGTACTGCCTGCAACACATCGTCACCGATCACCGCAGCCACCTTCAACCCTGCCAGACCCAGTTCGCGGGCGATCTCGCGGATGCGTTGGGCGGCGGCCAAGGGATTGGCGGCGCCCATGTTGGTGATGATGCGCACGCCTTGGTGGGCGCAGGTCTTCAGGACTGCGTGCATCCGCTCGGCCAGCAGCGGGTCGTAGCCCTTGCTCGGGTCGGCCAGGCGCGCCTGCTGTCCGATGGCGATGGTGCGCTCGGCCAGGCATTCGAAGATCAGGTAATCCAGCTGGCCTTTCTCGGCCAGTTCGGCGGCCGGTTCGATGCGGTCGCCCGAGTAGCCGGCACCGGCGCCGATACGGATGGTACGCACGCTACGTTGCGGGTCGTGGGTCATGCAATGCTCCAAAAGATGTCAGTGCTCATCGCGGGTCGTGCTTCAGAACAGCGGGAACAGACCCAGCACCACGCAGGCAATGGTCATCACCACCGAGGCGCCGAAGAGGAAGGGGATGGTGTATTTCTGGTGGTCGGCCAGTTCGATGCCGGCCAGGCCGCAGACCAGGAAGGTGGCGGGGGTCAGCGGGCTGACCGGGAAGCCGGTGGTCATCTGTCCCAACAGCGCCGCCTGCGCCACCTGCAGGGTGGGCACGCCCAGCATGTGGCTGACTTCGGCAATCACCGGCAAGACGCCGAAGTAGAAGGAATCGGGGTCGAACAGCAGTGACAGCGGCATGGACAGCAAGCCCAGCACCACCGGGATATGCCCCGCCATCTCGGGCGGCACGAAACCGACCGCCGTCTTGGCCATGGCCGAGAGCATTCCCGACTTGGTCATGATGCCGGTGAACACGCCCGCCGCAAACAGGATGCTGGCCATCAGCAAGGCGGCCTTGGCGTGGGCATCGATGCGCTCGCGCTGCTGGGCCACGTCGCGATAGTTGAGCATCAGTGCCAGTACCACGCCGATCATGAACATCACCACCGGATCGACCTTGCCGCTGATCATTACGCCCAGCACGAAGAGGGTGAGCACGATGTTGGCCCAGAAATTCTGCGGGCGGCGGATCTTCAGTTGGGCCTCGGTCAGCTCATGCTGCTGCACGAAGTCCACCGTGGCGCCCTGGCCCAATCCGAGGCGGCGTTCTTCCTTCAGGCCCAGCAGGTAGGAGGCGATGAATACGAACGCCAGCCCCACCAGTTGCACCGGCACCAGCGGCGTGAAGATATCCGAGACCGGGATGTGCAGCGCGGCCGAGGCGCGGATCATCGGCCCGGTCCAGGGCAGGAAGTTCACGCCGGCCGCCATCGAGGCCACACAGGCCAGGATGCGCTTGTCGATGCCCAGGCGCGTATAGAGCGGCAGCATGGCCGGGATGGTGATGAGGAAGGTCACCGCGCCGGAGCCATCGAGGTGGATCAGCAGGGCCAGCAATGCGGTACCCGGCACGATGCGGGTCGGGCGGCTGCCCACCGTCTTGAGGATGCGGCTGATGATGGGGTCCAACATGCCGGCATCGGTGACGATGCCGAAGAACAGGATGGCGAAGACGAACATGCCCGCCACCGGCGCAATGGCGGTCACGCCCTGCACGATGAACTTCGAGGTCTGCAAGCCGAAACCGCCGACCAGCGCGGCGATGATGGGGATGGCGATCAACGCCACCAGCGGCGACATCTTCTTGGTGAGGATGGCCGTGAACAAGGATACGATCGTGACAAAGCCGAGCAGGGCTAACATGCGTGTCTCCGTTTTTTGTGTGATGTTCTTGTTGTGTCAGCACATCCAGCACGCCGTTTGTTGTTCTCGGCTTGGTTCCGTTAGGAGCTGCGGGAAGTGAGCAGGGCGAGTGTAGGTGGCGGTGGATTTTGTTGTAAAGTCGCTTTTTTCGATTGATTGACCGGCTTTTACGCATAATCATCCCGGCCCCGACACCATGCAATCCAACATCTCCACCCGCCTGCTGCAAGCCTTCCTGGCGCTGGCTGATTGCCGCCATTTCGGCCACGCGGCCGAGCGCTGCCACGTCTCGCAATCGGCCTTCAGCGCCATGATCCAGAAGCTGGAAGCCGCGACCGGTGCGCGCCTGTTCGAACGCGACACGCGCAATGTAAGCTTGACCCCCGAAGGTGAATTGTTCGTACAGGTCGCGCGCCAACTGGTGACGGACATTGAAGCCGCCTTGGCTGACATGAGCGATTACGTGGCCCGGCGCAAGGGCAGGGTGGCCATTGCCGCCTTGCCCTCACTGGCGGCGGGCTGGTTGCCGCCGGTGCTGGCCGATTATCGGCAGCGCTATCCGGGCGTCACCGTGGAATTGTTCGACGCCATCTCTGATCATTGCCTGGACCTGCTGCGCCAGGGCAAGGCCGATATCGCCCTCACCGCCGCGGGGCCAAATCTGGTGGAGTTCGATACCCGTGCGCTCTGTTCGGACCCGTTCTACCTGGTTTGCCGCCAGGACCACAAGCTGGCCGGCAAGCGCCGTATCAAGGTGGCGCAACTGGCCGGTTGCGAGATGATCCACCTGGCCCGCTCCACCAGTGTGCGCCAGCATCTGGATGCAGTACTGCGCCCCGGTGGCGTGATCCATACCGGGCTGGAAGTGGAGCACCTGGCCACCGTCGCGGCCCTCATCGAAAGCGGCCTGGGGGTGAGCGTGGTGCCGGAGTTGACCCTGTTCCAGTTCCGCCTGCCCAAGCTGGTGGCGATCCCGCTGGAGGCACCGGAATTGCGGCGGCCGCTCTTGATCGTCACGCCCAAGGAACGCAGCTTGTCGATGGCGGCGCAGGGCTTGCTGGAGCTGGTGCGGCAGAAGGCGGAAGGACGTGCGCCGGGCGATGACGGCCGCAATGACAAGGGCGATGCCCCAACAAAAAGCCCCGCGACCAGGCGCGGGGCCATGAAAAAGACCGGGCGGAAATGATTTCCGTCCGGTCCAGGCTTGTTGCAGTCAGGTCTGATGCGGTCAGTCGTGGATATTGTTACGCACGGTTTCCTTGACGAACAGCATACCGATCACGAAGGTGATCAGGGCGATCACGATCGGATACCACAGGCCGTAGTAGATGTCGCCCTTGAAGGCCACCAGCGCGAAGGAGGTGGTGGGCAGCAGGCCGCCGAACCAGCCGTTGCCGATGTGGTAGGGCATTGACATGGAGGTGTAGCGGATGCGGGTCGGGAACATTTCCACCAGGCAGGCGGCAATCGGGCCGTAGACCATGGTCACGTAGATCACCAGGATGAACAGCAGCAGCAAGACCATGGGCTTGTTGATCTGCTCCGGATCAGCCTTGGCCGGGTAGCCTGCGGCCTTGATGTCGTCAGCCAGAGCCTTGGACAGTTCCTTGTCCTTGGCGGCAGCTTCTTCCTTGGACAGGCCGGTAGCGTCATAGGAGGTGATGATGCGCTCGCCGATCTTGACGGTGGCCACCGAACCCGGGGCACCAGCCACGTTCTGGTAGTTCACCGAAGCAGCCGACAGCTTGGCCTTGACGATGTCGCACGAGGAAGTGAACTTCTTGGTGCCGGTCGGGTTGAACTGGAACTGGCAGCTGGCCGGGTCAGCGGTGACGATCACCGGCGACTTTTGCAGGGCGGCTTCCAGCGCCGGGTTGGCGAAGTGGGTCAGGCCGTTGAAGATCGGGAAGTAGGTTACGGCGGCGATCAGGCAGCCACCCAGGATGATGGGCTTGCGACCGATCTTGTCGGACAGTGAACCGAAGAACAGGAAGAAGGGCGTGGCCAACAGCAGAGCAGCGGCGATCAGCAGGTTGGCGGTGGGGCCATCGACCTTGAGCGTCTGGGTCAGGAAGAACAGGGCGTAGAACTGGCCGGTGTACCACACCACGGCTTGACCGGCGGTCAGACCCACCAGCGCCAGGATCACCAGCTTCAGGTTCTTCCACTGGCCGAAGGCTTCGGTCAGCGGTGCCTTGGAGGTCTTGCCTTCAGCCTTCATCTTCAGGAAGGCCGGCGACTCGTTCATGGACATGCGAATCCACACCGAGATGGCCAAGAGCAGGATCGAGACCAGGAAGGGAATGCGCCAGCCCCAGTCGGCAAAGGCGGCTTCACCCACCGAGGTGCGCACGCCCAGGATCACCAGCAGCGACAGGAACAGGCCCATCGTGGCAGTGGTCTGGATCCAGGCGGTGAAGGAGCCGCGGCGGCCTTCTGGTGCGTGCTCGGCCACGTAAGTGGCCGCACCGCCGTATTCGCCGCCCAGCGCCAGACCCTGCAGGATGCGCAGGATGATCAGGATGATCGGGGCGGTGATGCCGATGGAGTTGTAGTTGGGCAGTACGCCGACGATAAAGGTCGAGGCACCCATGATGAGGATGGTCACCAGGAAAGTGTATTTACGACCGACCAGGTCACCCAGGCGGCCGAACACCAGCGCGCCGAACGGGCGCACGATGAAGCCGGCGGCAAAGGCCAGCAGGGCGAAGATGAAGGCGGTATTGGGATCGGTGCCGGCAAAGAACTGCTTGGCGATGATGGCGGCCAGCGAGCCGTAGAGATAGAAGTCATACCATTCGAAAACGGTGCCTAGCGACGAGGCGAAGATGACTTTCTTTTCCTCCTTGGTGATGCCGCGCGTCGTCGTATTGACGGATGCTGTGGTCATGTTTGTCTCCTTGGTTTTAATGAATGTGCTCATGCATGGTGTGCAACCAGGTACTCGGGCAACGATGCAACAGATGGTCGAATGGGGCGTTATGCAAGAACGCACCGGAAGAGCAGAGTTTGAAGAACCGACACCCCCTGGCTTCCCCGGTCTGACACAAACCGCGATATTGGCTTCGCATTGCTTGCGTAAGGACCCACTTGTCCATGCGCCGAGTGTGCGACGCCAAGCTTACGCAGGACTTGCTCCAAACTTACACAAGCTTACAGCGCAGCAAGCCTGTTTTCGGTTGCGACGCAGCAGGGAAAGCCGCTTCTACCAAGGCTTTGCGGGTGTCGGGGGATATTGCGCCGCAGCGACATGCGGGAGTGATTGCGCGTTGGGAAAAGATGCCAGAAAAAAATTTTCTGTCAGGAATGAAGGTGGGCAAGTGAAGTATCTTGCCAAACAGGCGGCTTAGCGGGTTGCCCTATTGGCCGCAAGGGCAGATCAGATGGGTGGCTACGAGGCGGTACGGCAGCGTTGGCCACCGTACCGGGTACAACCGCAGTCAATCACGCCAGGGCGGTCGCCGGGGCCGGTTGGGTGGATGGCGTGGGCAGGCTGTCGCCTTCCAGCAGCGCCTTCACGACACGCTCGCCCAGGCCCAGTCCGACGCTCATGCCGATGCCAGTATGCATCAGTACCACCGAAGTGTGGTCGTCGATGGCCAGCGCCGAGAACGGACCGGGGCCCTTGCTGCCATAGACCCCTTGCCAGCGCTCGATGACCTGCACGCGGGTGTCCAGCGTGTGTTCGACCAGGCCCAGCAGCAGTTGGTCGACTTCTTCGCTGTTGAACGGCGGCGAATCGGTGCCGTAATGGTGCGAATCGCCGACGATGAGCTCTTGATAGGGGGTCGGGCTGACCAGCAGGTGGATGCCGTGCTTGTTGAGCAAGGGCGTCTTGGCCTCGATCTCGGCATGGACTGCGCGCGCGGTGGGCAAGTCCGAGAAGGCGCCGTAGTGGGTGCAGGACAGGCCGGTCAGCACGGCATGGGTCAGCGGTACTGCTTCTTCGGTCTTGATGCGCAGCATCTGCAGACGGCACTGCTTCAGATTCATCGGCTGCAGGCGGTCGGCGAAGAGCGTCAGGTAATCGTGGCCCGAGCAGACCACCACGCGCTCGGCATGGAATTGACCGGCGGTGGTTGAGAGGCGACCATCGGCCGTGCCATGCACCAGGGTATTGAAGCGGAAATGCACGCCCTGCGAATGCAGGTAGGCCACCAGGGCTGGCATGGCTTCGCGCGAATACAATTGCAGGTCTTCGGTGCCATGCAGGGCCGAGCGGTGATGGCTGAAGCGGCCATTGTAGAGGGCATTGAGCTTCTCGCCTTCCAGGAGCGAGGCGCGGTAATCGTACTGACGCGCACGCACGGTCATGAATTCCACCAGCACATCGTGCTCTGCTTGGCTGCGGGCAAACAGCAGGGTGCCGGCTTCACGGGCACTGAAGTGGGCGCGCGCGGCCAGGTGCAACCAGATGGCGCGGCTTTCGCGTGCCAGGTCGAGCATGATGCCGGGCGGCTGGCCGGTCACCAGGCCCATGCCGAAATTGCGCACGGAGGCGCCCAGCGGAGTGCCGGTGCGTTCGAAAACGGCGACCTTCAGGCCGCGCTTGACGGCCGCATAGGCGTGCGCCAGGCCGAGGATGCCCGAACCGACCACGGCCAGGTCGAAGTGTTGCGGATCGTGTTCTGTGGGGGAAAGCGTCATGGGGGACTCCATAAGATACGGTTGCCAGATGTCGTGATGCCTGTTGTGGGCGAACGCTCTGTGGGCGTTTTGCGATCCTCTCTGTGCGCCGCCACAGGCTGGGCTGTGGCGGCGTCGAACTACGTGCAATACATGTGAACGCAGGCGGTGACGGACATTACTGCTTCTTCTCCGACTTGCTTTCGTAGCGCTTGCTCCACTCGGTCAGGATGCGATCACGGTTGGTGCTGGCCCAGGTGAAGTCGTTCTTGATGAGACGCTTTTCGTAGTCGGCCGGCAGCAGTTCGTCCGGCTTGGCTACGCCCGGAATGGCGACCACGGCGAAGTTCTTTTCATACAGCGCCATGGCATCCTTGCTGGCGGAGAAGTCGGCCAGTTTCTTGGCGGCTTCCAGGTTCTTGGTGCCCTTGACGATGGCGGTGGCTTCGATGTCCCAGCCCAGGCCTTCGGCGGGCAGGATCACGTCGATCGGGGCACCTTCCTTCTTGGTCTTCACGGCGCGGTATTCGAAGGCGATGCCGATCGGGAATTCACCTGTCGCGGCCTGCTTGCAGGGCTTGGAGCCGGAGTGGGTGTACTGGCCGATGTTCTTGTGCAGGGCGTCCATGTAGGCCCAGCCTTTTTCTTCACCCATCATCTGCAGCCAGGCCGACACATCCAGGTAGCCGGTACCGGAAGAGGCCGGGTTGGGCATGACGATCTTGCCGGCATAGACCGGCTTGGTCAGGTCAGCCCAGGAGGTCGGCTTGGGCAGGCCCTGCTTTTGCGCTTCCACGGTGTTGAAGCAGATGGCCGAGGCCCACACGTCCATGCCCACCCACGACGGCGGGTTGGCGGCGCTGCGGTACTTGGCGTCGATGGCCGACAGGCCATGCGGGGCGTAGGGGGTCAGCATCCCTTCCTTGTCCAGCAGGGCCAGGCTGGTGGCGGCCAGGCCCCAGATCACGTCGGCTTGCGGATTGGCCTTTTCCGCCAGCAGCTTGGCGGTGACGATGCCGGTGGAGTCGCGCACCCACTTGATTTCGATGTCCGGGTTGGCCTTCTGGAAGGCTGCCTGGTAAGCCTTGATCTGGTCGGCTTCGAGGGCGGTATAGACCGTCAGCGTGGTGGCCGCGTGGGCCTGGGCCGAGAACAACATGCCGGCGCCGATCACCGATGCGAGCAGGGAAAACAGCTTGGTTTTTTTCATGATGGCCTTCGTCTATGTCTATGGGATGGCTGGGTTGAAAAGGCGTCTGCGACGCCAAGGGAAGAAATCGGTTTGCCGCGGCCCACCTTCAGTGGCTGCGCCCACGGCGCCAGGCCTGGGCTCGCGCCAGCCAGCGACTGCCGGCGGCATACATGAGCAGCGAGGCTGCGGCCGAGGTCAGCAGGATCAGGGTCGACATGGCCGCGGCGGGTCCAACGTCGCCGGCGTCATCCATGTTGAGCACCGCCACCGAGGCCAGCACCGTATCGGGCCGGTACAGGAAGATCACCGCCGAGACCGTGGTCATGGAAGAGACGAACAGGTAGCGGAAGATCTCCAGCATCTGCGGCAGGCACAGCGGCACGGTCACGCGCAGGAAGGTGTTGAGCAGGGGCACCTTCAGCGACAGCGAGGCGGCTTCGAATTCGGGGTCGAGCTGCTTCAAGGCAGTCACCGCAGTCAGGTGCGCGGTGGTGTAGAAGTGCACGATGCAGCAGAGCACCAGCAGCGTCATGGTCCCGTAGAGGAAATGGAAGGGATTGGCCGGGTGGTTGAAGAACAGCAGACTGCCCAGTCCCAGCACCAGGCCGGGTACCGCCATGGGCAGGAAGCTCAACATGCGCAGGATCGGCGCCAGCCACGCCTGGCCGCGGGTCTTTTCCATCAGCCAGGCGCCGCTGAAGATGACGATGGTACCCACCACGCTGGTGCCGCAGGCCAGCCGCAGGCTGTTCCAGTAGGCCAGCCAGCCGCCGCCGTCCATGTTGTCGAAGTCGTAGTGCTGCAGTGTCAGTTGCAGGTTGTAGGGCCACAGCTTGACCAGCGAGGCGCCCATGGCCACCACGATCATCAGCAGGATGGCGGCGGCGATGAGGACCACGGCCAACAGGTTCACGCCATCGCGGCGCCAGTCCGGGCGCGGTACGTAGGCTTCCGAGCGGCTGCTCATGCTGGCGCGCTGGCGGCGTTGCAGCCAGCCGTCCAGGCCGAAGGTCAACAGCGCCGGCACCAGCAGCAGCAAGCCGATCAGCGCCCCACGCCCGAACTGCTGCTGGCCGACCACCGCCTTGTAGGCTTCCACCGCCAGCACGCTATAGGCGCCGCCGGTGATCTTGGGCACGCCGAAGTCGGTGATGGTCAGGGTGAAGACCAGGCACAGCGCGCCGAACAGACCATAGCGTGTGGCCGGCAGGGTGACGGTGGTAAAGATGCGCCAGCGCGAAGCACCCATGGCGTGGGCGGCGTCATAGAGGCGGCCATCGGCCTGCGACAGCGCCGACAGCAGGATCATCATGGCGTGCGGGAAGGTGTAGAACACTTCACCCAGCAGGATGCCCCAGAAGCCATAGATGCTGCCATCCATCCATTCCTTGAACAGACCCTGGTTGCCGAACAGGTAGATCAGCGCGATGCCCGGCAACAGCGAGGGCGCCAGCAGCGGCAGCAGGCCGATGCCGCGCCATAGTCCTTTGCAGGGGATGCAGGTACGCTGCAAGGCGTAGGCAAACACATAGGCCAGCGGCACGGTGACTACCGCCGTCACCGCCGAGACCCACAGGCTGCGCCCCAGCAGGGGCAGGAAATTGATGTGGGAGAACAGGTCCATGAAGGGCTGGATGCCGGCCCAGCCGCCCTCGGGCTTCATGACCGCTTGCGCCAGGATGAACCAGAGCGGTCCCACCAGGCCCAGCGCCAGCAAGGCCAGCAGCAGCCATTTGAAGGCGGCCAGCAGCCATTGGCTGCGGTCGGTGCCGGTCACTGCGGCGCCTTGTCGTGCGGCTTGGGGCTGGTCGTGGGCCATGGGCGGCGTCGCAGGCAGGGACGATTGCATGGTCATGGGCCGACTCAGGCAAACACCTGCAGCGCCTGGCGCGGCAGGGCCACCCACAGGCCATCGTCATTGCCAGCATTGGCGGGCAGGGCGGCGATGCGTTCATGGGCTTCGGTACTGACATCGGCCAGCAGCGACTGCCCCGGCAGCGCATCGGCAGCCAGTGCCAGGCGGTAGCGGTTGCCCAGATAGATGCGGTCCACCACGCGCGCCTGGAAGCGATTGGCGCAGGCAGGGCTGGCGAACAGTTCGACCGCCTCGGGCCGGCAGAACAGGCGACCGCTGGCCAGTTCGGCTTCTTCCGGCTGCACTTCCAGGCGCAGCGTGCCCACCGCCACCTGCGAGCCGGAGACGCGGGTAAAGGGCAGCCAGTTGGCATGACCGATGAAGTCGGCCACGAAGGGCGAGGCCGGGCGGCGATAGACCTCGGCCGGGGTGCCGAATTGCTCGATGCGGCCATGCTGCATGACGGCGATGCGGTCGGCCATCACCATTGCCTCTTCCTGGTCGTGCGTGACCATCAGGGTGGTGATGCGGAACTGCTTTTGCAGACGGCGGATTTCCAGTTGCAGATGTTCGCGCACCTGGGCATCCAGCGCCGACAGTGGTTCGTCCAGCAACAGCAGCGAAGGCGAGGGTGCCAGCGCCCGGGCCAGCGCCACGCGCTGCTGCTGGCCACCGGACAGCTGGCCGGGATACTTGGCCTGGCTGCCGGCCAGGCCCACCATGTCCAGCATGGCGGCCACCCGTTCCTGGCGCGCCTGGCGCTTCATGCCGGTCAAGCCATAGGCGACGTTGTCGGCCACGCTCAGGTTGGGGAACAGGGCATAGGACTGGAACAGGATGCCGTAGTCGCGTGACTGCGGCGGCAACTGCGAGATGTCGCGGCCAGCGGCCACGATCTGCCCGGCGTCCTGGCGCTCCAGCCCGGCGATGGTGCGCAGCAGGGTGGTCTTGCCGCAACCCGACGGACCCAGCAGGCAGACCATCTCACCCTGGCGTACTTCCAGCGACACCCGATCCAGTGCGGTGAAGGCGCCGAAGCGTTTTTCGATGGCGCGCACCGACAGGAAACGCTGCTCGGTCTCGCTCTCTTCGGGCGGGCAGGACGGTCTCGCAAGCGCGGCGGCAGAGGGTGTGGGCATCATCGTGGAAGTGTTCTCGCTAGGTCGCAGTGTTGCCCAAAGGCAGTGCCCATGCGGCATTGCGCAGTGACAGGGCAGGCCCGGGTTCGAAGGCAAGCGGATGGTACGGCGCAAATATGACTGCTGGATGACGCCCCCTGCCGTGATAGCGGGGTGGAATCCTTGCTATAGATTGAAGTTATGGATCGCCGGTCCGGCTCCCGCTGCCAGGGAATCCCGGTCAGTAAACCTGGTCCAAAGCTTCATTGACGTAGTCTTTTGAGTGAAGCAAGATCAGTCAGCTTGATGGGAGACCAGAATGAAGAAAAATGCCAAACCTGCCCGCCGTCCCGGGATGCGCCTGGCCATCTCTGGAGTGGGCGTGGCAGCCATGCTGGCCGCCTGCTCGGCGCCGGAGAGCACCCAGCAGGAGCGTGATGCCCTGGCCCGCAGCCTGATCGAACAGAAAAAGACCACCGAGGACGCCACCTCCACTGCCACCACCCCGGATGGCTACAAGGTGGACCTGGCCCGGCGCATCTCCCAGGTCAATTTCACCAGCGTCTACGTGGAGCGTCCCCAGGCCCTGCTGCGCTCGGTGATCGTCATCAAATACGTGGTCGATGGCGACGGCAACCTGATCAAGAGTGAAATCCTGCGCAGCAACCGCGACAAGCACGCCGAAGCCAGCGCCTTGAGCAGCCTGAAATCGGCCGCACCTTTCCCCAAGCCGCCCCCGGCCTTGCTGAAACAGGGGCGTATCGAGTTATCTGAAAGTTGGCTTTTCAATAATGACGGCCGCTTTCAGCTACGCAGCGTGGCGCTGGCGCAGATGGATCAATAAGGGGAGCACATCGCGCCGGGCTGGCCCGCCGAAGATGCCGGTGGGCATTGGCATGTGTATAATGTCGCGCGAGCACGACGGTGTGCGTTGTGCGTCCCAGGTCTCATGGGCCTGCGCCGGATCAGGGCGAACGCGAGTTCGCCTTTTTTCTTATCCGCGGGCGCCAGCGCGCAGTCTTCGCTGACCTTCATTGACCAGATCGTTTATTGATTGGCTATACATGTTTGATTTCATTCGTACTCACCAGCGCCTGATGCAGTTCTTGCTGCTGCTGTTCATCTTTCCGTCGTTCGCCTTCTTCGGCCTGGAAGGCTACAGCCGCCTGACCGACGACAGCGGCGTGGCCAAGGTGGCCGGCCAGACCATCACCAAGGAAGAATGGGACGCCGCGCACCGCCAGCAGCTGGAACGTATGCGCCAGGTCTATGGCAACCAGTTCGACGCCAAGATCTTCGATAGCCCCCAGGCGCGCCGCGCCATCCTGGACAACCTGATCGCCCAGCGCGCTCTGGGCGCCGAAGTGGTGGCCAACAAGCTGGTGGTGCCGGACCAGGTGCTGCAGCAGAGCATCCTGCAGATCCCCGGCCTGACCAAACCGGACGGCAGCTTCGACAATGAACAGTACCGCGTGCTGCTGGCCGCCCAGGGCCTCACCCCCAAGTCCTATGAAGCCAGCCTGCGCCGCGAGATGGCCGTGCAGCAGTTGAATGCCGCCATCCAGAGCACCGCTTTCGCCCCCAAGACCGTGGCCGAGAACCTGTCCAACCTGAATGACCAGGAACGCACGGTGCAGATGCTCAATTTCAAGCCGGAGAGCTACGCCGCCCAGGTCAAGATCAGCGACGACATGTTGAAGGCCTACTACGACAAGAATGGCGCCCGCTTCGAAACCCCGGAACAGGCCGACATCGAATACGTGGTGCTGGACGCAGCCGCCGTGGCTGCCCAGGCCAGTGTGACCGATGACGACATCAAGTCCTACTACGAGCAGAACCAGAAGCAGTACACCACCGAAGAGCAGCGTCGTGCCAGCCACATCCTGATCGCCGTCAAGAAGGATGCCTCGGCTGCCGACAAGGCTGCCGCCAAGAGCAAGGCCGAAGCCCTGGTGGCGCAACTGCGCAAGAATCCGGGTGACTTCGCCAAGTTGGCCAAGGCCGATTCGCAAGACCCCGGCTCGGCCGAAAACGGCGGCGACCTGGGTTACTTCGGCAAGGGCGCCATGGTCAAGCCCTTCGAAGATGCCGCTTTCAGCCTCAAGCAAGGCCAGATCAGCGATCCGGTGGAATCCGACTTCGGCTACCACATCATCGAAGTGACCGGCATCAAGCCGGCCGCGGTCAAGCCGCTGGACGCGGTCAAGGCCGAGATCGGTGCCGAGATCAAGAAGCAGATCGCCGCCAAGAAGTATTCCGAGATGGCTGACCAGTTCAACAACCTGGTCTATGAAAACGGTGACAGCCTCAAGGCCGTCTCCGACAAGCTCAAGCTGAAGATCCAGACCGCTTCCGGCGTGACCCGTACGCCCAATCCGGCCGCTGGTGCTGCGCCCTACAACAACGCCAAGTTCCTGACGGCGCTCTTTACCGACGACGTCATCAAGGGCAAGCACAACTCCGAAGCCGTGCAGACTGCGCCCAACACCCTGGTGGCCGGTCGAATGACCAGCTACAAGCCGGTCACCAAGCGTCCCTTCGACGAAGTCAAGGCTGAGGTGCAGAAGGATGTGCTGGCCGCCGAAGAACAGGCACTGGCCGTCAAGGCTGGTCAGGAACGCCTGGCGCAGTTGCAGGCCAAGGATGATGCCACGGGCTTTAGCGACCCCAAGGTGGTGTCGCGCGTGAAGTCCGAGGGCTGGACCCAGGAAGCCTTCAATGCCGTCATGAAGGCCGATACCGCCAAGCTGCCTGCGTATGCAGGCGCCGAGACCACCGGCCTGGGTTACCAGATCTACCGCATCACCAAGGTGGAACAGCCCAAGACGGTCGATACCGCGCGCCGCAAGGCCGAACAGGAGCAGATCACCGCCGCCCTGTCGCAACAGGAAGCCCTGGGTTACCTGGACTACCTGCGTGAAAAGGCCAAGACCAAGCTCTTGAAGGGCGCCACCGCCGTCAGCGGCGACGACGCCGCCAAGTGACCCTGGATGGGGCAGGACGCGCACCGGGATCGTGAATCGGCGCGTGGCTATGCCCCAGGGCAGGGAGTTGTCGGCATGACTGCCACAATTGACTAAAAAATTTATACAGGCCGCTTTTCCAGCGGCCTTTTTTGTTTCATCATGGACACCGGGCGCTGCATTCGAGCGGATGCGCGAGGGAGCCGGCACTGGGGGAATCCACTTCATTGTTTCCAACTAGCGTTGGCGTTTCGTCCTTTTTCCACTTGGTGGGAAATCTCGTGGGAATACACAGGTTTTATGCTGCACAGATGAAATTCCTGTCATCCGCATGTCATGTAGCGTCGTTTCGGAAGTAACGTAAACGGCTGCCGTACATGTTGTCGCTTTCTCCAGTCGACATTCGAAAACAATGCAGGAAGCGTTTCCACGAGAAAAGCCTCCGCTGCCCGTTTTGCCCTGAATACCGACCACGTTTTTATGCCTGCCCCAGTCCTGATCATTCAAACCGGCGACGCCAATCCTGCCCTCAAGACTAACTACGGTGGTTATGCCGACCAGATCGGCTGCGCTGCCGGCCTATGCCAGAGTGAAATCGAAGTGGTGACCGTATATGAAGGCCAGCGCCCGGCCTGCCCACGCAGCTATCGGGCGGTCTTCATCACCGGTTCTCCGGCCATGGTGACCGACAAGGAAGACTGGAGCGAGCGCACCGCCGAGTGGATCCGCGACGCCGCCGAGCTGGACACGCCCATGTTCGGCATCTGCTACGGTCACCAGTTGCTGACCCACGCCTTCGGCGGTGAAGTCGGCTACAACCCGGCCGGCCGCGCCGCCGGCACCATGCACGTGAAGACGCTGGAATGCTGCCGCCAGGATGAATTGCTGGGCGCGCTGCCTGCCGAATTCCCGGCCCACATGCTGCACATGCAGTCGGTGCTGCGTCCACCCAAGGACGCCATCGTCATGGCCCGCTCCCCGCTGGACCCGCACCACGTCATCAAGCACAAGCACAACGTCTATTCGACCCAGTTCCACCCCGAGTTCTCGCCCGAATTCGTGCGCGCCCACCTGCATTACTACGCCGATATCTATCGCGGCTGCGGCATCGATGCCCAGGCGCTGTGCGACAAGGTGCGCGAGACGCCGCAGTCCACGGGCTTGTTGCGCCGGTTCCTGGAGCTGTACGCGCGGCATTGAAGCGCTGTTGATCAGTTGGCCTTAGCCGGCCGCAGATGACGCAAGCCCCTGTCACCGGTATGGTGGCAGGGGCTTGGTGTTTTTAGGGGCAGGGCGCTTACTTCAGTCCCAGCAAGGGCTTCAGATACGGCCAGACATTGTCCAGCAACCGTGGTTGCGCCTGTTCATTGGGATGGATGCGATCGGCCTGGAACTGCGACAGATCGGCGGCAATGCCTTCGAAGAAGAATGGCACCAAGGCCAGCTTGTTGGCCTTGGCCAGGTCCTGGTACATGGCGGCAAAGCGGCGCGTGTAGTCGGGACCGTAGTTGGGCGGGATCTGCATCCCCACCAGCAGTACCTTGGCCTTCTGCGCGTGCGCCAGATCAATCATGGCTTGCAGGTTGTCCTGGCTGGTTTTCAGTGGCAGGCCGCGCAGGGCGTCGTTGGCACCCAGTTCGATCACCAGCACGGCCGGCTTGTGCTGCGTCATCAGCGCCGGCAGGCGGTTGCGTCCGCCGATGGTGGTGTCGCCGCTGATGCTGGCATTGACCACCTGGAAGCCGGATTTGTCCTGCTGCAGCCGTTGCTGTAACAGGGTGGTCCAGCCGCTGCCGCGCTGCAGGCCGTATTCGGCCGAGAGGCTGTCGCCGAGCACGAGCAGGTTTTTTGGGGCAGAATAGGCGCTCGTTGCCGCCAGCACCAGGGCCAGGCCCAGCAGCAGGCGCAACAGCCCGTTGCTTAGCGCCGTGCGCGCCGACCCGATCCCGGACCACCTTGCCCGATTGCCTTGAATGCCTGCTTCCGCTACCGCCAGTCCCGCCATCATTGCCGCCATTGAAGTCCTTCAGTTGTCCAAACACGTTGCCGACGTCGCCGCGCCTTCTGGACGGCTGACCATCTTGAGCGGCATCGATTTTACCGTGGCTGCCGGTACCACGGTGGCCATCGTCGGCGCCTCCGGTTCCGGTAAATCGACCTTGCTGGGCCTCTTGGCTGGACTGGATACCCCCAGCGAAGGTTCCGTGCGCCTGGATGGGGAAGACATCTACGCCCTCGACGAAGACGGCCGGGCGCTGCTGAGGAAGCGCAAGCTGGGCTTCGTATTCCAGTCCTTCCAGTTGCTGGGCCACCTCAATGCGCTGGAAAACGTGATGCTGCCGCTGGAGTTGCGCGGCGACAGCCAGGCCCGCACCAAGGCCGAACAGATGTTGGGACGGGTGGGCCTGGGCAGTCGCCTGAAGCATTACCCCAAATACCTATCCGGGGGCGAGCAGCAGCGCGTGGCGCTGGCACGCGCCTTCGTCACCGAGCCGCCCCTGTTGTTTGCCGATGAGCCCACCGGCAGCCTGGATGCCGCCACCGGCGAATCGGTGATCCAGTTGATGTTCGAACTGAACCGCGAACGCGGCTCCACCCTGGTGCTGGTGACCCACGACAACGGTATCGCCGCACGCTGCGAGCGCACTCTCACCATTGCCGCTGGCCGCCTGGTCTGAAGCGCTTCAGACCAATTCCATGGGATCGGCCGGGGGCAGCGGGTGGGCGCGCTTGTGTTCGATGTAGGCAATGCCGATGCCGCTGGCGCAGATGATGGCAATGCCCAGCACCGTGATGCTGTCCGGGAATTGTCCGAACACCAGCCAGCCCATGCCGCAGGCCGAGATGATCTGGGCATAGAAGAAGGGTGTCAGCACCGAGGCCTCGGCGTGCTTGTAGGCGGTGTTCTGCAGGAAGTGGCCGATGGTGCTGGTAATGCCGGTGGAGACCAGGATCGCCAGTTCGACCATGCTGGGCGTATGGCTGGTCCAGAAGAAGGGCACCATCAAGGTCGACGCCACGCTGCCCACCAGCGCCCCGTAGAACAGCGTCACCATGGGGTTGTCCGCCTGGCTGGCCTTGCGGTTGAGGATCGACAGCAAGGCCTGGGTCAGGGCCGAGATCAGCCCCAGCGCCACGCCGTAGGGCGGGATGTCGCCACTGGGGCGGATCACGATCAGCATTCCACTAAACCCGATCAATACCGCGATCCAGCGCGAGACATAGCTGCGCTCGCCCAATAGCCAGGGCGAGATCGCCAGCACGATCAGCGGCGCGCAGAAATTCATGGCCGTGCCTTCGGCCAGCGGCACGATCTTCAACACCGAAAAGAAAATCAGGGTCGAGCCCAGCAGCAGCGCCCCGCGCCCCAATTGCAGGCCGAGCCGGTTCGATTGCAGGATGCTGCGTCCGTGCCGGCGGCGGTACAGCGGCGCCAGCGTGGCCGCCATGAAGAACAGGTTGATGGTGTAGCGCATCCAGGCAATCATCACCACGTGATAGCCGGCCAGGGCCAGCAGCTTGCCGGCGGTATCGAGCAGTGACAGTGTCCAGAGCCCCGAAATGAGGAACAGGATGCCCAGTTTATGACTGTGGGCGATGCGGGGATGTGGCAGGACGGCGCTGGACATGGTCTCGGAGGATTTGGTTGAACACGGCTCGGATGGCCGGTATGAATTCGCTGGCAGTCAGCCCCACCGGCCCCTGGCCTGCGGCCACCAACTGGTCGGCCGCTGCGCCGTGGATCCAGGTCGCGGCCAGGGCGGCGGCGCGCGTAGGCCAGCCCTGGGCCAGCAGCGCTCCGCACAGGCCCGACAGGACATCGCCGGTGCCGGCGGTGGACAATGCCGGGTTGCCGCTGGGGTTGATGGCGATCTGGCCATCAGGGAATGCGATGACCGTCCCTGCGCCCTTGAGCACGGTGATGGCATTGAACTGGCGCGCCAACAGACGCGCCGCCTGGGGGCGATCCTGCTGGACTTGCTGGGTGGTGCTGTCGAGCAGTCGCGCTGCTTCCAGCGGATGCGGCGTGATGATGCTGGTGATGGCCGCACCCGTGTGACTGCGGCTGTGCAGCTTGTGTTGCAGGGTCGGCTCGGCCGAGATCAGGTTCAGGGCATCGGCATCGATGACGATGTCGGCTTCGCTTTCCAGCGCGCGCGCCAGGAGGTCATGGGCGTGGCGCGAGGTGCCCATGCCGGGGCCCACCACCAGTGCCGCGCTGGCACCGAATTCGACGCGGTCGGCCAGGCGGAACATCAGTTCCGGGTGCTTGTCGTCATAGGCCAGGCCGTCATCGACGAAGGCCACGTAGACCCGTCCGGCACCGCCAAAGGCGGCCGTGCGGGCGGCCAGCACCGGCGCGCCGGCCATGCCGCGTGCCCCCCCGACCACGATCACGTCGCCATAGCTGCCCTTGTGGCTGTTGTTGGCGCGTGGCTTGAGCGCAGTGGCAAAGCTCTGCGGGCCGTTGAGGAAGGCGCGCGCCGGCCGCAGCAAACGGGGCTCGATGTCCAGTGGCTCCACCACGATGTGGCCACTGTGGTCGCTGCCGTCGCAGGTATGCAGGCCGGGCTTGTCGCCGATGAAGGTAATGGTATGGGTGGCCTGTACCGCCACCCCGTCGCGAGCACCGACGATGCTGCCGGTATCGGCATCCAGGCCGCTGGGCACATCGATGGACAGCACCGGGCAGCGCAGGCTGTTGACGTAGTCGATGATGGGCCGCAGCGCCGGGCCGGGCGCTCGTGCCAGGCCGATACCGAACAGGCCATCAATCACCAGCGCCCAGGATTGCGCGCGCAGGGCGGCGTCGCTGAGGTCGTCGATGAACTGGATCTCGGCCTCGCGTGCGCGGGCCAGGGCACAGCGGGCATCGGGCGGCTGGCGGCTTGGGTCGGCATGGAGTTGCACGCTCACTTCGATGCCGGCTTCTTCCAGCAGGCAAGCCGCTTCCAGCGCATCACCCCCATTGTTGCCGGGGCCGGCCAGGATCAGCACCGAGGGCGAGGACGCCGTGGCCGAGCACAGCAGTTGCTGCGCCTGCTCGGCAATGGCGGCGCCGGCGCGTTGCATCAGGGTGTAAGGGGGCAGGGCGGACAGGGCGGCTTGTTCGACTTGGCGGATCTCGGCAACAGAATAGAGCGCGCTCATGATCGGGATCGCTGGCGTATGAAGGTTAATGCTGCGTGGATGAAGCTAGTCCAGGCGGGTGGGGGCTGGCCGGGAGCAGGTGTAACGACGATGTGAATTTTAAGGGAATTATGCTGCCCGCGCAGAGCGCCGACAGATGAAAAAAATCGGCGCGAATCGTGTATCTCGTGTATCGCCTCGCGCCGATCTGGCCGCCATCACGTCATCAAGCCAGCACGTCGCGTGGCAACAGGCCTTCGGTCGGTATTTCGGTCTCTTCCCCGGCCACCAGGTCGGCCAGCAGACGCGCCGAGCCCACGCTGGCTGCCCAGCCGGTAGCGCCATGGCCGACGTTGACGAACACATTGCCCTGCCGGGTCGGCCCGATCAGGGGCAGGCCATGCGGCAACAGGGCCATGGTATTGCTCCAGAAGTGGGCCTGGTTGTAGTTGGCGGCATTGGGGTAATAGTCGCCGGCAATCTTGAGCAGGTTGCGCAAGGCCTTGGGCGGCAGTGTCTGCGAGGGCTGCACGAAGCCCAGCAGGCCGCTGATGCGGATGCGCCCGCCCAGGCGGGTCATGGCGACCTTGTAGCTGTCGTCGTAGAGCGCCATGCTGGGCGCGTCATCTGGATTCTTGACCGGCACCAGGGCCGAATAGCTTTGCAGCGGGCGTAGCGGCAGGTCGGTATCGAGCGGACGCAGCAACTCGGCGCTGGACATGCCGGCGGCCACCACCACGGCATCGACCCGCATCTGCGAAGCCAGGTGCGGCGACTGTAGCTGCAGCATGACGCGCCCGCCGAATTCGGCCTGGATGGCGGTGACGGTGGAATCGAAATGGAAACGCACGCCCAGTTCCTGGGCCGCATTGCGCATCTGCTTGGCAAACAGCACGCAGTTGCCGGCGATGTCATCGGGATAGTAGAGCGCGCCGGCCAGGGCGGCGCCGGAAGAGAAGGCCGGCTCCAGGGCGCGGATCGCCTCCGTGTCCAGAGCCTGGTGCTTGAACTCGCATTGTTCGGCGGCTTCCTGCATCTGCCCCATGCGCGCTGCTTCGGCCGGCAGGCGGAACAGGTGGAATACGCCATTGCCGTTCTCGTGTTCCAGGTTGTAATGCGTCTGCAATTGCAGGGTCAGGGCCTGGCCATAGGCCGACAGGCGCGACAGGCGCAGTTTGTTCTGTGCAAAATACTGTTGCGCCTGGCGCGTGCGGCCCATCCAGCGGCGGCGGCCGAAGTCGGTACCGGACGCCAGCAGCACGCGCGGCTCATCCTGGAAGCGGCAGGCGAAGGTGGCCATGGCGCCCGGCAAGGTCAGGGGCGTGGCCACTCCCGGCGCCAACAGGCCCGTGTCGCCGAAGGTGGCTTCTTCGGCCACATGGGCGCGGCGCTCGATCACGGCGACTTCATAGCCCTTGGCGGCCAGGAAGTAGGCGCTGCATATCCCTGAAAGTCCCCCGCCGATGACGGCGATCTGTCGATGTGTGCTATTCACTCTATTCGTCTTGGAGGCGGCGTGGCCGCTGTGGTCATGGGCATCGGGCGGTGAGTTGTGCTGCTCGCTGCGCGTTCACAGGGGCAGGCCATGGTCCGATGCGGGCCGAATGATACCGCGAAATTTCCTTGCCGTTCAGATATTGCCGCAGTGCTACATCCCGGCGTCGTCCCGAAGCAAGGCATGTCCTTCGTGGCAGGACAACGTTTGGAGCGGGAAGGGCGATGACAGCGGCCAGGAAACGATGCCAGGGCTGCTCGCTTTGCACGGGACTTGGCGCGGTGTCCACTGTATAATGCCGGCTCTGCCAGCTAACGCGCGCACGATCCATCATTCCGCCACCCCTAGGCCTGCACGTTTTTTCCTTGTGCAATGCGGCATCCGGGGCTGGTCGGTGCCGCTGGACCGGTCCCTGCCGCGATGCTGCCACGGTTTTCCCGATTCAAGCTAACTGCCTCGACCTCGCCATGCTGATCCTGCCGGGCTCCAATGCCCTTTCCGCTTTCCGTACCCAACGCCTTCTGACCCAATTGCAAGCAGTGGATGCCGCCATCACCGGCGTATCCGGCCGCTACCTGCATTTCGTCGATGCCAAGGCCCTGACGCAAGAGGATGAGGCCCGTCTCAACGGCCTGTTGACCTACGGCGACCCTTTCAACGGCAGCGACGAGGGCGACGCCTTCGTGGTGATTCCGCGTTTCGGCACCATCTCGCCCTGGGCCAGCAAGGCCACCGACATCGTGCGCAATTGCGGCATGGGCCACATCCACCGCGTGGAGCGCGGCATCATCTTCCGCGTGCAGGTCAAGACGGGCCTGTTGGGCGGCGCCAAGAAACTCAACGAAGCCAGCCTCCCGGCCGTGGCCGCACTGCTGCATGATCGCATGACCGAGACCGTGCTGCGTGATCCCCAAGATGCAGCCGGTCTGTTCTCGGAACTGCAGGCCAAGCCACTGGAGTCGGTCGACGTGATCGGCGGCGGCCGCGCCGCGCTGGAACGCGCCAACACCGAACTGGGCCTGGCGCTGTCGGACGATGAGATCGATTACCTGGTGGAAGCGTTCACCAAGGCCCAGCGCAATCCCACCGACGTCGAACTGATGATGTTCGCCCAGGCCAACAGCGAACACTGCCGCCACAAGATCTTCAACGCCGACTGGACCATCGACGGCGAGAAGCAGGACAAGTCGCTCTTCGGCATGATCAAGAACACCCACCAACTGGCGCCCAAGGGCACCGTGGTGGCCTATTCGGACAACTCCTCCATCATCGAGGGCGCGACCGTCTCGCGCTTCTACCAGCGCGGCGCCACCAAGGGCAATGTGTATGAAGCTTCGGACGAGCTGACCCACATCCTGATGAAGGTGGAAACCCACAACCACCCGACCGCCATTTCCCCGTTTCCGGGCGCGTCCACCGGCGCCGGCGGCGAGATCCGCGATGAAGGCGCGACCGGCCGTGGCTCCAAGCCCAAGGCCGGCCTGACTGGCTTCACCGTCTCCAACCTGATGGTCACCCACGCCGTGCAACCCTGGGAAAACGCCCGCGACGTGGCCCAGCCGGTCGCCGAGCGTGCCGAGCACGCCCAGGGTGGCATCTATGGCAAGCCCGAGCGCATCGCCTCGCCCCTGCAGATCATGATCGACGGCCCGCTCGGGGGCGCCGCCTTCAACAACGAATTCGGCCGTCCCAACCTGGGCGGTTACTTCCGCACCTACGAGCAGAACGTGGGCGGCCAGGTCATGGGCTATCACAAGCCCATCATGATTGCCGGCGGCATGGGCAACATCTCGGCCAAGCACACCAAGAAGAACGACCTGCCGGTGGGCAGCCTGCTGATCCAGCTGGGCGGCCCCGGTATGCGCATCGGCATGGGCGGCGGCGCCGCTTCCTCGATGGCCACCGGCGTCAATACCGCCGACCTGGACTTCGATTCGGTGCAGCGTGGCAACCCGGAAATGGAGCGTCGCGCCCAGGAAGTCATCAATGCCTGCTGGGCGCTGGGTGACGAGAACCCGATCCAGTCCATCCACGACGTGGGAGCAGGCGGTCTGTCCAACGCCTTCCCTGAAATCACCAACGATGCCAAGCGCGGCGCCATCTTCGACCTGCGCAAAGTCCCCCTGGAAGAAAGCGGCCTGGCCCCGCGCGAGATCTGGAGCAATGAATCCCAGGAGCGTTACGTGCTGGCGATCCTGCCGGAACACCTGCCCCTGTTCAAATACCTGTGCGAGCGCGAGCGCGCGCCCTTCGCCGTGGTCGGTACGGCCACCGAAGAACGTCAACTGAAGGTGATCGACCCCGAGCACAACAACAGCCCGGTCGATATGCCCATGGACGTGCTGCTGGGCAAGCCGCCCAAGATGCACCGCGATGTGCAGCACGTCGAGAAGCAACTGCCCCCAGTGGACCTGACTGGCATGGACCTGGTGGAGGTGGCCCAGCGCGTGCTGCGCCTGCCGGCCGTGGCCGACAAGTCCTTCCTGATCACCATCGGCGACCGCAGCGTCGGCGCCATGACCGTGCGCGACCAGATGGTCGGTCCCTGGCAGGTGCCGGTGGCCGACGTGGCCGTGACCGCCATGGGCCTGGAAGGCTATCTGGGTGAAGCCATGGCCATGGGCGAGCGCACCCCGCTGGCCGTGATCGACGCCCCGGCCTCGGGCCGCATGGCCGTCGGTGAAGCTATCACCAACATTGCCGCCGCGCCCATCGCCGAGATCGGCGACATCAAGCTCTCGGCCAACTGGATGGCCGCCTGCGGCCAGCCCGGCCAGGACGCCGCGCTGTTCGATACCGTCAAGGCCGTGGGCATGGAGCTGTGCCCGGCACTGGGCATCTCGATCCCGGTGGGCAAGGATTCGCTGTCCATGCGCAGCACCTGGAGCGATGAAGAGGGCGCCAAGTCGGTGACTTCGCCGGTCTCGCTGATCGTCTCCGGTTTTGCGCCGGTGACCGATGTGCGCCGCGTGCTCACGCCGCAACTGCGCAAGGACAAGGGCGAGACTGTCCTGATCCTGATCGACCTGGGCCGTGGCAAGAACCGCATGGGGGCTTCGGCCTTGACGCAGGTGATGCAGCAGATCGGCAACGAGACCCCGGACGTCGATAGCGCCGAAGACCTGAAGGCCTTCTTCAACGCCATCCAGCAACTCAACACCGAAGACCGCCTGCTGGCCTACCACGACCGTTCCGACGGCGGCCTGTATGCCACCTTGGCCGAAATGGCCTTCGCTGGCCATACCGGTATCTCGGTCAACCTCGACATCCTGACCATGGAAGCCGAGCACGCCGCCGATTGGGGCGACTCCAAGAACTGGACCACGCAAGTGGCCGAGCGCCGCAATGAACTGACCCTGCGCGCGCTGTTCAGCGAAGAACTGGGCGCCGTGATCCAGGTCCCGGCCGAGCAGAAGTCGGAAGTCATGAACGTGCTGCGCACCTACAACCTGGGCGCGTGCAGCCATATCATCGGCAAGCCCAACGATCGCGACGTGATCGAATTCATGCGCGACGCCAAGAACATCTACGGCCAGCCGCGCGCCGAGCTGCATCGCGTCTGGAGCGAAACCAGCTGGCGCATCGCCCGCCTGCGCGACAACCCGGCCTGCGCCGATGCCGAATACGAACGCTTGCTGGACGCGGCCGACCCGGGCATGACGCCCAAGCTGACGTTCGATCCGCAGGAAGACATCGCCGCACCCTACCTGTCGCTGGGCGCAGCGGCGCGTCCCAAGGTCGCCATCCTGCGCGAGCAGGGCGTGAACTCGCACATCGAGACCGCCTATGCCATGCACAAGGCCGGTTTCACGGCGGTGGACGTGCACATGAGCGACCTGATCGCCAATCGCGCCAAACTGGATGACTTCAAGGGCTTCATCGCCGTGGGTGGCTTCTCCTACGGTGACGTGCTGGGCGCCGGTGAAGGCTGGGCCAAGACCATCCTGTTCAATGCGGCGCTGGCCGAGCAGTTCTCGCGCTTCTTCCAGCGCCAGGACACCTTCTCGCTGGGCATCTGTAACGGTTGCCAGATGATGAGCAACCTGAAGTCCATGATCCCCGGCGCCCAAGCCTGGCCCAAGTTCACCCGCAACAAGTCCGAGCAGTTCGAGGCGCGTTTCGTGATGGTGGAAGTGGCCGATTCGCCCTCCATCTTCATGCAGGGCATGGCCGGTACCCAGGCGCCGATTGCCACCGCCCACGGTGAAGGTTTCGCCGACTTTTCGCAGACCGGCGACATCGACCGTGCCATCATCGCCATGCGCTACGTCGATCATCGCGGCGCGGCCACCGAGGCCTATCCGTTCAACCCCAACGGCTCGCCGCAGGGCATCACTTCGGTGACCACGCCGGACGGCCGCTTCACGGTCCTGATGCCGCACGCCGAACGCGTGTTCCGTACCGTGACCCAGTCCTGGCACCCTGAGTCCTGGGGCGAGGATTCGCCGTGGATGCGCATGTTCCGCAATGCCCGTAAGTGGGTGGGTTGAGCCTGAATCGGCTTGATATGAAGCTTTCTTCGAGGGCTGCCCAGCGTGTGCGGCAGTCCGCGAGGGGCTAGAAATCCAGGGTGAAAAAAAACGCAGTTCCGAAAGGAACTGCGTTTTTTGTTTCTGCTGCCTGTCTGGGTGGATCACGCTCTCCCGCAGGAGAGCAATGCTCACACCTCAAGCCGGATCAGAAGATGTGACGGATGCCCACGCCGACGGTGGTCACGCTGGTCTTGCCGGAGGGCGAGCTGGTCAGCTCATACACGGCAGCGTCCTTGGCCTTGTTGTAGTCCACGGTGGTGTACAACTGGGTGCGCTTGGACAGTGCGTAGTCGGCCCAGCCCACCACGGCATAACGCTTGCCGTCGCCGACATTGCCGGTGCTGACATAAGAGACGTTCTTGCTGCGGTCATAGTAGAACGCGCCGGTCAGGGTCAGGGCGCTGGTGGCCTTGTAGCTGGAACCCAGGAAGAAACCATTGTCCTTACGTTGGTTGCCCGGGGTGGCAGCCGACGTGCTGGCCACGGTCCATTGCGAGGAAGTGCCGACATCGCTATCGGCGGCCATGAAGGCACCGGTGGTGCCAGTACGATCCTTGATGTTGAACCAGCCGCCGAAGATCTTGGCCGGACCGAAGTCATAGGAAGCCGACAGGTTCCAGACAGTGTCCTTGAAGCTGGAGTTGGTGGCATCCACGGTCTGCTGATAGCCGCCGCCCAGGGACAGGGGGCCAGCGGTGTAGCGCAGGGCGCTGCTGAACTGGCTACCGGTGCGGATGGAACCGGCCTTCTCGCCGAAGGCCCAGCTTGCCGATGCGGCCACGGGGCCGAATTGGCCGTCATAGCGCAGCATGTTGGGGGTACGCACCAGGGAGGCGGCCGCCGGCAGCCAGGAGTTGCTGGCGTAGTTGCCTACGGTCAGCGGATCGAAGTGGTCAGCCAGCAGGTCGAACAGCGGAGTATTCTGACGACCCACGCGCACCTTGCCGTAGGCGCCTTGCAGACCGACCCACGATTGACGGCCGAACAACGAGCCACCTTGCAGCATGGCGCCGTTATCGCTGCTGAAGCCGTTTTCCAACTGGAACATGGCCTTCAGACCACCACCCAGGTCTTCGCTACCCTTGAAGCCGAGACGGCTGTTGGCGATGGCGCCGTTATCCATGCGTACATTGCTGTTGCCCTTGGCATTGGCATTATTCAGATAGTGGATGCTGGTATCGACAATGCCGTAGATGGTCACGTTGGATTGGGCAAACGCTGCGCCGCCGGTGGTCAGGCCGGCTGCCAACAGCAGCATGGAACTCTTCTTCATAGGTTTCTCTCCAGAAAGCACGATGTTGTGTTTGTGATGGTGCCGTGGATCAGCCTTGTGTGCCTCTCCCTGAAACACCTCTTTTATCGCTGCGTCACGCCAAGCGTGGCCGATCGCAGCCTGTCCCTATTTGGAACTGGATCGAAGAATATCAGAACGATGCTTTGCAAAATGCATGAAATACTGCGGAAAAATTATGTTTTTTAAATTATTTATTTCATTTATATTTTTATGAAAATTTTGTTGGATAAATTTTTTATAAAAATAAATTTCCACTATGAATCACGAGATGGATTTTTTGAGCTGCAGGAGGACATGAAATAGCGGTTTTTCGGCGGATTTCTGGATGTTTTGAATGACTTTTTGCAGCCTCGCGCAGAACTTGTGCATGAAAACGTAGCTAAAAAGCAACATGCCCGGCAAGGAAACCTTGTCCGGGCATGTTCTCAGGGGGTGTGAAGGAAGGCGCTAGGTCTTCCTTCAGTCTGCCAGGCGGCGGCCGTGCAGCGGGCGCTTATTGCACCTTGGCTTTGGCGCGCAGTTGTTCCTGGTAAGCCTGCAGCTTCTTCTGTTGCAGGGCTTCGGCGATCTGCGGCTTGACTTCGTCCAGGGTCGGGACCTTGGCCGGACGCACGTCTTCCAGCTTGATCACGTGCCAGCCGAACTGGGTCTGCACCGGAGTCTGGGTGATTTCACCCTTCTTCAGGGCCACCATGGCGTCGGAGAAAGGCTTGACGAAGGAGGCCGGGGTCGCCCAGTCCAGGTCGCCGCCGTTGGCTGCCGAACCGGTGTCCTTGGATTGCTTGGCCAGGTCTTCGAACTTGGTGCCGGCCTTCAACTTGGCGATGATGGCTTCGGCGTCTTCCTTCTTGTCCACCAGGATGTGGCGGGCGTGGTATTCCTTGTCGCCGGCCTGGGCCTTGAACTTGTCGTATTCAGCCTTGATGTCGGCGTCCGAGACCGGGTTCTTCTTCAGGTAGTCGGCGATCAGGGCGCGAATCACGATGGACTGGCGTGCCAGTTCCAGCTGGTTCTTGACGTCGGTGCTGTTGGCCAGACCTTGCTTGTCGGCTTCCTGCATCAGGATTTCACGGTTGATCAGTTCTTCCTTGATGGCGCTGCGCAGCTGCGGGCTGTCGGGTTGGCCTTGGGCAGTCATCTGCTTGACCATGAGGTCGGCGCGGGAGGAGGGAATCGCCTTGCCGTTCACCACAGCCAGGTTTTGTGCGAAGGCCGGGACGGAAGCGATTGCAAACAGCAGCACCAGCAGACGAGCGGGTTTGAATGTCATTGTTGAATCCTAGAAATGAAAGGAATGAATCAAAACGGAGAAGAAAACAGGAGGGGCTTGGAATTCAGGCGTCGTTCTTGGTTCTTGATCTCAGTTCGTTGCCTCTGACGGGGAGTGCGCCACGATGGCCAGCGCATGGATCTCCTGCTGCATCAGATCGGACAGGCAATCATACACCAGCCGATGGCGCTGCAAGCGATTTTTGCCCTCGAACAAGTTCGAAACCAGGCGGATCCTGTAGTGTCCTCCGCCAGAGGCTGCGCCCGCATGTCCAGCGTGCAGGGCAGACTCGTCCTCGACCAGACAGACGGTCGGCGAGAAAGTTGCAGTCAGGCGCGCGGTGATGCGCGCTACGCGGGTGTCGGCGCCGCTCATTGCTCATCCTTCATGTACTTGGACAGGAACAGGCTCTGGCCGATGATGAAGGCAAACATCAGGCCCATGCTGCCGAACATCTTGAAGTTGACCCAGGTGTCGAGCGGGTAGTTGAAGGCGATATAGAGATTCAAGACGCCCATGACGGCAAAGAAGACGATCCAGGCCAGGTTCAGGCGCGGCCAGATCGGCTCGGGCAGGGTCACCTGTTTTTCCATCATGACGCGAATCAGGTTCTTCTTCATGAACCACTGCGACCCCAGCAGGGCCACGCCGAAGCACCAGTACAAAATGGTTGGCTTCCACTTGATGAAGGTATCGTCACGGAAATAGATGGTAGCGCCGCCGAAGACCACGATGATGGCCAGCGACACCCACAGCATGGCATCGACCTTGCGCCGACGCAGCAGCAACCAGGCGATCTGGCCCAGCGAGGCGATGATGGCGACCGCGGTGGAGAGCAGGATCGGGGCTTGGGTGGCGGTGACGGCGCCGGCCGACATGGCCCCGCCCAGGTAGTGCATCACCAGGTCTTGCGCGGCCGAAGGATGGCCCTCGGCCCATTTGAAGACGCCGAAAAACAGGATGACGGGGAACAGGTCGAACAGGAACTTCATCGGGTGGCTTCTTCAGTGAGTCAATAAAATAAAACCTTGGCGGGCCGGCTTACGCCGGGTCGAAGCGCAGCGAAGCCGAATTGATGCAATAGCGCAATCCGGTCGGCGGCGGGCCGTCGGGGAAGACGTGGCCCAGGTGGGCGTCGCAGACATTGCAGATGATCTCGGTGCGAATCATGCCATAACTGCGGTCTACTTTCTCGCGCACGTTGGCCGCATCGATGGGTTCGAAGTAGCTCGGCCAGCCGCAGCCGGAGTCGAACTTGGCGTCCGAGGTGAACAGCGGGGTATCGCAGCACACGCAGGTATAGGTGCCGGCTTCGTGGTGGTCCCAGTAGCGGCCGGTGAAGGCGCGCTCGGTGGCGGCTTCGCGGGTGACCTGGTATTCGATCGGGTCGAGCTGGGCGCGCCACTCGGCTTCGGTCTTTTCTACTCGTTTGTTCATGCTTGGCTCCTTGGTGTTGAGGGGCGACGGGATGATGCGGCCGGTTCAGGAAGAAAGCTTCAGGAAGAGCAGCTTACTTCGAGATGGCTGGCCCAGTCGGGGGGCAGGTCGGCGTATCGGTCGAACTCGGGCTGTTCGTCGAAGGGGCGGCTGAGGATGGCCTGCAGGCGCGCCACTTCGCTGAAGTCCTTGTGCTGGGCCCGTTCGATGGCGACCTGGGCGAGGTAGTTGCGTAGCACGTATTTGGGGTTGACCCGATGCATTGCAAGCCGGCGCACTGCATCGTCGCTGTCTTCTGCACGCAGCCGGACGCGGTATTGCGCGGCCCAGGCATCGAAGGCGGGACGGTCGAGGATGAGGTCGCGCAGCGCTTCATCGTTGGCGGTGTTGCTGATCTGCAAGTCGCCCAGGCGGCGGAAGAACAATGTGAAATCGACGTGATTGGCTTGCAGGATGGCAAACAAGGCCTCGATCAAGCGGGTGTCGTCGGCCTGCTGCGTCCTCAAGCCCAGCTTGGCGCGCAACAGGGCGTCGTACTGCGCCTGGAAGACGGCTTCATAGCCGGCCAGCGCAGCCTCGGTCTGTTCCACCGAGCCTATCAGCGGCAGCATCGCCTGACCCAGCGCGAAACAGTTCCACTGGCCGATGCGGGGCTGCATCTGGTAGCTGTAGCGGCCCTGGCCATCGGTATGGTTGCAGATGTGGCGGGCGTCGAAGGCTTCCATGAAGCCGAAGGGGCCATAGTCCAGCGTCAGGCCGAGGATGGACATGTTGTCGGTGTTCATCACCCCGTGCATGAAACCCACCGCCTGCCATTGCGCCATCAGCGTGGCGGTGCGGCGGGTGACTTCCTGCAGTAGCGCCTGGTAGGGGTTGTCTTCCTGCAGCAGTGCTGGATAGAACTGTTCCAGCACGGTGTCGCCCAATACCTTCAGCTCATCGAAGCGCTGGTTGTAGTACCAGTGCTCGAAGGAGCCGAAGCGGATGAAGCTGGGCGCCATGCGCGTGACCACCGCCGCCGTTTCGGCACTCTCGCGCAGTACGCGCTGGTCCGAGCCGATCACGGTCAGCGCCCGGGTGGTCGGGATGCCAAGCGCTGCCATGGCTTCCGAACAGAGGAATTCGCGGATCGAGGAGCGCAGTACGGCACGGCCATCGCCCATGCGTGAATAGGGCGTCAGGCCCGCGCCCTTGAGTTGCAGTTCGATGCGGCCCTGGCCATCGGTGGCCGCCAGATCGCCCAGCGTGATGGCGCGCCCATCGCCCAACTGGCCGGCCCAGACCCCGAACTGATGCCCCGAATAGACCGCCGACAGCGGCATGGAGCCGGGCGCGATCTGGTTGCCGGCGAAGATGTCGAGGAAGCTGCGATCCTCTTCAGCCGGCCGTGCCAGCCCCACGCTAGCTGCTGCCGCATCGCTGAAGCCCACCAGGTAAGGGGCGGGCAGGGGCGTGGGCTGCAACCGGGTATAGAAGGCCGGCGGCAGGTCGGCGAAACGGTTGCCGAAAGGGGGCAGCGGATAGGAAAGCGAGTCAATGAGTGGAGAAGAAAGCGTCATATTCAGCCTGTCGCGCCAGAAGCGCTCTGCAATCCGCTATTTTGACAGAGAAGCGCCAATCCCATAGGATCGCTGCACTTTTGCTGGCGGCCGCGCTTGGCCGCCAGCTTCGGCTTCTTCGATCCATTCAATTTCCGCATCCCCGGCAAGGCTGACAATTTGGAATTCGCGCTGATCACCTTCTTGAACGGCCTGGGCTACGGCTTTTTGCTGTTCCTGCTGTCTTCGGGCTTGACCCTCATCTATAGCATGATGGGCGTGCCCAACTTCGCCCATGCCAGCTTCTACATGCTGGGAGCCTATGTCGCCTATGCCATTGCCGGCGTGCTGGGCTTCTGGCCGGCGCTGCTGCTGGCACCGCTGGTGGTGGGCGTGGCCGGGGCGCTGGTGGAGCATTACGGTTTGCGCATCGTGCATCGCTATGGGCACGTGCCGGAATTATTGTTCACTTTCGGCCTGTCCTACCTGGTGGTGGAACTGGTACAACTGGTGTGGGGGCGTTCTCCCGTGCCTTACCGCATCCCGCCTGAGCTGGACGGCACGCTGTTTACGCTTTATTCGACAGCCTTCCCGGTCTATCGCGGCTTCATGCTGCTGGTGTCGGTGCTGATGTTGTTGGCCTTGTGGCTGCTGTTGCGCCATACCCGCATCGGCCTGGTGATCCAGGCCGCGCTGACCCATCCGCAGATGGTCGAGGCGCTGGGCCACAACGTGCCGCGCGTGTTCATGCTGGTGTTTGGCGGCGGCTGTGCGCTGGCGGCGCTGGCCGGTGTCATCGGCGGCAATGCCTTCGTCACCGAACCGGGCATGGCGGGGGCCGTGGGCAGCATCATCTTCGTGGTGGTGGTGGTGGGCGGGCTGGGTTCGCTGGTCGGAGCCTTCATCACCTCGCTCCTGATCGGACTGATGCAGACCTTTGCCGTGGTGCTGGATGTCTCGCTGGCCAGCCTGGGCGTGCAGCTGCCCGCCGGCAGTGCGCTGGCTCCCCTGGCGCGCCTGACCCTGGCCCAGGTGGCGCCGGTCTTGCCCTACCTGCTGTTGGTGGTGATGTTGATCGTGCGGCCCAAGGGTCTCATGGGAAAGCGGGAGGGGTGAGCGGTGAAACGGCTCGTGCTGCCCTGGTTGATCTTCGCGCTGCTCCTGCTGGCCGCGCCGCTGGTATGGCCGCAGAGCGCGGCCCTGTCGCTGCTGTCGCAGATGGGCACGATGGTCTTACTCTGCCTGTCCTGCAACATGCTGCTGGGCGAGGGCGGGATGCTCTCCTTCGGCCATGCCGTCTATTCAGGGCTGGGGGCCTTCGGTGCGATCCACCTGATGAACCGCATGGCCGCAGGCGCGCTGGTGTTTCCGGTGACGCTGGTACCTCTGGCCGCTGGCTTGACCGGTGCGCTGTGTGCGCTGGTGCTGGGTTACCCGACCACGCGCCGGGCCGGTACCACCTTCGCCATGATCACGCTGGGGCTGGTGGAACTGGTGTCGGCGTGCGTACTGATGTTGCCGGAGGTCTTCGGCGGCGAGGGCGGCATTTCCGGTAACCGCGTCATCGGCGAGCCGGTGCTGGGCATCAGCTATGGGCCGCAGATCCAGGTCTATTACCTGATCTCTGGCTGGCTGCTGGTCTGCACCATGGCCATCTACGCGCTGCGTCAAACGCCCCTGGGCCGTATGCTCAATGCCGTGCGCGACAACCCCGAGCGCGCCGCCTTCATCGGCTACGATCCGCAGCGGGTACGTTACCTGGCGCTGATCTTGTCGGCCTTCTTTGCCGGGGTGGCGGGCGGCCTGTCGGCCATCAATTTCGAAATCGTCAGCGCCGAATATGTCGGGGCGCTGCGCTCCGGCACCATCCTGTTGTTTACCTTCATCGGCGGCACCGCCTATTTCTATGGTCCCATCGTCGGGGGCGTGGTCGGCGTGCTGTTTTCCTCCTGGCTGTCGGCCTACACCCAGGCCTGGCAATTCTATCTGGGCGCGTTCTTCATTCTGATCGTGATGACCGCCCCGGGGGGGCTGGCCAGCCTGATCGACCGGGGCTGGCGCACACTGCGCAGCGGTCGTCTGGAGGCACGCATGATGGCGCGCCTGGCCGCTTGGCTGCTCGCAGCACTGGTGACCCTGGCCGGCGTGGTGCTGGCCACCGAAATGGCTTACCAGACCAGCCTGGGCAGCTTGAGCGATACCGCCGAAGGGGCGGCGCCACTGGTGTGGTGGGGGTGGTCCATCGATGTCCATTCACTGCTGCCCTGGCTGGTCGCCTTGTTGCTGGCGGCTGCCGGCACGGTTGGACTGGTGTTCTGGCGACGCCAGGGGGAGGGCCGATGAGTACCGCGTATGCGCTGGAACTTCACGGCCTGCACAAGGCCTTCGAGCGCAGCCAGATCCTGTGCGGGGTGGACCTGCAATTGCAGGCCGGCGAACGCTGCGCCTTGATCGGTCCCAATGGCGCCGGCAAGTCCAGTCTCTTCAACCTGGTATCCGGCCGCTATCGTGCCGATGCCGGGCGCGTGCTGCTGCATGGCCGCGACATCACGCGCGACTCGCCCCAGCAGATCAACCGGCTGGGTTTGGCGCGCAGCTTCCAGATCACCAGCCTGTTTCCCCGCCTGAGCGCCTTCGAGAACGTGCGCTGTGCGCTGCTGTGGACGCTGGGCTACCGCTACGCCTTCTGGCGCCGCATCAGCCAGTTGCGCGACGCCAACGCACGCGCTCATGCGGTGCTGGACAAAGTCGGCCTGGCCGCCCGGGCCGAGGTGGCCGCAGGCGAGTTGAGCTATGCCGAACAACGGGCGCTGGAATTGGCCGTCACCATTGCCGCCGATGCCTCCGTGATCCTGCTGGACGAACCCACGGCCGGGATGAGCCGGGCCGAGAGTGCGGCCATGGTGGCCTTGATCCGTGAGGTCACCGTGGGCAAGACCTTGCTGATGGTGGAGCACGATATGCAGGTGGTGTTCGATCTGGCCGACCGCATCGCGGTCATGGACAATGGCCGCGTGATCGCCTGCGACAGCGCCCAGCGCATCCGCGCCAACCCGCAGGTGCAGGCACTGTACCTGGACCGGAGGCGCCATGGATAAGTCCGACAGCTTGCTCCGGGTGGACCGCCTGCACGCCTGGTACGGCCAGAGCCACGTGCTGCATGGGGTGTCGCTGGAGGTGCAGCGCGGCGAGATCGTCAGCATCCTCGGTCGCAATGGTGCGGGCCGCTCCACCTTGCTCAAGGCCTTGATGGGGCTGGTGCGCAGCCGTGGTGGGATCGACTTCGACGGCGACGATATCGCTGGCCTGCCGACCCATGCCATCGCCCGACGCGGCATCGGCTACGTGCCGGAAAGCCGCGATGTCTTCCCCACGCTCACCGTGGCGCAGAACCTGCTGCTGGGGCGCAAGAGCGGGCGCGCGTCGGCCCACGGTTGGCGCGAGGAAGAGGTGTATGCCTTGTTTCCGGCCCTGGCCAGACGCCACAAGGTGGCCGCCGGCGCACTCTCGGGCGGCGAGCAGCAGATGCTGGCGCTGGGTCGGGCCTTGCTGGGCAATCCTTCCTTGCTGCTCATCGATGAGCCCACTGAAGGATTGTCGCCGCAGATGGTGGAGCAGGTGGCGCATTACCTGGAACTGCTGCGCCAGCGCGACGTGGCGGTGCTGTTGATCGAGCAGAAGCAGGCCATTGCGCTGGAGCTGTCGCAACGGGCATATGTGATGGGACGCGGCGAGATGGTCTTCCATGGGACGCCCGCTGCGCTGCAAGCCGATCAGGACTTGCAGCGCGAATGGCTGGCGCTCTGAGTGTGCAATAGCGGGCAATTCTCGTTGCCCGGCGATGGCTGGCCCGGCAGGCGCGTTTCACAATCGCGTCTTTACCCGCCTGCGAGACCCTCATGCTGATCTGGCCCCTGCTGATTTCCTTTGCCCTGCTTGCGGTCTATGCCGCCGACCGCGCCTGGCTGCGCCATGTCAATCGCACCGACCTGCCTTTGCACGACCCGCATGGCTACCTGGAGATCACCGAACGCATGACCGAGCTGTGCCACGGCGACCGCGCCCGCGTCGATGCGCTGGTGGCACGTCAGCGGCGGCGCTTTCCGCAGGCCACGCAGGCGGAGGTGGTGCGGCTGGCCATGCGGGAATTGCTGGAGCCGCAATCGTCAGCGCATCCCTGAATACGAAAGTTGTTTCATGTAGAAGGATGTTGGGTGGAGATGGGAGAAAATTGTGATCGATATGGGAAGTTACTTCTCTCTGATCTTATTGATCGATCAAGGTCGCAATTGGGATGAACAGTATCTCACCCTCGCTTTTCTGCAATTCAATGGCCACCGGGAAGTGATATGGTCGAGCCAATTCATGGGCACTTGTGAACCAGCAGTGATGGCCTCGTTAATTTCGCGTATGCCAGAGCGAATCAGCCAAGGCGGCAGCCTGTGGTTGCGCCATAGCTGTTGAGCACAACTGGTTAATGGTGACTGGTGACGCTGACCTGAGAGATCAGTGACGACATGGCCCATGTAGTCTCAATACCTTTGTAGAACCGACAACATGGAGCATCACCGAGCATGAATAACCAGCATGAATGCAATCTGTGCGGCGGCACCGAGCTTACCGAATTGATCAACTTCGGAGAGTTTCCGGTCGCCAAACACTATTTGACCAAGCCGGATGAGGAGCGTCCTGTCTGGCCTGTCAAGTTGCACTTTTGCGAACACTGCGGCCTCACCCAATTGGTCGATGCATGTCCGCCTGACGTCATCTATGCCAATTACGTCACCATCAGCGCATGGAAATTCCAGCCGCATCTGTTGCCGCAGATCGAACTGATCAAGACCCTGGATGGTATGGAGTCCGGATCAGGCATTATTGAAATCGGTTGCAATGACGGTGGTTTTTTGGAGCAGCTCAAGCTCCAGGGGTTCACCAATGCGGTAGGTGTTGAGCCAGCACAGGATGCCTACGACCTGGCCATTGCCAAAGGGGTGGACGTCATACGCGACTTCCTCACCCCGGACCTGGCAAGGAAGATCGTTGCCCAGCGTGGTCAGTTCAATTTGTTCGTCTCACGCCAGAACCTTGAACACATGAGCGATCTGCGCGGCGTGGCAGCTTGCATTGAAACCCTGGTGCAAGACGGTGGATATGTGCTCATCGAAGTTCCCAACTTCGAATGCAATTTGCGCACACACGACTATGGACTGTGGGAGGAACACGTCAATTACTTCACGCGGGATACCTTGCGTGAGTTCCTCGCGCGGGCCAATGTCGAAATCGTGCATAGTGAGGTCTTTGTCTTCAGCGGCGAGGGCATTTTCGTCCTGGCGCGCAAGAAGGGGCAGGTTCCTTCCGACCTCAGCTATGTCTCTTCCCTGCGCGAGCAGAATCTGGACTATGCCGCGCAGTGGCAGCCCTTCATCCGGGATATCAACCAGGAGCTGGCGCAGTTCAAGCGTCAGGGTAAGAAGATCGCCGTCTACGGCGCCGGCTCGCGCGGTTTTTGCCTGCTCAACTTCACCCGTATGACCGGCAATATTGATTTCATCGTTGACGATCAGCCGGAAAAGCAGAATACCTGGATGCCTGGTACTGGCCTGCCCATCGTTGGCAGCGATGCCTTATATGAGCAAGGGGTCGACATCTGCCTGCTCGGTGTGAATACGGAGAACGAGGACAAGGTCTTGAAGCGGCACGAGAAATGGATCGCGGGCGGCGGACAATTCTGGTCCATCTTTCCACCCAGCGCTCGGATGCTGCCGGCGTGGCAGAAATACATAGCCTGATTGGGTGCGGTGCGCTGGCAAGGGGGACAGGTCGGACGCCTCCCCCCTCAGCATTGCCTCATCTGCGGCTTCCAGAAAGCCATCTATGGCTCGGCGTCGGGCTTTTATCAGAAATGCGTTCTAACGATAGGACAACATGTTAACCCTTCTCATTCCTACCAAGAATCACGGCATCTATCTGGAACATCTCCTTGCCAACGTCGTTTTTGGTCCGGGATCGCCGGTCACCAATCTGCTGATTTTCAATGACGGTTCCACGGACAATACCGCCGAGATCCTGAGCAAGTACGCCAACGACAAGCGGGTGCGGATCATGGGCGGCACATCGAGCATCGGCGTCATGCTGGCCTACCAGCAGATGTATCCCTTGATCGAGACGCCGTACATGACGACCATCGCCACCGATGATCTCTTCTACCCTGATGCCATGGCCCGTCTGCTAGACGCGACCGTGCGTAATGATGCTTGCATGGGGTTTGGCAAATACCAGATTCTGGAGGACGGAAACCTGTCCGACCTGCAGCATCCGGGCTGGCATGGCAGAAACTTCAAGCGGAGTTGTGATTTTGAAGCCTTGATGAGCTACGACCATTATGTGTTTTTGGGCATCTACAAGACGGACGCCTTGCCACAGTATGGTCTGACCAGATTTCCCTATGACCTGTCATTGAACCGGCTGGCAGCTGCCGACGGCTTGGGCGAATTCCGGGCGCAGGACTGGAGTCTGGCGCTTGACATGGCCATTGCACATCCCGACCGGATCTGTTTTGTGGACGAGTATTGCGGGGTTTTCCGCAAGGTCGCCAATCAGCTTTCTTCGGATGCCATCTATGTGCACACTGGTCGAGCCGTCTATGAAATGGCACTGCTGATCTTACGCCACTTGAGCAATTACGAACTGCGGCAGAGGATCAAGAGCGAGCCGCATTTCCATGTGTCGGTCAAGAACCTGTTCTACGCCAAATTCGGTGCTGTCACCGAAGAGGCAAAGAATTCTCACAACTTCCAGCAAATCTACAAGCCGATCATCCTGGCGGCCGACACCATCCTCAATAACATGTGATCAAAAGAGCGTGCGGTAGCCGTGTTCATCAACATGAGCACGGCTGTTGCCGCTGCCTGACGCTGTCTTTACAGCATGGCCGGCGGCAGATCCAGCCCTAGGGTTCTGAGCATTTCCTTGCGACGCAGGCGCAGCTCGTCGTCAGCCGCTGGCCATTTGCGGTAGATCGACAGGAAGTCCAGGGCGATCGAGCCATTGGATTTGGCGTCGTTGTTGCGGCTCTGGCCTTCATTGATATGTACGACGGGCCCGGAGATGCCGAGGAAATTGAATTCATATTTCAGCACCAGCGAAATCAGGTAATCCCAGTCCTCGTGGCTTTGCAGCGTGGCATCCACCAGATGGCGTTTGGCAATGGATGAAGAGAGGATGATGGCGTTGTTGGGAATGAAATTGCTGACCAGCAGGGTGCGGATGTCAGTGGCGCCCGTATCGACTTCGGTACTGGAGAGCACATGCGTGCCCTCGGGGGTGCGCACTTCCTTCAACTGGGTATATGACACGTAGTTGACTGCATCGCTGAGGAAACGGTTGCATTGGACGATAGCTTGCAGGAAATCAGGTCGATAGCTGTCGTCATCGTCCAGGAACAGGATGAAGCGGCCACGCGCCAATTGCACGCCAGCGTTGCGTGACTCGGCAGGGCCCTTGGCACCGGGCAGACAGAGAAAGACATCTTTTTCGCGCAACAGACGGCTGGCGACTTCCTTGGTCGGAATACTGCCTTCATCGGCGACCAGGACAATCTCGTAATCGACAAAACTCTGTGCCAGCAGCGAGCGCAGCGCGCGCTCCAGAATAGCCGGGCGACGGTGGGTGGTGACGATGATGGAAAACAGGGGCGCGATGGTCATGGTCATAGGTAGGTAATAGGCGATGGATGTCAGGACGCTTGGGCCGGTCGGCGTGAATCAGATGGGGAAAACGTACACCGATGATGTGAGCGCATGACTAAGCATTCGGCCTTGAAGAAGCTTGTCAAGCAAACCGTGCCTTTTGCCGACGATGCTCACCTGATGGACAAAGAGGAAGTGCAGGGTGACGATGGACATCGGCCCGGAGGGCAGACGGTGCAGCAAGATGGGATCCCCGGTGTAGACTTTTATGAGGGACACTATAGCGCCCAAAGTGAGCACTGTAAACTTGATGTCGGGAGCATCGTCTGGTTTGGCAGTCCAGTCGCATATGGCAGAAAGGGGCGCTGCAGCGCCCGCGCAGGCAAGGCAAAGCCAAGATAAGCAGGTCGCTTCCTGCTGGCCTTGTCTGCGCGGCCGAACTGAATGATCACGCCATGTGGCGATGAGCGGATTACTTGTTGACCAGCCGAGCCGGCAGGGTCAGCGTGAGCAAGCCGCCGATCACCAGCGAGGCCGCCAGCACGTACATGCCGGCATTGGTGCTCTGGGTGGTGTCCTTCAACCAGCCCACCAGGAACGGGCTGACGAAGCCGGCCAGGTTGCCCAGCGAATTGATCAGCGCGATGCCGGCCGCGGCGGCGGTGCCCGACAGGAAGGCGGTCGGCAGGCTCCAGAACAGGGGCAGGGTGGTCATGATGCCGACGCTGGCCAGGGTCAGCGAGGCCATGGCCAGCGCGGTGTTGTGACCGTACAGGGTGGATAGCAACAGGCCGATGCAACCGATGAAGGCTGGAATGGCGACGTGCCAGCGACGTTCGCGGCGGGCGTCGGCGCTGCGCCCGATCAAGACCATGGCGGCGGCGGCAAAGGCGTAGGGGATCGCCGTCAACAGACCCACGTTGAGCGGATCGCTTACGCCCGTAGCCTTGATGATGGTGGGCAGCCAGAAGCTCACGCCATACAGGCCCATGACGAAGCAGAAATAGATCAGCGCCCCCAGCCAGACCCGGCCATTGGCGAACATGGCGCCCAGCGACAGGTGTTCCTTCTGGCTTTCTTCGTGGCTGATGTTGGCTTCCAGCAGGCGTTTTTCGTCTTCGCTCAACCAGTCGGCGTCACGGATGCGATCCTTCATATAGAGGATCACCAGCACGCCCAGGACCAGCGATGGAATGGCTTCCAGGATGAACATCCACTGCCAGCCGGTATGACCCCACACCCCCGGCATGGCGTGCATGATCCAGCCCGAGAATGGGCCGCCGATCACGCCCGAGAGCGCGATGCCGGTCATGAACAGCGCCGTGATCTTGCCGCGCCGGGCGGCCGGGTACCAGTAGGTGAGATAGAGGATCACGCCCGGGAAGAAGCCGGCCTCGGCCACCCCCAGCAGGAAACGCATGATGTAGAACATTTCCGGTGTGGTGACGTAGGCCATGGCGCCGGAGATGATGCCCCAGGTGATCATGATGCGGGCGATCCACAGGCGCGCCCCCACCTTGTGCAGGATCATGTTGCTGGGCACCTCGAAGACGAAGTAGCCCAGGAAGAAGATGCCCGCGCCCAGGCCGTAGACGGTGTCGCTGAATTTGAGATCCTGCAGCATCTGCAGTTTGGCGAAGCCGACGTTGACCCGGTCCAGGTAGGAGGCCACGTAGCACAGGAACAGCAGTGGCAACAGACGCCAGGTCACCTTGCTGTAGGTGGCGTCTTCAAAGGATGCGCGCGCGCTGTCGGCGGCTGCGCCTGCTTGGTAGGTCATGTCTCGCTCCAGATGTTGTTTGACGTGTCGTTGTTGTACGTCGCCGGTTCTTTGTGACCGCTTGACGGTGCCACGCATTGTAGTGGCGGTGAGGACATTGTCAAATCAATATCCTCACCGCTTACATGAAGATTTTTACATCGCAAGCTTACACGCAGCGCCCGCCATCGACCTCGATGCACACGCCGGTGACGAACTGGGCTTCATCCGAACCCAGGTAGAGGCAGGCATTGGCGATGTCTTCGGGGGTGGAGAAGCGGCCCATGGGGATGGTGGCGACGAATTTCTTGCGGTTTTCGGGGGTGTCGGGCACACCCATGAATTCGGCCAAGAGGCCGGTGGCCGAGATGACCGGGTTGACGCAATTTACGCGGATCTTGTCCGGGCCCAGTTCGGCGGCCATCGACTTGCTGGTGGTGATGACCGCGCCCTTGCTGCCGTTGTACCAGGTCAGGCCCGGACGTGGGCGGATGCCGGCGGTGGAAGCGATATTGACGAAGGTGCCGCCGCCGACCTGGCGGAAGTAGGGCACGAAGGTCTTGGCCGAGAGGAAGATACTCTTCACGTTGACCGCATAGACGCGGTCGAATTCTTCTTCTTCCACTTCCAGCATGGGGCGGTTGCGGTGGGTGGTGCCGGCATTGTTGACCACGATGTCGAGCTTGCCAAAGTGTTCCAGGGCGGTGGCCAGCAACTGATCCATGTCGGCGCGCTTGGAGACGTCCGCCTTGGCAAAGACGGCCTTGCCGCCAGCGGCCTGGATTTCCTCGACCACCCGCAAGCCACCGGTCTGGCCGATATCGGCCACCACCACGGCCGCGCCTTCACGGGCATAGGCCTTGGCGATGCCTTCTCCGAAACCCGAACCGCCACCGGTGACGATGGCTACCTTGTCTTGCAAACGCATGATGTGTCTCCTTGAAAATAATTTACCTCATCGTTGAATCGACGTGATAACGATCTCGATCTCAACCGTGGCGGATGGCAATGGTCTTCAAGACCGTGAAGCCATAGAGCGCCTCGAAGCCTTTCTCGCGCCCGTGGCCGCTGGCCTTCACGCCGCCGAAGGGCAGTTCCACGCCGCCGCCGGCGCCGTAGTTGTTGATGAACACCTGGCCGCTGCGAATGGCCCGCGCCAGGCGCATCTGGCGGCCGCCATCGCGGGTCCAGACGCTGGCCACCAGGCCATAGTCGGTGCCGTTGGCCAGGGCAATGGCTTGGGCTTCATCCTCGAAGGGCATGGCCGCCAGCACCGGGCCGAACACTTCTTCCTGCGCCAGGCGATGGCGCGGCGGCACGTCGCGCAGCAGGGCCGGGGCCTGGTAGAAACCGTTGGCCGGCACGCCGGCTGCAATCTCGCCTTGCGCCACCAATGGGATGCCATCGCGCCGGGCTTCGGCGAGAAAGCCCGCCACGCGTTCCTGCTGGGTCTTGCGGATCAGCGGGCCGCAATCCAGGTCCATCTGTGACGAACCCACCTTGAGCTGCGAGAACAGCCCGGCCAGACGCTCCAGCACCTGCTCATAGGCGCCGCGCTGCACCAGCAAGCGGCTGCCGGCCGAACAGGTCTGGCCGGCGTTCTGCACGATGGCATTGACCACCACCGGCAGCATGGCCTCCATATCGGCATCCTCGAACACCACCTGGGGCGACTTGCCGCCCAGCTCCAGCGTGACCGGCGTGTGATGCTCGGCCGCGCCGCGCACCACCAGCTTGCCCACGTTGGGCGAACCGGTGAAGGACACGTGATCTACGTCGGGATGTTTGACCAGCAGGTCGCCGGCTTCATGGCCATAGCCGGTGACGATATTGAGGGCCCCCGCCGGGAAGCCGACCTCGGCTGCCAGTTCGGCTACCCGCAGGATGGACAGGCAGGCATCCTCGGCCGGCTTGACCACGCAGGTATTGCCGGCGGCCAGCGCGCCGCCCACGCAGCGCCCGAAGATCTGCATCGGGTAGTTCCAGGGCACGATGTGGGCGGTCACACCATGCGGTTCGCGCAGGGTCAGCACCGTATAGCCTGCCTGGTAGGGGATGGTGTGGCCATGCAGCTTGTCGGCGGCGCCGGCATAGAACTCGAAATAGCGCACGATCGCCGCCGCATCGGCCCGCGCCTGCTTCATCGGCTTGCCGCAGTCGCGGCCTTCCAGTTGGGCCAGTTCTTCCTGGTGATCCTGCAGCTTGTAGGCCAGCTTCATCAGCAGCCGGCTGCGCTCGGCCGCCGACAGCTTGCCCCAGGCACCTTCATAGGCCAGCCGCGCCGCTTGTACGGCGCGCTCGACATCGTCGGCATTGCCGCGGGCAATGGCGGCGAATACCTGGCCATCGGAAGGGTCGATCACAGGGATGCTTTGGCCGGAAGCCGGGGCGACCCAGCGGTTGTCGATGAAATGCTGTTTCATGGTGGTACTGTCCTTGGGTGGTTGGCGCAATGCCGGGCAAGATGCAACACGACGCAACAAGACGCAGCAGGGTAGCCACGGGCAAGCGCGCGGACGGCGTCTGCGGGCGGGCCGGGAAGGGGCGTGTCTCCTGGATCGTTGTGTTTTTTGTGGTGGCTCAATCTAAGCCAGTACGGCAAAGATGTCAAATTAAGTTACTACTTTACTGACTACTTGCCCCGCGAGGCTGGCGGTAAGCCAGGCAAATCCGCTACCATGCGCAAGCAGTGCAACAAGTGCAATATGCACCCACACGGAGTCTCGATGCCCCACACCAGCAAGCCGGCACGCCCCGGCGCTTCCAGCGACATTCTGAACCTGGCCGCCGCCGGCCTCGGTCCGGTACGGCCGGAGCGCTTTGCCGAGCGGGTTTATGAAACCCTGTTCCATGCCATCGTCGAAGGCCGCATCGCAGTGGGCAGCAAGCTGCCCTCGGAAAACGACCTGGCCACGTTGTTCGAAGTCTCGCGCCCGGTGGTACGCCAGGCGTTGGACCGCTTGCGTGAGGATCAACTGGTGGAGTCGCTGCGCGGCTCCGGCACCTATGTGAAGGAAAAGGCCGGATTGGCACCAGCCAACCCCGAGGGCGAGCCGGAAACCCGCATCGGCCACATCATGAACGGGCTGGAGTTGCGCCTGGTGCTGGAGCCTGAATGCGCTTACATGGCGGCCCTGCGCCGCAACCGGCACGACCTGGACCAGATGGCGCGCCTGCTGGAAGGCTTCGAAGAAGCCAATCGCGTGGGCGGCATCGCCCACCATTACGACTATGGCTTCCACGAAGCCATTGCCCTGGCCACCGGCAACCTGCGTTTTGTGCAGGTGATGAAGACGCTGGAATACGATGTCAGTCATGCCGTCAACATGCTACGCCACCTGATGCACATCCCGCCCTGGACGCGTTCGCAGGATGCGATGGATGAGCACCGCCAGATCTTCGACCTGATCCGCGTGCAAGATGCCGAGGGCGCCCGACGCGCCATGCGCGGGCATATCGAGAATGCACGCACGCGCATGTTCAATAGTCGTCCTGGCTTGTAAAATTATTTGACAACTGTAAGGGCGGCCCAAAGAGCAGGAATTCTCCCGTATGGAATTACGCCAATGGTTGTAGGTTCAAATCCCGCCCCCACGCCCATCAACCCCTCCGGGTGATTTCCTGAATGCGTAGCCCGATTCGGCCAACGGTAATTCGCATACTTTCGAAGCAGATGATCGACCCAGCGCCAAAATTTGACGTAGAAAATCACTTGGCGGAGATACTGGCAGGCGTAGCTCAAGCGAACCATGAACTTGACGGACAGCTTGAAGTACAAGCAGTTGAAATAATTCCTGACGATTATCCGAAAAAATCTCAGGTCCAACACATTGCATACAAAATCGCCTGCGCAGTTTTGAAAAATCAAGTTTAGATATCTGCTCTCGGCCAGAAGCGTATAACAGGTGCGCTTGTCCGCAGTCGGCCAGAGGCGGATGTTTCCAGTAATCTTTCAGCTAATTCTGACGGGCAGATAACTGACAACTCCCGCCTTCGCAACCAAGGAATCCCACCGCATGGAATTACGCCAACTGCGCTACTTCGTGGCCATCGTCGATCATGGTTCGCTCTCGCGCGCAGCGCGTGTGCTGCACATCGCCCAGCCGGCGCTGACCCAGCAGATCCGCCAGCTGGAAGACGAAATGGCGGCGCAACTGCTGCATCGTTCGGCCCAGGGCGTGATCGCCACCGATGCCGGCAAGGTCTTCTACGAACACGCGCTGGCGATCTTGAAGCAGGTGCAGGATGCCAAGCAGGCCGTGGCGCAGTCCACCGACAAGCCTGCCGGCACGGTGGCACTGGGCATTCCGCAAAGCGTCTCCAATGCGCTGGCCTTGCCGTTGCTCAACGCAGTGCGGTCGACCTACCCGGACATCACCCTGCAACTGACCGAGGAATTGACCGGTAACCTGATCACCCAGTTGAAGTCGGGTCGCATCAACCTGGCCGTGCTGTTCGACGATGGTCAGTTAGCTTCCTTCGCGGCCACACCCATGATCGAGGAAGAGATGATGTACATCACCCGGGCCAAGTCGCAATACGGCGTGAGCGGCCGCAGGCGCGTACCCCTGACACTTGCCCTCCAGGCACCGCTGATCCTGCCGGGCCTGGCGCATGGCGTGCGTCCGCGCATCGAACAACTGGTCCGATCGCAGGGCATGAGCCTGGAGACCGTCATCGAAATCAATTCGGTGGCCATCCTGAAGTCGGCCATCCTGGCCGATATCGGCGCCACCATCCTGCCAGTGGCGCCCCTGCTGGCCGATATCGAACGCGGCGAGATGGTGGCCCATCCGATTGCCGGCGAACCGATCTCGCGCACCCTGGCCCTGTGTGCTTCGCGCAATATCCCGCTGACCACGGCGGCTGCGGCGGTGGAGCGCTTGGTGCTGGACGTTACCGACCAGTTGTGCCGCTCCGGCCAATGGGGGCATACCCGGGTGCTGGAGCGTGAATAAAGAGGAAATACTCGCGTTTGTGTTCAGTTTTTTTGATGTTGAAGTGAAATTTTCTGAAGCGACGTGATCATCGGTTACACTGATGAGCTGCTGCAGGACCTAGACTCCAGGTCACCCGACATCTCGTCTGTCTATTTGCGCGAGGGCGCACTTGGGATGCTTTCTTTATAGCTCGCAACATGGCGGCTGACTGCCTTGGAAGGCGGTCTTTGCAGGCTCTGGCAGCTGGTTCGTCGCAGGTCTGCGGCGCATCGTTCCAGTCCAGTAATATCTTCTTTGCCCTGCGGGGCAGCACATCCAGATGAATGCAGCTACAGCCAGTATTGCACTGGCCCTCGTACAATTTTGCGGCGGCGTAGTCATGGCGGGCCTGTTCCTGAACATGCCCAGGGAGCACTGCACGCGTCAGTGGGCGCTTTCGGGTGGACTGTCAGCGTCGGGCATCTGCATCATGGTGGCCGGCTATGCCGGCCTGGGGGGCGCCTGGAATCCCTTGCTGCTGTTGATGGGCAACACCTCCTTGTTTGCCGGCTGCCTGACCGCCTGGAGCGGGCTGCGCAGTTTCTACCAGCGGCGCACCGGTCGCTGGCCGGTGCTGATGGTGGGTGTCTATGCCTTCCTTTTTTCGCTCCTGCTGCTCTATCGGGTCAGCTTTACCAACCGCGCCTACTTGGCCATGTTTGCCTTGCAGGTGGTGTTCTGGCTGGTACTCATCGAATTCGTGCGCGGCATGTCGGGGCCGGGGGGGGGGCGTTATGGTGGATGGACCTTCGGGCGCTGCATTGGGATCTTTTCGCTGTTCATCTTCATTACCACCCATCTGGTCCGCTTCGTCTTGTCCTTTTCGCAGCCGGAACTGTTCATCCCGCCAGCCATGAGTACCATCGGCGTGGCTCTGATCTACATGATCCCCCTTTGCGGATCGCTGCTGTTCTCGGTGTCCCTGATGATGATCTACTTCGAACGCTTGCTGGCCGACAAGCAGCGCCTGGCCACCGAAGATGAGTTGACCGGCACCCTGAACCGGCGCGAGCTGGTGCGCTGTGGCGAACTGGCGCTGGCGCAGGCGGTGCAGACCCGACAGCGGCTGACGCTGGCCTTCATCGATGTGGATCACTTCAAGCTCATCAACGATACCCATGGCCACCTGGCGGGTGACCGCGTGCTGGCCGACATCGGCATCCTGTTGCGCAAACACTGCGCCCAGGGTGGCCTGATCGGTCGCTATGGTGGCGAGGAATTCTGCGCCGTGTTCCCCGGCTGGAGCGAAGAGCAGGCGCGTGCCAGTGCCCAGCACTTGCTGGAAACGGTACGCAACCACGTCTTCGTGCATGGTCAGGAGGTCACCATCAGCGTTGGCCTGGCCGTCCTGCAGCCGGGCCTGGTCATGAGCTGGGATCAACTGGTGCACGAGGCCGACCAGGCCTTGTACCGCGCCAAGAGCGAAGGGCGCAATGCCTTCCGCATGGCGCTGGCGGCCTGAACTTCGCCCCTTTCTCGCACTCCTCGTTTCCTACAAGTGAATCTGGCACCGTCCTATGCCTTTCGGCAGCGGCTGGCCGCGTCGTTGGTACCCAGCACAAGGAGTTTCGCGCATGACCAAGTTGCCCACCGCCGATCTGCAGTTGCCGCTGTTCGTCTCCAGCCAGCGTGAATCGCTGACCGACAAGAGCGCCTGGATCGCCTTGCAGGAGCATTATCAAGACAGTGCCCGCCATTTCCAGCTGGAGCGCCTGTTTGCCGCCGATCTGCAGCGTGGCCAGAGCCTGGTGGCCGAAGGCGCAGGCATCTATCTCGACTATTCCAAGAACCTGGTGAGTGGCCAGACGATGAGTTTGCTCATACAACTGGCGCGCCAGTGCGGCCTGCAAGACCGCATCGAAGCCATGTTCCGGGGCGATCGGATCAACGTCACCGAGCAGCGTGCGGTGTTGCATACGGCCTTGCGCAAGCCGGCCGGGGAGCAACTGGTGGTGGAGGGCGAGGAGGTGGTGGCCCAGGTCCAGCAGGTGCTCACGCGCATGGAAGCCTTTGCCGAGCAGGTGCGCAGCGGCCAATGGACCGGTCACACCGGAGGCCGCATCCGCCACGTGGTCAACATCGGCATCGGCGGCTCCGACCTGGGGCCGAGCATGGCCCAGGAGGCCTTGCGGGCTTATAGCCAGCATGATCTGAACCTTCACTTCCTGTCGGATGTGGACGGCACGGCCCTGCTGGAAACCGTGCGCACGCTGCCGGCGCAGGAGACGCTGTTCATCGTCTGTTCCAAAACCTTCACTACGCTGGAAACCCTCACCAATGCCCAGGCAGCGCGCCAGTGGCTGGTCCAGCAACTGGGGGACGAGGCTGCGGTGGCGCGCCACTTCGTGGGGGTGACCAGCAATATCGAAGAGGCCAGCCGCTTCGGCATCGATCCGACCAACATGTTCGGCTTCTGGGATTGGGTCGGCGGGCGTTATTCGATGACCAGCGCCATTGGGCTGTCGACCATGATCGCCATCGGCGCGCAGCATTTCCGCCAACTGCTGGCAGGCTTCCATGCCATGGATGAACACTTTCGCACTACCCCGCTGGAAGCCAACCTGCCGGTCATCCTGGGGATGCTCACGGTGTGGTACACCAACTTCTTCGGTGCGCGCAGCCAGGCGGTGCTGCCCTATAGCCAGTCCCTGAAGCGCTTGCCGGCCTATCTGCAGCAGTTGACCATGGAAAGCAATGGCAAGCAGGTGACGCGACAGGGCCAGAGCGTGCATTACCAGACTTCGCCGGTGTACTGGGGCGACAATGGCATCAACGGTCAGCATTCCTTTTACCAGTTGCTGCACCAGGGCACGCAGATGGTGCCTTGCGACTTCATCGGCTTTTGCCGGCCAGTGCAAGCCCTAGGCCAGCAACATGCGCTGCTCATGGCCAATATGTTCGCCCAGTCCGAAGCCCTGGCCTTCGGCAAGACGGCGCAGCAGGTACGCCAAGAGGGTAGTTCCGAAGAACTGACCCCGCACCGCGTTTTCCCCGGCAACCGGCCCAGCAACAGCCTGTTGATCGATCAGCTCACGCCCTACAGCCTGGGCACGCTGGTGGCCTTGTATGAGCACAGTGTCTTCACTCAGGGTGTGATCTGGGATATCGATTCCTTCGACCAGTGGGGCGTGGAGCTGGGCAAGCAACTGGCCCGCCGCACGGCGCGCGAATTGAGCGACCACGCGCAACCCCTGCATCACGACAGTTCCACCAATGCCCTGATCCATCGCTATCGCGCCCGTCAGGATGGGGCGTCGGCGCAGGCGGACTAAGCCTAGCGTCGGGTCGCCATCATTGATCCACAGCGCTGCCCACGAGGAGACACCATGACTACCATCATCGCTGCCCGTTTCGATTTGCAGGAGGACGCCGCCCAGGCAGTTACCGCGCTCACCGAAGCCGGCTTTGCACAGCGCCATATCAGCCGCTTCTTCGTCAATCCAGCCGGGCAGCATGACCGCTTTGCGCTCGGCGGCGACCGCGACAAATCGCCCGGCGCCCAAGATACCGACAGCGGTGCGGTGACCGGGGTGGCCGATGAGGCCAAGCAGGACAAGGCGCTGCGACTCTTGCGCGGCCTGGGGGCGGTCGACATTGAACGCAGCAGCGGTACCATTCGCGATGGCGACTGGATCGATTTCGATCCGCTCTCGGCTCCCGTGCCGCTGGAGGGACCGAACGGTTGAGCTGACGGCACCTACCTCATAGCATCCTCCAGGCCCGGCAGGCAACTGTCGGGCCTTTGCGTTGAGGGCAGCGTAGCGAGGCGTGGATGGCGCTTGCCAAGAGCCTGCCCGAACGTGCATATTGTGAGTCTATAATTGCACGTAATCATTGATTACCCTGGAAATCTGCTAGCAGCGCCGAGGGAGCAGCGAGAAAGAACAATAAGCAGTACCGAAAGGGGGGCGCACTGCTGATCGATCCTGATCGATGACTTTGCACCATGAGAATGATCATGAAGCTGGCGGACGCACATGAGACTACTGACCAGGGGCTTGCTGATCGTTGCCATTCCAAGCCTGTTTGAAGTGTTGCTGTTGGGGGCCTTGTTCAAGGTCCAGGCCGATGCCGAAGAGGCCGAGCGTTGGGCCGCGCATTCGGCGCAGGTGGTCAACCAGGCCGCCGAGGTGCGCGAGCCGATGTTGCTGGAGTCGGCGCGCATCCGCAATGCCATCCTGCTGGACCAGACCGATCCCATCAGTCGGGCCGACATGTGGGCCGAGCTGGAGGTCAAGGCTGGCGAACTGGCGCGTCTGGTGGCCGACAATTCGGCCCAGAGCAATGCGGTGCGCGGCGTGCATGAAGCCATTGCGCGCTACCGCACATGGGCCGACAGTGCGCGCGAACGGATGAGCCGCGGCCAGCGGGAAGAGTTGATCCGCCAACTGCGCGACGAACAGGGCCCGCATCGGCTCTCCGAATTCCTCTATCGCCTGGATAGCTTCGTGGCCGAGGAGCGCCGCTTGGGCACGGAGCGCACCGCGCAATTGCAAGCGGCGCGCTGTTCCCAGACCTGGCTGCTGATCCTGGCGGTACTGGGGTCTATCGTGACGGCAGCACTGGCTTCGCTGGCCTTCACCCGCAGCATCAGCCGCCGCATTGCGGTCTTGATCACCAATGCCCAGCGTCTGGCCGATGGGCAGACACTGGCCGCCCGCGTGGGCGGCAATGATGAGATCTGCCAGCTCGACGATGCTTTGCACCGCAGCAGCGAACGCCTGGCCGAAGCCTCGCGCCAGGCCCTGGGCTATCGCCAGGAGCTGGAGCAGCGCGCGCGTGAACTGGCCGATGTCAACCACGACCTGCGTCAGCAGACCCAGGACAACGAGATGTTCATCTACAGCGTCTCGCACGACTTGCGCTCGCCGCTGGTAAACCTGCAGGGCTTCAGCAAGGAAATCACCCACGCCACCCGCGATCTGCTGGATGAGGTCAAGCGCCTGCACCTGCCCGAGGCTGACCGCAATCGCCTGCGCGCGCTGGTGGAGGAGGATATCCATACCTCGCTGCGCTTCATCCAGAATGCCGTCACCCGTTCGGCCGGCATCATCGACGCCATGCTGCGCCTATCGCGCGCCGGTCGGGTGGAATACCAGCCGGTGATGCTGGACATGCACGCCATCGCACAACGCATCGTCTCGGCCATGAACGGCAGTATCCGCGCCAAGGCGGCGCAGGTGGAGATCGAGCCCGACCTGCCGCCCGCCTATGGCGACCCGACCTCGGTGGAGCAGGTGCTGGGCAATCTGGTGGCCAATGCCGTCAATTACCTGGATCCGGCGCGCCAGGGCCACATCACCATTGGCCACGTGCGCCAGGCCGACAACATCGCTGCCGCCCCCAGTCTGGTGACCTATTTCGTGCGCGACAACGGCCTGGGCATTCCGGCCGCTTACATGGACAAGATGTTCATCGCCTTCCAGCGCCTGCATGGCAATGCCGCCAAGGGCGAAGGCATCGGCCTGGCGCTGGTCAAGCGGGTGGTGGAGCGGCATGGCGGGCGCATCTGGGTGGAGTCGGTAGAGGGGCAGGGCAGTTGCTTCTTCGTGGCCCTGCCGGCACGCCCGCCGGTGATCTGAAAGCCTTGCAACCTACAACCAAGGAGAACGAGATGGCCACAGAGCAGAGCGTCAACATCATCCTGGTCGAAGACGACGACGGCCATGCCTTGCTGGTCGAGAAGAACCTGCGGCGCGCCGGCCTGGTCAACGGTTTCACACGGCTGCACGATGGCCAGGCGGCACTGGATTACTTCTTCGGCAGCGAGTTGCCGCGCAGTGAGCTGCAACAACTGGTGGTACTGCTGGACGTGAACATGCCGCGCGTGAACGGTGTGGAAGTATTGCGCAGGATGAAGCAGGAGCCGGCCACGGCAGCTATTCCCGTGATCATGCTCACCACCACCGATGACCCGCGCGAGATCGCCCGTTGCTACGAGGTGGGCTGCAACGTCTACATCACCAAGCCGGTGGAATATGACGATTTCATCGAGGCGGTGCGGCGCCTGGGCTTCTTCCTGCAGGTGGTCAAGTTGCCCGTGCCGGGCAGCTTGGTGCGTGACAGTGAGGCCTGATGAGTACCACTGCCGCCCACGTGTTGGTGCTGGAAGACGATGAAGGTCTGCTGGCGCTGGCCACCCGCGTGCTCAACAAGCATGGTCATCAGGTTACCGCCGTGACCGACGCCCAGGCTGCTCATGCCGCAGTGCGCCAGCAGCGACCGGACCTGTTGATCGTGGACTACAACCTGCAGGCCCTGGAGAGTGGCCTGGATTTCTTCCGCAGCCTGCGCTCGGCAGGGGTGGAGATACCCGCCATCATGGTTTCGGGGGTGTCGGATGAATTGCGTATCATCGAGGCCCTGCGCGCCGGCATTGCCGATGTGCTGCCCAAGACCAGCGATTACCTGGATTACCTGGCACAGGCCGTGGAGCGCGTGCTGGGACAGCACGCGCTGCAACGCCAGACGCTGGAAGCGGCCCGTCTGCAGCAGCAGGAGCGCCAGACGCTGCTGCAGGCCGAACGCACCGCGCGTGCCGAAGGCCAGCGCGCGAGCCGGATCAAGGAACAGTTCGTCGCCACCTTGTCGCAGGATCTGCGTACGCCCTTGAATGCCATCCTCGGCTGGGCCCAGTACCTGCTGCGCGACGCTGCCGATCCGGTCAAGCTGCACAAGGGCTTGCAGGTGATCGAGCGCAATGCCCGGCTGCAGGCGCAACTGGTGGAGGAGCTGCTGGACATGAACCGCATCCTTTCCGGCAAGTTGCGTATCGCCACCGAGCAGATCACGTTGGAGGAAGTGATGGCCGATGCGGTAGAAGAGGTGCGTAGTGCCGCCGTCGCCAAGACCATCCAGATTGATGCTACCTCGCCTGCCAGTGGCGTGGTCCTGGGTGATCGCACCCGCCTGCGCCAGATACTGCGCAAGCTCCTGATCAATGCCATTCGCTTCACCCCACCCCAGGGGCGTGTGGTGTTGTGTTCGCACCAGCGACAGGACGAGATCGAACTGGAGGTCAGCGACACTGGCCGTGGCCTGGCCCCGGCATTGCTGGCGCATCTGCTGGAGCCGGACGGCCCTAGCCACGCCGGTGCCGGGCTGGGCCTGGGCTTGGCCGTCGTGCGCCAACTGGTGGAATTGCATGGCGGGCGCTTGCGCGCCGAGAGCCCCGGCCCCGGTCTGGGGGCCAGCTTCTACGTCGCCTTGCCGCTGGCAAGGCCAGCAATCAAGCCACAGGCAAGCTGAAAACGCAGCGCTGCGGTCAGCTTCAGCCGGGCAGGATGGGAAGGGTGACGGTGAAGGTGATGATGTGGTTGTCGCACTGTACCTCGATCTTGCCGCCGTGGCCGCTGACAATCTCGCTGACGATATATAGCCCCAGGCCCAGGCCGCGCGCATTGCGCCGGTTGCCCATGGCTTCCTTCTTGTAGGGCTTGAACAGGTTGTCGCGCACGGCCGAGGGAATGGCGGCACCGTAATTGGAGACCGACATCGTCAGCACGTCTTCGCGCCGGAATACGATCAGGGTCGAGGGCTTGCCGAGCTCGCCGTGGTGGCGGGTGTTGGAGAGCAGGTTGGAGACCACCTGGCTGATGCGGTCGCCATCCAGGTCGATTTCGCCGCAGTCTTCCGCTTCCAGGATGATCTCGTTGTCGGGATAGGCCATGCGGGCTTCGTTGACGATCTCGTTGACCATCTTGCACACGTCCACCGGACGCCGCTGGATGTCCAGGCCCATACCGCTTTGCAGGCGGCTGATGTCGAGCACCTGGGCAATGAGGCGATGCATCCGGCTGGACGAAGAAGAGATGCGCTTGCTCAGGTTGGAACTGGAGGGCGAATGCTCGCGCACCTCGATCATGCGCGCGGCCATCATGATGGCTTGTAGCGGATCGCGCAGATCGTGGCCCAGCGTGGCCAGCAGGGTTTCGCGGGCACGCTTGACCATGTTTTCGTTGGACAGCGCCACTTCCTGGAAGTCCAGACGCAACTGGTTGGCCGTTTCCAGCTCGGTGGTGTCCCACGGCAGGCTCTTGCCGCGCACGGTTTCCTTCCATACTGCAAAGGAGCCGCGCGGCGTCAGGCGCGGGCCCAGCGGGCCGATGCTGTATTGCTTTTCCGGGTTGCCTCCCCAGCGCACGTCTTCCACCTGTTCGCTACGGAACCAGAACGCATAGCCATCCTGTTGGCGATAGAAACGCACCGCCAGCACCCCGCAGATATCGCCCATTGCTGCCTTCAGTGCCGGTACGTCGGCCCCCAGCGCATTGGTGTAAAAGAGGTCGCCTGGTTCGTTTTCATTGAGCCAGTTGATGAGGGCATTGACGCCCTCGCGCGAAGGTGACTTGCCAAATACCTGGGTCTTGCGGTCGACCGAGATGGCCCCGCCGTGGCTGTTCAAGAGGCGCAAAAAGCCTTGATGGTCGGACCCCAGGGCCAGCACGATGTCTTCGCGGTCGGTGACCTGGGCCACGATCTGGCGCCGCAGGGCCGCATTGTATTCCAGCGCGCGCGCTCGCTCGCCGTTGAGATTGCGTTCCACCAGGGCGCTGACGAATTGCGCCAGCAACTGGCACGACATGCGTACCGCATGAGGCACCAGGTGTGCCTTCATGTGGTGGCAGGCAATCAAGCCCCAAAGACGCTCGCCGATCACGATGGACAGGCTCATGGAAGCGCCCACTCCCATGTTGCTGAGGTATTCGATGTGCACCGGTGAGACGCTGCGCAGCATACCGTGGCTCAGGTCCAGCGGCCGCCCGGTGAGTGGATTGAGATCCGGTTCCAGGGCCACGGTGGGGGCGAGCACGTCGGCAATCAGGCGGATCGGGTTGATCACGTACAGGCGCCGTGCCTGGGTCGGGATGTCGCTGGCGGGATAGCGCTGGCCAAGGAAGGGCTCCAGATCGTCGCGTTTGTGTTCGGCCACCACTTCACCGCTGTCATCGTGCAGGAAGCGATAAGCCATCACGCGGTCAAAGCCGGTGATGCGGGCGATTTCATCCACCGCCAGCGTGAGCAGATCGTCCACGCCCGGTTGCCGCTGGATGCGCTGGATGGCCTGGTGCGCGGCCAGGGCGAAGGCGTCTAGGGGGAGCGCATCGGCCGCTCGCTGCTCGAATTCGGCGATCAGGACGCCCTCCGATTTGTGCGTGACCAAGTCGAAGGTACCGCTGTCGAGGGTAATCATGTGCGCGTCCACGTAGCCCTGGTGGTCAGCCAGGGCTGCCTGGATCAGCGCGCGTGTGGCCGCATTGAGGTGGGGCTCGCCCAGCGCCTGGCCGATCTCGGGCAACGGGCCCAGCAAACTGCCGGCATTGGCGCTGCGGGTGGCCAGTTCGCCCTCGGGGGTGAAGCACAACAAGGCACCGTGGTTCTGGATAGAGCCGGGGATGTGGATCGGTTCCTGGTCACAATTGCTCAGATCGACGGCGCGCTTGCGGCTTGCGTGGTACGGGTTGCTCATGCACTACTTTCCCGAGGCCTGCCGAAACAGAGCATCGAATTGTCATCGCGATGGGCTGCGGCGACAAGTTGGAGGGGGGCTCTAAACCGATGGCATCTGACGGAAACGCCGCAATTTCCGTGGCAGCAGCGTGGAGGCTACCGTAACTGGGTAGATGCCTGTCTTGGTCGTTGAGAAATTCCAATTATAGGCGTCATCGTCAATCCGGTGCAGGCGCGGCAATAATTAATTACTGCACGCTGCACGCTGCACGTTGACGATCCGTATTGTCTCGCCTGGCGCTGGGGATTTCCGTTTTGTCCTACAAGTCAATCGGGATCCGTCCGATAGGGCTCATCCGTGCTTGGTTTTAAGATCGGCAAAACTCTTAGAAAACTCGCAGAAACAAGGTGGCACGCGGGCAGACATAGCCTGACGATGCCCTACGGGAAAAGAACCTCGGTGCGGTGCTGTCATGTGCGCTCTTCCAGTTTGGCTGGACCCGGCTAAAATGAGTGTCATATGAAGGTTTAGACAGCGCAGTGCCCAGGGACAGACCAGGGAGCCAAGCACATCATGCTGTCGGTGAAGAAAAGGGTAAAGATCGATTGCAGTATCGGTCCGGCGGCAGCGCCGCCGGCCAGCCAGGAAAAGCTTACGTTGCAACCAGCCCGGCGCACGTTGTCGGCGTCGCATCTTTGAGCAGGGTAGCCTCATGGAAAAACCTGATTCCACCCATCCTTACGATCCCAGCATCGCCATCCCGCAGGGCGACTGGACCGCCTACCGCAACCACATCTCCAGCCAGGCCAACGGCGCGGGCGAACCCGAGGCCGAAGCGCTGGTCAGCTTCGCCGCCCCCGGACAGGATTCGGCCGGCCAGCCCCTGCATGGCGAGCAAGATATCCTGGCCTATCGGCGCCGTTGCGCGCGCGCCTATATCGGCATGAATGGCCGCCTGGGTGGCCGTGCCTACCGGCCCAACGAACCGGTGATCCTGACCCAGGAGGCGGTGCAGGAACTGGCGGAGCTGAACCGTTTGCTGCGCGAAGAGCGGGCTCAGAAAAAGAAAGCCGGTTGAGTCCGATACGTTCATTTCATCGCTGGCACAAAGCGCTACGGGATGTAGGCGCATGGCGCGATTTTATGTAGGAAAACAGGAAGTCGCCGCATTTGCCTGCCTGGCCTGGTTTTGCGCTTGATCGGCGGTTTTTCGCCGGCTGGGACCGGGGCCGGACCTCGCGGCGGCTTCCCGTATAATCGTCTGCGGCACGCGGCAGGCTGGCCGTCTACAGTTGACCGATGCAGCCTGCGCCAAGCGGATACGAACAACAATGAAGGGACCGGCAGGGGCAAGATGGTGCATGGCGACTGCCTGCCAGACCGACCCCGGTGCTCACCGTCACAGCTAGGCTTAAAGGTAAGTTTCACGACATGGCAGAAATTTCTTGGTTGCGCGGCGCGGGCCTGGCCGCGCAGATGGTCCTGGCAACCGATTGGGCGACCAGCCCCCTGGGGCCTTTGGCGCAATGGTCGCCGACCCTGCGCACTACGCTCAATATCGTGCTGCATTCACCCTTGCCCAGCCTGCTGGTGTGGGGACCGTCGCGTCAGATGCTCTACAACGATGCCTTTGCCGCCTGTATCGGCGCGGCCCATCCGGCCGCTTTCGGCGCGGCCCTGACGGAGTCGGCCCTGTTTGCTGGCGCGGCCCGTCCCTGCCAGGAGGCCATCGACTCCGCCTTCGATGGCCAGCCGCAACAATTGGGCCGTTTATCCTTGTTCCATGATGAGGCCCAGTCCATCGTGGTCGCCAGCCAGTGGGATTTGTCCTGCCTGCCAGTGTGGTATCAGGCAGAGGGCGAGCGCGATGGCGTAGCCGGCGTGCTGTGCAGCTTCACGCGCGCCACCGGCCTGGATGCGGCGCTGGCCGCCTCCGAGGCCAGCGTGCGTGCCAACAATGCCTTCGTGCGGCAATTGCTGGATTCCACTGATCAAGGTTTCTTTTCCATCGACCGCGATGGCTTGCTGACGCTGTGCAATGCCGCCTTTCTGCAATTGCTGGGCTATGCCAGCGAAAAGGACGTGCTGGGACGCTTTATCGGCGAGGTGGTCCAGCCGGTGGCGCGCAATGAATGCGCGGTGCTCAAGGCGGCGCGCGAAGGGATCAGCGCCCAGGTCGACAGCGAAGACTTCAGGCGCGTCGATGGCAGCAGCTTCCCGGTGCAATACCAGGCCCATCCGGTGTGGCAGGACGGGCAGTTGCAAGGGGCGCTATGCACCTTCATCGATCTGACCGAACGGCGGCGCGGAATGCAGGCCCTGTCCTGGAGCGAGAATCGCCTGACCGCGATCTTCAACCAGGCCTCGGTGTGTTTCTCGGAACTGGATCTGAAAGGTCGCTACATGCGCGTCAATCAGGCGCTGTGCCGCATGTTGGGTCGCACCGAAGCCGAGATGCTGCAGATGACCCTGGCCGACGTCACCCATCCCGATGATGTGCCGATGAACATGAGCCTGTTCAATCGCTGCATCGAACACGGCAGTTCCTTCACCCTCGAAAAGCGCTACCTGCGCCCGGACGGCAGCGCCTTCTGGGTCTCCAGCGACATCAGCCGTATCGTCGATGACCAAGGCCGGCCGCAGGCCATGATCGCGGTGTCCACCGACATCACCGAACGGCGCCGCGCCGAAGAAGCCCTGCGCGAGCTCAACGATACGCTGGAGCAGCGCGTGGTCGAGGAAATCCTGGAGCGTACCCGCGCCGAAGCGGCGCTGCGCCAGATGCAGAAGATGGAAGCGGTGGGGCAACTGACAGGCGGGGTGGCGCATGACTTCAACAATGTCTTGCAGATCATTGGCGGCAACCTGCAATTGCTGCAGACCGAGCCGCGCCTGGATGAGCGCAGCCGGCAGCGCGTGCGCACCGCCATCGGCGCGGTCGATCGCGGCGCCAAGTTGTCGTCGCAATTGCTGGCCTTCGCGCGCCGCCAGCCGCTGCAACCGCGCAGCATCAACCTGGAGCGCGTGGTGCAGAACATGGATGACCTGCTGCACCGTGCGGTCGGGGAAAATATCGAGATTTCCACCGTCATCACGCAAGACCTGTGGAACAGTATGCTCGACCCCAACCAGGTCGAAAACCTCATCATCAACACCGCCATCAATGCGCGCGACGCCATGCCCAACGGTGGCCGGCTGACGCTGCAGATCGACAATGTGCAGTTGAGCGATCCGGCTTTCCTGTCGCAGGCCGACCTGGCTCCCGGCGACTACGTGCAATTGCAGATTTCAGATAATGGTGCCGGCATGTCGCCCGAGGTGAGGGAACGCGCCTTCGAGCCCTTCTTCACCACCAAGCGCGAAGGCGAGGGTACCGGCCTGGGGCTGTCGATGGCCTATGGTTTCGTCAAGCAGAGCAAGGGCCACATCAGCCTGCACAGTGAACCGGGCAAGGGCACTACGATCCGCATCTACTTCCCCCGCTGCGAGGAAGATGAGGTGCTCATCGACGATAGCCGCGACATGGACGTGGGCGGCGGCGATGAAACCATCCTGGTGGTGGAAGACGACGCCAACCTGCAATTGACGGTGATCGACACCCTCTCTTCGCTGGGCTACCGCGTGCTCAAGGCCGACCATGGCGAGCAGGCGCTGGCCATCCTGCAAAGCGGGATGGCGGTGGACATGATGTTTACCGATGTGGTCATGCCCGGCAGCGTGCCGGTGACCGAACTGGCGCGCCAGGCGCGGGCCTTGTTGCCAGACATCGAGATCTTGTTCACCTCCGGCTACCCACGCGACGCCATTGTGCATGAAGGGCGGTTGGATGCGGGCGTGGAACTGCTCTCCAAGCCCTATCGCATCAATCAGCTGGCACAGCGCATCCGACAGATGCTGTCCAACCGGGCGCATCGTATCGAACTGGCCCAGCTCACGCGCGAGCGCGACCAAGCCAACGCCAGCGCCACCCTCCATGTCCTGCCGGTGGGAGATCACCTGCGGCTACCGGAAGGCCAGGATGCGCACTTCGATCAGGCTACCGCTACCCGCGGCAGCGCTGCGATGGTGGCCGCAGCGCCTGAGCAAACACAGGAGTCCGCCAGCGGATTGCGTTTGCTGGTGGTGGAAGACAACGTCGATTCCCAGCAACTGGTGTGTGAACTGTTGGAGACGCTGGGCCACCAGGCGCGCGGTGTGATCAGTGCCGAGGATGCCCAGCAGGCGCTGGGTGAGCAGAGTTTCGATGTGCTCTTTACCGACGTCAACCTGCCCGGCATGTCCGGGGTGGATCTGGCCAAGAGTGCGCTGGAACGTTTCCCGGAGATGTCAGTGATCTTCGCTTCCGGCTATGGTGCCATGGTGGCGCGCAACGTAGGCTTTGCCTCGCACTCGCTGCCCAAGCCCTACGATATCGACCAGTTGCAGGAGATCCTCAGGAAGATCGCCACCGCTTGATGCGATGGCGCGGGGCAGGGCGCTTCAGGCTCTGCCTTGCCTGCATTGGCGCGCCACGGACGGCCTGCGCGTCTTGATGTGAGCGGGCAGTTGTTGCGCATGGATCAGTCTTTCTTCGGCGTGGCGGCAATCCTGGCCAGATATTGGGTAGCGATGAGCACCGCGCCACACGAGGTCATCATCCCTTCCACGGCGACCTGGCGTCCCAGGTATTCGTAGGTTTCTTCACCTGCCAGGATGAGAAATTCACATTGGCATTGCGGGCAGTAGCCGCGATGGCCGACACCGGCCATGGCCTTGCCATACAACTTCACATTGGCAAACCCTTCCTGCACAACGCCGCCGTGCGAGGTGGGATCGTCGAGACGGATGATGGCCCTGGACATGTGCGCTCTCTTCACGGAAAGAAAAACAGGAAGATAAGGCCAGCGGTCCGGCTGTTGTGCATAGGTGGCGAGAGATCAAGCACATTCAGTAATTTTTGTAGTGCTAACTCGAATCTTTTCTAGGTCATCGCCGCGTGGGCCAGAAACTTTGTAAGGAAGGTTTCCTTTTTTTGTCATATTTCATAAAATAAATAAGAACTATTATCGTTCGTATTAATTAAAATGAATATGAAGAGGAAACCCTTGCTCCAGTCTTCCCTGCGTGCGCGTCCCTGCGTCATGTCTCGTGCCTTGCGCCCGGTCTTCATCAGCATGGCCCTGGCCGGCTGCCCCGCGCTGGCGTTTGCACAGTCGGAGCAAACGGGCGCTGCTGATGTTGCTGCAACCGCCAGTGGCAACGGCCAGTTACCGACCGTGACGGTCTCGGCCGGCGGCGCAGGCGAGGGCACGCAGCACCTGCAGAGCCAGACCAGCGCCGGTGCATTGGGATCCCGTTCGCTGCTGGAGACGCCCTTTTCCATCACCAGCATCACCGCCGGTGACATCGCCGACAAGCAGCTCAACAAGCTGGGCGATCTGTTCTACAACGAGGCTTCGGTCAGCGACAACAGCGCCGGCTACAGCGCCTGGGCGTCCTACATCACCATTCGTGGTCTGCCGGCAGACTGGCAGAATTCCTTCCGCATCGATGGCAAGCCCTTCCTTGGCTATGGCATCACGCTGCCCTACGAACACTTCGAGCGCATCGACCTGCTCAAGGGCTCGGCCGGCTTCATGTATGGCTTCGGTTCGCCGGGTGGCGTGCTCAACTACGTCACCAAGAAGCCGACCGATACCCCGCTGCGCAGCATGTCAGTGGGCTACACCAGCAACAACATCTGGAGCGAGCACGTCGACCTCGGTGGTCGCTTCGGCAAGGACCACATGTTCGGTTATCGTCTCAACGTCACGCATGACCAGGGCGAGACCTTCAATGAAGGCCACATCCGCCGCAACTCGGCCTCGCTGGCGCTGGATGGGCGCCTCACGCGCGAGCTGACCTGGGACTTCCAGGCCATCTGGCAGAACAGCAATTCCACCGACCAGACACCGTCTTTTGTGACCAGCAGTCTCGCCGGTGGCCGCCTACCCTCGGTAGTCAGCGGTACCGACAAGAACCTGGCCGGTCCGGGCCAGCATCTGGATACCAACTTCCAGTTCTACCAGACCGGGCTGACCTATCGCCTCAATCCCGACTGGAAGGCCAACCTGAGCTACAGCCACAGCACCGCCAAGCGCTTCCGCAATGAAGACATCGCCATGCTCTCGGATGCGGCTGGCAACTACAGTGACTGGCGCTCCGATAGTCGCGAGGGCCATACCTTCGACCAGTGGCAAGCCATGCTGGAGGGCAATGCGCGTACCGGCAGCATCGACCATCAGCTGGTGCTGGGCGCGTCCTGGCAGAAGCAGGTCAATGACTACTCGATCAGCTCGGTGTACCAGCAGATCGGCAGCGGCAATCTGTACGTGCAGAACACCAATGCCTACTTCAGCAATACCGATCTGCAGACCTATCACAACGCCATCATCACCCAGCAGGCGATCTTCGCCAGCGATACGCTGAACTTCTCGCAGCGTTGGTCGCTGCTGGCCGGGGGGCGCTACAACCAGTTCAAGCAGGACAACAACACCACCAGCGGCGCCCTCAGTTCGCGCTACGACAAGTCGGCCCTGACGCCGACGGTGGCCCTGATGTTCAAGCCCGAGAGCAACACCACCCTCTACACCAGCTATGTCGAGTCGCTGGAGCAGGGCGGGGTGCCCGGCGTGACCAACACCAACTATGGTAGCCAGTTGAAGCCACTTAAGAGCAAGCAATACGAGATCGGCGCCAAGACCGACCAGCAGAACTGGAGCGCCACCGCTGCGCTGTTTCGCATCGAGCGCGCCTCCGAATACACGCTGGACGGTGCGCTGGTGCAGAATGGCCAGTCCAACTACCAGGGCCTGGAACTGGGCGCGGCCTATCGCCCGACGTCGCAGTGGCAGGTGGGTGGCAGCCTCATGCTGCTGGACGCCAAGTATGAGCGCGGCAATACCTTCAATGGCAATCGCGTAGCCGGTGCGCCGCGCAACATGGCCACCGCCCAAGTGGCCTACCTGGTGCCACAGGTGGCCGGCCTGAAGCTCTCGGCCGATGCCAAGTTCACCGGCAGTACCATGGTGAGCGCCGCCAACGACATTGAACTGGCAAGCTATACACTCTTCAACCTGGGCGCCAGCTACACCACGCGCATCGGCCAGCACGACACCACCTTCCGGGCGGCGGTCAACAATGTGCTGGACAAGCGCTACTGGCAATACCAGTACGAGAACTACATCAAGCCCGGTGACCCGCGTACCTTCAGCGTGTCGGCCAAGGTCGATTTCTGAGTGCGGGATGCAAGCCTTCTTGCAGGACATGCACCGTTGTTCCAACTAACCGGGTAAAACCAGCCTATGCGCGCCCTTCTGGTTCTTCTCCATCGCTGGTTCGGCCTGGCCGTGGCCGTATTCCTGTTCATTGCCGGTGTGACCGGCGCGCTGATCTCCTGGGATCACGAACTGGATGCCTGGCTCAATCCGCAACTGTTCGACGCTCATAGCGCCCAAGGGCCGGTTGCCGGCCAACCGCTGCCCGGCCTGGAGCTGGCGCGGCGGGTGGAAGCTGCCGAGCCGGCCCTGCGGGTGACCTATGTGCTCACGGAGACCGAGCCCGGTCACACCAGCAACATGATGGTCGAGCCACGTATCGACCCTGCCACCGGCAAGCTCTATCACCTGGACTACAACCAGATCGCAGTCGATCCGGTCACCGCCGAGATTCAGGGGCGACGCATGTGGGGAGCTATTTCACTCTCGCGCGAGAACCTGCTGCCTTTTCTCTACAAGCTGCATTACACGATGCACCTGCCCGAGGCCGGTGGTATTGAAACCGGCATCTGGCTTATGGGCATCATTGGCATCGTGTGGTCGCTGGATTGCTTTATTGCGCTCTACCTGTCCTTCCCCAACTGGCGTAGCTGGCGCAAGTCCTTCGTGTTCCGCTGGCGCGACGGCGGCCACAAGTTGCAGTTCGACCTGCACCGCTCAGGCGGGGTCTGGATCTGGGTTCTGCTGCTGGTGCTGGCGGTGAGCTCGGTATCGATGAACCTGGAGGGCCAAGTGATGCGTCCCATCCTGCAGACGTTCTCGACACTGACCGCCAGTCCTTTCGATACACGCACGCCCCTGGCGCCAGAAAAAGTGCCGCAGCCACGCATCTCGCGCGAACAGGCGGTGGTACTGGGCCGTGAACAGGGGCACAAGCTGGGGCTCACCGAGCCGGTGGGCGGGGTGTTCTATTCGGGCATGTTCGGCGTGTATGGTGTGGGCTTTTTCCAACCGGGCAATGACCATGGCGATGTCGGCCTGGGCAATGCCTGGCTCTATTTTGATGCCATGAGTGGCGCCTATGAAGGCGGCAAGATTCCCGGTCGCGGCAGTGCCGGCGATATCTTCCTGCAGGCGCAATTCCCGCTGCATTCCGGTCGCATCCTCGGGTTGACCGGGCGCGTACTGATCTCGCTGATGGGTGTACTGGTGGCGATGCTGTCGGTCACCGGTGTGATCCTCTGGGTGCGCAAGCGCCGTGCGCGCGTGCAACAGCGTGCGCGCTTGGCCGAAAAAAAGACACCGGCCCGTGAGAGGCCGGTGACCGGACTGCGCTAGGGCCTGTTCAGTGCGCCATCAGCACCGGTAGCGTCATGGTCTTGAGGATGGTCAGCGTCACCCCGCCCAGCAGCACTTCACGGAAGCGGGTGTGACCGTAGCCGCCCATGACCAGCAGGTCCGAACCCTTGTCGGCGGCCAGCGAGAGCAGGGCGTTGCCGATGTCCAGCGGGGTCTGTTCCTGGGCCACTTCCACCTTCACACCATGGCGCGCCAGGTAGAGCGCGATGTCGGCGCCCGGCTGTTCGCCATGGGTGCCCAGGCGCTTATCGGAATTGAAGATCACCACCGTCACGTTGTCAGCCTGGCGCAGCAGCGGCAGGGCGGCGGTGATGGCGCGGGTCGATTCCATGCTGCCATCCCAGGCGATCAGGGCATTCTTGCCCACGTGCTTGAATTCACCGGCGCTGGGGATGATCAACACCGGACGCGGGGAGTTGAGCATCACGTATTCGGGCAGGTCGGTCAGGAAGCTGTCGTCGGCATCGTCCAGGTCGGCCTGGCTGACCACCACCAGGTCGGCATAACGCGCTTGCAGGGCCAGTCCGCCTTCGGCATCGTCATCGACGAAGCGTTTTTCGCAGGAGGGCACGCCCACGCTGTTGGCGATCTTGTCGAAGTTTTCCAGGGCGGCCAGGGCGCGGTCACGGAAACCATCCATCTGCGCTGCGATGTAGGCCGCGCCTTCCATGGTAATGAAGTTGGAGATGCCACTGACGGCGCTGCCGATCAGGTGCGCCTGCTGGGCCCGGGCCAGCTCGGCAGCAATGCGGATGCGTTGGGCGGCGTGACGCGACTGGTCGACGTGGACCAGGATGGACTTGTAGCTCATGGTGGCTCCTCGGGATATTCATGGGGGAAGGCATCCGGGGCTGGACGCCATATGGTCAGAGTAGGCCCGGGGAGGGAGGTCGTCTAGCGCAATGAGCCGCCTGCTTGACGCATGTCAATCCGTGCCGGGGGGCGAGGCTGGGTTATCCTAGTGAGCTTTCGCTCAACCTGCCTTTGGCGCTTTCGGGGGTTTCATGCAATCCATCTTCCATCTGGCCTACCACGTGCGCGATCTGGACCAGGCGCGCCGCTTCTATTGCGACCTATTGGGTTGCCGGGAAGGCCGCAGCACCGATACCTGGGTCGATATCGACTTCTTCGGCCATCAACTCTCGCTGCATCTGGGGCAACCCTTTACGGTGAGCAACACCGGCCAGGTCGGCCATCATCTGGTGCCCATGCCGCACCTGGGTGTGATCCTGCCGATGCAGCACTGGCAGCAACTGGCCGATCGGCTCACCGCCAGCGCTGCCGTCCAATTCGTGCTGGCACCGCAGATCCGCTTTGCCGGTGAGCCGGGCGAGCAGGCCACCATGTTCTTCCTCGATCCCTCGGGCAATCCCATCGAGATCAAGGGGTTCAAGAATCTCGATACGGTGTACGCCACATGAGCCCACGCCTTCCCATCCCCTTCGTCAGCCAGGGTGATGCCGCCTCGGTCGCCGCCTGGCTGCAGGCCTTGCGCCTGGCCCTGCCGGAAGAAGAGCTGGTCGCCTTTGCCGACCTGGACCAGCAGCAGCGCTCGCAATGCCGTCTGGCCATCGTCGCCAATCCCGATCCGGCGCAATTGAAACTGTTGCCGCAGTTGCAGTGGGTGCATAGCGTCTGGGCCGGGGTGGAGCGGTTGGTGGCTGACCTCGGGCAGACCGATCTGCAGATCACGCGCCTGATCGATCCACGGCTGGCTGCCACCATGGCCGAGGCGGTACTGGCCTGGACGCTCTACCTGCATCGCGATATGCCGTACTACGCACGCCAGCAACGCGCCCATCAATGGCAGCCGCTGGACTATGTGCTGCCCGAGCAGCGCCGCGTCGGCCTGCTGGGCCTGGGCGCGCTGGGCGAGGCGGCTGCTGTGGCCCTGCGCCAGGCGCGCTTCCCGGTGCTGGGCTGGAGCCGCAGTGCGCGCCAAGTTGCGGGCGTGCAGACCTTCAGCGGCATGGCTGGCTTGGCGCAGATGCTGACCCAGAGCGATATCCTGGTCTGCCTGTTGCCGTTGACTGCGCACACGCGTGGCCTGCTGGATGCTGCGCGTCTGGCATTGTTGCCGCCGCAGGCCCAGCTCATCAATTTTGCACGTGGTCCCATCATTGATGATGCAGCTTTGCATCAGGCGCTCGATGCCGGGCAACTGCGTCATGCGGTGCTGGATGTGTTCGCCATCGAACCCTTGCCGCCCGATGCCTGGCCCTGGTCGCATCCGGCGGTGACAGTCTTGCCGCATTGCTCGGCGCCGACCGATACGACGACGGCCTCGGCCATTGTGGCCGCCAACATCCGGCATTACCGCCGCAGCGGGGAGATTGTGGCCAATGTCGATCTGCGGCGCGGTTACTAGGGCCTGCTGTGACTATTGCCGGGCAATGGTAAAGCCGATGGTGTTGTGCCCGTCGCTGCTGCTGGCGAAGGCGCGTCCGCCATGCATTCGCGCCACGGCCTTGACGATGGCCAGGCCCAGGCCGTGGCCATGGCTGCCGTTGATGTCCTGGCGCGCGCTGTCGACCCGGTAGAAGCGATCAAACAGTCGCGGCAGGTGCTGTTCATCGATGGCCGGACCAGGGTTGGTCACGGCCACGCTGACCATGTCCTGGCCCGACGCTATATCGATGCGCAACTGCGCTCCCTGCGGGGAATGCTGGATGGCGTTCTGGATCAGGTTGGTGAGGGCGCGTTTGAAGAGCGCCGTTTCCATGGTGGCCGTGGTGGTGGTGTCGCCGGTGACGGTGATGCCCATGCCAGCATCGTCGAGCACGAATTCAAAGAAATCCGCGGTCTTGTGCACTTCATCGGCCACTCGCGCCGGCACCCGGGCGGTGGCGGCTTCGCCCTGGTCGGAGCGGGCCAGGAACAGCATGTCATTGACGATGGAGCGGATGCGGTCCAGCTCTTCCAGGTTCGATTGCAGCACATCCTTGAATTCGCCGGCACTGCGTTCGCGCGCCAGCGCCACCTGGGTCTGGCCAATCAGGTTGGCCAGCGGCGTGCGCAATTCATGGGCGACGTCGGCATTGAAGGCTTCGAGCTGGGTATAGGCTTGTTCGATGCGTTCCAGCGCGCCATTGAAGGCGTCGGCCAGCACCGACAGTTCTTCCGGCAGCGCTTCTACCGGCATTCGTGCCGACAGCTTGCGCGGCGAAAAACTCTGGGCACGAGCCGACATGCGACGCAGCGGCGCCAGCCCGGCGCGGGCAATCCAGTAGCTGGAGATGACGGCCAACACGATGCCCAGCAGGGAAGAAATGGTGGTGGCCAGCAGGAAGGTGCGGCGCATCTCGAAATACGGCGCGCCATCGACCCCCACCGTGACACGTACCTCGGGCCGTTCGTCCAGCGCTGGCAGGGTGCGCGTCATGATGTGCAGCGGATAACGGCGCCCTGGTAGATGCAGGCGGCCCACCGATTTGCCGTCATCATGCGAGATGGCCGCCGGGTTCAGGCGCGTCAGGTCGCCGAAGGTGAATTGCGCATTGTCGCTGGCAATCCAGAAGAAAACGTGCTGGTCGCCCTGCGAGAGCGCGGCCAGCTTCATCTGTACCCGGCTCCAGCGCTCGGTATTGCCGGCGCGCTCGATCTGGTAGCTGATGTCGTTGAGGGTGGTGATGAGGCCATCGCGCTCGTGGCGCAGCAACTCCCCCTTCAAGACCGTGTAGAGCGCCACTCCAGCCACGGCAAAGATCAGCAGGGCCGAGGCGGCCGACATGAGCACCAGGCGCGCCGTGATCGATTGGCGCAGCGGCAGGCGGCGCCTTTTGCCGCTCGGGGAGGTGGCGGCGGACTGGGCCTCAGTCATCGCTGGCATCGGCCGTGGCGCGCGGCTCCAGCACATAGCCCATGCCGCGCACGGTGTGCAGCAGCTTTTGCTCGAACGGCGCGTCGATCTTGGCACGCAGGCGCTTGATGGCCACTTCCACCACGTTGGTATTGCTGTCGAAGTTCATATCCCAGACCAGTTCGGCAATGGCGGTCTTGGAGAGGATTTCACCCTGGCGTCGTGCCATCACGGCCAGCAGCGCAAATTCCTTGGCGGTCAGGTCGATGCGCAAGCCGCCACGGAAGGCCTTGCGCGAGATCAGGTCGATCTGCAGGTCGCCGATGCGCAACTGCGGCGCTTCCTGCACGCGGCCGCGGCGGGTCAGCGCCTGCAGGCGCGCCAGCAGTTCGAGGAAGGAAAAGGGTTTGATGAGGTAGTCGTCGGCGCCATCGTGCAAGCCCTTGATGCGGTCTTCCACGCTGTCGCGCGCGGTCAGCATGATCACCGGGGTCTGCTTGACCGTGCGCAGCGAGCGCAGTACGGCAAAGCCATCGATGCCCGGCAGCATCACGTCCAGCACGATGACGTCATAGTCGTGCTGGATCGCCAGGTGTTGCCCATCCACCCCGTTATAAGCCACATCGACCGCACAACCTTGCTCGGTCAGCCCCTTGCAGAGGTACTCGGACATCTTTTGTTCATCTTCGACGATCAGGATCTTCATGCGGTCTCCATTGGCTGCGCCAGGATGGGGTTTCCTGGCGGCAGCTCATGCCGGATTCTACCTCCCGGCTTTTCATTGGTCATGTGCCACGCGTCAATGTTCAATGTCCTTGCGCCAGGCGCGCCGCCTTGCGTTCCTGGCGCGCCTTCTTCTTGCGCTCATACCAGTAGTGGGCACGGTCCAGGTAGAGGTAGACCACCGGCGTGGTAAACAGCGTCAAGGCCTGCGACAGCACCAACCCGCCCACCATCGCATAGCCCAGCGGGCGGCGCAGCTCGGAGCCCGCGCCATGGCCCAGCATCAGCGGCAGACCCGAGAGCAGGGCGCACATGGTGGTCATCATGATGGGGCGGAAGCGCAGCAGGCAGGCCTGATAGATCGCCTGTTCCGGCTTCATGCCCTGGGTGCGCTCGGCGGTGAGGGCGAAGTCGATCATCATGATGCCGTTCTTCTTGACGATGCCGATCAAGAGGATGATGCCGATCAAGGCAATCACCGACAGGTCATAGCCGCCTATCATCAGGATCAGCAGCGCCCCCACGCCGGCCGAGGGCAGGGTGGAGAGAATGGTCAGCGGGTGGATGTAGCTCTCGTAGAGCAGGCCCAGCACGATGTAGACCGCAATCAAGGCCGCCGCGATCAGGTAGGGCTGCGAGGAGAGCGAATCGCCGAAGGCCTTGGCCGTGCCCTGGAAGTTGCCCACCAGGGTCTGGGGTACACCCATCTCATCCTTGGTCTTCTGGATCACGTCCACTGCCTCGCCCAGCGACACCCCCTTGGCCAGGTTGAAGGAAATGGTCACCGCCGGGAACTGGCTCTGGTGGCTGATCGACAGATAGGAGGTCTTGCTGGTATCGATCTTCACGAAGGTCGATAGCGGCACCTGCTGCCCGGTCAGGGGCGAGGTCAGGTAGAGTTTATCGAATAGTGAAGGATCCTTCTGCAGTTGCGGCGTGACTTCCAGGATCACGTGATAGCTGTTGATCTGGGTGAAGTATTGTGCAACCTGGCGCTGGCCGATGGCGTCGTAGATGGTGGCGTCGATGAGCGACGGCGAGATACCGAAGCTGGAGGCGCGTGCCCGGTCGATGGTGATCACCGCGGCGGCCGCCTGGTTCTGCTGGTCCGAGGCGACGTCGGTCAATTGCGGCAACCGGCGGAAGCGTTCCAACATGCGCGGCGCCCACACGTTCAGTTCATCCAGGTCGGTGTCGGTGATGGTGTACTGGTACTGGGTGCGCGAGAGGCGACCACCGACGTTGATGTCCTGGCTGGCCTGCATGAACAGGTTCACGCCTTCGATGCGGGCCACCTTGGGGCGCAGGCGGGCAATGATTTCGTCGGCATTGGTGGTGCGGCCTTCATCCTTGGGTTTGAGGGCGATGAAGAACTGGCCGGTGTTGAAGGTAGTGGAACCGGCACTCATGGCAAAGCCGATCACGTCCGGGTCCTGGCGTACCACGTCGGCCACCTTCAGCAAGCGCTCATGCATGGCCGCCGAAGAGGTGTCCTGCGAGGATTCGGCAAAGCCGACGATGACGCCATTGTCCTGCTGCGGGAAGAAACCCTTGGGAATGAAGATGAACAGCGCTACCGTCAGCGCCACCGTGGCGATGAAGCTCATCAAGGTGATGAACTGGTGCCGCATCACCACGTCCAGCCCACGCTTGTAGCCATTGAGCATGGCATCGAAGCAGCGCTCGAACCACTGGTACAGCTTGCCGTGCTGGCGGCCATGTTCATTCTTCAGGAAGCGAGAGCACAGCATGGGGGTCAAGGTCAGCGAGATGATGACCGACACGCCAATGGTCAGCGTCACCGTCACCGCGAACTCGCGGAACAGGCGGCCCACGATGCCGCCCATCAACAGCAGCGGAATGAACACCGCCACCAGCGACACCGAGATCGAGATGATGGTGAAGCCGATCTCGCCCGCGCCTTTCAAGGCCGCCTCCAGCGGTGTCATGCCTTCTTCGACGTAGCGGTAGATGTTTTCCAGCATCACGATGGCGTCATCCACCACGAAGCCCACGGCGATGGTCAATGCCATGAGCGACAGGTTGTCCAGGCTGTAGCCGACCACGTACATCACGCCGGCCGTGCCCATGATGGCCAGCGGCACCGTCACCGAGGGGATCAGCGTGGCGGCCACGTTGCGCAGGAACACGAAGATCACCATCACCACCAGCGCGATGGTCAGCACCAGCGTGAATTCCACATCTTCCACCGAGGCGCGGATGGTCTGGGTGCGGTCGATCAGGGTATTGACGTGGATGGCGGCTGGAATGGCGGCGCGCAGGCGCGGCATGGCCGCCTTGATGCGACCGACCGTCTCGATCACGTTGGCACCGGGTTGCTTGGTGATGGCCAGCACGATGGAGCGGCCATTGGTGATGGTGTGGTCAGCGGTATTGGCCGCACCGGAGAAGGCCCAGGCGGCGATCTTGTTGTTTTCCGGGCCATCGACGGCCACGCCGATGTCCTTGACCCGGATCGGCGCGCCATTGCGCCAGGCCAGGACCATGTCATTCCATTGCTCGGCCTTGAGCAACTGGTCGTTGGTATAGACGGTAAAGGCCTGGCGCGCACCATCGACGGTGCCCTTGGGCTGGTTCACGGTGGTGGTGGCGATCACCCCTCGGATATCTTCCAGGCTGATGCCCAGCGTGGCCAGCTTGGCCGGATCGACCTGGATGCGCACCGCCGGCTTTTGCTGGCCGTTGACATTGACCAGGCCCACGCCGGAGATCTGCGAGATCTGCTGGGCCAGGATGTTGTCGGCGTAGTCGTTGACCACCGTCAGTGGCAGCGCATCGGACTGCACCGACATGATCATGATGGGCGAGTCGGCTGGGTTGATCTTGCGGAAGGTCGGTGGGCTGGGCAGGTTGGCGGGCAACTGTCCGGTGGAGGCATTGATGGCCGCTTGCACATCCAGGGCGGCGGCGTCGATGCTGCGGTTGAGGTCGAACTGCAGGGTAATCTGGGTGGTGCCCAGGGTACTCTGCGAGGTCATCTGCGACAGGCCGGCAATGAGCGAGAACTGCCGCTCCAGCGGCTGCGCCACGTTGGAGGCCATGGTCTCGGGACTGCCCCCGGGCAATTGCGCGGTGACCTGGATGGTGGGGAAATCGACCTGCGGCAGCGGCGCCACCGGCAGCAGCGGCCAGACCGCGATGCCCACCAGCAGGATGGCCAGCGCCAGCAGGGTGGTGCCGATGGGGCGCTTGATGAAGGCGGCGGAAACGCTCACTTGGTGCTTCCTTTCGCTTCGGTGCCAACAGATCCCGCGCCAGCACCAGCCGCCTTGGCCGGCTGCGGCTTGCTCTCGACGATGCGGCTACCCGGCTTGAGCTTGTACTGACCATCGATGACCACGCGCTGGTCAACCGTCACGCCACTGCCCGCGGCCAGCACGGCGATGCCATCCTGGATGCGATCGACCTTGACCGCTTGCATATTGGCCTGGTCGTCCTGGTTGATGGCATAGACGTAGGTACCTTGCTGGTTGCGCTGGATGGCCGCAGCCGGCACCGTCAGGGCGCTGCCATGATCGGTCATCTGCAGGCGCGCATTGACGTACTGGCCCGGCCACAGCTTGTGCTCGGCATTGTCGAAGCGGGCCTTCAGTTGCACGGTGCCATTGCTGGTATTGATCTGGTTGTCCAGCAAGACCAGCTTGCCGGTGGCCAGCACTTCCTGCGAATCGCGGGCATAGGCGATCACCTTGAGCGGCTGCTGGCTGTTGCGCTGGGCGCGGTTGATGCCACTCACCGCTTCTTCGGGCAGGGTGAACATGAGTGTGATCGGATCGATCTGGTTGATGACCACCAGGCCGGTGGCATCGGCGGCATGGACGATGTTGCCCGGATCGACCAGGCGCGCGCCGACGCGGCCCGAGATGGGGGCGGTGATGGTGGTGTAGCTCAGTTGCACCTTGGCATAGGCGATCTGCGCTTCATCGGTCTTGACGGCCGCCTCCAACTGCGCCACCAGGGCTTTTTGCGTATCGAGCTGCTGTTGGGTGGCGGCATCCTGGCTGCGCAGGGTGGTGTAGCGTTGCAGGTCCAGCCGGGCATTCATCAGATTGGCGGCGTCCTTGGCGCGTTGTGCCTCTGCTTGCGCCAGTTGCGCCTGCAGGGCGCGCGGGTCGATCTGGGCCAGCAGTTGGCCCTTCTTGACGTCTTCGCCTTCCTTGAATCCGACCTTGTCCAGCTGGCCATCGATGCGGGTCTTGACCACCACGCTGGCATTGGCCGTCACGGTACCGACGCCGGCCAGGTAGAGCGGCACGTCGCGTTCCTGCACCCGTGCCAGCGTCACCGCCACCGGTGGTGCGGTCTTGGTAGTGGGCTGGTCGGCCGCGCTGGCGTGTTGCATGGTGCTCCAGGCGGCGATGCCGCCGGCCAGCAGCAGGGCCGTGCTGATGCCCACGGCCAGGGTGGTGCGCTTGAACGACATACTCGAGGTGCTAGGGGTACTAGGGGTGCGAGGCGTGGGTGAGGTGTTCATGCCTGAAACTCGTCCTGAAAGGGTCGCGGTTGTATCGGAATAAGGAAGGAACTCAGCGCGCCGCCATCGGCGCGGCTGGCGTGGCCGGGTCGGGCTGCCCGACCTGCCAGCCGCCGCCGGTGGCCTTGATCAGCGCCACGCTGGCCACCAACTGGCGGCCCAGCAGCGTCACCGCGCTGCGCTGGTTGGTCAGCGAGGTGGCCTGGGTGGTCACCACCGATAGATAGGTCACGGTGCCGGCCTGGTACTGGCTCATCGCCAGCCGCTCGGCCAGTTGCGCCGACTTGACGGCTTGCGCCTGGACCGCGCTTTCCTGGTCCAGCACGCGCAGGGTGGAGAGGTTGTCTTCCACATCCTGCAAGCCGGCCAGCACGGTCTGCTTGTATTGCGCCACGGCCGCGTCATAGGTGGCCACGGCAGCATCGTTGCGGGCGCTGCGGGCGCCGCCATCGAAGATGGTCTCGGCCAGCGCTGCGCCCAGCGACCAGACCCGGCTTGGGGTGTCGAACAATTGCCCGAAGGCCAGGCTGTTGTAGCCGCCGCTGGCCGAGAGCGTGAGTGTGGGGAAGTAAGCCGAACGGGCCACGCCGATGTTGGCGTTGGCAGCGGCGGCCAGGCGTTCAGCATTGGCGATGTCGGGGCGGCGCTCCAGCAGGTCCGAGGGCAGGCCGGCCGGAATCTGCGGCAGGCTGGCCTGCAGGCGCTGGGCATTGGCATCGATGGCGCTGTCGTTGGCATCGGCCGGGGGCAGCGGGGCCAGCGAGAAGGCTGCCGGGGCCTTGCCGATGAGCATGGCGATGGCGTGTTCGAGCTGGTTGCGGGTGGCGTCCAGGTCGATCCATTGCGCCTGGGCCGAACGCAACTGCGTCTCGGCCTGCGCCACATCCGAGCGTAGGGCGGTGCCGGCCTGGTACTGGTGCGTGGTCAATTCGAGCGAACGGGTATAGGCCGCTACCGTGCGGCGATACAAATCCTTTTGCAGGTCGGTCACGCGCAGTTGCAGGTAATCCTGAGCCAGCGTGGCCTGGATTGTCAGGCGCGCTGCGGCCAGGCTGTCGGCACTGGCTTGGGCGTTGGCGTCACCGGCCTCGGCGCCACGCCGGATGCGGCCCCAGATATCGGCTTCCCAGGAGGCGTTCAGGCCCACGGTGTAGTTGTCGCCCAGGCGTTGCACGCCGTTGGTATTGGTCTGGGCGCGGGTGGCACCGGTCTGCGCACCCACGGTCGGCCACAGGCTGGCACGCGCCACTGCGGCAGTGGCCTGGGCCTGGCGGTATTGGGCGGCGGCTTGCTGGATGGTCTGGTTGGCGGCGTTGGCCTGGGCGATCAAGTCATTCAGGATAGGGTCGCCATAGGCTTCCCACCAATGCTGGCGGTCATCGACCGGGCGCGGCGCGGCCACTTTCCAGGGGCCTTGTTCCTTGTAGGCCTGCGGCAGGTCCATGGCCGGTCGCACGTAATCGGGGCCGACGGCGCAACCGCCCAGCAGCGCGGCCAGCGCCAGCACCGTCATTCCCTTCTTGGCGCGGAAGGGGGATTTGTGGGGGGGATGAGTGAAATGACGGGAACTGACGCTGGCTGCGACGCGGCGAAACGGGACGACCATAGGACTCACGAAGATGGCTTGCGGATCGAGAACAGGTCGGCTTGCCACGCCCCTCAGCGCTGGCGGCCGACCCCGGCTTAGGCCCTAATGTAATGGCCGGCCCTCGACCTCATGCTGACATCAACATGACAATTCTGTCAGGAAAGCGAATCGGGTAAGCTCCTGATTCGGTATTCAATCAATTTGCCAAGATTTGCCACGGAGCACCTCATGACCCATACCACTACCGCTCACGCCATGCTGACCGAGATCTGGCAAGCCCTCAATGGCCCGGCTGCCACGCTGTCAGCCGTGCAGTTGAGCGGCCAGGGCGCCTTGCCTTCGGTGTTTGCCACCAGCGACCTGGCGCAGGCCTCGGTGGCGGCCGCCGGGCTGGCCCTGGCCGAACTGGTGCAGGCCGGCGGCGCGCCTTTGCCGCAGGTGGTTTGCGAGCGCCGGCTGGCCTCGCGGTGGTTCTCGGCCTCGCTACGGCCGCAAGGCTGGCAAGCGCCTTCGTTGTGGGATGCGGTGGCCGGCGATTACCGGACCGCCGATGGCTGGATCCGGCTGCATACTAATGCCGCACACCACCGCGTAGCGGCCCTGGAGGTACTGGGACTGGACCCGCAACAGGCCAGCCGCGCCGATGTGGCAGGCGAAGTGGTGCGTTGGGCCGGTACCGAGCTGGAAACGGCGATTGTCGCCCATGGCGGCTGCGCAGCCCAAATGCGCAGCCAGGCGGACTGGGCTGCCCATCCGCAGGGGGCCGCAGTGGCCGCCGAGCCGCTGGTGGCGCGCCAGGTATTTGCGGGCTCGGTGCAGCCCCGGCATCCTGTCGATCCGGCTCGCCCGCTGGCCGGGGTGCGGGTGCTGGACCTGACCCGGGTGCTGGCCGGACCGACGGCGACGCGCTTTCTGGCCGGCTTTGGCGCCGATGTGCTGCGTATCGACCCAGCCTCCTGGAACGAACCCGGCGTGGTCCCGGAAATGACCTTGGGCAAGCGCTGCGCCCAGCTGGAATTGGATCGTCCAGAGGATCGCGCCACGCTCGAAACGCTGCTGGCCCAGGCCGATGTGATGGTACATGGCTATCGTTCGGATGCGCTGGAACACCTGGGGCTGGGTGCACAGAGGCGACGTGCGCTCAACCCGGCCCTGGTGGATGTGGCACTGGACGCCTATGGCTGGAGCGGCCCCTGGGCCGGGCGTCGCGGGTTCGATAGTCTGGTGCAGATGAGTTCAGGTATTGCCGATTTCGGTATGAAGCAAAAGGGTAGCGATCAACCTGTCCCCCTGCCGGTGCAGGCGCTCGATCACGCTACCGGCTACCTGCTGGCTGCCTCGGTCCTGCGCGGGCTGGCCTTGCGCCAGCAGAGCGGGCAGGGCAGCCAGTACCGGCTGTCGCTGGCACGTACCGCACGGCTGCTGGCCGATTATCCGGCAGCGCCGGCGCAGCCTAACTTCGCCGCCGAGACGGCGGAGGACCTGGATTCCCGCATCGAGCACACCGCCTGGGGCCCGGCCCAGCGCCTGCGTTCGCCGCTGCAGGTGGCCGGCAGCCCGATGTACTGGGATCGACCGGCCTCGCCCTTGCGCTCGCTGCCGGCGCGCTGGGACTGATGCGGTCCGGTTGAGGTAGGATATGAAGCAATCTTCCACCATGCCCGTGCATCAGGAGTCCGTCATGCCTAGCACCATCCGTCAACTGCTCGCCCAGAACAAGGGGCTGCTGGCCTTCATCGCCCTGATGGTGGTGTTTCGCAGTGCCATTGCCGACTATAACGTGGTGCCCAGCGGCTCCATGCTGCCCACCGTCATGGTGGGCGATCGCATTCTGGTCGACAAGCTGGCCTATGACCTGCGCCTGCCGCTGACCCACATCAGCCTGATGCGCCTGGGCGAGCCGCAGCGCGGCGACATTGTGACGGTCGATTCGCGCCAGGCCGGCGAACTGCTGCTCAAACGCATCGTCGGCCTGCCCGGCGACGTGGTGGAGCTGCGTGACAACGTGCTCTATATCAACGGTCAGGCCGCCAGCTATGGCCCGGCCCGGGCCCAGCCAGAGCAAGGCGATAGGATGGATCAGGCCCGCTACCGCGATGAAAGCATCGATGGCATGAACCACCTGGTGCGGCTGTCGGCAGCGCATCCCAGCCTGCACAGCAGCTTCGGCCCGGTGGTGGTGCCGGTCGATCACTACATGATGCTGGGAGATAACCGCGACAACAGCATGGATTCGCGCTATTTCGGCTTTTTTGCCCGCAACGAGCTGATGGGGCGTACCCGCCGCATCGCCTTTTCGCTCAATGCCGACCAGTATTTCAAACCACGCCTGGACCGCTTCGGACGCTGGCTGGACCCGGTGAGCCGCCAGTAAGTCTCCAGGTAGGGGGGGGCTGACAAAAAACTTCATTTTTTTGCTGTCAAATGCTCAAGTTGTCGAAAAGCATGTCGTTAATGAAGACGGAAAACATGCCTTTGCCATCTGGAGCACATCATTTCTCTCACCTTCATCTCCGATCCGGCCACCGGTCGCCGCAGGAATGCCGTCAGTCATGACGCCATCCTCGATGCCACGTATGTGATGCTCGAGGAGATCGGTTTCGACAAGCTGTCCCTGGAAGGCGTGGCTGCCCGCGCTGGGGTGGGCAAGGCCACCATCTATCGCTGGTGGCCCAACAAGAGCGCCCTGGCCATGGAAGCTTTGTTGCGTGCAGTAGAGCCGATGCCGCCCCTGGGCGACAGCGGTGCTGCCCGCGAAGACATCGAACAGCACATGCTGCAACTGTCCCAACTGTTGCGTGGCAAGTCCGGCCGGGTGGTGCGCGAGATGATCGCTCTGGCCCAGTTCGATGAAGAGAGCAAGCGCATCTTCAATGACCATTACCTGGAGCCGCGCCGCCTGGCGCTGGTCAATGTGCTGCGCCGCGGTGCCCAACGCGGCGAGTTCCGGGACGATGCCGACCTCAACCTGGTCTTCGATCTGCTGTACGCCCCCTTGCTGCAGCGCCTGTTGACCGGCAGTGCGGATATCGATGAACGCCAGGTTCAGTCCCAACTGAAACTGGTCCTGGGGAGCGTCGCGCTACCCTCACCCTTTCTGAGCACGAGTAAGCATTCGAGCCAACAAGCGTAAATTTTATTGAGCAGTAGATAATTTGCACCTAGAATCCGAGACGAAACGTATCGTATTGGTTCTGGGCAAGTGAACTTTTGCGTCAAAAAACAGGATCATTGGCATTTTTCGGTGACCTGAAGTCGTCTTTAAGTGACGCCAAATCGTCTTCTCCCCTCCGTAGTGGGCACGGAGGGCTGCCCGCGGGAAATGCGAGCTGCTCAGTAGGGGGGCGGCCTGTTTCTTCCTGTTCGCTGCTTGCAAAGTGGCGTTTCCTCACCATACGTTGATCCGATCAGATATCACCGGCTTTCCCTCGCGGCAGGCTGGATTACGGCTGCCGTTGCGCACTTGGGCGTCTTCATGACGGCGTTGCGGTGGCCAGGGGATACACACACATGCAAGACATGCCAGTGCAAGGGGGCAATATGCACATCGACACGTTGCGGCCATGCCGCGACCAGGATTCATTGCGGGGCATTGAGCGCCATGGACATCAGCGCAGGACGCGCCGCTGGTGCATGGCGGGCCTGGTCGGGATTCCGCTGCTGCTGGGGGTGCTGTGGCAGCCATTTGTGGCCGCGCGCGGCGGGCCATGGTTCTATGCCGACCACCTCTGCGATTGCCGCGAGGTGGTCTCGTTATGGGTATGGGATTACGTCTGGACCCAGATGATCTGGTTGCCTGGAAATGCCTTGTTCCTGCTGATCTGGAGCGCGTTGGCAATCAAGCTGTGGAACTGCGGACGTAGCGCACGCTGATATCTGTCCTTTGACCTCTGATCTCTGATATTTAAGCTGCCGAGTCGGGCCAGCTTTGCCTCAACCATCGATATGCGCCACTAGCGGCAAATGGTCGGAAGCCACGCGTGCCAGCGGCGAGCGATGCACGTGGACCTGCAGCAGGCGCTGGCGCGGACTGATCCAGATGCGGTCCAGCGCAAACAGCGGCCAGCGCGAGGGGAAGGTACGCGGGGCCGGCGCTGCCTCGAAGTGCGACACCAGCCAGCGCAATGCACGGCCCCACATGAACCATTCATTGACATCACCCATCAGGATCACCGGCGCCTGGTCGGTATCGAAGGCCTGCAGCAGCCGCTTGATCTGGGCGCGCCGTTCGGCTGGTTTGAGTCCAAGATGAGTGGCGATCACGCGCAGCATGTGGCCGCGGCAATCGATGTCGGCATCCAGCGCACCACGCGGTTCGCGGCTTCCGAAGGAGAGGTCGATGTTCTGCGTCGCCAGCACCGGGTAGCGGCTCAATACCGCATTGCCGTAGCGCCGCTCGGGGCTTTGCAGGGTCGGGCCTTCGACCGCAAACAGTCCCGTTGCTTCCCGCAGCAGCGCCAGTACGTCCACCTGGCTTGCGCCGCCCAGCGGCACTTCCTGCAAGGCCAGGATGTCGGCATCGATTTCCTGCAAGACCCGGGCGATGCGTCCAGGCGAGAAGAGGCCATCGGTGCCGCGCGCGCCATGGATGTTGTAGGTCGCTACCTTCAGGGGCCAGGGATCCAGGTTGTGCAAGGGTACATCGGCCGTGAGCACCAGTTCGGTGTCGCTATGCGCGCTCACGCCGTGCTCTGGCTGGCGCGGTGAGAGCTTGCCCGTGGGCGTGGGATGGCTGGCGGTGGTACTCATCAGGCCCGGTGCGCCTCCACCTGCTCGTCATGGACCGCTTCCTGGAGAACACCCGGCTGGCGCTGGGCACGTCCCTGGTTGCGCTGGCGCGGCTTGAGCAGCTTTTGCAGCCCGAATGCGGTCAACATCAATGCCGCTGTCACGCCGGCCAGTACCAGCATGGTCTGCAGGCTGGGGTGGCGGATCGCCTCGGCCAGGTTGTGCGAGAACACGACCGTCAACACGATGCCCGGCGCCATGCCGATCAAGGTACCCAGCAGGTAATCGCGCAAGCCCAGGTGCGAGGCCCCGGCCACCACGTTGACCACGGTGAAGGGCGCAATGGGCAGCAGCCGCACCACGGCCATGGCGGCGATGCCGCGCTGGGCGAAGCGGCGGCTGAGATTGTTGATGCGCGGCCCCAGCATCTCGCGCAGGGCATCATGTCCCAGCCAGTGCCCCAGGCCAAAGCCGAGCAGGGCGCTCAAGCCTACGCCGGCGCTGGCATACAGGCCGCCATTGACGGGCCCGAACACCACGCCGGCCACCGCAATCAAGACCGTAATGGGCACCATCAACATGCCCGCCACCACGAAGGCGGCAATCACGATGGCCGGGGTGAAGGGCATCTGGTCGACGCTGCGCGCCAGCGCAATCAGCGAGGCCAGGTTGATCCATTCTCGCAGCGGCGTGAAGCGCCAAGCCAGCGCGAAGGCCACCAGCGCCACGGCCAGCACACCCAGACCGATCATGCGGCGCGGCACCGGTTTGCGGGCACTGCGCGGCACATAGGCATCGACGATTTCATCGGGGCTGATGGGGCGCTCCGGGTCGAATACCGCGTTGTCCTGGGTGAGCGCATCGAGCTCCGGGATCAGGCGCGGGTCCAGCGGCCGCAACTCGCGCTGCCCCGGCTGGCGCAGGCGGGCGATGGCACCGTGCAGGCCGGCTTCGGTCTGCAGCGCCTGTTGTACTGCTGCTGGCGAGACGCCGAGATGTTCGGCCAGCAAGCGGTTGCGCATGAGGGCGATGGCGGCGCGGAGCTCGGCCTGTTTGGCCGCATCGCCCTGGACTTCCAGCGTCAGGTTGCATTCGGTATCGAAGCCCATGGAACGATTGCTCATATTGGCCGAGCCCACCGAGAACAGCCTGTCATCCATGGCGAACACCTTGCTGTGTACGTTCAGGCAGCAGCCATCCTCCAGACCGGGCAGGTGCGGGCAATACATCTGGTAGCGCGCGGTGGCAGGCTGCCCCTGATTTTTCAATGCGCTTTTCAGACGATGATGGATGCGCGCGCGCAAGGCCCCCATGGTGGCTTGTTCCAGCCAGCCGCTCTGGGTCTGCGGCGAGATGACGGCGACTTGCGGGCCCTGCGGCTCGCGCAGGCGCGCGCCGATGGCTTCGGCCAGTACGTTGGAGGTGAAATACTGGTTCTCGAAGAACAGTTGCTCGCGCGCTGCGGCAATGGCATCCAGGTAGAGCTCGCGCACTTCGAAGACACCCGGGCGGCCTTCGTAGGCCGGCTCGGTGCGCGAGATGCCGATGTAGAGATCGCGCAGGTCCGGTTCCAGCGCCGCCGGCCAGGGATCTTCGGCGGGCAGCACCAGTGCTGCCGATAGCTGCGCTCGCCGTTCGGCATAGCCGGCCAGCGCCCAACGCCGCCGCGCCAGCTCGCCCAGGGCGCACGCCACTTTGCCATCGACCATGGCCTGCACGTCGTGGAAGGGCGCATAGGGCTTGCCGTCCGGGTCGCAGCGCAGCGGATTGTCGATAGCATGATCGGGAGTGTCCCAGCGGCAGCGCGTGAGGTCCAGGCCGCCGACGAAGGCCAGCTTGTCGTCGATGACCACGATCTTCTGATGGTGCGACGCCCCCACCGGATGGCGCGCATCGGTGCGAAAGTGCAGGCGCTTGTTGCGTGAGCGGCCGGGCTTTCTGGCCAGGATCCATTCGCGCTCCAGCGCATAGAGCATGGCGTAGTCCCAGTTCAGCACGCGGATGTGCAGATCCGGCTGGCGCTCCACCAACGCGTGCAACAGGTCACCCAGTTGCGGCGGCAGGCCATCGTCGGTGATGCCGGGCACCAGCACGGTACGACTATCGATATCCCAGCCCAGGATGTAGACGCTGCGCCGCGCATTCAGGAGCGCCAGGCGTAGCGCGCGGAAATACTCGGCGGCGTCGATGAGCAGCTTGAAGCGTTGCGCATGTTCTAGTCGCCAGCAATTGCGGCCGGGCTGCAGCAAGCCGGAGTAAGCGTGGTCCTGGTTGTCTTGGGAGACAGGGGATGGCATCAGGCCTCCGTTCAGGGCTTGCCGACCGAGATTGGATGCTCTTCGGAGGCCGGCGGCTGGTGGTCCACTTGAGCGGGCCGCTCTTGCTCCGCCTCGTGCGGCAAGGACTGCGGCTTGGTCTTGTCCAAGGCGGTCTCGGTGGACTGCGTGGTGTCTTCGGGCAGGGGGATATTCTTGCTCATGGGGCGACCCTCATTGGTCATTGTGGCGGAGGCTTTTCGATAGTTATTAACATAGTCCCCACGCCTGGATTGGCCCATCGGACAGCTCCCCAAGCTGGTGTAGGAAGATGCTGGCGCAACACGCTTATATGAAGGTGCAAAATGCGAGCCCAAAACGCCTTTGTGCCATGCGGAAATATTGTCACGCAGCAGTAATACTTCAATGCAACAATTCGCCCCGCATCCAGACCGGCTGTGCATTCGTTCAGTTTCTTGAGGGGGGAACTGAAACATTGAGCTGGTTCATCTACCTCAAGAGGAATCCCATGACCATCCGTATGCGTATCACCTTGCTGGTGATACTTACTTTCGTCGCCATTGCTGGCATTGGCGGTTATGCGATGTACCAGTCCCGTAGCAGCGCCGTGGAGGTGCGCTCGGTCACCGAGGGCGTCATGCCCAGTGTGCTGGCCTCTGCGGACTTGATGGGGCAGTTGAAGGACGTGCAGTTGGCCGCCATGGTCATGGTCACCGAGAGTGACAACCAACTGGTGGCGCAGGAAAACGAAAAACTGGCCGACAAGAAGGCCGTGCTGGAAAAAGCCTTGGCTGCCCAGGCCCAGCAGGCCGAAGGTGTGGCCCAGCGCGGCTTGATCGAGCAGGCCAAGGAAAGCCTGGATAACTATTTCAATGCCATCGACACCACGGCCAAGTTCAAGCTGGCCGGCAAGAATGAAATCGCCCAGGCGCAGTTCTTCGGCGGCGTGATGCAGTACCAGACCGAGCTGGAAGGCATCGTCAATACCTTGCGCATCGAAAAGAATCGCTTCAAGGACAACGCCATTGCCTCGCTCAACGGCAAGCTGGCGCAGACTACCACCACCATCAGCATCGTGACCGTGGTGGCCGTGCTGCTGCTGGGGGGCATCGGCTTGCTGCTGTATCGCCAGATCACCGGCCCCATCAGCAATATGGCCGCCATGATGGGCGAGATCGCCACCAGCCAGGACTTTACCCGTCGCCTGCCGGTGCAGCGCATGGATGAAGTGGGGCACTCCATCGTCGCCTTCAACGGCATGGTCGAGAAGATCGAACAAGCCTCGGCCCAGGTGCGCCAGAAGACGGCCGACATGCAGGCCATGTTGCAGAACATCCCGCAGGGCATCCTCACCATCGTGGAGGGCAACAAGGTCCACCCGGAATACTCGGCCTTCCTGGAAACCGTGTTCGACACCACCGACATTGCCGGGCGCGACGTGATGGAACTGGTCTTTGCCAATACCAACCTGGGGGCCGATATCCTGTCGCAGATCGAAGCCATCGGCGGCGCCTGCATCGGCGAAGACGTGATGAACTTCGAATTCAACGAACACCTGATGGTGGGCGAAATCGAAAAGACCATGGCCGATGGCAGTGTCAAGATCCTCGACCTGTCCTGGTCGCCCATCACCGATGAGGCCGACATGGTGATCCGCCTGATGCTGTGCGTGCGCGACGTGACCGAGCTGCGCCAGTTGGCCGCTGAAGCCAACGAACAGAAGCGCGAACTGGAAATGATCGGTGAAATCCTGGCGGTGGCGCCGGCCAAGTTCGCCGAATTCATCGGCAGCGCCCGCCGCTTCCTGGATGAGAACGAGCAGATCGTGCACCAGAACCCGCAAGCCACGGCCTTTGCCATCGCCAAGTTGTTCCGCAACATGCACACCATCAAGGGCAATGGCCGCACTTATGGTCTGCTGCACCTGGCCAACGTGGTTCACCACACCGAACAGCACTACGACGACCTGCGCCATGCTTCCAGCGGCGCCGTCTGGAACCAGGAAGAGCTGTTGCTGCAACTGGCCCAGGTGCGCGAGGTCATCGATCGCTATGCCCGTATCAATGACGTCACCCTGGGCCGCGGCAACAATGCCGGCGGAGACCAGGTGGCCGCGGGCTATGAACGCCACGTGCTGACCATTGATCGCAAGCACATCCAGGATAGCCTGCTGCGCCTGGAAAACGTCAACACCGCCAACCTGCATGAACTGGTGGCCGTGCGCAACGACGTGCGCCGCACCTTGCGCCTGCTGGGTACGGCCACCATCGAAGACGTGTTGGCGCCGGTGATCGAGTCGCTGCCGGCACTGGCGGCCGACCTCGGCAAGGCGGCACCGGTCGTGTCGATTGACGACAACGGCTACGTGGTCCACAGCTTTGCCTCGCCGATGTTGCAAAACGTCTTCATGCACCTGATCCGCAACGCCATGGACCACGGTCTGGAATCGACCGAGGAACGCCTGGCTAAGGGCAAGCCCGAGGCCGGCACCATCAAGCTGGAAATGGGCGTGATGGATGACATGTTCCAGATGGCCTTGTCCGACGATGGTCGTGGCCTGGCCCTGCACAAGGTACGCCAGATCGGCATCGAGAAAAACCTGATCAGCATCGACCAGGTCCTCACCGACGCCGAGATCGCCCGCCTGATCCTGCAACCGGGCTTCTCCACCCGCAGCGAAGTGACCGAAGTCTCGGGGCGTGGCGTGGGCATGGATGCGGTGCTGGACTTCGTCACCCGTGAACATGGCCAGATCGAGATCCGCTTCACCGATACCCACGAAGGCGCGGCGTTGCGTCCCTTCCAGATCATCGTGATGCTGCCCGAGAACGTGGCGGTGGAAATCGATGGCATCGACGTACCCTATCCGGTGGGTGCGCAGGAAGTGCTCCAGCCGGTGGTGCTGCCCCAGGGCGGCGATTCGCAGGTGGCCTGAGTTCGCTGGCTTGTTCAGATATACCTCTCAGATCTCTCTCTGAGAGGTATATCTGACATCAGAGATCAGAGTTCAGAGTTCAGACATCTAAGTAGAGAAGTAGGAAGAGAGTCATGTTCCAATCCATCCTCCTGGTGGCGCTGGGCGCCGTGCTGGCCGGCTTGCCCATGGCGGCCCTGTGGTTGCGCCAGAAACGCCGCGCCCGGCAATTGATCGACGCTGCTCAACTGGAGCAGGTGCGCGACCAGGCCCAGGCCGCGCTGGTCCAGCAGCAAGAACAATGGGCCGCACACCAGCAGCACCTTGAACAAGAGCGCCTGGCCGCGCAAGACCACATGGCCGAACTGCGCCGCGACAGCGAAGCCATGCTGGCGCGCCTGTCCAGCCAGCAATCGGACCACCTCTCGCGGGTAAAGCAGAACTGCGACGATTCCCAGGACACCATCAGCAAGCTGCTGGGCCTGGTGCGTACCTTCGAGCGCTGGCACGATGACATGAACGAGCTCATCGCCCACAACCGCGAGATGCACCGCAAGAATGACGAGTTTGCCCTGATCGTCAACCAGGTCGTCATCGTCGCCCTGAACGCCTCCATCGAGGCCGCCCGCGCCGGGGTACATGGCCGCGGCTTTGCCGTGGTGGCGCAGGAAGTGCGTGACCTGGCGCAGCGCGCCGAGAAGCTGTCCAAGAGCTATCGTGACAACCTGTACCAGAACGACCTGATCACCACCACCACCTTCCAGGACCTGCAGGCCGGCGGCAAGATGATCATGGGCGCCGTCATCGGCCTGGACCTGATCAACAAGAAAACCAGGGATGCCCTGGCCCAAGCGGCATGAGCGCCAATGACATGAGCGAACTGCAGGCGGTGGCCGAGAGCATCCCTGACCAACGCATCAGTGCTGCTGCGCGCGATGGTTTCGATACCTTGCTGCAGCAGGCCTTGCGCAGCAGCCTGGTGCCGTCTGAGGCCAGTGCCGAGATCACGGTATTGGACGACGTCGCCGCCATCGTCGAGAAGAAGATGGTGGTGCTCACCATTTCCTCTTACCTGTTTCGTCTGATGGTGATGTTCCACTTCACCCCGGACGCCGCTACCCGTGGGCATTTTGCCCGACTCACCCGGGCTAACCCGGCCGAGATGGGCGAGCAAGCCTTCATGGACGCCATCGCCGAATGCGGCAACCTGTGCTGCGGCATCTTCAACCGTGAGCTGGGGCGCTTCTTCCCGCACCTGGGCATGTCCACGCCCAACGTTATCGACACCCAGTGTGTGGCCTACCTGCAAAAGCTCGACTGCGCACACGTGCGGCATTTCGCCATCGACCTGGCGGACGCGCCGCGCTTTCACGTCTCGCTGTGCATCTCGGCCTACGACCACCTGGACTTTGCCGTCTCGGTCGAGGAACAGGTCGATACCACGGGCGAGCTGGAACTGTTCTGACATTTCAACGACCCGGGGAACCTCTACCATCATGGACGCCACTGCCAGCCTCGACAACACCATCACCAGCAAAGTCCTGGTGCTGGACCGCGACACCGATTGCTACGCCACCATCAAGTCCTTCTGCGAACGTCACCACTTAGTCGGCCTCAAGGCCCATGAAGAACACGTGATGGCGGTCTTGCGCAGCAACGTCGACCTGGGCGGCATCATGCTCTCCGAAAGCCTGGCCGGCCTGGGCGAAGGTGGCGGCGGCCTGGGACTGGCGCGCCGCATTCGCGAAGTCCGCCCTGAATTACCCATCTTCCTGCGTCGCCGCCGGGAAAGCGCCGATACCCCGCTGGCCGAACGCGACAGCGAACTGTTCAGTGCGGTCTATCGCATCGAGGATATCGACGCCTTGGCTCCGGCCGTGGCGGCATCCATCTTCAGTCAGCGCTATCCCAACGCGCTGGTGCGCGGCATCGCCGAGATCAGCCGCATGGTGCTGGAGCGCCAGTTCCCTGGCATGAGCGTGGAGATCGAACAGCCTTACCTGGTGCGCGACCGCATCATCTTCGGCGAAGTGTTCACCTTGATTCCGCTGGAAAGCAGCTGGTGCCGTGGCTACATGATGCTGCAGGCCGAACAGAAGACGCTACAGGCGCTGGCCCCCGAAGAGTCGGGCGACTTCCGCAATCTCAACAATGCCCTGGGCGAACTGACCAACCTGATCTGGGGCTGGTTCAAGAACCGCTTCATCAACCAGAGCCAGCCGATCCAGCAGTTGAGCCAGGTGCCCATCATCATCAACCATCAGCACCGCTACATTTCCTTCGGTTCGGAAGATGCGCAACTGTGCTTCAAGTACCTGCTGCGTAAGGGCGATGGCGATGATGCCCCGCTGGTGCTGCTGCAACGCTTCATCTTCAACCTCTCATGGTCACCGGAAGACTTCATCGAAAACCAGATCTCGGTAGAAGACCTGTTCGAATCGGGCGAGCTGGAGCTGTTCTGACACGATTCCCCCCTGTAACCTCCCCCCTAGTGAAGAAAGAGAATTCAAGATGGCACAAATCCTGGTAGTGGACGATTCGAGCACCGTGCGCGCCGAAGTAGGCGACTTCCTCAAGAAGAACGGCCTGGACGTAGCGCTGGCCGTGGACGGACGCGATGGCCTCAACAAACTCAAGGGCGACCCGTCCATCAAACTGGTGGTCTCGGACGTGAACATGCCCAACATGGATGGCCTGACCATGGCCGAAAAGATCCGCAGCGAACTGGGCAATGCCAGCGTGAACATCATCATGCTCACCACCGAGAACTCTCCCATCATGAAGGAACGCGGCAAGGCGGCTGGCATCAAGGGGTGGATCGTCAAGCCGTTCAAGGGCGAGGCGGTATTGCCGACCTTCAAGAAGCTGGTGGGCGCTTGATGGAGGCGGCCGCGGGATAAGCCTGGGTTTCCCGTTTAAGCTTGATTGGAACGGCCTGCAGTGATGCGGGCCGTTTGACTTCGTGATGAGGTTTCAAAAGTCTCCCTCTGACGATAAAGGGTGCTTGGCGTCACAGCTCTTCCAACACCAGCTCAAAGCAGATCAAGACCGGATTGCAGCCCCGCGCCAGCACGCCTTCGCAGACCTGGCCTTGCGGATTGATGAGCCCGATATCCAGTCGACCCACGCCATTGCGCACTTCACCGGCACGTATGAGGATTTCGGTGGCGCGGTCCTCCAGCACCCGCCCATCCTCGAACTCGGCGCCGATGATGCTGCCCACGCTACCGCGCACGATGGCATTGCGGATGCCATGGGCGGCGCAGGCTTGTTCGACCGCCATCGTCAAATCCTGGTCGGGGCGGATGCGGGCCAGTACCACGCGCTTGCCGCTCGCAGCGGCGGCCTGCTCGGATAGCCGGGTCGGGTAGAACAGGGTGAAATTGGTTTCCGGGTCATGGCGGGTAGCCATGGTGGCGTCATGCAAGCCCCAGGCCTGCGCCGGCGTGGCGGCGCCCACGATGGTCTTTTCCATCATCAGATGCCCACCCTGGCGCTGAGCGTCGCGACCGTGCCAGACGGCATGGCAATGCACGAAGGGTTCGCCCTCCTTGCGACCATAGGTGGCACAGGCGTACTCGATGACGGTGCCTTCTTCGATGGCATGGGGCGCGCTGTAGAAGGCGGCGTGCTGCTCATCTACGGCCAGCGCGGGCATGAGGAAATGCAATGCAGTCAGTGGCAGATTGGCAAAGCGCACGGTGCCGCCCGCCAGACCCGCACGCGCCAGCGGCAGGCTGATGGCGTCGCGCAGGTTCAGGCCGGCTTGCAGGGTGAAGTCGAGATGCATGGCTTGGCCCGCGAGCGAGACGATGCGCTCGGGCTCGGGTGGGCCGGGGTGGCGGACGGTGCGGGTGAAGCTTGGGGCGGTGGGCATGGGGGCTCCTGGGGCAGGCGGGCTGCGGCATCGATGGGCGGTCGGGGTTGTACTCGCTGAGGTGAATTATCGCGCGTTCGCGCAGCGGGGGCGGGTGAATGGTATGCGTTGACGCATCCTTTTCACGCTTGCTATTCTTCAGTACCCATTAGAAATGGGCCCGGGTTTGGCGACTCGAATTCACCCAAGGCGACTTTCCGCCCCACGGCGGGTTTTCTCACCACGACCCAAGGAGGCAATATGCCTGATACTCAAACGTCAGAAGTGTCCCGCGCACGCTTATTCAAGTCTTTCTCCTGGCACCACACCGAAGTTCCTCCCTCCGAGAAGAAGATGCTTGTCGAATACGCCCACGATGTGGGCAATGGAATGGCAACGCTGCTGTCCCTGATGGAGTTCAACGAAATCGAAGCTAGCGACGATAGACCATTACTGAGCGCAGTGGATAGAGGGGCGCTGCTGCGCTTGGCAATCACCACGAGCAGGATGCTTGCCAAGGTAGCCGAGGAGCAGATTGACGCAGCCAACAAGGCACATCTGCAGCAGTAATCTTGGCAACACGGGAGCGATGTATTGCCTACCATCTGCAAGCTCTCTCATGTGGTTCGTGGCCATATCGAGGGAGCTTGTTTTTGATGCTTAAGCTGAAGTTTCACGCAGGATAAGACCGCTCGCGCCCATCCCGCGGCCTCTGCGCCAAGCCTTCACCGAGCAAGGTGAACAATTCTTCCAGCATCCCTATCCCTAGCAACCGCCGGCAACCGTCACGACTGCTCCAGCGGCAACTCGCAGCTCAACAGCACCGCCCTGACCTTGTCCAGTTCCTCCCGGTGATCGTGCAGGAAGCGGCGCAGGCGCGCTTCGCTGTCCAGCAATTCCAGGCACTGCGGATGACGCATGGCGCTGACCTCGGGATGGAGATGGCTCATCTTTTCGCCCGGTAGATAACCGGCACTGATGGGCTGCAAGGTGACCTGGGCGATGCCCGCACGATGGGCCACGGCCACCAGGTGCCGGGCCAGGGCCGGGGCCGACAGGCGGTGCCAGAAACGGGTCGCCCGGGCGCGCGCGGCCAGCGGGAAGTACAGCCGCAGTACGGTGATGTCATTCATGGCGCATTGCCTCCCTCGGCAGCCGCCTGTTCCAGCTCACGCTTGCGCTGGGTCTTGTAGGCGTTGACCTCGGCGATCTTGATGCCTTCCGGCAGCGGAACGTGCTTGGTCTGGCTCACGCGTTGCGCATGATAGATGCCGGTATGCCCCGAGAACAGATAGGCCACCACGCAAGCCAGGGCGGCAAAGGGGCCGATGTCCGGGCCGAACAGTTCGATGGCCATGATGGTGGAGGCAATCGGTGTGTTGGCCGCGCCCGCAAACACGGCCACGAAGCCGATGCCAGCCAGCATCGAGAAGGGCAGATGCAGCAGCGGGGCCATGGCGTTGCCGAGGGTGGCGCCGATGTAGAACAGGGGCGTGACTTCGCCGCCCTTGAAGCCGGTACCCAGCGAGGTCACGGTGAAGAGCATCTTGCCCAGGAAATCCCAGGGCGCCAGGGGATGCTGGAAGGCTTCCACGATGACCGGGATGCCCAGGCCGATGTAGCGATGCGTGCCCACCGCCCAGACCGCCAGGGCCACCACCAGCCCGCCGATGAAGGGGCGCAGCGGGGCGTAGCTGACGTGGCGCTTCATGAAGGCAGAGAGGCGGTGGGTGCTGTTGGCAAACACCATGCCGACCAGGCCGAAGACCACCCCCGCGACGATGACTGCACCCACGCTCCACCAGGCGATGGGCGCGCTGCCGCTCATGGCGTAGTGGGTGTGATGCACGCCCCAGGCCAGGCCGACCTGGTCGGCCACGATGGCCGAGACGAAGCAGGGCAGGATGGCGTCGTAACGCATCCGGCCGATGGCCAGTACTTCCAGACCGAACAGGGCGCCGGCCATCGGCGTGCCGAACACCGAGGCAAAGCCGGCGCTGATACCGGCCATGAGCAGCAGGCGGCGCTCTTCCTGGCGCAGGCGCAGTACATGGGTCAACTGGTCGGCCAGTGCGCCGCCCATCTGCACGGCCGTGCCTTCGCGGCCCACCGAGGCGCCGAAGAGGTGCGACATGACGGTGCCGAACAACACCAGCGGTACCATGCGCAGCGGGATCACCTTCTTGGGGTCATGGATTTCATCGATGAGCAGGTTGTTGCCGGCTTCCACCGGCTTGCCGGTATGCAGGTACAGCCAGCCGACCGCAAAGCCGCCCAGCGGCAGCAGCCAGAGAATCCAGGGGTGCGCCTCGCGCCACTGGGTGGCGTATTCCAGCGAAAACAGGAAAAAGGCCGAGGCCGAGCCCGCCAGGACCGCGATCAGGCAGGCGATGAGGCACCATTTGGCGATGTAGGGCAGCAGGTAGAGCTGTTCCGGGTATTTGAAATGTTTCATGTGAACCAGGGGTCGAGTGGATCGTCCTGGCACACGGAGCGGTGCGCGAAGCATCAAGGCGAACGCCTACAGCCCCGGGGTGCCAGGTCACTGTAGGCATCATCAGCCCCAACGTGAAGTTGGTGGCGGTTAGAGGAGGAATGCCATCTCCTTGACCGCGATAGTAGCAATTTAGAAGCTCATCGACAACTTGTTGTTGTCATGAGTGGACATCCTCGAAGACACTTGCACCTGCCAAGCTTGCCAGGTGCAGGAACGTATCGAGCCCTGGTCGTTCCAATTTCCGAACGCCACCTCTGCCTGGTGGCAGCGATATCAACGACAAGGAATAGGGGGCGCGCCAGTGAAAACCTTCCATTGCGACAATTGCGGCCTGCAAGTCTTCTTTGAAAACACCGTCTGCGGCAATTGCGGGTGGATGCTGGGTTATCAGCCCGAGTTGCAGGCCATTGCCAGCTTTTTGCCATTGGAGCCGGATGCGCCGCCGGCTCAAGAGGTGGCTGCCGAGCCCGGGCCAGGGCCAGGCCGCTGGCGTAGCGTCAGGCCGGACAATGAAGGCCGGGTATTCAAGCAATGCCTGAACTATTGGCGCGAGAACATCTGCAACTGGATGCTCGACGCGCGCGAAGCGCATGAGCTGTGCGCCTCCTGCCGCCTGACCCGGGTGATTCCGACGCTGGATGAAGGAAATAACCGCGTGCTCTGGAGCCGTCTGGAAACGGCCAAGCGGCGCCTGCTGCATTCGCTGTGGACCTTGCGCTTGCAGCCGGTGCCGAAGATGGAAGATGAAGAAACGGGTCTGGCCTTCGAGTTCCTGCAGGACCAGCCGCATGGCGAACGGGTGCTGACGGGGCACGCCGATGGCGTCATCACCATCAACATCGCCGAGGCCGATCCGGCCTATCGGGAGCAGGCGCGCGAGCAGATGGCCGAGCCCTATCGCACGCTGCTGGGGCATTTCCGGCATGAGAGCGGACATTACTATTTCGACCGGCTGGTGGCGCCGAGCGAGTGGCTGGCACCTTTCCGACAAAAGTTCGGCGACGAACGCCAGGACTACGGCGCGGCCCTGAAAACCCATTACGAAAACGGCCCGCGCCCCGACTGGGAAGAAAACTTCGTCAGCGCCTATGCCAGCAGCCACCCTTGGGAAGACTGGGCCGAGACCTGGGCCCATTATCTTCATATGTTCGATACGCTGGAGACCGCCTATGCCTGCGGCGTGCAGTTGCGGCCGCGGCACGAGGGCGAACAGAAGCTGGTGATCAAGGCGCCGCCCGTGGCTGCGGGCTCCTTCGATGAGCTGGTTCGCGAGTGGTTCGCCTTGACCTATGTGCTCAACAGCCTGAACCGCAGCATCGGGATGCCGGATTCCTATCCCTTCACCTTGACTACGCCGGTGCTGGAGAAGCTGCGTTTCGTGCATGAGGTGCTCAATGCCGGCACGCCGGCTTGAGGCTCGTAGAATTTCGATTTTTACCGGGTGATTGAATTGGGCGGGGAGTCATTCTCCTTGCTGCGACTCGAAGCGGCTCATCAATTCCAGCAGAGGCGCTGGCAAGGAGAGTCGCATGGGGCAGGCATTCATCGTTGTCGGTGACAAGACCAGTCATGGTGGCACGGTCATCACTGGCGACCAGACATTTCTCGTTCATGGCAAGGCCGTCGCGCGGGTCGGCGACTTGACCAGCTGTCCCAAATGCAAGGGGACATTTCCTATCACATCCGGTGCGGGCGATATGAAGTCCAGAGGGCAGGCACCCGCGCGCGACGGGGATCGCACGGCCTGTGGTGCCACGCTCATTGCCAGCCAGGGCGTGGCCACCCACTCGGAGGGCCAAGCTGCTGGCCAGGCTGCGCCTGCTGAGGCGGCTGCCAGCGGCAATGACCGGATGGTCTCGCCAGCGTCTTCTTCGTCTTCTTCCATTTGTCTGCCTTGCCTGGCTGCCGCAGCGCAGTCTGGCCAGAGCTTGATGGTGCGCACATGAGTGCGTCATGGCTGCATGGCCGGATCAAACCCTTGCCGGAGCCGTTGCCGGGTGAGCACCTGCATGTACTGGTCGACGGATTTCACTACGCAGAGATGGACTTTGCGGAGCGCTTGGCTGACCAGCCGGGCGCATGGGGCTTGTTCGACGGGACTGAAGAAGAGTCACTCATCGACAGTGGCCCCTGGTTGCTGGCGGTGCAATGGCAATCCGAGGCGTTTTGCCAACAGTTGCTTGCCCTGGAGCGCGGCAGGCCGTCTGTTTCCTGGCTCTATGCAGCGCTTGGCACGGCTGAACTCGCTCAACAATTGCAGGCGCGCTTGGATCTTCATTTGCCGGATGGCCGTTCGGCCCTGGTCCGGTATTGGGATCCGCGCGTGCTGGCGACGCTGGCGCGGCGGCTCGATGAGGCGCAGCGCATGAGCTTCTTTGACTCCATCCGGGAATGGCATTTTCTGCTGGACGGCCGTCCCGTTCATATTGGACGTGATCATGATTGAACTCAGCCCTGAGCAATACCAGCAGTTTCTGGAAAGCGATACCCAACACTTCATTGCCGCCGCCGCTGACCAGTACCTTGCGGCTCATGAAGAGATGCGCAGCGACCCCGGCCGAGCCGAGGTGGTGGAACGGATGCGCACGGCCTTTGAGCGAGGCCGCGCCATCGGTTTCACCTCGACGTCGCATCTGCTCTACATGATGACCCTGGAGGCCGGGGCGCCGGGCTTGTTCGGCGACGAACTGATTCGCTGCTACCTGAGCAAACCGGGGGCGACGCCGGAACAGAGGCTGGACGACTTCGACGCCATTTTTACCAACGAACTGCAACGCATGAAGGAGAAAAAATAATGGCGGCCACTGCCGTTCAACTCGGGCGCGCTGCGGCGCAACGCGCGCTACCCGTGATCAAGCGCTGGATGTCTCGTGCCGTGGGTGGGGCAGGGGGTGTGGTGGCTGGAGAGGAAATCGAGATGCGACGCACGGAGGCGGAGAACGCCAAAAGTTCACCGCTGGCCAAGGCCGAGGTGGATGCGGCTTCGCGCGATAAGTGTCGGGATTGTCCGCCGCTGGCGGGGGAGCTTATCGTCAAGCAGTTCCAGGAACACAAATCATGGATGGAATATCAGGCCCGCGTGACCGGGATGCCTTCCGGGCCACTGTTTTTGACTGAATGGAAATATAAAAAACGGGAATTCGATGGATTCAAGCCGGCTGAATGTTTGCTGATGGAGGCGAAGGCGGCATATGACCAGTTTTTTGTCGCTCCGAATAAGTTCAGGTACGCCTTTCAACGGGAAATCATGAGTGAAATGATTGAGAAGGTTCGCAAGCAGCATGAGGTTGCAATGCCGCGCCCACCAGTGCAATTGCGATGGTATTTCCAGGATCCCTTGTGTTTCCAATACATGGCTCCTTTTATCGCACAGATTTCGCCGACCATTCAAATGGTCCATCTACCTTGACCCAACATCTAACATCATGCAGCCATTCGACATTCAAATCCTCTTCCCTGCGCCGCCAGTTGCAAAGGACCTGGCTCAACGCTTGGAAACACTCTATGAAATTTTTCTGAAATTAGGTGAGCAAGACCGGACTTTGCGACCACAGAATTGGCTATTGGCGACGGGTGATATAGATGGCTCTTTTCGTTATCCTGTGTTCGATGAGAAAAAGGTTTCTGATGCCTTGATCGCTTATTTTCGCGAACGTTATCGAGGAGAGCCGGCTTCCTCTTGCCGACATGTCACGCTTTGGAATGGCGTGATGGAAGAAGGGGAAGGTGCCAGCATTGCTTATCAGTTCAATCATGAGGATGGGGCGCCCGAAATCCTTTCCCTTTCTGTTCCAGATATGTCTGCCTGGAACGCGGCTGGGGTGGTGCAGATAATTGAAGTTGCGGTTCGACTCTATGCGCCGAGAGTGCTCTTTGTGCAGCCTGCAACCTATCAATCGGTATTTCGCGACAAGCCCAGCGTTGCGTGGATGCTCTACTTGCCCCTGCAACTATCGTCCATGCAAGTGCCGGAGGCCGCGAGACTGGAGCCTGTCCACGATGCTAATGGCCGTCTGATCGGGACAATCATCATCAGCGTGGCAGATGCGATTTTCGATATCGACAACCCGGACCACGTGCGAATCGCTCACGATATCGAGGTAAGGCTCACTGACCAGAATTTGCTGCCTCGTTATCCCGATCTGCTATTTTCGCCCTCTTGATCTGAATGATGTTGGCGAGTGTATCGAACGCTAGGCTTGGCCTCTTCATTCGCGTCACATACCAACCGTGAGCAATTCAATGAAACCTTTTGAGATAGAGATTTTTTATCCAGCAGTGGAGCCGCGCATCAGTCTTGTTGAGCGAATGAGGGCCGCAGCTACCCTCTTGTCTGAATGGGGCAAGCACGATGAATGGATGAAGCTGGAGCATTGGCTGGTCGCAACGGGGGATGAAGAGGGCTCGTTTAGATATCCAGTCTTTGAGGGTGGTGTACCAGGCACGTCGGCGTTGGCCTATTATCGTGAGTTCCACCGCAATCACGAGCCGGACGATCCACGCTATCTCTGCTTCTGGAACGGTCAGTTGGAGAAGGGAAGAGTGCCAGTTTCTCCGATCAATATCATCATCGGCGCGCAACGCCGGAAAATATCAGTCTGACGGTGGATGATATGGATCGCTGGCCAGGTCCTGCTTCCATCGTGGAGGCCTTGAAAGAATCCGCGAAGCTCTTTTCTCCAAGTGCAATGTTCGTGCAGCCTGTTCGTTACAAGCCGGTGTTCTTCGATAAGCCCAGCGCCGGTTGGATGCTCTATCTACCACTGAGTCTTTCCCCTGCTCAAGTGCCTGAAGCCGGAAGACTAGAGCCCGTCCACAATGCTGCCGGCCGCCTGTTAGGGACGATCATCATCAGCGTGGCAGATGCGATTTTCGATATAGACAACCCTGACCATGTGCGAATCGCCCACGATATCGAGGTCAGGCTTACGGATCAGGACTTGCTGCCAAGTTATCCCGACGTCCTGTTGGATGGGAACATCATCGGCTAAAGCCAATAAAAAACCCGGAAGTCACCTTCCGGGTTTTCACTTCAGCAGCGCTGGTTCAGCGCAGTTCAGTCATCCCGCGCTTCCAGCGCCCGGTTCAGACTCAGCGCCGCCAGTGAACCTACCGCCCCCGAGAGCAGGTAGAAGCTCACATAAGCCATGCCGAAGTGCGCCGACAGGCCCAAAGCCACCAGCGGGGCGAAGCCGGCACCGACCAGCCAGGCCAGATCGGAGGTCAGGGCGGCACCCGTATAGCGATAGCGGGTCTTGAAGTTGGCCGTCACGGCACCGGCTGCCTGACCATAGGACAAGCCCAGCAGGGCGAAGCCGATCAGGATGAAGGTGTTCTGGCCGGATTCGCCTCCATTCATCAGGGTCGGTACGAAGGCCGACAGGATGGCAATGAGCAGGGCCATGGTACCTAGCGTATTGCGGCGGCCGAAGCGGTCGGCAATCAGGCCCGAGACCACGATGCCCGCAGCCATGATGACGCCACCCCAGATCTGCACCACCAGGAAGTCGGTGGCTTCACGCAGTGAATACAACTTCACCCACGACAGCGGGAATACCGTCACCAGGTGGAACAGGGCATAGCTGGCCAGCGCGGCCAGGGCGCCGATGATGATGTTGCGGCCCTGGGTGGTGACCAGCTCGACCGCGCCGGCCGGTTCCAGTTCGCGTTCATCCAGCAGCTTGGCGTATTCCGGGGCCGAGACCAGGCGCAGGCGCGAGAACAGGGCCACCACGTTGATGGCAAAGGCGACATAGAAGGGATAGCGCCAGCCCCATTCAAGGAAGTCGGCCGAGCTCAGGTTGGAGAGCATGTAGGCAAACAGGCTGGCGGCCACGATGAAGCCCAGCGGTGCGCCCAACTGCCCCAGGGCCGCATACCAGCCGCGCTTGTTCTGCGGGGCGTTCATGGCCAGCAAGGAAGGCAGGCCATCCCAGGCACCACCCAAGGCCAGCCCTTGACCGACGCGCAATAGCGAGAGCAAGATGATGGCCCACACACCAATGTGGTCATAAGTTGGCAATAAAGCAATTCCGGCCGTCGAAAAGCCGAGCATGAACAACGCCAGCGTCAGTTTTACCTCGCGGCCGTAGTGTTTTTGAATCGCCATGAAGATGGTCGTCCCGATGGGGCGGGCCAGGAAGGCGAAGGAAAAGATCACGAAGGCGTAGAGCGTGCCTTCCAGCCTGGGTGCGTTGGGAAAGAACAGCATCGGGAACACCAGGACCGATGCCAGTGCATAGACGAAGAAGTCGAAGTATTCGGAGGCCCGTCCGATCACCACGCCAACCGCGATCTCACCGGGCTCGATCGCGCCGTGCTCGTGGGAAGTGGAAGGGTGCTCGGATTGCTGTCTGAATTGGCCGGAACCTTGGCCGTCGTGGATGCTGGTGCTTGCCATGGCTTTGTCTCCCACTGTTAGAGGTTTAGTCGCAGTACGTACTACTAATCCCAACCTGGCAGGTGGCAAGTGACAGGGTGGGACAAAACGTCCAATCGCCAACACACTTTATTGGCGTTACATTACCACGCTCTGATACATACGACTGGAATTTTCCTTCATGGTTTCTCAAATCCTCCGTCGCGGATTGCTCCTGCTTCCTGCGATTCTGTTGGCTGGGTGCAACACCGTCGTGATGAATCCTTCCGGCGACATCGCTAACCAGCAAGCACGCCTGATCATCATCTCGACCGCGTTGATGCTGCTCATCATCGTTCCGGTGATCATCCTGACGCTGCTGTTCGCATGGCGTTATCGCAAGAGCAACACTTCTGCTCCCTACGAGCCGGACTGGGATCACTCGACCCGCCTGGAACTGATCATCTGGGGCGCACCCCTGCTGATCATCATCGCCCTGGGCCTGTTGACCTGGATTACCACCCACACCCTGGACCCGTACCGTCCGCTCTCGCGCATCGACGCCGAGCGTCCGTTGGCGCCCCAGGTCAAGCCGCTGGTGGTGGAAGTGGTGGCGCTGGACTGGAAGTGGCTGTTCATCTATCCAGAGCAAGGCATCGCTACCGTCAATGAGCTGGCCGCGCCGGTGGATGTTCCCATCGAATTCAAGATCACGGCCTCCAACGTGATGAACTCCTTCTACATTCCCGCACTGGCTGGCCAGATCTACGCCATGCCCAGCATGGAAACCAAGCTGCACGCGGTCATCAACAAGGCTGGCGAATATGACGGTTTCTCGGCCAACTACAGTGGCGCCGGTTTCTCGCACATGCGCTTCAAGTTCCACGGCCTGGACCAGGCTGGCTTCGACGCCTGGGTGCAAAAGGCCAAGGCCGGTGCCGGCAAGCTGGACCGTGCCGAGTACCTCAAGCTGGAACAGCCGAGCGAACGTGAGCCTGCCCGCCTCATCGGCAGCATCGAGCCCAATCTGTTCCACGCCATCGTGAACCGTTGCGTAGCGCCCAACACGGTTTGCATGGACAAGATGATGGCCACCGACCTGAACGTGAAACCGGGCCAGCAAAAGGCCGAATGATTTCCTTGCCTGGTAGCCGTATCAGCGCAGCAGAGCACCGCTGCGCCCCAATTTCCTTTTTCCCCGGGAAGTAAAGATGTCTGACAATTTTGACCTGATAAAGCTGATCTTCGGTCGCCTCAGTCTGGAAGCCATTCCATACCATGAGCCGATCCTGCTCGGCACCTTCGCCATGGTGGCGCTGGGCGGCATAGTGGTACTGGGCCTGCTCACCAAATATCGCCTGTGGGGCATGTTGTGGCGCGACTGGTTCACCAGTATCGACCACAAGCGCATCGGTATCATGTATATCGTGCTGGCCATCGTCATGCTGCTGCGCGGCTTTGCCGATGCCTTGATGATGCGTGCCCAGCAAGCCATCTCCTTCGGTGACAACGCCGGCTTCCTGCCGCCGCACCACTATGACCAGGTGTTCACCGCCCACGGCGTGATCATGATCTTCTTCGTGGCCATGCCCCTGGTGACCGGTCTGATGAACTACGTCGTGCCCCTGCAGATCGGTGCACGCGACGTGGCCTTCCCGTTCCTCAACAACTTCAGCTTCTGGATGACCACCTTCGGCGCGCTGCTGGTGATGGCTTCGCTGTTCGTGGGCGAATTCGCCCGCACCGGCTGGCTGGCCTACCCGCCGCTGTCGGGCATCCTGTACAGCCCGGACGTGGGGGTGGATTACTACATCTGGGCCTTGCAGGTGGCCGGGGTCGGGACATTGCTATCAGGGATCAACCTGGTGGTGACCATCGTCAAGATGCGCGCCCCGGGCATGAACATGATGAAGATGCCGGTCTTCACCTGGACTTCGCTCTGCACCAACGTCTTGATCATCGCCGCCTTCCCGGTGCTGACCGCTGTGCTGGCCATGCTGTCGCTGGACCGTGTGTTCGGTACCAACTTCTTCACCAACGACATGGGCGGCAACGCCATGATGTACGTGAACCTGATCTGGATCTGGGGTCACCCCGAGGTCTACATCCTGGTTCTGCCGGCCTTCGGCGTGTTCTCTGAAATCGTCTCGACCTTCAGCGGCAAGCGCCTGTTCGGCTACACCTCCATGGTGTATGCATCGGTGGTCATCACCATCCTGTCCTACCTGGTGTGGCTGCACCACTTCTTCACCATGGGTTCGGGCGCCAGCGTGAACTCCTTCTTCGGCATCACCACGATGATCATCTCGATCCCGACCGGTGCCAAGATCTTCAACTGGCTCTTCACCATGTACCGTGGTCGCATCCGCTTCGAAGTGCCGATGCTGTGGACCATTGGTTTCATGGTCACCTTCGTCATCGGCGGTATGACCGGCGTGCTGCTGGCCGTTCCTCCTGCTGACTTCGTGCTGCACAACTCGCTGTTCCTGATCGCCCACTTCCACAACGTCATCATCGGCGGCGTGGTGTTCGGCATGTTCGCCGGCATCAACTTCTGGTTCCCCAAGGCCTTCGGCTTCAAGCTCAATGCATTCTGGGGCAAGTGCTCGTTCTGGTTCTGGCTGGTCGGCTTCTACCTGGCCTTTATGCCCCTGTACGTGCTGGGCCTGATGGGCGTGACCCGCCGCATGAGCCACTTCGACGATCCGTCGCTGCAGATCTGGTTCGTGGTCGCCGCCATCGGCGCTGGCTTGATCGCCCTGGGTATCGGTTCGTTCATCATCCAGATCGCCGTGTCCATCCGCGATCGCAAGAAGCTGGCCGATGTCACCGGCGACCCGTGGGATGCGCGTACCCTGGAATGGTCCACTTCCTCGCCGCCGCCGGCCTACAACTTCGCCTTCACCCCGGTCGTGCATGACAACGACGCCTGGGCTGACATGAAGAAGAACAAGTATCAGCGTCCGCTGGGTGACTTCGTGGAAATCCACATGCCCAAGAACACCGGTGCCGGCTTCATCATCGCGGCATTGGCGGCAGTGCTGGGCTTTACCCTGATCTGGCACATGTGGCTGCCGGCCGTGGTGATCTTCGTTGCAATGATCGCTGCCACCATCATCCACACCTTTAATTACAACCGCGACTACTACATCCCGGCCGACGAAGTCGTCCGTGTCGAAGCAGAGCGCACACGTCTGTTGAATAGCCATGTCTGAAGCAATCAACCACACGGCCGACGCGACGCCTAGCTCGCGCTATTTCGTCCGCCATCACCATCCGGAGAACGGCACCCTGCTGGGCTTCTGGATCTACCTGATGAGCGATTGTCTGATCTTCGCCTGCCTGTTTGCGTGCTATGCCGTCCTCGGCCGCAACTATGCCGGCGGTCCGACCGGGGCCGAACTGTTCGACCTGCCGCTGGTGGCGCTCAACACCGCGCTGCTGCTGCTGTCGTCGATCACCTACGGCTTTGCCATGCTGGCCATGCAGGCCAAGAAGCAGCAGAACACCATCTTCTGGCTGATCATCACGGGTCTGCTCGGTGCTGGCTTCATCTACTTCGAACTCTATGAGTTCCTGCACCTGATCCACGAAGGCGCAGGCCCGTCCCGTAGCGGCTTCCTGACCTCGTTCTTCGCGCTGGTCGGTACCCACGGTCTGCACGTGACCTTCGGCATCATCTGGCTGGTCGTGCTGCTGTTCCAGATCAACAAGCACGGCCTGACCGAAGCCAATGGTCGTCGTCTGATGTGCCTGTCGATGTTCTGGCACTTCCTGGACGTGGTCTGGATCGGCGTCTTCACCTTTGTTTATCTGATGGGAGTCCTGCCATGAGCCGCGGCCACCAAGAACACCCGGCCCGCCCGATGGGCCAGCACGACGACCATGGCCACGATCATGGTCATGGCAGCCTCGCCGCCCACGGCACGATGAAGGATTACGTCACCGGCTTCGTGCTGGCCGTGATCCTGACCGCGATCCCGTTCTGGATGGTGATGCACAAGACCATCTCCAGCTCGGCTACCCTGGGTATCGTGCTGCTGGTCTTCGCTGCCGTGCAGATCGTGGTGCATATCAAGTACTTCCTGCACATGAACGGCAAGTCCGAAGGCGGCTGGAACATGCTGGCGATGATCTTTACCATCGTCATCGTGGTCATCGCCCTGTCCGGTTCGCTGTGGGTCATGTATCACCTGAACCACAACATGATGCCGACCATGTCGCCGGAAAACATGCCCACTGAAACTGTTCCGCAGTCGATGCAGGGTATGCAAGGTATGCAACACGGCGCAGACCAATCGAAATGAGCCCGACGCCACCTCATGGCGTGACGCAAGGCAAAGAAAGCGGGACGGCGTCAGCCGTCCCGGTATCCCGCACAAAGGCCAGCTTGCTGTTGCTGACCCTTTTGGCGGGATTTTTCTTTCTGGTGTTCGCCGCCCTCGGCACCTGGCAGGTCTATCGCCTGCAATGGAAACTCGACCTGATCGCCAAGGTCGATGCCCGCGTCCATGCCGCTCCCACGGCGCCGCCTGGCCCGCAGGATTGGCCGCAGGTGTCGGCTGAGCGTGACGAATACAAGCGCGTGGACCTGCGCGGCCGCTATCTCTACAGCAAGACCGTAGCGGTGCAAGCCAGCACCGACCTGGGCAGCGGCTCCTGGCTGCTGACCCCGCTGCAGATGGCCGATGGCGTGGTGGTGTTGGTCAATCGCGGCTTTGTCTCGACCTCGCCGATCAAGCTGGCTGAGCTCCATCTGCCTGATGCACCGGCCGATCAAGCCACCGAGGTCACCGGCCTGCTACGCATGAGCGAGCAGGGCGGCGGTTTCCTGCGCAGCAATGATGCGGCCCAGAACCGCTGGTATTCACGTGACGTGAAGGCCATCGCCCAGGCCCGTGGATTGGAGCCGGGCAAGGTGGCGCCGTACTTCATCGATGCCGACCAGGCCTCGGCCCAGGCCGATGCCGCAGTGGCGCCGGATGCCCAGAAGCCGGTCGGCGGCCTGACCGTGATCGCCTTCCACAACAGCCATCTGGTCTATGCCTTGACCTGGTATGCCCTGGCCCTGATGTCGCTGGGCGCCGGCTATTGGGTGATCCGTGATGAACGCCGCTGGCGCCAGCGCATCCAGGACGCGCAAGCCAAGGGCTGATCCGTGAGCACCACCGATACCTTCGCCAAGCGCAAGACCCTGCGCGAGCGCTGGCAGCGCCTGCGCCAGGGCGAGCAGAATCCGGCCGGCCACCAGAATATGCTGCTGCTGATCCAGTTGCGCTGGCTGGCCGTGCTGGGGCAGGTCTCCACGATTGCCTTCGTGGTGCTGGTGTTCGAGCTGCCCCTGCCATTGCCGCACATGCTGGAGGTGCTGTCCTGCCTGATCGCCTTCAATATCGCCAGCCACCTGCGCTGGCATGAGCGCCGCATCGCCACCAATGCCGAACTGTTCCTGGCCTTGCTGGTGGATGTGGCGGTGCTGACCTTCCAGCTCTACTTGAGCGGGGGCATCACCAATCCCTTCGCCTTTCTCTACCTGATGCAGATCATCCTCTCGGCGGTGCTCCTGAAGCCCTGGTCGAGCTGGGCCATCGTCGGCGTGACCATGCTCTGCCTGGCCGGGCTGGCGCTGTTTTCCGAACCGCTGCCGCTGCCGCCGGACCATAACGCGGGCCTCTTGAGCCTGTACGTGGAAGGCACGCTGATCTGCTTCCTGCTCAATGCTGGGCTGATGGTGTTCTTCATCACCCGCATCAGCAGTAACCTGCGCGCCGGTGACGCCTTGCTGGCCGACCTGCGCCAGCGTGCCGCCGAGGAAGACCACATCGTGCGCATGGGCCTGTTGGCCTCGGGCGCGGCGCATGAACTGGGTACGCCCTTGGCCACCGTCTCGGTCATCCTGGGCGACTGGAAGCGGATGCCCGAAATCAGCCAGCGTCCCGACATGCTGGACGACATCAGCGAGATGGAAGCGCAGTTGCAGCGCTGCAAGTCCATCGTCAGCGGCGTCTTGCTCTCGGCCGGGCAGGCGCGCGGCGAGTCCTCCATCAAGACCACCCTCAACACCTTCCTCGACAGCGTGGCCGAGGACTGGCGCAAGACACGGCCGGTGGAGGTGTTCGAGTATCGCAACCTGATCGAACAGGATGTGCCGGTCGCCTTCGACTCGGCCATCAAGCAGATGCTGGGCAATGTGCTGGACAATGCCTTCGAAGTCTCGCCCCAGTGGCTGGCGTTGCAGGTGCGCAGGGAAGGGGACTTGCTGCTCATGGAAGTGAGCGACCAGGGGCCCGGTTTCCCGGACTGGATGATCAACCAGATTGGCAAGCCCTACCAATCCACCAAGGGCAAGCCGGGACGCGGGCTGGGCTTGTTCTTCGTGGTCAATGTGGCGCGCAAGCTGGGCGGGCGGGTATGGGCCAGCAATCTCGACGGTGGCGGCGCCCGGGTCACGCTGGAGCTGCCCTTGTCGGCCATCAGCCTGGAAAGCGGCGAGCACGGGGACTTTCCCGGCCCTGCTTGATGTACCGCAAGCCAGGCCTGACGCGTCTTTGACTGACATCATTTCCTTTTTCTTCAGGTGCCGCCCATGCCCGGTGCCGTATCGCCTTACAATAGCGCCTTCGGGAAAGTAGAAGAAATAGGAAATGCAACATGCCGGCTGATCGCCTGCTTCTGATCATCGAGGACGATGCCGCTTTCGCACGCACCCTGGGGCGCTCCTTCGAGCGGCGTGGCTACACGGTCTTGCTGGCCGCCAACCAGGAAGAAGCGGCGGCTCATCTCAAAGACCATCATCCCGGCTATGCCGTGGTCGACCTCAAGCTGGGCGGCAATGCGTCCGGCCTGGCCTGTGTGCAGATGCTGCACGCCCACGACGAGCACATGCTCATCGTGGTGCTGACCGGCTTTGCCAGCATCACCACGGCGGTCGAAGCCATCAAGCTGGGCGCCTGCCAATACCTGGCCAAGCCCTCCAACACCGATGACATCGAAGCCGCCTTCGGTCATGTGGCCGGCGTGGCCGAGCTGGAATTGCCCGCCCGTGCCACCTCCATCAAGACCCTGGAATGGGAACGCATCCACGAGGTGTTGGTAGATACCGATTTCAACATCTCCGAAACCGCGCGTCGCCTCGGTATGCACCGTCGTACCCTGGCGCGCAAGCTGGAAAAACAGCGTGTGAAGTAATCTGCACACGCCGGCGCCAGCGGTTATCATTACGCCCGCCCCGCGCGCTCAAGCGGGCCGGGCACTCTCATCAGAAGGGAATGACGTGAACCATTTCAACTTCCAGCGCGGCCTGCTGTGGGCCGGTGTCGCGACCATACTGAATTTTTCTTCCGGCATTGCCCTGGCGCAAGACAGCATCAAGATCGGCGAGATCAACAGCTACAAGGCGCAGCCGGCGTTCCTCGAACCGTATCGCCGTGGCTGGGAAATGGCGCTCGATGAAGTCAATGCCGCCGGCGGCGTGCTGGGCAAGAAGCTGGAAGTGATTGCCCGCGACGACAACGGCAACCCCGGCGACTCGGTCCGTGTGGCCGAAGAATTGATGGCGCGTGAACGGGTGGCATTGCTGTTCGGCGGCTTCCTCTCCAACACCGGCCTGGCGCTGACCGACTACGCCAAGCAGCACAAGGTGTTCTTCTTGGCGGCCGAGCCGCTGACCGACAAGATCGTCTGGCAGAACGGCAACAAGTACACCTATCGCCTGCGTCCCTCCACCACCATGCTGGTCGCCGCCGTGGTCAAGGAAGCGGTCAAGCTCAAGAAGAAGCGCTGGGCCATCGTCTATCCCAACTATGAATACGGCCAGTCGGCCGTGGCCAGCTTCAAGGCCATGATGAAGCAAGCCCAGCCGGATATCGAATTCGTGGCTGAACAAGCCCCTCCGCTGGGCAAGATCGATGCCGGCGCCGTCACCCAGGCCCTGGCCGATGCCAAGCCGGAGGCCATCTTCAATGCACTCTTTGCCGCCGACCTCGGCAAGTTCGTGCGCGAAGGCAATACCCGCGGCCTGTTCGACAACGTCGAGGTGGTGTCGCTATTGACCGGCGAACCGGAATACCTTGATCCACTGAAGAGCGAAGCGCCGCAGAACTGGATCGTCACCGGCTATCCCTGGTACGCCATCAACACGCCCGAGCACAAGAAGTTCGTCGAGGCCTACCGCAAGAAGTACAACGACTACCCCCGCAATGGCTCGCTGGTCGGATATAGCGCCCTGATGTCGATTGCCGCCGGTATCAAGAAGGCCGGCAGCACCGATGCCGACAAGCTCTCGGTCGCCTTCTCGGGCCTGAAGGTGGACACGCCGGTGGCCTCCATCGTCTATCGTCCGCAAGACCATCAGTCCACCCTGGGCGCCTTCGTCGGTCGCACTGGCCTCAAGGACGGCAAAGGCATCATGACCAGCTTCACCTATGTCGACGGTGCGACGCTGCAATTGCCCGATGCCGAGGTCAGGAAGCTGCGCCCGGCCGACTGAGATGACCGAGATGACCGAGATCGGCATGATCCTGCACCCTGATCGCAGCCGCTGGCGCTGACGCCATGACGCTGGCCAGTCTCACCGTCCAGTTGCTCAACGGCCTGGCCGACGCCTCCGCGATGTTCTTGGTGGCGGCCGGCCTGTCGCTGATCTTCGGCGTCACCCGCATCGTCAATTTCGCCCACGGTTCGTTCTACATGCTGGGCTTGTACGTGGCCTACAGCCTGGTCGATCGGCTGGGCGCGAGCGTGCTCGGTTTCTGGGCCGCCGTGCTGCTCTCGGCACTGGTGGTGGCGGCGCTGGGCGCGCTGGTCGAAGTGCTGGTGCTGCGGCGGATCTATCGGGCGCCCGAATTGTTTCAGTTGCTGGCCACCTTTGCCCTGGTGCTGGTCATCAAGGATGCCGTGCTCTGGGCCTGGGGGCCGGAAGACCTGTTTGGCCCGCGCGCTCCGGGCCTGGCCGGCGCTGTACACCTGCTGGGCCGGCGCCTGCCGCAATACGACCTGCTGTTGATCTTCATCGGTCCGCTGGTGTTCGCCCTGTTGTGGCTGCTGCTCAACCGCACGCGCTGGGGCACGCTCATTCGCGCCGCCACCCAGGACCGCGAGATGCTGGACGCGCTGGGCGTGAACCAGGCTTGGCTGTTTACTGCCGTGTTTGCGCTGGGCTGCTTCCTGGCCGGCCTGGGCGGGGCCTTGCAGGGGCCGCGCATCCCGGCCAACCTGGCGCTGGATCTGGATACCATCGGCAATGCCTTCGTGGTGGTGGTGGTCGGCGGCATGGGGTCCCTCGGCGGCGCCTTCGCGGCGGCCTTGCTGATCGCCGAGGTCAAGGCGCTGTGCATCGCACTGGGCCATGTCTCCTGGTTCGGCCTGGACATTTCTCTTTCGCGGCTCACGCTGGTGGTCGAGTTCCTGGTGATGGCCGCGATCCTGGTGCTGCGACCCTGGGGCTTGTTGGGCAAGCCGCTGGCGCTGGTGCGCTCCAGCGCCGCGCAGCAAGCGCCGCTGCGCCAGAGCAGTCGCGGCGCGCGGCTGGCGGGCCTGGCGCTGATGCTGGTGTTGCTGGCCCTGCCGCTGCTGGCCGGGCGCTTGCCCTATCTGCCGGTGCTGATGGTGGAAATCCTGATCGCCGTGCTGTTTGCCGCCAGCCTGCATTTTCTGCAGGGGCCGGGCGGCATGGTGTCCTTCGGTCATGCCGCCTATTTCGGCCTGGGCGCCTATGGCGCTGCGCTGGTGAGCTTGCAGTGGCAATGGCCGATGCCGCTGGCCATGCTGGCCGGCGCGCTGACCGCCATGGCCGCAGCGGTGCTGTTCGGCTGGTTCTGCGTGCGTCTGTCGGGCGTCTATCTCGCGATGTTGACGCTGGCCTTTGCGCAGATCGTCTGGGCTGCCATCTTCCAGTGGGATGACGTCACCGGCGGCAGCAACGGCCTGGTGGGCTTGCGTCCCAGCGAGCTGGTGGCCGCGCCCCTGGCCTATTACTACCTGGCCCTGGGCTGTGCCGCGCTGGGGGTGTATTTGCTGCGGCGGGTGATCCACGCTCCCTTCGGCCTGGCCTTGCGCGCCGCACGCGACGCCGCCGTGCGGGCCGAGTCGCTAGGCATGGATGTGCGCGCCTTGCAGTGGGGCGGCTTTGCCGTTGCCGGCCTGTTCTGCGGACTGGCCGGGGTACTGTTTGCTTTCTCCAAGGGCAGTATCTCGCCCGAGGTGGCCAGCGTGGGGCGTTCGGTCGATGGCCTGGTGATGGTGATGCTGGGCGGCGTGCAAAGCCTGCTTGGCCCCTTGCTCGGTGCCGCGCTGTTCACTTGGCTGCAAGACCTGGTGGCGCGCGAGACCGATTACTGGCGCGCCTTGCTGGGTGGCGTGATCCTGCTGTTGGTGCTGCTGTTCCCGGGCGGTCTGGCTGGCGCCGTGCAGCGCCTGCGTTGGCGCAGCGACGGGAGGGGCGCATGAGCCTGTTGCAGGTGCAAACCATCTCCAAGTCCTTCGGCGGCGTGGCCGCGCTCGATGCGGTGTCCTTCGACTTGCCGGCCGGGCAGATGCTGGCCTTGATCGGCCCCAATGGTGCAGGCAAATCGACCTGCTTCAATGTCATCAACGGTCAACTGCGTCCCGATGCCGGCGCCGTGCTGCTCGATGGCCACGACATCGCCGGGCTGGATGCGCGCCGCATCTGGCGCCGTGGCGTGGGACGCACCTTCCAGGTCTCGGCCGCCTTTGCCTCGCTGACGGTACTGGAAAACGTCCAGGCCGCCTTGCTCTCGCACCGGCGCCGGCTGTGGCAACTGTGGCGTCCGGCTGCGCATTGCCTGCGCGAAGACGCCATGCACCTGCTCGACCAGGTCGGCATGAGCGCCCAGGCCGAGCGTGCCTGCGGGGTACTGGCCTATGGCGACATCAAGCGGGTGGAGCTGGCCATGGCGCTGTCCAATGATCCGCGCCTGCTGTTGATGGATGAGCCCACGGCCGGCATGGCCGCGCGCGAGCGGCAGGAACTGATGGCCTTGACGCGCCGGCTGGTCAGCCAACGCGGGCTATCGGTGCTGTTTACGGAACACAGCATGGATGTGGTGTTCGCCTTTGCCGACCGCATCATCGTGCTGGCCCGCGGACAGGTGATCGCGCAGGGCGATGCGCAAGATGTGCGCCAGGATGCGCGCGTACGCGAAGTCTATTTCGGCTCCGGGGCCAGCTTCGGACACGTGGGAGCCGCATCATGAGCGCGCCACTGCTGCAGGTCGAGGGCCTCAATGCTTCCTATGGCCGCGCCCACATCCTGTTCGACCTGTCCTTGCAGGTCGGACGTGGCGAAGTGGTGGCGCTGATGGGGCGCAATGGCGCCGGCAAGTCCACCACGCTGAAATCCCTGATGGGCTTGCTCGAAGGCGGCAGCGGCACCATCACCTTCGGCGGCCGCGACATCACGCGCCTGGCCCCTTACCAGCGCGCCCGGCTGGGCCTGGGTTTCGTGCCCGAAGACCGGCGCATCTTCACCGAGCTGACGGTGCTGCAAAACCTGGAAACCGGCCGCCAGCCAATGCGCGAGGGCGCGCCGGCCTGGACCCCTGCGGCCCTGTTCGAACTCTTCCCCAACCTGGGCGCCATGCCGCATCGCCCCGGTGGACGCATGAGCGGCGGCGAGCAGCAGATGCTCACCATCGCCCGCACGCTGATGGGCAATCCGCACCTGCTGTTGCTCGATGAGCCTTCCGAAGGCGTGGCCCCGGTCATCGTCGAACAGATGGCGGCGATGATTCAACAGCTCAAGCAGCGCGGCATGTCCATCCTGCTGTGCGAGCAGAATACCCACTTCGCCGGCATGGTCAGTGACCGCGCCTACCTGCTGGAGCTGGGCCGCATCGTCCATCACGGCAGTGTCGAGCAAGTCCAAGCTCATCAGCAGCAATCCGGCCTGTAGCAAGGGCGGTGTCGCACTGTCGCCGCAATGTAACAGGTGGCTCGCATTCTTGTTGCAATTGGCGGGGAACCGCTGAGCACTCTCATGTCAAAACTCCAGTAAGCAGCTCGCTTCATCTTTCGGTATTGCAACCGAGCCCAGACTGACGGAGAACAACATCATGCCCCCACTCGCCAAGCATCCCCCGGTGCATTGGCCTGCCGACGACTACAACGATGCCGGAATACGCAACGACCACGCCAAGGTCGCGGTAGGCGATGACGCCAACGATATCTTCTTTGCCGCTGTCGAAATGACGCGGATGCCTATGATCGTGTCCGACCCCCGCAAGCCGGATAACCCGATCATCTTCGTCAACAATGCCTTCATCAACATGACCGGCTACAGCTCTGCCGAGGTGGTGGGCAAGAACTGTCGCTTCCTGCAAGGCCCGGAAACCGATCGCTCGGTGGTGGCCCAGGTGCGCCAGGCTGTGGCCGAACGACGCGAGATTGCCACCGAACTGCTGAACTACCGCAAGAATGGCTCCACCTTCTGGAATGCACTGTTCATCTCGCCGGTCTATGACCAGCAGGGCGAACTGAAGTATTTCTTCAGTTCGCAACTGGACATCAGTCGCCGCCGCGACGCCGAGCAAGCCCTGGGCCAAGCGCGCAAGATGGAAGCGCTGGGCCAGTTGACCGGCGGTATCGCCCACGACTTCAATAATCTCTTGCAAGTCATCACTGGCTATCTGGACATCATCCACCTGGCCCTGCGCAGCGAGGTGCCTGACCTGGGGCGCGTGGCGCGCAGCGCCGACAGCATCCGCAAGGCCTCCGGCAAGGCTGCCATGCTGACCCAGCAATTGCTGGCCTTCGCCCGCAAGCAGCGCCTGGAAGGGCGCACCATCAATCTCAATTCCCTGACCGAAGGCTTTACCGACCTGGTGCAGCGTACCCTGGGCGGCGATATCCAGGTGCGCACCGAACTGGCACCGGGTCTGTGGAATTGCCGGCTCGATCCGACCCAGATGGAAGTGGCCCTCTTGAACGTGCTTATCAATGCGCGCGACGCCATGTCCGGCAAGGGCACGGTACGCATCCGTACAAGCAACGAAGACCTGAGTTCGGAAGAACGCGCCCTGCAAGCCGGCCTCAAACCGGGTCTGTATGTATGCATCGCCGTCATCGACAATGGCCCCGGCATCCCTCCCGAGATCCTGCCGCGCGTCATGGATCCCTTCTTCACTACCAAGGACGAAGGCAAGGGGACCGGCCTGGGCTTGTCGATGGTCTATGGTTTCGTCAAGCAATCCGGCGGCTCGGTACGGATTTCCTCGGGGCGCGAGGGCGGTACCACCGTGGCGATCTATTTCCCGGCCACCCATGACCAGGTCGGCGGTGGCTTCGAGTACGACAATCGCACCCACAGCCAGGGCGGCAACGAGCACATCCTGGTAGTGGACGACCGCATCGAGGTGGCCGAACTGGCCCAGGCCATGCTGGAAAGCCTGGGCTATCGCGTGAGCATGGTCAATTCACCGGCCGAGGCCTTGCAGGTGATACGTACCGGCCCCACGGTCGATCTGCTGTTTACCGACCTGATCATGCCCGGCAACATGAATGGGGTAGTACTGGCGCGGGAAGCCCGGCGTGTGTTACCTTCGCTGAAAATTTTATTAACTACCGGTTACGCCAGTGAGTCGATAGAGCGACATGGCGCCGATGGCGAGTTTCCCGTCATCGACAAGCCTTATCGCCACGATGAACTGGCCCGCAAGATCCGCATTGTCCTCGACGGCGCCACTGGCGTGAGCTGAACCATGGCCCCTCCGATCAAGCTGGATCTGGCCAAGTAAGCCGCGCCGCCGCCTGGGCCGCTGTCATGCCGGGCGCCCAGGGCAGGCGGCCCAGCAGCGGCGCCTGCAGCCGTTGCACCAGGGTATCGATCATGGCATCGGCCTGATCTTCCTCGGCGTCGATGCGGTTGGCGACCCAGCCCGCCAGGCGCAGGCCGCGCCAGCGTATCGCCTGTTGCGTGAGCAGCGCATGATTGATGCAGCCCAGCCGGATGCCCACTACCAGTACCACCGGCAAGTCCAGTCTGGCGACCAGGTCATCGCTGTTGTAGCGCTCATCGAGCGGCACCATGAAGCCGCCCGCGCCTTCCACGATCAACACATCACAGAGCGCGAGCAACTGCGCATGACACTGCACCAGATGCTCCAGTTCGATGCGCACGCCTTCTGCACGGGCGGCGATATGCGGGGCAGTCGCCTGTCGCAGCAGATAGGGGTTCACCAGATGCGGCGGCAATGCCACGCTGGCGGCAGCCTGCAAGGCTTGTACATCGTCGTTACACCACTGGCCATCTGGATGCAGGAAAGCGCCCGAGGCCACCGGCTTCATGCCCGCCGCCCGCACGCCGCGTGCCGCGTGCAGGTGGACCAGCGCCGAGGCCACCAGGGTCTTGCCCACGCCGGTATCGGTGCCGGTGACGAAATAGCTGCGCCCCGTCATTGCGCCACCACCGCCGCAAAGGCCGCATCGAAGGCTGCATACAAGCGCTCACCCAACCATTGCGCCTGCTCGGCATCGAGGATGTAGGGCGGCATCACATAGAGCGCCGCGCCAATGGGCCGCACCAGCAATTCCCGTTGCGCCGCTTCGGCTGCCAGCCGGCGCGCGAAGGCCGAGGCGGTGGCGGCATCCTCGATCACGGCATCACAGGCCCAGATCATGCCGCGCTGGCGCACATGACGCACCCGCCCATCCTGCGCCAGCGGCTGCAAGGCCTGCGCCAGCACGGGGGCGAAGCGGCCATTGCGCGCCAGCACCTGCTCCTGTTCGAAGATGGCCAGGGTTTCCAGCGCGGCACGGCAGGCCAGCGGGTTGCCGGTGTAAGAGTGTGAATGCAGGAAGCCGCGCCGCAGGTCATCGTCATAGAAGGCCTGATAGATCGCCGCGCTGGCCATCACCAGCGACAGCGGCAGGTAGCCGCCGCTGATGCCCTTGGACAGGCACAGCAGGTCGGGCCAGATGCCGGCCTGTTCGCAGGCGAAGAAGCTGCCGGTGCGACCGCAGCCGACGGCGATTTCATCGGCGATCAGGTGCGCGCCATAGGTGTCGCACAGCCGGCGCAGGCCGCGCACGTAGCTCGCATCATGCATGGCCATGCCCGCCGCGCACTGCACCAGCGGCTCCACGATCACGGCGGCGATGCGCCCCTGGCGCTGTTGCAGCAGCCGCTCCACATCGGCCAGCGCCCTTGCGGCGACGTCGGCGCTACTTTCGCCGGGCCGCGCCTGGCGCGCATCGGGCGAAGCCGCGATGTGCGCCGGTCTAAGCAGCGCTTCATAGGCGGTGCGAAAGAGCGGGGTATCGGTCACCGCCAGCGCACCCACGGTTTCGCCGTGATAGCCACCGGCGATGCAGATGAATTCATTCTTGTCGGCTTGCCCGGCATTGCGCCAGGCGTGCACGCTCATCTTCAGCGCAATCTCCACCGCCGAGGCGCCATCGGAGGCATAGAAGCAGTGCCCCAGTGCCTGCCCGGTCAGCGCCGCCAGGCGCTCGGACAATTGCACCACCGGTTCATGGGTGAAGCCGGCCAGCATGGCGTGTTCCAGTTGCCCCAACTGATCGACCAGGGCGGCATTGATGCGCGCATTGGTATGACCGAACAGGTTGACCCACCAGGAACTGATGGCGTCCAGATAGCGGCGGCCCTCGGTATCGACCAGCCAGGGGCCGTGGGCGCGGGCCAGGGCGATGGGCGGCATACTTTCATGGCGCCGCATCTGGGTGCAGGGATGCCAGACGCTGCGCAGGCTGCGTGCGGCCAGGGAGTCGGCCAAGGAGTCGGGGCGGGAAAGCGTCATGCGGTGTACTCCGGTGCGAGTGCAGTCAGGGCGGCCACCAACTGCGCCACCTGCTCTGGGGTGTGCGCGGCCGACAGGCTGATGCGCAGCCGTGCCGTGGCCTTGGGAACCGTGGGCGGGCAGATCGCCGGCACCCACAAGCCCCGTGCGCGCAGCGCTGCGGCCAGGGCGCGAGCGGCGGCGTTGTCGCCCACGATCAGGGGCTGGATGGCGGTGCTGGAGGGCAGCAGTGTCCAGGGCAGTCCGGCCAGTCCCTGGCGCAATTGCGCAGCCAGGCTGTGCAGTCGCTGGCGTCGCCAGTCCTCCTTGGCGATCAGGCCGAGGCTGGCCGAGGTGGCCGCGGCCAGGGCCGGGGGATGGGCGGTGGTGAACATGTAGGTACGCGCGCGCTGCATGATCCATGCAAGCACGTCGCGCTGGCCGGCCACGAAAGCCCCGGCCACGCCCGCCGCCTTGCCCAGCGTGCCCATGTAGATCACGTGCGGCGCCTGCACTTGGGCCAGGGCCAGGCTGCCCTGGCCTTGCGGGCCCAGCACGCCCAGGCCGTGGGCGTCATCCACCAGCAGCCAGGCATCATGGCGGGCGCAGACGGCGGCCAGATCGGCCAGCGGCGCCAGGTCGCCATCCATGCTGAAGACCGCATCGGTGGCCACCAGCTTGCGACCGGCCGGGCAACGCGCCAGCACCTGTTCCAGCCGTGCCGTGTCGTTGTGGGGAAACACCTTCAGGCTGGCCCCGGACAAGCGGGCGCCGTCGATGAGGGAGGCATGGGACAGGCGATCCACGATGACCGTGTCGCCAGCGCCCACCAGGGCGCCGATCACGCCCAGGTTGGCCATGTAGCCATTGGAAAAACAGAGCGCTGCCGGCAATCCGACAAAGGCCGCCAGCTCCGCCTCCAGCCTCTCATGCGCGGCGCTGTGGCCGCTGATGAGCGCCGAGGCGGCCGCGCCCATGCCGTACTGCTGCAGGGCCGTCATGGCGGCGGCGACGATCTCCGGGTGATTGGCCAGGCCCAGGTAATCATTGCTGCAGAAGGACAGCAGATCCTGCCCTTCCACCCGCAACAGCGGCCCTTGCGGACCGTCCACCACGCGCCGGGTGCGCAGCAGGTTCTGGCTGGCCAGCGTGGCCAGGTCAGTAGTGAAATCTTGCATGGAAACTCTTTCAGAAAACCAGCGACAAGCTTTCCAGCGCGCGATAGGCGGCATGGCTGTGCCAGCGGGGTGGGGCATGGTGATGGTCCAGCGCCAGGGTAGGCAGGCGCTGCATCAGCAGGGTAAAGGCGATTTCCGCCTCCATCTGAGTGAGCGCCGCACCCAGGCAGACATGCGGTCCCTGGCCGAACGATAAATGCATGCCCTGGTCGCGCCGGATGTCAAAGCATTGCGGCTGCGCGAAACGACGGTGGTCGTGATTGGCCTGCCCGATATGCAGGATCGCCAGTTCCCCCCGGCGCAGGCTGTGGCCGCCCATCTCGACATCGGCCAGCAGGCGCCGCCCGGTATATTGCACCGGGCTGTCATAGCGCAGCATCTCACGCAGGGCCGGGCGCAGGTCGGGCTTGCCGCGATATAGCTCGGCCTTGAGTGCGGCCCATTGTTCGGGGTGGCGCAGCAAGGCCAGCAAGCCATTGCCCAGCAGGTTGCGGGTGGTCTCGTAGCCGGCAAAGAGCAGGGTGCAACATTGGGCCAGCAATTCGTTCTGGTTCAGTTGCTGCGCCTGTCGGGCCTGTAGCAGCCGCTGCATCAGGCTGTCCGCGGGCAGTGTCTGCGGGTGCTCCAGTGCCTGCGCAAAGAAGTCGCAAAGGGCCGCCATCGCGGCTTGCGCCGCCCGCGTCTGTTGCGCCTCCGGCGTCGGGCTGCCGATGAAGGTCGCCAGGTCGGAGGCCCAGTCGATGAACTGCGGCGGCACCTGCTCGGGCAGCCCCATCAGGCTGGCGATCACCAGTGCTGGCAATGGCCGGGCGAACCGGTCGATGAAATCGAAACCCTGGTGGGCCTTGGGATCGGCCACGATGGCATCGATCAATTGCTGCGCAATGCGGGTGATGGCCGGGCGCTGGGCTTCCAGGTCGGCCGGCTTGAAGCCCGGATTCAACACCCCGCGCAGACGGCGGTGGGCACGCCCATCCAGAAACAGCAGGGAGCGCGAAAACAGCCGCTTGAAGCGCAGTTGCGCCGCATCCTGCACTGCACCGGTGGCCGGCTGACCCAGACCGCTATTGATCCAGCGCGCAGCGCGCCGCACCGAGAAGCGGGGATCGCGCAGGGCCGTGGCCACTTCTTCATAGCCGCTGATGACCCAGGCGCCGCCGCAATGCGCGGCGCTCCATTGCACGCTCATCAGGCTGCTGCCGGTGCCGCTTGCAGGCCCAGCCGGGCCAGCAGCTCAAGATCGGAAGACACCGGGGCATTGGCCGTGGTCAGCAGCTTGGCGCCCAGGAAGATGGAATTGGCCCCGGCCGCAAAGCACAGTGCCTGGGTCGATTCGCTCATGCTCTCGCGTCCGGCCGACAGGCGAATCACCGCCTGCGGCAAGGTGATGCGGGCTACCGCCACGGTGCGCACGAATTCGAATTCATCCAGCGGCGCCACGTCTTGCAGCGGCGTGCCGGCAATCGGTACCAGGTGATTGATCGGCACCGATTGCGGTGGCACCGGCAGGCTGGCCAGTTGCGCGATCAATCCGGCGCGCTGGGCGCGCGTCTCGCCCATGCCGATGATGCCGCCGCAGCACACGTTCAGGCCGGCTTGCTGTACCCGTTGCAGGGTATCGAGCCGGTCCTGGTAGCTGCGGGTGGAAATGACCTGCTCATAGAAATCGGGGGCGGTGTCGAGGTTGTGGTTGTAGTAGTCCAGGCCGGCTTCTTTCAAGGCATCGGCCTGGGCTTGTTCCAGCATCCCCAGGGTCATGCAGGTTTCCAGGCCGAGTGCGCGCACCTGGGTGACCATGTCGGTGAGCGCGGCCATGTCGCGTTGCTTGGGATTGCGCCAGGCCGCGCCCATGCAAAAGCGCGTCGCGCCTTGTGCGCGGGCGGCCTGGGCGGCCTGCACCACATCGTCCACGGCCATGAGCTTGCTGGCTGGCACGCCGGCGTCCTGGTGATGGGCCGACTGCGAGCAATAGCCGCAATCCTCGGCGCAGCCCCCGGTCTTGATCGACAACAGGCTCGATAGCTGCACCTGGTTGGCCGGGTGATGCTGGCGATGCACGCTCTGGGCCTGGTATAGCAGATCGAGGAAGGGCAGGGCGAACAAGGCTTCGGTGGCGCGGCTGTCGATGGCGCTGGCCGGGCGGTGGAAATGCAGCGGTGCGCTGGCCTGGGTGGGGAGGGCGGAGGTGCACTGGCTCATAGATAGAATCCGTTCCGAAAGTGAAAACGCATGAAAAGCCTTAGAATTACGCTTCGGCGGATTCTAACTTCGCTCAAATTCGTTTAACAATTTATTTTTTCATAGATTATCTATAAATGAGTGGCCTGAACATGGAGCATCCGAGCACCGTCGAACGCATCGCCGAGGTCTTGCGCACGCGCATCATCCGCGGCGAGATCGCAGGCGGGGCGGCGCTTCGGCAAGATCACGTGGCCCAGGAATTCCAGTCCAGCCATGTGCCGGTGCGGGAAGCATTTCGTCAGTTGGAAGCTGAAGGATTGGTCCTCACTTTGCCCCGTCGCGGGGTGCGGGTGACCATGGTCGATAGGGCGGCAGTGAAGGAAAACGCCGAGATGCGCGGGGCGCTGGAAATCCTGGCCTTACGCCACAGCGTGCGCAAATTCACCTCCGAGCACATCGCGCAACTGGAACAGGCACAGCAAGCCTGTGCCCAGGCGGCTTCGCTGGTGGAATGGGATGCCGCCAACAACCTGTTCCACGACATCCTCTCCAGCCAATGCGCCATGCCACGCCTGCTGGCGGTGTTGAAGCAATTGCAGTTGACCAATTCGCGCTACCTGTTCTCGACCGGCTTCAAGCGCGGCTGGCAGCCGCGCTCCGATCATGATCACATGCTCATCATCGACGCCCTCAAGGATAAGAAGACCGACCGCGCCGTGCAGTTGCTGAGTATGCACATCGGCACCATGGAGCGGGTCGGCTTCGTGGCGGGTTAGTTCAGAGGTCACACTTCAGTTGCCATCCGGTGCAGCATCTCGGCCGTTGCGCTTGGTCGCGAGAGGAAGGGAGAATGCCCGCTTTCCAGCTCCTTGATGCGAGCACAACCGGAACGCGCCGCCATCACCCGTTGCAGCACCGGATCGATGGCGCGGTCCTGGGTGCAGACGATGTAGCTCTTGGGGACCTTGCCGTAGCGCTCGGGGCTGACCTCGACCGGCGTCATCATGGGCGCAATGGCCTGCGACTGGAATTGCGGCGCCGCCCAGTGCGCCACCGCGTAGGGCGCATCCTGCATGAAGGTAGCGACCCGCGAATCGGCCGCCGTCCGGGTGGCCACGGCGTCGCTCTGGATGTCCAGCGCCGGCTGGTGAGACGGTGCCAGTGCGGACAAGGACGCCAGCGAGTCACCATTGCCCGGTACGAAGGCGCACAGGTAGATCACCCGCGCCAGGCTGTCGGCGGCGCGTTCGGCGGCAGCCGTCACGGCAATGCCACCCATGCTGTGGCCCACCAGCGTGACGCGCTTGCCGATGGCCTGGATGGCTTGCACGATGGTGTCTGCATACAGGCTCAGGCTCACCTGCTGCAAGGGGGTGGCGTCTTCACCGCTGCCGGGCAAGTCGATGCTGTGGACCTCATGGCCACGCATGGTCAGCTCGGCCGATACGGCCGGCCAGACCCATTTGCCCTGCCAGGCGCCGTGGATGAGAAGGAAATTGGCCATGGAGTAGTCCTTGCTTGCGTATGTGAAGAATTTTGTATGGATTTGTGTTTAATTGAAATCCATACTAGCATTGAGCCCGTACTGCAACAATCCAGACAAGATCCCTACAACACCCAGCCATGACCGGCTGACCACGCCCCAGGACCCGTATGGAAAGACCCGACAGATCGGACCGCTCACTGCACTGGATCGGCCGTTTCGCCGCCAATGACGGCCCGCGCTATCTGCAGATCGTCGCCTTCATGGAGCAAGCCATTTCGGATGAACGCCTCAAACCCGGCGACCGCCTGCCGCCGCAGCGTCTGCTGGCCGATCATCTAGGGGTCGACCTGACCACGGTCACCCGCGCCTATACCGAGGCGCGTCGCCGCCATCTGCTGGAGGCGCGCGGCTCGGCTGGCACCTTCGTGGCGGCGCCCAAGGTCGACTTGAGCCAGGTGATCGACTTGTCCATGAACATTCCACCGCCTCCGGCCGGTGTCGATCTGGATGACCTGTTGCGCCAGGGGGTGTCGCAGATCCTGATCCATAGCGACGCCGACCTGCTGATGACTTACCACCTGGGCGGCGGCAGCAGTGCCGACCGCGCCGCCGGGGCGATGTGGCTGCAGGAACTGCTTGGTCACATCGATGAGCGCCGCGTGCTGGTCTGCCCCGGCGCGCAAGCGGCGCTGGCCGCCTTGCTGTTGTCGCAGACCCAGCCCGGGGAGGTGATCCTGGCCGAGCCGCTGACCTATCCCGGCCTGCTGACGGCGGCCGCTCAACTGGGTCGACGCGTGGTGGCCGTGGGCGTCGATGGCGAAGGCATGAGGCCGGACCTGTTGCAGACCATGGCGCGCAAGCACGGCGCACGCCTGGTCTATCTGAATCCTACCCTGCAGAACCCGACCACCCATATCATGCCAGCCGCGCGGCGCGCCGAGATCGCCGCGGTCGTCACACGCCTGAACCTGCGCGTGATCGAAGACGACCCCTATTGGCGCTTCGCTGCGCACGCGCCCAAGCCGCTGGCGCACTATGCGCCGCAGCACGTGTTCTATGTTTCGACGCTTTCCAAGTGCCTGCTGCCGGGGCTGCGCACGGCCTATGTGGTCACGCCCGAGGGCGTGGGGCAGGAAGAGTTGCTGGGCGCGCTGCGCTCCTTTGTGCTGATGTCCACGCCGCTGATGACGGCGCTGTCCACCCAGTGGATCCACGATGGCACTGCCGACAAACTGCTGGAAGGCATCCGCCATGAAGCCAGGACGCGCCAGGAGTTGGCATTGCGCACCTTGGGCGATGCCGACCTGGCCGGCGCGGGCGGTATCCATCTCTGGAAGGCGCTGCCGGGTCATTGGAACGGGCCGGATTTCGTGCTCAAGGCACGCCAGGCCGGCTTGAACGTGGTGGCGCACGACAGTTTCCAGGTGGGGCAGACCGATCCACGGCAGGATCGGACGGCCTACATCCGCATCTCGCTGGGGCGCTCGCGCAGCGGTTTCGAGCTGGTCAATGCATTGCGGCGGTTGATGGAACTGGCCCATCGGCGCAGCGTGCGCGAAGTCGTCGTTTAAAGCAAAGCCAGAGCGGGCCGCCGCTATGGCATCATGCGCGCTCGCACTCAACGTTCTACTTCCCGCTTATCGCCATGGAAATTCGCCAGCTCAGATATTTCGCCAGCATCGTCGAACACGGCAGCATCGGCAAGGCCGCGCTGGAACTGGGCATGGTCACATCGGCCTTGAGTCAGCAGATCACCCGGCTGGAAAACGAATTGGCCACGCGGCTTCTGCAGCGCACCTCCACCGGGGTGATACCGACCGACGCCGGCATCGCTTTCCTCAAGCAGGCGCAACTGGCCCTGCGCCATCTGGATGACGCCGCCCTGGCCGCGCGCCAGGCCCGGCTCTCCGGCCACGTCAGCGTGGGCTTGGCCTCCAGCACGGCCGGCGTGATGGGACTGGCCTTCATGAGCGCCATGCGCGAGCGCTATCCCGATGTGCGGCTGCGCATGGTGGAAAGCCTTTCCGGTCATCTGGGGGCGATGCTGGGGGCGCGCCAGATCGATCTGGCGATCCTGTTCCAGGAAGAGCCGGCGCAGCGCTGGAGTGTCTTGCCATTGCTCGATGAACGCCTGTTCGTGATCGGTGCTCAGGGGCGGCCCGGCTTGCCGGGCGGGCGCCAGGCGCGCCTGGGCAAGCTGGGCGAGTTGCCGCTGATCCTGCCGACCCGTAAGCATGGCCTGCGCTCCTTGCTGGATGCAGCGTTTCACCATGCCGGCTATAGCCCGCACATCGTCATGGAAGTCGATGGCTTGCCGATGCTCATGGATGCCGTGCGCGCCGGTATCGGCGCCACCATCCAGCCGGGAGCCGCCCTGGCGCGACCGGAAAATGCCGGCCTCAAGAGCGTGCCCATCGCCGGCAGTGATGCCACCCGGCCCAACCTGATCGTGAGCGTCTCCGACGATGAACTCTCGCCGGCCGGGCTGGCGGCCCGCGTACTGCTGGCCGAGGTAGCGCGCCAGCAGGTGGGGCAGGGACGCTGGCCGGGTGCCAGCTTGCGCAGCGGCCCCCTTCACAAAAACTGAATACCCCTTGCTGGCGCGCCGATAGCGGCGCAGCGGCCGGCTGCCTATAGTCGCCCTCCTAGACCAATGAAAAGAAAAGGAGGGACGGCGATGTTCGACGTTCTGGTGATCGGCGGCGGCAATGCCGCCCTGTGCGCGGCCTTGATGGCGCGCGAGGCGGGCGCCTCGGTACTGCTGCTGGAGTCGGCTCCACGCGCCTGGCGCGGTGGCAACTCGCAGCACACCCGCAACCTGCGCTGTATGCACGAGGCACCCCAGGACGTGCTGGTGGAGGCTTACCCGGAAGAGGAATACTGGCAAGACCTGCTCAAGGTCACCGGCGGCCTCACCGACGAACACCTGGCACGCCTGACCATCCGCGCCTCGGCCACCTGCCGGCCCTGGATGCGCAAGCACGGCGTGCATTTCCAGCCACCGCTGTCGGGTGCGCTGCACGTGGCGCGCACCAATGCCTTCTTCATGGGCGGCGGCAAGGCCCTGGTCAATGCCTACTACCGCAGTGCCGAGGCACTGGGCGTGGAAATCCGCTACGAGACCCCGGTCGATGCCATCGAACTGGACGGTAGCCGCTTCGTGGCCGCCCGCAGCGGCGGCCAGCGCTTCACGGCGCGCAGTTGCGTATTGGCTGCCGGTGGCTTCGAATCCAACCGCGAATGGTTGCGCCAGGCCTGGGGCCAGAATGCCCGCGGCGAGTGGCCTGCCGACAATTTCCTCATCCGTGGCACGCGTTTCAACCGGGGCGACCTGCTGCGCTTCATGATCGATGCCGGTGCCGACAGCATCGGCGACCCAACGCAAGCTCACATGGTCGCTATCGATGCCCGCGCACCGCTCTATGACGGCGGCATCTGCACCCGCATCGACTGCGTGTCGCTGGGGGTGGTGGTCAACCGCGACGGCCAGCGTTTCTACGATGAGGGCGAGGATTTCTGGCCCAAGCGCTATGCGATCTGGGGCCGCCTGGTGGCGCAACAGCCGGGACAGGTGGCGTATTCCATCATCGATGCCCAGGCGGTAGGCCATTTCATGCCACCGGTGTTTCCCGGCGAAAAGGCCGACAGCCTGCCGCAACTGGCGCGCCAGCTGGGGCTGCCGGAAGCCACCTTCGTGCAGACCGTGCAAGCCTACAACGCCGCCTGCCGCCAGGGACGCTTCGACCATACGGTGCTGGACGACTGCCATACCGCCGGCCTGGAGCCGCCCAAGACCCACTGGGCGCGCCCGCTGGAGCGCGCGCCGTTCTACGGCTATGCCTTGCGCCCAGGAGTGACCTTCACCTATCTAGGCTTGAAAGTGAACGATCGCGCCCAGGTCCATTTCTCTGGCCAGCCCAGCGACAACCTTTTCGTGGCCGGCGAGATGATGGCCGGCAACGTGCTCGGCAAGGGCTATACGGCCGGCGTGGGCATGTCCATCGGCACCGCCTTCGGACGCATCGCCGGCAGCCAGGCGGCACAGGCGGCCGCCCGCCACTCTGGAGTTTTCCATGCAACAGCTTGAATCCCTGACCGAGATCGCGCGCCGCGATGCGCAGCCGGTCGGCTCCGTCACCACTGGTACCACCGATGCCCAGAGACGGGCACGCATCATTCCCATCGTCCCGGTCACGGCCATGAATGCCGATGAAACCGAGGTGGCGCGGCAGATGCAGATCTGCAATGCCTGCCGTTATTGTGAAGGGTTCTGCGCGGTGTTCCCGGCCATGACACGGCGCCTGGAATTCGGCAAGGCCGATGTGCATTACCTGGCCAACCTGTGCCACAACTGCGGGGCCTGCTATCACGCCTGCCAATATGCGCCGCCGCATGAGTTTGCAGTCAACGTGCCCAAGGCCATGGCACGGGTGCGGCTCGATACCTATTCCAGCTACGCCTGGCCGGCCGCCGCCGGCGCGCTGTACCGGCGTAACGGCCTGACCGTGGCGCTGGCGCTGGCCGGCGCGCTGGTGCTGTTCCTGCTGCTGGCGCTGGCGGCCAATGGCACGTTGGTGGCCAGTCCGGCTGGCGGCAACTTCTACGCGGTCTTTCCGCATGGCCGGTTGGCGGCGATGTTCGGTACCGTCTTCGGTCTGGCGGTACTGGCGCTGGCGGTGGGGGTACGGCGCTTCTGGCGGGAAATCGCCGCCGGCACCGCCAGTGGTGCCAGTGCTGCAGCAGCGGCCGAGGCCAGCCACAACGTACTGACACTCACCTACCTGGGCGGTGGTCACGGCGAGGGCTGCAATGAGGCCGACGACGCCTATACGCTGCTGCGTCGGCGCTTCCACCATCTGACCTTCTACGGTTTCATGCTGTGCTTTGCCGCGACCTCGGTGGCGACCCTGTACCACTACCTGCTGGCGCTGGAAGCACCGTATCCGTTCTGGAGCCTGCCGGTTCTGCTGGGTACAACCGGTGGCATCGGTCTGCTGATCGGCCCGGCCGGGTTGCTGTGGCTGAACCTGCGGCGTGACCCGGTCCGCGGCGACCTCCGTCAGCGCCCCATGGATCGCGCCTTCATCGTCTTGCTGCTGTTGATCAGCGCCACCGGCCTGGCCCTGCTGGCCTGGCGCGACAGTGCGGCCATGGCGCTCCTGCTGGCACTGCACCTGGGGTGCGTGATGGCGCTCTTCCTCACGCTGCCCTACGGCAAGTTCGCCCATGGCATCTACCGCAGCGCGGCGCTGCTCAAGTCGGCCATCGAGAAGCGCCAGCCGCTGCGCCACGATCCCGGCTCGGCCTGATCCAGACCCGGATCCCGGGTGGTGGTATTGCTGCCACCTCCGGGGCTTTGCATCTCTCGCTACTTCCACGGCGACACCGCGTCGCCGACAACAACATCAAGGAGACCTCATCATGAGCACCCACCCCCACGTGCGCGGTTCGCGCGCAGGCGCCGTCCTGCGCGTGACCAGCGGCAATTTTCTGGAACAGTTCGATTTCTTCCTGTTCGGCTTCTATGCCACCCACATTTCCAAGGTGTTCTTCCCGGCCAGCAGTGAATTCGCCTCGCTGATGCTGACCTTTGCGGTGTTCGGGGCCGGCTTTCTGATGCGTCCGCTGGGTGCCATCATTCTGGGGGCCTACATCGATGAAGTGGGCCGTCGCAAGGGGCTCATCGTCACGCTCTCCATCATGGCCAGCGGCACCATCCTGATCGCCTGCGTACCCGGCTACGCCAGCATCGGTCTGCTGGCACCGCTGCTGGTACTGGCCGGACGGCTGTTGCAGGGCTTCTCGGCCGGTGCCGAGTTGGGCGGGGTGTCGGTCTACCTGGCCGAGATGGCTACACCCGGGCGCAAGGGTTTCTATACCGCCTGGCAATCGGCCAGTCAGCAGATCGCCATCGTGGTGGCGGCGCTGATGGGCTATGCCCTCAATGCCTGGTTGGATGCAGCGCAGATTGCCGCCTGGGGCTGGCGCATTCCCTTCTTCGTGGGTTGTCTCATCGTGCCCTTCATCTTCTTGCTGCGCCGCTCGCTGCAGGAGACCGAGGCCTTCCAGGCGCGCGCCCATCGTCCCGCACTGGGCGAGGTCTATCGCACCATGCTGGCCAACTGGAAGACGGTGATTGCCGGGATGCTGCTGGTGGCCATGACCACCACCACCTTCTATCTCATCACAGTCTATACCCCCACCTTCGGTCGCGCGGTGTTGAAGCTCTCGACCCAGGCCAGCCTGGTGGTGACCTTGCTGGTGGGCCTGTCCAATTTCTGCTGGCTGCCCATCGGCGGCATGGTGTCGGACCGCATCGGTCGTCGTCCGGTGCTGCTGGCCATTACCGTGCTGGCCATCCTGACGGCCTATCCAGCTTTGTCGTGGCTGGCCGCCGCGCCCAGTGTCGAGCGCATGTTGCTGGTGCTGCTGTGGCTATCCTTCTTCTTTGGCATGTACAACGGTGCCATGGTGGCCGCGCTCACCGAGATCATGCCGGAACAGATCCGTGTGGCCGGATTCTCGCTGGCCTTCAGCCTGGCCACGGCAGTCTTCGGCGGTTTCACGCCGGCCATCTCGACCTGGCTCATCGAGCTCACCGGCGACAAGGCCGCACCCGGTCTGTGGCTGACCTTCGCGGCCCTGTGCGGGCTGCTGGCCACCTTGATTCTCTATCGTGGCCAGGCGGTGGCGATGCGGGCGACCGCCTCGCGTGCCGGTTGAGTACAGTGGGCGCCGTACGCAGCCTTAACGCGACAGCGAGGGCGCCAGCAAGCCATTGACCGCATCGCTGACGATGAGCGCCGGCAGCGAGCCGCGTTCATTGTCGACGATCACCGTATCCTTTTCGATGTCGCCCGGCAGCGCCAGTTGCGAGATGTAGTGGCAGTCGGCGCTGCAGGTGTAGCGCAGCACGGTGTTGCCGCGCACCGCCTCCAGGATGTACTGGCCGTTTTCCACGCCGTAGTAACGCACTGCCACCAGCGGCTGCGCATCGCTGGCCTGGGGATCGCGGTAGAAATACTGGCCGTGTTCAGCCCGCGTGTAATGCGGCCAGGGCGAGGCGCCATTCGGGGCCACGCCTTCGATCTGGCGGTCGTTCAGTCTCAGTTGCAAGGGTGGGGCAGCCGGGGGAATGGGCGCGGCGGGGGCGAGTGAAGCCAGGGCCGGCGCGGCAACGGAGGCCGTCACCGGCTCGGCCTGCGCCTGCAGCTCGGCCTGGCGTCGCTGATACCAGGCCAGCAGGCAATCGCGATCATGGCAATGATGTTCGCGCCAGAGCCACTGGGCGTCGCTGGCGGCGCGAAAGGCACGCACATCGGTGGCGGCCCGACGGGCCTGGCGGTAGGCGTGTCCCAACTGATCATCCAAGGCCGAGAGCTGAGGATCGTGGCAGATGGTTTTTTCATTGGCTGAGCCGGCCTTGCTGCAATCGAAGCTGGCGGCTTGCGCGGTCGGGGCCTTGAAGCTGGCCAGCAGGGCCGCGCTGCTGAACAGGAGAACGAGGGGCAGGGCTTTCATGGCGAGACTCTCCGTATTGCTGGAACTGATGGGGCGCCAGCATGGCACCGCCACCACGCCGCCAAAACGCGGAGAAGAAAGGGATTTTTTCCAAAATCTTTGCACCTGAAAAAGCGCGTTGGGCATTCTTCACAATCGATGCTTGCGGCGTTTGCGCAAGGGCCGGCACATCCAAGTAGAATCGCGGTCTTCAACCACATCAAGTAGTCAATCCGGTGACCGTCGCACAGGACCATTTGCCCCCGTCGCAGCTACGCCCAGGCGAGCGCGCCGGTTTCATCGTATCGCGCCATTGGCGCGATACGCCGGCCGGGGTCGAGATCGAACTATGGCTGGCCACCGACGACGGGCCACAATGCCTGCGTCTGCCACCGCAACCGGCCGTGGCCTTCGTGCCGCAGGAACAGGCCGAGCGGGTGCAGGCGTTGATCCAGGACGAACGCGGCATGGAGTTGCGCCCGCTGGAGCATTTGAAGGATTTCAGCCAGCGTCCGGTGCTGGGTTTGTATGCGCGCCAGTACCGCAAGCTGCTGAAGATGGAAAAGACCCTGCTGGCCGCCGGTATTGCCGTCTATGAAGCCGACATCCGCCCGCCCGAGCGCTACCTGATGGAGCGCTTCATCAACGCACCGTTGGCCTTCCAGGGCGTGGATGACGGTCACGGCGCGCTGGTCGAAGCGCGCATCCGCCCCTTGCCGGGCTATCGGCCACCCCTGAAGCTGGCCTCGCTGGATATCGAAACCAGTTGGCAGGGCGAGCTCTACAGCATCGCCATCGAAGGCTGCGGCCAGCGCAGCGTCTATGCACTGGGACCACCCAGCGGGGCGGTCGAGGCGGTGGATTTCGAGCTGCAGTTCTGCGCCACGCGCAAGGAGCTGATCGACTGCCTCAATGCCTGGATGGCACGTCACGACCCGGATGCCATCATCGGCTGGAACCTGGTCCAGTTCGACCTTAATGTATTGCAAAAGCAAGCGCAGAAATACCAGACCACGTTGCGCCTGGGCCGTGCCGGGCGCGTGCTGGAGTGGCGCCAACACGGCCTGCGCGCCAACCACCTGCTGGTGAGTGCGCCTGGCCGGCTGGTGATCGATGGTATCGAAAGTCTGCGCTCGGCGTTCTGGAACTTTCCCTCCTTCAGCCTGGAAAACGTGGCGCAATCGCTGCTGGGCGAGGGCAAGGCGATTGCCACGCCCTACCAGCGCATGGATGAGATCGACCGCATGTTTGCCGAGGACAAGGCAGCCCTGGCTACCTACAACCTCAAGGATTGCGAGCTGGTCACGCGCATCTTTGCCAAGACCGAAATCCTCTCCTTCCTGCTGGAACGCGCCAGCGTCACCGGCCTGCAGGCCGACCGCAGCGGCGGCTCGGTGGCCGCCTTCACCCATCTCTACCTGCCGCATATGCATCGCAAGGGCTATGTGGCGCCCAACCTGGGTGAGGCCGAAGCGCTGGCCAGTCCGGGCGGCTTCGTCATGGATTCTCGCCCGGGGCTGTATGACTCGGTGATCGTGCTGGATTACAAGAGCCTGTATCCCAGCATCATCCGCACCTTCCTGATCGATCCGGTGGGCTTGGTCGATGGCACCCTCAATGAACCGGAGGCGCAGACCGTGCCTGGTTTCAACGGGGCGCGCTTTTCGCGCCGGAGCCATAGCCTGCCGGCCATCATCGAACAGATCTGGCAGGGCCGCGAAGTGGCCAAGGCCCAGGGCAACAAGCCCTTGCAGCAGGCGCTGAAGATCATCATGAATTCCTTCTACGGAGTCCTGGGCTCGACCGCCTGCCGCTTCTTCGATTCGCGCCTGGCCTCATCCATCACCCGGCGCGGTCACGAAATCATGCATCGCACGCGCGAGCTGATCGAGCAGCAGGGTGTCGAAGTGATCTATGGCGACACCGATTCCACCTTCGTCTGGCTACGCAAACCCCATGACGATGCGCAGGCGCGCCAGATCGGCCTGCAACTGACCGCGCTCATCAATGACTGGTGGCGCCGACATCTATCCGAGCAATATGGGTTGGAGAGTGCGCTGGAGCTGCAGTTCGAGGTGCATTACCAGCGCTTCCTGATGCCCAACATCCGCGGTTCCGATACCGGCAGCAAGAAGCGTTACGCCGGCTACGTGCGCAGCGCCGATGGCCAGGACAAGGTCACCTACAAGGGGCTGGAAACGGTACGCACCGACTGGTCGCCGCTGGCCCAGCGCTTCCAGCAGGCGCTGTACCTGCGCATCTTCCGCGGCGAACCCTATCGTGACTTCATCACCGGCTACGTGGCCGATCTGCTGGCTGGGCGACTGGATGAACTGCTGGTCTATCGCAAGCGCCTGCGGCGCCAGCTCGACCATTACGAAAAGAACGTGCCGCCCCATGTGCGCGCGGCGCGCCTGGCCGATCAGGTCAATGAAGAGGGCGGGCGGCCCCTGCAATACCAGCAAGGGGGCTGGATCAACTACGTCATGACCACGGCCGGCCCGGAACCGCTGGAAAAGCGCCGCGCCGCCATCGACTATGCGCACTACCTGGAGCGCCAACTGGCGCCGGTAGCCGATGCCATCCTGGTGTTCGTGGGCGACAGCTTTGCCGCAGTGACTTCACCCCAGCAGGAATTGTTTTAAATTGTTTTAATTTTTTTGTGGTTTTCCGAAGTCCTCTGACCTCTGATCTCTAATGAAAAAGGGCCGGATTCAGAGAATCCAACCCTTTCATGCCGCAACGGGATCAGCAGTGTTTAGCGGTGATAGGTATCGCGCTCATGCGCTTGCGCACGTTCATTGCGCACCTTCACCCGCACCGGCTGACGCGCCGCTTTGTGATAGACCGATTGCCAGACGAACAAGCCGAAGCCCAGCGCGCCCGCCAACAGGTACAAGGCATAGAAAGCCGCGAGGTAGCTAGCGTAGTGCAGCAGGGTGGGGATGATGGCCATGGCGTTCTCCTGAGAATGAATCAGTGTCGATGGCCCCATCGTATGCCTGCTGTGCGTGGTCGGCTATCAGGGTTTTTCTGATAGGCCGGTTGGCAACACTGCCGCTGTCGGCACCTGCAGGTGATGCAGCAGCTTGCCCACCATGGCCACCACCGTCAGCGCGACGATGCAAAAGAACACGGCCAGGGGCGTAAGGCTATGGATGGATACGAAACCGGCCAGCCCCATCATGGCCGACGACACCAGCAGCAGCGCAAAGCCCAGGATGGCGCTGGTCAGGCCGGCAATGTGCGGGAAGATGGAATTGCCCTTGGCCATCAGCGTCGGATACATCGCGCCGGCGCAGAAAGCCATCACCAGCACCGGCACGATCAAAGTCCACACTCGCAAGCCCAGGCCCAGTGCCAATGCCAGCATCACGAAAGCGGCCAGCGTCATGACCCGCGCGCCGATGCGCAGGCGCTGCTCGGCGGTGGGTAGGCGAGGGTGGTGCAGGCGGTTGGAAATGCCACCCAGGAAATACATCATGCCAATGGCCAGGGCCAGGTAACCGAAGAAGGTCGGTGGCTGCTGCAGGGTGTTTTGCACCATGAAGGGCCCGACGATGTTGAACACCAGCAGGATGCTGTAGCACAGGCCCTGCGCCAGGAAGCAGCTCTGGAACACCGGGCTGGCCAGCACCAGGCGGGCATTCTTGAACAGCGTGCCCGGATGCAGGTGCACCGGCTGGGCCAGGGTTTCACGGTAGCGCCACAGGATGACCCACATCCCCAAGGAATAGACCAACAGGAATACCAGGCAGGAGCGCCAGCCAAAGGCTTCCTGCAGGTGCGCGCCGATCACCGGCGCCACGATGGGCGCTAGCCCCCAGGCGGTGGCCATGTAGGTGTAGGCATGGATCAGGGTTTGCCCGCTGAAGGAGTCGGTGATGATGGCCTTGGCCAGCAGGTTGGTGGCGGCAATGCCAAAGCCTTGCAGCACCCGCGCGGCGACGAAGGTTTCCAGGTTGGGTGCTGCCAGCGAGAGCACGCAGCCCAGCGTGAACAGGCCCAGGCCCAGCATCAGGACGCGCTTGCGGCCATAGGCGTCGGCCAGCGGGCCGAACACCAGTTGACCGAAGGCATAGGCGATCAGGTAGGCGGTCACGCTGATCTGGATGGCCTGGGCCGAGGTGCCGTAGTCGATGGCCATCTTCGGCAAGGCCGGCACGTACAGGTCGATGGCCAACTGACCGGCCGAGGCGAAGGCACAGATCAGGAACAGCAGGAAACGCGGGTGGTTGGGAGGATGCTTGGCGAGGGTGCTCATGGAAAGGGGGAAGGATGCTGCATCAGTAGGACCGCTATTGTGAACCTTGATGCGGTTTTCTGCTGACGCTCACCTGATCGTGAGCAAACTGTCTCTGATAGCAAGAATATGGGCTGATGTTTTTGTCATTAAACAGGATAGTTTTAGAGAGAAATTCAAATTTATTCGAGAGAAAAAACGAAGTAATTCGAGATTGTTCCAGCATATTTTTGTCATTCCGCCCAAGTCCTTCTGCCCCACGTATCGTCCCCCCTGCCGGCCCGCCAAGCACAGCCCATCAGGCTGTAGGCGCAGAGGCTGCTGCATCTACAGACGAACAGGGAGGGAAAAGATGTCCATTTACAAACGTTTTTCGATCAGGCAGATCTTGCTGGCGCTGACGGTCTCCGTGGTGCTCATCATGGCGCTGCTGGTGGCCGTGGCGGTGGCCGAGGCGCAGGCCAACCATGTCCTGGCCGAAGCCCACGCGCGGCATCATCTGTCCCAGCAACTGGCCAGTGAACTACGCCAGAGTTCGGACGACCTCACGCGCCTGGCGCGTACCTATGTGGTGACCGGCAACCCCGACTATGAGCAGCAATATCAGGCCATCCTGGATATCCGCGATGGCAAGCGGCCCCGCCCGCAGCACTACCAGCGCATCTACTGGGATCTGGTTGCCGCCGATGGCCAGCCGCCGCGCCCGGACAGCACGCTGACGGCTTCGCTGGAGAGCCTCATGCGCCAGGCCGGCTTCAGCCGGGCGGAAATGGACAAGCTGATGGAGGCCAAGAACAATTCCGACGCCCTGGTGGCTACCGAGACGCGTGCCATGCAGATGATCAAGGGGCGTTACCAGGATCAACAGGGGGGCTTTTTTCGTCTGGCCGAACCGGACCTGGAGCAAGCTCGCACGCTCATGCACGACCATGCCTACCATCTGGAGAAGGCCAGGATCATGCGCCCGGTCGACGATTTCCTGGCCATGCTGGAGGCCCGCACCACGTATGAGATCGCCCAGGCACAACAACGGGCCGATCGCCTCAATGTCCTCACCTATGTGTTGGCGGGGCTGGTGCTGGTGGTGCTGGCATTGAGCCTGGTGAGCCTGTATCGCCTGATTGCCGGGCCGCTGTCCCAGGCCGCCCAGGTGGCCACCCGCGTGGCGCAGGGCGATCTGAGCGGGGTCATCGAGGTCGAGCTCAAGGGCGAAACCGGGCAATTGCTCTCATCCCTGCAACACATGCGCCAGGGCTTGAGCCATATCGTGCGCCAGGTGCGGCAGAGTGCGCGGGTCATGCGCGGTTCGGCCGGCGACATCGCCGACGGCGCGCTGGATCTGGCCATGCGTTCGGAGCAGCAGGCCAGTTCGCTGCAACAGACGGCGGCGGCCATGGAGCAATTGAGCAGTACCGTGCAACAGAGCGCGCAACACGCCCGTCAAGCCAGTGCCCTGGCCGAGTCGGCAGCACGGGGAGCGGTCGATGGCGGGGCGGCGGTCAGCCAAGTAGTCGAGGCCATGAACGTGTTGCAGGGCGCGGCCGGACGTATCGTGGACATCATCTCGGTGATCGATGCCATCGCCTTCCAGACCAATATCCTGGCCTTGAACGCTGCCGTGGAAGCGGCTCGCGCTGGCAGCGAGGGCCGCAGCTTTGCCGTGGTGGCCAGCGAAGTGCGGGTTCTGGCGCAGCGCTCGGCGGACGCCGCGCATGAAATCAAGCGCCTGATCGGGGCCTCGGTACAGAGTATCGAAGAGGGCTGCCAGCGCGCTCAGGTGGCCGGTCAGACCATGCAGGAGGTGGTGAGCAAGGTCGACCGGGTCAGCCAGGTGATTGCCGAGATGGCCAGCGTGAGCGTGCAGCAGTCCGCCGGCGTAGTGCAGATCGCCCAGGCGGTGAGCGCCATGGATCAGGTGACCCAGCACAACGCCGTGCTGGTCCAGCAATCGGCGGCCGCCGCCGAGGCCATGCGCCTGGCCACCGAGCGCATGAGCAAGCTGGTCGGCGCCTTCCGGCTGGACCATGGCGATGTACCTGAGGATGATGGCCTGGTGATCGATATGGCGGCCTGAAGCGGCCAGTGCTACAGCGGCGACCTGGAATGGTTCAGACGATCTTGCAGGGGATCGTGGCGTCTTCGTCCAGGCTGTAGACGGCGCACAGCCGATGGTAGCCATCGGCCACCACGGTGCGCACGCCTTCCTGGCGCATCAGCAGCAGCGGCGAGAGCGGTGTGCCAGCCTTGATCTTCTGCACGTCCTTTTCGACATGGGCGTTGTTCATGCCCAGCGGCGAGAGGCCGGAGGCGCGCAGGATATCCTTGGCCTTGAAGCCGGACATCGGCGCAGCCCGCAGGCGCTGCACCAGGTCGGCGCTCTGCTTGTCGTCATAGAGCAGGTTCAGAAAGGACTGGGCCGCCGGGTAGTCGTGTTCCTCGGGCTGCGCCAGCCAGTGGATGGTGGTCTTGTCGTTCTTCTCGTTCTTGTCCGGCATCACTTGGCTCCTTCATGGTCGGGAAGATTCGTATCTTGCACGATGACGGCCAGTTCGTCATGGGAACATTGCCCCGCTTCGATCTCCACGCGTTGATGCAGCTGCAGCTTCATTGCCGAGGGGATCACGGCATACGTGGTGGTCTTGAAATGACTGGCCCAATGTTCATAGCGGATGACCGCAAAGCGGGTGCCCTCACGCAACTGCGTGAGGTGGCTGGCCACGCAGGGGGGCAGTAACCCGACCTGGGCTTGGGCATCGATGAAGCCTTGCACCACACCTACGGAGGTGTGAATGTCGGACGGGCTCGTCCATGAGCAGGCCGACAGGGCCAGCAGGGTCAGTATTGCCAGCAGCGTGGCGGTGTTCTTGCAGGACAGGGTCATGACTAGGTCTCCTAGCTTTGGGGGCGATGCAGGTAGCGCCCGTATCAGAATTCGGTATGCAGCCGCGCACCCAGTACCAGTACCGGCCCGCGGTCGGCGTTGTAGGCCGGGTTGAAGATCTTTTGCAGATCCAGCGCCACGGTGCTGTCCTTGGCCAGGCGCAGGTTGTAGTAGGCCTCCAGGATCTGCTCGGGCCGATAGTTGATGCGGCCATCGCCGATGAACACGCCCATGCCGCCCGCGGCCAGGTAATCCCGATGGGCCGCCGACAAGCCGTTGCGGATGAGCGCTACGCCCAGTACATCGTCGGCACGCTCCCAGCGCTGCCCGCTGATGGAGGCGCCCACCGTGAGGGAACGCTCGACCTCGGTAAAGGCATAGGTCTCGGTCTTGCCATCGTTCCAGCTGGCGCGCAAGAAGATGCCGATATCGGCGGCCAGGTTCTGTTCGGCCGAAAAGCCCAGGCCGTACTTGTCCTGTGGCTTGCGTACCGCCGCCACCGAGGGCGGGCCGCCATTGGCTGCGGCTGCGGCCAGGGCATCGCGGAAACTGCCGCTGACCACGCGGTTGTGGAATACCAGCAGGCGCAGCTTGCCCGGCTGGCCGCCGATCTGGTGGTCGTGCTCGATTTCGGCCTGGTCGCCGTAATGGCGCAAGATGCGGGTATCGAGTTGCTGGCCGTTGGATTGCTCCGGCACGAGGTAGCGACCATAGCGATACACCCAGTCCTGGTCGTAGTACTCAAGCGCCGCGCCCCAGGTGTAGCCGCGAGTATCGGCGGCGTAGTCGAATGCACCGTAGGTCAGGAGTGACCAGTTGAGGAACTGGGTGCGGCCATCGTGGGCGTAGGCGTTGTTGTCGAAGATATCGGTGATGGCGTAGTTGCCGGCAGTCACCACCACCCGACGCGCGCTGACGGTACTGGCCAGTTGGTTCTGGCCGGAATCCAGTCGGGTCGCCTCGCCGTCCAGGTTCCAGGTCTGGCGCAGGAACAGGCGGGCGCGATAGAAGGTGGGATTGGGGCCGGAGCTCTTCTGCTGCTCCGAATTGATCATCCCGCCCAGCCCGGTGAGGCCCGACATGGGCACCGATTGCACCACCTCGGGGTTGAAGTACAGTTCACTGCCGGGTGCCAGGCGCAGCCCGAAGAACAGCGTACCGGAGAAGGAATACGACTTCTCGGCCTGGGTGCCCAGACTGTTGGGGCCGCTGTAGGCAGCCTGGAAGGGCGACTTGCGTTGCCACACGTAGGTGGCCTGGCCATGCAGGTTCCAGTCTTCATCGCTGGATTCTTCTGTGGCCAGGGCCAGCACGGGCAGCGGCAGCAGTAGCGCCATCAGGTAGCGTTTCATGTGCATGGCTATGGCTGGCGACACGCTGGCCGCCTCTCCCTTTTTTTCATCGATGTCGCTGTTACAGATCCTGGTGCCACCAGCCGCCTCCGAGCGCCTGGAACAGCGCCACGGTATCGGCCAGTCGGCCTGCCTGCGCCTGCACGCGCGACTGGCTGGCCGTGAGCAGGTTCTGCTGTGCCAGCAGCACTTGCGGATAGCCGGCCAGGCCCGCCTTCCATTGCGCCTGAGCGGCATCGAAGCTGCGCTGGGCGGCGTCTTCGGCGCGGGCGGCGGCCTTTAAGGCATCGGCATCGGCAGCCATGGCGTGCAAGGTATCGGCCACGTTCTGGAACGCGCCCAGCACCACGCTGCGGTATTGCGCACTGGCCTGCTCCAAGCCGGCCTCGGCGGAGCGTTGCTGGTGCTGCAGGCTGCCGCCGTGGAAGATGGGCGTGGCCAGGTCCAGGCCCAGGGTCCAGAAGCCGGGACCGGACGTAAAGAGCTTGGAGATGTCCTGTGCCGAGCTGCCGATGGTGCCGGTGATGTTGAAGGCGGGCAGGCGATTGGCGATGGCCACCCCGACCTGGGCCGAGGCGGCCTGCCATTGCGCCTGGGCGGCACGCACGTCAGGACGCTGCTGCACCAGCGTGGAGGGCAGGCTCAAGGGCAATTCAGATGGCAGCTTCAGAGCTGACAAGGCCAGCGTGGGCGTGCCGCCTTGTCCGGGGAAACGACCGACCAGTACCGCGATCTGGTCGCGTTGCTGCGCCAGTTGCTTGCGCAGAGGCGGCAAGACCGCCTGGGCCTGGGCCAGCAGGCTTTCCTGGGCGGCCACGTCAGCCAGGCCCAGTGCCCCGAGTGCGCGCTGCTGGCGTACCAGTTCGAGCTGCTGCGTGGCCAGTGCCTCGGCCTTTTCGGCAGCCTGCAATTGTTCGCGCAGCGCGGCTTCGTTGACCACGGCCAGCACCACGTTCGATATCAGGGTCAGGTAGGTGGCATTGCGCTGGAAGCGCTGCACCTCGGCCTGGGCCCGACCGGCCTCGATCTGGCGCCGGGTGCCGCCGAAGATGTCGGGGCTGTAGGCGATGTTGAGCTGGGCGGTATGCAGGTTGTAGATGTAGCTGTTGTCGGCCAGCGGGCTGGCCAGGGTGTCGGCCACCTTCTGGCGTGTCGGCATGAAGTGCAGGTCGACACTGGGCAAGAGTGAACCACTTTGCGAGGCCGCCGTTTCGCGGGCGGCACGCAGCGCGGCCTGGGCCGCTTGCAGGTCGGCGTTGTGGGCCAGGGCGTCATCGACCAGGCTATCCAACACCGGCGAGCCGAAGGCCTTCCACCATTGGCCGGCCACATCCTGACCCGCGACGAAGCGCTGGCCGTCGATGGCCTGCGAGGCTTCGATATGTTCGGCGGTGTAGGCGCTGACCTGGGGCGCCGCCGGTTGCTTGAAATCCGGGCCGACGGCGCAGCCGCCCAGCGGCAGGCCGAAGCTCAGGCCCAGCGCGGTGGCGCCGGCCAGGCCGCGCCAGCGCAAGGGGAGGGAGGGAGACAATCTCAGGGACATGATGGGGGCATCCTCAACGGGCGTTGGCATGGTCATGCGGGGCGCTGCCGGCACGCTGGGCCAGCTTCGATTCGATCAGGTAGTACAGCGCTGGCAGCAGCACCAGGGTCAGCACGGTGGCGCTCATGAGCCCACCCACCACCACGGTCGCCAGCGGCCGTTGCACGTCGCTGCCCAGGCCATGGGCGATGGCGGCCGGCACCAGGCCGAGCGCGGCCACGGTGGCCGTCATCAGCACCGGTCGCATCCGTTCCAGCGCCCCGCCGATGACCGCCTCGCGCAAGGGCAGGCCGGATTGGCTGACCCAGCGGTTCAGGTTGGACATCATGATGATGGCGTTCAAGACCGCCACCCCGAATAGCGCAATGAAGCCCACCGCGGAAGAAACGTTCAGGGTCATGTCGCGCAGGTGCAGCGCCACCAGGCCACCCAGCGTCGCCAGCGGCACGCACAGCAGGATCAGTGCTGGCTGGCGCAGGTTCTTGAACTCGGCAAAGAGCAGCACGAACATGAAGGCCAGTGCCATCGGCAGGATCAGCGCCAGGCGTGACTGGGCCCGTTGCTGGTTCTCGAACTGGCCGCCCCAGGCGATCTCGTAGCGCGAATGGTCGTAGTGCACCTGCTGGGCGATGCGCGCCTTGGCGTCATCCAGGAAGGAAGCCAGGTCGCGGCCGCGCAGGTTCAGGCGCACGGTCAGATGACGGCGGTTCATTTCCCGGGTGATGGTGGTTTCGCCATCTTCCATGGTGATATGCGCCACCTGCGACAAGGCCACATGCGCGCCATTGGCGGCCACCAGGGTCAGGTTGCCCAGCGCTTCGGGGGTGGAGCGTGCGCCATCATTGAAGACTGCGGCCACGTTGTAGCTGCGTTCCTCGATGAAGACCTGGGTCACGGGGCTGCCGCCGATGCCGGTCTGGATCAGGGCCATGATGTCGGAGACGTTGATGCCCAGGCGGGCTGCTGCGGCACGATCCACGTTCACCCGCACCTGCGGCAGGCGCGGTTCCTGGTCGATCACCACGTCGGCCGCACCCGGTACGTCCTGCAACACGCCCTGGACCGCATTGGCCAGCACGCGCATTTCGCCGAAGTCATTGCCAAAGATTTTCACCGCCAGGTCGCTGTGCGAACCGGAAAGCTTGTCGAGCACGCCATCGATCATGGGCTGGGTAAAGCCGACATCGATGCCGGCCAGTTTCTTGTAGCGCTCCGACATGTGGGCGATCAGTTCCTGCTTGGTCCAGCCGGATTTCCATTCCGAATAGGGGTGCAGGGTCACCGCGCATTCGATGTGCGAAGGCGTGAAGGGATCGGTACCATCATCGTTGCGACCGACCTGGGTGACGATGTGCTCGACCTCAGGGAATTCATGGGTCGCCGCACGCAGGCGGTCGGCCAGTTCGCTAGCCTTGTCCAGCGAGATCCCCGGTGGCAGTTGCACCTGCAACCAGATCGACCCCTCATCCAGGTAAGGCAGGAAGTCGCGACCGATGGTCGCCCCCAGCACACCGATGGCTGCCAGGGTCAGTAGCGTGGCGGCCAGTACGAAGCGCGACTTGCCCACCAGTTTGTCCAGCACCTTGCGATAGCGTGGCTCCAGCCACACCAGCACCGGATTGTGGAACACCTTGACCGGTCGCCGATAGGCCATCCACGACAAGCCGGGCGTCAACAACAAGGCCACCAGCAGGGCGCCCACCAGGGCGAAGCCGACCGCGAAGGCCATTGGCGAGAACAGCTTGTATTCGATGCGCTGGAAGGCGAACAGCGGCAGGTAGGCGATGATGATGACCAACATGCCGAAGAAGATCGGGCGCGCCAGTTGGCGCATCAGGCGCAGCACGTCCTCACCGCTGATCTCGCCTTGCGGTCGCTCCTCGCGCAGGCGCAGGATGCTTTCCACCAGCACGATGGCGCCATCGACCAGGATGCCGAAGTCAATCGCCCCCAGCGAGAGCAGGTTGGCCGGAATATTGAAGTGGTGCATCAGGATGAAGGCCGTCAACAGCGACAGCGGAATCGTGATGGCCACGATGGCCGCCGCGCGCGGGCTGCCCAGGAACAGGAACAGCACCAGCGAGACCAGCAACATGCCTTCGACGAGGGTCTTGCCCACCGTGTGTACGGTCGCCTCGACCAGCTTGCTGCGGTCGATGTAGGGAACGATCTTCACATCCTTGGGCAGGATATGGTCGTTCAAGTCCTGCACCGCCGCGTGCACGCCGTCCATCACGCGCGAGGGGTTTTCATTCTTGAGCAACAGGGTGATGCCTTCGATGGCGTCGGACTGGTGGTCGATACCCAGCACGCCGTGGCGTTCCTGGTTGCCTAGCACCACGCGGCCCAGGTCCTTGACCAGCACCGGCACGCCATTCTTTTGCGACACCACGATGTTGCCCAGGTCATCGAGACTGCGGATCAGACCGACGCCACGAATGACCAGACCCTGTTCACCGCGCTTCATGATGCTGCCGCCGGCATTGGCGTTGTTGGCCGAGATGGCCTGGCTGATCTGGTTCAGCGAGGTGTTGTACTTGATCAGCTTGGCCGGGTCCAGTTCCAGCATGAACTGGGTGGTCAGGCCGCCGAAGTTGGAGACGTCCACCACGCCCGGCACCTGCTTCAAGCGCGGAATGACCTTCCAGAACTGCAGTTCGGACAGTTCGCGCAGGTCGCGTGTCTTCGATTGCAGGGTATAGCGGTAGATCTCGCCGATGGGCGAGGTCAGGGCATCCAGTCCCGGTTGTGCGCCGTAGGGCAGGCTGACCGCAGAGATGCGTTCCTGCAGGCGCTGGCGCGACCAGTAGTCTTCGGCGCCGTCATTGAAGACCACGGTGATCAGGGATAGGCCGAAGGTGCTTTCTGAGCGCATCACATGCATTCCCGGGGTGCCCATGATCTGGCGCTCCAGCGGGATGGTGATCTGCTGTTCCACTTCTTCGGCAGCCAGGCCATTGACCTGGGTCACCACTTGTGAGGTGACATCGGCAATGTCGGGATAGGCTTCAAGGGGCAGCTGGTTCCAGCAGTACCAGCCATACAACGCGGCCAGCAGGAACACCAGCTGGACGATGCCGCGCCGCTGGAAGCAGAGGGAGACAAGACGTTCAATCATTGAGCAGCACTCCATCCTTGACCACCACGCGGGTGCCGGCCTGCAGGCCATCGGTGACCTCGACGTCATTGCCCACCTGCGCGCCCAGCATGATCTTGCGGGCCTCGAACTTCCAGGGCGCGACCTCGACGAAGACACGATTGGCAAAGCCGCTTTGCACCACCGCCGTCATCGGCACCAGCAGGCCGGCATGGGCCTGCTCACGCAAGGTGGCCTGGGCGAACATGCCGGGCTTGAGTCGTTCATCGGTGTTGGTCACCAGGATGCGCACCTTCACGGTACGGGTATCCGGGTCCAGCACCTGGCCCACCGATTTGACCTTGGCCTGCAGCGGCTGGCCGGGATAGGCGTCCAGCGCGATCTCGGCATCCTGGCCGATGTGCAGGCGCGCCAGGTCTTTTTCCTGGGCGCTGGCGGTGACATAGACCGAAGACAGGTCGGCCACCGTCATCACTGAGGCGGTGTTGTCATTCCAGAAGCTGCCGACGGCGGCATTGAGCTCAATCACGTGACCGCTGACCGGCGCGCGCACGGCCAGCCTGGCAGAGCCGCCGGAGGCTGCCGTACCGCCCAGTGCGGCCACGCGGGCGTGAGCGCGGGCGGCTTCGCTGTCGGCTTGTTCATAGTCGCTTTGCGCCTGTTCCAGGTCGCGTCGCGCGGAGATGTTGGCCCGGTCCAGGCTGCGCTGGCGTTCCAGGTTGCGGCGCGTGAGGGCCAGCGTGGATTGCGCCTTGCGCTCATCGCTCACGGCCTGGGCCAGGTCCGAGGATTCGATCTCGAAGAGCACATCACCGGCCTTGACTGCATCGCCCAGCCGCTTCTGGATGCTCACGATACGTCCGGTGGTGGGCGGCAGGATCTTGGCCAGCCGTGCCGGATCGGCTTCCACCGAGGCCGGCAGGCTGAAGGGGATGGCGATGCTGCGCTGTTCGATCAAGGCGGTCTTCAGACTATCGCGCAAGGCCGACGCGGGAGGGATGACGATGGTCTCACCTTCATGAGTGAGTACGGGACTGGCGACCGGGCTCTTGACCTCATTGGCCATGAGCGGCAATACGCCGCGAACGGTCAGGGCAAGCGTGACGACTGCGCCGAGCAGGACGACCAGGCGCCTGCGCGTAAGGATGTTGTGGTTCATGGTGGCACCGTGGGCTGTGCGTGATGCGTGGAGATGGGGATGGGTGGTATCCCCCCGTGGCGTGAACGCCGATGCGTTTCGCGCTCGCCGCACCAGCCTGCGTGTGCTGTCGAGCTGCAGAAAACTTCGCTATGATAGGTGGCCCGAATGCAGCAGTTTCTGAATTGTTCTTCAGGAAGCGGACTTGCTGACAACGCTTTGGATAACGTTTTTGATGATCGATGGGACCAGGACTTCATGCATATCCTGCTGGTGGAAGATGACAAGAAAGCCGCACGGCTGCTGGCCCAGGGCTTGCAGGAAGAGGGCTTCGAGGTGGTCGTGGCGCACAGCGGCGAAGAGGCGCTGGCCCATCTCGGCAGCGCTTTCGATGTGGCCATCTTCGACCGCATGTTGCCCGGCATCGACGGCCTGACCCTGTGCCAGCGCGTGCGTCAGGCCCAGGTGCAATGGCCGATCCTGATGCTGACCGCACGCGACGCGTTGGGAGAAAAGGTCGAGGGCCTCAATGCCGGTGTGGATGATTACCTGGCCAAGCCCTTCGCCTTCGAGGAATTGCTGGCGCGCCTGCACGCCTTGCTGCGCCGTCCCAGCCAGCTTCAGGTGATGCATCTGCAACTGGCCGACCTGCGCATCGACCTGTTGGCCCATGAGGTGTTGCGCGACGGCCAGCGGCTCGATCTCACGCAAAAGGAATACGCGGTGCTGGTGCTGCTGGTGCGCCATGCCGGCAACGTGGTGAGCCGCCAGCAACTGGCCGAGCAAGTGTGGCACGCCGACCTCATTGCCATCGACAACCTGATCGATGTCCACATCAAGAACCTGCGCCGCAAGATCGATACCGAAGGTCGCCCGGCCATGATCGAAACCCTGCGCGGTCAGGGTTTTTGCATCCGACGCCAAGGGCAGCAATAATCATGGGATTCCGCAAACGCCTGTTGCTGGTCCACCTGATGGCGGTGGTGATGATCGTCACCTGCGCCGCCGCCACCGGCTGGTGGCTGCTGTCGGAATCAGTGCGAGGGCAACTGGATGCGGCGCTGCTGGCGCTGGGCGAGACCGAGGCCGGCCTGATTGCCGAAGGGCGCGACCCCTCGATCCACGTCCATGAGCCCAGTCCGGGTACTGCGCCGCCGTCGCTGGTGCGGCTGGATCGGCTGGTGCAGATCATTGATGCCGATGGTCACATCCTCGGGCGCAGCAACAACCTCGGCGCCGGCACGCTGCCGGTCTCGGCCAGCCTGCTCAAGCGATTGGCCCAAGGACAGACCGTCTTCGAGACCTTGCCCCATGCTAGCGAAGAACCGCTGCGCATGGTCTCGGTGCCGGTGCGTCTGGGCCAGCAGCGGTACGCGGTACTGGTGGCCGGTTCCCTGGATGATGCCGACCATATCCTGGGCTCGGCCGCCTTGCTCTTCGCCGGGCTGGCGGTGGCGCTGCTGGTGGCCCTGGCAGCGGCCAGTGCCTTGCTGACCAATCGCCTGTTCGGCACCGTGGACCGCATTGCGGCGCAGGCGCGGCGCATCAGCGACGCCAATCTCGGCGAACGCCTGGCCGACCCCGACAGCGACGATGAAATCGGGCATCTGGTGGACACCCTCAATTCCATGCTGGCGCGGCTGGAGCGGGCCTTCGAGCTGCAACGCAATTTCACCGCCAACGCGGCCCACGAGATTCGCTCGCCCTTGTCACGCCTGCGCACCGAGATCGAACTGGCCCTGCGCCGCCCGCGTTCGGCCGAGGATTATGTGGCGACCCTGCAATCCTGCCTGGATGAAGTGGGTGGGCTCACCAGCATGGTCGAGGAATTGCTGCAACTGGCGCGGCTGGATGCGGGGCAGGAGGGGCGCAGCATGGAGTGCATTGGCCTGGATTCCCTGGTGCGCGAAGCCCTGGCCCGCTGGCAGGGCGTGGCCGAGGCGCGCCGCATCCGCCTGGTCCTGCAGGCGCCGCAAGCGGTCCAGGCACGCATCGGCGAGCGGGCCGCCATGCTGGTGTTGAACAACCTGCTGGATAACGCCATCAAGTTCTCGCCACCGGATACCGCCATCGAGGTCAGCGTCAGCAGCGATGCCAGTGGTGCCACCCTGGTGGTGGCCGACCGCGGGCCGGGCGTGGCGGCCACCGACATGGGCCTGCTGTTCGAGCGTTTCTATCGTGGGCGCGCCTCGCAAGTGCAGCAGACCAGCGGCGCCGGGCTGGGACTATCCATCGTGCGCGCCGTGCTGGAGGGCTATGGCGCCAGCATCAGCCTGGGCAACCGCAGCGATGGCGCAGGGGCCGAATGCCGGCTGCATTTTCCTACCGTAGCGGACCAGGATCGTTGCGCATCGACATGAAAAAAGCCCGGCGCATGGGCCGGGCAGTTGGGGTGCTGCTGGTTCAGGGCTTGCCGGAAGACCGCAGCGACATGCGCTGCAGGATCGGCATCCGGTCGAACAGTTGGTGCCACAGCGCGCCCAGCACGTGCAGGCCGACCAGGAAATAGACCGCGTTGCCCATCAATTCATGCACTTCCTTGATCGGTCCGCGCAGGGCCATGTCCTTGGCCAGGATCACCGGCAGGGTCATGCCGAAGAACACCACATCGCGGCCACCAGCCTGGGTGAACAGGATGCCGGTCAGCGGCAGGCCGATCATCACGACATACAGCAGCAAGTGCACCGCGTGCGCGCCCAGGCGCTGCAACTTGGGCATGGGCAGCTCGGGCGGCACGCCCAGCATCTTGCGGGCGATCAGGCGCAGTATCACCAGGATCAGCACCAGTTGGCCGGCGTGCATGTGTACCGTGCGCAGCAGGTCGCGCAGTGGGTCGCCCTTGGGGATGTCTTCGCGATACTCGATGGTGGCCAGCGCCACCACGAAGAGCAGGAACATGACCCAGTGCAGGATCACGGAATAGGGGTGATAGCGGGTGGGTTGCGGGAGGGGATTGTCGATATTGTTCATTCGGATTCCTAGATGCACATCGGTAGCGAGATGGTAAACCCTGAAACTTAGTCCAAGATTAGCTTGCCTCAAAAAAACGTCACTCCGGCGCCGGAATATCCAACACCACCCGCAAACCGCGCTGCGCCACTGGATCGGCCATCTCCAGCCCAATGGTGATGCCCAGCCGCTGGGCCAGCGATTGCGCAATGGCCAGGCCCAGCCCGGAACCGGGCGCAGCGGACGGATCAAGCCGGTAGAAGGGCTCGAACACGCGCTCGCGCTCGGCGGCCGGGATGCCGGGGCCGTTGTCGGTGAGCTCCAGTCTTGCCATGCCAGGCCGGACCTGGGCGCCCGTCACCAGGGCCAGGCTGATGCAGCCACCGGCCGGGGTGTAGCGGATGGCGTTGTCGATCAGGTTGCTTAACAGTAATTGCAGGTCGGCCAGGCTGGTGTCCACCTCGGCGTCCAGGCTGCTGTCGACGCCCAGGTCGATGTCCTTGTGCTGGGCCAACGGTAATAAGTCTTCCAGCACCGGTCGCACCGCCTCGCGCAAGGCGAAGCGGCTGCGCGCCACTGGCTCGGTCATCCCTTGGGACTGGGTCCGCGCCAGGGCCAGCAATTGCGTCACCAGCGCCTTGCTGCGCTCGATACCGCTGCTCAGGCGTTGCAGACGTTCGCGGGCGGTGTCGGAGAGCTCGCTCTGTTGCAGCCGTTCTGCCTGCAAGGACAGGGCCGTGAGCGGTGTGCGCAATTCATGGGCGGCATCGGCCACGAAGCGGCGCTGGGTGGTCATGGCGTTCTGCACGCGGGTCAGCAGGCGGTTGATGGCTTCCACGAAGGGGGCGATTTCCGTGGGCAGGGCGGCCGTGGCAATGGGGGCGAGCTGGTCGTCGCGGCGCTGGTCGATCTCCTGGCGCAGGCTAGACAGCGGGGCGAACAGCTTGCGCACGATGCGGCGTAGCGCCAACAGCAGCACCGGCACCAGGATCAGCACAGGGAGCAGTGCGCGCCAGGCGCTTTGGTAGGCGATGCTATTGCGGGCGTCAGTTTCCTGCGCGAGCACGATGCGCCGGCCCGAGGGCAGCGGCTGGACGTAGACGCGGAAATCCTCGTGCACCATGAAGACGGTCTGGAAGCCATCCTTCAGCCCGGCCGGCAGCGGCAGTTCGTCCTTGACCCCGACCGTATCGGTATCGGTGTCTGGCCCGGGCAACCATTGCACGCTGATGCGCGATTCGTGATCGTTGCCCGGATAGCTACCCACCGCGCCCTCGGCTGGCAAGCTGCCGCCGACGCGGGCCAGCAGTGCGCCGACCTGCATGAGCAGGTCGTCCTGCACCCGGATGGACTCGCGGTAGGCACTGATGAAACCGAAGCCACCAGCCCCCACGGCCACCAGCAGGATGGCCAGCGTCAGCGCCAGCGACAGGCGTGCCTGGAGGGAGCGCCTCATGCGTGGCCGGTGTGGCGTGCGACCATCCATCCCATGCCCCTGACGTTCTTGATGGCGTCGCGGTCCAGTTTCTTGCGCAGTGAATGGATCAGGAATTCCACCGCATTGCTTTCCACTTCCTCACCCCAGCCATAGATGCGTTCTTCCAGTTCGGTGCGCGAGAGGATGGCGCCGGGACGACGCATGAGGGCCAGTAACAGCGCGAATTCACGGGCCGACAACGCCACCGGCGGCTGTTGCTGCCAGCGCGCGGTCTTGGCGGCCACATCCAGCGCCAACTGGCCGTTGTCCAGGACATCGGTGGCCGCACCCGACTTGCGCCGCATTACCGCGCGCAGGCGCGCCAGCAGTTCGCCCATGTCGAAGGGCTTGAGCAGGTAGTCGTCGGCACCGGTATCGAGCCCGGCGATGCGATCCTGCACGCCGTCGCGGGCGGTGATGATGAGCACCGGGATGGTCGAGTGGCTGCGCAGCTGGCGCAATACCGAGAGCCCATCGGCGCCGGGCAGGCCCAGGTCCAGCAGCACGGCCTCGTAATCCTGCTGCGCCAGTGCGGCCAGCGCACGGGCACCGTCGCTGACCCAGTCGGCCGCATAGGAAGCGTCCTTCAAGGCGCTACGCACTTCTTCGCCGATCATGGTGTCGTCTTCTACCAGCAGTATCCTCATCCCCTCGCTCCAGTGCACCGGGCGGCTTGCCCGGACGGCGATAGAGTAAGGCAAAAGGAGCGGCTACGGAACACTGTAGGGATGCAGACGCGCGCTTGTTGCTGCAGGATCTGTCCACACTTGAATATGGAAACGAATTGATCCATAATCGCGCAATGTCACAACTGTCCGCAAAAAACCAGCGTGGTCGCCCCCGGAAATTCGACTACGATGAAGTCCTTGAGCGCGCCATCCGCCTGTTCCGCCAGCGCGGCTATGGTGCGACCTCGATTGCCGACCTGGTCGAGGCCACCGGTCTGACGCGTGGCAGTCTCTACAAGGCTTTCAAGGACAAGAAATCCATCTACATGGCCGCATTCGAGCGCTATGTCGCCAGTGGTCACGAGCGCATCCGGGCCATTGCACGCGCCGAGGGCAGCGGTCGCGAGCGGGTTGCGCGCCTGCTGGCGCATTATCTGGAGCAATCCTCTGGAGAACCAGGCCGCCTCGGCTGCCTGGTGGTCGCCACCGGCGTGGAAGCCAGCGTACTGGAAGAAGAGATCGCGCAGTTGTTTGAACAGGCGCTCAAGCGCCTGGAAGCCGTCTTGGCCGAGTTGATCCGGGTCGGTATGGAAGATCACTCCATTGCCGCGCAGCTCAATGCTCCGGTGGCTGCCAAGTCCCTGCTGTGTTTCCTGCAAGGCTTGCGGGTGGTGGGCAAAAGCGATGCGCATCGCCCGCATTTGAACAAGAAGATGCTGGCCATGGCCATGAAGATGCTGGATTGAATGTGATTGAGTGCGAAGTGAGCCCTTGGCGTCTGCTGGACGCCGCTTTTTTTACCTAATTAGGAAACGATGTGATCCTATATAAATATCCCGTTTTGCGTCCTGTCGGCATGTTCGTCCTCCCTTTCCATCCAACGCACCCAAGCAAGAATTGAACCCATGAACCCTTCACACTACGAGAACGACATCGCGTTACACCACAAACTCATCGATGTCGATGGCATCCGCCTCCATTACGTCGAAGCCGGCACGGGCGCGCCGGTCCTGCTGATACCGGGCTGGCCGCAGAGCTGGTTTGCCTGGCGCGATGTGATCCCCCGCCTGGCGCGCGCCGGACGTCGGGTGATTGCCATTGACCCGCGCGGCATGGGCGATTCGGCCCATCCCCAAGACGGATTCACGCCCGGCATCGTGGCCGCTGAAATCCACCGCTTTGCCCAACTGACGGGATTGCTGGAAGCCGGCAAGCTGGATGTGGCCGGCCATGACGTGGGGGCCTGGATCGCCTATGCCTATGCGGCCGACTGGCCCGAGGATGTGCGCACCCTGAGCTTGCTGGATGCCGCCTTGCCGGGCATTTCTCCATTGCCCACCACGGAGATCCCCACGGATGAGATCAATAAACGGACCTGGCATTTTTCCTTCAATCGCCTGCCCGACCTGCCCGAGATTCTGGTCCGGGGACACGAGCGGCCATACCTGACGTGGTTGTTCACCCAGAAAGCGGCGCGCCCGTGGGTGTTTACGCCGGCGGTCCTGGATGAATACACGCGCATCTATACGCAACCCGGAGGAACCAGGGCGGCCTTTGCCTACTATCGGGAATCGTTCTCGCGCCAAGCGCTGCAGGCCAACCAGGCCAGGGCTGCCAGGAAACTGGAGATGCCGGTCATGGCCATCGGCGGGCAATTGTCAGTGGCATCCTCGCTGTTCCAGACCTTGCAAGGCATCGCCAGCAATGTATGCGGACAAGTCATTGCCGATTGCGGACATTTCGTCATGGAAGAGTGCCCGGAAGAGGTCGCAGCGCATCTGCTGGATTTCATCTCGGCCTGACAGGCTGGGCGGAGATAAAAGGCGGTTCGGGAAGCGTCAAGCGCAGGGGATGAAGCAGGGCAGGAAGTGAAGCAGATGAGTCCCCCCCGAGCTGCCGGCGCCGCGCCAGGCGGTCCGGTCTTTTCCCCCCTCCAGGGTGACTCATCTACAGCCAGCATTCTAGCGGGTACTTGTTGTCATGAAACTAGTCCAATTGGACTGGCTTGGCTGGAAAACCAGCGGCAAAGCAGGGGCGCGTTGTAAAACTTCACATCCAAGAATAAAATGAGAATTATTACTATCTATGCCCTTCACCTTCGCCCCCATGTCCGTCCCGCACTCCGCCGATGCCCAGCGCTTCCACACGCTCTATCGCCAGCATCATGGCTGGCTGCAGCAATGGTTGCGGGCGCGCCTGGGCAGTAGCGTCGATGCAGCCGATCTGGCGCAGGATACCTTCGTGCGGGTGCTGGGCAAGCCGCGTGCGCTCGACGAAGTGCGTGAGCCGCGTGCCTGGCTCAGTCGCATCGCCCATGGGCTGGTGGTGGACAAGGTGCGACGTGATGAAGTCGAACGCGCCTGCCTGGACGCCATCGCCCGCCTGCCCGAGCCGCAGGCGATCTCGCCCGAGGCGCGGTTGCTGCTGGTGGAGGCGCTGGCGGCCATCGATGCCATGCTCGAAGGCCTGGGTGCCAGGGCGCGCGAGGCTTTCCTGATGTCGCGCTTGGAAGAGATGAGCTATCCCGAGATCGCGCGGAGCATGGGCGTGTCACTGAGCAGCGTGGAGAAATACATGGCCGCTGCCATCCGTCATTGCTATCTGATGCGGCAATCCTGGCAGCGCTAGGCGGCCATCCTCAGCACCCCGGCACCTCTGCACCATGGCCGCCCGCCCATCCCCCCAGCCGCCCGCCGCCGCGGCCGACCCGGTCCTGGATCAGGCCATCGCCTGGCTGGTCAAGTTGCGCGCCGACGCTGGCCGTACCGCCCCGGACGCCGTCTTGCAAGCGCGCATCGATGCCTGGCGCCTGGCTGATGCGCGCCATGAGGCTGTATGGGGCGAGCTGATGGCTGCTGAAGCCCAGTTCCAGCGCCTGGTGGCCTTGCCGGTGCCACCTGAGCAATGGCAGCAGCCGCTGTCCGAGCTGACCCGCACCCGCACGCGCCGTCAGGCGCGCCGGCGCTGGCTGGGTGGCGTGACACTGGGGCTGGGCGGTCTGGCCCTGGGGGCGCTGGCCGCGCGCCAAGCCGGTCTGTGGGAAGGGCTGGACGGCCAGCGCTACGCCACCGCGACCGGCCAGCACAGACGCCTGGCCTTGGGCGATGGCACACAACTGACCCTGGATACCGATACCAGCGTGCAGTTGCGTTTCGACGGCCGGCAGCGGCTGCTGGTGCTGCAGCAAGGCGACATCTTCATCGACACCGGCAAGGATGCGCTGGCCCCGCAGCATCGGCCCTTCCTGGTGCAGACCGCCCAGGCCCGCCTGCAGGCGCTGGGCACGCGCTTCGACGTGCGCCAGCAGCAGGGCAGCACGCGCCTGACCGTGCTCGAAGGCCGGGTCGCCGTCGCCACCGGCCAGGAACCCAGGACGGTCATCGAACCCGGTGAAACCGTGGACATCGATGCCCAAGGCCATCTGCGACGGCAAGCCACCGGCTCGGCCGCCATGGACCCGACGGCCTGGCTGGAGGGCAGTCTGGTGGCGCGCCAGATGCGGCTGGCCGAGGTGCTGGCCGAGATCGCGCGTTACCGCCATGGCTGGTTGCAATGCGATGCCGCCGTGGCGCAGTTGCGGGTGTCGGGGGTGTTCCAACTGCAAGATAGCGATGCTGCCCTGGAGTCACTGGCCCAGGCACTGCCGGTGGCCATCGAGCGACGCACGCGGTTCTGGGTGCGGGTCGTGCCCGCCTGAGGTCGATATGAATAATTGGGAAGGGCATTACGGGTTTTGAAGGGCTGGTTCGGCATACCAGTAGAACCTGATGAATTTTTCTTCCGAGATGCCCAACCCCACCTGCCTGCCATCCTCACCTTGCCATGCTGGCCGCCCCGGCCAGGGGCTGTGGCGCTTGCTGCTGGCCTGGAGCCTGCTGCTGGTGAGCGTGGCGGGCTGGTCGCAAGAGCTTGACCCGGCCCGACGCCACTACCAGATCAGCGCCGGCCCGCTGGAGGACGCCCTGAATCGCTTCGCGCGGCAGGCCGCCATCACCTTGTCCTACGCGCCAGACATGGTGCAGGGACGGCAGGCGCCCGCGCTGCAAGGCGATCTGGCCGTGGAAGAGGGGTTGGCGCGCCTGCTGGTCGGCAGTGGTCTGCGGGCGGTGCGTGCCGGTCATGGTAGCTATGCCGTGCAGTGGGAACTGCCCTCGTGGTCGCAGGGTGCAGCGGTGCCGCAGCAGGCGCAACCCCTCAAACTGGTCACCATCGTTGGTGGCCGCGATCCGCTGGTGGCGGGCGACGATGAATCCGGCTACGCCGCCAGCAGCAGCCAGACCGCCACCCGCACGGCCACGCCCTTGCTGGAGATCCCGCAATCGCTGTCGGTGGTGGGGCGGGCGGAGATGGAGGCGCGTGGCGCCGACAGCATCCTGGACGTGCTGCGCTATCTGCCCGGCGCCAATACCGAGACCCACGGGGTCGATCCGCGCGGTTACGACTATTTCAACCTGCGTGGCTTCATCAATGCCCAGAACACCAGCAATTACCTCAATGGCCTGCGCCAGATGGTGTCCGGCTTCGGCATGTTCCGCACCGAAGCCTACGGGCTGGAGCGGGTCGAAGTGCTGCGCGGCGCGGCCTCGGCCAGCTTCGGGCAGGCCGATCCGGGCGGGGTGGTCAATCGCATCAGCAAGCTGGCCGGCAGCGACGCCCCGGATGAGATCCTGGCGTCGCTGGGCAATTTCCAGCGCCGCCAACTGGCCGCCGACCTGAGCGGCCACGCCGACGATGGCCGGTTGCAGGGGCGTATCGTCGGGCTGGCGCTGGACAGCCACACCCAGTTCAGTTACGGCAATGGCCGCGCCGTCGAGAACGATCGTCTCTATCTGGCGCCTTCGCTGAAGCTGCAACTGGCACCGCAGACCAGCCTGATCCTGCTGGCCGATTATCTGCAGGACCGCAATGGCAGCGGTCGCTGGACGGCGGTGCGGCCCGATGGCAGCCTCACGCATACCCTGGTGGGTGACCCCGGCATCGATCAGCAGCGCGGCGAGCAATGGTCGCTGGGCTGGCAACTGGAGCATCGTCTCGACGATCAGTGGCGCCTGCAGCAGGATTTCCGCCAAGCCGGCCTGCGCTCGCAGTACTCGGTGTTGAATCCCGGCAGCCTCAACGGCAACCTGCTGGCGCGCAGCAGCGCCCGTTACGATACCCAGCTTGAGAGCAGCCAGCTCGATACCCGCCTGCAGGGCCAGTGGCGGCAGGGCGCGCTTGACCACACCCTGCTGCTGGGGCTGGACCTGACGCGCCTGCGCCAGCGCGAGCAGCGCTATCGCGGCGATGCACCCAGCCTGGATCTGGCGCAACCGGTGTATGGGCTGCCCATTGCCATGGCCTCGCAGTTGGTTGCGCAATTGGCAGAAGACATGCAGCAAAGCGGCCTCTACCTGCAGGACCAGATCCGCCAGGGGCCGCTGGTGTGGACCCTGGGCAGCCGCTACGATCGCGTCATCGATACCAACCGCAATACGCTGGCCCAGACGCGCCAGGACACCCGGGCTCACGCCTGGAGCCATCGCCTCGGCGTCTCTTGGAAGCTCACCCCCACGCTGGCGCCTTACCTTAACTACAGCACCGCCTTCCTACCCCAGCCTGGCCAGGATGCCAATGGCCAGCCCTTTGCCCCCACTCATGCACGTCAGCTCGAAGCCGGCCTCAAGTTCCAGCCGCAGCAGGGGCGGGCGATCTACACGGCGGCATTGTTCCAGATCACCAAGGATCACGTGCTCTCGAACGATCCTGGCCATGCCAATTTCTACGTTGACCAGAGCCAGGTGCGCTCGCGCGGGCTGGAACTGGAAGCACGCGGCGAACTGTGGCCGGGCCTGAACCTGCTGGCCGCCTATAGCTATACCCAGGCCCTCAATATCGCCCAGGCCGATCCCGGCTTGCTGGGCAAGTCGCCGGTGCTGGTGCCGCGTCAGGCCGCCAGCCTGTGGCTGGACTACACCCCGGGCGATGCCTGGCCCGGCCTGGGGCTGGGCGGCGGCGCGCGCTACAGTGGCGCCAGCTACGCCAATGCCGACAACAGCGTGTGCAATGCCGCCACCGTGCTGCTGGACGCCATGCTGCGGCTGGACCAGGGGCGCTGGCGCTACAGCCTCAACGTCAGCAACCTGGCCAACCGGCGCAATACCTCTTGCCTGGCCGAACCCACGCTGACCTGTTTCTGGGCCGAAGAACGGATGGCGGTCTTGAGTGCCCGTTATCGTTGGTAGGGAAGACCATGCGACCAGAATCCATACAAGCTGCCGGCTTCGACCTTTCCCTGCACCAGCATTTCATCGGCCAGCGTCAACGCCTGCGCGAGGCGGCCCAGCGTATCCTCGGTTGTCCGTATCGGGCCGAAGACGTGGTGCAGGATGCCTACCTGAAGATCCATGAAGTCCCGGCATCCTTCGACATCCGCCAGCCGCAGGCCTATCTACTGCGCATTGTGCGCAACCTGGCCATCGACCACCATCGCCGCAGCGCCTTCGAGAGCGATGTCTTCGCCGCCGAGGAAGACGGCCTGGCCGTGCATGAAGAAGCCCAAGGCCCGGAAGCCATCGCCATCGGCCGCCAGACATTGGCGTGCATCAGCCAGGCGCTGGACAGCTTGCCGGCGCGCACGCGGCGTGCCTTCGAGCTGTACCGGCTGGCCGGCCTGAGCCAGCGCGAGATCGCCGCCGAACTCGGGGTGTCGGTGACGCTGGTCAATTTTCTGATCCGCGATGCGCTGGCCAGTTGCCGCCAGCACCTGGCCTAGGGCCTGCACTGCTTGGTGGGCGCTCTGCGGGCGGCGCGCTTTTTCCACCAGATCACGATGCCGGTCACCGTCAGCAGGCTCACCACCAAGCCCAATGCGGCCAGGAAGATGCGCCACGGCAGTCCCCACACCTGGCCCATGTGCAGTGCACCGATCCAGTTGCTGAAGGTATTGCCGCTGCGGTCGCCGGTGGGCAGCCAATGGCCGAGTATCTGGCCGCTGCGGGCATCGATGAGCAGACCGGTATTGCCGGCGTCGCTGCGCAAGTCTGCATTGCTGTGGACCATGTATGCATACAAGCCACGGCGACGGTCGAAACTTAACCTGTCCTCGAAATCGATGTGCAGCCCGCGTTCCCGGGCAAAGCCGGCCATGGCTTGGCGCGCCATCGCATGGGCCTGCGGCCAGTCCATGGGCGGCTGCGCCATGGGCTGCGGTAAGCGCGCGGGGCCGCGCCAACTGGTGTCGAAGGGCAGCAGGCGCGACATGACCGGCAGGTAGATCTGGTCGCGCAGGTTGAACATCACGCTGGACCAGGCCAGCAACAACAGCACCACCCACAGCCACAGCGCGCAGGCGCGGTGCAGGTCAAGGTTGACGCGATAGAAACCGGCCTGCCATTTGATCAGCCAGGCCGGTTTCCACTTCACCAGGAACGGCCGCGCCCGTGGCCAGGTGAGGATCAAGCCGACCAGGCAATCCAGGGTCCACAAGGTCGCCACCGTACCCATCAGCAGCGCCCCTGCCACGCGGGGCAGGGCCAGCGAATGATGCAGGTTGAAGATGAAGGGCATCAGCTCGGCGGGCTTGAGACTGATCTTCTGGCGGTCGCGCCGGCCTTGGATCGCCCCGGTGTAGGGATTGACCCAGATTTCATCGTAGCCCAGCACATAGGGCCGGCCGCTGGCCGGATCCATCGCCGGCTCGACCAGGAAACGCACCGTGCGGCCCGGCTGGGGATGCAGCATCAACTGGTTGAGCTGGGCGCGCGGTGCCAGCTCTTGTGCCACCCGTTGCCGCAACTGGTAAGGATCGAGCAGCGCCGTGGCCGATTGCCCCGCGGCGGGCTGGGCCAGGTGCAGCTCGGGCGCCAGCCACAGTTCCAGTTCATCCTCGAACACCAGCAGGCTGCCGGTGATGCTGGCCACCAGCAGGAACAGGGCGATGACTAGCCCGTTCCAGCGGTGCATCAGCACCAGGTGCTGGCGGCGCGGCGCGTGACGGCACAGCCAGGCGGCCAGGCTGCTTACCATCGCGTGCTCAACTGGATCAGACCGGTGCGACGCGCGCCGTACTCGCAGTATTCCGAGCAGAAGGCATAGACGCGATCGGTAACGTTGTTGAGCTTGAGGGCCAGCTCGATGTTGCGCCAGTCAGCGTTCCAGCGTCCCAGGTCGAGACGGGCTCCGAAGTCCAGCAGGGTCACGGCCGGTGTCTCGAAGGTATTGAGCGCATTGCCATAGGCGCGGCCGATGTAGCGCACCCCGGCCGAGAGATGGGTGCCGGCTAACATGCCGCGCTGGAAGCCATAGTCCACCAGCACGCCCGCGTTGTGCTTGGCTGCGCCCGGCAGGGCCTTGCCTTCGGTGCTGGTGGCGCTACTGGTGGAGGTATTGCTGGTCACCTTGGCATTGGTGTAGCTGTAGCTGGAAGTCAGGCTCAGGCCATCGGTGAGCGCGACCTTGCCCTCCAGCTCCACTCCTTTGGAACGCGCGGCACCGGTCTGCAGCGAGTAGCCCGCATGAAGCAGGTCGGCGGTGGCCACGTTCTGGCGGCGCAGGTCGAACACGGCTAGCGTGAAGAGGGCATTGGTATTGAGCGGCGCGTACTTGAGCCCGGCTTCGTATTGCTTGGCGCGTTCCGGTTTGAGCATGTCGCCGCCGAAGCTGGTACCGGTGGTGGGGGTGAAGGATTCGGTATAGCTCAGGTAGGGCGACAGACCATTGGCCAGTTCATGCACCAGGCCCAGGTTGCGGGTATTGGCGCGGTCGCTGCGCTCGCTGCTGGTGCGGGCGATGGCATTGTTGACGGTCTGTTGCGAACGGTCGTGGCGCAGGCCGGCCGAGACGAACCAGCGCTCGGCAATCTGCAGTTGATCCTGAAGATAGACGCCCAACTGGTCATCGACGGTGCGCAGGTTGTAGTTTTCCGCCACTGCGGGCAGGGTGCGGTAGTTGGTGGTGTAGAGATTGGAGAGCACGTAGCCGGCCAGGGTATTGGGGCTGACGTAGCCGCGCACGGTGCCGCCGGTGTGGTGGAAATCCACTCCCATCAAGACCTTGTGCTTGACCGCGCCGGTGCTGAAGTCGGCCTGCAATTGGTTGTCGGTGGTGAAGGTGTCGGAGTCGGTGCCCAGGCGCCAGCGCTGCAGCGCTGCCGTGGCCGATTGCGTGGCCGGGTAGAAGGCGGCGAAACGCATACTGTTGCGCTCGCCGTTGTAGTCGGTATAGCGCAGATTCTGGCGGAAGCTCCAGACCTCGTTGAACTGGTGCGAGAACTGCGAAGACAGCGACCAGTTCTCGTAGTGCTCGTTGTTGTCGGCGCTGCGCCCCACGGCGGTGCTGGTGGGAATCTGGCCATTGGGATTGGCGCTGACCGTGCCGCTGGCCGGGAACAGGTTATTGGCCAGGCCATCGCTGCGCTGGTATTCGAAGCGCCCGGTCCACTCGGTCGCTGCCGAGGGGTGCCAGGTAATGGCTGGTGCCAGGAAGACACGCCGATCCACCGTGCCATCGACCTGGGTGCCGGCATCGCGCGCCAGGCCCGTGATGCGGTAGGACCACACGCCGGCCTCATCGAGCGCGCCACCGAAGTCGCCGGCCACCTGCTTGCGGTCGAAGCTGCCGACTTGTACCTGCAATTCGTGCAGGGGGCTGGTGGTCGGTTTCTTGGAGACCACGTTGATCAATCCGCCTGGCGAATTCTGGCCGAACATCACCGAGGCCGGGCCGTGCAGCAGCTCGATGCGCTCCAGGCCATAGGGTTCGGGGGCATAGCGGCTGTAGCTGGCGTTGGACGCGGTGAGCATCCCGTCGCGATAGAAGGAACCGCCATTGTTGAGCGCAAAGCCGCGCAGCAGCGAACCGGTATCGACCACGGCAAAGGCACCGGTGGACACTTGTACGCCGCTGGTATAGCCCAGCGCTTCAGAGACGCTGCGCGCCTGCTGGGCGGCGATCTGGTCGGCGGTCACCACCGAGATCGATTGCGGGATCTCGGTGATCGGGGTATCGGTCTTGGTGGCGGTGGCGCTGCGTTTGGCCACGAAGCCATGCACCGGACCGGTGGCCTGTTCCTGCTGACCGGCGGTGACGGTGACCTGAGGCAGGGCGCTGTCGCTGGTGGTGGTCTGAGTCTGAGTCTGGGCCCAGGCCGGGGCAGAGACTGACAGGCCCAGCAGCGCCAGGCGCAGGGAGCGCACCATCAGGCGCTGGGGCAGGGAGGCCGGGGGGCAGGAGGAAGGCTTGCGCAATGTTCTTGTCATCATGGTCGAGAGCGGTGGTCGCAATGAGGGATCGCCAGCGGCGCTGGCGCGGGCCGGATGGTCCGCTCTCTGGATGACGAATGAGAAAGCTTATTGTTTATGAAATTCTTTTTGCAGCGGTAGGGCAGCCGTTGTTCGAGGCAAAAAAAAATTCTTCGAAGAGTTCCGTGGACTGATTTGCTGAGTTTTGTTTCCTGACGGCTTATTGAATAGTCCTCAGGAGGCAAGATGTTGGATCGCAAGACACTTCAGGCACTGGGTTGCTGGACGGGATACAAGCTGGATCGCGTCGTACTTCAGTTCATATCGAGGGGAAGAAATGAAACGCATGATTACGGCGTTACTGATGGCGTACAGCACGCTCGGGACTTTGCTGGATGCTCTGTAGTTGCCCCCGCAATTCAGGACACTCAGACATCGTTAAGTTAGTGATGCTGCAGCCCGTCTGAACTCGCGAGGCGAGCGGTATTTCAGGGCCTTGTGCGGATGGTGCTCATTGTATTGCTCGAAGGCAGAGGCCAGATGTGTGAGCGCCGTGGGCACATCGGGCTTGTCCATGAAGGCGATGTAATCATGTTTCATCGTTTTTACGAACCGCTCCGCCATGCCGTTACTCTGTGGCGAGCGCACGGGCGTGGTCAAGGGCTCCAGTCCCAGCTCGCGCGCGAAGCTGCGTGTGCGATGGTCGATGTAGGCAGAGCCGTTGTCGCTGAGCCATTCAATCACCTCTGGAGTCTGCGTGCTCCCAAACCGCTGCTCTACGGCAGCCAGCATCACGTCGCGCACGACATCCCCGCTATGCCCACCGGTAGTGGCCGCCCAGCTGATGGCCTCACGGTCACAACAATCCAGCGCAAACGTCACTCGCAATGCAGACCCGTCATCGCAACGGAATTCGAAGCCGTCCGAACACCAGCGCGCATTACTTTGCTTGACCGCTACGCTACCATCGTGGCGTCGATTGTCACGTCTCACACCAGGGCGGCGCAGCAGCAACTCGTGCTCTCGCATGACGCGATAGACCCGCTTATGGTTCACGCACGCCTGGCCCAGGGATTCCCGGCTACGTCGCAGCAAAGCCCAGATGCGGCGATAGCCATAGCTCGGCAAGCTCGCAACATGCAGTTCAATCTCTTCGAGCAAGCCGCTGTCGTCGACTTTGCGAACACTGCGGCCATCTCGCCATTCCGGGCTCCGGGCTCGTTTTACTGCCACTGCAGAGCGCGCCACACCGAGAACGTCACAAACCACTTTCATTGGTCGTCCTCCGGCAGCAAGGGCGAGCGCGCAATCAGGTTTTTTGACCGGCCCCATTCGACGGCCTCGCGCAGAATCTCGTTCTCCATGCTCTTCTTGCCCAACAGCCGCTGCAGTTCTTTGATTTCCTTGATGGCCGCGGCCAGCTCCGAGGCCGGCACTACCGTCTCGCCAGCCTTGACGGCGGTCAGACTGCCTTCCTGGTACTGCTTGCGCCAACCAAACACCTGGTTCGCGTTCACCCCGTGTCGCCTGGCAACGGCTGATACGGAAGCTCCAGGAGCCAAGGTCTCCTGGACGATGGCTATTTTCTCTTGGGGCGTGCGTCTTCTGCGACGCTCCGGCTCGGTCAGAATCTCGATATGGTCCACGGTTTGCCTAGTCGTAAAACTGGTCATAAGACTGTCCTCTATTTTAAGAGAGTCTTCGTGTCCTGAGATTCAAGGGGCTATTCCATGCTCCGTTTTAAATGTAATTTGTGCGAATAAAAATGCGAGGGTGCTTAGGAAAATCTATTGTTGAGCCTAATTTCACTGTCCTATTTCATTTCCATGCAGATCAAATTTCAACGGTAGAGCTTTCATTTAAACGCTTTCATTATATTTTTTTTCATAGTGGAATCAGCGTTTATCAAAGAAGAGAAAGGCGGTAGTTAATATTTACAAAACCTTACGATTCTTATTTTCAGGTCATTAGTTCGTAAGTAATTTGTCAGCCTAAAAATGCGAGCTTATATAAGAATGAATACGTCATCTCCCGTTGAGATGACATTAACCACATTTGTAAGGAGTTATATTCCATGCGTATCATCAAGACTGTTGTAGCTGCTGTTTTGTTGGTTGGTTTCGCATCCTCTGTCTTTGCGGAGCCTACCTTGGCCAGTGGTCACCGTTACACCAGAGCTTGCGAAGATATTGACGGCGTGAAGATTTGCTACTAAAACATCTAGCACATCTAGCGAGAAAAAAGGCCCCGGACTTTATGAACTGACCCCATAAAGTTGCACGGTCAATGCCGGTTAAGGCCTCAAGGACTGCGTTCTGTACTGCACAGGACTCAGTCCTTTTAATTTGCTCTTGATGCGGTGGTGGTCCGTGTCGCTGCCGTTGTCAGGTAGTGAAGGGGGAAATTGGAGTTGATCAATTCTTCGAGCAAATTAACAGTACGGCTAAAGTTTGAGAGCCCCGGGTGCTCATGCCATAAAAACCGGCTCTGAGACTTATCATTTTGTACGGATTCTTTCCTGTAAGAGGAGTTACTTATTTCATGGGAGCGAGTGACGCTTCAGCGGGCTTTTACTGTTGCCGCGTACGTATAGCGAGTCAGTAAAGCTTGCCGAAACTGCGTTTCCGCTTTACTACACTTACTGATATAGAAGGGTTGAAAGTAAACCATGAGAATTCCTGACGCAGCGGCGTATGATCCAGTAAATCCTGAAGTTGAAGTCGAGATAGAAGAAGTTCATTCGTCACCTTTACCAGGCCCTTCACCTGCCGTTGAATGTTCTTTGAATGCTCATACTCGAAGAACGCGGTTCGAAGAAAGCTCCACGAGCAAGCGCTTGCGCGACGAAATGGCTTGCAGAAATATACGGGCTTCAGAGAGCCGAGAGAGCGAAGTTAGCATTGATATTTCCGAGCAGACGCTGGTGCAGGTTGCACTCGATGAAATTCCTTGGTCCACTCGCGCGGCCGAAGATCAGCCGTACCATGAGAAACAGAGACAACTGGAGCGACTCTTTGTTGATTGGGCAGCGCAACATGTCAAGGCTAGGCAGCAAGCTTTTGGCCCAGCCTACGTGTTGGGGGTGGACATGCGTGCGCCGGTGAAAGAGGCTTTGTTGCCTGCTCTCTATGACGGTATTCGGCAATTTATTTATACCGCTTCGCTAGAACCGATTCGTAATGCAGCCGTCACTGCACTTGACCCGCACAAGAATGAAGAAGGTAGAGATATTGGTGAACTGAATACTGAGTTTAGTTCGACGATGATCGGTGGTGCCGTAGGAGGTGCTACTGCCTATATGGCGGAGGTCTGGTTATTGGAAGCAATGGACAGGCGCGCAAGCCTTTTAAATTTAGCTCGGCTGGATCCGGTTGACGTACATCTGCTAGCTCCCGACCCTGGGCCAGTTCGGCTGCGACTGGTGAATGGAACGAAGGAATATTGGTGTCCTGCTTCTGATGATGATGGCGGGCATGCTGAAAGGGGAAAGGATGACGCGGATCCGAGTTTGCCTCATGATAGTGATCCGACTCTAACGATGTTAAAAGATAAAGCCGCTGAGCTTAGGGCCGTGTGCGCACGATGGCAAGGGAATATTAGAGGAAAGGGTATGTTGTCCTGGTTCAGGCCGGGACTTAATGGAGCTTTTAATACCGCCCGCAGAGCGCTTTCGACAGGGCAATTGTTGGAGTCTCCGTTGCCAGTATTCGGTACCTCTGTGCTGGCGGCCAGTGCCGGGGCTGTTTCTAATTTTACGATCGGCATGGGCAAGGCTATACCATGGATATCGCAAGTTCGGTCGGAGAACCTCATTGGCGGAACGCAAACGCTTAATCTCTTCAAGTTGACAAAACCGCAGGCGGATAAGCCGCTTCTTTCATGGGGCGATGCCGCTGCTTTTACAAACTATGCCAAGGATGTCATGTGGGAAATGAAGGAGCGTTTAAGGCATTCGATTAATCCGCAGCGCTCATGGCGGGATTTCTCATTTCAGGCGCAGGATGTTTTGCGAAATGTCGCCCTAAGCGCTATCGGAAGTATGTTGTCAGCGGGTGCAGGAAGCAAATTAGCCGAGCTCGCTCGCCGCGGAGATCCGACCCCGTTTTCTGGAGAGTCGTTCAGATCCAGACCGCGTCTTTTGCAACAGTTTGCTGAGAGCGCCACCTACGACTACGTTTGGGAAGCTTTCACTAAGTTCACCAAAAGTGATGCCTATAATCTCTCGCAAAGCTTGGATAGGGCCCACGACCAGAAGCAGCTATCACTGCTACTTCAAGCTAAGCAAGCGTCTAGAGAACTGTCTTTATTGTTATATAAGTGGCGTAAATTGATGCCTGTGCCTATTCAGAGAATTGAGCAGATTGGGGAGGCAAATCACCTATTGAATAAGGATCTCAATGTGAGAGAGATCATAGCTATTCGTGAGGTACTAAAGAGTGATGCGGTATCCACTTGCCAAAGAACGGCGATTCAACTTCATTTTTATGCGAAACTGCTCGCTGCGACAGAGAAGGTCATTGGGCTGATCAGGCAGCGGGATGCGTTGGTGGCCAGACGTAGTCCGGCCGCTTCACGTGTCGCGTCGCCGGGTCTGGTGTGAACAATGTGGCGGTCCAAGGCTTGAGCGCCTGGATTGGCTAGGCCGGTATTAGCGCGTGTCACCGCACGCTTGGCGAGAGCGTGCGGACAGCTAAAATACAACCTAGCTGTAGAACTTCCCTGTGGGCCTCGATATGACCCAAAGAGTCTCAAGTTCCAATGGGTTTGAGGGGAGGCGCTGAGTGCGTGCGGTCGGCGTAAAACCGAACTTGCGGTAGAACGCCGCAGCTCGGGCATTTGAATTGGCAACCCATGCATTTACGCTCTCAACTCCCCGAGTAAATAGCCATCTGTTTGCTTCGTCCACGAGCATCGTTGCTCCGTTTGAGCCGCGATGGTTGGGCGCTAGCCAGAGCGCGCAGATGTACCCTGGCCTGAGGATGCCGACTCTATAAATGCGCCAACTGTACCGACAACAGACATCTCGTGGTTGAGGTTTCAGAGGTTGCATGGCGCGCAGCAATCCCGCAACACTTTGCATGAAGCATGCCCATGGAAGGGTATGGGGCGGGGGGATGGTAAGGGCTGCCGCAAGCCCGTAGTCAGATCAACGTCGCGGCGATGACATCAGAACGTCAATCTGAGTTGCTCAATGCAGGCCCAACTGCCAGGACTGCCCTTGGCTCCATGCCGACCAAAGCTGCTGGTAAAGCGTGCAGCGGCGTAGCAGTTCGGCATGGCTGCCGCAGTCGATCACCTTGCCCTGATCCATCACTACGACCTGGTCTGCCGCGACCGCGTGATCCAGGCGGTGCGCCACCATGATGGTTGTGCGTCCTGGCAGCAGCTCACGCAGCGCGCAGCGGATGGCGTGATCATTTTCAGCATCCAGCGCCGAGGTCATTTCGTCGAACAGCACGATAGGTGCATCCTTGAGCAAGGCGCGGGCGATGGTGAGTCTTTGCTTCTGTCCGCCGGAGAGATTGCGTCCCAATTCAGCCAACTGGGTGTCGGCTCCATCCGGCATCGCATCTACGAAAGCTTCGCACTGGGCGGCGCGCAGAGCGGCGCGTAGTTGCTCCGGCGTGGCATGGCGGGCGCCGGCTGCGATGTTGCTGGCGATGCTGTCCTGGAACAGCAGGCCATCCTGGAACACCATGCTGATGCGCGCCAGATGGTCGCCCAGCGCAACCGCGCGGATATCCTGACCGTCCACCAGGATGCGACCACTGCTGGTGTCGTGGAAGCGCGCCAGCAGTTGCAGCAGGGTCGACTTGCCCGCGCCGCTGGGGCCGACGATCACGGTGGTCTTGCCAGCGGGGAAATCGAGATCAAGATTGTGCAGCACCGGCTCGCCAGGCCGGTAACCGAAGCTGACCTGCTCCAGCCGGATCTGCGCCTCTCCCGCTGCCACCTCCGCGTGGCCGTCGGGAAGAGCGGGATGGGCCAGCAGGGCGGCATGAGCGGCCATGGCTTCCTTGCTGGCCAGTGCCTGGAAGCGTTGCGCCAACAGGGATTCTATGGGCTGGCTCAGGGTGCTCAGCACCGCCAGCACGATGAGCAGTTGGGCGCCGTCGAGATGGCCGTCCAGATAGCGCCATCCGGCAAAGCTCAGGGCGGCTGCCATCACTAGGCCGAACAGGCTGTTGGCGAGCAACAGACCTGGCGCCAGCTTCCAGCTGGTGCGCTGGTAAAACTGTCGCAGTTGCTGGTTGTGCTGGGTAAATCGCTGCTTGATGCGGGCATCGTCCTGGTAGGCGCGCAGTACCGGCAGGCCGGCGCTGAGTTCGCCCAGATGGCGCGAGACCTGTTCCAGCTGCGCCTGCTGCTGCCGTGCGCTGGCCAACATCCTGCGCCCGATCTGCTCCAGCACCAGTACCGCTACGGCCAGCAAGACCACGACCAACAAGGCCAGCGTCAGGTCCAGCCACCCCAGCGCGCCGATCAGGGCAGTCAGCAGCAACGCGTTGCTGATCTGCTGGGCGATCCCGAAGGAAGAAAATTCTTCCACCCAGCGCAGGTCATGCACGATGAAGCGCGACAGGCGCTCGCTGGGAAAAGCGCGCGCGAGCAAGCCCAGAGGAACCTTCATGGCGTGGGCGACCAGGCTGGAGCGTAATTGCCCGGTGACGCGATAGCCCTCCATGAACAGGGCAGTCTGCGCCGAGGAAGTCATCAGCAGCCGCAGCAGCGGGCAGGCGCACGCCAGCAGCACCGTCCAGTAAGGTGGTGCTGCCTGCGCCCCGCGCAGCAGGCTGCCCAGCAAGATGGCCGCGCAGAGATAGGGGATAGCGCTGAGCAGACCATCCAGCATCATGATGCACAGTGCGCGCAGATAACGTCGCCGTTCCTGGGCGGGGGTGTTGCCGAACCAGGTGTGGACAATCTGCTTCCAGCTCAGGGTCTGTCGGGTCGTCATGAGAGGGCGGGAGAAGAGGGTTCGGAGGTTGGCTGCGCGGGCGTGACGGCGTGGGCGTGCTGCATTTGCCACAGGCTGGCATAGCGCCCTTGCTGCAGCAGCAGTGCGGCATGCTGGCCTTGCTCGACCACGCGCCCTTGTTCCAGCACGACGATCTGGTCGGCGTGCGCGATGCTGCTCAGGCGGTGGGCGATGACCAGTACGGTCTTGTCAGCGGCCAGGGCCGAGAGGGCCAGTTGGATGCGATGTTCATTGAGGGCGTCGGCCTGGGAGGTGGCTTCGTCCAGCAGCAGGATGGGCGCATTCTTGAGAATGGCCCGGGCGATGGCCAGACGTTGTTGTTCGCCGCCCGAGAGCAGTGCGCTGCCCGGCGCCAGCAGGGTCTGGTAGCCCTGCGGCAGCGCCATGATGAACTCATGCGCCTGTGCCGCCCGCGCTGCTTGGATGACTTCCTCTTCGGTGGCGGTAGGTTTGCCCAAGCGGATGTTGTCGGCAATGCTCATGTCGAAGAGCTGGTTTTCCTGGAAGATGCAGGTGATGTTCTGGCGCAATGTCTCGCGCGTGTAGTCGTTGATCGGTCGCTCACCCAGCAGGATGCGGCCGCTGGTCACATCCCAGTGACGCAGCAAGAGCTTCACCAGCGTCGATTTGCCCGAACCGCTGCCGCCGACCAGGGCGGTAGTGGTGCCGGGATGCAGGGTCAGGCTGAGATTGTCCAGCACCGCCTGCTGGTGATAGGAGAACGAAACCTGCTCGCAGCGGATGGTGATTTTCTCGGGCAGGGACGTGTGGCTGCCCTCGCTCTGTTCAGGAGCGCCCAGCAATATGTCCAGGTGTTCGAAGGCCTGTTGCTGTTGCACGAAGCGATTGGAAAAACCGGCCAGCTTGGTCAAGAGGTTGCCCAGCCCAGGCGTGAAGAAGACAAAGAAGCACAGGGTGGCCAGGTCCAGGCTGCCCTGCTGGTGCCACCACAGGCCCAGCGGCAGCAGCAACAGCAGCGGTGAGCTCACCAGCACCTGCATCACCAGATTGGGCAGCAGCGCGCCACGCACCCAGCGATGGGCGGTGCCGACATAGTCACCATTGGCTTCTTCCACCCGGGCCTGCATGGCGGCCCCGCTGTTGAACAGGCGTGCGGCGGGCATGGTGCGCAGGATCTCGGTCATGGCCTTGAACAGCTTGCCCTGGTTGAGATAGAAGTCCTGGGCAATGTCGTGCCGCTTGCGCATGAGCAGCATGCAGGCCACCATCCCCAGTACCAGGCTCGACAGCGAAGCCAGGCTGAGTCGCCAGTCCACTGCGAAGAGGGCGGCGATGACGATGAGCGGTGCAATGAAGTGCGAAGTCAGTTCCGGGATCAGATGGGCCAGGCCATCTTCGAGTTGCTCGACGTCGTCGATCACCACCTGCCGGATCTTCTGTGAAGAATGGTCCTGGAAAAAGCCCAGTGGCACATTGACCAGCCTGGAGAGCAACTGGCCGCGCAGCTCGGTCTGGATGTCTGCCGCCATCAGGTGCGAGCTCACCTGGCTGGCCAGGAAGCACAGCCGCCCCGCCAGCGTCCCGCCAATGAGCCAGCCGACCAGGGCAATGAGGCGCTCCTGGTCGAGCGACGCATGCAGCAGCGCCAGGCTGAACTGATAGGCCACTAAGTTGGGCGTGAGGCTCAGGATGGCCGCAGCAATGCCGGCCAGCGTGGCAATGAGCAGGGGACCTGGTCTCGTACGGGTCAGCGCCAGCAGCCGGGAGACTGCGCCAGGCGCAGGGGCAGCGCGCGCTGCGGAAGCAGAGGCAGCCTCAGGAGGGGCCGCATCCGATGGGGTCAGAGGAGTCGCTTGCACGGCAGCACCTTTCTTGGAATCCGGCCTGCTCAGGCGGCCAGCCAGTGGTTGGCCTGGGCCAGCGCGGCATCCTTGTCGGCCACGATCTTGTAGGGATAGGGCGAGCGGCTGGACATCACATAAATCAGCGCCTTGCGCCAGAAGGCATTGCGTTTGCGCTCGTCAGGCTCGATGCGCACTGCGCCCAGGCACCACTTGCGTTGTTCGGCCAGGGTGCGTTTGCTCCACTGCGCATACAGCTTCATGAAATGCGCAGAATCGCGCGGCAGCTCCGCCCCGGAAAAGACCAGAACGAATTTCGCGCCGCGCGCCAGCACGGCGTCGAGCTGCGCAATGACGCCGTCGGCGTCGGCGTCGGCGACATGATCGGGCATCTGGTAGTGGACGATGGGCCAGTCGTGGGTGCTGATGATGCTCATCTCGGTTTTCCCTTTTTGTTCATGAGGTGGCGTTGACGTTTTGCCGTGGACGCCTGGAGGACGTGCGAGCGATACTATCAAATTTTGATGCAAATGCGAATCATTATTGTTATTATCTGATTCGCTGTAAATCGTCGTAATCATTCAACCGTGAACTTTTTGATACCAGGAAGGTGTTGCGTAGCGTTCGAGGCCGATGTTCTGGAGCGGGGTGTCATCTGTGCTACCTCGCGTAATTTGCCCGGGGAGGACACTGGCATGCAGATCTCAATAGCGGCATCGGCGCGTAATCTGTTCTTAGCCTTGTTTCTTGCCCGTGAACAGTGGAGAGGGGATCGCATTGGCGTGCTGGCATGCCATCGCGGTCTTCTCAAGACACCTGCAGGTACGAGATTAAGGACAACAAAAACATGTTCCAAAGAAAGCCGATCTGTCTGGCCCTCACCGGGGCGATGACTCTGTATTCGCCGCTGGGCGTGGCGCAGGAGAGTGCTTCGCAAGGGGCCGCCCTGCCCGAGGTGACGGTGCAGGCAAGCAAGCAGGGCAAGACCGAGCAGAAGATCAACGGCTCCATCAGCGTAGTCTCAGGTGCGACGCTGGAGCAAGCCAACGTCAGCCGCACCGATGATCTGCAACGCGCCTTGCCTGACCTGTATCTGCCGCAACAGGGCAACAGCGCGTTCATCACACCGTCGCTGCGTGGCGTGGCCTCCCTCAATACCTACAATCCGGCCGTGGTGATGTATGTGGACGGTGTGCCGCAGTTCGTGACGGCGCAGTCGCAGCTGCTTACCAATGTGGAACAGGTGGAACTGCTGCGAGGCCCCCAGGGCAGCCTGTTTGGCCGCAATGCCGCCGCCGGGGTGATCAATATCGTCACGCGCCAGCCTGACAATGAACTGGCCGGCCATGTCGAAGGTGGGTTTGGCAACCGTGGCCGCCGCACCACCACTGCTTCCATCTCAGGACCGCTGGTCAAGGACTCCCTGTATGGCGAAGCCGTGATTGCTTACGACAGCGCCGACGGCTTCCTGCGTAGCCTCTCCAGTGGGCAGGACAATGTGGGCATGCGCGAGGATGTGGCCGGTCAGGTCAAGCTGCGCTATGCCCCCGTGGGCGGGCCGCTGGACGTGCGTTTCATGGCCAGCCATGAGTGCGTCCGCTCTGCCGAAGACAACTACGTCTCCTACACCAATTTCAGCAACCGGGTCATCCTGGACGGCAACTCCGTACCGGGGCTGGCTACGATGAACTCCTATATGAAGCGCTGTATCGACAACATGTCGCTGAGCGCCGATTACGACTTCAGCGACTATCGCCTCAGCCTGGTCACGGCCCGCAACAAGGTCGATATCCGCGAGCGGCTGCTGGGTGCGCAGGGCAAGTCCATGCCCGAAAGCCAGGAGAGTCTGTCGCAGGAAGTCCGCTTGGCCACCCGCGGCACGGGCCGTGCATGGGATGGCGTGGTGGGCGCCTACTTTGAACACGGTCGCTACAAGCAGCGCAGCAGTTACGTGCTATTCCCGACCTTCGGCACCGACAGCTCGCAGACCACCACCGACTCGGCCGCCGTGTTCGTCGACGGGACCTGGCACGTTACCCCGCGTTGGGATGTCAGCGCCGGTGCGCGCCTGGTGCAGGACAAGGCCGAGACCTCCGGGGTGCTACCCATCGAAGGGGTGGCTGCCTATGCCGCCAGCACCAGCAGCAACAAGGCGCTGGGCAAGTTGAGCACGGGCTATCAGCTCACACCTTCGCTGCGTTCCTACGCCAGCCTCAGCCAGGGTTACAAGCCGGGCGGCTACAATCTCCAGCCGACCAGCGCCAACGACAGCCGCTCCTATCGTCCCGAGACCTCGCTGAACTATGAGATGGGGCTCAAGTTCAACACCCCGGACCAGAAGGTGAGCGCTCGCGCCGCCGTGTTTCAGATCGAAAGCCGCAATACCCAGCTGTACCAGGGCATCGTCGGCAGCCAGTACCTGACCAACGCCGGACAAGCCCGCTCTCGCGGCATCGAAGCCAACCTGTCGGCTGAAGTGTTGCGCAACTGGACGCTGGGCCTGGATGCGCAGGTGGTCGATTCGATCTTCACCGACTATCACGTCAACAGCAGCACCGACTACACCGGCAACAAGCTGCCCTTCGTGCCCCGCTATATCCTGGCGGCCAGCCTGAGCGGCCGCATTGCTACCGACGTGGGCATGGTACGTCCGCGCGTGGCAGCGCGCTACATCGGCCAGCAGCAGTTCGATGCGGCCAATAGCCTGAAGCAGCAGGGCTACATGCTGGTGGATGGCCAGGTGTCGTGGCGCGCTACCAGCAAGCTCGATGTGAGCTTCTACATCAACAATGCCTTCGACAAGCGTTATCTGAACTATGCCGCTACCTCCAACGGACTGAGGTTCGGTACCCTGGGCGAAGGCCGGGAGTTCGGCGTGAAGCTGCGTTACGATTTCTGAGCGGAGCGCAGGGCCAGTTGATCAGCGTAGTCGTGGCGTGATCACTGGTCGAAGCAAGTAAAAAAACAGGCAAAGGCGCAGGCCTTTGCCTGTTCTTGTTTTTGTTGTTGATATTCCGTTTCTATCTTTGCCTTTGTCTTTATCGATGATCGATGTTGATGTCGGGATCAAGCCATCAAATCATCAAACCTTCTCCCTGCCCTGCACCGCCCGGCGTGCAATCTGCTGCCATAGCCCCTGCTGGGCTTGTTCATCGGGGAAATGTGCGCCCGCAATGACCTGCTGGCTGAAGTCCGCTGCTGTATGCATTTGCCACAGCGCCATTTGTGCCGCGCTCACTTCGGGATCACGCTCTCCGACGAAGCTATGCAGCGGGCATTGCAGCGCCGGTCTGGGCTGGTATTGATAGCACTCGGTGATGGCAAAGTCGGCGCGGATGACGGGAAGAAAAAGCGCTTGCAGTTCCGGGTGCGCCAGCAGTGTGGTGCCATTGCCACCCAGTGCCAGCAATTGCTCGACCAGCTCGGCATCGCCCATCTGATGACGCCAGGGCATCGGTGTCGGCAGTTGCGGCGGTCGCCTGCCCGAAACGAACAAGGCCTGCGGTGGCCGACCCTGCGCTTGCAGGGCGCTGGCCAGTTCAAAGCCCAGCAGCGCACCCAGGCTGTGTCCATAGATGGCATAGCGTTCGGGAAGTAGCCCGAGCAAAGCGTGGCTCATGTCCTCGATCAGCGTGAGATGGCTGGTATGCAGGGATTGGCTGCGGCGCGTTCCGTGTCCGGGCAATTCGAGGGGGGCGATGTGGATGCCGTAGCCGGCAAAATAGGCTTGCCAGCTGCGGAAGCTGGCCGCATTGCTACCGGCGTGGTGCAGGCAGAACAAGGTCATGCCACTGCGATGCGTATCGTTGAAGGGCAGGTAGGGGCTGGTTGGTGTGGAAGAGATCATGCGTGTGCTATTTCCTCTGTCCAAGGGCTGGACAGCAGTTGATCGATGCACGCCAGCAGTTGTGGCCGCTGCTGACGCAGGAAGAAGTGGCCGCCCGCCACGGCTTGCGCTGAAAACCGCCCACGGGTGTGGTTGCGCCATTGCAACGCCTGCTCAGGCGTGACCAGATGATCGTCCTCGGCATAGAAGAGCGTGATGGGCGCATCGATGCTGCAGTCACTGGCGCAACAATAGTGTTCGGCCAGCTGGCTGTCGCTGCGCAGGGCCGGCATGACGGTCTGCATCATGTCGGTATGCTGCAGGATATCGGTGGGCGTGCCGCCCAGTTGGGCCACGGCGTGGGCGAACTGGGCCGGCGGCAGGTGCGAAAGCGCTTGTCGTACCGGCACGCTGGGAGCGGGACAGGCCAGCACGATGAGATGCTGCGGCGGTGTTCCCTGGGCGCTGAAGTGACGCGCCAGTTCGAACGCGATTTTGCCGCCCAGGCTACAGCCCAGCAGCGCCCAGGGCTGCTGCACATAGGGCTGTAATACCGCGGCCAGTTGCTGCACCAGCTTGTCCATGTCCACATGGGCGGCTTCGGCCAGCCGGTTCTCGTGCCCGGGCAACTGGAGCGGATGCAGGCTCCAGTGCGCGCTGGCCGACGTCCAGTCCCGATAGATGGACGCGCCGCCGCCTGCATAAGGTAGCGCGAACAGTTGGCAATGACCGGGTCTGGCTTGCATGGCCGGATGACTGAGCGGCAGCCAGCTGCCACCCCGCTCGGCGGGCGTGGCCGGCCGTGGCGTCGGTGGCTGTGTTTGTCGCGGTTGTTGCACTTGTTCCAGCCGCTGGCCGCGCTGGCGCAGCGCTTCCTGCAGTGCAGGGCCAATCGGCTGCGCTCGCCGGGTGCTCTTGCGCCAGTGCTGGATGATGTAGTCGGCGCGGCCCTCTTCCAGAGCGGCAAAGAGGGGCGAGTCGGGGTTGGCCAGATACTGTTGCAGTTCAGCGTGCAAGGAGGGATTGTCCAGCTCCGCCAGGACCTGCTGCAATCGCCGCCACAAATGGGGCGAGGCGCGTCGGCGCGAAGCCAGCACCTCTTGCCTGACCGAGCGGTGCTGCTGCAGCTCCAGGCCGCACAGGGTCAGGGCCTCTTGCAGCAGCGGCAGGCTGTTCTGGTCGATGACGTCGCTGAAACAGAAATAACCCTGCGGGGCCAGGATGCGCTGCACCTGTTCGAAAAACGCCGGCAGGTCGCTGTAGGCGCCCGAGGATTCCATGTTCAGCACTACATCCACACTATTGTCGGGATGCGGCAGGCGGCAGGCGTCCCCCAGCTGGAAGCGCAGGCGCCGCCCCTGGTGTTGCTGGCGGCAGTAAGCGATATTGCTGGGGCTGATGTCGATGCCTATCAGTTGCGTGGGCGCATAGAAACGCTGCAGCAGGGCCAGCGCTCCACCCCGGCCACAGCCGATGTCCATGATCCGTTTGCCATCCAGGGGCGTCTTGCCGATGATTTCCAGCACCAGGCGGGCCTGGCTGTGATTGGGCTCGTGATCCGCGATGCGATGGCAGGCCTGGTCCCTGTCCGGGCAGTCGCTGTGATAGCCCCAGTTCAGATAGTGGGCATGGTCGGCCAGCCCGGCGTGTTCCAGCAGGGTGGCCAGACCCTGGTAGGCCAGCCGGTTGCGGCGATGGTTAGCGTCCAGCATGGGCATGTTCTCTGGCGTAGGAAACGGGATCAGGGAAGGGCGGGCAGGGCGGAGCCAGCTCGGTCATGACGGGCTGGCCGACGGCGCGCATGATGTCCAGCCAGGACTGGCCATGCTGGACCCAGTGCGGACTATCCGGGCTGGGTTCCTGCATGAGTTCGTCCAGCGCCCGGAAGATGGCATGGGGAATGTCCTCTTCGACCGCCTCATTGAGGCTGGGCGCCTGCGCCGGCCCGAAGGTGATGGAGGTGGGCTGGCGGTTATAGCGGCTGCTGCGCAGCGCTTCGCCGTTGAGGAGGTATGAGGCGTCGGCGCCATCCTCCTGATAGTTGGGCGCGTAGATCGGGTGGCTCCAGACTACGGGGCCATAGCTGTTGGCCAGCAGGATATTGCCCTGCGGTCCACCGCAACTGATCCGGTGCATCACCAGACTGTGGTGGTCCAGGTCGCGGTGGTCCAGATAGGTTTGCAGATGCAGGCTCAAGGGAATCCCCGCCAGCACACCCTGCAGCGAGCGAAACGGCCAGGGGTGCGCTGGTCGGGGCAGCGTCTCCAGGCTCAAGGGCGCGCTTACAGCAAAGGGCGCCAAGCCGCCCAGGGCGCGTCCCAGGATATCCAGGCTGGAGTACAGCAGTTGCAGGCTGGTCGTCATCTCGATGAACCACAGCGGCTGTTGCGTCAGGCCCTGGCGCACGTACTGGATGAAGCGCTGGCCGGCGGGCAGATGGGGATACAGCGTATTGATCTGGTACCGCACGCCATGCTCGCGCGCCGTGCTCAAGAGGCGCTGGGTATCGGTGGGGTGCAGCGGATGCTCTTGAAGCACATGGATGCCACGTTGCAGTAATGCGCTGGCCAGCCGTGTGCCATCGCCGCCGACGATGCTGGTCCTCACCGCCACGCAGGCGATATCGATATCTGCGGGTAACTGATCCACCTGCCGGTACAGGGGAATGTCCAGTTGCCGCGCCAGCGCGACCGAGCGCGCACTCCCTCTGGCCAGGATGCCGCACAGCTGGTAGCCCGGTCTTTGCTGCGCCAGCGCCGCCAGGTAGTGTTCGCCGAAACGGGTGCCGCAGACGATGACCTTGTGCGGCGGCCTGGTTGCCAAGTTCTTGTCGGCGTTCATGGGTGGCCTTTCTTGCGCAGCGAAGACAGCCGGGGAAGTTCAGCGGCAAAGGCGGCCATGTCGGCAAGATCGGCCTCGGCCTGGATCAGCGCCGTGGGCGGGCGTTGCCAGTTGTCGGCTGAACGGGCCAGCGCATGCAGGATCGCTTCCAGGCGCAGGATGACAGTCTCGCCGACTTCTTCCGGGAATATCCTGGTGTCGAGGTCGATGTTGTAGAGCAGGGCGCTTTCCTCTTCCAGCACCTGCAGGTGCAGCCAGGTATCGGCTTGGCTGGCGGTTTCGTAGCTGGGCATGCCCAGCAGCGGATCGGACACTTCCGGGATGCTGTAGGCCTGGCGCACGCCCAGTAGGCTGGTCATGGCCACCGGCGGCAGCGCCCCCAGATGGGTGCTGCCCAGGGTGCTGTGCTGATGGTCCTGCAAGACTGCTGCGGGGTCGGGGATGAACAGCTGCAAGCGTTGCTGCAGAGCCTGCTGGCACTGTTGCATGAGGGCCGTGACATGGCTGGCCGTCAGGTCGCAGGGCAGCACGGCGCAGGTGCTGGCATCGAGCATCACGTTCATGATGTGGGCATGCAGCGGCAGGCGATCGGGATAGTCCAGCCGCAGCGAAAAGGCGGACTGTTGCGTCCACGGTTGTAGCGCCATGGCCAAGGCCGCCAGCAGCACTACGGTGCCGCTCACGCCGGCTTGTTCCCCTTGTTGCTTCAGCTGCAGCCAGTCCGGGCGCGCCAGGGTGCGGCGCCACGTCAGCAGCGCAGCACCTGCGCGCTGGCTGGCATGGACCGGCAGTTCGGGCGGCGTGGGATAGCCGGCCACGATGTTGCGGTACTGCTGCAGATGCGACTGCGCCAGGGGGGTCTGGCTCAGTGCTGTTTCGGCATGCAGATAGTCCAGTCCGTCAAAGGCCAGGCTGGGCAGGCCATAGTCGGGATCGTTGATGAGCAGGTGCAGCTCACGCAGCATGATGCGGAAGCTCTCGATATCCACCAGCAGAGTGTGGACCAGCAGATGCAGGCACAGCCGTTCCCCCGGAAGGTGGCTGGCGTGCCACTGGAACAGCGGCCATTCCCCCGGTGCGAAACGATAGCTGCTCAGTCGTTGCCGCAACTGCTGGCGCGCTACCGCCAGGGAGTCGCCCTGCTGCGCCGTCAGATGATGGTGCGTGATGCGCTGGTGTACCTCGGCGACCGGACGCAACTGGCCATCGCTGGCGATGCCGCAGCGCAGGATGGGGTGCCGTTGCAGCAGCCTGTCCCAGGCTTGCTCGAAGCGGGCCAGGGGGAAGGACTCGGTCTTGTCGTATTCGACATAGAGCTGTGGCGGCCGGTCTGCATGTGCCTGTTGCCAGCGCAGCGCGCGCAACCCTTGCAGGCGTGGTGGTGCGGCGCTGGCGGGACGGGCGGTATCGCCATTGTCCAGCAGCCATCCGGGGCGTTGCCGCTCCAGCGCTTGCAGCGCCTGGCGCAGCAGCGGGGTTTCCTGCGCTGGGGCCGGGGTGGCATGGGCTTGCTTCTGGCGTAGTAGTTCGGTGAGGGCCTGCAGATGGCTGGCCTTGAAGATATCTTCGGCAGAGAGATGCACGCCGGTATCGCGCCGGATACTCTCGTTGAGTTCCAGCAGTAGCAGGGAATCCAGCCCCAGCTGGATCAGCGGCGTGAGCGGATCGATCTCGGCCGGTGCGCACTTGAGCAGTTGCGCCAGTTGCTGGCGCAGATAAGGGCCGGTCTGATCTTCTTCGCGCGTCGGTGTGAGCGCTTGCAAGCTCACTTGCGTTGGCCCGTGGGCTTGCGTGCGTTGCTGCGGGATCAGCCCGGCCAGGGCATCAACGAAGCCTTGCAGCGTTTGCGAAGCGAAGGCAGTGCTGGCCGAGATATCGATGCCGTAGCGCTTGTTGAGCCGCTCGCACAATTCCAGCAATAGCAGCGAATCCAGGCCGGACTGGATCAGTTGGCTATGCCCATGCAGGCTGTTGGCATCGCACTTGAGCAGGTCGGCCATGTCTCGCCTTACTTGCTCGAACAGACCAGACCCGGAGACCCCCCGCACATCAGAGACATCAGGCAGACTGGCTTGCACTGTCGGGAGCGCCGCTGCATGGTTGATTCCCACGGCCTCTGCCGGCAAGGTGGAGGCCAGACGGCAGGCCACATACACGGCCTGTTCACCTGCGACCGCCTGTGCCAGCAGGGCGAGCGCTTCACTATTGCGCATGCCCAGCATTCCGCGTTGCGCCAGGGTGCTGGCCAGTACCTGGCGCTGGTCCGGTGCGATGTCGCGCCAGAACCCCCAGGCCAGCGCCACGGTGTCGCAACCGGCCTGGCTACGTTGCTGCGCCAGGCTTTCCAGCAGCGCGTTGGCGCCAGCGTGCGTGGCCTGGCCCGCTGGCGCGAAGGCCGTGGCCGCCGATGAGAAGTAGACCGTCAATTGCGGCGATAGCTGGGTTTCGTACTCGTGCAGCAACAGGGCCGGCAGGTACTTGGTGTTCACCGACGCCTGCCAGCTCGTCGCTTCATAGCGCGCCAGCGGTGCATCGTTGACGACCCCGGCAAGATGGAAGATCGCACCGATGGCCGGGCCCTCGGCCAGCCGTTGCAGCGCGGCGCGGAACTGTGCGGGATCGGTAGCGTCGGCCTGTGCATCGACCTGGATCAGCGCGCCGTCCAGGCTCAGCATCTGCAGCCTTGCCTGCTCGGCGGCAGTGGCGCGTCGGCGTGCCAGCAAGACGATATCGCGCACGCCCTGCTGCTGCAGCCAGTGCGCCAGCGTCAGTCCCATCTCTCCCAGTCCGCCCACGATAACGCATCGGCCCTGGGGTAGGCTGGCGAGCGAGTGCACGCGTGCCGCCGCCAGCTGGCGCTGCCAGAGTTGCTGGCCGCGCTGGGCGATCACTGTCTGTACGTTGCCGTTGGCCGCTGCCAGCCAGGGCAGCATGGCCGTGGTCGGCGGCTGCGATGGGTCCAGTTCCAGATGCAGCGCGTCCAGCGCAGGATATTCATGGCGGGCCACCCCCAGCACGCAGGACAAGGCCTGGCCGGTGCGATGGTGTACGACGTCGTCCGGCCAGACGGCCAGGCTCTGTTCGGTCAGCAGGACCAGCCGCATGGGTTGCGGCCATGCCGCTATTGCCTGGACCAGCACGGCCAGTGCGCCCAGTTGCTGCTGGCTGGCCTGGACTTGTTCTTCAGGCGCGTCGCCAGCCCTGTCATGCGCGCGATAGCACAGCGTGTCGGGCTGATGCTGGGTCAGCAAAGCGATCAGTGCAGCGGTCGTCCAGGAAGCAGGCTGTTCTGGCTGGATCAGCGTGATCCCTGCTGCCTGCAACAGGCGCATCCACGCCGCTGGGCAAGGCTGGGCATCCAGCCACAGGAGCTTGCGCGGCAGCGCGCCGTCTCCCTGTGCATTCTGGGGACAGGGCTGCCATTCCCACTGATACAGAGTCGCCGATGGTTCACCGGAACGCCGCCATGGCTGCGGGAGAGCGGTGACCGGTCGATGTCCCTGCCAGACCATGAGGGCTTGTCCCTGCGCATTGCGCAGCGACAGGCTCTGGTCGGGATGGCGGAACCACTGGCTACTGCCGGTCTGCCGTTGAGGCCAGTATAAGCGGGCGATCTGATGATGATAGGGCGATGGTTCTTGCTGCGGCAGGCTCGACAGCAGGCTGTCGTAGGCGTTGCCTGCGTCGGCCAGCTTGCCGCCGGGCAGGCTGCCTGCGGGCAACTGGCAGGGCAGGGCGCGCAGTTGGCGCAGGCGTGCCGATAACAGCAGGGCGCGTTGTTGCTGTGGTAGCTGTACCGACAGTTGCAAGTGGTCCTGCCACTGTTGCAGGCTTGCCGTCAGCGGCAGCGGTGCGTCGCTGAGGTCGAGATGCCAGCACAGTTGCTCCAGGCAGAGACGCGGGCTGGTCTGGCCGGCATCGAGCCCATCTAGCAGTTGCGCCACGATGGCGCCCGGCGCCAGGTCCGTGAGAGTGATCGGCTGCCCCGGCAGATCCGCCGGGGCAAGGCGCGCCTGGGCATGGCGCGCCAGCAGGATGTGCTCCCCCAGCTTGCTGGCAGCATCATCCGCAGCGGGGAAGGCCGCGAAGTCCTCGAAGCCGGCGTCCTGCAGCGAGGCCTGCCAGATCTCGCGGGAGGCGAACAGCTCGCCGGCGCGTCGGTCCTGTGGATCCAGCGGTGGGACCAGTGGACCGAATACGAAGTCAAACAGGGGTTTGGGCTGGGTGATCTCGCGCATCATGATGATCCCCCCGGGGGCCAGCAGGCCCGCCAGGTTGCGCAGCATGTGACTCAGATGCGGGGCATTGTGCAGCACGTTGGCGGCGACGATGACATCGTATTGCGCCAGCGGCAGCGCCTGAGTGGCGGCGGGCTGGTTCATGTCGAACGGTACGTAGGACATGAAGGGATAGGCCGCGAACTTCCTGGCCGCACGCTGCAGAAATAGCGGCCCGATGTCGGTGAAGCTGTAGTGCTGGCAGCGCCCGGCCGGCAAGGCGGCGAGGATATCGCGCGTGGTGCCGCCGGTGCCGCCGCCGATTTCCAGGATGCGCAGCGGCGCGGGGCTCTGGGCGGCATGGCGGGCCAGCAGGCCGGCAGCCAGTTGGTTGAGGTAACGTGAATAGGGCTGGTCCTGGTACATGTGTTCCACTTCCTCCGTGGAGGCCGCCGGGAATACCACGCTGACCGGGTTCACCTTCAGGCTTAGCATGTCGGCCAGTCGCGGCCCGCTGCGCTCCACCAGTTGCGCCAGATGGTCATAACCGAGCTGGCGCATGGTGGCCAGCCATTCGGCGCTGCGATCTGCCTGCGGCAGGCGCAGGCGGCGGTAGTGCGGCTGGCCGTCCTGGCGCTGGCAACTGAGCTGGCCTGCGCTGGCGAGGTCGCGTAGCAGCCGCGCCAGCAGATTGAGGTAGCGGTCCGGCAGGCCGCTGTCCTGCAGGCATTGACGGGCGCTCTTCCATTGCTCCTCGGACACCACCTTCAGACTGGCCAGGGCCATGCTCACGTAGTGCGCATGCAGGGCGGTGACGCCTTGTTCTTCCAGTGCCAGCTGGCTCAGATCCAGCCCCGCCGCCAGTTCGGCGCCGAGCTGTTCACCGGTCTGGCACAGGTGTTCCCAAGGGGTGGACGTTCTTTCTTCCACAGCGGCGGGCGGCGCACTGTACCAGCAGCGTTCACCCTCGAAGGGGGCGGTGGGCAGCAATTGTCGCTGCCGTGGCGTGCTGCGCAACAGGACATGCGCCTGCCAGTCGGGCTGCGGTTGGCTGAGGATGCCGGCCAGAGCGGCGGCATCGGGGCCGTCAGCACCCATGACCCAGCATTGCGGATGCAGGCTCGCCGGGACTTGTTCGAGGAAACGGTACAGTTCGTCGATCAGCGCCTCCCTGTCCGCGCCGCTCACGGCCAGACGCCAGCCATACAGTTGCCGGTGATGACGGCTGGTGGCGCAGTAATCGGCGAGGTCCAGGGCGGGCGCATCTTCCAGGCGCTGGAGATGGCGCTGCGCCAGCAGGCTCAGTGCGCGCTGGCTGCGGGCGCTGAGCAACAGCACATGTTTGTGCGGCTGTATCGCATCGTCGGCGCTGGCTGCAGTGATCGGCGGGGCCTCTTCCAGCACCACATGGCAGTTGGTGCCGCCGATGGCGAACGAGCTCACGCCTGCGCGACGGGGTGTCTGGCTGTCCGGCCAGGGCAGTAGCACCGGTGGCACATAGAAGGGGCTGTCTTGCCAGTCGATGGCCGGGTTGGGTGTCTCCACGCCCAGGCTGGGCGGGATGTGGGCGTGATGGACCGCCAGCGCCGCCTTGAGCAGGCTGGCAATGCCGGCCGCCGTGTCCAGATGGCCGAGATTGGATTTGACCGAACCGAGGGCGCAATACTGGGCGGCCGAGGTGTGGGGACGCCATGCCTGGGTCAGTGCCCGGACTTCAATGGGATCGCCCAGCGGGGTGCCGGTGCCATGGGCCTCGACCAAGCCGATGTCGGCCGGCGAGACGGCGGCCAGCGACAAGGCTTCGGTAATGACGGCCTGTTGGCCTTCCACCGAGGGGGCGGTAAAGCCGGCCTTGCGTTGGCCATCATTGTTGATGGCCGAGCCGCGGATGACGGCGAGGATGGGATCTCCGTCGGCCAGGGCTCGCTGCAGCGGTTTGAGCAAAACCACGCCAGCGCCGTTGCCGATGGTCACCCCATCGGCCTGGGCATCGAACGGGCGACATTGGCCCTGGGCCGAAAAGATCATGCCGTCCCGGTGCAGATAGCCGCTTTCCTGCGGAAAGCTCAGCCCGACACCGCCGGCCAGGGCCATGTCGCATTCGCCGCTGACCAGTTGCTCGCACGCCATGTGCACCGCCACCAGCGAACTGGAACAGGCCGTCTGCACCGTCAGGCTGGGGCCGGTGAGGTTGAGCTTGTAGGACACGCGCGTGGCCAGGTAATCCTTGTCGTTGCCGATGAGGCGCTGGAAGGTCAGCGGAGAGGAGACCTCCTGGACCTGCTCGAAGCGCCCGGCCGGATAGGTACTCATCTTGCAGGCGCCGAGTACGGCGATGCGATTGTTGCGGCCCAGCGCCTCGGGCGGATAGCCCGCCATTTCCAGGGCTTCCCAGGCGCACATGAGGAAGAGCCGCTGCTGCGGGTCGATGGTTTCGGCTTCCTGGCGCGAGTAGCCAAAGAATCCCCAGTCGAAATGGTCGGCCTGGGGGATCACGGCGGCCACCGGCACGTGGGCCGGATGCTGCGCCATGCCCGTCGCCACACCCGCTGCGGCCAGCGCGGCGGCGTCGAGGCGACGCACCATGTTTTCGCCGTCGGCCAGCTTGCGCCAGAAGGAAAAGAGATCATCGGCATCGGCCATGCGGCAGCCGGCCCCGACGATGGCAATCGGGAAGGTGTCGCCGTAGTGTTCGTTCATGAAGGAGGAGGAAGTAGTGGACATGATCAGGCCCTTATTCGGAGAGTGCGCGGCGTTTCTGGGCGCGGTCATTGTTGCGCCGGCGTTCAAGGCGGGAAGCGCTGTCCGGGGCGGCGGCAGGATCAGCGGGCTGCTGCTGGCCAGCCAGGCGTCCCAGATGGGTCGCCAGGCTGGCCAGGGTGGTGTGGCTGAAGACATCGACCACCGGCAGGGTCAGGTCAAAGCGATGCTGCAGGCGTTGATGCAGGCGGATCAACTCTAGCGAGCTGGCGCCCAGTTCGAAGAAGTTGGTCTGCAACAAGGCGTCGCGCCGCTGCAGCAGATGGGCAGGCAATTCCACCAGCTCCCCCAGCAGGCTGGTCAACTGATCGGCGATGGCCTCGGGCAGATGCGCCTGGGGTGCGGCATCGTTGGCCGCAGGCGCGCTGGCGGTGCTCTCCAGCAGGCGCGCATGCCGCTCCGGCAGCAACAACGTGGCCGGTGTGGCCCAGGCGCTGTCATGGTCGGCCAGGGTGTGCAAGAGCAGTTCGTAGGCATGGAACATCTCATCGAGCAAGCCCTCCGGGAAGAGGCCATCGACGCTGTCCCAGCTCAACTCCAGCCTGCCGTGGCGCTCCACCAGTTGCTGGTCCAGCCAGACCTGGGGCGTCTGGCTGACGCTATAGACGAAGTCCCCCAGCCAGCTGTCGTGATCATCGCCCCCCTGGGCCACGCCCAGCCCGCTGGTGAAGACCACGGGCGCGGCCACCATGTTCAACTGGCCGCGCTGGCGCGCCGCTTCGCGCAGCACCCTCACCGCCGACACATCCTGGTGTTCCAGGTCTTGCCACATCTGGCCTTGCACGGCCGTGGCGCGTTGCTGGAAGCTGGCCGGCGTGCGGGCGTCGAAGGCAAACAGGACCAGCGAGGTGAAGTCGCCCACCATGCCATCGATGTCGGCATGGACGGCGGGACGATTGAACAAGGTCAGGCTCAGCGTGAAGTCGGCACGCGCCGACCAGTGGGCAATGAGCTCGGCATAGGCCGTCAGCAGCAGGGCATTGATGGTCAGGCCGCGCTGGGTGGCAAAGCCTTGCAGACGTTGCCAGCGATCCGCTGACAGCCGCATCTGGCGCCGCGTGAAATGCGGCAGCGCATCGCTGGTCCTGGCCTGCATCGGCAGGACAGGCGGCGGCGGCAGCTGTTGCAGGCGTGTGAGCCAGTAATGCAGCGATTGCTGGTTGACCGGCTGGGCCTCGCGGAACAGGACATAGTCGCGGAAGCTGGCGCTGAGCAGCGGCCATGACTGTTCCGGGTGACGCAGCCGGGCCGACCACTCCGCCAGGATCAGGCGCATGGAGCGGCCATCGCAGATCAGGTTATCCAGGCTGATGCAGATGCGGATGCGCTGCGCGTCCAGGCTGGCGGCGTGAATGGCGAAGAGCGGCCAGCGCGTGGTGTCGTGGACCGCATGCGACAACTGCTGGCGGGTCTGTTCTTGCCAATGCAGGTGTGCCGCGTCGTCGGCCTGGCGCAGATCGTGGTAGGTGATGACGTAGGGAGGCACCTCGGGCAGGCACTGTTGCAGCCCATCGTCGCTGATGACGGCGCGCAGCATGCCGTGGCGCCTGACCACGGCCTGCCAGCTCGATTGCAACTGCTCGATGGAGAAGCCCTCCACCTCGATCTCTGCATAGATATGGGTCGAGATGCCGCCCAGTTCGAAACCTGCCTTGCGGCCTATCCAGTAAGCCTGTTGCACATCGGTCAGCGGGAAGGGCTCGGCCCAGTGGACAGGGTCGGGGTGCAAGCCAGCACTGTGCGTCTCTGCCATAGCAGGTGCGGCCAGGACGCGGCGCTCGAAAGCGCCAAAGCCCGAGGCCTCGAACAGATCGGTCAGCGCCACATTGGCGTGGAGGGTATGACGGATACGCTCGATGAGACGCACCGCAATCAGGCTGTCGCCACCCAGGGCGAAGAAGTCACTGTCGGGCGTGAGTGTGCTCACGCCCAGCGCTTGTTGCCAGAGCTGGGCCAATGGAGTGTCGGCCACGGCGGAGGTGGCCGATGCCAGTGCCGCACGCATGGCCGGCCTGGGCAGGCGCTTGCGGTCCACCTTGCCGGTGGCGCTCAGGGGTAGCTCGTCCAGCGCCATCAGCGCCCCGGGCACCATGTAGGCTGGCAGAAGCTGCTGCAGCGCCTGTTGCAGGGGCGCACTTTGGAAGCGGTAGACGTGTTCGCGCTGCTGCGCCAGCAGCAATGCCAGTCCTCCCAGGGGAGCCGGCTGGATGCCGCTCCAGCCGGCCCGTTCCCAGCCAGCCTCGTTGAAAGCGCTGACCCACTGGTCGGCGCTGAGCAAGGCGTCGCCGCTGTGCTGGCGCTGGTCGGCGAACTGGGTATAGCCCTGCTCCAAGAGGGCCACGGTGGCCAGCTGGAAGTGGCTGTTGCGGGTGGTCTCCACGGCCAGCAGGCAAGCGCCAGGCGCCAGCCGTTGGCGCAGGGCGCGCAGCAGAGCGGCAATGTCGCGCTCCCGGTGCAGGGCATTGAAGGCCACGACCAGGTCCATGTCGTGTTCGGCCTGCGGGCCATGCTGCGGCGCTTGCGTGAGCTCGAAAGTGAACTGATGTTCTGGATGAGGATGCGCGGACAGCCGCTGGCGCGCCTGTTCCAGCAGTGTGCGCGACGGATCGCTGAGGTGGTAATGCAGCGGGCAGCCGGCTAGCTGCAGCAACAATTGCTGCGCGGCCAGGCCACTGCGCCCCCCCACTTCAAGGATACGCAGCGGTTGCGCACTGGCACGGGCAAGCTGCCTGATCGCTTCGGCCATGGCGCTGGTGGCGCTGGTGGCCAACGGGTTGAGCTGGGTCAGTTGTTCGGGCGAGAGGGTCTCGTCGCTGCTGTAGAACAACTCCATGGCGTCGCGCTGCTGGCGCAGGATGGCCAGCCGCAATGCGGCGCTGTGTTGCAGCCTATCCAGCACCGTGGCGGGGAGTTGCTGCACGCTGGCCAGCGCGCGCAGTTCAGCCCAGTCCGGCAGGGGGGCAGACTGCGCCGCCAGCAGCGTGCGCCAGCGTTGCAGCAGGCTGAAAAAGACCGGTGCTGCGCCGGTCTGCTGCATGAGCTGGTCGGCGCTGCAGCCAGCGGGATCGGTGATGCCTGCCTGCGCCAGGGTGTCATGCATCATCCGCAGCCCCAGTTGATCTATCAGCTGCCAGAAGTCCTGCAGACGCTCAGCCTGCGCCGGCTGGCCGGCAAACACTTGCTGGCTGTGCGAGAGGATGTCCTGCCAGAGCCGCTCCGGCTCTGTGAAGGGGCTCTCCAGCGCCTGCAGGATGGGCGAAGGACCGCCCTGTGGCACCACCCAGGCTGCCAGTCTCAATTGCGGTGGCGTGCCGATGGTATCGACCACTGCTTCGCGCACGCCCGGGCAGCGCAGCAGCGCTGCCTCGATGTCGCCAAGCTCGATGCGGTTGCCCGCGATCTTGACCTGGAAGTCGCGGCGGCCCAGGAATTCCAGGTTGCCATCGGTCCAGTAGCGGGCCAGGTCGCCGGTGCGGTAGAGGCGTTGGCCATCGGGCATGTGGATGAAGCTGTCGGCCGTCTTCTGTGCATCGTTCTCATAGCCTACCGCCAGGCCGATGCCGGCGATGTAGAGATCGCCCGTCACATAGTCGGGGCAAGGCTGGCCGTGGGCGTCCAGGACGTGATAGGCCTGGTTGCTCAAGGGTTTGCCATAGGGAATGGAGCGCCAGTGCGCGGCCACTTCCTGCACCGCAAACCAGTTCGACCAGATCGAGGCTTCGGTGGCACCGCCCATGGCGATAAGCTGGCTCGCAGGTGCGGCCTGGCGCAGGCGCGGCGGCAGGCCCAGCGAGATCCAGTCGCCGCTCAGCAGGACATGGCGCAGTCCGGGCAGGGACTGGCCGCTCTGTTCGGCACTGTCCAGCAGCAATTCCAGCAACGCCGGTACGCTGTTCCAGACGGTGACACCATGCTCCTGCACCAGCCTGAGCCAGTGGCCCGGATCACGTACCTTGTCGTGATCCGGCAGTACCAGTGTGCCACCTGCGGCCAGCGTACCGAAGATGTCATAGACCGACAGGTCGAAGTAGAGTGAAGAAAGCCCCAGTACCTTGTCCCCGGCAGTGATGCCAAAGCGCCGGTTGATATCCAGCACCGTATTGGCCGCACCCATGTGGTCGATCAATACGCCTTTGGGCGTGCCGGTTGAGCCTGAGGTGTAGATCACATAGGCGGCATCGTGCAGATTGCGCGGCGCCTCGGGCGTATGGGCCGGATAGCTGGCCAGCTGGTCTTCATCGGCTTCCAGCAGGATCGTTTCCTGACCATCGAGCAGGGATTGCACGTGAGCGCGCTCGGCGCTGCGGCTGAGCACGACCCGGATGGTGCTGCCGGCCAGGATGCTGTGCAGCCGGCTGGACGGGGTGCTGCTATCGACCGGCACATAGGCCGCGCCGCATTGCTGGATGGCCAGACAGGCCGCCACCTGCTGGCTGCATTTCTGCATGAGCACGGCGACCCGGTCGCCCGGTCGCACGCCGGCCGCCAGCAGTGCCTGGGACAGGCGCTGCGCCCATTGCGCAAGCTGGCCATAGCGCCATTGACCCTCGCGGCTAACCAGGGCGAGCTGCTCTGGCTGTTGCTGCGCACGCGAGAAGAACAGCTGGTCCAGGCAGGCTTGCGGCAAGGGCGCCGGGGTGTCATTGACCGCTTGCCGTACCTGTTGCTGGCGCAACGGCAGCATGGCCGGCAGCGCCGTCTCCCAGTGCGCCGGATCGGCGGCCAGGTAGTGCAGCAGCGTACAGTAGGCATCGAACATGGCATCAACCACGCCGGGCAGGAACAGGTCATCGATCACATCCCAGTTGAACACCAGCGCGCCTTCTTGTTCACAGGCCTGATGGTCCAGCCAGACCTGCGGAGTCTGGCTGATGCCGTACACCACCTCGCCTAGTGGACTCTGGCGGGCCGCACCCTTGGTGGGATCGCTCATGCCCAGTTGGCTGGTGAAGACCACCGGCATGGACAGCGCCTCGGCCCGCTCGCGGCCCCGGTTCCATTCGCGCAGCACGTCTACGGCGCTGAAGGCCCGGTGCTGCAGATAACCCAGGATGCTGCCATTGACCGCCGCGGCCCGCTGGGCAAAGCCGCTGCGTGAGGACAGGTCCAGCGGCAGCAGGGTGACGGCAGTGAAGTCACCCAGCAGATGCGGCACATCCTCGTGCCAGGGCAGGCGGTCAAAAGTGGTCAGGTTCAGCGTAAAGCGCTTCTCACTGCTCCAGGCTGCCAGCACTTCGGCAAAGGCCGTGATGAGCAAGGCCGCCGGGGTGCAGTTCACGCTTGCGGCCTGCTCGCGCAGCCGGCTCCACTGGTGAGCGTCGAGCCGGTGCTGACGTCGGCTAAAGCGTGGCTGGTGCTGCTGCAGGGCTTCGTGGCGCAGCGGCAACTGCGGCGCGGCCGGCAAGCTCGGCAATTGTTCCAGCCAGAACTGGCGCGCCTGTTCGCGTGCAGCCTGGCGGGCCGTGCTGTGCTGGTACTTGGCCTGGATATAGTCGCGGAAGCTGATGCTAAAGGGGCGCAGTCCCGCCGCTTGTGCATCGCCATCGGCCTGGTACAGGGCCGCCAGTTCTTCCCACAGGATCTGGCCGCTGGTGGCGTCGTTGATGAGCATGTCGATGCCGATGAAGAGGCGGCTGCGGCCTTCCGGGCAGTGCATCACGCGCACATCGAACAGCGGCCATTGCTGGCTGTCCATCACCTGGTGCGACATGGCCTGGCGCCACTGTGTCTGCAATGCGTCGGTTTGCGCCTGGCTGTGCTGGCGGCAGTCAGCCACCTGGATCGCATAATGCGGCGTCTGCGGCAGGATCCGTTGCAGACCGTCGCTGCCGATGACAATGCGCAAGGCGCCGTGACGGGCAATAAGCACGTTCCAGCAACGCTCCAGCCGTGCGCTGTCCAGGCCGTGGACGGCGTCGGCTTCGAGATAGGCATGACAGGCCACGCCGCCCAGGGCGTAATGGCTTTGCCGGCCGACCCAGTAGGCGTGCTGCAGTTCGGTCAGCACGAAGGGTTGGTCGGCCTGTGCGGGATCAGCATGGATAGGTTCAGCCGCCGCCATGGACGCGCTGGCGGACGCCTGGACCTGCTGCTGTGCCTGTTGCAACAGGTAGTCGGTGAGCGAGGCCGCCGTGGTGTGTTCGAACAGGGCCTTGAGCTCGCAGCGGATGCCCAGCGTCAGCTCGCACTGGCGCGCCAGCTCCATGATCAGGATGGAGTCCATGCCCAGGCGCAGCAGCGAAGCGTCCGGGGTGAGTTCGGCCGGGCTCATGCGCAGGATGCGCGAGAGTTCGGCGGTGACGAAGCCGGGGATGGCGGCGGCCAGCGCGGCCCGGTCAGCAGTATCGAGCGCTTGCGCCAGTGCTCCTGGCTGGCGCTGGCCAAGCAAGTCCTGGCAGCGGCTGAACAAGGCCAGAGGCTGATACAGCGTCATGAGGGCGATCAGTCTGGACCAGTCGGCCTGCACCGCCACTGCGCAGCCATCGGTCAGCAGGCTGGGGCAGGACAGCAGTTGCCCCAGCCGCTGCAGGTAATGTTCGGGGCTCAGGCGTCGGATGCCTGCGGCCCGCAACAACTGCAGCAGGGATTCATCCACGTCGGACATGCCGCCGCCGCCCCAGGGACCCCAGGCAATGGCCATGCCCGGCAGCCCTTGCTGGCGGCGCAGGCGGATCAGGGCGTCTTCGAAGGCATTGGCCGCGCCATAGGGAATCTGCAGGCGCGAGCCCCAGATGCCGGAGATGGAGCTAAAGCAGATCAGGCTGGCCTGTGGCCGTTGCAGGCTCAGGCGGTGCAGGTTCCACGCGCCCTCGACCTTGGCGCTGCTGACGCGCTCGTAGTCTTCTGGGGTCAATAGCGCCAGTTCGCGGAAGACGCTGGTGCCGGCGCAGTGGAAGAGGGCAGACAGGGTATGGCCGCTTTCTTCTTCGCATGCAGCAATCCTGTGCCAGGCTTGCTGCATGGAGGCTGCCTCAGCGATATCGGCCTGCACCTGATCAATCCGGATGCCCTGTTGCTGCAACAGGGCCAGCCACCGCGCCTGCACCCCGCTGGCCGGCTGACGCGCCAGCAGCACCAGATGGCGCGCACCATGTCGCGCCAGCCAGTCCACCATATGCCGCCCCAGCGCACCGTTGGCGCCAGCCACCAGATACAGTCCGGCCGGATCGGCGCGGAAAGTGGCGTCGGCTGGCGTCGCCATCTCTGGCAGCGGCGCCAGTCTTGGCGTCCACCATTGGCCTTGTCGCCAGGCCAGGGCATTTTCCTGCGGCAGCCACGCTTGCCATTGCGCGGCCTGGGCCGCGATCCAGTCCAGGTCTGCCGCATGCTCGCTGTCGATCATCAGCCAGCGTACCGCCGGATACTCCAGCGCCAGCGCCCGCGCACTCCCCCACAGGGCGGCCTGGCCGGGATGAACTTGGTTTCCGGCCACGGCCTGTCCCCGTTCGGTCAGCAACACCATGGCGGGCGTGCGTGCATGGCGTTGCAGGGTCTGCAGGCAGCGCACCAGATGCCAGATATCGTCGTGGGCAAACGGCGCGGCTTCATCGCTGGCCCGCGCCAGGAAGACCAGCATGTCGTCATTGCCGGGAAGCTGCGCCTGTTGGTCCGGATCGAACCAGCGCCATGCCTGCGCCGATGCGCCTCCGTGCTGGCGCGCACTGGCCAGCCACAGGCCCGGCGCCGGGTCGCTCGCTTTGGGCTGCGGTGGGTTCCAGGCTTCCCAACTGATCTGGTAGAGCGGGACCGCCGCCGCCTGCGCCGGCAGAGGCCGGGGGGGCAGCGCCAGCGGTGCATGGCGGGGAGCATCTTCGTCGTATTCGAGCCAGTAGGAATGGCGGTCGAAGGGATAGGACGGCAGCGTGTGGGCGGCCACGGTGGCGCCGGGATGGCTATGCTCCCAGAGGAAGTCCTGACCCAGCCGGTACAGGGCGGCACAGCTGTGCGCCATGCTCTGGCCATCATCCTGCTGCCGCAGCAGGCTGGCCACGAACTGCACGGGGCTGGACAACGGGCTGCGCTGCGCCAGGGCCGTTAGCACGGCATGCGGTCCCACTTCCAGCACTACGTCGGCCACCTCGGCCAGCGCCTGCAGGGCCTGGTGGAAGCGCACCGGCTCGCGCGCATGCTGGCGCAGGTAGTGGGCCGAGGGCGCCTCCTGCAGCCAGCTTCCGGTCAGGGTGGAGAGCATGGCCGTGGCGGGGGCGCTGGACGTGACCGACTGACACGCCTGCTCCCATTCTTGCAGCATCGGATCGAGCAAGGGCGAATGGAAGGCATGCGAGACGCTCAGGGCGCGGCAGTGGCAGCCTGCGCCGGCCAACTGTTCGGCCAGCACGGCAATGGCGCTGCCAGAACCGGAGAAGACCACATCCTGCTGGCCGTTGATGGCCGCAATGGCCAGCTCTTCCTGCAAGGCCGGCGGCAGCTGCCGCAGATGATCGCTGGCCTGTGCTTCGGTGAGGCGGGCCGCCAGCATCTTGCCGCCCTCAGGCAGCGCCTGCATCAGCTGGCCGCGACGTACGATGAGACGGCAGGCCTGTTCCAGTGGCAAGGCCCCGGCGATCACCATGGCGGCGAATTCGCCGATGGAGTGGCCCATCACCGCCACCGGCGCTACGCCCAGATGCAGCCACAGCCGCGCCAGTGCGTACTCAATGGCAAACAAGGCGGGCTGTGCGTGACAGGTCTGTTGCAGCAATGCTTCCTCGCCGTGGTGCATGAGATCAATGATGGAGCGGCCCAGATAGGGCAGCATCAATGTATCGACCTCGTCCAGGGCGGCGCGAAATACCGGCTGTTGCTCATGGAGTTGCCGGCCCATCCCGATGTATTGCGCTCCCTGGCCGGTAAACATCATCGCGATGCGTGGCGGCTGCGTGGCGGGTGTACCGTCCTCCACAGGTTGGGCCAGCAATGTGCGCAGTTGGGCGATATCCTGCGCGACCAGGGCTTGCCGCACTGGCAGGTGTTCGCGCTGTCGCGCCAAGGTATTGGCCAGATGGGCGGGAGGGTAGGCTGCGTCCAGCAGATGGGCGTGATAGCGCGCCAGCAACTGGCGCAAGGCGGTCTCGGTCTGGGCCGAGAAGTGGAAGACGTAGGGCCCGGCGGCTTGCTGCTGCCCGGTGCTCAGGGAGCAAGACAGCGGTGGCGGCGCCTGTTCCAGCACCACGTGGGCGATGGTGCCGGTAAACCCATAGGAGGTCACACCGGCGCGACGGACCGGTGCGCGTTGCGGCCACGCCTGCGGTGCCGTCGGCAGCCGCGCAGGGATGCGTTGCAGGTCAACCAGCGGGTTGACTTCATTGAGCCCGACCAGCGGCGGAATCAGCCCCTTTTCCAGCGCCAGGATGGTCTTGACGATGCCCGCCGCCCCGGCAGCGGCTTCCAGGTGGCCGATGTTGGTCTTGATGGAGCCCAGCCACAGAGGGTCATCGTCTGCCCGCCCGGCAAAGAGCTGCGCCAGCGAGTCATATTCGATCGGGTCGCCCAGGCGGGTGCCGGTGCCGTGCATTTCCACATAGTCGATTTGCGCTGGGCTCAGTCCGGCCCGTTGCAGCGAACGGCGCAATAGCTGGAACTGAGCCTGTCCATTGGGCGCCGACAGGCTGCTGCCGCTGCCGTCCTGGCGCACGGTCGTGTCGCGGATGACGGCGCGGATGGTATTGCCATCGGCCAGGGCCTGTTGCAGCGGCTTGAGCACCAGCACCAGGCAACCTTCGCCACGCACATATCCATCGGCGGCCGCATCCATGGTCTTGCAGCGGCCATCGGCAGCCAGCATGCCGGCCTTGTTCAGTACCACATCGATCTCGGGCACCAGGTGCAGCTTGACCCCGGCGGCCACGGCCAGCGGGCATTCACCCGCGCGCAGGCTCTGCACGGCCAGGTGCAGCGCGCTATGGGCCGAGGAGCAAGCCGTGTCCACCGACATGGCCGGACCATGCCAGTCGAAGTGGAAGGACAGACGTCCCGCCGCCGCCGCAAAGACGGTGCCGGTGCCGTAGTACGCGTCCAGGTGCGCCGGATCGGCGCTGGCAAACGGAAGGTGGCCGTAGTCGGCCGTGCCGATGCCGACGAACACGCCGGTGTCGCTGCCCTTGAGCGAGGAGGGCGTCAGTCCCGCATTTTCCAGCGCGTGCCAGCACTCTTCCAGCAACAGCCGCTGCTGGGGATCGGTATTGATGGCCTCGCGCGGCGACATCTTGAAGAAGGGCGCATCGAAGCGGTCGATGTCTTCCAGGTAGCTGCCCAACCCAGGGATATCGTCGCGCCGGCGGAAGCGCTGTGCCGGCATGCTGCGGATGGCGTCCTTGCCCTGCACCAGCATGTCCCAGAGGGCGTCTTCGGTGACGATGTCGGCGCCATCCGGACCGGGCAGCCGCAAGCCCATGCCGATGATGGCGATGTCGCTTGTCCGTGCGCTGTCGCTAGTCTGCGGCGCTGCTGCAGCCGGGCCTGGCTCCAGATCGGCGCGTAACTGTCTGAGCAGTGCATGGATGCTGGGATGCTGGTAGAGCAGATCGTCGGGCAGGTTGCGGCCCAGTTCACGGCCCAGTGCGGCGGTCAGATCCACGGCGCTCATCGAATCCAGACCATACTGGAACAGGCTCACCTCGGGGTCCAGCGAACGCGCGGAGACATTGCCCAGGTGTTGCGCCAGCCATTGGCCCAGGCCACGGAGGGAAAGGTCGAAGGCTGGCGCGGTCGGCGCTGCCATCGGTGCAGCGGGCGTCAGGATATCCTCATGCAAGACTACCAGCTCGCGCGCGAGATAGGACTGCCTGACCGTGCGCCGCCGGATCTTGCCGCTGGTGGTGCGGGGCAGGGTGCCTTTGCGGATCAGGATGATGGCATGCGCGCTCAGCTGATGCTCCTGCGCCACCGTCTGGCGGATGGTCGCGGCCAGGTCGGCGTAGTCTGAGCTCTGGGCCTGAGCGCTCTTGCGCACCTCCTGCACGATCACCAGTCTGTCCTCACCGCTGTCATCGCTCAGGGAAAACGCCGCCGCACTGTCCTCGACAGCCAGTGCATGACACTGGCTGGCGCTGGCCTCGATGTCATTGGGGTAGTGGCATTGGCCACGGAAGATCATCATGTCTTTGCGCCGTCCGGTGACAAACAACTGGCCCTCATGCAGGAAACCCATATCGCCTGTGCGCAGGAAGGGATGTTCTCCCGGCGCTGCATCGACCAGTGTTCCGGCAAAGGCTTCGTCGTTCTGGTTCTTGCCCCAGTAGCCGCCGGCCACGCTGGGCCCGCGCACCCAGATTTCCCCCACCATGTCCTGGCCCAGGCAGCGCTTGTGTTCGGGATCGACGATCAGCACTTCCTGCGCGCCAAAGTCGTCGCCATTGCCCACATACCAGCGGGCGCGCTCCTGGGGAGGATGAGGCAGGACGATATCGCGCTCGATGGCCTGCCGGTCCACGGCCAGCAGGCAGGGCCCGCGGTCATGGGTATTGGCCGATACCACCAGGGTGGCTTCGGCCAGGCCGTAGGCAGGGCGCATGGCGGTGGCGGTCAATCCGTAGGGTGCAAAGGCGTCGATGAAACCTTGCACATGCACCGGCAGCACTGGTTCGGCGGCGGGCATGAGGCAATGCACCGAGGACAGGTCCAGTTCACGGCGCTGCTGCGGCGTGGCGGTGGCCAGCGCGCTGACGCAGCTTCGCAGCGCAAAGCTGGGACAGGGAAGCACGGTGGCGCGCTCGCGGCTGGCCAGCAGCAGCCAGTCCAGCGGGGCGGCCACGAAGGACATCGGCGGCATGTACAGCGCCCTGCCACCCAGCGCCAGCGGTGCGAGGATGCCCATGATCAGACCCAGGTCATGGAACAGCGGCAGCCACGACGCCACCGTACAGGACTGGCCTTGCGGCGCCAGCAGGCGGCGCTGGAACTGGATGTTGTGTAGCAGTTGCCCGTGGCGGTTGACCACGCCCTTGGGCAGACCGGTCGAGCCCGAGGTGTATTGCAGGAAGGCGATGGCTTGCGCGTTCAGTGCATCCGGACGCTGCCATGCAGCCGCATCGGCCACCAGCGATTCGAGATGGACGATGTCCATGGCCTGCCGGGCCGCAAACTGCTTGAGCTCATCGCCTGACGCCTGTTCGATTGTTTCGCCCGTGAGCACGAAGGCCGGCTTGCAGTCGTCGCTGATGGCGTCGATCTTGGCCAGCACCCGCTTGACCCGCGCTGCCCCCGGCAGATTGACCGGCACGGCGATGATGCCGGCATAGAAACAGGCCAGCAGGCTGACCACGTAGTCCAGTCCCGAGGGGAACAGGATCAGCGCCACCGTCCCTGGCGTCCAGCGCTGTTGCAGCGCTGCGGCATGTGCGCGCACGCGCTCGGAGAGTTCGCCATAACTGAGCCGCTGCTGGCGGCTGTCGGAAAAATGCAGGGCTTCCCGCTCCCCATTCTGCCGGGCCCAATGCTCCAGCCAGTCTGGCAAAGCGGGTTTGCTACTCAGGTCGTGGGCATGGTCGGTCATGGCGAAATCCTCAGTTGAACAGCATGTAAAGAGCACAGCCAGGCTCCGATGGTGGTGCCCGGCTGTGAAATGAAAGTACAGGTCGATGGCATACTAAATGATAATGATTGCTATTTGCAATATTCATTTTTTTAGATAAGATGGTTCGCCAGGTCATTTTTGTTGTGCCGCAAGTGCAGTTCCGGACCACAGTTCCGGCCCTGTTGTGACGGCCCTGTTCCCCAGCCCGAAAGAGCATCCCCGACCATCCCGCGTCGGGTGGTGCGTATGCAAAATTCACGTCGGAAGGGGATGCCTGTGTTGAGTCAACGAAGTGAGCCGCGCTCCAATGGCCAGGGCGTGCGCCCAGTCGCCGTCTGCCTGTCGGCACTGCTGGAAAAGGTCGGTCTGGCCGGCCAGCCGCAGCCGCTGCGCTGCCTGCAAGTAGGGTGGGAAGATGAGGCGTTCTATCGCCTCATCAGCGCACGCTGGGCGGCTGCCTCGGGCTCAGCGGTCTCAGCGGCCACAATGGACACAGTGGCTTACACCGTGGGACTGTTCTCCAGCCTGCGCCTGTCGGCCGCGCGCAGGCAGACCCGCCTGCCGCTCGACTGGGCATTGCTCGACCAGCACTGGCAGGCAGGTTCATCGCAACATGATCCATCCGGCTATGCGCTCATCGTGGTGGATCTGGATGCGCTGGGCGCACAGCCATGGCAGAGCGGCCTGCCCTTGCTGCTGGCGCAGCTGGCGCCGCAGGGCCGCCTGCTGCTCATCGGTGCGCAGCCGGACAGCCTGACGGGCCTTGCGCCGCTGGAGCAGGTGCTGACCGAGGGCTGCCATGGCTGCATCTTCGGACCATCCCTACCGTCCTTCCCTCTGACCGATATCCAGCACGCCTATTGGCTGGGCCGGGGTGACAGCCTGTCCCTGGGCGGGGTGTCCTGCCATGTGTATTTCGAGTGGCGCATCGCAGGGCTGGACCTGCAACGCATGGAGCAGGCATGGAACCAGATCATCGCCCGGCACGGCATGATGCGCGCGGTGATCGGCGCCGATGGCCGCCAGCGCATCTTGGCCGAGCTTCCCCATTACGCCATCGCCGTCGATGACTGGCGCAACCTCGCACCCAGCGCCCAGGCCGAAGCGCTGGCCGCCAAGCGCGCCAGGATGTGCGCGCAGGTGCTCGATGCCGAGCATGGGCCGCTGTTCGATCTGTCGGCCAGCCTGGAGTCCGGCGGGGTCGTGCGCCTGCATCTGGATCTGGACCTGCTCATGTTTGATGTGCAGAGCTTCCACATCGTCCTGGCCGAGCTGGAGCAGCGCTACCACCACCCTGAGCGCAGCGTCGATCCCATCGGCCTGAGCTTTCGCGACTACATGCTGGCCCAGCAGGAACCGCAGTACCAGTTGCACTACCAGCAGGATCGCCAGTGGTGGCTGCAACGCATCGAGACGATCGCGCCCGCCCCCGTGTTGCCGTTGGCCTGCGTACCGGCCGAACTGAGCCAGCCTGAATTCATCCGGCTTCAGCACCGCCTGCCCGAGACGGCCTGGCAATCGCTGTCTGCGCTGGCTTCGGCACAAGGGATCACGCCCTCGGCAGTGCTGTTGACGGCCTTTGCCGAAGTGCTGGCCACCTGGGCAGCGGATCCCCGGTTCACGCTGAACCTGACGCACTTCAATCGCCGCCGCATCCACCCGGACGTGGATCAACTGGTGGGCGACTTCACCTCGGTATTGCTGCTCACGCTCGATTGCAGCGGCACGCTATCCTTCGTCGAACGTGCGCGCCAAGTCCAGGCCAGCCTGTGGCAATGCCTGGGTCATACCCGCTTCGGCGGCGTAGAAGTGCTGCGCGAACTGGGCCGCAGGAATGCGACTGATGCAGCGGCGGGAAGCCTCATGCCGGTGGTCTTCACCAGCTTGCTGGGCATTGACCTTGATGAGCTGGTGCGGGGCGCCGATACCCTGGGCGAGCCGGACTTCCTCTACACCTGCACGCCCCAGGTCTGGCTGGATCATCAGGTGATGGTGCGCAAAGGCAGCCTCGAATACAACTGGATCATCACCCGCCAGCTCTTCCCGGAAGGCATGGCGCAAGCCATGTTCGACAGTTACAGCCAGTTGCTGTATCGACTGGCGCAGCAGCCGCAACAGTGGGAGCAGCCGGTTGGTCAGTTGCTGCCGGAGTCGCAGTTGCGTGTGCGCACCGAGGTCAACCAGACCGCGACCGCTTTCACCCTCGCCCCGCTGCATGCCGGCTTCTTCACCCAGTGCCGCCGCCAGCCAGCGGCGGCCGCGCTGTTGGGTGCTCACTATCAGATCAGCTATGGACAACTTGGCGCCCTGGTGGAACAGGAGATGGACCGGCTCAGAGCGCACCGCATCCAGCCCGGCCATCTGGTGGCATGCGCATTACCCAAAGGCCCGATGCAGGTCGCTGCGGCGCTGGCCACCCTGGCAGTGGGCGCGGTGTTGGTGCCGCTGCCCACAGGACAAGGGCGCGAGCGCACCCGGGCCATCGTAGAAAGGGCGGGTATCGACGCCATCCTGCTGGACCCCGCAGAACCGATGGAAGAACCCGGCTGCCCGCGCATTCTGATGACACCGCCCGCGCAATGGGAGGACGTGCCGACCGTCCCCCTGAGCAGTCCGGTACACCAGAGCGCGCTGGATGACCTGGCCTACATCATCTATACCTCCGGCTCCACTGGTGAACCCAAAGGGGTGGCCATCACCCATCGCGCCGCGGCCAATACCCTGGCCGATATCGACCAGCGCATTGGACTATCGGCGGCTGACCGCGTATTCGGCATTTCAGCGCTGCATTTCGACCTGGCCATCTACGATGTCTTTGCCACCCTCAGCCAGGGTGCGGCGCTGGTGCTGCCCGAGCCCGATGCCCTGCGCGATGCCCCGCATTGGCTGGACCTGGTGCAGCGCCATGGGGTCACGGTATGGAATTCGGTGCCGGCCTTGTGCCGCATGCTGCTGGAACAGGCCGCACACGATGATGCCGGTATTCCCGCCAGCCTTACCCGTGTCATGCTCAGTGGCGACTGGATCGGACTGGATCTGCCGCAGGCGCTGCGCCAGCATGCCCCGCAGGCGCGCTTGCTGGCTCTGGGGGGGGCCACCGAAGCGGCGATCTGGTCCAACTGTTTCGAGGTCGCTGACATTGCGCCTGAATGGAAATCCATCCCCTATGGCTTCCCCCTGGCCAATCAGCAATACCACATCCTGGATGCGCAAGGACGCGACTGTCCCGACTGGGTCACGGGCCGCCTGTTCATCGCGGGCGCGGGGTTGGCCCGTGAATACTGGCATGCGCCCGACCAGACCGCGGCCAGCTTCAGCCAGCACCCCAGGCATGGCCGCCTCTACAACACCGGCGATCTGGCCAGGTACTGGCCGGATGGCTGCATCGAATTCCTCGGACGCGTCAACAGCCAGGTCAAGCTCAACGGCTACCGCATCGAGCTGGGCGAGATCGAGGCCGCGCTCAACAGCTGCCCCGGCGTGAAGGCGTCGGTCGTCACGGTCTGGCGCACGCCCTCCGGAGCACAGCAACTGGCGGGCTTCGTGGTCCCTGAGCCCGCCGCCAGTCCGACGCCACAGTCGCGCCTGCCGTCGCTGCTTGCGCCAGTCCTACAGGAAGCTGCCGGCCAGTTGCCTGGCGACACCGACCGGGATGCGCTGGCACGCTTCCAGCAACAGAGCGAGGCGCTGGCGCCCTTGCTGATCCTGCATAACCTGATCCAGCTGAAGCTGTGCGCCGAGCAGGGGCAAGTGCTCTCGCTTGCGGCCCTGCTGGACAATCACGCTGTCCAGCAACGGTACGCGCCGGTGCTGGAGGCATGGATGCAGATACTTTGCGACGAGCAATGGCTGGTTCCGCTGGGCGAGCAGCAATGGCGGGTCGCCCGCAGTTTCCCATCCAGCGACGTGCTGCAAGCCGCTCTGCACGAAGCCAGGACGAGCTTGCAGGGCAGCCTTGGATGGCTGGATCATGGCCAGGCCTTCCTGGCCTGGCTGTTCCAGTCGGCGACGAGCTTGTGGCGCAGCCTCATCGGCCAGCTCATGTCCACCGAACTGATCTTCCCCGAAGGGGCGCGCGAAGGCGCGGAGGGGCTCTATGGCGACAACATCGTGGCCGCCTATCTGGGCGGCATCGTAGTGCGTTGCCTGCAACATCAGGTGCAGCACTGCGCTCGGCCTCTCGAACTCATGGAAGTCGGCGCCGGGGTCGGCGGATTGAGCATGTACGCCTTGCCGGCCTTGTCCCAAGCCAGCCCACAGTCCCTCTACCACTACACCGACCTCAGTCACTTCTTCCTGCAGATCGGCCGGGAAAAATTCGGCACGCATGCCGGTGCCCGTTTCGCTCTGTTCGACATCGACCGCACCGCTGCGCATCAGGGCATTGCGCCGGGCTCGCTGGATCTGATCCTGGCCTCCAATGTGCTGCACAATGCGCTGGACCTGGATGCCTCGCTGTCCTACCTGGGCAGCCTGCTCAAGCCGGATGGCCTGCTGGTGCTGTGCGAGGCCACACGCCAGAAAAGGCTGCAATGGGTTACCGTGGCGGCAGTACTGGAAGCGACGCAGGAGGGTGCGGCACAGCATCGCCAGAGCAGGCTGCGTGGTACTGACGAGTGGATCGCGGCATTGGGCGCAAGCGGATACGAGCCCATCGGCGCTTATCCCGCCCAAGACAGCGACATGGGCTTCGTCGGCCAGCAGGTGCTGGTAGCCCGGTGGACCAAGGCTGTCGCGGTATGCGACGACAAGAGCCTTCGCCAGCATCTGGCCGAGCGCCTGCCGGCCTACATGCTGCCCACGCATCTGCAGTCTCTCGATGCGCTGCCCTTGTCGGCCAATGGCAAGGTGGACCGCAGCCGGCTTCCCGCTCCGGTGCCGGCCAGCCCATCGGCAGCGCCGCCGGAAACGCCGGTACGCGCAGGCAGCGAAAGCAGCCTGGCAGCGATATGGCAAGACATCCTGCAGCAGCCCGTGACCAGCCGCGACAGCGATTTCTTCCAGTTGGGCGGCGACAGCCTTCTGGTGACGCGCCTGGCGGCGGCGATCCGGGAACGTTTCCAGGTCAGCATCCCGATCCGCCAGCTCTTCGATACCTCCCGGCTAGAGCAGCAGGCGCAGGCCGTGGCCCAACTGCAAGCGCAAAGCCCAGGCCCCAGTTCAAGCGCAAGCTCCGCCATGGACTTAGTCCCGCTCAATACGGCAGCCGCCGCTGCGCCCACGTTGCTGTGCCTGCCGGCCAGTGACGGCAAGGCCATGTCCTACCATGCTCTGGCGGGGCTGCTGCAAGGACAGGTCCGCTGCCTGGGCGCCGAGTTGCCCACAGTGTTGCCGCCTGGCATGGCAGGCAGTATCGAAGCGATGGCGCAGCATTATCACGGCCAGTTACCCGAGACAGAACGTAACGCCGCGACCGCTTACCTGGGCTGGTCCATGGGCGCCTACACCGCCATCGAAATGGCAAGGCAGCATCTTGTACTCACCGGCCGTCGCGCTGCGGCGCTATGGTTGATCGATCCGGTGGACCAACGCGCCATGCAATCGTTGGCGGCCAGTGAATACGGCCTGCTGCTTTCCTTCCTTCCGGAAGAGGGCGCACCGATGGCCATCGATGCGACCCAGTACGCGGCCCTCGCGCCCGCCGCCAAGCTGGCCTGTTGGCGTCAGATGCTAGCGAACCTGCCCTTGGCAGATCAGCTGGACGATCCGGCCTTGCGCCGTTTCATCGATGGCGTACGCGCCAGCATCGACGCCATGGTGCGGTATCAGTTGCCCGAGTCGTTTGATTTCGTGGAAACGGTCTACCTGTGCAAGGCTGCTCAGCAGCGCCAGGACTGGGTCGACATCACGACTGTCTGGCCCGCCAGCCTGTGCTCGCGCGCCCGCTGCCTGAGCTTGCCGGGCGATCACTGGCAAAGCATACGGGCCGCTGAACTGGCGGCACTGATCCGGCAGTCGTTGGGCTAGCGCATGGAGGTCTTGCTTGCCGACGCAGGCGCGCAGATGTGCAGTTTCATCCCGACCATCACGCCGCTATCGCTGCAGGCCGGCTCCCAGTTACGGGTGCTGTCCTGCACGTTCGACCGCCAGGCCTATCACGATGCGCTCTATGCGACCCTTGGTGTGGCGCAGCCTGCGCAGATCATGGGCGCGGTGGTCAAACGCAAGGCTGAGTATCTGGCCGGACGCTACCTGTGCCGCTTGCTGTTGCAGGCGGAGGGACAAGCGGGGCAAGTGGCCATCGGGCCGCATCGCCAGCCGCTCTGGCCTGCGGGCTGGCTGGGATCGATCACGCACAGCGGTAACCGCGCCGTGGCTGCGCTGTGGCCGGACCGGGGCGACAGGGTCCTGGGACTGGACCTGGAGCACTGGATACCGGCGGCCACCGCAAGCGTCATCCAGTCCCGCATCACCCTGCCGGGCGAGCTCGACGGGCTGGCTGCGCACTGGTCCCATGGGCGCTTGCTCACGCTAGCCTTTTCGGCCAAGGAGTCCCTGTACAAGGCATTGTTTGCGAGGGTGGGCCATTTCTTTGATTTTCACTGCGCGCAGTTGTGCGCAGTGGATGACCTGAGCCATCGCTTTACCCTGCGATTGAATCAGGATCTGGCCGAAGGCTTGCTGCAAGGCAAACAATTTACGGGAGGATTTTCTGCTGGCGCCCAGCAGTTGCTTACCTGGATCGCATGCTCTGAGAGCACAGCCGCTGCAGCGGTGGATGTGCACCTACCCATCGATGGAGAGTTAGAGCGACATTCCTTGCAGTGACCGTAGCGGTGGGCCTTGCCCTGCTGCAACGGAATTTGTATGGATATTGTTTGCTGGATCACCCTGACCAGCCTGAAACAACTGGTCCAGACTTAAAGTTTGTCTAAGCGGCAAGCCGCAGTGGTGCTGGGGTTGATGCCGGCAGTGTAGCCTGCGGTGCCGGCGGCCGGTATTTCAGTGAGCTATGCGGCCGAACGGTATTGTACTGATGACGCCATCGCTCGATGATGACCTGAGCTTCTCGGAGGGTATAAAAGATTTCTCCGTTGAGCAGTTCATCGCCGAATTTGCCGTTAAAGGACTCGCAGTATCCGTTCTCCCAGGGGCTTCCTGGCTCGATATACAGCGTCTTTGAACCAACCGATGCAAGCCAGCGCCGAAGGTTCTTGGCGACCATTTCCGGACCATTGTCAGAGCGTAGATAGGCCGGAACACCGTAGGTCACCATGGCCTCAGCCTGGATATCGATGACGTCATTACTGCGAATTTGCCTGGCCACGTGCAGCGCCAGACAGCGGCGGGTGGCCTGGTCAATCTTCAGACCGCCATATTCCTTGCGCCAACGGAAGTAGGTTTGCTCCGTCACGCCGAGTTGGCGGCTGATTTCGGACGCCGTCTTGCCTTGTGCAGACATGACTTCTGCTTCGCGCAGTTTGTGGATGATGTCTTCGGATGTGAATCGCTTCTTGGGCATGCTCTGACTCTCCTTTTCAATAGCATATGAAATTTCAAGTCGGACCAGTTGTTTCAGGCCGGTCACTCTCGCATGCAAGCCAGGAGCAGAGCCATGGGATCACGCAGGTTAACTTGGCTGTGACACATATGGACGAGACGACGCAGCAAAACTCCGCTCTAGTGGAAGAAGCCGCTGCTGCCGCAAACTCGATGATGGAGCAGGCAAGTGCGCTGGCCGGCTGTATCCACTTTCAAGTTGGACGCGTCTCAGTTGAATCCGGTGCCCAGTCCCTGAAATTTGGGCAGGCACCGTGCAAGTCGATGCCACCGGCGTTCGCTCTCCCGTTATGCCGGAACACTGACACCGTGCCGCCTTCCTGCATAAGAATATCGGCGCCAGCCTGCCCCTGCTGGCCTATGATTGACACTGACCCGCCCCCTGCGGCAACTTTCTTCTTATAATTGTGGCAAGAATTAGCGCTCCATGAGCGCAGACAACATCTGCATCGCACAGGGGAAAGTCAATGAGCAGTCAAAGCCTGGAAGAATTGAAGAACGCCGGCCTCAAGGCCACCATTTCGCGCGTCAAGATATTGGAACTGTTCCATGGCAGTAGCGTAGACCATCTCAGCGTGGAAGAAGTGCACCGCCAGCTCACGGCGGAGGGAATGGACATCGGCCTGGCGACGGTGTATCGGGTGCTTGCGCAGTTCGAGGCCGCCGGCATCGTGATCAAGAGCACCTTCGATGCCACTAAGGTTATCTATGAATTGAATAACGGCCCGCATCACGATCACATTGTCTGCCTCGGCTGTGGCCGCGTGGACGAGTTCCACGACCCGGTGATTGAGGCACGCCAGAAAATGGCGGCGGAGTCTCTCGGCTACATGATGTCCGAGCATCAGTTGTCGCTCTACGGCTATTGCCGCGACTGCCGCCCCAAGCCACACAAGGCTTGAGGTGGCACGCCTTCAGACCACCACCGGCTGCAGGCCCGGCGCCGGGCCTGCGTCTGTCTGTGCCGCGCTCCTCGATCTCTCCATCGGTGCCAACTGTCCGTAGTCGAGACGAATACAACGATCAGCGCAGTCGAAATAACGGTCGTCGTGCGAGATCACCAGCACGGTCTTTCCCCTGGCGCGCAGGGCTGGCAACAGGGTCTTGTAAAACACATCCTTGAAGCCCGGATCCTGATCCGCCGCCCATTCGTCGAACACATAGAACGGCCGGTCTTCCAAGTACGCCACCAATAGTGCCAAGCGTTTGCGCTGTCCTTGTGACAGAGCGGTGGTGGAGAAATGCCCGTCCTCGATGGCCACTTTGTGCTGCAACTGCAACTGATCAAGTAGCAGGCGTGCGTTGTCGTCTAGCCCCTCCGGCGGCAACCCCACCAGGCTCTCGAACAGGTGGAAGTCCGAAAACACGGCCGAGAATTGCGCGCGGTAGGTACCCAGGTTGTGCGGTCCTACCCGTTCGCCGTTGAGGCTAATCACACCTTCCTCGGGGGCATAAAGGCCCACCAGCAACTTCGCCAGCGTGGTCTTGCCGCTGCCGTTGCCGCCGACCAGAAATACCAGTTCACCCGGTCTGAAATCGAGGTCGATTGGTCCCAGCGCAAAGATCCCATTCTCGCGTTCACGGTAGTAGCTATGGGTGACGCCGTGCATGGCAATCTGGCGCATGGGTGCAGCAGCGGCGCTGATGCCTGCATCCTCGGGCGGCAGCTCCGTGCTGATCTGATCGATGCGCTCCAGCGCCACGCGCGCACTGCTCAGACTGGGCACCGCCGATAGCACGGCTTCGATCGGCAGGATCATGTAGAGGAAAATCATTGCATAACCGGACATGGCAACGCTGTCGATCGTCAGTACCCGCGTCAGCACGAACAGCACGATGCCAATGAAGGCAAAGAAGATGAAGTTGCCCCAGGTGGTGGCAATCGCGTGGAACACATAACCACGCGTGCGCTGGACGCGTGCGGCCTCAATGCTGGGCATGATACTGGTGTCGAGAAACTGTTCGCGTCGTTGCGCATGCAGTTTGAGCTCCTTGGCACCATCGAACAGCGCACGGAAATGACGTAGCAATTCGTCTTCACGTTTGCGCGAACCGCGCAGATGAAACAACGCCCGGCTGTTGGCCTGATGAAATCCGACCGCGCCCAGCGCCACACTCACCAGCGCAAACGCCAGCACCTGCCACGAGAGAACACCCAAGTAGATAAGGCAACCGGCGATAACACTGCCTTGCATCAGCAGATTGGGCAGACCGATGAACAGCAGCACGATGGCATCCAGATCTTGCGCCAGGATGCTGGTGCCCTTGGCCGGCCCGCGTGCTTCGAGCTGACGAAATGACGCCTGCGTGATCTGTCGCGTGAGCCGTTGGCGCAGTTGCGCTTTGGCCTGTTGCCCCATGCGCATGAACATGGTCTGCGACAACGAACGTAGCAGCAGCACCGCCAACGCCAGCGCGAGGAAGCGCCAGCCCATCGTCAGCAGGGCTTCACGCGGCGCATGCAACGCCTGATTGATCATGGCCACCAGAGCCGCACTGGAAAAACCACCGGCGAGACTGGCACCGAAGGCGACCGGCAATTGCCAGCGCGCACTCGCCAGCAGGTAACGGAACAGGGACATCACTTACCTTTCTTTTGTAAGAGGCAGCTATGTCGTCGAATGGCGGCGGCGATCGGCGAAAGGAACAGCAGGAAGAAAAGACGAAGGGCGTAGCAGTGTCCGGCGTGCTCGCCTGCATGCATCATACTCAGATGACAATTACTTCTAATTGAATACTTCTTCATCGGAAAACAGCTTAACCACTAGCAGCCTGTTCAGCCGTGTATCCGCATTCAGATTACTCAGTTTACAAGGAGATGTTCAAGAAAAAATCTAATAACGGAGAAAAAATATTTAGGAAATATTCTCACAAATTCTCTTGACTCATTAAATGAGAATAACTATCTTGTTGAGAATGATTCCATAAATAACGGCAGCAAAAAAAGTCCGTTCGCCATGCATGCGCAGCATGTCATGGCCATTTCGGCCACCGGGTCGATGTTCTGCAATGCGTTCATTTGCCTATTAGCAATGGAAGGGAACTCCATGAGTTGGGATGATGAAGAAGCAGTATTTCGCGTGGTGCTCAACCACGAGGAGCAGTATTCGATCTGGCCTGAGTACAAGGAAATTCCGCCTGGGTGGCGCGACGCCGGCAAGATCGGCAAGAAGCAGGAATGTCTCGCCTATATCAATGAAGTGTGGACCGACATGCGTCCGCTGAGCCTGCGCCAGCATATGCAAGCGCACTCCCAGGGCCAGGTGTGAATCCGGCCGTGGTAACACGGTTGCGCCTCTATTGTTTTCCCTATGCCGGCGGCAGCGCCGCATCGATCTACGGCCGGTGGCGACGCATGCTGCCACCGTGGCTGGAGTTATGCCCGGTCGAATATCCCGGACGAGGCGCGCGCATGAGCGAAGCATTGCATGAGGACTTCCCAGCGCTGATTGCACAGTTGTGTGCCGAGATCGAACCTGGCCTGCCGACACAGTACGCATTGTTCGGACACAGCCTGGGCGCCCTGGTGGCCTTCGAGGTGGCGCGCCGGCTGGCCACGCATGCTGCCGCGGCGCCCCTGGCGGTGCTGCTGTCGGGATGCGAGGCGCCGGGCGGGCGGGACGCGGCTGTCTATGCTGGTTTGCAGGGCGACCGTGAAGTGCTCGAATACGTCTGCCAGCTCAATGGCATGGAGGCCGAAGTGCTGGCCAGCCAGGAGTTGCTGGCACTGATGCTGCCCATCATCAAGGCCGACCTGCAATTGTGCGCCAGCTATCGTGAGGCGCCGCTGCCGGCATTGGATTGTCCGCTCCATGTCTTTGGCGGAACTACCGATGCCATCGGCCGCGATGCGCTGCTGGCATGGCGCGGCGAGAGCAGCGGCCCGTCCGGCATCCATATGTTTGAAGGCGACCACTTCTTCATCCACAGCGCGCAAGCGCAAGTCGTGGATCGCCTGTGCAGCTTGCTGCAAGCGGCCTGGCCACAGCGTCAGGCGCTGCCGGCATAACACGTCAAGAACGAGTCTGCGCTGTGCCGACGCGGCCAGCCGCTGCAGCACGCCAAGGAGATCAATGTGATCAACGTAACTATCGGCGCCACGCCAACGGCACAATATCTGCTACGCATCGGCGCGTTGCAGAAACAGGCCTTGCCCTTGCTGGTCGAACCGGACGCGCTGGAGCGCGATCCCCATGCAGCTTTCGCGGCTATCGAGGATTGCGTGCAGGCGCAACTGGAACAGGTCGGTGCGATCCTGTTCCGCGGTTTCGACTTCAGCTCCGCTGACAGCTTCCACCGCTTCGCCGCCGCGTTCGGTGCGCCGTTGCTCAGTTATGAATTCGGGTCCACACCGCGTAGAGCGCTTGGCAAGGGTGTTTATACCTCGACGGAATACCCGGCCCACCAGCGTATCCCCTTGCATAACGAACAGTCATATACACGGCGCTGGCCCTTGCGTATCTGGTTTCATTGCCCGTTGCCGGCGGCCGAAGGTGGCGAGACCCCGATTGCCGACAGCCGCGCCATCTACCGTCTGGTTGATCCTGCCATCCGGCAGCGCTTTGAGCAGCGCGGCCTGATGTATGTGCGCAATTCAGGAAACGGGCTGGATGTTCCATGGCAACAGGTGTTCGGCACCGATCAGCGCAGCGTTGTGCAAGCCTATTGCCAACAGCACGGTATCGCCTGCGAATGGAAGGAAGACGGTCAGTTGCGCACGCGTCAGGTGTGTCAGGCGACCGCACGGCATCCCGCCACCGGCGAGGCAGTGTGGTTCAATCAGGCGCACCTGTTCCATGTGTCAGGGCTGGATCCTCAGCTGCGCGAGACCCTGATGCAAGTGGTGGAGCCGGAAGACCTGCCGCGTAATGTTTATTACGGCGACGGCAGCGACATCGAAGACAGCGTGCTCGACGAGATCCGTGGTGTGCTGGATGACCAGACCATCAGTTTTCCCTGGCAGCGCGACGATGTACTGATGCTGGACAACATGCTGGTGGCACATGCCCGTTCCACCTTCAAAGGACCGCGCAAGGTAGTAGTGGCCATGGCGCGTGAGCATGGCGCCTGAGTCAGGGCCTTGGCGCTCGGATCCCTGGCTTCCAAAGAACATCTCAGGTCACTTCGTACGCCTCGCCATTTGCCCCAGGTTCCCGCTTTTTCCTCTGCATGCCTCGCATGCATGGGCTTAGCCATCTTTCCAGGAACAATCAACATGCCTCCAAACACGCCCGCCGCCCAAGTCACTCGGCTGCGCACGCCGACGGCAAACAATATTGCCAGCGAACTGCGCCATCATGCCCGCCAGACACCCGAGCGTATCGCGCTGAAATTTCTCGGCGATGGCGACACCGTGACCTATCAGGCAAGCTACGCCGAACTGGACCGCCAGGTCACGGCGCTGGCGGTCGAATTACTCACATCTACCCGCTCCGGAGAGCGGGCGCTGCTGATGTATGAAAATGGACCGGCCTATGTGATGGCCTTCTTCGCCTGCCTGTATGCCGGGATTGTTGCGGTGCCGGCCTATCCGGCGGATGCCGCCCATCAGGAGCATCGCCAGCGTCTGCAAAGTATGGCGCGTGACGCGCAGACGGCACTGGTGCTCACCGATCTGGCACATCTGCCGCACACCGCCGTCTGGCTGCAAGCGCTGCAGTTGCCACGGCTGCCGCGCCTGATCGCCACCGATGATCTGATCAAAACCACGGACACCGGCGCTGAATTCGCCCCCGATACTGACCAACTCACCACGCGGCAAGAACTGCCCGGCATGGCACACAGTGGCCTGGCCTTCCTCCAATACACCTCGGGTTCGACCTCCACGCCCAAGGGCGTGCGTGTGACGCACGCCAATCTGATCGCCAATACCCAGGCCATGCGCGACAGCATGGGCTTGCGCGACACCGACGTCACCGTCAGCTGGCTGCCCTTATATCACGACATGGGGCTCATCGGTGCCATGCTGCAGTCGCTGCGCTGGGGCGGCTGCCTGGTGCTGATGACCGGCGCACATTTTCAGGAAAGCCCGGCTCGCTGGCTCAAGGCGATCAGCCGGCATGGCGGCGCCCACAGCGGCGGGCCTGATTTCGCCTTCCGCATGTGCGTCGAACGGCTGTCTGACAGCACCCTGAAGTCGCTCAATCTGAGCCAGTGGCGGGTGGCCTTTTGCGCGTCAGAACCAGTGCGCGCCAAGACCATGCACAGCTTTGCCAGCCGTTTCGCCGCCGCCGGTTTCGATGCCCGGGCGCTGTACTGCTGCTACGGCCTGGCCGAGTCCACACTGGTGATCACTGGCGGCTTGCCGCTGACCGGGGTGCGCCATGTCGATGCCGATCCGGTGGCACTGGCGGGCGGGCGCCTGCAAGTGTCGGGCGCTGCAGATGCCGTTCGTCTGGTCAGTTCAGGTCTGCCAGTGCGCGCGCACGAGATCCGAATTGTCGATCCGGCCAGCGGTAAGGTACGGGAAGACGGTGTAATCGGCGAGGTGCAGATCGCTGGGCCCAGCATTGCCGACGGCTACTGGAACAATCCCGAGGCCAGCATTGCGGCCTTCCCACAGCAGGAGGGCCGCCGCTGGCTGCGTAGCGGTGACCTGGGCTTTCTGCATCAGCGTCACCTGTATATCAGCGGCCGGCTCAAGGACACCATCATTCTGCGCGGCCACAACATCTACCCGCAAGACCTCGAAATGTATCTCGAAAGCGCCGTGCCAGCGCTACGCAGCGGCCGCGTGGCAGCATTCCCGGTGGTGACGGATGGTATCGAAGGCATCGGCGTGGCTGCTGAGGTGGCGCGCGCCACGCAACGCAAGCAAATGCCGCAAGATTTGATCGACGCCGTACGCGACGCCGTGGCGCAGGCTGTGGGCCAAGCACCGGATCTGGTCATGTTGCTGCACCCCGGTACCTTGCCCCGCACCACCAGCGGCAAGCTGCAGCGATCCTCTTGTCTGACGCTGCAGCGCAATCCGGATTTCATCTTTCATGCGCTGTTCGACGCCCGCCAGGCTCCCGTCAATGCCAAGGGCGCTGCCCCGGCCAGTGCCACCGAGCTAGCGCTGGCCGGGTTGTGGCAGACCTTGCTGGGCGCGCGCGCGTTCGGTGTGGAAGACAGCTTCTTTGCCTGCGGAGGGCAATCGCTCAGCGCCAATCAACTGTTGGCCCGGGTCCGACGCCAGTTCGCCGTGGCGCTGGAGATGCAGGATATTTTCGACTTACCCACGCTGGGCGCACTGGCGGCACGCATCGACACCTTGCGCGCGCAATCGGGCCTGGCTCAGCCGCTGGCCGCCTCGGACGAAGTGGCGCGCATGCTGGCCGAGGTAAAGGAGATGTCCGAATACGACTTGCGGCAGGTGATCGCCGCCGACAACGGAAAGTGAGAAAGCATGTCTTCGGTTCTGGATGCTCTGGAAGGAATGTCACCGTTACAACGCCAGGCAGCGCTGACCATGTTGCGCGCCAAGGGCTTGCTGCCCGACGCCGGGCCTGCGGCCTATGCCTTGGAACAGACGCAAGCTCAGCCCGACCAGTCGCGTGCGCCCTTGTCCTATGCCCAGCAGCGGCTATGGTTCCTGTGGCAGCTGGATCCGGCCAGTCCGGCCTACAATTTGTCGAACATCATCGATCTGCAAGGCCCGCTCAATCTGCCGGCATTGGAACGGACCTTAGCGAGCCTGGTAGCGCGCCACGCCGCATTGCGCACTCACTTTGCGGAGCAAGATGGCCAAGCCTGGCAATGCGTGGCTGACCCCGGGCCGGTGGTGCTGCCGGTGGAGGGTACCCTCGATACGCCGTTGACACCGCAACATGCCGCCGAACTCGCGCGCCATGAAGCACACCGCCCCTTCGATTTGCAGCATGGTCCGTTGCTGCGGGCCCGTTTGCTGGTGCTAGGTCCACAAATGCATCAGTTGCTGCTGACAATGCACCACAGCATCAGTGACGGCTGGTCCTTGGCCTTGCTGCCGGACGAGTTGCGCGCGCTGTATGCCCATCACGCCGGCGGCGCGCCGCTGACGTTGGCGCCGTTGCCGTTGCAATATCCGCAATACGCTGCCTGGCAGCGACGCTGGATGGAGCAGGGCGAGCGGGCGCGTCAACTGGACTACTGGACGCGTCAACTGGGCGGCCATGTGACTCGGCTGGAACTGCCCAGCGACCGGCCGCGCGCCACCGCGCAAGGCGATGCCGGCGCTCACCACTATTTCAGCCTGACGCCGGACGTGAGCGATCGCATCAAGTCGTTTTGTCAGACGTCCGGGGTGACGCTGGCTATGTTCTTGCTGGCCTGCTTCAAGGCGGTACTGTATCGCCACAGCGGCCAGCAGGACATCTGGATCGGCGTACCCAACGCCAATCGTCCCCATCCTGAGACCGAAGCCATGCTCGGCTTTTTCGTCAACACCCAGGTGCTGCGTACGGATCTGACGGGGGCGCCCAGCTTCGACACTTTGCTCTGTCGCGTGCGCGACAACTTCATCCAGGCCCAGCAGCATCAGGATCTGCCGTTCGACCAACTGGTGGAAGCGCTCAACCCGCAGCGCAGCGCCAAGGGCAATCCGTTGTTCGATGCCAAATTCACGATGATGGTACCGATCGAACGCCACTGGCAGGGTGGCGGACTGGCTTTCACAATGCGCGACAGCCCGGTGCTGCACAGCCATTTCGAGCTGAGTCTGGACGCCACCGACCTCGGCGCGCACATCGACGGCTGCTTCACATACGCAACCGCTTTATTCGATGCTGACCGCATTGCACGCCTGGCGGCGCAATTGACAGTATTTGCCGACGAAGCCGCCGCGCACAGCGACCGTTCTATCGATCAGATCGCCTTGCTCGGACCACAGCAACAGCAGCAGTTGGTGGAATGGTCGACAGGGCCAGATCCGGCGCTGCAGGTCGGTAGCGTGCTGCAGATGTTTCAGGCCATGGCAATGGCGCACCCCGAACAAACCGCGCTGAGCGACGCCACACAGCAGCTCAGTTATGCGCAGCTGGAACAGGCTGCTACCAGTCTGGCGCACACCTTGATTGAGGCCGGCGTCACGACGGAAACGCCGGTAGCGGTGTGCGCGCCGCGCTCAGCCGATCTGGTGGTGGGCATGCTGGCGGTGATGAAGGCGGGGGGCATCCACGTGCCGCTGGATCCCGAACTGCCGGCGGCCCGCCTGCGAGGGCAGTTGGCCGATTGCGGCGCCCGAATCGTGCTGGGTGCGCCGCAACACCTGTCATGGATGGCGTCACAGCCGGAAGGGCTGGTGTGCCTGTCGCTGGCAGGGTACCCGCAAGCAGCAGTGCAACCGTCAGGACTGCCGGCGCTGCCGCTTCCCCATCCGCAACAAGCGGCTTATATCATCTACACCTCGGGTTCGACCGGCCGTCCCAAGGGCGTAGTGGTTAGTCACGCGGCATTGGCCAACTACACCGGTGGTCTGCTGCAACGCCTGGCTGCCAAGGAGCCGCTGGCCATGGCCATGGTGTCGACGCCAGCAGCTGACCTCGGGCACACGGTACTGTTCGGCGCATTGTGCGGCGGTCACACCTTGCATCTGCTGGCGCCACAGGTCTGTTTCGATCCGGATGCCTTTGCCGCTTATCTGCGCCAATGCCACATCGGGGTGCTGAAAATCGTGCCGAGCCATCTGAGTGCCTTACTGCATGCGGCCGATGCTCAGGGTGCATTGCCTTGGCATACCTTGATCATTGGCGGCGAGACTGCGCCGGTCGAGCTGCTGCACCAGTTGCGCACCTTGCGCCCGGAGTGCCGCGTAATCAACCACTACGGCCCCACCGAAACCACTGTCGGCGTGCTCACCCATGTGATGGACAAGCTGTCGCTGCCGGCCACTCCATTACCAGTCGGTATGCCCTTACCCGGCATGCGCGCCAGCATCCTTGATGCCCATCTGCAACGGCTTCCGCCGGGTGTGCCGGGCGAACTCTATCTGGGTGGTGTGGGCGTGGCACGCGGCTATCACGGTCGCGCAGACCTGAGCGCCGAACGGTTCGTGCCGGATCCCTTTACTGACTCTGGCGAACGGCTCTACCGCACCGGCGACCGCGCCCGTTACCGCAGTGACGGCAGTATCGAGTTCCTCGGCCGCGCCGACGATCAGGTCAAGATCCGTGGCTATCGGGTGGAGCCCGGCGAGGTGGCGCAGGTGCTGCGCGGCCTGACGGGGGTGGATCAGGCAGTGGTGGTAACGCTGGCTGACGAACACGAACCCGACAAACTGCGCCTGCACGCCTATTACACTGCCGGTGCGCCAGATGCCCCACAACCAGCGGCGCTTCAGGATGCTTTGCAGGCCCTGTTGCCCGATTATATGCAGCCGGCGTCCTTGCAGCGCCTAAATGCGCTGCCACTGACGGCCAATGGCAAGCTCGATCGCCAGCGTCTGCCCCGTTTTGCCTCGCCGCTGGCAGAGGCCGTCGGCGCCGCAAAGCCCCGCAATCCGCTGGAAGAAACTCTGGCCGCCATCTGGGCAGAGGTACTCAAGTGCGAGCAGATTGGCATTCATGACAATTTCTTTGCTTTGGGTGGGGACTCCATCCTCAGCCTGCAGATCATCGCGCGTGCGCGCAAGCGCGGCATCAAGCTCAGTCCTCGGCAGATCTTCGAGCAGCAAAGTATTGCCGCGCTGGCGCAGGGGCTCCACGATAAAAATGGTATCGGCGAGGGTGCCACCAGGCAGGCGCCGGTCACCGTCCCCCGAGCAGACCGGTCGCGCGCCTTGCCCATGTCGCATGCGCAGGAGCGGCTATGGTTGCTGTGGGCGCTGGATCCGCAAAGCCGTGCTTATAACCTGACCCAGGCCATGCACTGGCGGGGCCAGCTCAATGTGGCGGCCCTGCAGTCGGCACTGGATGCGCTCGTGGCGCGCCACGAGAGCCTGCGCACAGTATTCATCCCGGCAGGCACCTCCGCCCGGCAGCATGTCCATGCGGCTGCGGATGCGCAATTGGTGCTGGCGCACGACACGCTGCCGCCCGACCTGCCGGACAGCGCGTTGCCCGCCCTGCGCGAACGTCTGGACCGTCTACCTTTCGATCTGACGCAAGGTCCCTTGCTGCGCGCGCTACTGCTGGCGCGCACGGGAGAACAGGGCAATTGCGACGACCATGTGCTTGTCTTGTCCATGCACCACATCTGTGGCGATGGCTGGTCACTCAACCTGCTGTATGAAGAACTGGTGCTGGCTTATCAGGCTGCCTGCGCCGGCCGGCTTCCAGACTGGCAGCCGCTGCCCATCCAGTACGCCGACTATGCCGCCTGGCAACACCAAGCGCAGACGCAAACCGACTGGCCAGCCCAGCGCAACTACTGGCTAGCGCGTCTGAACGGCGCCGACGCACTGCCCGCATTGCCCTATGACCATCCGCGTCCGACTGTGCGTAGCGGCGCCGGCGCGTGGATCCGGCGGCGCATCCCGCACCATGTCACCAGTGGCTTGCGCATTCTGGCACGCAACGCAGATGCCTCGCTCTCGATGGCCTTGCTGAGCAGCTTTGCACTGCTGTTGCGCCACCACGGCGCGGCAGCCGATCTCACCATTGGCATGCCAGTCGCCAATCGCCGCTGGCAGGAGACAGAAGCCCTGATCGGCTTCTTCGTCAACATGCTGGCGCTACGGATCGATACTGCCAGCAGCAGCAACCTGCAGGGCTTGCTTGCCCATGTCCGCAATGTGGTGCTGGATGCCCAGCAGCATCAGGATCTGCCGTTTGAACAAGTCGTGGCAGCGCTGCAGCCAGCGCGTAGCATGGCACATACGCCTCTGTTTCAGGTGGTCTTCAATCATCAGGTCCGTCATGTCGAAACACTGCGTCGCTTGCCGGGACTCGATATCAGCCTGCTGGATACCACGCTGCCTAGCACCAAGTTCGACCTCAGCCTGCACACCAGCGAGATTGAAGATGAGCTCAACGCCGTGTTCGAATACAGCACCGACCTGTTCGATGCAACCACCATCGACCGCATGGCCGACCAATGGTTGTTGCTACTGGAAGGCATGGTCGCTGATCCCGCCGCCCGCATCAGCGATTTGCCACTGCAGGATGCGACCACGCGCCAAGCCCTGCTGCAAGACTGGAATCCGCAACAGGTGGACCACCCAGAGCAAGCCTGCCTGCATACCCTGATCGAAGCGCAAGCTGCGCATCGCCCCCATGCAATGGCAGTCGACCAACTCAGCTACGACCAACTGAACCGCCGCGCCAATCGGCTGGCGCACCGGCTGATCCAACTTGGTGCCGGACCAGAACGCCTGGTCGGCGTTGCCATGGAGCGGGGGCCAGATCTCATCATCACCTTGCTGGCCGTGCTCAAGGCCGGCGCCGCTTACTTGCCGCTGGATCCCGCTTATCCGCCGCAGCGGCTGGCTTACATGATCGATGATGCACAGCCGGTGCTGGTGCTCTCCGAGAATGGTATTGATCTCCCCGTGAACACGGTTCAGGGCATCAATCTGAGCGCTCTGGATCTCAGCGCAGAACCAGAGAGCAATCCATCCAATCAATCCGTCCCCGGCAATCTGGCCTACTGCATTTACACCTCCGGCTCCACCGGCCAGCCCAAGGGCGCTTTGCTGACGCACCGTCACGTCACGCGACTGTTCCAGAGCACTGCCGGTCAATACCACTTCGGCCCGGAGGATGTCTGGACACTGTTTCACTCTTACGCCTTCGACTTCTCGGTCTGGGAAATCTTTGGCGCATTGCTGCATGGCGGCCGTCTGGTTGTCGTGCCGCATTTGGTCAGCCGCTCGCCACAAGACTTTCATCGCTTGCTGCTTGAACAAGGTGTAACCGTCCTCAACCAGACTCCATCGGCCTTCCGTCAATTGATCCCGGAAGCCCTGAGCACCAACGATGCAGGCCGTTTGCGACTGGTGATCTTTGGTGGTGACGCCCTCGACACCGGCAGCCTGCAGCCATGGTTCGACGCCTTCGACGACCATCAGCCGCAATTGGTCAACATGTACGGCATCACCGAAACTACGGTCCATGTCAGCTATCGCCCGATCACGATTGATGACTGCCGGCGGTCCGTCAGCCCCATCGGGGCAGTACTGGACGATCTCAGTTGGTATGTACTGGATGATGCCCTCAATCCGGTGCCGCCCGGCGTCACCGGCGAACTCTACATCGGCGGTGCCGGGCTGGCACGCGGTTATCTGGGACGGCCCGCACTCACTGCACAACGTTTCATTCCCAATCCTTTCGGTTCCGGGCGTCTGTACCGCACCGGCGATCAGGCCCGTTGGCACCTTGAAGAAGGCATGCAATACCTCGGCCGTAATGATCGGCAGGTCAAGCTGCGCGGTTTCCGCATCGAGCTTGGCGAAATCGAAGCTGCCTTGAAAGCCCAGCCGGGCGTCACTGATGCCGTGGTGCTGATTCATCAGGGCGCAGCAGGCGAACAACTAGTCGCCTATCTGGTGGCCCCCAGCGATCTGGCCCGCGATGGCTTGCGCGCCGCGCTGGCGACACGTCTGCCCGACTACATGCTGCCGGCCCATTACATGTTGCTTGATCAATTCCCGCTGACCGCCAACGGCAAGCTGGACCGTCAACAACTGCCGCCACCCGAGGCCGTGCAGGACCAATATGTCGCCCCCGAAGGCCCTATCGAAACCGCACTGGCTGCCATCTGGCAAGAGGTGCTGGGCGTGGAACGGGTAGGGGCCACGGATAATTTCTTCGAACTGGGAGGGCACTCGCTGCTGGCAACTCAAGTGGTGGCGCGAGTGAGCCACCACCTGGGCGCCAATTTGCCTCTGCGCGCCGTTTTCGAGGCACCGCAGCTGGGCGCTCTGGCCGCGCTCGTCACGCCCGGCAATGTCGGTCCCGGAATCATCGCGCAAGACAGGCATCAGGCCCCGCTATCGCCGCTACAGCAGCGCCTCTGGTTCCTGTGGCAACTGGCACCGGGCAGCACCGCGTATCACATCACACGCCGCTTTTCGCTGTCGGCCCGGCTCCATCCTGCCGCTCTGGAACACGCCGTGCTGGCGCTGGCACAGCGTCAGGCGATGCTGCGCACTCGCTTCGAGCAGCATGATGGGCTGGTGCAGCAAGACATCCTCACACAAGCGGTGGTGCGCCCGCAATGGCATCACGCGGCGGATCGGCAGAATGCGCTTGACTGGCTGGAACAGCAAGCACAAATGCCCTTCGATCTGACGCAGGGACCGGCATGGCGCATTGCCGTGGCGGAAACAGCTGATGCAGCTGATGGCGTCCAATACCTGCAGATCAGCCTGCATCACATCGTGGCCGATGCCCGTACCGTACAGTTGCTGATTCAGGAACTGACGGCCCTGTATCGCGGTGACACACTGTTGCCGCTGCCGGTGCAATACGCCGACTATGCCGACTGGCAGCAGCAGTGGCTGGCCGCCGGCCACGCTCAACGCCAGCTGCATTATTGGCAGCAAGCACTGGCAGGCTTGCCGGAGCAGGCCCGCCTGCCGACCGACCATGTCCGTCCGCGCCAACCCAGCCATCGGGGTGGGCAGCTGCTGCTGCGCTTACCGGCGCCGCTCGCGCGTAGCGTACTCGAACTGGCGCGACGTGCCGGTGCCACTCCGTTCATGGCGCAACTGGCCCTGTTCCAGTGCCTGTTATGGCGTCTGGGCGGACAAGCCGATGTCGCCGTCGGCGTTCCGGTGGTCAATCGCCCCCGACTGGAGACCGAGGGCCTGGTAGGATGTTTCCTCAACACTCAGGTCATGCGCACGCAGATTGATGGAGCTGGCAGTCTGTGGGCGCTACTGGCCCAAGTGCGGGAAGTGGTGATGCAGGCGCAGTCGCATCAGGAATTGCCCTTCGAGCAGTTGGTGGAAGTCCTGCAACCGGCACGCAGCCTAGATCGCCATCCGTTGTTTCAGGTCGCCTTCGATTATCGTCAGGCCGATGCCACGTTGTTGCCTCATCTGGGGCAGGCTGCCTTGCAGGAAATGCCGCGTGCTCACGTGATCGCCAAGTTCGACCTCGAGCTGGCGTTGCAGGAAACCAGCCGGGACGAATTGCAGGCCAGCTTCACCTACGCCGAGGATCTGTTTGAAGCCGCTACCATTGGTCGCCTGAGCGAGTACTGGCAGCAGTTGTTGGAAGCGGTGGTGGCCAATCCCGATGCACCTCTGGACGCACTGCCGCTGTTGCCCGCAGCAGAACTGGCACAGATACAGCAAGCCAACGCCAGCGCCATGGACTATCCGCGTACGGCGTGCCTGCACCAACTGATTGAGCAACGCGTCCACGAGCGTGCGGCCGAGATCGCCCTCATCATGGATCACCAACACCTGACCCATGGCGAACTGCAACAGCGCGCCAACAGCCTGGCCGTCCACCTGCAGGCACTTGGTGTGGGGCCGGATGTGCTGGTGGGCGTGGCCATGCCACGCGGACCGATACAGATCATCAGCCTGCTGGCCATCCTCAAGGCCGGCGGCGCCTATCTGCCGCTGGACCCCGCCTATCCCGCCCAGCGTCTGGCAGACATGGCCAACGATGCCCAGCCATTGCTGTTGCTGACCCAATCCAGCGTCAATCTGCCGCCCATGGCCGGCCAGCGCCTCATCATTGACGACCTGCCAGAACTCAGCACCGAGGTGGTCACCAGCACGGTAACACCGGCCAATCTGGCCTATTGCATCTACACCTCCGGTTCCACCGGCAAGCCCAAGGGCGTGATGATCAGCCATGGCAATCTGGTCAATTTCCTGTACACCATGGCACAGGCCCCGGGCCTGACGCGCGACGACCGCATTCTGGGCCTGACTTCCCTGTCTTTCGACATCGCCGGTCTGGAAATCTGGCTGCCGCTGTTACAGGGCGCACAACTGGTGCTCAGCAGCCGAGATCAGGCACAAGACCCGCGCCAGTTGCTAGCGCTCATTGCCCAGCATGACATCTCGGTAATTCAGGCCACCCCGTCAACATGGCGCATGCTCAGCGAACAAGACAACCTCACGCTGCTGCATGGACGCACACTGTTGTGCGGCGGCGAAGCCTTGCCAGCAGACCTGGCTGCGCGCCTGCTGGCCACCGGAGCACATGTGTGGAATGTGTACGGCCCCACCGAAACTACGATCTGGTCGGCGCGCCAGCTACTCACCATCGATGCTCCCAAACCGCTGCTGGGTGGCCCCATCGGCAACACACAACTGCACGTGCTGGACGCGGCCATGCAGGTGTGCGCAGCCAATGTGGTGGGCGAGCTCTATATCGGTGGCGACGGGGTAGCACGCGGTTATCGTGGCCGTCCCGGCTTGACGGCTGAGCGCTTCATCCCCGATCCCTGCAGTGCTCCGGGCGCGCGCCTGTATCGCACCGGTGATCTGGCGCGACGCTTGCCGGATGGCGCTATCGACTATGTCGGGCGCATCGATGATCAGGTCAAATTACGCGGCTTCCGCATCGAACTGGGCGAGATCGAAGCCCATCTGCTGGCGCATGCCGAGGTGCGTCAGGCCGTAGTGGTACTGCGTGAAGGGCGGCTGGTGGCATATCTGGTGACCGATGCCGGGTTCGATCAGGCGTCGCTGCAACAGCAATTGGCGGCCTGTCTGCCTGACTACATGTTGCCTACGCAATGGGTGCGACTGGAGCAGTTGCCACTTACCGCCAACGGCAAGATCGACCGCAAGCAATTGCCGTTGGTGGCGCTGGAACATGAAGCCTTTATTGCTCCTGCCGGCCCCACCGAGACCGCTATCGCCACCATCTGGCAAGACGTGCTGGGCGTGCCTCAGGTCGGCGCCAGCGACAACTTCTTTGCCCTCGGCGGACATTCCTTGTTGGCGACGCGCGTCATGGCGCGCGTACAGCGGCAACTACAAGTGAGCCTGCCGCTACAGGTGTTTTTTGAATTGCTGACGCCGGCCCAACTGGCTCGCCATATCGACAGCCTGACGTCTGGTGCCGTGCCCGACAGCGCGCAAGCCAGTGCCCGTGCGGCCGATCTGCTCGCTGCACTGGAGCAGTAGCCCTTAACCCAAGCAAACAGACCCGACATGGACCAACAGATCGCCACCGTACGCCGCTTCCTCGCCTTGCCTGCGGCAAAGCGGAAATTGTTCTGGCAGCAATTGCAGGATGCCGGTATCGATTTGCGCCAGTTTCCGATTCCCCCGGCGCTGGGTCATGAAGACCAGCCGTCGCTGTCGCAGTCACGGCTGTGGTTCCTGTGGCAGTTGGCGCCTGACAGTGCCCTGTACAACATTCCCGGCGCACTGGAATTGGAGGGCGAGCTCGATACCAGCGCACTGTCCGCCGCTTTCGAAGGACTGGCTCAGCGCCATCCGGTGTTGCGCAGCAACTTTATCGAACGCGACGGTCAGCCGACGGTAGTGGTCCATACGACCCGCAGCTTCGCGCTGGAATGGATCGATCTGTCCGCGCTGATCGGCACCGCCCAGCAACAGGCCTTGGCTGCTGCCACCCAGCGCCATGGGCTGGCACCTTTTGATCTGACCACAGACGTCCTGATGCGGGTGGCCTTGGTGCGTCTGGCACCGGCACGCCACGTGCTACTGTTGTGCCTGCACCATATCGTGGCCGATGGCTGGTCTTTGCAACTGCTGATGCAGGAACTGGCGCTGCGGTATTCCCAACACTGCGATCCTGCCGCTGTTGATGCTGATGTTGATGTGGAAGCGGCGGCGCCTGCCTTGCGCTATTCCGACTATGCCGTCTGGCAGCGCGCCTGGCTGGAGGCGGGCGAGGGCGAACGCCAGTTGGCTTATTGGCGCACCGTGCTGGGCCAGGACCATACACTGCTGGCGCTGCCACACGACCGCGCGCGGCCGGCGCAATCCAGCTGGCAGGGCGCAGCGTTGCGGTGCCGGTTGCCGGCGCCGCTGGTGAAGGCTTTACACGAACAGGCGCGCCATCACGGAGCCACGCCGTTCATGTTGCTGTTGGCAGGTTTCCAATTGTTGTTGCACCGACTGTCTGGACAAGCCCAGGTACGCGTTGGCGTCCCCATGGCCAATCGCCAGCGCAGCGAAACCGAAGAGGTGGTCGGGTGCTTCATTAATACGCAGGTGATGCAGGCCATACTGACGGACGACATGCGGGTGGCGCAGTTGCTGGCACAGGTGCGGGATACCGTGATTCAGGCGCAAGGCCAACAGGACCTGCCGTTCGACCAGTTGGTGGAGGCATTGCAGCCGCAGCGCGGCCTTAGCCACCATCCGTTGTTCCAGGCCATGTTCAATTACCAACAGCAAAATCAGGGACATTGGGAGACATGGCCGGGCATGTCGGTACGCCAGCTGGATCGCGCCGTGCATGTGGCCAAGTTCGACCTCGACCTGACGGTGATCGTCAACGGCCAAGGTCAGATGGATGCCATCCTGACCTATGCCACCGACCTGTTCGATGCAACCACCATCGACCGCATGGCCGACCAATGGTTGTTGCTACTGGAAGGCATGGTCGCTGATCCCACCGCCCGCATCAGCGATTTGCCACTGCAGGATGCGACCACGCGCCAAGCCCTGCTGCAAGACTGGAATCCGCAACAGGTGGACCACCCAGAGCAAGCCTGCCTGCATACCCTGATCGAAGCACAAGCTGCGCATCGCCCCCATGCAATGGCAGTCGACCAACTCAGCTACGACCAACTGAACCGCCGCGCCAATCGGCTGGCGCACCGGCTGATCCAACTTGGTGCCGGACCAGAACGCCTGGTCGGCGTTGCCATGGAGCGGGGGCCAGATCTCATCATCACCTTGCTGGCCGTGCTCAAGGCCGGCGCCGCTTACTTGCCGCTGGATCCCGCTTATCCGCCGCAGCGGCTGGCTTACATGATCGATGATGCACAGCCGGTGCTGGTGCTCTCCGAGAATGGTATTGATCTCCCCGTGAACACGGTTCAGGGCATCAATCTGAGCGCTCTGGATCTCAGCGCAGAACCAGAGAGCAATCCATCTAATCAATCCGTCCCCGGCAATCTGGCCTACTGCATTTACACCTCCGGCTCCACCGGCCAGCCCAAGGGCGCTTTGCTGACGCACCGTCACGTCACGCGACTGTTCCAGAGCACTGCCGGTCAATACCGCTTCGGCCCGGAGGATGTCTGGACACTGTTTCACTCTTACGCCTTCGACTTCTCGGTCTGGGAAATCTTTGGCGCATTGCTGCATGGCGGCCGTCTGGTTGTCGTGCCGCATTTGGTCAGCCGCTCGCCACAAGACTTTCATCGCTTGCTGCTTGAACAAGGTGTAACCGTCCTCAACCAGACTCCATCGGCCTTCCGTCAATTGATCCCGGAAGCCCTGAGCACCAACGATGCAGGCCGTTTGCGACTGGTGATCTTTGGTGGTGAAGCCCTCGACACCGGCAGCCTGCAGCCATGGTTCGACGCCTTCGGCGACCATCAGCCGCAATTGGTCAACATGTACGGCATCACCGAAACTACGGTCCATGTCAGCTATCGCCCGATCACGATTGATGACTGCCGGCGGTCCGTCAGCCCCATCGGGGCAGTACTGGACGATCTCAGTTGGTATGTACTGGATGATGCCCTCAATCCGGTGCCGCCCGGCGTCACCGGCGAACTCTACATCGGCGGTGCCGGGCTGGCACGCGGTTATCTGGGATGGCCCGCACTCACTGCACAACGTTTCATTCCCAATCCTTTCGGTTCCGGGCGTCTGTACCGCACCGGCGATCAGGCCCGTTGGCACCTTGAAGAAGGCATGCAATACCTCGGCCGTAATGATCGGCAGGTCAAGCTGCGCGGTTTCCGCATCGAGCTTGGCGAAATCGAAGCTGCCTTGAAAGCCCAGCCGGGCGTCACTGATGCCGTGGTGCTGATTCATCAGGGCGCAGCAGGCGAACAACTAGTCGCCTATCTGGTGGCCCCCAGCGATCTGGCCCGCGATGGCTTGCGCGCCGCGCTGGCGACACGTCTGCCCGACTACATGCTGCCGGCCCATTACATGTTGCTTGATCAATTCCCGCTGACCGCCAACGGCAAGCTGGACCGTCAACAACTGCCGCCACCCGAGGCCGTGCAGGACCAATACGTCGCCCCCGAAGGCCCTATCGAAACCGCACTGGCCGCCATCTGGCAAGAGGTGCTGGGCGTGGAACGGGTAGGGGCCACGGATAATTTCTTCGAACTGGGGGGGGATTCGATCATCTCTCTACAGATGGTGGCCCGCGCCCGTACAGCGGCGATCCGCCTGCATCCGAAGGATATCTTCTTGCATCAGCACATCCGTGCGCTGGCCGCCATCGTCGGCACAGCGCCGCCGCAAGCAGACCAGCAGAAACATCTGGAACAGCGCAGTGGTGATGTGCCGCTGACGCCGGTGCAATCGTGGTTCCTGCAGCGACCCATGGCGCAGCGCCATCACTGGAACCAGGCGATCCTGCTGAGCGTGCCGTCGCAGCTGAGGCCGGCCACGCTAGCGCAGGCCCTGACCACACTGGTGCGCCATCACGAAGGACTGCGCCTGGCCTTTACGCTGACGGCCGGCCAATGGCGCCAGTTTTATGGTCAGACCGACGAGGCGGCACTGCTGCAATGCTATCAGGTGCAAGGCGATGCAGACATGGCGCAGCTTGCCAACCGCGTGCAAGCCGGATTCGATCTGGCACGACCGGCCTTGCTCAAAGCGGTTCTGGCGCAATGGCCGGATGGCCAGCGCCGCCTGTTGCTGGTGGCGCATCACCTGGTGGTCGATGGCGTATCGTGGCGGATTCTGGTCGAAGACCTCAACACCCTGTGCAAGGGGGGGGCGCTGGCCGCGCCCAGTGCCTCCTTCAAGCGCTGGGCGCAGCATCTGCATCAGTTGGCGGCCGCTCCGGCGTTGCTGGCGCAGTTGCCGTTCTGGCATGCGCAGCTTGAAAATGCGCCGGACTTCCCGCGTGAACTGCCGGGTGCCCCGTGCAATCTGGCCGAACGCGGCCAGGCTGGCATGGCGTTGGAGCGCACGCTGACCGCCACACTGCTGCGCGAGGTACATGCACCATATCGCACCCGCATCGAAGACATCCTGCTGGCGGCACTGACGCGGTGCCTGTGCCGGTGGAGCGGCCAGACCTCGTTGCTGGTCGAACTTGAAGGCCACGGTCGCGAGGACGAAGACGGCGCCATCGACCTGAGCCGTACGGTGGGGTGGTTCACCAGTGTCTATCCGGTGCGACTGGGACCGTTTGCAGATGACGGCACGGCTGCCGCGATCAAGACCGTCAAACAGCAACTGCGCGCGGTACCGCAACGCGGACTGGGATATGGCATCCTGCGCCACTTGTCACGGCATCCCGCGCTAGAAGCGCCGACACTGGGCCAGCCCCGCGTGACCTTCAACTACCTTGGTCAATTCGACAGCCTGACCGCCCAGCAGGATGGTTTGCGTCTGGTCAGCGGAGAACTCGGTGCCAGCCGCTCGCAACAGGCGCCGCTGGACAACTGGCTGGTCTTCAACGGCGCGGTGCGTGACGGGCAACTGCGCTTCACTTGTGAATTCAGCCCGCAGCAATACCATGCACCGACCATCAACAGCTTGCTGCAGGATTGGCAGCAAACGCTGGAAACGATGGCGCAACATTGTCTGGATAGCAGCACCCGCGCCGCCGTCACCCCCAGTGACTTCCCGCTGGCCGACCTCAGCCAACAAGATCTGGACGACTTACCGGTGGATTGGTCCAGGGTGGAAGACTTGTATCCCGCCGCGCCGCTGCAGCAGGGCATTCTGTTCCATACCTTGCTGGAGCCCGGACAGGGCGTCTACCTGAATCAGCTGGTGCTGGATATCGATGGCCTGGACGCCTCCCGTTTCATTGCCGCCTGGCAGCATGTGGTGACGCGCCATCCGATCCTTCGAACCGGTTTCGTCATCCCGGCAGGACGTGGGCCGGCGCAGGCTTTGCAGGTGGTGTATCGCCACGCCCGCATGCCGGTCGCGCTGGAAGATCTTCGGCAGCTTGCGCCGCCGGCGCAGCAGGCCCGTTTGCAGGACTTGCAGCAGCATGCTCTGCAACAAGGTTTCGAGCTGGCGCAGGCGCCGCTGCAAAAACTGATCCTGGCCCACATCGGCCCCGGCACCCAGCGGTACCAGTTCATCTGGACCCATCATCATTTGCTGATGGATGGCTGGAGCACCGCAGCGCTGATGGCGGAGGTGTGGCGCCACTACTTGGGCGAGGCCGGCGCCAGCCAGCCCGCGCCTGGTTATCGTGAACATATTGCCTGGCTGGCTGCCCGCGAACAGGAGCCGGCGCGCCAATTCTGGCTGGCGCGCCTGCGTCAGTTGCCGGAACCGACCTTGCTGGCCAACGTGCTGGCGCACGAGCGACCAACAGTGGGCGCAGGCGAAGCCACGCATCAGGTCCGCACCCACCGCCTGACGAGCGCAGCGACGCAAGCCCTGCAGCGCTTCGCCCAGACCAGCCGGATCACCCTCAATACATTGGTGCAAGCTGCCTGGATCGTGCTGTTGCAGCGCTATTGCAACCGCAGCCAGGTGGCCTTCGGCGCCACCGTTGCCGGTCGTCCGGCCGACTTGCCGCACGCGGGGGCGATTCTTGGACTGTTCATCAACACCTTGCCTGTGATCGCTGCCCCGGACCCTGGGCAGGTCGTCACCGATTGGCTGCAGGCGTTACAGGAACACAATCTGGACATGCGCGAGTACGAGCAGACCCCGTTGCAGCAGATCCAGAGCTGGTCCGCTGCCAGCGACGCCACAGGACAAACAGGACAAGCCGGGCGGGCGTTGTTTGACACCATTATCGTGTTCGACAACTATCCCACCGACCAGGCGCTGCGCAAACGCTGCGCGCGCAGCTTCAGCTTGTCCAAGGTGGCCGACCACGAAACGCCGCACTATCCGCTGACCATCGCGGTTGAGGCTGGGACGCAGTTGCGGTTCGAGTACACCTGGCTGCGACGTCATTTCAGTGAGGTCCGCATTGACGCCTTGCATGGTCATCTGCAGCACTTGCTGATGCAGATGACGCAAGCCTGCGCCAGCGGTCTGACCGTGGGCCAGCTGCAAATGCCGGACACGGCGCAACAACAGCAACTGGCGCAGTGGAGTGCACCACGGGCCGGCAGCGGGTATGTACATCAGCATGATGTGACCGCATTGTTCCAGCAGCAGGCGGCGCGTCAACCGCAGGCCGTGGCGCTGGTGTTTGCACAGCGCCAGATGAGCTATGGTGAACTCAATACCCGCAGTAACCGACTGGCGCACTGGTTACGCGACCAGGGCGTGGGGCCGGACACCGTGGTGGCGGTGGCCATGACGCGCAGCACCGAACTGTTGGTGGCTTTGCTGGCCATCCTCAAGGCCGGTGGCGCCTATCTGCCGCTGGATGTGGACCATCCGGCCGAGCGCTTGTCGTTCATGCTGCAGGACATGGCGCCGCGTCTGGTGCTGACGCAGGCCCACCTGCAAGCACGCCTGCCGGCTGGCATACTGCCGCCGGTATGGCGGGTCGATGCCGACTGGGAGCAGGCCGCATCCCAGCCCGATGACGATCTACCGTCATTGGCCGCGCCCGACAATTTGGCCTATTGCATCTATACCTCGGGCTCGACCGGCCAACCCAAGGCCGTCGTCAATACCCACCAAGGTCTGGCCCACCGCATGCTGTGGATGCGCGAGCACTACGGCGTAGGGCCCGATACCATCCTGCTGCACAAGGCGCCGTTCAGCTTCGATGTCTCGGTCTGGGAGCTGTTCCTGCCGCTGGTCAGCGGTGCCCGCATGGTCATCGCCGAACCCGATGAGCACAAGGATCCGCAGCGACTGTGTGCGTTGATCCGGCGTCACGCTATCCAGTTCGTGCATTTCGTGCCAGCCATGATGCGGCAGTTCCTGGCCGATCCCGATGCGTGCGCCTGCACCAGCCTGCTCCGAGTGTTTTCTGGGGGCGATGCGCTCAGCGCCGACTTGCAAGGGCTGTTGTTCGCCAGCCTGCCATGGGTGTCCCTGCACAACCGCTATGGCCCCACCGAGGCACTGATTTTTACCTCTTACTGGAACTGCAGCGATGACCGTGCCGCCAGCATTCCGATCGGCTATCCGGTTCATGACACCTGCATTCACATTCTCGACCCCGAGATGCATGCAGTCCCACCGGGCGTGCCGGGCGAGCTGTACATCGGCGGCATCGGTCTGGCGCGTGGCTACTTCGGCCGACCAGGCCTGAGCGCCGAACGCTTCGTGCCTGACCCGTTCGGGCCGGCCGGCCAGCGGCTGTATCGTACCGGTGACCTCGGGCTGTGGGGCACGGAAGGTGCCATCCGCTATCTGGGACGACTTGATCATCAGGTCAAGATTCGTGGCTTCCGTATTGAGTTAGGCGAAATCAGCGAGCGCATCAAGGGCCATCCCGGCGTGGCCGATGCCGTGGTGGTGGCGCTGGACACGCCTTCGGGCAAACAACTGGCCGGTTATTGGGTGGCGCAGGAGGGTGGGCAGCAGATTGACCAGGAAAGCCTGCGCCTGCATCTGCGGGCGGGCTTGCCCGAATACATGGTGCCGCCGTCACTGCAGCCGGTCGCTTCCATTCCGTTGATGATCAACGGCAAGGTCGACCTGAAGGCCTTGCCGCCACCACAATCTGGCCAGCACACGGAACCGGGCGGCGGACCCAAGCTGGCGCCACGCAGTCCCATGGAGCTGGAGCTGGCGCGCATCTGGCGCGAGGTTTTGGACATCGACGAAGTGGGGGTCGACGAGCACTTTCTCGACATTGGCGGTCATTCGTTGCTGGCCGCTCAGGTCACGGCGCGGGTGCGCCACGAGCTGGGCCTGGTGCTGCCCCTGCGCAGCATGTTTGAGTCCGGCACCATCGCCCAGCTGGCGGCAGAACTCGACGCTACCGCCGGCGACGGATTGGGCGGCACGATGTCAGAGCGCATCGATGCCTTGCTCTCGGAGACCGAAGCATGAAGCTGGATCAACAGAAATCCTTGCAACTGGCACGTCGTTTCATCGACCTGCCCACCGCCAAACGCCGCGACCTTTGGCAGCGTATGCGCGCCGAGGGCATTGACCCGAGCCTGCTGCCGCTACCCGCCGGCATCGCGGCCGCCACCGGCGCGCCGGCTTCGCACGCCCAGACGCGCATGTATTTCCTGTGGCGTTTGGCGCCGGACGACAGCGCTTATCACATCAACTTGGTACTGCATCTGGAAGGCGCATTGGACGTCGCCGCGCTATCGTCGGCACTGGGCCAGCTGGTGCGACGCCACGCGGTATTGCGTAGCAGCTTCCATGCCGGCCCAGATGGGCAGGTGATCGCCAGCGTACGTGCCGCCGATAGCACCGCACATGGCATCACGCTGCAGCAAATCGCCGATCCTCAGACGGAGTCGGCCGCGCGTGCTGCCATTGCCGCGCAGGTCGCAGCGCCGTTCGATCTGGCCCGGGATCCGCTGGTGCGCGCAAGCTTGCTGCAGTTGGAGTTGGGGCCGGGACCACAGTCGCATTGGCTCTCGTTGGTGCTGCATCACATCGTGGCCGACGAGCGCTCTTTGCGCGTCTGCATCGACGAGCTGATGCTGTTGTATGCGGCACATGTCCGGCAGCAGCCGGTCACGTTGCCGCCGGCCACCGTCAGCTACGCCGACTACGCCCTGTGGCAGCGCCATATGCTGGAGGCGGGCGAGGGCGCCAGCCAACTAGTTTATTGGCGTCAGACGCTGGTCGGACAATCCGCACCGTTGGCCTTGCCGGTGGACCACATGCGAGTGCCCGGGCCCGGGCGGACCATGCAGGGCGCGCAACACCGTTTCGCTTTGCCGCTGTCGCTGTCGACTGCGCTCATTCAACTGGCGCGCAGCCAGGATACCAGCCTGTTTACGCTGATGCTGACGGCATTTCATGCCTTGCTGTTCAGGCTGAGTGGGCAGAAAGAAGCGTGCCCGCAACGTATCGGTATCGCCGTGGCCAACCGAGATCGCCACGAATGTGAACGCATGGTGGGGCTGTTTCTCAATACCCAAGTGATTCAGGCGACGCCGGGCGGTCGGCAGTCCTTCGGCAGCTTGCTGGAACAGGTGCGTCAAGCCGTGCTGGGCGCACAGGCACATCAGGACCTGCCTTTCGAGCAGGTGGTGGAAGCCTTGCGACCTGAGCGCAGCATGGCATCACCGCTGTTCGAGGTGATGTTCAGCCACCTGCAGGCGGGCCGGCGGCAGGCCGACCTGAGTGATGTGGCCGGCTTGCGGGTCAGCATTGCGCCCTCGGAAGTCCAATCCGCCAAGTTCGACCTCGAACTGAACACACTGGAGCTGGACGGCAGTGTTCGCGGCGCCTTCACCTACGCCAGCGACGTGTTTGAAGCCGCTACCATTGGTCGCCTGAGCGAGTACTGGCAGCAGTTGTTGGAAGCGGTGGTGGCTAATCCCGATGCACCTCTGGACGCACTGCCGCTGTTGCCCACAGCAGAACTGGCACAGATACAGCAAGCCAACGCCAGCGCCATGGACTATCCGCGTACGGCGTGCCTGCACCAACTGATTGAGCAACGCGTCCACGAGCGTGCGGGCGAGATCGCCCTCATCATGGATCACCAACACCTGACCCATGGCGAACTGCAACAGCGCGCCAACAGCCTGGCCGTCCACCTGCAGGCACTTGGTGTGGGGCCGGATGTGCTGGTGGGCGTGGCCATGCCACGCGGACCGATACAGATCATCAGCCTGCTGGCCATCCTCAAGGCCGGCGGCGCCTATCTGCCGCTGGACCCCGCCTATCCCGCCCAGCGTCTGGCAGACATGGCCAACGATGCCCAGCCATTGCTGTTGCTGACCCAATCCAGCGTCAATCTGCCGCCCATGGCCGGCCAGCGCCTCATCATTGACGGCCTGCCAGAACTCAGCACCGAGGTGGTCACCAGCACGGTAACACCGGCCAATCTGGCCTATTGCATCTACACCTCCGGTTCCACCGGCAAGCCCAAGGGCGTGATGATCAGCCATGGCAATCTGGTCAATTTCCTGTACACCATGGCACAGGCCCCGGGCCTGACGCGCGACGACCGCATTCTGGGCCTGACTTCCCTGTCTTTCGACATCGCCGGTCTGGAAATCTGGCTGCCGCTGTTACAGGGCGCACAACTGGTGCTCAGCAGCCGAGATCAGGCACAAGACCCGCGCCAGTTGCTAGCGCTCATTGCCCAGCATGACATCTCGGTAATTCAGGCCACCCCGTCAACATGGCGCATGCTCAGCGAACAAGACAACCTCACGCTGCTGCATGGACGCACACTGTTGTGCGGCGGCGAAGCCTTGCCAGCAGACCTGGCTGCGCGCCTGCTGGCCACCGGAGCACATGTGTGGAATGTGTACGGCCCCACCGAAACTACGATCTGGTCGGCGCGCCAGCTACTCACCATCGATGCTCCCAAACCGCTGCTGGGTGGCCCCATCGGCAACACACAACTGCACGTGCTGGACGCGGCCATGCAGGTGTGCGCAGCCAATGTGGTGGGCGAGCTCTATATCGGTGGCGACGGGGTAGCACGCGGTTATCGTGGCCGTCCCGGCTTGACGGCTGAGCGCTTCATCCCCGATCCCTGCAGTGCTCCGGGCGCGCGCCTGTATCGCACCGGTGATCTGGCGCGACGCTTGCCGGATGGCGCTATCGACTATGTCGGGCGCATCGATGATCAGGTCAAATTACGCGGCTTCCGCATCGAACTGGGCGAGATCGAAGCCCATCTGCTGGCGCATGCCGAGGTGCGTCAGGCCGTAGTGGTACTGCGTGAAGGGCGGCTGGTGGCATATCTGGTGACCGATGCCGGGTTCGATCAGGCGTCGCTGCAACAGCAATTGGCGGCCTGTCTGCCTGACTACATGTTGCCTACGCAATGGGTGCGACTGGAGCAGTTGCCACTTACCGCCAACGGCAAGATCGACCGCAAGCAATTGCCGTCGGTGGCGCCGGAGCATGAAGCCTTTATTGCTCCTGCCGGCCCCACCGAGACCGCTATCGCCACCATCTGGCAAGACGTGCTGGGCGTGCCTCAGGTCGGCGCCAGCGACAACTTCTTTGCCCTCGGCGGACATTCCTTGTTGGCGACACAGGTGGCGTCGCGTCTGGAGCACCAGCTTGGACGGCGTATCGCCTTGCGCAGTCTGTTCGAGAGCCGCAATCTGCGGGCACTGGCGCAACAAATCGAACGCCGACAGGACCGTGCACCGCAAGTCTTAATCCCGGCGCTGGGTCAATCCAGCGGCCCGCTTTCATTGGCGCAAAGCCGGCTGTGGTTCCTGTGGCAATTGGCACCAGACGGGGCTGCCAGTGCCACTTATCACATCCCCATGGGCATGGAATTGCGCGGTGCGCTGGACCTACCGGCGTTGCAGCGCAGTCTGGATGCTTTGGCGGCACGCCATGCGATACTGCGCACCGTCTTGCGCGACACTCCTCAGGGCTTGCAGCAGCAGGTGCTGCCGGTGGCCCCGGCACTGCTGGCGCATATCGACTTGACGCAGCTTCCGCCACCGCAGGCGCAGTTGCAAGCCACGCAGGTGATAGCACAGCATGCGCAGCAGCCGTTCGACCTACGCGCAGGGCCGCCGATGCGTCTGGCCTTGCTCCGCTTGCCGCAGCAGCGCCATGTGCTGCTGCTGTGCCTGCACCATATCCTGGCCGACGCCTGGTCCATGCGTGTGTTACTGCGCGAATTCCGGCAACTCTACGAGGGCACCGCCGTCTTACCGGCGCTGCCGATCCAGTACCTCGACTATGCCTCTTGGCAGACGCAATGGCTGGCCAGCGGGGAGGGCGCACGGCAACTCGCCTATTGGAAGCAGGCGCTGGGCCAGCAGCAACCGCTGTTGCAATTGCCCGGCGAGCGCCCTCGACCGCCGCAGCCCAGCCACCGCGGTGCGCGCATTCGGCGCTCACTGACCATGGCGCCTGCCGTACAGGCTCTAGGCCGGGCCCGGCAAGCCACGCCGTTCATGGTCTTGCTGGCTAGCCTGCAACTGCTGCTTTACCGTTTGAGCGGGCAGCAAGATGTGCGCGTGGGAGTCCCCGTAGCCAATCGTCATCATCTGCAAACTGAAGGCTTGGTCGGCTGCTTCGTCAATACCCAGGTGTTGCGTGCCCAACTGCGCAGTGACATGGACAGCCTGCAGTTGCTGGAGCAGGTACGTGAAACCGTGCTACTGGCGCAGGCCCATCAAGATCTGCCATTCGAGCAGTTGGTCGAAGCGCTGCAGCCCGAACGTAGCCTCAACCACACGCCCTTGTTTCAGGTGATGTTTAATCACGAGCGGCTGGACGCCGATGAGCGCATGCCGATCGCAGGTCTGACGGTAGAGGCCGTCCGGCGCGACAGCCATCTGGCCAAGTTCGACCTTGACGTCGCCGTGATCGAAGATGCCCGGGGCGGGATGGAGCTGATGCTGACCTATGCCACCGACCTGTTCGATGCAACCACCATCGACCGCATGGCCGACCAATGGTTGTTGCTACTGGAAGGCATGGTGGCCGATCCCACTGCCCGCATCAGCGATTTGCCACTGCAGGATGCGACCACGCGCCAAGCCCTGCTGCAAGACTGGAATCCGCAACAGCTGGACCACCCAGAGCAAGCCTGCCTGCATACCCTGATCGAAGCGCAAGCTGCGCATCGCCCCCATGCAATGGCAGTCGACCAACTCAGCTACGACCAACTGAACCGCCGCGCCAATCGGCTGGCGCATCGGCTGATCCAACTTGGTGCCGGACCAGAACGCCTGGTCGGCGTTGCCATGGAGCGGGGGCCAGATCTCATCATCACCTTGCTGGCCGTGCTCAAGGCCGGCGCCGCTTACTTGCCGTTGGATCCCGTTTATCCGCCGCAGCGGCTGGCTTACATGATCGATGATGCACAGCCGGTGCTGGTGCTCTCCGAGAATGGTATTGATCTCCCCGTGAACACGGTTCAGGGCATCAATCTGAGCGCTCTGGATCTCAGCGCAGAACCAGAGAGCAATCCATCTAATCAATCCGTCCCCGGCAATCTGGCCTACTGCATTTACACCTCCGGCTCCACCGGTCAGCCCAAGGGCGCTTTGCTGACGCACCGTCACGTCACGCGACTGTTCCAGAGCACTGCCGGTCAATACCGCTTCGGCCCGGAGGATGTCTGGACACTGTTTCACTCTTACGCCTTCGACTTCTCGGTCTGGGAAATCTTTGGCGCATTGCTGCATGGCGGCCGTCTGGTTGTCGTGCCGCATTTGGTCAGCCGCTCGCCACAAGACTTTCATCGCTTGCTGCTTGAACAAGGTGTAACCGTCCTCAACCAGACTCCATCGGCCTTCCGTCAATTGATCCCGGAAGCCCTGAGCACCAACGATGCAGGCCGTTTGCGACTGGTGATCTTTGGTGGTGAAGCCCTCGACACCGGCAGCCTGCAGCCGTGGTTCGACGCCTTCGGCGACCATCAGCCGCAATTGGTCAACATGTACGGCATCACCGAAACTACGGTCCATGTCAGCTATCGCCCGATCACGATTGATGACTGCCGGCGGTCCGTCAGCCCCATTGGGGCAGTACTGGACGATCTCAGTTGGTATGTACTGGATGATGCCCTCAATCCGGTGCCGCCCGGCGTCACCGGCGAACTCTACATCGGCGGTGCCGGGCTGGCACGCGGTTATCTGGGACGGCCCGCACTCACTGCACAACGTTTCATTCCCAATCCTTTCGGTTCCGGGCGTCTGTACCGCACCGGCGATCAGGCCCGTTGGCACCTTGAAGAAGGCATGCAATACCTCGGCCGTAATGATCGGCAGGTCAAGCTGCGCGGTTTCCGCATCGAGCTTGGCGAAATCGAAGCTGCCTTGAAAGCCCAGCCGGGCGTCACTGATGCCGTGGTGCTGATTCATCAGGGCGCAGCAGGCGAACAACTAGTCGCCTATCTGGTGGCCCCCAGCGATCTGGCCCGCGATGGCTTGCGCGCCGCGCTGGCGACACGTCTGCCCGACTACATGCTGCCGGCCCATTACATGTTGCTTGATCAATTCCCGCTGACCGCCAACGGCAAGCTGGACCGTCAACAACTGCCGCCACCCGAGGCCGTGCAGGACCAATATGTCGCCCCCGAAGGCCCTATCGAAACCGCACTGGCTGCCATCTGGCAAGAGGTGCTGGGCGTGGAACGGGTGGGGGCCACGGATAATTTCTTCCGCCTCGGCGGCCATTCCCTGCTGGCGGCGCGCGCCATTGCCTTGGTGCGTCAACGGCTGCTGTATGAACTGCCGCTACGTCTGTTTTTCGAGGACGGTACCTTGGCGGCGCTGGCCAGCCATGCCCGGACCAACAGTGTGGGCAGCGGTGACACGACCGTAGCATCGCTGGATGCACTGTTGCGGCAATTCGAAACCTCCGCACTGGAAAACGGGTGACAGCTGACGCCGCACCATGCCGCCCATCTTGTATCTGCGCAACTCTGAATAACAACTTAAGGAGTCATCTCATGCCCCCGCAGCTCGCCCCATTGTTTGATTTCAGCCCATATGCCGACCGCAATGAAGAATATCGTGCATTGATCCGCCAATTCGCTGCGCATCCCGGATTTCGTAGTGCCACAGTCGACGAACTGGAGCTGAAGGACGACTTCTATCGTCGGCCGCTACGGCCGGAAGATCTGGATTATCTCTACTTCAAGAAAGCTATCCGGCCGGAGACCGTCAGCCGGCTGCCGTCACTGGCCAGTAACCGGATGTTGTTGTGCATCAATGATTTCGCCGCCGCGCGCTTGCCGCTCGACGGTGACATCGCCGAGTGGCAACGCTTTCAGGCCTTCTACGGCGAGGAAAACCAGTTACTGGCGACGCGTCTGCGCCCGTTTCTGGAGAGCTATGCCTTCGACTATCTGAGCCGCGACCGAGACATCCCCACCTCGGTAGTGCAGGCCCAGACCCTGCTCGGTCATCACCAGCAGCAGCAAGCGCAGTTCTGGCAAGGCGTGTTCGCACATCTGGTCAAGCAGGACTATCTGCAGGATGGCCTGCGCTTCATCGTGATCCAAAAGTGGTGCCTGCTGGCGGGCATGCGGCTAGCCGTCGAACGCGCCGGGGTCAATGGTTACTTCGATTTCCTGCAACCGGAAGACCGGCCTCGCTATCACCTGGCCACCGGTCGCGACCCCTTGGTCGAGCGCATTGCCTCCATGAGCGGTGTGACCCGTCGCAGCCATTCCTACTGGCAGTTCTACCTACCAACTAGTCTGGCTGGCAGCAACCTGGTGCATGCGCTGGCCGCCCGTCCCGATCGGGCGCTGGCACTGTATGGTGCCACCATGGCGCTGGAGCTGGACTGGCTCAGTTTCATCGCCGCGATCGAACTGGCCTGCCCGCACCTGCGTGCACCGGCAGATGCCCATGATGAAAACTTCGATCCCGCCGCCGTGGCGCGGCGTCACGAACGCGGCCTGGCGTGCACTCTGGAACGCTACGGCACCAGCGGGCTGGCGCGCATTAGCCAGGGCATCGTGGCGCATGTGACGCTGTCCGAGCGCGCACGCTGGGACCTGCACGAGCAGCTCAAGTGGCTCTCCGCGATCGAGCAATATTGCAGTTTCGCGCGTGAAGTGGACGTTCGCATCCAGCAGGAATGCCCCGGCATCGACCGCGAAACCTTCGTCGAGCCGCGCGAGATGTGCTCCACCACGCACGTCCACAACGATCACCGGCTGGTGGTGATCGAAACCGGAGACATGCTGTTCTGGGGCAACCTCGGCATGCAGCTGAAGATGCACAAGGGCGATATGGTGCTGATCCCCGATGGCCGTCTGCACGGCTCCACTGTGCTATCCGAGGAATGCACTTATCACCAGCCGATCATTCCCAATGAGTGGATTGCCGAACTGAGCACCGACATCGTCATGCCGGCGGCCTGAGCGCCGCTACCGTCATCATCGCCATCCAACGAGGACATTCCATGGAAGAGTTGAAAGAACAGTCGCAATCCGCGCCGCAGCCGGGCAAGACGGCACGGGACGAACCCGCCTCCGACTGGCGTCAGCGCGTGATACTGGGCGAGCAGGTAGGCGATCTTGCCTTGCCACCGTGGCTGGAAAGCAGTTACGCCACCTTGCGCACTTATGTGATGGATCCGGCGTATCCCTGCTTCTTCGGCACTATGGCCGAAAAACGCGGCGAGATGTTCTACTCCTTTGTACAGGGCAAGGATATCTCGCAGTTGCCGGCCACCATGGCTAAATTCGGCGAGCTGGCCAAGTTGCCGGCCTTCGAGAAAAACAATATCGCCATTTTTTTCGAACCCGATAGCGAAGCCCTCAGCCACACTCGGTATCACGATCACTTTTGGCACATCCTGCAAACCTTGCACGACCATGACCCCGATCCATATGCCGACCACCAGCCGGCGCCGGACGACCCTAAGTGGGAGTTCTCGTTCGCCGGCGTGGAAATGTTCGTGGTGTGCGCCTGCCCCTCGTTCGGTGCCCGTCACAGCCGTAATCTGGGCCCCGGCATGGTGTTGCTCTTCCAGCCGCGCAGTGTGTTTGTCGACAAGGTCACCAACCGCGTGATCGGCCAGCAGGCGCGCGAGGAAGTGCGGCGGCGCCTGCTGAAATGGGACGCGGTACCGGCCCATCCTGACCTCGGTTTCTATGGCGACCCCGGCAACCTCGAATGGAAGCAGTACTTCCTGCCTGATGACAACACCCCGGCGGCCAGTCGCTGTCCGTTTCTGGCCCGTTCGCAGGCGATGTCGGCCAAGCCGCCGGCACCGCCCGTGGCTGAGGTGACGGTCAGCGCCGATGGCGCAACCGAACAGGCGCAGCAGATGCAGCATCTGTCGCAACGCTATGCGGCCTTGCCGGTGGAGCAGCGGGCAGGTTTCCGCGCCGCACTGGCACAACGCGGCATCGCGGCGACGCTCTTGCCGGTGGTGGCGCTGGCACGCGAGACCGGGCGCATTGCCTTGTCGCACGAACAGGAGCGACTGTGGTTCCTGTGGCAGCTGGCGCCCGACAGCGCGGCTTACAACATGGCCAACACGGTGCAACTGGATGGCGAACTGGATGCGCAAGCTGTGTGTGCTGCCTTCGGGCATATCGTGCAGCGTCATCAGATTCTGCGCACCACCTTTACTCAGGAAGGCGAGTCGCCGTGGCAGTGCATCCACGCCAATCTGCCGCCGATCTGGGAGGAGCTCGACCTGACCCGACCGGGCGCCGCGGACAGTGCCGATGTGCAGGCACGGCTGCATGCGCGGCTGCGTGGGCACAGTCAACAAGCCTTCGACCTCGAGCGTGGTCCCTTGCTAAGACTGCTGCTGATACGTCTGGGACCGCAGCAGCACGTGCTGCAAGTGGTGCTGCACCACATCGTCGGCGACGCCTGGTCGCACACGGTACTGGCGCGCGAATTCCACGCCGCCTATAGTGCGCTGGTGGCCGGCCAGCCCCCGTCGCAGGCGCTGGCACCACTGCCCCTGCAATTTGCCGATGTCGCCGCATGGCAGCGCGAATGGCGCGACGCGCCGGCGATGCAATCCCAACTTGACTACTGGGTCAACACTCTGGGCCACGAACACCCTGTGTTGAATCTGCCGGGCGCCGCCGATGCTGGCGCAGGTCCGGCAGCGGCAGGCGCGGAACTGACACGGGCTGGCGCACGTGTAAGCCGGCAAATCGACGGCAAACTGCTACAAGGCATCAAACACATGGCCCGGGAATACGAGACCACGCCGTTCGTCCTGTTGCTGGCAGGCTGGTTCGCGGTGCTGTACCGCCACAGCGGTCAGACCGATCTGCGTGTGGGCGTGCCGGTGGCCGGACGACAGCGCAGCGAGACCCAGGCGCTGGTGGGTTTTTTCGTCAATACACTGGTATTGCGCGAGCAATTGCGAGGCGCTCAGCGTTTCGAGCATCTGCTGCAAAACCTGCATCAGGCAGTCTTGCAGGCGCAGGCGCATCAGGATCTGCCGTTCGCCCGTCTGGTAGAGGCGCTGGCGCCGCAACGCAAGCTGGGCCAGACGCCGTTGTTTCAGGTGATGTTCAACCATGTCGTACACAGCAACGGCGCCCAGCTTCCGGGGTTGCGCAGCAGCGCGCTGGAGCTGGCGCAGGAAAGCGCCAAATTCGACCTGACACTCAACGCCTATGAGCGCACCGACGGCATCCGCCTGTCACTGGTCTACGCGGAGGACCGTTTTGCACCTGCAGTGGCACAAGCGCTGGTTGATGACATGCTGCTGGTGCTGCAGCAGGGTGTGGCCAATCCGGCACTGGCGGTAGGTAACCTGCGTCTGGGCCACGCCAGTGAACCGCATCTGTGTGTGTCGCGCTCGCCGTCTTCGGAGCGTTTCACCAGCCTGGCGTGGCGCGTGCTACAAACTGCCACACGCACACCACAGGCGCTGGCCATCCACTGCGAGGGCATGGCACACAGCCACGCCGAATTATCGCAACATGCCAGCCGGATCGGTGCACGTCTGCTGCAGATGGGGGTACAGCCCGATGAGCGCATCGGCATCTGCGTGGAACGTTCTGCAGCCATGGTGGCGGCGATGTTGGGCGTGTTGCTGGCCGGTGGCGCTTTCGTACCGCTGGACCCCAGCTATCCGCAGGAGCGCCTCAATTTCATGCTAGGCAACGCAGGCGTACGGCGGGTGCTCGCAGATCCGGGTTCACTGCGCAAGTTTCCCGAGCTGATCGATGATTTCGAGGTCATGCTGCTGGGCGTCGACGATGGCCCTGTTGCGCAGGATCTGGGCCGCACGGATGAGCCACTCTGGCCGCAAGTCCATCCCGAACAACTGGCCTATGTGATCTACACCTCCGGCTCGACCGGTCGTCCCAAGGGCGTGGCCGTCAGCCACCGCGCACTGGTGCAGCATATGGACGATTTCATCGCCACCCACGACATCAGCGAGCAGGACAAGGTATTGCACATGTCGACCATCAACTTCGACGTTGCCTTGCATGAAATATTCCCGGCCCTTATTCAGGGCGGCAGCATCGTCATGCGCGGCCCCTCCGCCTGGGACCTGGAGACCACCGGGCGGGCACTGGCTGAGCATGAGGTCAGTTTCGCGCGGCTGCCCACCGCCTACTGGCAACAGTGGCTGCAGGCCTTGCCTGCGGCCGAGACCGTGCCACGCCTGCGCCAGATCACCGTAGGTGGCGAGGCCTTGCACGGCGATGCCCTGCAAGCCTGGCACCGCGGCCCGTTACGCCATATCGCCGTGGCCAACCTGTATGGCCCCACTGAAACCACGGTGGCATGCATGTTGCGCCAGACCCGCCCCGATGATGGTGCGCACGCCATCGTATCGATCGGCCAGGCCTATCCCAGCCGCCAGGTGGCGGTATTCGACGACGACGCCAACGTGATGCCGCTGTTGGCCGAGGGCGAGCTGTGCATCGGCGGCAATACGCTGGCGCGCGGCTATCTGGGCCGCCCGGACCTGACCGCCGAACGCTTCGTTCCGGATCCGTCAGGTGCCTTTGGTGCACGTATGTACCGCAGCGGTGATATCTGTCGCGCCCGCCCAGACGGCGCCATCGACTATATAGGCCGGCGCGACAAGCAAATCAAACTGCGCGGCCTGCGCATCGAACTGGGCGAAATAGAAAACCTGCTGCGCGGTGCCCCCGGGGTCGCCGATGTCGCTGTCGAACTGGTCGGGGAGGGCGCGCAAGCAAGGCTGGTGGCGTTTGCCACCGGCCATTTCCACAAAGCCGAGGTGGTCGCCTATCTGCAACGGCGGCTGCCGGATTACATGGTGCCGTCAGCGCTGGTGGTACTGCCGGCCATGCCGCTGATGCCCAATGGCAAGCTGGACCGCACTGCCTTGCTGGCGCATGACACCAGCCCCGCCGCGCGCGAACCGGTGGCACCCTCGACACCACAAGAGGAAGCGCTGCTGGCGATCTGGCAGGAAGTACTGGGGCATGCCGATTTTGGTGTCACCGACAACTTCTTCGAAATCGGTGGCAACTCCTTACTGGCGCTGCGCGTGGCCGGATTGGCGCGGCAGCGTGCGATTGGCGGCTTCAGCATGCCGCTGTTGTTCCGCTACCCGAGCATTGCCCCGCTGGCGCTTCATTGCCTCCGGCCCGACCCCGGCGCCAGCGATGGCGCGATGATGCTGCTCAACGACTTCGATGCCTCCCGCCCCACGCTGTTCGTGCTGCCGCCCTCGTCCGGGGTGGTGTTCGAGTATCGCCATCTGGCGCAGGCGTTGGCTGGACGCTGCAACGTAATCGGTCTGCAGGTGCCGCTGGAGCGCGATGGCGCTGACTGGCCCGGTGACTTCGCTGCGTTGGCACGACTGCACGTGGATTGCCTACGCAGCATGCAGCCGCAGGGGCCGTACCACTTGCTGGGATGGTCCCTGGGCGGTCTGCTTGCGCTGGAAATCGCCAGTCAACTGGAAAGCCGTGGCCAGAGTGTGGCGTGGGTCGGTGCCGTCGACGCCAAGTCACCACAGCAGCGCGCGCTCGACCGGCTGGGCAAGAATCGTGAACTGGTACGCCGGACCCAGCCCAGCGCTCAGGAAATGGAGCGGTTTTGGACCAGCCTGGCCGAACGCGACGACGGTGCAGCGCAATTCCTGGCCGATGTTCAGCCGCAAAGCCGGGGCGCAGCGCAAGACCAGCAGCGGCTAGCCGAAAATCTGGCACGTGCGCCGAACTACGTGATGGCACTAACTTCCGCCGGACTGGAGCGCCGCATCAGGGCCGATTTGCACGTCTGGTGGTCTGCCCAAACGCCGCCGCAACAGCGTCAGGGCTGGGAAGACAGCAGCACCGGCACGATGTCGGTGAACCACATCGCCCAGGTGTCGCACCGGGAGATCGTCAAGTCGCCGCAGTTGGTCGATGCCATTCAGGCATTGTTACCGACGGTCAGTCCAGCCGGGGAGGGCATATGAATCCATCATCCCCGGCCGATGCTCCATCGGCGGCATCATTGGTGCGCCATGGCGTCTCGCTGGATGAACAGCTAGCACTGATCTTCGATGCCGCACTGAGGCTGCGCGGACAAGATGAGCTGCGGCGCTGGGAGTTCGTGTTTGTGCGCGGCAGCGCCCGCCAGTTGCTGGGACGGCTATTGGTCGACGCCGCCCGGCAACGCGCACCCGCAGCGCCGGAAAGTACCCTGCAAGCTATTTCCAGTAACGTGATGCAGGTGCCACTGGTGATCGCTCTGGGCACTGATGCCCGGCAGCAATGGCAGCTATCTGGAGCACCCGAGGCCTCCGATGAGGCTCAGATGCTGGCGCTGGGGGCGGTGGCGTTGAACCTCATTAACAGTGTGCATGCGTTGGGCTACGGCGCGCGCTGGGCGGTGGGCGCAGCGCGCACGGCCGACGGCGAACATATGGTGAGCGCTGGACTGGGATTTCGCGGACAGGTGCAGCTGGCCGGCTGCCTGCTGGTCGGCACACCGGGGGAGGTCGGTATTCCGGGGCGCCGGCGCGCGCGCCATCCAGTGGATTGCAAGAAAGCATCAGGAAAGAGCCGCACAGCCGTTCTGGACTGAGGGGGCGGTTGTCAGAGTCAGGGATTGTTGGAGGTTGTTGTGATACGCCGCACGTGGCTTTCTGCGTAATTACCACAATCAGATTTGATTTTACTTTTGATAATGATTATTGTTACTATTATTATTTGTTGAAAATAACAAAAACTCACTCGCCAAGTATCATTAGGGCCGACGTCTTTCCGCCCACAAGGTGCGACTTTGCGTGTTATCAAGACGGCACCACCCCACATTACTGAAGTTGCAATCAACCAGAAGTCAATCAACCAGTATTCCAGCCACGGGTAACGTGAGGGATCTCGATACCCCAGCCAGCCTTAGCCATACCAATCAAACAATAAAGGCGTCTGTCCACTTTCGTGGGCTGGCCATGTTCAATGACAGAGAAGAGGTACTTCGTGTTCAAGATGAAAACCTGCGCCGGCGTTATCGCGGTGCTGTGCGCTCAACATGCTTATGCTGCAGACAACAGCGAGGACACCACCGCCAGCGGGAATCTGCCGTCGGTCGTGGTCACCGGCGACAAGGTGCCGACACCTGACGCGCTGCCGGCACCGTTCTCCGGCGGTCAGGTGGCCACCGGCGGCCGCCTCGGCTTTTTAGGCAATCGCGACGTGCTGGACGCCCCCTTCAATACCGTAAGCTACACCGCACAACTGATCGAAGATCAGCAAGCCAAGTCGGTCTCCGACGTACTTGCCAACAACCCTTCGGTGCGCATCTATTACCCCGACAACGACGGTTCGACCGATTTCTTCGTGCGTGGCAACAAAGTCTCTCAGCTCGATATCGCTTATGACGGCCTTTATGGTATCGGCACCCCGGGCATCGAATCGCTGGAGCGTATCGATGTGCTGATCGGCGCCAATGCCTTACTCAACGGTCTGGGTCCCAGTGGTGGCGTAGGGGCCATGATCAATCAGGTGCCCAAGAAAGCGCTGGAAACACCACTGACGCGCCTGACCTTTGGCTGGATTTCCGACAGCCAGTTCGGCGGCGCGATCGACTTCAGTCGTCGTTTGGGCGAAGACGGCCAGTTCGGCATCCGCGTCAACGCCGCCTATCGCGATGGCGACACAGCCGTCAACAACCAGTCGCGCACAGTGGGAACTGCCACGGTCGCCATGGACTGGCGCGGTCGCGGCGTGCGTGTCTCGACCAATGTGGGTTACCGCAAGAACGACAACCAGTCACCTTCGCGTACCACCTACATGCTGACCAGCACCTTCCAAATTCCGTCGCCGCCCAGCGATCCGAAGCAGAACTGGCAGAACTCATGGACTTATGATAATACCGAGACCAAGTTCGCCACGGCGCGTGCAGAGGTCGACATCACACCCGACGTCACTGCCTATGCCGCCATCGGTGGCTCGCAGTTCAAGGAAGAGCAGTTGTTTGCCAACACCTTCCTGACCTCATCTACCGGAGCACTGCTGCGCCGCACGGTGTACTGGCCGCTGTACCGCAACACCTGGACCGCAGAAACCGGCTTGCGCGGTACCACCAACACCGGTCCGGTCAAACACAAGTGGTCGCTGACAGCGTCCACCCTGAGTGTCACCAACGGCATCGCGCTCAATGACCTCGGCATCACCGCCTCTAACATTTATACCCCGGTCTATTTCGGCCAGCCCAGCATCGCCGGGCTGCGCGACTCCAACAGCGTGCACAAGACCGGCGCCACCGATTTGTCGGGCATCGCCTTGTCGGATACGCTGTCTATCCTGAACGACAAGCTGCAATGGACCATCGGCGTGCGCGAACAGAACGTCGCTACCAAGACTTATACCGAGGCCACCGGCGCAATGACCGGGCGCTACGACAAGAGCAAGCTGACCTATGCCACCGGGCTGACGGTGCGCCCGATCAACAATCTCTCGCTGTATGCCAACTATATCGAAGGCTTGCAAGCCGGGGTGGAAGTGCCGTCCGGCTATACCAATGCTGGGCAGGTATTCGCTCCGTACGTCTCCAAGCAATATGAGATCGGCGCCAAGTACGACTTCGGCGGCTTCCTCACCACGCTCAATGCTTACCAGTTGACGACGCCCAATGCGCAAGCCAACGGCACGCTCTATACCGTCGACGGCGAGCAGCGTACCAAGGGTGTGGAGCTCAATACCTATGGTTCGTTGACGCGCGATGTCCGCCTGCTGGGTGGTGTCGCCTTCACCGATGCGCGCCAGACCAACACCGTCAACGGCACCAACAACGGCAAGAAGGTACAGGCCGCTGCCGACGTACAGGCCAACCTTGGTCTGGAATGGGACTTTGCACCGGGCTTTACCGTTAGCGGGCGCACCATCTATACCGGACGTGAATACATCGACACCGCCAATCTGCAATCCATCCCGAGTTCGGTGCGTTACGACGCCGGTCTGCGCTACATGACCACGCTGGCGGGCCATCCCACGGCTTTCCGCTTCAACGTCGAGAACCTGACCAACAAGAGCTATTGGCTGGGTGGCAACGGCTTCGTGATGCAAAGCCGTCCGCGGACCTTCACGCTGTCGGCCAGCGTCGATCTCTAACCAGTACCGGAGCTTCGCGTGGCCTTGACGATCCGCCAATGGTACTGGCTGCACAAGTGGTCCAGTCTGATCTGCACCGTGTTTTTGCTGGTGTTGTGCCTCACTGGTCTGCCGCTGATTTTCCTTGACGAGATCAGCGAACATTGGCGAGGTGACCCGCCGGCCGAGGAGCTTACGGCCGGCACGCCGCTGGTCAATCTCGACCGTTTGGTGCTGGCGGCGACTGGCCAGGGTGGAGTGTTCCCCAACGAGACGGTGCGCTGGCTTTCTATTGAAGAAGACAGCGGCCAAATCTGGCTGGGACTGGGCCCCTCCTACGACGCCCCGCGCAACCAGGACCACGTGGTGCGCTTCGATGCCCGCAGCGGCACACTGATTCATGCGGCCCGGTCGGGCGAACACACCTCGCCCTTATGGGTGGGGCTGATGTTCAAACTGCATACGGATTGGTTCGCCGGGTTGCCCGGTGAGATGTTTCTGGCGGTCATGGGCTTGCTGTTCGTGATCGCCACGGTGTCAGGCGTGGTGCTGTACGCGCCCTACACCAAGAATCAGGCCTTCGGCACGGTGCGTAGGAGCAAGGCTGCACGGCTATACTGGCTGGACCTACACAACCTGCTCGGCATCGTCACGTTCGTCTGGGCGCTGCTGATTGGCGTGACCGGGATCATCAATCAGTTGTCCACGCCGCTCTACGACATCTGGCGCGCCACCGCGATGCAGGCCTTGCTGAAGCCTTATCAGGGCCATGCAATGCCGCACCAGCTCAGTTCGCTGCAGGCCGCCTATGACACCGCCTTGCGCGCCACCCCGGGCAAGAGCGTGCGAAGCATCCGATTCCCCGATGACCAGTTCGGCAGTCCGCACCACTACCTGATCTGGACCAAGGGCGATACGGCGCTGACGTCGCGACTGGCCACGCCGGTTCTGGTCGATGCCCAGAGCGGCCAGCTCAGCGCTACCTTGCCGATGCCTTGGTATCTGACGGTCTTGCTGAGTTCACGGCCATTGCACTTCGGCGACTTTGGCGGCATTCCCTTGAAGATCATCTGGGCGTTGCTGGATCTGGTCACCATCGCTGTGCTGGTCAGTGGCCTGGTGTTATGGATATTGCGACGTAAGGCCGTGGCGCCGCCGGGGCAGCCGCCTCTGTCCGTCAAGGCGGTGCCGGGTCAGCGCGGTTGAACGACAATGGCCAGACGCTTTACCGTGGCCAGTGCCTAAGCATGCCGGTGCCGGGCACTGTTGACCTGTTCCTGTTTACCGGGGCCGAGGCTATTGCCCCGCCATTGGCCGCCGCGCTGGCGGTCTTTCTTGCTCCCGAGGAAACCCGCCGCGTGCATGCCTTGCAGCGTTGCGACGACCAATGCCGGACGTTAGCCGCGCGTGGCATGCTGCGCAGAGTGCTGAGTGACTATCACCCGCAGATCGCTCCAGGTGTCTGGCAGTTCACACACAATGCCTATGGCAAACCGGCTCTGACCGTGCCGCTGCTGCAATTCAATGTATCCCACACGGAAGGTATGATTGCGCTGGCCTTCAGCCACGCAGATTGTGCGGTCGGTGTCGACGTCGAGTTACAGGGCAAGCTCAGTGCGCAGCAGAGCCGCGAACTGTACGATCTGGTGCTAGCACCGCAGGAGCGCCGTCATGTCGAACACTACGAACGGGAATTTCCCGGGGAAGCGGCCAGCGCCTTTCTGCGTACCTGGGCCCTCAAGGAGGCCTGGCTCAAGGCTACTGGTGCCGGCTTGTCTATCAGCCCCGCTCACATTGCCTTGTGCTTTAATGTCGACCAGCAACCTGCGTTGCAGTTGGGGAAGGGTATCGCCGCCAGCATCCCGGAACATCAGCAACTCACACAACTCGTCGCACGGAACTGGTGGTTACATCATCAGCAATTGCGCGGCGATGGCGAACAAGGCCATGAATTGGCAGTGGCGTTGGACGTGGGACAGCATGTTGGGAGGGTGGGGCAGGTGTGCGTTGCGGATCTGAGGCGGTCTGATTGGTACTTTGCCGAAACTTACTAGCGCCGTGTGCTGCCGTAAGCCCACCATTGGGTAAGCATCAAATGCGAAGTCAGAAGCTCGGACATCTGGTGCTAAAGGTCTGCCAGCCTGGTCTTAGGCTGAGGAATGCCCATTTGCCGGAGGCGTTCTTGATATTCGTAATGTTGCAGTCGAAGTATCTCCGGGACCCACCAGGGTATTTTGGTTCGGCCATTTAGCCAATTTTGGACAGTCTTTTCTGACCTTTTTAGCCGTTTTGCTATTCTTTGGATGGAGTCGCCTTGCATCCAAAATTCTAATTCGCCTAAGTGGCCATAACGTGTGTTCGGATATCTCATACTTCCTCCTGTTCTCATAAAATGGGAATATGAGTGGCTCGTTCGATGCGATAGTTCTGCAAAGGGTCTTTGTCCACTCGCTTTTACTCGCCTATCAAACTTCGCAATCTTGGTACTTCAGGTGCTGTGTTGCGAGCAATTTCACTCAGAAATCCTGATTTATTGCTTTAATAGTGTTGCGTCGTTGGTGCCTCCCTTTTGTTGCGTTTGAAGCGGTTCCGAATGCAACACTTATCGGTAGTAAATTTTTAGTTTCGAGCTCGAGTGTTGCGTCAGAGTCTAGCTCGACGGGAGTCTAGTAAGGGCTTGCTGGCGGAGCGCTGATTGTCATTGGGGTACGGGTGCGCAAGGTAAGGAAGGTTGAGCTAAAAAAAGGTTCTAAGCTTGTGCGCAGGTGCGAGATAGAGCGATGCAGCTTAGAACTACTACTGTGTTATGTGAACACTGTGATATCGCGCCGAATCTGTTGATTTGCTCGCAGAATTGACCCTCGCCATCTGATCCACTTTCCACTGCCTTCCGAAGGCAGCTACGCGGTCATACGACCCTCATATCCCAGCTCTTTCAGGTCCCAGGAACATCTGTTTCAGGGTTCTTCTTTGCTTCCGTGATTTGACTGCCTCAGCGCTCAGCCAGGCGGAAAGTCTAGGCGCGAATTCATCGAGCGAGCTCTGTGATTGCCTGGTGGGAGAGGACGGTTCGATCGCCGCGGACCGAATATAGCGACGAACAGTGTTTCGGGAAATGTCTAGCCTACGGGCTATTTCCCTGATCGAAACGCGGTCTCTGATGTACCAGCGCCGAATAATTCCAAGTAGGGCCACGTTTATCACTCCGTTCTCCCGCTCGCTGTCTTGAGCAGGATTGTGGTCTAAACATGGGTCAACTTAGGATGCAAATTTCTTGTTATGGAGTGAACCCCTCGGGCTGGACCAAGGTTGGTCGAGAAACTAAGCCGCTTGCCGAGCAAGTTGTGCTTCGAACTGGTTAGGTGATTGATAGCCCAGCGCCGAGTGCATACGCCGTTCGTTGTAAATCTCTTCGATGAAGTATGGCAGTCTCGCTGCCACGTCGTCGAATTTCTCATATCCGGCCAGATAAACCTCTTCGACCTTAAGCGTCTTCATGAAGCTCTCCGCCTGGGCGTTGTGATATGGATTGGCTGGAGCACTCATCGATCCTATCAGACCAAATTCCTCCAAAGAATCCCGGTATAAGGCACTGGCATATTGACACCCACGATCCGTATGGTGAATGCAGGTGCCTGGCGCCGGCTTGCGAATTCTGTAGGCGGCCGTCAGCGCGGCCAGGGCCAAAGGCGTGTCGATCCGCTTAGATAAAGCGTAGCCGATTACCTTGCGGCTGCAAGCATCCAAAACAACGGCCAGGTAGATAAAGCCGGATGCTATTCGGATGTAGGTGATATCGGCAACCCAGACACGATCTGGCTCCGTTGGAATGATGTTCTGATAGTGATTAGGAAAGACGGCGACGTCAGTTTCAGAGCCGGCCACTGGCTTGAACCTGCGCCGATGATGGCCGTATACCTCGTGCTCACGCATGATCCTGGCTACGCGCTTGTGATTGACCACATGCCCGCGTGCCCTCAATTCCAATGTGATTCGACGATAGCCATAGCCAGGGAATACATCGTGGATGTCTTCTATCAGATGGGCCAACTCAGCATCACCGAGTGCGGCAGTAGCCGGCTTGGGCTGATAATAGTAGCTGCTACGCGGCAGATCGATCATTTGGCATCCTCGTCGGATGGAGCAGGCTTGGGGCCGCTGACGATCGATGAGTTCTCGTTGTTGCTGACGAGTCGTAACCGTGGCGTTTTTTTAAGGAGATCTAACTCCATCGTCAGCTGGCCTACCTTCCGTTCCAACGCGGCAATATGTGCCTCGTACTCTGCAACCGTCGACGCAGCAGCATCTTCTGCATCCAGCTCACCGCGATCAAACTGCCCTAGCCACATCTGCATGAGATTGGCCGACAAGTTATGAGTCTTGAGTGCCTCGCGTCGACCAATTTTGCCGCTGCGGATATCGCTGCATATCTGTATCTTGAATTGCGGGCTGTGCCGCCGATATGGACCTCGTGATGCCATGATGTCGCTCCTCCTGAGAAGGCTCGACAAGCGTATCACTTCATCTCCTGGCCTTGGTCCAGCCCGAGGGGTTCACTCCATTAATGGGACAGTTTTCGATGCAATTCAACAGAATATGTGCTTGCTGCAGAGGAAGCGTAGCGGGAAAAGACCTTAGGACCTGATTATCCAAAGAATCTCAAAGAAAAATCATGCCATTTTTCCTGCAAGATCTAGGGGCACTAGGCCTTTTCGATGTTTGATTGTTTTAGAGTGGCAATATTTTCTGGCATTGCGCCCAACTCTATGCATATACGACGTAGTTAACCGTTAAAATACCGAAAAATTGTCGGCTTTGGGGATACTTTGGCTTGGCGAATATAAAGGGGGAGCTTGTGAGCGAAAAAATTCTTTTCATCCACGGAACTGGAGTTCGAACTGTAGCTTTTGAGCGGTCATTGGAGCTAATTGCAAGCAAGGTTCAAGCTTATCTTCCTCGCTATGAAATAGTGGGTTGCAATTGGGGCGATCTCTTCGGTGCTCGCTTGAATTCTCAGGGACTGTCAATTCCTGGCTATGTTAACGGAAGTGCAGCGCCTGCGGCAATCGAGGCAGCAGCCATGGCCCGCTGGACGCTATTGGCAGAAGATCCGTTGCTCGAATTACGTGTCACTGACTTGCCAAAGCCACTCGGTGGTTCGCGGGGGCCTGCAGTGTGGGACATGCTCGTAGCAGCAGGTGCCGCGGAAACGCCACTTAAAATCTTGAAGAATTGGCAGCTAGCCGACCTGTGGCCAGGTTTTATTGCTGATCTTGCTGCCGACGTCGCATGGAGTGGGACATTCCAAACACTTGGCGGAACAGAGGGGCAACTATCGGCTCTAGTGTCTCGCGCGGTAGTGGCTGCGTTTACTGCTTGGTTGCGCGAGTCCGCCCTACCAGGCATGACAGGAGAACAGCGCGACCAACTGGTGGCGGCCCTGCAGTCGCAATTTGGTGGGGCCGGTCTCGGTGTGAAAGATTGGTTCCTAGGCAAGGTCACCAACTTCATGGTTCCGCGACGTGGCGCACTGTCCGATGCGAGTGGCGCACCGCTCGGAGATATCCTGCGTTATCAAGCCCGCGGTGAGACGTTGCGAAACTTCATTGGTGAACGCGTCAAGCACACTGGTGCAAGCGTTATTCTTGCGCACAGCCTAGGAGGTGTTGCAGCCGTGGATTGGCTTGCCAGCGACAATCGGAACTTAGCAGCCTTGATAACGGTGGGTTCTCAGGCTCCTTTCTTCTATGAAATTGATGCGCTGGCATCCCGTCCTTACGGTGCCGGATTGCCTGATTTTTTCCCACGGCGCTGGCTCAATTTTTACGACCCTCGCGACTTTCTCTCGTATGCCGGGCAGACGCTTTTCAAAGGATTCGCACATGACGTCAAGGTCGATAACGGACAGCCATTTCCCGAGTCGCACAGTGCGTATTGGCATAACGATGCAGAAGTCTGGGCCGAAATTGACCGTTTCCTACCTTGATTTTCTTCTTGGAACACTGCCTACCTACATTCGGAGTCCGAAGTGGGGATATGCATTTCGGGAAGCGACTATATGACCACCTTTGTATGGATCGTCGCCGTCGAACGCTATGGGCCGGTCGGCATTGCTAACAACGGACTCGATATCCCATCACCAATTGGTGAGAGGGCTCTTTCACTCGCTCGCTCGATTGCAGAACGTGATCCCTTAGCACATATTGTCCTGAGCTACTCACTTCCCACTACCCCTAGCTACAACGAACAAATCGAACAGCTTTCAGGAAGAATCTCGCAAACCGGCGCCACTCAGCAGGAGCTGCAGAACGCGCTGCTTGAACTCGAAGGAGACGGAACACTGCTAATTTACTGGGTAGGTCATGGCATCATGGTTAGCAACGAACGAATGCTACTGTGTGCCGATTCTCGCGATCTCTCGAATCTGCGCGCAATCGATGTCGACTCACTCCTTACACGTCTACGCAGCGATGTCTTCCCTCGGTGCCAGATTGGATTCTTCGATGCCTGTGCACAGGTCGTCCAGGCCTCTGAAGTGCTTCGATTTGAAGGCCCAGGAGATATACCGACGGAGCAATATTTCTATTTCTCCGCGGCCGCAGCAGAGGTGGTAGCGGCCAGCACTAGCACGTCTGGATTCTCGGGTAGCGTAATCGACCTACTCATTGACTCACAGCGGGAGTTTCCACCTCAGCCGGCTCCTTTATTTGCGGAACTGCAGCGCCGCTTGGATCAATCGCCCCTATCCACTCGTGCGTTTCTGCTGCAACGAACCACTGGATCCGGCGATATGTGGGATTACTTGGGGGGAGAGAGAGAGAATGTATCGAGATCCTTCGCGCGTGCCGCACGCTGCAGTCTTCGGGAGTTCGACTACCTGCGCAGTGCAATTGCTAATAGCGTCGTTGATAATCAGCGGCTCTGTGATGCCTTGCGGCACAATAGCATGGACGCCTTGTTGAATGAATTGAATCAAGTGGGCAGCCAGACTCCGCGGGTTCACGGACAAGTTCTGCACGATGCCTGGCAGCGTTTGCAGCTAGCACGCGAACTTGAATCCTTATGCCAACGTATCGGCCTGTCATGGAGCGATTGGCAGGAGCTTTGTCAACAGATCGTTGCGATCGATAACTTAGATGCGTTATCGTCGGACAGCCTGGCTAGCCTTTTGGTGGGCTTATTGGATCAAATGAATTTGGAGCGGGGACTAGATTCTTGCATCCGGCTGCTGGCACTGGCGGCACGGCGGGCCCGTTCCAAAGTACCTGCTAATGCGCGAGATTTCGAAGCGCAAGCGCGTGGTATGGCGCAGCTAGCCCCCCGCTGGGATGGCGCGGTAGCGAGTTTGCCAAGAATGGACGGACCGGTATTCTTGTTGCTTGGGCTGCAATACGCCGAGGCTACTAAGGTATTGTCGCTTGCCGGGTCGTGGTTATATCAGGACGATGAAATTGATCCATCTTGGCAAGTTTCATCGAATGCCGAAAGGTTAATTGAACAAATCAATGAATTAATTCAGATAGCCAAGATCAAGTATCGTCGCCAACTGATTGTGGAGTTACTTGCGCCGAATGACCTGCTGTGCAGTCCACGCGAACTGTTCGAATTAGTGGATAACGAATTGGGCACCAGCACATGGCTCGAAGCCCAGTGTGCCTTGGTCCTTCGTTGGCATGACCGAATGAAAGGGCCTCCTCGTTTTCAACCTGGTAACTGGCTACAACAGTCGGAGATTAAATTAAATTATGTCGCCACCAACCCAGATCTCGATATTGATTGGCCTAACGAGCTACAGCGTGGGCACATTGTTGGCCTGCCATTCCCGGGGCCATCGCTTGTAGAGCCAAACCGCAATAGGTCATCGTTCTTTGGTGCTCTTCTGAAGGGGGATCCGTGGATGTGCTGGCCTCGCATTGAGCCTAGCGAACCGAGCAAATTCAAGCAAAAAGTACGCGAGTTCATCCAACACCACGGAGTAAGTCAAGCAACGCGGCCTTATATTCTCGCCGAAGCATTACGCCAAGAGCGCAGCAACGACCAAGATCCCGTTCTGTGCAGTCTCTGGCTGTTCATAGATGATCCCAGCCGCAATCCTTACGGGTGGAATTTTACGGAAACAACTCAGAGGACGATATCATGACGAACTGGAAAATCTACGACCCGCTGTCCCCCCCCGTTGGACAGAGGATCTCGTTGCCACCTGCTCCACCTTGGCGCCAGCCAGGTCAAAAGCGAGAGGCTGTCCTTGCACGGACTTTCAAAGCAGATCCGGAAGTCGTCGATGCGGTCAACACCGCGCTTTATCTTCGGCGACCGCTGCTACTAACAGGCAGACCAGGCACCGGAAAAAGCTCGCTTGCACATTCTGTAGCACATCAGCTAGGCCTCGGTTCGGTAATTGAATGGGCAGTCAACTCTCGGTCGACGCTACAAGAGGGGCTGTATCAATACGATGCACTTGCACGTCTACAATATATACAGCAAGCGAGCGCCCGATCGGGGGCTGGTGTGCAAGCTGAGAAAGCTGAAGAACTTGGCATGTTTCTGACGCTTGGCCCACTTGGCACCGCGCTCGCATCCCCAAATGCGCCGCGAGCACTATTGGTCGACGAAATCGACAAAAGTGATGTCGACTTACCGAATGATCTGTTGAACGTACTCGATACAGGTCATTTTGTGATTCCTGAACTTAAGCGTGCCGCTGCACGTCACCCAAAGGTGAGGATTCCGGCACGGGGCGAAGAGATCGATGTGCATCTGGGAGAGATTACCTTCACAGAGTATCCTTTCATAGTCATGACTAGCAATGGGGAGCGTGATTTTCCGGCTCCGTTCCTTCGGCGATGCGTGCAGTGCCAGATCCGAGAACCGAATGAGAGCGAGTTGCAAGGTATTGTTGAAGCTCACTTCGACGGCCTGTTATTGGGCGAGAATGTGGAGTCGATTATTTCGGATTTCGTGAAAATGCGAAATACCGCGACGTTGGCGACTGACCAGTTACTCAATGCCGTGCATCTGCTGCTCTCGTCCGATAAGCTCCAATCGGACGCCGATCGCAAGCGCATGCTCTTTACTGTGTTTCAGGAACTGGACGGATGAACTCCTCCTCCGCAGCCAGGCTGTGTCGGAAGCATTTACTCGCGCTGGGAGTAGTGGCCCCCGACGCGGACACGCTGGCCGACGTTGTCTGGCTGGGTCTGCAGTTGGCGCTACGGGGCGCGGCCAAGCCGGATGAGACAGTCATGTCTGAGAGTTCCAGCAGCACTCAACTTGCGCAGAAAGCACACGCCGTAGACGAGTCTCTTGATGACTCTCAGATGGAGCAGGGCACCACGGCCGACAACGAGAAGAGTGATTCGGTAGTTCCAATCTATCCGTCGTATTTCACGCACCCTTTCGGTAAGATCGGGGCGTCGCGGATCAATATCCCGGCCGGGGATGCGCTCCCACAGCGACTGTTCCTAGAACGAGCCCTGAAGCCGTTCAAGCGTCGCCTTTTGTCGTCCCAACAAACAGAACTCGACCCGATTGCAACCGCTGAGGCGAGTGCCGAATGGCGCTCGATAACACCAGTCTATCGGCCGTCGCTAGAACGCTGGTTTGAAGTTGCAATCCTAGCTGAGGCTAGTGATGCAATGCATGTCTGGGACGCCACGCTACTGGAATTACAGCGTATGTTGGCGAGGCATGGAGCATTCCGGCGCGTACGCCTGTGGCGCTACGCAATGCGTAAGAACGCCTTGATTTTGAAGACACCCAGCTCTACGGAGTCGACACCGAAGATTCTAATAGACCCGCAGGGGAGGCGGTTATGCTGGTTCGTCACGACCGGCACGTCCCCCCTCTGGCAGCACGCAGCTTTAACAGATCTAGTGGCAGCACTCGGACGTTGTGGACCGACAGCGATCGTGCAACTGATGCCACATCATACTTGGCCTCACACACTCCTTGGCGACGCAAGCGAAGAAGTCCTTGCGCATGCACCTGGTATTCCTACGGGACGCCTGCGGCTACGCAATCCATTTACTGGCGAGATCGAGCCTGCGCGGGATGCGCTAACCGTGCCGGTGACGAGCTTGGAGCCTGCCCGGCTTGAAACCTGGGCACGCTTTTCGATGGCTTCACGTCGGGTTCCTCATGCAGCTATCCGCCTAGAAACTGCATCGCAGCCAATAGAATCAAATATAAAAGCTGTATCAGCCCGCCAGCGCATCGTCGCATTTCGCGCGATCGCTTCGTCTTCCGCATTTCAACTGCTGCGCCTTCTCTCTGGTATGCCACTTAGCCTGCCGGTGATGCGCTTGATGCAAATGGGTATGCCAGAAAGGGCTCAATTCCATCTGGCGGAGGTCTTGCTGAGCGGGCTGATTGAACGGATAACACCACCGAATGCGGACCTTCCGGCGGACTTAATTGAATACGATTTCGTGCCCGGTATCCGAGAAGAGTTACTCGACAGCTTGACATTAAGTGAAGGCAATCACATCACTGAATCAGTGTCAAAAATTGCCGAACAAGCGCGTCGCTTTGTGGAGACATACGTAGGTAGTGCGAATACCACCTTTCCTGCGCTAGTTTCTGACTCAATGGGTGATGAGCTACTTCTGGAGCAGGCAAGGTCCTTCCTCAGCGTTAGCCAAAACCTCTGGTCGGTGCTTGCCAAGGGACTTCCGCGATCGAACGGAAGTGAAAATGCCGAAATGACAACAGCATTGTCCTCAACGGGTCAGCACGAAGCTGAGTTCTACTTCTTATCCGAAAACGAAGTTAAGGAATATGTCTTGAGTACAGGCGCTGTCGAGCTTGGCTCTTCGGAACTGCGATGCCTGCTGTTTTTCGCTACCGACAAGCAACACAGCTGGCTCGTGGCATCTAACCATGCAATGGTCTTTGTCCTAGACGACGTCGAGACTAGGCGTGTTGCACGTCAGATACAGCGCACGAGCAGCTGGCTTGATGCACTTCCAGTAATGCCGAAGCAGAATTCACTAGGTGAGTCGGTGGTGAATTTCGGCGCGTCTAATACGTCGGACTGGTATTACAGTCCAACTCTGTTTCCTTCTCCGCGCACCTTGGAGCAGGCCGTCATTGCTATGGTTCCAGGCGGTCAAAACGGAGCACTAGTCCAGCTACGCGGCCTAGCACTTGAATACGATAAGATACGCGCGAGCGCCAGACCAAGCCCTGATAGGACTGAATCAATGCAAAACATCGTGGACCAGATAGCCGCCGTGCCGCCTATTCTGGAACCCGATATAACACTGGCCACTCAGAGCAGCTCAGCTGGAAACCAACTAGTAGCGATCGTTGCTCTTCAGCATAGATTCGACCCAGCCCACATTGGGTGGCTCTTCAATTGCATTGCCGGCGATCAAGCTTTCCTAGCCTTCCAAGCAGGGCTAACACTTCATCGAGCCGCGCCTACATTTTCGGAGCAAGAGCAAGCCCAGATATACGACATGTCAGTTGATACGAAACGCCGGCTACAAGCAGCTGGTCGTGATGACCCTGACGTGCACTACTTGCTCGACGAGCTCGCGGCACGACCAAGTGTAAGGCACTCTTCCGTTAACGACGACGAAGCTAAGCGAATTCTGGTCAGCTTAACTGGCTCGGGGCTCGCCGAATATCGTGTGCAAGCGTTGCAGTTGCTGGAAGGCCTCGGTCATGAGATTTTGAATGAGCCCCCTATAGAGTCACACCCCAATACCCCGACAAGGCTTGATCAGTTCGAATTGTGCGACATAGTTCTGTTGCTCGTCGGGACATACAATGAGTCTGTGCAGGCAGCTCAAAATTCAGATCCGAACAAAGTTCTGCACGTCGAACTCGAGTACCAGACGGCACTTCGACTTCGCAAGCCGATCATGGTATTCATGCTTAAGGATGAGTCATTTTCTGGCGATCCGTATAAGAGCGAGCCTGACCGGATGGAGCGTTTCCGCCAAGGGCTGCTGAGAGATCGGGCAGTGATTATGGTGCATTCTCCTGATGAATTCGAACGATCACTACGTCGCGCCTTAGAAGAATACTCCACAACTGCCTCTATGGAATCGGCACAGGTATTGCCGCATCTCAATCATGAGGGCGAAGAAGTACGATACTCTGGTCAGACAGTGGTGGCAGACGACGATTCAGTATCTTCTGAAAAAATAGCTAAAGCCAATCAAATCAAAAGGGAGCTGATAAATAAAAAACTCGCTATCGTATCGATACCGGCAAATAGGAATTTCTGGAAGTTCTGTCTTAATCCTAACCCGTTCAATTCTGCGTTCGACTATTTGACAACACCAGATCTCATCGAAAAAGAGAGTGGGCAACTGCAAGCAACAAAAGGGGAGTTTCTCCACGCATACCAAATAGATTCTAACGACGTAGAAATCATCCGTTCGCTATCCTTACTTTTGAGAGCGGACGAAGACTTGGGGGCATTACGTTTTCATGTGCGACGTCCACTATCGTTTGTGATGATAGGTTCCAAGAATTTTGAAGAACTGCTTGATTACGCGCAAGGTCTTTACGCGGACAATAGTGCCGCCGTTCAGGCTATTGTCAAAGGCATCCGCAGCAACTGGAGCGAAGCAGACGGTATTTGCTGGAATAACATCGGGTTAGACGGACAGTTAACCTATTCATTTTATCGCAGAGGCTTCGATCTGATCCACGTAAATGTTGGAGATATCATTGATTTGGGCGAGAAGTCGGAAACGGTCGCTACGAGTTCTATAGCAAATAATATGTCGGACGACGAAGATCAAGTCGACGTCGATGCATTGGCAAAACAGCTTACTGATTTGGTAGACACGGATTCCATTTCGGACTTCAAGGAACAATTGCAGCGAGAGATCGATGAGGCCATAGATAGTGCGAGTTGGCAAATCGATGCTAGCTCTACCGCATTTTGGGATGCAGATGACCCGTACGCGATTGTTGAAGATTGGAAATTCGAAGGGCGTGAGGGTGCAGAGTTCCAACCGGTTGAATATCGAGATGATATCTTTACGGTCCGACGCAGCATCCATATGACTGTGCGAGTTCACTGTTCCTTCAGCTTTTCCGTAAAAGACGGCATCGACAAGGACATGGTGCACTTAGGCGATAGTGAGCACGAGCGCCGAATTACCTTCGATATTGGCGCAGAATTCGACTTTTCTGATTTCGGAGATGATCTTCCCATCCTTCAGCGAGTTGCGATTGATCCGATTGCTGAAAGGGTCGATTTTGGAAATGTGGAGCCGTTTTTCGAGGACGAAAATTACGATTACGACGATGAAAATAGCTAAGCGAGCGTATTGTTGAATTGCATCGAAAACTGACCCACTTATGGAGTGAAGCCCTCGGGCTGGACCAAGGCCAGGAGATGAAGTGATACGCTTGTCGAGCCTTCTCAGGAGGAGCGACATCATGGCATCACGTCCATATCGGAGGCACAGCCCGCAATTCAAGATACAGATATGCAGCGATATTCGCAGCGGCAAGATTGGGCGACGCGAGGCGCTCAAGACTCGTAACTTGTCGGCCAATCTTATGCTGGGCATGAAGACACCGGCTGAGGCGTTTGCTTTCGCCGCATAACTTGAGCAGGTTTCGCTGGGTCATTACACAAGCATGCAGTGATCATTCGGGGTATTCAAGATGTGAGCCGATTGGTCTCAGAGATTTCATGTATCACGGCTGCTTTATTGGACGAGTGGTTGCGCGCTGGTGAAGCATACAAATAACGGGGGAAGTGATGCTGAATATTCTCCGCAAAAGCGCCATGATCGCGCCTTCGAGGTGGTGTTAAAGCTGACCGGGTTCCTAGATTCGGAGCCCTCCGTAAGACCGGCGGTTTCGGTCGTTTCTCGTCTACCGCCTGCCGCCGTTTTCCTGAGTTCTTCGCCCGATGATCGAATAGACGGCGCATGAGGCTTTTGCCGCAAGGGGGAAGGTTTGTAAAAGCGCGGTTGCTGGCGCTTTTATGAATGCCCCCTTGCGGCAAAAGACGCGCCGGCTATCGTTCATCGAAAAGGCGGAGAACTCTGGAAAACGGTGGCGGGTTGATCGGAGAAACGGCCTCAACTGCCCATGAGTGCGTAGCACTCACAAGCCAGGCTTTATGCGGTTGATCAAGGGCGCTGCGGCGCTCGATGAGGCGGGGGAATTTCCGTTACGCGTAACGGAAAAGAGGCGTAGCAAGATCGCGCCGCCCGCAGCTTGCGAGGACGGCGCGAGCGAAGCGAGCGCCTAGACTTGTATTAAGCATACTTAACGGAAACAAGCCTGGAGCGGGATGCCAAGGCAGACAAACCGAAAAGAAAAAAGAGAGTAGGGAAGGGCAGTCCACAAAAGAAAATGCCCTGAAAGGACTCGCGATCCGATCAGGGCGTTCATCCAACTAGCTGAGATAGGTGAATGAATGTCTGCAACTTATACCCCGGATTTTGATCTGTCAAACGTTTCGTTTGATGCCTGCAACGAATTCGAGCAAAAGGCTCCAGGCTGGAGCGATGAGGGCATCAGAAACACGTGGAATGATCGCTATGTGGCCCGCAAAGTCACATATCCAGACGGGCAGATGGAAGTGACCGTCTGCCGTGAAAAACACTTCAAAGGCCCGGCTCCGATTATCGGCAATCGCACCAGGCGCGGCGAATCAGAAAACCGCGAGCGTAATGAAGCTGTCGCCGCCCGCAATGCCAAGAAGAACGTAAGGGAGCGTTGCAAGTCCATCGGGGCGGATCGGATGATCACGCTGACCTATCGCGACAACATGATTGATCGTGAAAAGGCGCTGAAGGATTGGGACAAATTCCGGCGCCGGGTTGGAAAGTGCGTCGATTTCCACTATGTAGCGGTGATTGAAGAACAGCGGCGCGGAGCGTTGCATTTTCATGTCGCTGTCCGTGGCCGTCAGTGCTATCAGCTCCTGCGCTCGATCTGGTCGAGCATCGTCGGACTGGATGAGCAAGGGCGCTCGATGTCAAACATCGATGTCCGTAATCCCTCCAAATTCGGCTTTGGCAAAGACGGCATTCACAAGTTAGCGTCCTACATCGCCAAATACTGCGGTAAGCAGATGGAGTGCAGGGACTTTGACCAGAAGCGCTATTTCGCCTCAAGGGGTATCCCTAAGCCCGATGTGCAGTGCTGGACGCTCGCGAGTACTGACTCTCTCGGTGCGGTGCAGACGGCCTTCGTAATCGCCGGTACGGGCCTCTTGGACGGTGCCCAGTTCTGGTACAACAAAGCTCTAGACGTTATTTGGATTGCAACGGCTCCCTATGAGGGATTAGGAAGCTTAAATTCAGTGCCTTTTTGATTGGCCGCACGCTGCCTTACAAATTTATGGATAAAATAACAATATAGGGAAATGGATCTTGGGACGTTCCATTTTTGTCGACGTAGCGGACGGGGAGCTATGCACACCTAGCTATCTGGCGTTGCATAGCTTATTGGCCGATCCAATTAAGGCGGGCATAGATGGATCAAAAAATTCCGTTTACTTCATACGATTTCTGGGCCTACCTATCGGCTGGCTTCCTTTTGCTTTTTGCACTGGATCAAGTTGCTGAATCGAATTTGTTGATGAGGGAATCTTGGACTGTTGTGCAAGGCGTTATCGCCATGTCTTCTGCATATGTAGTTGGGCAGATGATTGCGAGCTTTTCTAGCTTCGTATTTGAGCGCCTTCTTGTTGGAAAGGTCTTAGGTTCTCCATCGAATACATTATTTGCCAAGACTCATACCCATAAGTTTTTGCGATATATTTTTTTCGGATATTTCCAGCCTCTACCTGAAGAAACTCAATTGCTCTTGCTAGAAAAGTCTAGGAAGCTAAATATTCAAGAGCCTGGTCTAGCGTTGTTCGCAGCCGCGCACACTCGCATAAAGGGAGTTCCTGCTGTAGCGGATCGGCTCGCGAATTTTCTAAATCTATATGGCTTCTGTCGAAACGTTGCGTTTGTTGCGATTTTTGATTCTGGCCTGCTTTGTTGGTCGTATTTGTTTCACGATGGCCCAAAAATTCATTTATGGATCTCTTTGATTTCGGCTTTTGTAGCTGTCGCGATGCTCTTCAGATACCTAAAATTTTTCCGTCATTACGCGATTGAGGTGTTTAATTCATACGCATATGCTGAAGAAGACAAGGAAAAAAATGATACTGCCGCTAAACGATGGTGTTTTGCAGTTCTTCGACATGGATCACGGAGCATGTGCGCTGCTCACAATCCCAGGAGCGGATGGTGTAGCCCACCGGATTCTCATTGACTGCGGTCATTTATCTGACTCGAATGAAGGGCCTTGGTATCCTGGTACACATCTTCGAAATATTGGCGTTTCAAAAGTTGATTTGCTTGTATGTACCAACTACGATGAGGATCATGCTAGCGGGGCAGTTAACCTTGTCGAAGAGGGCATTAAAGTTGACTGTAGTTGCCCCCGCAATTCAGGACACTCAGACATCGTTAAGTTAGTGATGCTGCAGCCCGTCTGAACTCGCGAGGCGAGCGGTATTTCAGGGCCTTGTGCGGATGGTGCTCATTGTATTGCTCGAAGGCAGAGGCCAGATGTGTGAGCGCCGTGGGCACATCGGGCTTGTCCATGAAGGCGATGTAATCATGTTTCATCGTTTTTACGAACCGCTCCGCCATGCCGTTACTCTGTGGCGAGCGCACGGGCGTGGTCAAGGGCTCCAGTCCCAGCTCGCGCGCGAAGCTGCGTGTGCGATGGTCGATGTAGGCAGAGCCGTTGTCGCTGAGCCATTCAATCACCTCTGGAGTCTGCGTGCTCCCAAACCGCTGCTCTACGGCAGCCAGCATCACGTCGCGCACGACATCCCCGCTATGCCCACCGGTAGTGGCCGCCCAGCTGATGGCCTCACGGTCACAACAATCCAGCGCAAACGTCACTCGCAATGCAGACCCGTCATCGCAACGGAATTCGAAGCCGTCCGAACACCAGCGCGCATTACTTTGCTTGACCGCTACGCGACCATCGTGGCGTCGATTGTCACGTCTCACACCAGGGCGGCGCAGCAGCAACTCGTGCTCTCGCATGACGCGATAGACCCGCTTATGGTTCACGCACGCCTGGCCCAGAGATTCCCGGCTACGTCGCAGCAAAGCCCAGATGCGGCGATAGCCATAGCTCGGCAAGCTCGCAACATGCAGTTCAATCTCTTCGAGCAAGCCGCTGTCGTCGACTTTGCGAACACTGCGGCCATCTCGCCATTCCGGGCTCCGGGCTCGTTTTACTGCCACTGCAGAGCGCGCCACACCGAGAACGTCACAAACCACTTTCATTGGTCGTCCTCCGGCAGCAAGGGCGAGCGCGCAATCAGGTTTTTTGACCGGCCCCATTCGACGGCCTCGCGCAGAATCTCGTTCTCCATGCTCTTCTTGCCCAACAGCCGCTGCAGTTCTTTGATTTCCTTGATGGCCGCGGCCAGCTCCGAGGCCGGCACTACCGTCTCGCCAGCCTTGACGGCAGTCAGACTGCCTTCCTGGTACTGCTTGCGCCAACCAAACACCTGGTTCGCGTTCACCCCGTGTCGCCTGGCAACGGCTGATACGGAAGCTCCAGGAGCCAAGGTCTCCTGGACGATGGCTATTTTCTCTTGGGGCGTGCGTCTTCTGCGACGCTCCGGCTCGGTCAGAATCTCGATATGGTCCACGGTTTGCCTAGTCGTAAAACTGGTCATAAGACTGTCCTCTATTTTAAGAGAGTCTTCGTGTCCTGAGATTCAAGGGGCTATTCCATTGACTATATTTTGGGCAATCCAAGTGTTCCGGCTGCGGTTATTACGCATTTGAAGTCCGAAGATGGTATGGGGCCTGGCATTAACGTAATCGTTAATACCCTAACTAATATCGAGGCGAACGGGGGGCAGGGTGATCCACCGGCTTTTCCAAATGTTTCATATAGGTCTTTCTATAATAAGTGGCCGTATTGGGATACCGAGAATAACCTTTCTTTCGTGTTTTATCTCAATATCCGCGGCTTTACGTTTTTGTTTACCGGCGATATAGAACACGACGGTCTGAGAAATTTACTGCGTCTTCAAGACTTCGCTGCTTTGATGCCAAGCCTGGATGTTCTTGTTGCTCCCCATCACGGCAGGGCCAACGGAGTATGTGAGGAGTTGTTTGATGACTTTGGTGCAAATCCCCAACTGATTGAACCGCCCCGACTTTCGCGGAGGCTATTTGGTTTAAGTTATGCCGACACTGCAGTATTGCTGGCGAACCGGCTGTAGTAGTTTGCCTCAGCTTCTGCCGGAGGGATATAGCCGATGGATTCCAGCAGTCGATGATGGTTGAACCAAGCCACCCATTCGAGCGTGGCCAGTTCGACGGATTCCCTGGTTTTCCAAGGGGCACGGCGATGAATTAATTCAGCTTTGTACAGGCCATTGATGGTTTCGGCCAAGGCGTTATCGTAACTGTCGCCACGGCTTCCGACCGATGGCGCAATGCCCGCCTCGGCCAGGCGTTCACTGTAGCGAATCCCGACGTATTGCGATCCCCTGTCGGAATGATGGATCAAGCCGCCGTTGCCTTCGGGCTGGCGAGCATAGAGCGCCTGCTCCAGCGCATCTAGCACGAAGTCCGTCGTCATACTGTTGCTGACACGCCAGCCAACGATGCGACGGGCAAACACGTCGATGACGAAGGCCACATACAGCCAGCCTTGCCAGGTCGATACGTAGGTAAAGTCGGACACCCAAAGCTGGTTGGGACGATCAGCCTTGAACTGACGATTGACCCGGTCCAACGGGCAGGCTGCCTTGGGATCAGAACGCGTGGTGCGAAGTTGCTTACCACGCCGGGCTCCCTGAAGCCCTTGCTTTCGCATCAACCGCTCTACCGTACAACGTGCGATAGATACGCCCTCGCGATTCAGCTGTCGCCACACCTTGTCAGCACCGTACACACGCATGTTGGCGTGCCACACCCGGCTGATTTCAACTCGCAGTACCGCATCACGCTTGCTACGAGCACAGCACAATTGAGGATTGCGCTGCCTCGCTGCATAACGCCGATATGCTGACGGGGCAACCTGCAATACCTTGCAGATCGGCTCGACCCCGTGGATATCCCGATAGCGATCGATATAGGTATTTACGACTTCAGTTTGCGGTCGAGCTCCGCCTGCGCGAAAAAAGCGCTCGCGGTCTTGAGAATCTCGTTAGCACGGCGCAATTCCTTGACCTCGCGCTCCAGTGCCTTGATACGCTCACGCTCGGCCGTGCTGACGCCATCCCGCTCGCCGCTATCGACCTCGGCGCGTTTGACCCAGTCCAGCAGCGTCTGAGGCGTACAGCCGATCATCGGCGCAATCGATTGGACCGCAGACCACGTGGAGGAATGCTCATCCCGCTGCTCACGCACCAAGCGCACCGCACGCTCTCGTACCTCAGGGGAAAACTTGCTTGATTTCTTGTTCATGGCTCTATTCTCTCAAGAGTTAGAGCCTCCTCAAAATCCGGGGCGGTTCAGATCGTTATTTCTGATTGTGCCAAGAGATACCAATCACAAGAAACAGTTCAGTACTATCAAAGTAAAGCGAAGGGTATTTATGGCTTTAGGGGGACTGCAGGCAATCGCTTTGTTTTAACGACCAGAAGTGATGGAGAGATACGGTTCGAATTTCATGGCGAGAGATGCTTCGTAAAGTGAAGTAAGTCGCCCTAGAATTCGGGGGGGGCTTGGCGTTGGTTTTAGGAGCAATGGATGTCTAAAAACATTTTTCAAGCAAGGTATACCGCGTTATTAGATGAAGCCGATTCTCTAGTGGCTGATAAAACTACCTCTTGGAGTGAATATCTTGGTTCAAACGTAGAGTATGTCGATAATGAAAAATTTATCGAGTGGAAGCTTAAGGTCTTGAATCTGTTGACGCAAACATGTGGGGCTGATTCGCTATATCTCCGTGAATTTGCAAAGTTGGAGAAGGCCCATTTCGGCGATTCGAACCTCTCAATCCTGAAACGGTTGCGATCTGCGCTAAAAGCTGCAAAAAGTGACTTTGAGGGCGGGTATTTGCTTCAGGTGCGTATTTTGGTTCAAGCAGAGCTTTTCAGCGACGAATTGGATATGGCGCAGGAACTATTGGCGTCTGGTTATCATGCTGCGGCGGCTGTTGGTGCCCGTATTGTGCTCGAATCGGCGATAAAGGAACTTTGCAACAGAGAATCAATTCCTATGCAGAAATTAGATAAGATGAATGCGGACTTGGTAAAGGCAGGCCGTTACACAACGGTTCAACAAAAAATGGTTACGGCATTAGCAGCAATTGGTAACAGTGCAGCGCATGGTAAGACAGAGGAATATTCCTCAGGTCAGGTGGTCGATATGATTACTGGCGTGCGCAAGTTTTTGAGTGATTTTGTAATGGCTTGAAAAAAAGCCCCGGAAATTCCGGGGCTTTGTGTTTGACGAAGAGCAGGGAGCTTGTCAGTGGAAAATCTTAAACAAAATCCCCACTGTGCCGGCCAGCATAAAACCCAGCATCCATTTGAGCAGCTCGAATTGCCCGCGCACCTCGGCGCGGAATTCTGTTAGATCGGCTTTTTTGACTAGTTCGTTATTCATGGCTTCGGCTAGGGCAGTTGCGTGCGCTTCGGCTTGTTCGGTTGGAACACCAGTTGCTTCAAGCCGCTTTACGTATTCGTGAGTATCAAAAAGTGTGGTTGCCATTGGGCTGCTTTCAGTCAGTATAGCACCGTGTTAGCGGGCGCTGGTTGGGGTGAATTCGGCGCGCTGGTTCGAGGGCTTTCTCGGGGTGCTTGTCGGGTCGCAGGGCTTAGGAAACTCTAGTATGTCGGCGGTAGCGATGGCCAGCTTTGTCTTAGGCGCTTTGAAGCCCATTTGCCTGAGTCGATCCTGGTATTCGTAGTGCTGGAGCCTGAGAATCTCTGGAACCCACCAAGGTATTTTCCGTTTGCCGTGCAGCCAATCATGCACGGATCGTTCAGAACGTTTAAGCCGTTTGGCAACTTCCTTTACTGAATGTCCTTGCATCCAAAACTCAAGTTCGCCTTGGTGGCCGTATCTGATATTGGGATATCTCATATGGGGCTCGCGTTTCGTTTATCCGGGTTGATAGGTGGTTGCCAAGAAAAATATGTTCCCAAATAACGAGAATTTATGTGGTTGCTTTCCCGCATTTGGAATATCGCCGATTTCGCATAATTTGTAGGAAGTTTGATAGGCAAAATCAGTTACTGCGCCACTCGCCGGATTCGAATCCAGCAGGTGTTTGCCGTACGCAGTAACAAATCAAAAGACGGTAATAATTTTTCTAGCGGTTGCTTGATTCGTCCTTTTTCTTTTTTTCGCCTCGCATCTTCACGTGCGAGCAATCGGAACACTTCAGCCTCTTCCATTCCCGCTTCTCTGGCTAATAGCAATGCCGTCGAAAAATCCGGGAGCGTTTTTCCTAGTGAGTAGTTGCTCAGGGATGTCTGAGGTATGCCCCAGGCTTTCGCCAAGCTGTTAACGCTACGCCCCTGAATGGCTTTTGCTATGAATTCTTCGTAGGTCATTTAAAACTCCGATTAGGTTAACTAACCAAATATGGTTAATATTTGCCTTGCGCTAACCATATTTGGTTAAAGCATATTTGGTTAATGCGTACCATATCACAAGCGCGAGGGCATCCGTCTGGCTCTGTGCTTATCCCTTCTCAATATTCAGTCTAGAGGCTCGAAAAATGGCTAAGTCGATCATTGAAATCATTCACGTTGTTCCCCTGTCTGGCGTCGGAAAAAAGTCCGGCAACGCTTACGACATGCGCTTTGCGCAGTGCATCGTCCACCACGTCAACAAAGAGACCGGCCAAGTGGAACCGCTCGTTGGCGAACTGCTTCTGCCGAAGCAATACAACGATATTCCGCGAGGGATGTACGAAGTTGACTTCCGCCTGTCGGTCGCCCAAGACAAGCGTATCCAGTCCGTAGTGGATTCCATCGTTCCCTACGTACCAAAAGCCGCACCAAAAGAACCGGTCAAAGCTGCGGCCTGACCATGAAGCAGGCGGCGGATACGTGGCCCGTAAGGTCACATATCCAGACGGTCAGATGGAAGTAACTGTCTGCCGTGAAAAGCACTTCAAAGGCCCGGCTCCGATTATCGGCAAGCGCACCAGGCGCGGCGAATCAGAAAACCGCGAGCGTAATGAAGCTGTCGCCGCCCGCAATGCCAAGAAGAACGTAAGGGAGCGTTGCAAGTCCATCGGGGCGGATCGGATGATTACGCTGACCTATCGCGACAACATGATTGATCGCGAAAGGGCGCTCAAGGATTGGGACAAATTCCGGCGCCGGGTTGGAAAGTGCGTCGATTTCCATTATGTGGCCGTGATTGAGGAACAGCAGCGGGGGGCATTGCACTTCCATGTTGCTGTACGTGGCCGTCAGTGCTATCAACTCCTGCGCTCGATCTGGTCAAGCATCGTCGGACTGGATGAGCAAGGACGCTCGATGTCAAACATTGATGTACGCAACCCCTCCAAGTTCGGTTTCGGGAAAGACGGCATTCACAAGCTCGCCTCTTATATCGCCAAATACTGCGGCAAACAAATGGAATGCAGGGACTTTGACCAGAAGCGCTATTTCGCCTCCAGAGGCATTCCTAAGCCCGATGTGCAGAGCTGGGCTCTCGCCAGCACTAATTCGCTTGGTGCCGTGCAGACGGCCTTTGTAATTGCCGGCGCGGGCCTCTTGGACGGTGCGCAGTTCTGGTACAACAAAGCGCTCGATGTTATCTGGATTGCAACGGCTCCTTATCAAGGCACGGGAACTTTGGAAGCTGTTCCGTTCTAATGCTCATTGTGTTCGGCAATTGGGGAGAGCATGTCATGTCGAGTAACATCATTGTTTTGGGTGATAAAACAAGTCACGGCGGAACCGTTATTTCCGCATCAGTGAATTCCGCCACCCACGGAAAAGGTTGGGCACGGGTGGGTGATATGGTCTCTTGTCCACGCTGCCGGGGTGTTTTTCCGATAAGCCAGGGCGACAACAGCCTTCTCGATGATGGGAAAGCAGTAGCCTACGATGGTTGCAAGGTTGCCTGCGGAGCCGTGCTGCTTTCCACTCAATGCGTCACATCTACTGATCCTTCAAGTGTTGCTGCAACTAGCGCCTCTCTTGCATCGGGGGATTTTGGCCCTATCGGATCAAATCTTGCAGCAAGCTATCACGATGAGCCGTTGGACGACATCGGGCAGCGTTTTAGGGGGCGATTCCAGGTTGTCGATGCTATTTCCGGACAGCCGGTGACTGATCAGTCAGTCCGAGTTCGCTCTACAAGTGGTCAATATTTGACCGGCTCCACCGACCCCGACGGATTTACACAATGGGTAGAGCGCACCGCACGTGAAGCGCTAGCTTTTGATCTTACTGAGAAGGGCGTAACGTGACAGAGCCGACTCCTCCTTCTGCACCGCTTGCAACGGGCGGCATGTCGCGTGAAGGTACAACTACCGTTGTGAAGATCAATCAGCCCGCTGTTGATTTTAAAGATAAGAAGGTGCTTTGCTCTGCGATTTGCAAATGCAATGACGCGCCGGGCATTGGCAAAGACGGCAGATCACTAAAGCAATCTTGTGTCTCAAGCCGACTTCGAGAGCTTGATAAGCTGTTGGAGCATCGCAGCCCATATAAACCTGAGGTCAATTATGATATGACCAAAATGCCGCCAGAACCGATTATGGATTCAAGCATAGAGACCAAGGTACATGATTGGTTGCCCGGTTGGATTAGCAAGTATTGGGAAGTGGACCACGGTTCTCCGTATTTGAAAGGGGCCGGCATGATTCGAAGGCCCGACGTCATTACGGTACTTGATCCCCGAAAGCCTCCGACGCAAGAGAACATTAAGCAGGTCGTAGAGATAAAATTTCCGCCTGATTATATGGATGAATTGCAGGCAGCGGCTTATACACGTATTGCAGGGGACGATAGTAAGCTTATTACGATAGGTCCAGAAAATTGCGACTGTAATCAACCTGAGCCGGAGCAGTCAAAGATACCGATAGAACAACTTGGCGCGGCCAGTTTTCTGGCATCAATTCTCTATACTCTATTAACAAAGAAGCCGCCTCCGACTACAGCCCCGGCTTTTTGAAAGTGCATCATGACCGACCTCCCTTTCGATCCTATTCAATTAATGCGCGAGCATCCAGAAAAGATGCGCGTACCTGGCGGTCTTTTGACAAAGAAAGGGCCTCAAGATTATGTTGGAAGTGTTCCAGCAATAACTGGCACTTTGTTTTTTGATGGTGCGCACTTGCCTGAAGTCCGCGAAGCTATTTGTTTGTGCTTCGATGATTATGAAGCTATCGCAAAGGGTCATTTGACCTGGTTATGGCGCGAGGAACCGCCCGAAGGGCCTAATAGATTTGCTTATGGTGACGCGCCATCAATGCGGAAAATGATTGAGGTGATGAAGGAAGATGACTCTGTCACCTTTGCATACATCAGTGGTCGCCAACCGCATGATGCCGGAGACTGGGAGTTTTACGTTTCTGGCCTTCGTGGATGGCAAGCAAAGTCAGGCGGGTGGGGGACATCCGTATTGCGTTTTAGCTTGCCTCTTCTCTATGTCGAAGAAAATCCAACAGCATTTCAAGAGATTTTTTTAAGCTTTGCTAAGCGATTAAAAGCACGTCATGGCTATGGCGGTCATGGATTGGTTTTGTCGATTGTTCGTATAAATGATAACCAGCCGTTTGAAGCTTTCTTATCTGAGAAGCTAAAAGGACTAGATGTTGGGCGCCCACTTGGCGCCGCTTCGGTTGCTGATAAAGGTTTAAAAACTGTTTCTTGGCTTACTGCTGTGAATCATGAAATGGTCGAAAAAGTAGGAGGACTATTTACGATCCGCTCGGAACTTCCGAGGGACTGGTTTGCACTCTACGATTACGGCTCTGGCTTAATAATACAGGCCGGCCCAAAGCCTGAGGCTGCTCCATCTGATCTGCCGATGCCAGCCAGATTGGTTTTGCCAAATATGCTTTTTAAAGAAGTGCGTACCAAAAAAGTTAGTTTGCATCGTGCATCGATTGATGGCGAGCCTCGTTTGATTGGCTGGGCTGCGGAGCAATGGTTAAAGCGTTTTGATATAGATGAGTCTCAATTGATGTCGTATAAAATGAAACTGCTAGATGAGCCTAAGCTTACTAAAGCAAGCATCCGATCAGGCCGCTTGTAATCGGTACAGTTCGTGAAAACAAGCCCCGGATTTCCGGGGCTTTGCAATTGCCATAGGGAAAAACCTCAATAGAAAAACTGATTCTTCTCAATCTTTGCGCAATAAAGTCCTTGACTCATTCGGGTTGGCAATACGAACATTCCATGAGGGGAGCTATTGCTAGTTTTGAAGCAAGATTAACGGGGGAAGAATAATGAGGGTAAGTAAAAAATTCAAATTGGGAAAAACTCAGGCCGAGTTAGATTTTATCGATATTGATATTGATAAAGACATTCCGCTATACATAGATCCTCACCTTATAGGCATCTCCGATCATCCTTTTTCTCATGACTGTCATGCGACCATATCGAGTTTTTTTAATTTCTTTCTCGAATTGGTACGCAGAGGAGAAGTCGATAGGGCGCGGGCATTGTTCTCGCACTTACATGAGCCAAATGAAACTTGTCTAGGATCTTCGAAGGGGCGACCGAATGGTCGAGGTGTTGCGAATAAGCAAGCTGGAGATATTTTCAATAGCATTATGGAGAGTAGAGCTATTGAAACCGGTGTTCTCGAGCATCTAGAGGATTTTCGGATTTTTGTTCCAGGAATCGGACCTGATAAGGTCTCGGATATGACAACCAATATTATTCGATTAAATCTAATCGAATATACGCAAGAGCAATGTCGTTTGCATGACATCCCTTTGCAAAGCAATATCGCAAGCGGTCCTTACTGGAACGAGGTAACTAGGCAATGGGAGCGATCGCACCATGACATGCTTGTCATAAGTAACCGTCCTATTTTGCTCGTGCCTAAATGTTTAGTTAGTTATGGCTTAGTGTATTCGTTTGATCGATATTACAACCGATATTTGTTGAATTTTGTTAAGCATGATCACCTTGTGAATAATGGTCCGTTCGTTCGCAACAAGACTTTTGCGAACGGGAGGACGAAAGTGTGGGTCACTAAGGGCGATATGCGTAAGCACGTCGCGCCTCCCGATAAGGATTTTGTTGCCGGATATACCGAACAACATAAAGATCTCTTTGTGAACTTTCGGAAGGATGCGAAGAAATATGCTAAGCCATTAGAAAGTCAGGAAATCGACGGCAGGTTGCTGGTGTCAGACATTGCTTTGCACCTAATTGATGTTCTGAGAAAAACACCTTCAGGGAATGACCATGCATCTGCGTATCACAAGCTGATCGTTGGCATTTTAGAGCTTCTCTTTTATCCGAGTTTGACTCGTCCTAGAAAAGAGCAGGAGATTTATGATGGGCGGAAGCGAATAGATATCGTCTTTGATAACGCGGCGTCTTCTGGCGAATTATATCGACTGCAGACAAAGAGAATTTCGGCGGCTTATGTGATGGTCGAGTGCAAGAACTATTCTAAGGATGTCGCTAATCCCGAACTGGATCAGCTCGCAGGGCGATTTTCGTTCAGGCTTTCCCAATTCGGTTTTTTGGTATGTCGTTCTGTCTCTGATTACCCGACACTAATTGCTCGCTGCCATGATTTATTCGCAGCTAAGCAAGAGCTTATACTTCCTGTGTTGGATGAAGATGTCATAAACATGTTGCAAAAGAAAGCTGATAATCCACTCAACCGGCCTGAGGAAGAATTTCTTGCGGATCGTATTCGAGAAGTGATGTTTGCTGCTCCAGAAAAACGACTTGCCAAAAAAGGGCCTGGAAAAAGTAAGTAAGATAAAAAAAAGCCCCGGAAAATTCGGGGCTTTTTATTTGGTGAAGAGTAGGGCGCTTGTCAGTGGAAAATCTTAAACAAAATCCCCACGGTGCCAGCCAGCATAAAACCCAGCATCCATTTGAGCAGTTCGAACTGACCACGTACTTCGGCGAAGCTGGTAGCGACTTCGGCACGGAACTCATTCAGATCAGATTTCTTGACCAATTCGTTATTCATGGCTTCGGCTAGTGCGGTTGCGTGGGCTTCGGCTTGTTCGGTTGGAATTCCGGTTGCTTCAAGCCGTTTGATGTATTCGTGGGTATCAAAAAGTGTGGTTGCCATTGGGCTGCTTTCGTTCAGTATAGCACCGTGTTAGCGGGCGCTGGTTTGGTTAGATTCAAGGGGCTTTTGGAGCGGCGTTATCGGAGCGCTGACCGTGCTGGCTGGCGTGGGAAATGTCAGGCGGTCGGCTGTAGCGATGGCCAGCTTTGTTTTAGGCGGCTTGAAACCCATTTGCCTAAGCCGATCTTGGTATTCGTAGTGTTGAAGTCGAAGGATCTCCGGAACCCACCACGGTATTTTGTTTTTCCCCGTTAGCCAATATTGGACGGTTTTCTCTGATCTTTTTAGTCGTTTTGCTACTCGGCGCACCGATTCGCCTTGCATCCAAAATTCTAGTTCTCCCACGTGGCCGTAACGGGTGTTCGGATATTTCATGCTTCCTCCGGTTCTCATTAAATGGGAATATGAGTGGTTTGCTCGGAGCAGTAGTTCTGCGATCGGCCATAGTCCACTCGCTTTTTCTCGCCCATCAAACTTCGCATAATTTGTATTTACCGAAACCGGCGAATTAGTTACTGCGCCACTCGCTGTAGATGATTCCAGCAAGTGTTCGCCAAGCGCAGTAACGCTTCAAAAGACGGCGAAAATTTATCGGTAATTGCGCTTAAATCTCTTTTGGTCAGCTTGCGATTTGCCTCATGCTCTGCCAACACCATCAGCACTTTTTCTGCACTTAATCCGGTTTCTCTAACCAGAATTAGGGCGGTATGAAAGTCGGGGGTTCGCGTTCCTTTGACGTAGTTGTCCAAGGTTTTCTGAGGTATTCCCCATTCTTTCGCAAGGCTATTCACAGTTCTTCCTTTGACAGCCTTGGCTATTAATTCTTCGTAAATCATATAAAACTCCAATTACAAAGTTTGTACGTTTGGGCTAACATTCGTTTTGAATTAGCCCATTTGTACTTAGTTCATTTGGGCTATTCATACGATAGCACAAGTACGCGTGTACTAAGCGAAACGGCTAGTCTCGCGAATTTTCATCTTTTTCTATTCAGTCTAGAGGCTCGAAAAAATGGCTAAATCGATCATTGAAATCATCCACGTTGTTCCTTTGTCTGGCGTCGGCAAAAAGTCCGGTAACGCTTATGACATGCGCTTTGCGCAATGCATCGTTCATCACGTCAACAAAGAGACTGGCCAAGTGGAGCCGCTTGTTGGTGAACTGCTCCTGCCGAAGCAATACAACGATATTCCGCGAGGGATGTACGAAGTTGATTTCCGCCTGTCGGTCGCACAAGACAAGCGCATTCAGTCGGTGGTCGATACCATCGTTCCCTATGTCCCGAAGGCCACGCCAAAAGAACCAGCAAAAGCTGCGGCCTGACCATGAAACAGGCGGCGGATAAATTCACGGCGGATTTGTTTAGTAGTCCTCGCCGTGGCCGCCCGCCGAAGCTCGCACCTAAAACGAATGCACAACGTCAGCGCGAGTTTCGCCAGCGGCGCAAGTTCGATTTCTTAATTTCCGTTACGCGTAACGGAAATTCCAATACAGGGGAATCTTGAGAATGAATCAATTCGAAGCGAAGCCTCGTAGCAGTATCTTTGTGGCGTTCTTTTGGCGGCTCTTCTTTGTACTGTTTAGCGAGCATCGCGTTTTTCAATTCATAGATCGTGTTGCGGTTGAACTCCATCGTCGCAATCCGCACCGTCCGGTGAGTTTTGGCGTATTCCTGAAGGAAGGTGATGCGGATTCGTTCTTTCTCAACCTTTCAGAGCGGCGCTATTTCTTGTTGGGAGATTTGCAAGGCGGCAGCATTCAAGATCGTTTTGGGCACGTCCTTGATACTGGAAACTTTCGGATCGTCTCTTTTTCCTCTTCTCTGGAAGAGTACGACGCTCGACGTTTCAACCTCTTTTTGAAATACACCAGAAATTTTTTCCACAATCAAATTAAAGAAACAAAGCTGCGCCATTCTGGAGCTGCTGACCGTGCCTAAGTACGTCCTGTACTGCTCGCAAGATGCTGCACCTAGCGTGTCAGTAGACGGCAAGCTTTCGTGCGATGGCGGTACGGCGGCGCTACAGGTCGGGCTGCTGGAAACAACGTTGGATACGCCTGATGCCTCGTCGGTCGCCGGTGTCTGGACTGCCGGTTTCTCTCTGGTGATGGCGTGTTTCCTAATCGGGCGGTGTATCGGGGCCGTACTTCAAATGATCCGGGAGGGGTGATGTCGAGAGGCGCAATAACTGGACTATTGGCGGCAGGCGTTGCCGCTCTGTGGGTGCTGGACTTCGTGTTGATCTTCCGCGCCTTCTGCTAAAGATTTGCCTATGTTGGGCAAGCGTTGCCGGACGTTTCCGGCGATTTATAGGGGTAAAACCATGCAAGTGCTTTCCAAGTTCAAGAAAGGTGCAGCCGTTGCCGCTGCTGGTCTGGCCGCAGTCGCAGCGTTGCCTGCTCATGCCGCTGGCTCCAGCGTTGATCTGAGCTCGATTACCGGTGCTGTCTCGTCCGGTGACATCGTGACCGGCGTTCTGGCCATCGGCGCAGTGTTGGCCGTGGTGCATGTGACCGTGAAAGCGGCCAAGCTGGTGATGGCGTTCCTGAAGTCGGCCTAAGGTTCGCCAAGCTGTAATCAGGGACGATGTAGCGCTGCATCGTCCTTTTTTTACGTCTGCTAATTCTGGTCGGGGCAGAAGTTAGCCATTGGGAGGGGAAATCCGTGTTTTGTTCAAACATCGCCGTTTCGATTTCATCTGAGGATATTCATGCGCTGGCACGCATGTCTGCTTGGCTCTTGATTTCAGCCAGTTGCGTCGGGTGCATTTTTGCTTATTGCATCGTATCGATTTGCCAAACGCTGATGAGCAAACTGTCTTCGCGGGGGAAGCGATGAATTATTCGAACTGGTGGTATCTGATCGCATTCGCGTGGGGCATGGTTTGCGCGTGGGCGGTGGTCGTCGGCCTTGAGGTTTCAAAATGAAGCGCGCTCATTTCCTCTTGCTCGTAGCGCTGTGGACCGTTTGGCTGGATGCACATAGCGCTAACGTGCCAGTCTCCAAAGTGCAGAATGCGCTTGCCGGTGTGATTCAGGCTAAGGCAGTGTCCAATGGTATTGCGGCTTCTGATCCCCGCTTGACCAATACCTTAGTACGTTCTTCTTATCCGCTCACGGATGCCATGGTTGAAGCGACGCAAGCACGAGCTGCCGCTGGCGGGGCTGCTGCCGCATCGAGCGCGCTGGTGGCGTGGGGAACGGTCGGCGCTATCGTCATCGGTACTATGGTAGCGGCTACCGCAGTTGGGTGGGCTATCGGCTATCTCGCGGCAAAGTGGTATTACAGCAAAAACGGCAACGTACAGGTTGGAGATAATCCAAGCTCGATCAATACACCTGCTGGCTTGGCACCTCCCGATACGATTTATATCTTTTCCAATGCGGTGGCGAGTTCTCCGAACGGTGCATGTTTAGGTGCGTCGTATACCGACTTTACGATGCCGGGTGGGCACGGTACGCAACGTGCTGTTATGAATTCGGATGGCAATTGCCACCTGATCCGCTCCGTGACTCCAGATACGGGGAGTCCTTACACCATAGACATGGGGTCATTGGGCTGGCCTCAGAAGTCGTCCGGCAATAAAACGCTTTGTCCTGGCATCAAGCTCACGGCAACAAATGGCGTCTGTCCCGCCTCCAATTTTAAAGAGTTAGACCCGGCTCCTACTATGAGCGCCGCTGATGCTGCCAAGTCGCTGTCTTCTTCTGATCTTGTAGCGCCTCTGCCAACTCAGCCTATTGCCGATATCGCCAATGCAGCGTGGCGAAGCGCTGCGGGTTCGTCTGGCTATGATGGCTTGCCTTATGACGCCTCCAATCCGATCACAACGGGCGATGTCTCCAACTGGCAATCTTCGCATCCCGATTACTGGCCGACAGTAGGGGACTTTGTAACGCCACAGCAGGCCTCGCCAGTTGATCCTGCAACGGGCAATGTGACTAATCCGATTCCGAGCAGTGGCCCCGTTTCAAGTTCTCCTGCTGGATTGTCGCCATTCGGCTTGCCCACCTCCAGCACTCCGCAATCCTCGGTCGATCCCTCCAGCTCGGCACCGAATACGGGTACGAATCCCAGCAATCAGCCGCTGGAAAATCTCGGCCCTGATCCTGGCATCGGCGCGCCGTCATTAGAGCCCATTCCGACCGCCACGCAAATTATTGCGCCTACGCGCAATATCTTTCCGACGCTCAAGTCTTTCGTGGTGCCTAGTGTGGATGTGCAATGCCCGACGTGGAGCGTTCCCGTCTTCGGCAAAGAGATTGCTTTCAAGGATCATTGCCCGCTCTTGGAGCAATCAAGGTCGTCTCTCTATGCCGCAATGGCGGTGGTCTATGCGCTCCTAGCGCTGTTCATTGTGCTTCGCTCATAAAGGAGAGGCGACATGTTTGGCATCGTTCTATCGGCGCTCAATGCCGTCCTTGCATTCGTCCTGCGGTCGATTATTGTTAAGTTCGTCGTGTTCTTCGCACTGTTCTTCGTGACGACTGAATTTATGGCCGTCATCGTGCAATTCCTTCCAACTGGAGACCAGCTCACGAATGCCTTCGGCGGCATTCCTAATGCGGTCTGGTATTTCCTCAATCTGTTCAATATCAAGGCTGGGATACCGCTGCTGCTGTCGGCCTACGTGACGCGCTTCACGATTCGTCGTATTCCGCTGATTGGCTGATCATGGGCATCAATGTCTATACCGGCCTGATGGGCTCTGGCAAAAGCTATGAAGTGGTAGCAGAGGTCATTGTCCCTGCGATCGCCAAAGGGCGGCGGGTAGTCACCAATGTGGATGGGATCGATGGGGACAAGATTCGAGCCTACATCGAAAAGAATTACAAGCCAGTTCCCGAGCAATTAGGCGAGGTGGTCCATGTCACGAATGGCGATGTTGCGCTCGCCAACTTCTTCCCCTATTACGACGACAAGAAAGGGGCACATACCGATACCATCGTCCAGCCAGGGGATTTGGTGTGCATTGATGAGGCGTGGCGGTTCTGGCCGGCGACTGGCGCGAATCTCTTGCAAGAGCATAAAAGCTTCTTCTTAGAGCATCGGCATTTCACCAATGAGCAAACCGGCGTGGCCTGCGATCTAGTGCTGATGATTCAGGACATGTCCACGCTGAATCGCTTTGTAAAGAACGTGGTGGCGTTTCACATTCGCACGCACAAGAAAATCTCCCTGGGGATGCCCACGCATTACAGCGTGTCGATTTTTGAGGGGAATAAGCAGAGCAAGGCGGCGCGCATTAGTGTCGAACTGCGCAAGTACCGCAAAGATATCTTCCCCTTATATTCATCCTTCAAGGGTGGCGCGGACGGGAAAATCGTCAACGTCGATAAGCGCCAAAACATGCTGGCGCGTAAAAAGATATGGATGACAGGCGGGGTTCTTCTGGTCGCCTTGGTGACTGGCTTGTACAGCATCAATCGTTTTTTTCATCCGAAGCCAGTTGCCGAATCGACTCAGGCAGGAAGGCAAGACACAAGCACTAACAACGGCAAGCAATCTACTGTGCAGCCCACAAAGCCTGCATTCTCAGATACGTGGCGCATCGTAGGAACGGCTCGGTTCGGTACGACAAGCTATGTCGTTATTGCGGATGAAGCTGGCCGTCTTCGCTATGAATCTCCCTCGATGTTCGTGCAAATGGGGCCGCAGACCATCGGGGAAATTGATGGTGCCAAAGTGACGCGCTATTCCGGCGCGGTCATTCATTCAGTTCACATCGAGGGGAAGAAATGAAACGCATGATTACGGCGTTACTGATGGCGTACAGCACGCTCGCGGTCGCTGCTCCGAGTGGCCCGCTGCTGCCTCTCACGCCCTTGTCTATGCCGCTTCCTCCTGGTGCGCCTCCACAGTCCGATAGCGCAATGGAGTTTTCGCGGGTGAGGGTGGCGGAAGCGGTCGAAGCGATGTATACGCAGATACTCAAGACGCCATACTTGATACAGCCTGAAGTGGTGGCCGATGAGCGGCTTGTCTCATTCCGATTCGGCACTGGCGTGTCTGCTCGATCTGAAGTCTCGCGCTTCATGGGGCTACTTGGCTTATCAGTGCGCACAGTGAACGGGGTTGACATCGTCGGGATTGTTAAAGAGGCGGAACCGGACAAAGAGCCGTTCGTCTATCGACCGAAGTATCGCGATGTGACTTATCTAGTTGAGCTATTGCGCGGTCTTTTCCCAAAGGGGGAATTCACCTCCACCCGATCTATTCATGGCGCGCCGCAAGCGATAACGGCGGATGCGGCGACCGGCCAATCGAAAGCGCCAGCTCCGGCAGGGTCTGCTGCCTCGCTGCTCGATACTGATCCCGATGCGTTGGTATTCAATGGGACGGAAACCGATATCAAGAAACTGTCCGCGTTGCTTGCGCAACTCGATACGCGACAAGGGGAAGTGATGGTGCGTGGCCAGGTGTTTGAAGTCGCTTCCAATGGTGCGGAAGGCTCGGCGTTTTCTCTCGCGCTGCATCTGCTCGGCGGCACTGTCTCTGCGGGCGTTTCGCAACCTTCCACGCTCGATGGTTTTGTACGCCTCAAGAATTCATCCATTGATGCCGTCTTTGCAGCGCTCTCCAGTGATAGCCGCTTCAAGACGATATCTGCGCCATCGTTACGTGTGCGCTCTGGTGCCGCTGGCCGCTTCGCGGTTGGTCAGGATGTGCCTGTACTGGGCGCGATCAGTTATCCGGGGAATGGAAGCGCTCCGGTGCAGTCGGTGGAGTATCGCAGCTCGGGGGTTATCTTCGATCTGAAACCGATTGTGCGGGAGTCCGTAGTGGATCTGACAGTCGGCCAGCAGCTATCAAATTTCATTGTCACGCAAACCGGAGTCAACAATTCGCCCACGCTGACCAAGCGCGAAGTCAGCACTTCATTGTCGGTCGCGGACGGTGATGTCGTCATCATTGGCGGTCTTGCAGAGAACCGCGAAAGCTCCGGCCGCATTGGCTTTTCGTTCCTGCCTGACTGGATGCGCTCCAATACCGGCCAGAACAGCAAGACGGAAATTCTTCTCGTCCTTCAGGTGTCACGCCTATAAATTAGGTGCGGATCAAACGCCCATTTTTGTACTGGAAAATCGTATGCAGGATATAGCCGTCATAGTCCATGATCCGCGCCACCAGTTGGCGCATGGTCTTGCAGAAGAATTGACGTCCATCCGGGCGTGTCCAGATGAAGGCCGCGCCCTTGCGCATCAGATTGCGGACATAGAGCGTAAGACGCAGTTGCTTCCACGGCGGAACGAAGTTGGCAGGGGCCAGCGCCTTACGTGTGCGCTTGAAATGAGCGAAGTAAGGTTGATAGGGGAAATGCAGCAGGGGCAGTTCTGGTTGTTCCATGATCGCGCCTTCGAGGTGGTGTTAAAGCTGACCGGGTTCCTAGATTCAGAGCCCTCCGTAAGACCGGCGGTTTCGGTCGTTTCTCGTCTACCGCCTGCCGCCGTTTTCCTGAGTTCTTCGCCCGATGATCGAATAGACGGCGCATGAGGCTTTTGCCGCAAGGGGGAAGGTTTGTAAAAGCGCGGTTGCTGGCGCTTTTATGAATACCCCCTTGCGGCAAAAGACGCGCCGGCTATCGTTCATCGAAAAGGCGGAGAACTCTGGAATACGGTGGCGGGTTGATCGGAGAAACGACCTCAACTGCCCATGAGTGCGTAGCACTCACAAGCCAGGTTTTATGCGGTTGATCAAGGGCGCTGCGGCGCTCGATGAGGAGGGGAATTTCCGTTACGCGTAACGAAAAATAGGCGCAGCAAGATCGCGCCGCCCGCAGCTTGCGAGGACGGCGCGAGCGAAGCGAGCGCCTAGACTTGTATTAAGCATACTTAACGGAAACAAGCCTGGAGCGGGATGCCAAGGCAGACAAACCGAAAAGAAAAAAGAGAGTAGGGAAGGGCAGTCCACAAAAGAAAATGCCCTGAAAGGACTCGCGATCCGATCAGGGCGTTCATCCAACTAGCTGAGATAGGTGAATGAATGTCTGCAAGTTATACCCCGGATTTTGATCTGTCAAACGTTTCGTTTGATGCCTGCAACGAATTCGAGCAAAAGGCTCCAGGCTGGAGCGATGAGGGCATCAGAAACACGTGGAATGACCGCTACGTGGCGCGCAAGGTCACATATCCAGACGGACAGATGGAAGTGACCGTCTGCCGTGAAAAACACTTCAAAGGCCCGGCCCCGATCATTGGCAAGCGCACCAAGCGCGGCGAATCAGAAAACCGCGAACGAAACGAAGCGGTGGCCGCTCGCAATGCTAAGAAAAACGTAAGGGAGCGCTGCAAGTCCATCGGAGCGGATCGGATGATTACGCTGACCTATCGCGATAACATGATTGATCGTGAAAAGGCGTTGAAGGATTGGGACAAGTTCCGGCGTCGCGTCGGGAGGTGCGTGGATTTCCATTACGTGGCGGTGATTGAGGAACAGCAGCGCGGGGCCTTGCATTTTCATGTGGCTGTCCGTGGCCGTCAGTGCTATCAACTCCTGCGCTCCATCTGGTCAAGCATTGTCGGTGTTGATGAACAAGGGCGCTCGATGTCAAACATTGATGTACGCAATCCCTCCAAGTTCGGTTTCGGGAAGGACGGCATTCACAAGCTCGCCTCTTATATCGCCAAATACTGCGGCAAACAAATGGAATGCAGGGACTTCGATCAGAAGCGGTATTTCGCCTCTCGGGGCATCCCTAAGCCCGATGTGCAGAGCTGGGCTCTCGCGAGCACTAATTCGCTCGGTGCCGTGCAGACGGCCTTTGTAATTGCCGGCGCGGGCCTCTTGGACGGTGCGCAGTTCTGGTACAACAAAGCGCTCGACGTTATCTGGATTGCAACTGCGCCTTACAAAAATATCGGCACGTTGGAAACGCTCCCTTTTTAAGGAAAAAATTTTCCTTAATAAAAATCAATAGATAAAAATACGAGTTATTTTTCAATAAATCATTACTCAGCTTATTTGCGCAGCCTTATTCCTGATCGCTGGCAGCATATTCGCGGCTCAAAAATCATTGACGGCCACCTTAATAATAGTATTTTTCTCACAATGTTAGATAATTAAGTAAAAAGTTCCCTTATTTTTAATAAAAAAGTTTCCGTATTTCATCATAATGTCATCTATTTGACAGTATTTTGTCAGGTATTAAATGCGAGCTTATGAAACAATGAGCTGTCGTTTTTTTTAACGACTTCTCTCTTGTAAATTCATAAGGAATTAAGATTATGCGCAAACTCAAAGTCATCGTCGCTGCTGCTCTGTTGGTCGGTATTTCGTCTTCGGCGTTTGCTTTGTCAAAAGGCCTTCATATTAATACTCCAAAGGATGATCCTGCTTGTTTGGTTTACGAAGGTGGGCAAATCTGCAACTAAGGCTTCTCGCAAGCAGAAAAGCCCCGGATGTAGCCGGGGCTTTTTTTGATCAAATGTAATAATTTCCAACGGGAGAAATTTTTCCCCGCAGGTGCGCTAGATGAAGTGTTTACTAGCTTCTTCGTTTGAGCTGGTCAAGCATCGTCGGTGTCGATGAGCAATGAATCGCCCCGGTCGCACTAGACACTTTCCAGCCTGTTGAAATACTGCTGTTCTGTTTTTTTGCATCCTCGGTTTTTGCGGAGCCCAATTTGGCCAGTGGCCGTCGCGTGAACGCAGCGAAGGATGATCCCGCTTGCACCTACGAAGATGGTCAGAAGATTTGTTTCTAATTATCTAGCTGGCATGAAAGCCCCGGAACCAGCCGGGACTTTTGATTACTTAATGTCTTCTGCTTTTGCCCCGTGTTCCTTCATTGGATGGGCCTGTTTCAGTTCTTCTTTATCTACCTTGTGGCCATGAAATGCATCGGAAAGAGAATGGCCAATGGTATGAAATAGGCTGTTCAGAGACATGTCGAGGTCCTTTCTATTTAAATTAAAAGATAATGGCTCTCTTGGAAGAGAGTTAATACGTGGTCACTGATGCAGTTAGGTTCCAACTGGTCAAGTGTTGATTTGCTCACTGATTTGACCCTCTCCATTTGACCCACCTTCCACCGTCTACCAAAGGCAGCCACACGGTCGTACGACCCTTCATATCCCAGTTCTTTTAGATCCAGGAACATCTGTTTCAGGGTTCTTCGCTGCTTACCGCATAAAGGCATTGAACGATTGGCCAAGTTGGATTTGTAGAGCTGGTTGCTTGCAAGCCCTAACTCTCTTCGGAGCAGTGCAGACGACTTTTGTAATTGCCGGCACGGGCCTCTTGGACGGTGCGCAGTTCTGGTACAACAAAGCGCTCGACGTTATCTGGATTGCAACATTACATTATCAAAGCACGGGAACTTTGGAGGCTGTTCCGTTCTAATGCTCATTGTGTTACGCAATTGGGGAGCGTGTCATGTCGAGTAACATCATTGTTTTGGGTGATAAAACAAGTCACGGCGGAACCGTTATTTCCGCATCAGTGAATTCCGCCACCCACGGAAAAGGTTGGGCACGGGTGGGTGATATGGTCTCTTGTCCACGCTGCCGGGGTGTTTTTCCGATAAGCCAGGGCGACAATAGCCTTCTCGATGATGGGAAAGCAGTAGCCTACGATGGTTGCAAGGTTGCCTGCGGAGCCGTACTGATTTCCACTCAATGCGTCACATCTACTGATCCTTCAAGTGTTGCTGCGCCTAGCGCCTCTCTTGCATCGGGTGATTTTGGCCCTATCGGATCAAATCTTGCGGCAAGCTATCACGATGAGCCGTTGGACGACATCGGGCAGCGTTTTAGGGGGCGATTCCAAGTTGTCGATGCTATTTCCGGACAGCCGGTGACTGATCAGTCAGTCCGAGTTCGCTCTACAAGTGGTCAATATTTGACCGGCTCCACCGACGCCGACGGATTTACACAATGGGTAGAGCGCACCGCACGTGAAGCGCTAGCTTTTGATCTTACTGAGAAGAGCGTAACGTGACAGAGCCGACTCCTCCTTCTACACCGCTTGCAACGGGCGGCATGTCGCGTGACGGTACAACTACCGTTGTGAAGATCAATCAGCCCGCTCTTGATTTTAAAGATAAGAAGGTGCTTTGCTCTGCGATTTGCAAATGCAATGACGCGCCGGGCATTGGAAAAGACGGCAGATCACTAAAGCAATCTTGTGTCTCAAGCCGACTTCGAGAGCTTGATAAGCTGTTGGAGCATCGCAGTCCATATAAACCTGAGGTCAATTATGATATGACCAAAATGCCGCCAGAACCGATTATGGATTCAAGCATAGAGACTAAGGTACATGATTGGTTGCCCGGTTGGATTAGCAAGTATTGGGAAGTGGACCACGGTTCTCCGTATTTGAAAGGGGCCGGCATGATCCGAAGGCCCGACGTCATTACGGTACTTGATCCCCGAAAGCCTCCGACGCAAGAGAACATTAAGCAAATCGTAGAGATAAAATTTCCACCTGACAAAATTACAACCCCTCAACAGGACGCTTACATAGAAATTGCTGGCGATGAAAAAAAGTTAGTGACAGTTGGGCCGCAAGATTGTGATTGCAGTCAGCCTGAGCCGCAAGAATCAAAAATTCCAGTGGAAGAATTGGGTGTTGCAGCTACTGCATTAAGAATACTTTATATGCTGGTGACAAAACGCCCGCCGCCGGGTGGAGTTCCGACTCCTGCTTTTTAGGATATTTATGAGCGACTTACCATTTGATCCCATTCAGTTAATGCGCGACCACCCGGAAAAGATGCGTATTCCGGGTGGGCTATTAACTAAACAAGGTGCACAAGATTATGTGGGATCAGTTCCAGCAATCACTGGAACTTTATTTTTCTATGACGCGCATTTGCCGAATGTACGGGAAGCAATTTGCTTGTGCTTTGATGAATATGCTGCTATCGCGAAAGAGCATCTGACTTGGCTTTGGAGGGCAGAGCCGCCTGAAGGTCCTGACAAATTTCCTTATCGAGATGCACCGTCAATGCGTGGAATGATGGGCCGTATGGGTGAAAATGATCTCGTAAGTTTTGTTTATACCAGCGGCAAGCAATCATTTGACGCTGGCGACTGGGAATTTCAAGTTTTTGGACGGCGTGGCTGGGAAGCGAAAATGAAGGCTCGAGGAACCTCAGCGTTAAGACTCAGCGTACCTTTGTTGTATGTTGAAGAGAACCCGAGTGCATTTCAGAAATTGTTTGTTAATTTTGCTCGTCGTTTAAATGCAATACATGGGTATGCTGGATATGGACTTGTCTTATCCGCTCCACGGGAACAGGATAATCAGCCCTTTGAAGCCTATCTGTCTGAAAAATTGAAGGGCTTTGATGCGGGTGAGCCGGTTGGTGGCTCTAGACATGCTCGTAATGGTATAAAGACTGTCTCATGGCTAACGGCGGTAAACCATGAAATGGTGAAGCAGATTGGTGGTATTACGACCATTCGGTCTGAGCTTCCTATGAATTGGTTTGCGCTCTACGATTATGGTAACGGCTTAGTCGTTCAAGCTGGTCCCAAGCCCGATGCTGCGCCGACAGATCAGCCGATGCCTGCTAGCTTGGTCTTGCCAAACATGTTGTTTAAGGAAGTTCGCTCGCCTCAGATTAGCTTGCACAGTACGTCAGTGCATGGGGAGCCTAGATTGATCGGTTGGGCTGCGGAACAATGGTTAAATCGATTTGACATTGATGAGGCTCAATTGATGCAATACAAAGCGAAATTGCTAGATGAACCTAAGCTGACAAAATCTACAACGCTCCCAGATAGGCTATAACTCACCCGAGTTTGCTTATCCTGGCGCTGTGTATAAGCGATTTGAAAAGAAAAAAGCCCCGGAAATCCGGGGCTTTTTGTTTGGTAAAGAGTAGGGCGCTTGTCAATGGAAAATCTTGAACAAAATCCCCACGGTGCCAGCCAGCATAAAACCAAGCATCCATTTAAGCAGTTCGAACTGGCCGCGTACCTCGGCGAAGCTTGTAGCTACTGAGGCGAAGTTGTTTGATACTTCGGCTCGGAATGCGTTGAGGTCTGATTTTGTTACGAGTTCGCTGTTCATGGCTTCTGCAAGACCGGTTGCGTGGGCTTCGGCTTGGTCCCTGGGAATTCCAGCGGCTTCAAGTCGTTTGACGTATTCGTGGGTATCAAAAAGTGTAGTTGCCATTGGGCTGCTTTCAGTCAGTATAGCACCGTGTTAGCGGGCGCTGGTTGGGGTGAATTCGGCGTACTGGTTCGAGGGCTTTCTTGGGGCGCTTGTCGGGTCGGGGGGCTTAGGAAACTCTAGGATGTCGGCGGTAGCGATGGCCAGCTTTGTCTTAGGCGCTTTGAAGCCCATTTGCCTGAGTCGATCTTGGTATTCGTAGTGCTGGAGCCTGAGAATCTCTGGAACCCACCAAGGTATTTTCCGTTTGCCGTGCAGCCAATCATGCACGGATCGTTCAGAACGTTTAAGCCGTTTGGCAATTTCCTTTACTGAATGTCCTTGCATCCAAAACTCAAGTTCGCCTTGGTGGCCGTATCTGATATTGGGATATCTCATATGTGGCTCGCGTTTCGTTTATCTGGGTTGATAGGTGGTTGCCAAGAAAAATATGTTCCCAAATTGCGAGAATTTATGTGGTTGCTTTCCCGCATTTGGAATATCGCCGATTTCGCATAATTTGTATTATGTAAAATTCCAGACGCACCTACTCAGCACCCAGAAAAAAGCCACCTTTTTAGGTGGCTTTTCTTCTTTACGCAGATTTACAAACCGGCCCAAAATGGCCCCGCAATTTGCAAAATAGACAACTATGTGCCGAGACCTATTTGGGGAGGTGCCGGTCACAGAGGAAGACGTGTTTCGATGGGTCCAGGCTATCTCACCAAGATGGCTTTCGCCGGAGCGCTCTTACCGCAACTACGTCCGCACTTGGGGCGTGGTCGATAAGATCAAGGCGGCGAAGCTCCGGGGGGACTTTGAATCCATCATAGACCGTCCGCAACCGGCATACCATGCGAGATTTGCTTTAAACGCCATCATCTAACGAGGAAAATAAGAAATGAAGATGCAACACCTGTCCGCTATTAGCCTGGCCCTCATCCTGTCGGCCTGCGCATCCACCAAGCCCGCCAACGTCATGCCTATAGCCGGTGGTCAGTACCGCACTACCGGTTTCGGCGAAGATGAGAACGCCGCCCAGGGCGCCGCGCTCAAGGCTGCTCAGGCCGCGTGCGACAAGCAAAGCAGACGGCTCGAAGTGGTCAGCACGCAGACCAAATACAAGGGTGTCGTTAGCGAGGACACCAACAAAAACTTGGCCACCGCTGGCAAGCTGGCATCCTATGTCGGTGCCTGGGTTCCAACCCTTTCGGACGACAACGATTATGAGGTCACCCTGCAGTTCACCTGCGCGGCCTGATCTGTTGGCCAACAAACGAAAAGCCCCGGTAATCCGGGGCTTTTTCACTTCTTGCGCTTGCGGAATTGGCCGTTTGCCTTGCGCGGCGGCGTGCGTCGTTTCATTTTTCCCTCCGATAGATTGCGTCAATGCGCTTGTGCGCTGTGTCGGCTGTGTTCTGGGCGCGGTCAGCCTTTTCCCGCAGTGCCTTGATATCGGCACGGATGCCCGCATACACGCCCGAGCCCGTTGCAAGCGCGGTCAACACCTGGCCGATGAGTTCGGACGTGACTTCCATCAGATGGCCTTGCCCTTGTTCTCTGTCAGCACGCCGGCCAGTGCGCCAGCAGCCGCGCTGACGCCATCCAGGGCCAGCGCGTACGCCGGGAAGAATCCTTTCATGACTTGCGCCAGGATACCCAGGCCCGCCCAGGTGCTGGGCTCTTTGATTCGATCCATATCTTTCCTCTCAAAAGTAGTTGAAATTCATCCCGCTGCTGTTGTTGCTCACTGGGTCGTTCGGGTTTTCCCAAGGCGTAGTGATGACCCACACGTTATTAACCGGTGGCCGGACGCCAAAGGCGTCCAGTGGATCGGTCAGTATATTGGCGAAGTTGGAACCGATCAGTCCTGCCGCCTGCACGCCGTCCTGCACGACTGGCGGAATCATCGCGCCGATTTTCTTCTTTGCGTAGTAAGCCGCGCCCACCACGGCCACGGCCACGACGCCCAGCATGATGAAGTCGCCGCGATCCATCAGCCGTACCAGGGGTCTTCAGCGGTGCCGCCGATGGGGCCATACAGTCCGAACGAGTTCTGCACGGTTGCCGTGCCGTTCCAAGTGTCGTACCCGTTGCCCGGATTGGTGTTGATGCTTCCAGCAGCCGCCCCTAGGTTGCCGAGCCACGCGGCCAGGCCGCCAGCGATGCCGCCCGCGATCTGCGCAGCGCCGGTTCCGCTTGCGCCCGAAGCGCTGGCCGGCACGTACACAGTGCGCGGCGCTGTCTGCTGCTGTGCGCGTGCCGTGCGCGAGAACATCATCGCGCCGATGATGACGATTCCCAGCAGCAGAATATCGTTGTTTCCGCCCCCTCCCCCGCTCATTGCCTTGCTCATGCGAGCCCCGCTTTCTTCATGATTGTGGTGTAGTAGTCCACGGTTTCTGCCGGCGCAGCGGCCAGTCCCTTGCGCTGTACGTTGCCGATTCCCCAGTTGTATGCGGCCAGGCCACCTGCCAGCGATCCGGCCATGCGCACCAGCTTCGCCAGGTATCGTGCCGCGCCGGGAATTGCTTGCGCGGGGTCCAGTGCGGCGCCCTCACTGCCCAGTTCTTCGCGAGCCGTGGCCGGCATGAACTGGGCAATGCCCATCGCGCCGGTACGGCTGCGCACCGTTCCGTCGATAATTTCCTGGCGGTAGCGGCTTTCCTTCCACAGGAGATAGGCCAAGATCGACACAGGCAGGCCGTTGGCGTTCGCGCTGTCCGTGATGAGTTGTTGATAGGGGCCGGACCCTGCCGGCCACCCGGTAATCATGCTTTGCATATTGTCTGCCGCATCCTCAATAAAATTCGATTGCTCATCCCCGGCTGTCAGGTCCGTGGTCAGGGTGAATTCGCTGATCGGTGATCCCTGGCTGTCCGCTTTCATCACGACATATGCGGCTACCAGCAGCCCGGCCACGATCAACAGATCGTCACGCATTGGATTCCTCGAACCATTCGAAGACCGCCCGTATATCTTGGTTTGTCACGCCAGTTCCTACATGCACTCCGTAGCCAGGAGTTACGATGATCGGCTCCACAACCTTGAATTCGACCGAGCTATTTGCCTGGTTTGATCGGCTATCCATGAAGCCAGACGAACCGGTAACCGTTCCTACTGCGTTTATCTCGTATCGAATTTGTGTGACCGATGCAGGGACACCAGCAGCAGCTTTTTTCGATACCGGTGTTACGCCAGAACTGTTTGCAATGGCGACGTTTGCCACGAACATGCCGAACGCCCCCGCTGTTGCGCTGCTAGCCGTGATCCGCTCGACAATTATGTTTTTCCCGCTTCCAGGTGGGTTCCAGAGCTGCACAAAACCGTAGTTCCCAGCGGTTGCCGCTGCATTTGAAGTGCCGATGAATGCCGATCCCGCCAAGGTTCGCGCCTTGCCACCGTCAATCACTTCCACCGATCCCGTTACCCGGTTGTCGAAGAAGCCGCCGTCTGCGATCATCAGTAAGCCGATGATGGTTGCCACTCCACCAGCGTTTGTCACTTGCAGATTGGTGAATGTCTTTTTGTCCAGCCGGAACCCCTGGCCCGGCATCAAAATGTATTCGTCGCCCTGGTCGGTTTTCACCTTGATCGAAGGGTCAGCACCGCCAGCACTTCCGGCCTTGTAGTAGACATAGTTGCCCACCTGATTGACCGGCTGCGCAAAGCCAACTGCCAAGTTCAGCGGAAAATTCATCATTTGTAAGCCCCTTTCGCCAGCGCGAAGCCGATAGCGATCACACCCATGCCGACGAGCACGCGATTGCCGTTGACTTCTTCCGTGGCCTTGACGAATGCTTCTTTCGTATCCTTGGTGTTATCGCCCACTAGCTTCAGTGTCTGGTCAAAAATTTCCTTGTTCGCGGTGGCACTTGCCTTCATGGCGTCCAGCACCCCGGCCAGGCCGGTATTCGTCAGGTCTAGAGCCTTCGTCGCAACGTTGCCGGCCAGCGTAACGCCAGCCTGCACCGCGCCCAGGTCGGTTGTCTGGTAGCTGTTCGTCACGGTGTTGCCGTCGCCCGAAACAGCCACCGCACCCTCACTCGCCACGTTGCGTTTATCTTCATACGTGGTGTTGTTCGTCGTCGTTGTTTCGCTTTTGTTGGACGAATCGCTGTTGCTATCGCTCATCGCAGTCTCTTTCTCATCACCACCGCTGCCACCTCGAAGCCGGCGCGCTTGGCTTTCTTTATCAGGCCTGGCCGTCGCGTCTGGAAGCCGATTGAATCAAATTCCTGCGCCTGGCTTTCGATCATCGCCAGGCCGTAATGCGCCAGGTCAACCGGTGCTTTTCCACCAGCCAGAAGAATCCATACTTCAGGCCCATGAACTTCCAACAGGTACGCGCCAACGATTTCCCCGTCGAGCACCACCTTGAATGCCTCGCCACGCGCCATTAACTGATCCAGCGTTTCAGCTGGGTTCGTCTTCACGCGCTCTGTACGCGCCGCTTTCAGCAGGTGCCACACCTCGCCCATATCGCAACGGGCAAAGGTCAGTTGTTCCGCAGCAGCAGCCATACGACCAGAGCCCCAGTAATCAGCGTCATATTCAAGCGTGGTGCAGCCGTGGAGCCCACCGGTGCTGAATTCAGCCCCCCTCCGTTCGCGCCGGTCGATCCTTGCGCGGACGGGTTGCCCGAACTCTTGATTTGCACCACCCAGCCCGAATTATCGAAGTTGAGCGGCGTCAGCACCGATGGCGTGAGCGTCGAAAAGTTTGAACTCCCCGACTGCGCCGCCGCCGATGCCGAAAAGCTCATTGGCATCGTCATGTTTTAGCCCTTCGAGAACACCACGTAAGCCAGGCCCGCCAGGATCAGCAGCGGCATGATGTTTCCGCTTGTGCCGACCGATACACCGATGGTCGGGCCGCTCTGCGGCGCGCCAACGGTGTTCGACAGGTTGTAGGCGGCATTGACCGCTGCGCCCGAGAGCCCATACAGGAACAGGTCCGCCCAGTTTGCCGCCTGCGGGTTCATCTGCTGCGGCGAAAGCTGGTCTGGTACACCGTTCGGCCACACTGCCGAGTTGATCGGGTCCATGTCGTCCCCCGATTACAGGTTGGTGATGGCGTCCAGCACCTCGACCACGGTGTTGACCGAATCCGCGGCGGTCAGGTAGGTGTTCACCTCGAAGGTGTCATACACCTGCGCTGTGCCATTCGCCACGTTGCTGACGGTTGTCACGTGCGCATCGTGGTTGTTGTCCATGATGAAGTCCGTTATGTAGAACTGCGCCTGCGGAGCCTTCTTCTGCTGCACTTGCAGGAAGCGGTTCGCCAGGCAGGTCTGGTCCCAGATCACTTGTCCGTTCTTCTTCACTTCCACGCGGTTGAGGTTGCCGTTTGCGCTGGCGGTGAAGTTGGTGCCGGCGTATTGGTGGTGCAGGCGCTTGAGCAGCGCACCACGGAACGACAGTGGCAGGGTCACCTTGCCGCCGACCGCGCTGGATGCCGGGAAGTTCAGCAACTTGAGCACCAGCGGGTTGTTTTGGCTGGGCTCGAAGAAGCCGGTTGCATCGATCTTCGGAGCGACGGCGGTTCCCAGGATGGTGATTTCAACGATCACATCACCCACGGGCAGCGCGGCGGTTAGGTCGATGCCGCCCACTTCCTTCACGGGGAAAATGGCCTGGTCGCGTTCGGTGAAGTCCAGGTACAGGAAACCGGTCTGATCCGCGTTGCCCTTGTAGTTGTTGATGGCGTTTAGCTGGGCGATGGTCAGGTCCCACATGAGGCGGGGGCCGATCTTCACCTTGATGGCCCCGATATTCGCCTTGGTGAAGGTGGTGCCCGACAGGGCCAGCATGATGCCCACCAGCGTTTGCGAGCCGCCAGCCGGAACGCGCAGAGTTGCGACTGCGCCGGATGCCACGTTGACTGGCTGTTGCAGAGGATAATTGATCATGGTTGTTCTGTTCCCGTGTTATGCCAGCAGTGCGGTTTGCACGAACTGGCGAGTGACGCTGATGCGGTTCATGCAGTAGATGACTGCCAGCGTCACGATGGTTGTCTTGATGGCGTCTTTCATGGCGGTGGCCGTGGAGTTACGGCAGCAGGCTGGCAACGCTGGAAGGCAACTTGACGTTGTTCTTCACCAGCTTGGCGGCAGCGATCACGGCCAGGATGAATGCGGCTTCTTTCAGGTAGGTTTTCATGGGTTCCCCAGTGTTAAGAATCGTAGGACTTGACAAGGGCTTTCAGTGCCGGCACTCGGGAAACCACCCAGGCCACCACGATGACCGCGATGCCCGTAGCGATGATTTCTTGAGAGATTTTTTCCGCCGATGGAAAGAACTTGTTCATGCCTTCTTCAGTTCGTTGAATCAGGCTTCATCTGACCATTTTCGGCTGCACGTAAACAGCCCCCTCCCCTGTGCCTACGGATACCCCTACGCCTAGGCGCGTTTCCTTCCCGTAGTGCTGCGCACCTGGCTGGTTTTTTCGTCGCCTACCTGCAACGGTTTTTCGGTGATCCGGCCCGATGCCGGGTGAATCGTGCCGCGCACGATGTTCCGGCCCTTGCGGTGCCATTCCAGATAGTGCAGGTCTGGAAGATCGCGTATCAGGTCCGGGTCTACGTCCATGCGCTGCGCAACGGCCTTCCGGTGCGGCAGTTCTCCCAGGAATCCGACATGGATCAAGGTCGCATTCGAGAGGAACGATTTATCAATCTGTGCCGGGAACTGGCTGCACCCGATGACATGCACGCCCTCATGCCTCCCCGAATTGCACATGCGTCGCCAGAGCGGCGGCGCGTGCTGCGCGGTGGTGAAGTTGGACAGCTCTTCGACCAGAAAGCAGCAGTTCCGGGCGCCGTAGGTCAGTTGGCACGCGAGGTCGAAAATCTGGGCGAAGTGTTCCGCGCTGCACATCTTGGGGAACACGTAGCGCACCGCGAACGCGCCGCGCTCACCGGCAGCGGCCACGATGCGCGCCATGTCGCCAGCCTTCGAAACCGGTTGAGCAAATGCCCCGTATTCGTCCTGTGGGTCTAGTATCAAAATCCGGCGCATTTTGCGGCGTTTTAGCTCTGCTTTGACCCATGCCCCTTTACCGGTCCCCGATTGGCCCAGGATGGCCCAGATTTGGGCCTCATTCTGGACTGCCATCAGGCTTGCCCTCTTCCGATTTCTTGTCGGCCAGTATCTTGCGCTGGCGGTAGGCCATGATCGCCGGCATGGAGAACCCGAAAGCCCCGATTGCCAGCATCAGTTCCGGGGAGTCGCCCGGACCATTCCACCCGTGTTTTTCCGCCACTGGTGCGATCTTGCGAGCGAGGTTCAGCTTTGCGTCGTCGGTGTAGGCGGCGGCCACTTCCGGGAACATGCCGCAGATGACGAAGGCCAGAGCTTCAGGAATCATGATCCATTCCATCGCGGCAGCGTCAGGATTGGCCGGTGCCGGCCCTGCGATGGCGGCTTGCTCTTGCTGCGCGGTGTTGTTGTCGATGGTGTCGCCCTGCGCGATCAGGGCTTGCATATCTTGCTCAGTCACGGAACAGCCCTCCGAACATTGGTCGGCCAGATTTCGGCGGGATGGGGGCGGTCGGCAGGTCGGCAGGTGCCGGCGCTGGCGCTGGTTCCGGCGCGGGTTCTGGTGCCGGCGTCGGCAGGTCCAGCTTTTCGGCGCGGGTCTTGCGCAACAGGTGTTCAGCCTGTTCGCGGGTCCGTGTGTGCATTTGGATTCCGCACTCCCGGCAATAGACGAAGGGATGGGCGGTCTTTCCCTCTTCCTTGTCGGTCTTGATTTTTACGTGCGCCGCTTCATACGAGCAGCACGGGCAGGCCGTCCTGCCTAGCGTTTTCGATGCCATGTAATGTCCCCTCTTGCCGCGCCCGGTAAGGCGCGGCCTGGTGGTGGCGACGGCGCGCCTTATGAGCACGCCGCCCCATTGAAAAAACTTACTGCGCGGTGCCGTGCGCGTTCGCCAGGGCGATCAACGAATCGATTTTCACGCCCAGGTCATGCAATGCGCCATTGTTCGAGTTGTCGATTGCCGCCTGCAAACCACTGACTCCGGCCATCACGCCCGCGACGACATCCTCCACGGTGACCGGTGCTGGCGGCGGCACGTCCGCCATGTTGGCGATGATGTCTTCGAGCTCATCCTTCGCGATTGCAAAGTTGGTCGATTGCGCGCTGGTGATGCCGTAGTTATCACGGATGGTCAGCAGCGAGGCCAGCATTAGGCGCAGCCGCCCTTTCGATTCTTGCAAGGTGTTCATGTCATTTCCCATCATTTGAGTTCAACCGCTTCAGTTCGTCCACTTCGGCGCGGAGGCGGTCGAACTCCGTTCCCAAGTCAATCAATACCTGGCGCACGCCTCGCGGGACCATCAGGCCCACCACCAGCAAGGCAGCTTCAATTTTTTCGCGCATGGTTTCTCCCGTATTTGCGATGTTCACGGGCCTGCTGCTGGGCGTGGTCCATCAAATCCAGCATCCGACCCTCACTGATGGCGATTTCCCGGTATTCATCGCTGGCGAACCAGCCCGAGTCATCGAATTTTGGTACCGGATTCGTGCCTTTCACTTCCGCCGCCCAGGATGGCGGCGTACAGTTATTGACACCAGTCCAAGGAACGTCAACGGCGCGCATTTTCCCGACCACGCGCCACTCATACCGAGTCGAGGCATAGATGCCGGCCTCCGGCCTGGTCCTATCCCAAACTCCGCAAGGCTTTTCGCCCTCGTACACGCCGTATTTACCCTGTACCGTGCGCACTTCCTTCGCTACGGCAATGAGGTAATTCCGTCCTACGCCAATGCCGCCTTGCGCCCTGATGTAGGCGGCGAAGTCAGCCGGCTTGTCTTCTGTCTTCTGGACGGCGGCGTGCGCCTGGCGCACTTGCTCGCTCGCTCCCTCTACCTTGTCAGCGGCCACTCGGCGCAGTTCGCGCCATACCGTGACAGGTGGTTGCCCGATGGCCTGGAACTGGCGAATTCCCCAGCAGGCCGCCCAGGCTTCCACTCGCTGACACGGACGGATCACCTCATCTCCGATCAGGTCTTTCTCGATCACAGCGCCGTCACGTGTTTTGTGTTCCGGCACGTGTTCGTCGTCAATGTTCTTGCCCACGTACTTTGCGATGTAGCCTGCTGCAGTCCCCTTCCCTGCCTCGATGCGCACTATCTTGATCCGGTTTCGCTTTGCGCCAGGTTCATCGCCGTCTTTCGCCAGGGCGTATGACTTCATGATCTTTATGAACCGCTCCACTTTGTCAGCGGCCACGAACAGGAGCATGTGCCAGTGCGGGCAACCGTCATGGTGCGGTTCAGCAATGCGAAATCCATACGGCTGGATTCCTTCACGGGCAAACGCTGCGCGCTCGCACTGCCATACGTGTTGTAGGTAGGCGTGCCCTTCGCGTGCAGATGCGCCGTTGTAATTCGGGTTGACCGTGCCGGACTGCGCCAGCACGGCATGAAATTTTGAGGGGCAAGTCTGTGTGACGAACACCCCCACATGGCCTAGCTCGTTGGCTATTTCCTCGCAGCCACGCATCCTTAGCATCAGCTCGCCGCGCCGCACCTTTCTGTTAGCAACACTTTTTGAAACCAGATCAGCCAACGAGAATTCTTGTCCCTGATGGTTCGCCATCTGGACCGCATCCAGTATCTTGGCGTTGCGACGGTTTTGCTCCAGTCGGCGCAGCACGGTTTCGTCGCTTGCATATGCTCCAGCGCGAACGGAAACCAGACCCAGGCGCACAGCGGCGTGCTCAAAAGTCCGGCCAAACACCTTGCGAAACTGTTTCCGCCACCAGGCCGGATCACAGCAACGGGCGATAAATTGCGCATCGTCTTCCACTCCTGGCGCCGGCACGCCTTGCAGATCGCACAGCATCTGCATACGGGCGCGCAGCGCTGCCTTGTCATGAATCCGTCCCGACAGCGACATGCACTCTTGCGATCTGTGCAGTGCTGCCACACACAACTGTGAATCCGTGGCATCCAACGGGATCGGCGCGGCTGTGACCTCGTCCAGCAGTGCCGAAAGCTTGAGATACCGTTCCGGCAACTGACCGACCACGACGCCGCCGCGAGCCTGGTGCAACTCGCGGTACGCCTTACGGCCCCAGCGCGGGGGCAATCCCGCGATGGTCCGTATGCCGTTCTCTTGCCGGATGACTGGCATCAGTGCGCTTTCGCCTTCTGTGCATCTTGCTCATCCAGCACGGCCAGAATTACCCGATGCGCCTCTGATGACAGATCGTCCAAGCTCCAGTAGGCCGATTTGATCGACTCTTCGTTGATCTTTACGCCCGTTGCCTTCAGCAGTTCATAGGCTTGGTTGATGCGCTCTTGCATCGTGTTGACCAGCGCCAGTACCCTCTGCGCGTCTTCCATTGCGTGGGAGTGAACGATTGCCATGTCTCAGCCCTTCACCACGTCCAGCGCGGCCAGGATGGTTGCCGAGCACAGCAGGCCTAAGCCGATCGCGCACATGGCGATGTCTTTGATCTTTGCGGCCATGGTCATAGGTTCCACAGTTGGCGGTTGACAGTTGCTACGGCTTCCGAATCAGCAATCCAATCCTTCGCCGCCTGATTCAGTCCGAGGCGTGCGCACTCGACTGCCTCTTCTTTGCAGTGGATCGCTTGCATGATCAGCGCGGCCCTGATCACCGACAATTGCTCTCGCGTAATTTCTACTTTGTCCATATGACCCCCTAGGTCTTGGTCTTGGCCCTCCCCCGGCGAAACTCGACCGGGGGCGGCGGGGCCGCTATGCCTAGGGGAGCAGATGAGATTCCCCGGTCGATGGGCAGGACTGTATATCGAGGCTCTCGAACATGTCAAGAGCCTCGAACGTTCGATTGTCGCGAACATTGAACCATTGAGCGCCTTGAACTATCCTACGGCTGCACGGTACGCCTACGCCTAGGCGCACCTAGACCTAGGAGAGCCTATGAACACGACTGAATTTCTGGATAGGGCTAAGCAAAAGCTTGGCGTCGAATCCGACTATGCATTGGCGAAGGCGCTCAACATGCGTGCCTCGACCATCAGCGGCTATCGCGCTGGCCGCAGCCGCATGGATGATGACGCGGCCTACAAGGTCGCTCAGATTCTTGAAATTGACCCGATTCTTCCGATTGCAGCGGCCAATGCCGAGCGCACCAAATCGCCGGAAATGCGGGCATTCTGGGAGGGACTCGCGAAGAAGGTAGCGAAGTCTTTTGATTTCCTCATGCCACGCCCTACTCCGCGCCCGGCTTGACTTTCCGGCGTGGTGGCATGAGGTAAAGAGTAGGTGAGGCTGGAAGAATTTGTATTATGTAAAACCGCGACCCAAGTTGAAACTGTTCATGAAGCAGCAGTTGCCGTTCGTTGAAGTAAAAGTACCCAATTTACTGAAGCAAATTTGCCAATTCCCGTTGCGCGTGATATGACTAACAAAAAAATTAGCCTAACTGGTTGTTCAACAGGACGTCAATCTGCTACGCGGCTTGCCGCCTGTTAACGCGGACGTTAGGCTTTTCGAAAAATACGCCACATCTGACGTTAGGCATCACAAAGAAACCTCATCACCATGTCGGCAGAATCCGAATATTTTATCCGCTGCTTCTCCCCTTCGGACGCACTGTCCTTTTTTTCAGCTGTCAGCGTCTCGTTGGCTGAGCTGGGTTACTGGATGCCATGGTGCAAGCAAGACTACGCACTCGAAGACGCGGAATCCTAGATTCAGTTCACCCAAGAAGCGTGGCTCAACCGGACAGAATTTCCTTTAGGCATCTTTGAGGCCAAAACGGGTTCTGTAGTCGGAGGCACGGGCATCAACCAAATCAATAAAGCCTACCGTGTCGGAAACATTGGGTACTGGGTCAGTACTCCTCACGTTGGCCGGGGAGTTGCTCGCTTCGCAGCCAAGCAAGCGGCGCTACTAGGGTTCGGCGAGTTAGGTCTCACTAGGCTGGAGATCATCACCCTTACTCACAACACTGCCAGCCAGAGAGTAGCTGCGTCTCTTGGCGCATCGCGAGAGTGTCAGGCAAGAAACCGCCTGTACTTCCAAGGTGCGCCTCACGATGCCGTCGTGTACTCTCTCGTTCCCAAAGACAGCGCCGGCTGGTCCAATATGCGCGATAATGCTTAGGCTCAATACCCACCACCATGAGCGGTACTTCCGCAAGGACTCCGCCGAAGGCGTGAGAACTCATCAAGTCCACGCCTTCCAATTCGGTAGTCCGCACATCGAGCGCCACCTAGCTTTCCGCGACTACATGAACGCGCACGCGGATGCTGCGGCGGCCTACAGTGAACTGAAGCAACGCTTGGCCAACGCTCATCCAGATGATTTCGTAGCATATATGGATGGCAAGGATGCATTCATTAAAGAACATGAGTTCTCGGCTCTTGCTTGGGCACGCTGCACGCGAAGTGGGACGCGGCTTCACACATGAAGTGCAACACCCAAAACCAATATCCGTGGCCTAACAGCATGGTCAAGCGGACGCCAACACTGGCCATGGCTTCGCCATTCTCATGGCCAGTCTCGGTACCCTCCGCCTTCGGCTCCGCTTACCTTACACAAGGCTTATGAGTTCTTCATACCAAGTTCGTCAAATATCCAAAGATGATGGGGAGACGTTGCGTTCAATCAGAATCGCTGCCTTAACTGACGCACCTTATGCTTTTGGCGCCACACTTGAGGAAGCATTGGCGCAGCCGCTTGATGAGTTTGATGCAACTGCTGCGCGCCATGCAACCTCTGAAACCTCAACTTCGTTCTTCCTCAACCACGAGATGTCTGTTGTCGGTACAGTTGGCGCATTTATAGAGGCGGCATCCTCAGGCCAGGCGTACATCTGCGCGCTCTGGCTAGCGCCCAACCATCGCGGCTCAAACGGAGCAACGATGCTCGTGGACGAAGCAAACAGATGGCTATTTACTCGGGGAGTTGAGAGCGTAAATGCATGGGTTGCCAATTCAAATGCCCGAGCTGCGGCGTTCTACCGCAAGTTCGGTTTTACGCCGACCGCACGCACTCAGCGCCTCCCCTCAAACCCGTTGGAACTTGAGACTCTTTGGGTCATATCGAGGCCCACAGGGAAGTTCTACAGCTAGGTTCTATTGGCTCAAACTCAAATACATGGAATGAACCTCATGTTCCCAGCGCCCTCTCCTCCGCGCCCGTGCCTAACTGGGCGTTCAACGCGGACGCCAACACTGGTCATGGCTTCGCCATTTTCATGGCCAGTGTTGGCCCCCTCCGCCTTCGGCTCCGGTTAACTTTGGCGTTAGGCCTCATAGACAAAATGACTGCCATGCAATCACCGTTGCGACATCCCAACTCTAATGACGCCCATGCGTTGGTACGGTTATTTACGGACCCACATATCCGGCGTTACCTTGGCGGACCACGTAGCCAAACACAAGCTCATGCTTCTGCACTCGATCTAGTTAGCGCCACGCGTAGGTACCCTGCATGGGTTGTGGTAAAGCCCGGCTCGTCCAATCCCGTTGGCATCGTCAGCCTGAGCCTCCACCATGATAATGAAGATGTTGAAGTCTCTTTCGTACTCTTTTCAGAGGTACAGGGGCTTGGCCTCGGAAAGGCCGCAGTTGCTGCAGCGCTTCGGGAAGCTTGGGCGCTCGGGCTGCAGCGCGTCATCGCCGAAACGCAATCAGCCAACGTTCGCTCCATTCGGCTGCTTCAAAAGCTCGGCTTCACTCCCTTGCGTGAGATTGTCCGTTTCTCTGCTAAGCAAACAATTCTCTCTATCCAACGGCCAGAAGCCGATGTGGCTTAGATTGACGCACCAAGTGCAACACCCCGCCGGACGCCATGGTACGCCTTATGCGGTGTCTTAAAACCCAGTCTTTTCCTAGGCCGACTGTTTAATTTGTTGGCCACCGCAGCGTCCCGAACCGCCTGCAACGTTTTGCGCGTCGAATCCAGAAATCGTCTGCAAGTCTTCGCGAAGAGGCAATGCACTACCTGGCGGGTGCAATCAACCGCGGAATAGAGCTCCTGAATTTCAGTTCACGTCAAATTCCATCGGATCGATGGTGGATGTCGTGGTTGTCACCTCGTGATAGCCGGTCTCAGCATCGGCCGGCTGGTCATATGCAGTTCCATCGTCATACATGACGTCGACGCACGAATTTGTGAAGCGCTCCAGGTGCGTACTTACAATGATGGCCAAGTACGTCGCATCCCGCTGTCTCTGAGCGTCATCCCGTTCTTGTCATCGCCGATCTAACTCAAAGATAAAGCAGATTCGCGAGTTTGCTGGCTGCATCGCGAGGCATCCACTTGTAACTTTTCTCTGCATTAAGATAGATCGGCCAATCAATCTTCGCGCCCTTGTGCAGACCACTCTGTCCTAAAAATTTATCTAACTCTGGATTTTTCCTCATGCGAATTACAGATCGCACTAACCGGGGGATATCCGCAACAACGTCAATGCAGCTGCCCACAACCTGTGAGTACTTTGCTTGAGCACAACCTCGCAGAAGCCACGCGTCACCCTCGTAGCGCGGCTGCCAGTGCCAAGACAACTGAAGCGATGGCCAATATCGAAAAGCTGTTGTCTGAAAACTGCCGGCGATTCAGGCGGTACCGCCCACGGTCATGCCGTCAATCCTCAGCGTCGGCTGACCCACGCCCACAGGCACTGATTGTCCGGCCTTGCCACATACGCCGGAGGCCGTGTTGATTTCCAGATCGTTGCCGATCAGCTTCACGTTCTTCAGTGACTGCGGGCCGTTGCCGAGCACCGTCGCGCCTTTCACTGGCGCGCTCAGTCGACCATCCTCGATCAAGAACGCTTCCGACGCGGCAAACATGAACCGGCCGCTGCTGATATCGACCTGACCGCCCTCTAGATGTGCAATGTAGATCCCCTGCTTGACCGAGGCGATGATCTCGGCCGGATCAACTCCGCCGGCACGCATGTAGGTGTTGGTCATGCGTGGCATCGGCAGCACATCGTAGGATTCGCGGCGCCCGTTGCCCGTGTTGGCGACACCCATCAGCCTGGCGTTCAGCGAATCTTGCATGTAGCTGACTAGAATACCGTCCTCGATCAGCGTGGTGCACTGCCCGGGCGTGCCTTCGTCGTCGATGTTGAGCGAGCCGCGACTGCCCGGCACGGTGCCGTCGTCAACGATGGTCACACCGGGAGCCGCCACCCGTTGCCCGATGCGCCCGGCGAATGCCGAGGAACCACGCCGGTTGAAATCACCTTCCAGGCCATGTCCCACTGCCTCGTGCAACATGACGCCGTTCCAGCCAGGGCCGATCACCACGGTCATGGTGCCGGCCGGTGCCGCGCGTGCCTCCAGTTTGATCAGTGCAGCGTCCACCGCCAGAGCAGCGACCGACTCAATCGCAGTGCGATCGAAGGTCGCCAGCCCCACGCGCCCGCCCAAGGTGCGCGAGGCGCCTTCGCGGCGGCCATTGCGGACGACCTGCACTGCCACGTCGAGCCGTACTAGCGGACGTACATCGCCACCGCAATAGCCGTCGTTGCGCGCCAGAAAAACCAGGTCGAGCGATATCGACAGGCTCGCCATCACTTCCACCACGAGAGGACTACGGGCGCGGCAGGCGCGGTCGACCGATTCCAGCAAGGCGATCTTGTGCGCGGCATCGAGCGAAGGCAGTGGATCATCGAGCGTGTAATAGGTCGGTCCATGCTTGGGCAGCCTGAGCACCAGGCCCGCTGGCGATACCGGCACATGGCCCACGGCATCGGCCGCCAAGTCGGCAGCTTTGCCAATCGCAGTAGCGTCGAATCGATCAGCCGAGGTCAACACCGACTGCTCGCCTTCCACCAGGCGTAGCCCGAAACCCTGCGACTGGTTGTAGTTGCTGCGTGCCACCTTGCCACGCTCAAGGTGCCAGCTTTCTGCGATGTTCGACTTCAGGTACAGATCGGCGTAGTCGCCGCCTTTGCGCAGCGCCCGTGACACGCCCGCCAGTAATTGCGTTTCATCCAGTCCGCTTGCTGTCAGCAGCCCCCATCTGGCACGACAATAGGCGGTGGACATGCCGGAGTCAGCTCCGCCATCATTAGTTTCTGGCACTGCTGCCAGCTGGTTGATTGTCTTCATGAATGCTTCCGTGTTTGCGTGTCTTCGGATACTCAGATACCGCCGACACGCATCTTGTCAATCAGCCACGAGCCCGTCGTGGTACCGTTCTGCGTGAGCCGGTCATTGCCCACGGCGACGATGCCGGCAAACATCTCACGCAGATTGGATGCCACCGTGATGCCCGCCACCGGATAAGCGATCTGGCCGTTTTCCACCCAGAAGCCACTGCACGCACGCGAAAAATCGCCCGTCATCAAATTGACCCCCTGCCCGTTCAGCCCACTGACCACCAGCCCCGTCCCTATGCGCCTGATCATCGCATCCAGATCGCCACTGGCCTCGCTGGTGGTGCTCGACACCATCACATTGCTGGGGCCCGCGCCATGCTCTACCAACGGCAAGCCGATGCGCCGCGCACCATAAGCGTCAAGGTAATAGCCTTGCAGGCGACCGCCCGCGATCAGCGTGCGCGGGCGCAGGGCAGCGCCGTTGCCGTCATAGCTGCGGCTGCCCATGCCGCCCTTGAGCAGCGGGTCATCTGAAATATTCATGTGCGCAGCGAACACCTCCTGGCCCAGTGCATCGCGCAGGAACGAGCTATGCATATAGAGCGGACGCGCTGAAATGGCCTGCACGAATTCGTTGAGCAGGCTTGCCGCCGCCTGCGGCTCGAACAGGACCGGACAGGTCTGGGTAGCGACCTGGCGCGCGCCAAGCCGGGCCAGCGCGCGCCGCCCAGCACAGGCGCCGATCGACTCGGGGCTCGGAAGCTGTGCCGGATCACGCCGGGCATCCCACCAGGACTCGATTTCCTTGGCGCCATCACGGATTGCCACGGCCGTACACGACAGGGAATGACGGGTCGATGCGCTACTGCGCAAGAAGCCTTCGCTATTGGCCAGGATGCGGCGGGTACGACTGCTAAACAGTACCGCCCGCTCTATCTGCGGTACCGCGCTGCTGACCGCCAACGCCGCACGCTCGATGCGCGCCGCCAGCGCCACGGCATCCCTCAGACTGAGCTGCCAGGCGTGGTCAAGCTCCAGATCCACATCGTCGATTGGATAGGCCGACAGGCCCGGCAACCCCGCATGCTGATCTTCGGCGGCAATCGCGGCGCTATCCATGCCGCGTGCCACCAACGCCGCCACGCCCTGCTGCGACAGATCGGATGAAGACACCGACGCTTCGCGCTGACCGAGGAACAGGCTCAGGCGCAATTGGGTCGATTGACGCAGCGCACGCTCGTTGGGCCTACCACCCTGCACGCTGGCGCTCAGCGACTCTACCTCCTCAATCTGTACCGCCGCAGCCGTGGCCCCGTGACGGCGCGCGACCTCAAGTGTCTGCTGCGCGATGGTTTCGAAATGCTGTTGGCAATCTTTCATGGTATTCAGGTTACGAATGGCTCGTAAGCTTCTCATTCCTTGCTCTTGGGTTGATTCGATGTCACCCCTGGCGCGGATGCCGCAACGGCGTCCGGCGTCAGATCGACGAACTGATCGTGAAACGCCGCCACCTCCTTGCGGTGCGCCACGCTGATCAGCGTGCTGTGTGGCAGACGTTCAAGCAGGAGCGAATACATGCGCTGCTCCGATTCGTCATCGAGCGCGCTGGTGGCTTCGTCGATAAAAATATGCTCGGGTCTGGCAATCAAGATGCGGGCAAAGGCCAGGCGTTGCTGCTCGCCACCCGAAAGACGCCCGCCCCAGCGATCAGGCTGATCGAGCACGGGCAGAAATTGCGCCAAACCGACCGCCGTCAGGATGTCCTGCGCCAGCGCATCGCTGACGTCTGCCTCGGCGCCAGGATAGGCCAATGCCTGGCGCAAGCTGCCCACCGGCACATAGCTCTTTTGCGGCACGAACATCATGCTGGTGCGTGTAGGCACGGCGATGCTGCCAACCCCGAACGGCCAGATGCCGGCCAGCGCGCGCAGCAGCGTGCTCTTGCCAGACCCCGAGCGGCCACGGATCAGACAGCGGGCGCCGCGCTTGACCGCGAAGGCCGGGATCCGAGACAGTGGATTACCGTGCGGATCGGTCAGCGTCAGCGCGCCAACCTCGATGGTCGTCTGTTGCGGTCTTTGCAGCACAGTCAATTCAAAGGTCGGCGACTTTATCTCGGTGGCGTCCAGCAGCGCCAGCAAGCGGCGCACCACTGCACGCCAGGCGGCAAACGTTTGATACGCCTGGGGAAAATACGCCAGCGTGCTGCTCACCGAACCGAACGCGGCGCTCACCCGCATCATCCCGCCCAAGGTCATGGTTCCCGCCATCAGCTGCGGCAGCACCAGCAGCGCCGGCAGGATCGAGCTGATCTGGCCGGGCACCTGCACGCCGAACATGACCTGCGCCGCAACGCGGATAATCCTCCATGTATTGGCACGGATGTTGGCGAAGGTGGAGCGCAGCCGGGAAGCTTCCACGTTGGCCCCATCGTAGAATGCGATCTGCTCCGCCCCTTCTCTGATCTGTACCATCAATGCGCGGAAATCCGCTTCCACCTTCTGCTGCCGGATGTTGATCGGAATCAGCGAGCGGCCTAACAGATGGGTCAGCAGCAGCGTGGTGCCCGAATACAGATAGACCGCGAACAACATGTAGGCCGGGATGGTGATGGCAAGATGCCCCAGTTCAAGCAGATAGCTGCCGCTCAGTTCCCACAGCACGATGCTGAAGGTAACCGCGCTGACCGGCACATGTAACAGGTGTGACGTGATCGTCACCGTGTAATCGACGAACAGCTTTACGTCTTCCGAGATACGCTGGTCGGCGTTGTCGAGCAACTTGTCGCGCTCAATGCGGAAGTAGGCGCCGCTACGTGTCCACTGGTCGATCAATGTAGTGGTAAGCCAGGTGCGCCACCTCAGCTTGAGCACATCGGCGGCGACCGAGGCGCTGATCGTCAGCGTCGCCGTCACCATGATGAGGCCCAGAAACAGCGTCAGCAGAGCGGGAATCGTGCCGAAACGGCCACTGCCGATGGCGTCGTAGAATTTGCCGGTCCATTGATTGACGCGCAGCGAAAAATAGACGCCGACAAAGCCGGAGCCGACGATGAAAGCGGCCAGCAAGGCCGAAACCGGTGCTTCGCGCGAAGTCCAGTAACTCTTGAACAACCACCAGATGGATGTCCTGAAATGCGCACGCTGGCTTCCTTCCACCTCGGCATAGCTGAGGTCGTGCAAGGATTGCTGCGTCATTGTGTGTCCTTCACCGGCTCCGTGACAAAGTTGATCTTGGTCAGGCCGCCCGATTGCACCCCCGCCAGTACCCTGGCAACACTGCCGTAGGGCACTTTCTCATCGGCATAGACGTTGACGGCCGGCGGCACTGCCGCCGCTGCAGCGGCTGCCACGCGCGTGCGCAGTTCATCGAGATTCGCTGGCACGCGGTTCCACAGGACGGTGCCGTCTGCCTGAATCGAGATATCGATGTCCTTGCTTGCCGTCTCGGTGGGCTGCGCAGTGGCCTTCGGCAGCGTCACCTTGACGGCCTGATTGATGGCCGGCAGAGTCACGATAAAAATGATCAGTAACACCAGCATGACGTCGATCAGCGGTGTCATGTTGATTTCGGTGGCCAGCCCATCCCCACCCGCATCGTTCATCATCGACATGGCAAGCTCCTCAGGCGCTGGTTGCGGTGGCCGGTCTGTGCGCCGGATGTCTAGATTCTTTGGCAGCCTGCGCTTCCTTCATCTTGTTGCCAGTCACGTAGTACACGTGCAACTGGTGCGAGAAACGCATCAGTTTCTGCGCCACGGTGCGATTACCGCGGGACACGTAGTTGTAACCCAGCACGGCGGGAATCGCCACAAACAAGCCCACCGCTGTCATCACCAGTGATTCCCCGACTGGCCCGGCCACGTGATCCAGGCTTGCCTGTCCCGATGCGCCGATGGTAATCAGTGCGTGATAAATGCCCCAGACCGTGCCGAACAGGCCGATGAATGGCGAAGTACTGCCAATCGACGCCAGTACGGCCAGACCGCCCTGCAGGTGCGCGATCTGTTCGTCGAGTGCGTTACGCACGCAATACGCAACCCATTCCGTGTTGGAGGTGCTTCCTTCCAGTAGCGGCTGGTCTTTCTGTGCGTGCGCCTCGACCGCGGCCGTGGCGATATTGCTGTAGGGGTTGTCGGTGCCCGCACCGATTGCGGCAATGCCGCCCTCGATCGAATGAGCCGCCCAGAACTCCTTGTGTGCCTGCAAGCCAATACGTGACAGACGACGATTTGCCATGCCCTTGACGATCATCACGATCCATGACACGGACGACATGCCCAACAGGATAGTGATCAGAAACCGGGTCACTACATCGCCTTGCAGCCAGACATTGGCCAATCCATAGTTTTCCATTGCATGCTCCTTGATTTGTCGTGCGCCGTAGCGCGATGAACTTGAAAAGCGTTTTCAGTCGTCCGCGAAGGAAATCCGCTGCGCAGCCTCGACCTCCAAGGCAACGCCTGCTACGCGGTAGGGGCTGCAGCGGCCAGCCTGCAATGCCGCCACAGCGGCCGCGTCAAGTTCGGCAAAGCCGCTGCTCGACGTCACCCTGACCTGCCCGATACGGCCATCAACGCCGATCATGAGCCGTAATGTGACCATCCCCTTCTGCCCCAGCCGCCGCGATTTTGCCGAGTATACGGGCGCCGGAATATGACAATTGAGCTGCGCCATTTCGCTCGCGTTGATTGACTTGAGGGCCAGCGCCGCTTCACCACTACCCGGCGCAGCAGCGGCCGCCGTCGGCGGCCCTGAAGCTGGCATCGGCGCGGATGAGGCCGCGCTCGACACCGCTGGCGACACCGCTGCCGGCGCTGCTGTCGGTGCTGCTGTCGGTGGACTGGCGGGTGCGTCCGACTGGGTCTCCTGTGTCGACGCCGCCTGCGTAGTCAGCACCGGAGGTGCTTTGAGCTTTTGCGGCGGCTTTTGCCGCGGCTTTTCCATCGGCATTGGCAAAGGCTTCGCCTCCGCCGGGCGCACCGGCGTTGCCACCGATGCGCGACTGACCAGTTGGACCGCGACCGACTGTCCGCCATGCCCGACGGCAGCAGCGCTAAGCGTGACGTTGGGTCGATAGCACAGCCAAACCAGCCCGATCGCATGCAGCAAGAGCACACCGGCGGTCACGGCCGACACCCTGACATCCGACTTGCGTGCAGCAGTCCTGGCGCGCATCTGATCCGGTGCACTCATGATTGCCAAGTCAGAAATCATAGGTTCCCGTCAACATCAGGGTACGCTCCGGCCCCATCGGAATGAAGGTAGCGCTGGTCGAGCTGGAATAAAGCTTGTGATTGAACAGATTCTTCACTGACAAATTCAAGCTGTATTTTTCCATCTTGTAAAACAGGCCAAGATCGGTCTCGGTCTGGCCAGGAAGGTGATAATTTCCCGTGTTGCCAACGTCCTGCCCACTGCTCATGAAGACCCCCATGCCCACCCCCAAGCCTTGCAGTGCCGGACTACGGAAGTTGTAGGTCGTCCAGATACTGCCGGTATGACGCGGCAGATTGACCTTGATAGTTGGCGCATAGTTCTGAACATAATTGTTATAGGCATACTGCGCGACGACGTTCATGCCCGGCATGATCTGCCCCTTCAGTTCGACCTCCAGCCCTTGGCTCACGGCTCCCCCGGTCGGGAGATAGAAGCCGCGATGCAGCGGGTCGGCAATATTCTGATTGGTGTAGTCGATATGGTAGAGCGCCGTGGTCAGATTAAGTTTGTCGTCCATCAGGTTGAACTTCACACCCGCCTCGAACTGCTCGCTCTGCATCGGCGGCAACAAACCGCCGCTATAGGTAGTCACGTTGTTAGGCTGAAATCCCTTGTTCCAGTTGACGTACGGTGCAATTTCCGGCGTCAGCTGGTACATCACTCCCAGACTGGGGCTATAGGCCGTCTGATGCAAGCCACCGCTCGGCGCCCTACCGACGATATTGGTGCTACTGAGGTAGCTGTCGCGACGGATCGAGGCTAGCACGGTGAGATTGCTGTACATCAACTGTTCTTGCAGATAGCTGCCGACCCGCTGAGTTTGTCCACCGAACTGATACGTCAGCGGCGAACTGATCGGTGCTACGTTGATCGTCCCGAAGATATTCGGAATCGTCGTGATGCTCGAAGAATTCCTGTCATATTGCGCATAGTGCATATAGGAATAATCGACGCCAACCAATGCGGTCGACTTCACGCTACCGAGATCGGACTTGAGCCGCAGGTAATTCTGTGAATTGGCGGTGTAATAATTGGCCGACGACTTGAACCCCAGCAAAGTGAGTGAATTGGACTTGCTGATCGTCGACGCGGCTGCCCAGCCGTTCTGCCCCTGTGTGGTGCTGGTATAACCATTCTTGCTGACGAACGTCAGGTTATCGCTGAGTTTCTGTTCCAGCTTGGCAGTCAATTCATCCGCTGTCATCGAAAAGTCGTCGCCGCGGTTGCCCAACGGATGCTCGATGTAGCCATCCACGTAGCCCCCTTTGGCATAACCCACGGTGTACTGTGGAAACGGATCGCGCGTCACTGTGTGGGAATAGCCGAGGGTCAGGTCGGTGCTGCGATCCTTCCATTGCAAGGTCGGAGCGATATAGAAGTGGTGGCCGCCGTCATAGCCCATGGAGTTTTCGCTGGACTTGTCGGCCGACACGACGAAGCGATAGCGCAGTCGCTTATCTTCGTCAATCGCACCGGTCGAATCGAATGCCACCTGGCTGAAATTATTAGAACCATAGGCCACCTGAACTTCATGAAACGGCTCGACTTGCGGGGCTTTCTTGATCACGTTGACGACCCCGCCAGGAGGTGCATCGGCAGCCATGATGGCCGACGGCCCCTTGACGACTTCCACGCTGGCGATGGCGATGGTCGGCGTCAGGGCTGCGGGAGAGGCGGCGGATCCATATGCCGAAAGCCCATCCGACATCACTGGCGCAGTACCCGCGTAACCGCGAATGACAAACGACGGCACACCATACGGGCCGGGACGTGTCACCACCCCCGAGGCATTGCGCAGGACGTCTGACAGCGTCTGCGCCGATTGCGACTGAATGACGGCGGCATTGATCACGGATACCGACTTTGGCGTCTCGCTCAAGGGCGTGTCGGTACGCGAGAATGTTGCGGAATTCTCGGCCACAAAACCCGTACCGCCGGAATCGGCAGTGGCGGCCACACTGATGAGCGGCAACTCCGCATCGGCGACCGCCTTGCGCGCTTGCGCCTCGGTGGCGCTGGTGGCGGCGACAGGCCGCAGCGTCCACTTGCCGCTCGGCGTGGCGACCAGCTCCAGCCCGGTATTGCTGAGCGCTTGCTTGATCGCCTCGGTTGCGGTGAAGTTGCCCTCTACCGGTGCCGATTGCAGCGACTTCACCAGTGACGGCTCGTATGAAATCAGCAAGCCGCTTCGTTGAGCTATTTGCAGCAGGGTCTGGTCAAGCGGCGCACTCGGCAAATGATACGATTGCGCAGCGGCAGACTGAGCATAGGCAGACGTGACTGGCACAGACAAGGAGGTCATCGTGGCCAAGGCCAGCACGATCACCTTCGGGCTGGACCAATTTACAGAATGGGAGAGTAATTTCATGTTGACTTCTAGTAATAATGTTAGATTGGCTCTGCTGAACAAATTGAAAGCAGCCTGAAACAGGCTGATCGCAGAGTTCTGAAAACGATTTTCTCTTTTGCGTTTTGCCGATGATCAGGCATCCCCGTTAAAGTGCATGACCATGACATTGCACATCTTTTGTTGTCACCCAAAAACCAAACTTCACGCTGTTTTCCGCGCTTCCCATCATCTCTTCCACGACATCCGGTGATACTTCCCTGCCATTCGAAAGTCGCCTGATAGCGTGCCGAATTGATATAAAAGTTTATCCATAGGCCATCGAATTTATTTTTCAAACTTCACATGCAACTCCAGGTGAATTTAGATTTTCATTTCTGTTTTTCATCATCCACAGGAATGACATTCTGTCGCCATGCCTAACCCACAGAAAACCTAATCCGCGTACATCAGCGGCAAAGCGGTGGTGGACTTCAGTGTTTCCATCGAAAAACTCGAACTCACATCATCCAGTTCCACCGCACTAATTAAGCGCTTGTAGACGCTGTCATATGCGCCAATATTGGGCACCATCACCTTGAGCATGTAGTCGATGTGTCCACTCATGCGATACACCTCCACCACCTCGGGAATGCAGGTGACGACATCGCGAAACTTCTTCAGCCAGGAGGCGCTATGCTGGCGCGTCTTGATCTCCACCAGAACCGTCACCGAGACATTGAGTTTTTCGGCGTCCAGCAGCACCACGCGGCGCTTGATGACCCCTTCCGCCTCTAGCTTCTGGATGCGACGCCAGCATGGGGTGGTCGACAAGTTGACGCACTCGGCGATTTCGGCCACAGCGCGCGTGCTGTCTTCTTGCAGGATCTCCAGGATCCGACGGTCTGTTCTGTCAATCACCGATGCCCCTCTCGTTGATAGCTGCACATGCCTGCGTCGATCATCCGCACGCCTCCTCGCGGCCGGATCATCTACACTTGCATTGGATGGTTTCAATAGGGATGTGCAACGACGCGGAAAAAGTGACACCAGGTTTTGAAAATAATTTTCAAAACCATTTTCGACAATGCGTGTGCCCTTCGCCATTCGATGCAACGTCATGCTTTGATAGCGGGAAAACTCACAATTTCTTTTCAAGAAACGGCATGCAGCCCCTACTCTCATGCTCATGGTGGCACGCTAATTGCCTAAGTCAGATTGTCGGAAACGACAAAGCTTATGCGTTTTTAGCAATGCGCCAAATCGGTAATTTGAAGACAATAGCAACGCTGCAAAGAACGTGGTCGCATGGGGCACAGGCTCGGGTTTATTCCACGCAGAGCGCTGCGGCAGGCTCGCGTAAAACATATGGTGAATCATGAAATATCATCACAAAGATGGCTTGTCGGGCGGGGCCGTGTCCGCGGAACCAGTGCTTGGCCCGCTTCACTCGTATGCGGATCAGCCATTCCGGCATGATTTTCTGGTCACGGAATTCACCAACAGCTATAGCTGGTTGAAGCAGTATCTGCGGCGACAGGTGAAGTCTCTGGCCGACGCTGAGGATGTCGCCTCGGCGGCGTTCCTCGAGATGGCCGGCATTCCCGATGTCTCGATCATCCGTGAACCACGTGCGCTGCTGACCACGATCTCGCAGCGCCTGGTATTCGATCTATGGCGCCGACGCGATCTGGAAGCTGCTTACCTGGCCGCATTGGCCACCACGGAAGAAGCCAATACCCCATCCCCGGAAGTCGTCCTCGAAGTCGTGCAGACCTTGGTCAATATTGACCGGCTGCTGTACGGATTGTCGAAGAACGCACGGCAAGCGTTCTTGTACAGCCAACTGGACGGACTGACGTACCGCGAAATCGCTGAACTGCTTGGCGTGTCCGTGAGCATGGTGCGCAAGTACATCGCCCAGGCGCTGGCAAAGTGCTATGAAAGTAACTGAACCCTGGAAGATGACAAATTGAAAGATCCAATTAAGGCCGCCATCACCTGGGAAGTGCTGATGCGTTCCGGTGAAGCAAGCATCGAAGATCAGACCCGCTTTGCCGAATGGCACGCTGCCAGCGCGGCCAACCGGGCGGCGTGGCAGTCACTGCAGCAGAAGCTGACGTCGTTCCGTTCGTTCGGACAGAGCGCGCAGGCGCAGGGTGCCGGGCGCCAGGCGCTGCTCAATGCCGGCCAATCAAGGCGACGCATGCTGCGCAACAGTTTCACTGGCGTGGTCGGACTGGCCGTTGTGGGTGCGCTCGGTTATCGCGGCCTGCAAGCTTGCGGTTACGACGCCACCTTACGCACCGGCACCGGCGAGCTGCGCGAAGCCGCGCTGAATCCGGATATCGGGGTCACCCTGGATGCCGGCACCATCGTCGATGCGACCGCTACCGGCTGGCGCATGGAGTCGGGCCAGATGCTGGTCAATGCGATGCACAACCGCAAACCGTTCGACATCCTTTCCGCACGCGGCAATCTGCACGCCAGCGCTGCGCGTTTCAGCTTCTCCTCTTATGAAACGCACTCTCTGGTCGCCGTGGTACAAGGCAGCGCCACGCTGACAACCCCGGATGGCATGGTCAAGATGATCACCCAGGGCGACGTGGTCAGCCTGAGCGAAGCTGGCATCGAACGCAGCAGCCAGTCACTCGCGAATGCCGTTGCATGGACTGAGGGTCTGTTTGTGGCATCGGATCAAGCCGTGGCCGACGTGATCGGCGTATTGCGTCGGCACCGCCAGGGAGTGATACGCGTCACCCGCAAGGCGGCTGCCAAGCGTGTCAGCGGCATCTTCAACATGCGTATGCCCGATGCAGTCTTGCGCCAGCTGGCGGAAACCGTTGCGCTGAAGGTGGAGAGCTATGGCCGCTTTCTGGTGACGGTTAGTGAGACATAGGTAGCGTCTGGGAACCTGAATGGAGACCATGGCCCGCGGTATTTGCAACGGCTAGCCTGATCTGGAATTTTCTTTCCCTTTTCACTGAAATCGGACAACCATATTCTCATTGACGACCAATACCATTATCTTGACAAGCTTCACTCATTGCATCCCCACCGCATCGACTCCCATGCCTTCCTCAGCCTACGCTAGTTCGTCGCGCAAATTCGCCATCGATAGGGCCGCGCTCGGCGACATGGGGGACAAGCACTCTGCCAGGCTGCTGGTTGATCGCATATTCACCGCGGTACTGGAAGGCGTGCGTACGCGCCGGCTGGCGCATGGCGACAAACTCCCATCACTGCGTGTGGTGGCCGAATCGGCCCAGGTAAGCCGCGACACGGTGGCACGCGCGTATGAAAAACTGGTGGCGCACGGGCACGTCTACACCCGACCGGGCGCGGGCTTCTTCATCAGGGTTGACAACCAGGTTGCCAATGCGCAGACGCCGGCGGTGCCAGCACCATTATTGACCAACTGGCGCCAGCGCCTGCTTGATCCACGTACCCTGCTGCACCGCGGCCTTGGCAGCGGCGACTTGCCTCCTGACTGGCTCAATGTGCCGCAATTGGCAGCCACATTGCGTGCCGTGTCACGCAGCAACATCAACTGGGCAGCCGGGTATGGTGATGCGCAAGGCTATCTACCGTTGCGCCAGCAATTGCAACGCAAGCTGGCGGACATCGGTATTGATGTCACGCCGCGTCAGGTGCTGACCACATTGGGTGCGACCGACGCCATCAATCTGATTGTCATGAGCTATCTGCGCCAGCCCGGGATGACGGTGCTGGTCGACGATCCAGGTTCATTCCTGCTGATGGATCGCCTGCTGGCATCGGGAATGCACATTATCGGCGTTACGCGCGACGCTGACGGCCCTGATATCACCGCCCTGCAGAACGCCTGCGAACAACATGGTCCAGCGTTCTACTTTTGCCAGTCTCTGTTGCACAGTCCGGGTTACACCGGACTTTCTCCGCAGCGGGCGTTTCAGATCCTGCGCCTAGCCGAACGATTCAACTTCACCATCGTCGAGGACGATACCTACGGCGACCTTGCACCAGTGCATCGCCCCCCCCACGCCACGCGGCTAGCCAGCCTGGATCAGCTCCAGCATGTACTGTATGTGGGCAGCTTCTCCAAAACGCTCGGCGCGGGTATGCGCGTCGGTTTCATCGCCGGCAACCCGCAACAGATCGAATGGCTGCTGCTGTATAAACTGGTGAGCCGGGCCTCGAATGGCAGCTTGGCCGAACGTATGATCTACCGGCTGTTGTCCGAAGGCGGCTATCGCCGCCATTGTGAGCAGTTGCGCGCTAGGCTCGACCAGGCGCGCCCCAGGCTGATGGCAGCACTTGAGGCGCTCGGCATCGTACTGCAACATCGACCCGACGCCGGCCTATATCTCTGGGGCAGACTCCCTGGCGACCTCAACGCCATGGAGGTAGCCGAGCGCATGCTGGCGAACGGCTACCTTACCGCACCCGGGCCGGTGTTTTCGTCAGGCGAGGCGGCACGTTCGCACATGCGTTTCAACGTCGCCTCGAGCGACGATGACGCATTGCGGGCGCTGTCAAGCGTGCTTGAGCGCAGCGCATCCGGCTGAGAACGTGTTTCGCCTGCGCCAGAGACATACAGCGGCAAGGATCAATCCACCGCATGCGACTTCAATACGGCCAATAACATCGTCGACACCATCGCGTTAGCCGTGCTCACTGCCTCGCGCGCGGTGCGCATGCGCCAACGCAGGCGTTCCTCTTCCGCAGGATATTGCTCGGCGTAATGCTCAAATACCGTGCGCTTGCTCTCTGGATTGTCCTTGAGAAAGCGATCGTGCATTTCCTTCAGGCGTACGTACACGTTGGCCTCGTCGGCGGCAGTCCAGCCAGAATCAAGCAAAGCATAGGCACTATAAGCATTGACCCATGCACGCATGACGTCAGTGGTCATGGTCGGCGAATGACCGGCGTCCCAGCCAGCGGCTTCCACGGTGCGTGCCATCTGTTGCTCGATCGAATGTTCCACACAGGTATCGGCCACGGCCATTGCCGCCCGACGGGCGGCGCGCCAAACGGCGGCTTCTGGGTGCTTCCCACCAAGTACCGCCTCATGCAGCGAAGTGACCGTCGCCAGCACCTCGGACAGCGGCACATGGGGAGCCGCCTTGCCGAGCCAGATACCGATATCGGCCAGCAACTTCAGCACGAATGCGCTACCGGCCCGCTCCAGGTCGACGCCAACCGGAATCGCCTCCAGCGTGGGCTGGCCAGCCAAGGCGAATGCCTCTGGCGTGCCCTGCCCTGCCGCGACCGCATCGATCAACAATGCCAGCCACTTGGGCAAGCCGAGTGCCGTGCTCCAGACGGCAAGATCATCGCTCTCGGTGGCGCAACCGATGACGCTGCCAGATTCGCCATTCCAGGTATTCGGGATACCCTTCACCTGGCCCGCTTCCAGATGCGCACAGAAACGCGCCAACATGGCCTGCTTGAGGGCTTGGTTGTCATGAAACGTGAGGGACGTAACCCGTGTCAGATTGGTAGACATGGCTCAAAGCTCCAACTGGTCTTCGATAAAGGTCACCAGGCGTGTCTTGCTCTGCATGCCAACCAGGCGCGCGCGCTCTATGCCATCGACGAACAGCAGTATCGACGGCAGGCCGCGCACGCTGTATTTCTCCATATGCAGCTTGTTTTCGTCGGCATTGATCTTGGCAATACGCAGCGTGTCGCGGAACTCTTCGGCCAGATCGGCCAGCAGCGGCGCCAGCATCTTGCAGGGCATGCACCAGGGCGCCCAGAAGTCCACCAAGACGGCTTGCGAGGATTGCAGGACATCGACCTCAAACGAGGCGTCGGTCACGGTAATGATGTTGCTGGACATGAAATTTCCTTGAAGCCTGTTGATGATCTGAAATCAGGAGTAAGCAGCAAGATCATGAACCGGCTCTCAGGTTGATCTTCTGCTGCTGGCGATATGCCACAGACCATCGGGCACCGGGCATATCGAACATGCGAAGTATCGTCGAATGACAGCGCGAAGATCACGACAGTTGATGTGATGAAAAACTTGGCTGTCATGACCATTCGATCATGACAGTTAAGTCCTGCTTTGCGTTGGCGCAGGTTCAGGCCGGCGACTTGAGCAAGGGCATGACGATGCGTTGCAGTCGGGCGCTGGTCACTCTCTGTTGCAAATTACTTCAGTGATTTGCACGCTGACAAATATACTTGTTTTTTTGCTACTAAGGCATGCGCACGGAGGAATTGGCGAGAGGTAGAAATTTTGGGGGAACGAGCGGTGTCTTTAGCCGTGAATTTGTCGTTCAAATTCTGCTGCCATACCTGGGAGGCGCAGTTGGAGCATCTTCTCGATTGCGGCTGGGTGTTCCTCGACAGCTGTTGATTTGCTCGCGGATTTGACCCTCTCCATGTGAGACCCAACTTCCACCGTCTAGCTGTGGAGGACATCGAAGGACGCGTTTTCATCGATTGCCTGGCCGGTGCCGGCACGCTGGCGCTGGGCCACAACCATCCGGCGGTGATCGAAGCCATCGTCCCATTGCTGCATGAAGGCGCGGCGCTGCATACCCTGGATCTGACCACACCGGTGAAGGACCGCTTCATGCAAGACCTGCTGGAGATCCTGCCGCCCGAGTTCGCCCGCCAGGCCCGCATCCAGTTCTGCGGCCCGACCGGCGCCGATGCCATCGAGGCCGCGCTCAAGCTGGTCAAGAGCGCCACCGGTGGCGGCACGGTACTGGCGTTTCAGGGCGCCTATCACGGCATGACACAGGGGGGCGCTGCAGCAGGTCAGCGGCGGCCCAGAACATGAAGAAGATTGCCCTGTTGGTGGCGCGCTTGCGCGCGCTTTTACACGGCTTGAGCGCCTCTGCCAGCGTACAAAAGTGGCTACAGAGAAAAATGCGCGCCTTGCTTGGCTTCTGCGCCATCGACCATCTGCAAATTACCTGCGCCTGAAAAACAAAACCCCGTGTTCGAAAACACGGGGTTCGTCATCAACCTGAGCCCCGGAAGTCCGGGGCTTTTTCTACGTATCAGATTCAGCGCAACGCAGTAAGAATCTTAGAAGCAAATAGTTTGACCATTTGCATCAGTGACACACTCCGGCGGATTCTTCTCAGCAACTGGTGGCAAGTGCAAAGAAGGTTTGGCAAAGACAGCCGATGCGAAACCCGCAAACAGAACTGTAGCCACAAGGGTCTTGATGATACGCATGTAGTAACTCCTAAAAATTAGAGAGAGGGGAACGTCACGTCAGATATGTGACACTCTTATTCTCTTATAAGCTCGTATTTATTTCCTGACAAAGTCCTGTCAAATTGATGAATTTTTGATGACATAGGGGAATTATTTGAGGAAAAAAAACGGAACTATTTAAGGGGAAAACGTGTCTCGCGGCTGTTCTGCGCACAGCTGGATTAAATGCACATCAAAACAATTAGAAAATAAGACTCGCTTTCTTACTTGTATAAATTAGACCAATCATCGAGAACGATTCGATATGCCAATGCCTTGGTAAAGGGTAGTCGCAATCCAAACCACATCGAGTGCTTTGTTGTACAAAACTGCGCCCCGCCCAAGAGGCCGGTATGCGAAATTTAGCCCTACAGCATTTTTCCAAAGAACTCTTTATCGACATGCTTTCACATATGCATGCGCAACGTCGCAATTTTTAACTTTGATCGAATTTATATTGTTGAGGCTTACTAATGGGAAATTTATGTGTTGGTGGTTCTAGAGGTGCTCAAGAAGTTGACTCTCCTAATCACGAGAATCACATACTTGCAGCACAAATTCTGGAAAAACGAAATGAGCTACGAAATGCTGCTGGCGTAACGCAAATCCAATACGAATACGTTGTTAATACAGCACCCGAAGAGCTTCGTAATCGCTATAACAGTCTTTTTACAGCAACGAATAACTCCCTTCGAATGGCAGATGTAATACACGACTATCTAGCAGAGATTTCGCGTGTTCATCCTGGCGTTATCACCCCTCAATCCACATTAACTGACCTGAACGAGAAAATTGAGGCTTGGACTGCTATGAGAACCTCTATCGAGGCTCACATGCGCAGCAACGGCAACCCACACACAATGGTACTTGGTCCAGGCAACTCACGTTGGGTCGGGTATCAGCAGTTTTAACTTTCGGTGTTCCGAAAGTGCGGCTCTCCGTTTAGATATAAGCGGAGAGCTGGTGAATACCGTCTTTCCCGAAACCGAACTTGGATAGATCGCGTACATCGACGTTTGACATCGAACGCCCTTGCACATCGACAGCGACGATGCTCGACCAGATCGAACGGAGAAGCTGTTTAGACTATGAATATCTGGTGCCCGGGAACCGGACATCGATATTTCCTTTGACAACCTTTAGACCAAAGGTCTCTGGAATAAATAGGCCATATTTTTTACGTATTAGCTTACTCGGCATATAAAAGAGCGCCTGATAGGTAAATTCACGACCGGCAATCTTAGCCACGGAACGGTTCTCTAGTAGATCTGCTACAGGAGCCGAGACATATCCGACCTTAATTCCCAGTTGAGATAAGGCCTCCAGAAACTCTTTAAGGAAATCACCCTTACCATTACGGCAGCTTTGGAGCTTGATCACGCCTACCTCTTTCAACCCTGCCCTCTTTAGTTTGCAAGCGAGGATAAACGGCCCGTCGCCTTCGAACCCAAACATATCCCCATGGCCGTGCAAATCAAGCCGGCAAGTACGATCGAGCCTACCCAGGGAGCCATTGCGCAATTGCTCCCCGAATTCCGAACAGTGAGATGTTTCCTCCAGTTCGAAGCGGTTTGACTTTGGGACATTATGGGCCCTCGCATTAATCACGCCGCCGTCTCGTACTAGGCGATCGCTCATGCTCGATATAACAAATCGCTTCTCTGGCGCCCATGTGTGGCGGCCTATGTGTAGCATTGATCGCAATTTGGCGGCAATGCTCTTTCCTGTAATTTCATGTGGATGAAAACGTTCAGATTTCGTATTGTCCGGGGAGGGAGAAACTGACGAATCGTCGTCACCGCTTGTTGGCGGTTCACTTTCAAGCACATTAGAAATATGCTCACTGGAAGAAATGGGATTCGACTTGGAGATCATGATGTTGCCTCTGGTAGGTCTACGCTAGCTAAATCTATCAACTGTTACCAGCAGCTAGGTAACGAACAATAGGTGAGGGTTCCATCTGATCAGCCTATGCCTGCTAGATTATGACGCTTGCAAGCACTAATTCTCTCGGTGCGGTGCTAGGCCCCAGAGAAAATGTGATTAATTGATCGTGTTTTCTTTGCTGAGCTTATTTTGCGCAGCCTTATTCCTGGTCTATGAAGGGTTTATCCATATTTTCAGGAGTTCTAGGAGTTCTAATGCGTATCATCAAGACCGTTGTTGCTGCTGTTTTGTTGGTCAGTTTCGCATCCTCTGTGTTTGTTGAGCCTAGCTTGGGCTAGTGGTCAACTTTACAGCAGAGCTTGCGACAGCAGCGGCGACTGCCAGTAATGCATCTAGCGAGTAAAAAGCCCCGAATTTATGCGCGGCTTTTCGTTATTGGCTGAAATTGTCCTGCCGATCATGTCCGCCTCCCATTCCCTGGCCACCGATGCGGTCTTTGTCGGCACCGCCCTGATTGCCTCCTGCACGTTCGCCTTCAGTTACGGTATGCGCTTGCTGGAGCGTGCACTAGTTCTCTGGAAGGGCAAGAGCTGACACTTATTCTCAGCTATTACTTTCTTGTTCCCGGATCATGTCGTAGAGCGCCTGAGCTGCCGGCGACAGATGGGCAGCCTTGCGCGTGATCAGAACAAGAGTGCGGGAAACGACAGGGTCGACCAGTTCTATCATTCGCACATTGGGATAGGCACCTTCCTGCACGGCCAGCTTCGGTACGACAGCCACCCCCACACCTTGGGCAACCAATCCCACAGCTGTCGAACTACGCTGCACTTCGTAGAAGGAACGCAAGACGAAGCCATTGGCTTTCAGTGCCGGATCAAGCAAGGCCCGATTGCCGCTCACCTCGCCCGCAAAGATCAGTGGATAGGACTGCAGTTGCATCCAGGCGATGCGGCGCCGTCTGGCCAGCGGATGATCTTTATGGCAAATCAGTACATACCTGTCTTCGGTCAGCGCCATGCTGACGAGCTCGGGATGATGTTCTCGCGCAATATTGATGCCGAATTCCACCTCTCGACGTAGCACAGCCTCCGCTACAGCCGATGAGGCGTGATCAAGGATCTTGATGCGGTTGTGCGGATAACGCGCAGAATACGCTTGCATGATACGCGGCAGGTACTGCACACCTACGGTGGGTACGCAGGCAATCGAGACGTCTCCACGTCGAGCAATACCCGTCTCTCGAATCTCCACGAGAGCCTCGGCCAGTTCGGCAAGGAGTCGCCGCGCCTGAGGAAGGAAGTCTTGTCCGATCGCCGTGAGCGCGATGGAACGTGTAGTGCGCTCTATCAACGTTACGCCCAGAAAATCCTCCAACTTGCGCAAACGCAACGTCACTGCCGTTTGTGTCACATGCAATGCACCGGCAGCCCCCTGAAAGCTGCCTTGATCGGCAATCGCGACAAACGCCTGCACACCGAGGATGTCTATTTTCATGAGGAAAACTTATTAATCTTCGAAATAATTTCATTTTACTGCTTCTCCTGAAGCGCTCAAGATCCAAGCCAGCCGGGAGGGCATTTGCGGGCTAGCCGCGGCAAGCCTATCCAGTGTTCGTAGAAACCGACTTGAATCCGAAAACCACACAGGAGCCCCCCATGCCAGATTCTCAAGACACACAACAACCCCAGGTTCAATGGGATGCCGCCCAGTATTTGCGTTTCGGCGGCGAACGCCTGCGCCCCGCGCTGGACTTGATGTTGCATCTGCCAACTCAGACAGCCGCGCGCATCCTCGACCTTGGTTGCGGTGCCGGCAACCTGAGCGCCATACTGCAGCAGCGCTGGCCAGAGGCCGAGGTGCTCGGTGTGGATGGTTCCGAGGACATGTTGGCCAAGGCGCGCGTGAGCGTGCCCCAGGTCCGCTTCGTCGCAGCCGATTTGAATCACTGGGTCCCGGAGCACAAGCTGGACCTGATCTACACCAATGCGACCTTGCAGTGGCTGCCCGATCACGCGCAACTGTTTCCGCGGCTACTCTCCTTCCTCAATCCTGGTGGTTGCCTGGCAGTACAGATGCCGGTGATGCACGACGCGCCGTTGCGGCTGGCACAGGTGGAGCTGGCACGCTCACCCGCGTATGCCGGTGTGTTGGGCGAAGTGTCGGAGCGGCGCAATGTACTGGATATGGGCAGCTATTACGACCTGCTGCGGCCACAGGTGGCCACACTGGACATTTGGCAGACGACCTACCTGCATATCCTCCAGGGAGCGGACCCGGTACTGCAATGGGCCAGCGGCAGCAGCCTGCGCCCCTATTTGGAAAAAATGGAGGGCGAGCAACTGCAGGCGTTCCGGGCTGATTATGCGCGGCGTATGCAACGGGCTTACCCACCACGCGCTGATGGCAGCACCTTGCTACCGTTCCAGCGCATGTTCATCATGCTGACCTTGCCGAGCTGAGTTCCCAGGAACTGCCTTTAAAGCTTGGCCGGCGCAACCGGCTCAAGCATGGCGCGCATGGCCGGCGTTGCCAGCAACTTCTTATAGCTGGCAGCAGACATCGCATCGATCATCAGACGACCACTGACATCGGCCTTGATGTACTCGACGGCCAGTAGCGCAATGACTGGATTGGTGGTCAAGGTGGCCTGGTCGGGGCTGCTATCGCCGAACTCGGCCACCACGGCAGACTCATCATCTGCCACCAGCACCGCCAGGCGCCGCCCGGCCAGGCGCAGTCTCGCGCTGGCGCCGCATTCGGCCATGTCGTAGGTCTGCGGGCCGGTCAACGTCCCCTTGCCATAGATGGCCACATGGGTGTCCACCCCTCTGGCACTGGCCGCTTCAAGCAGTGGCCCCAACTCATCAAGTTCTTCATCCCAAATACCGGCGAACAGGCTTTTTTGCGCACTCGATATCGAATGCGCAAAGGCCTGGACGATTGCCTTGGTGCCGCTAAGCGACCAGACCAATCCGGGCTCCTGTTGTACCGGCAGGCGATCCAGGGCGGCAGCGGCTGATTCAATATCAGCATTGAAACGTGAGCGCAGCTCTGCCAACAGCGCAGTATGCGGCACAGCGCTATACCGCACAGGCTCGGAGCGGTTCACGAGGACCGCCCCGCGCGTTTCCAGACGGGTCAGTGTTTCATACACCTTGGAGGGTGGCATCGAGGCTCGACGACCGACTTCAGCGCCGGTCAAGGCGGCCTGCCCCACCAGGGCGGTGTATGCCTGCGCTTCGTACTGGGTGAATCCCAGTCGCGTCATCGCGGCGATCAATTCGTTTTCTGTCGTCATGCCTGACTCTATTTTTGTATCCAAGGGATTGACTAACTACTCAGGTAGTATACGATTCCTCATAACTACTACTCAAGTAGTTAATATTGGATCAATCACATGAAGGATCAGACAAATGCGTCAACTCATCAGCACAGGTTCTCCCTGGGAGCCCAAAGTCGGGTACTCACGGGCGGTGATCGTGAACGATACGATCTATATTTCAGGAACGGCCGGGAAAGGCCCGGACGTCTACACGCAGACCAGAGATGCGCTCGCCACGGTCGAGAAGGTACTCACCGACCATGGTTTCCAGTTGTCTGATGTGGTGCAGAGTCGCCTGGTCGTCTCCGACTTCGCGCACTGGGAAGACGCGGCGCGGGCGCATGGCGAGGTCTACGGCAGTATCCGGCCTGCTTTTTCACTGGTCCATGCCTTGCCCTTCGTCGATGACGCGATCCTGGCAGAGGTGGAGGCCATTGCTGTCAGAGTCGACAAGTGAAGTCGCAGACTGATCAGCACGTCCGGCTCTCGGGCCGCGCACTGGCGGTGCTGTCGGTGGCCGCCGGCAGCGCCATTGCCAACAACTACGCCATGCAACCGGCGCTGTCGCTCATCGCTGCGGACTTTGGCGTTCCGGTGGCACCGATGACGGCCTTGGCATCCGCGGCCATCATCGGCTATCTGCTCGGCCTGGTGCTGCTGGTTCCGCTGACGGACAAGTTGAGCCCGCGCGTGCTGATTCCGGGACAGTTGTTCGCGCTTGCATGTGCGTTGCTGCTTGCCGCTTGGGCCGCAAGTCCAGAGGTACTGATTGGTTGCTTTGTTCTGATCGGCGCGACAACGACGGTGGCTGCGCAAAGCAGTGCCGTGGTCGGCAAGTACGCCCACGCTCAGCACCGAGCCCTTAGCATGGCGACGATTTCGGCGGGCATATCGGCAGGAATATTGTTGAGTCGATTCGTCGGTGGCGTACTGGCACAGTGGTGGGGCTGGCGAGGCGCGCTGTTGGCCTTTGCCGCCTTCGCCGCTGTGTCAGCCCTTTGCGTGCTTCCGTTATTGCCGACGCAAGGTCCAGATGCGCAAAGCGGATACTTTTCGAACTTGCGCAGTATGCCGATACTGATGAAGACATCGAGGGAACTGCGCTTGCGCATCTACGCAGGGATGCTGTGGTTCTTCGCTTTCAATCTGATCTGGGTCGGCCTGGTCGTGCGCCTGGCGGCGCCTCCCTTTAACCTGGATGCGGCGCACATTGGACTCTATAGCCTTGCCGGACTGATGGGCCTGCTCATGACGCGCGTGGCCGGGCGTCTGGCAGACCGCTTTGGTCATCGGCGGGTGGTTGTCAGTGGTCTGATTTCTGCCTTTTTTGCCGCGATTGGATTGGCGCTGGTACTTGGGCATCCTGCCGCCATCGCAGTCGCGCTGGCGGTGTTCGACGCCGGCTGTTTCACCGCACAGGTCGCCAACCAGGCAGGTGTAGTCGCGATCGAGCCGTCGCGCGCAGGGGTGTTGAATTCGGCTTACCTGTTTTTCTATTACGTTGCTGGCACCATTGGCGCTGCCCTGGCGGGCGTCATCGTCGGCAGTGCCGGCTGGGAGGTGCTTGCCTTATTGGCTGCGGTTGCCACAGCCAGCGCGGCGATCATCAGCTTGTTGTCCCCGCCCGGGGCTACAACAGCGGGCGGCCGGCAAGCTTGACTTAGAGGCAGTTGCAAAATTAAATTTCGGGGCTGTTAACTTCCGCGATTTGATCGATGCTCGCGAAAATCGGCGCGTCCATGGCAGCGGGCTTGGTAAAACCCGTTGGTCAGTCGAACGTTCGATTGCCAGGCTGCATTCGTTTCGGCGCCTGAAGATTCGTTATGAACGCCATGCTCATATCCACGAAGTCTTTTTGTCATCGGCGATGTCTTTCATCTTGCTGATGGATCGCTCCCGTTTGGCATCGACCAAGCCGAACAAGTGTACTCACTCAGCGCGCCGCAAACGCCAGATCACGCGCGCGCCCATCTTCAGGCTCTGCAACAGGCCTTCCGTCTCCAACTGAGCCAGCGCGACCACGGTGATCTCCAGCGATTCAGGCTGGCCCGGCCACATGATCCACCATTGATGGATGCCTTCAGCCGTGTCCATGCTGTGCGGACGCGCCTGTAGATATCGCGTGATCTCGCTTTTGGCAAATTGGTGTAATTCGTTATCCATGCGGACAGGCTGACTTTAGAAAAGGCGCATCCAGGTGAGCACCGAAGTAAAACTCCGGCCACATGGCGTACCGGAGACAGCCGCAGATTAGCACAAGGATCACTGCCACTTCGTTACTTTTTTACTTCCTCCACAGTGGGTATTTTTCTCGCTCCACAGGGTGAATTCCTACCCCCTCCCGAACCCGCCATCGGCCTGACCGATGGTTCCGCGGAGGCCGGTTTCCAGGGGGGAAATACACCCATCCCGGGCAAAGATAAAAATAATAAATCGTTGAATATCAATAACTTGGTCATGAACATCGTGTTGGCACGCCAATTGCAATACTGTCCGCTGTACGAATCCGGCATCAGGCGTTGTTGGGGCAGACGATGCGGGAAGCAGAACGAGCACACGGCACATCCAGGGTGTTATTTAATTCAATCGGCGACTTCGAGGCGAGGCTACGAAATGACAGAAAGCATTCAGCAAAAACTACTGCGGGTAAGGCCACCAAGGGTGAAGATCACCTACGACGTGGAAACTGGTGGCGCCATGGAAAAACAGGAGTTGCCGTTCATCGTGGGGATCTTTGCCGATCTCTCAGGTGACCGCGATCCCGCGGACACTCTGGCCTCCCGGCCACTGAAAGAACGCCAGATGACCGACATCGATCGTGACAATTTCAACGCAATCATGAAGTCGATCGGACCGCGCGTGGATCTGACCAAGGTGCCCAAGGACGTGCCTGCGGCCGCATCGCTGCTGGGGACGCCGGGCGACAAGCAGATCGTCTTCGAGAGCCTCGATGATTTCGAGCCGATGCAGATCATCCGCAAGCTGCCCTCGCTGAATGACCTGTACCAGTCACGCGGCCTGATCCGCAGCTTGCAGGCGAAATACGAAGCCGATGACGAAACCGCTCACCATCTGGATGCCCTGCTGCAGAACGAAGACCCGACCACGCAGGCATCCACGTTCAAGCTGATGGGCAAGTTCGATGCCGTCGCTGAAACCGAGCGCCCGGCACTGCGTCACGCGCTGTTCGGTCTGTTCGACACGGTCAATCAAGGTGCGGATGCCGACAAGGCCAAGGTCTATCCGACCTGGTCCCTGATGGCGGTGGCCGATGCGGCCGAGAAGGACAAGGACAAGCTGGCCAAGCTGGTTGCCGCTGCCGACCCCAAGGCGGTCGCACTGTCCCAAGCGCTTGCGGCAAAGGATACGACCGACAATCGGGTCAAGGCCAAGCTGCTGGTCGAACAGTTGCAACTGCCTGGCGCGCCGGCAGCCGATGCCACCGAGGAGGTAAAGGCTCCCTTCACCAAGCGCGATAAACTGCTCGCCCAGCTCGGTTTCGATCCGGTGACGGCAGACAAGACACTTGACCAGTCAGTGATTGACATCAAGTCGGCCACTCTGGCCAGCGGCATGAACCTGCCGGCAGGCGACCCGCTCTGGCGCAAGCCGCTGATGCTGCTCGGCCTGAGCATGCCGGACGATGACGCGCGTGACGCCTTCCTGCATTTTGCAGATTACCTGCAAGCGCTCGCCGCCACCGGTCCCAGTGCAGAACAACTGGCGATGGTAGCCGCGGTAGCGCCGCTGCTGCAGACGGACGCGGCCAGAGTGTTGCTGTGGCTGCACCACTACGCTAGCCAGGTCGCCGACCTGATGAAGGAGGAGCAGCAATTGCAAGGGCTGATGGCGGCACAGAAGCGCGGTTCGGCAGCAGTGATCGATGAACTGGTTGCGCGCATCGACCAGTTGCTCAGCATCGCGCTGACCGCCGTGCTGCACTGCGCTGGCTTCAAGCGCATGGAAGCCACTTGGCGTGGCCTGGCGCACCTGGTGTTTAACACCGAGACCAGCACCAAGCTCAAGCTGCGGGTGTTCAACGCCACCCAGGACGAGCTGATCAAGGACATGAGCAAGGCCGTCGAATTCGACCAGAGCGCTCTGTTCAAGCTGATCTACGAAGCCGAATACGGCACCTACGGCGGCTTCCCCTACAGCCTGTTGATCGGCGACTACGAGCTGGGCGCCGACGCCGCCGACATCGAATTCCTGAAGAAGATGTCGGAAGTCGCGGCCTCCGCACATGCCCCTTTCATCGCCGCCGCCTCGACCGCCATGTTCGGCCTGTCCGGTTTCGACAAGCTGGACAAGCCGCGCGACTTGGCCAAGATCTTCGAGAATGCCGAACTGACGGCATGGCGCGAGTTCCGCGAGATGGAAGATTCGCGTTACGTCACGCTGGTGCTGCCACGCGTGTTGCTGCGTCTGCCGTATGGTAAGGCCGAGAAGCGCAATACCACGCCCTGCGAAGGTATCAATTTCGAAGAGGACGTCAGCGGTGCCAACCTGCGTCCTTATCTGAACGCCAAAGGCGAGATCACCGGCTATCCTAAGCCGGACAACCAGAGCTTCCTGTGGGGCAACGCCGCCTTCGTACTGGCCGAACGTATCACCAATGCCTTTGCCCTGTACAACTGGACTGCCGCCATTCGCGGCGTGGAAGGCGGCGGTCTGGTGGAAAATCTGCCGCTCTATACCTACACCTCGGATTCCGGCAGCAGCGAACTGTTCTGCCCGATCGAAGTGTCGATCACCGATCGCCGTGAAAAGGAATTGAACGACCTAGGCTTCATTTCCCTGATCCACTGCAAGGGCTCCGGCCACGCTGCCTTCTTCGGCGGCCAGACCACCAATCTTCCCAAGAAGTATTTCTCGGACAGCGCCAATGCCAATGCCAAGATCTCATCGATGCTGCCTTATATTCTGGCCGCATCCCGCTTCGCGCATTACATCAAGGTCATCATGCGCAGCAAGATCGGCAGCTTCATGACGCGCGAGAACGTCGAGTCCTTCCTCAATAACTGGATTACCAATTACGTTCTGCTCGACGATAACGCCGCCCAGAATGCCAAGGCCGCCTTTCCGTTGCGCGAAGCGTCGGTGGTGGTAACCGATGTCCCGGGACAACCGGGCGCCTATCGCGCCACGGTCTTCCTGAAGCCGCACTTCCAGTTGGAAGAGCTGACGACCTCAATCCGGCTGGTCGCGGACCTGCCTAGCTAAGTCAGGCAACCGCCTATCGCCAATCACGTTACCCGCACTATCCGATTTTCACCGATACAGGAACAGACATGGATCTGATTTTATTGCAGCCTGGCGACAGCACCGTGCTGGCCGGCGCCTCCAACTGGACGACCGCCCAGAGCAGCCAGATTGCCTCGTGGCCGAGCGGCACTGCCGGCCTGCCGACCGCCCCCTGCTTCGAAATGACCTCCGTACATTTCGGCATGAAACAGCAGATGACCACCGACGTCAGCAACAACGCCCGTACCTCGGGTCGTCCGGTCATCACCGATATCACCTGCGTCAAGTACATCGACAATGCCTCCACCCTGCTGTACGACCGCTGCCTGCGCGCCTATCCGCTGGGTACCAGCGCCAAGTGCACGTCGATCTTCCTGCTGCGCAACTCCGGCGACCAACTGGCCTGCCTGATGAAGATCGACCTGTACAACGCCATGGTCAGCGAGATCCAGACACAGACGCATCCCAACGACATGCCGACCGAGCAGTTCAAGATCAATTTCACCGACATCATGTGGACCTACTATCCGCAGGCCAACGATACGTCGGTCGGCGGGATGCTGATGAAGGGCTGGAGCGTGCGTCAGAACCAAGCCTTGTCGGCGGCACCGACAGCGTAGGTCTCCAATGCAGCCGCTGCGACGCAATGCAGTTTGAGGATGGAGGTCAGTCATGCACTACCTGCTGGAACGACTGGCCAATCCGCCGCCGGCGGGGGCCGGACAATGCGGAATGGTCGATCTTCGCCCGCTGGTGGGGGCGCAGATTCAGCGCATCGTCAGTACCCATACGCTGGCCAGCAGGAACGGGACGAGCCTGCTCGAGACCGGCCTGCCGCACGTGGTCGAGCAAGGCGTGCAGGAACAACTGGCGCTGCAACGCTACGCCACGCAGCTGACACTGCTGATCCTGCGGCACGAGCCGCGTCTGCTGCAACCCCGCACCACCATTGTCGCGACTGGCCTGGCGCTGACGCCCTACCAGCTGTTGGTGACGGGATCTCTGGCCCCCGGGGCAGACCCGGAGCAGTTTTGCTTCGAGCTGCCGCTGCCATGAAAGCGCGATGGCATCACGCGGTGTCTCATTTGATCAACCCAGTATTGTCTTGCCCGATCCTGCGATGCACAGTGCCAATACCAAGCTGAAGGACTTCTACCATGCCGAGCTGACCTCGTTGCGCCAGGAAGGCATGGCATTTGCGCAGCAACATCCCGAACTGGCACACGCGCTGGGCCTGAACCCGCGCCAGGCACGCGATCCGCAGGTAGAGATGCTGATGCAGTCGTTCGCCTTCCTGACCGGACGCCTGCAATACCAGATGGAAATCGACCAGGCAGCATCGGCCAACGCCCTGCTGAATTCCCTCTATCCACATCTAGCCGCCCCGGTACCATCGATGCTGGTGGCGCAAATCAGCGTCAAGCCCAAGGGCAACGACCTGTCGCACGAACAGGTGCTGGAGCGTGGCCGCAACATCAGCACCCCAGCATTCAGTGCCGCTGGTCGGCGCATCGACTGCCGTTTTCGCACTGCCTACGAGACGCCATTGATGCCGTTCGAGGTGACGGCGATCCAGACGCAGTCGCTGAAAGCCTATCCCTGGCTGTGCGAGGATGGCAACGGTGACACCAAGAACAGCGCGGTCCTGCGCGTCTCGCTGCGCAGCAAGGGCGTTGCCAATCTGAAGGGCCGTGGCCGCCTGCGCTTCTTCCTCAATCCGACCGAACCCGGCGCCTACGACCTGTACGATCTGCTGGCGCTGCATCTGGACAGCATGGCCATTACCGTGCCGCAGACAAGCCAGACGCGCCGCCTGCCGGTCGAGCAATTCCGCTGGCTGGGCGAAGCCGACGACGAAGCCATGCTGCCCTGCAATCCGCAGACGCATCCCGGTTACCGGTTGCTGCAGGAGTATTTCTCCTTCCCGGAGAAGTTCATGTTCTTCGAAGTCAGTCAGATCGATTTCGGCGGCGTCTGCGACCAGTTCGATCTGCTGTTCCTGCTCGATAGCGAGCTCCAGGAATACAGCAGCTATCCGGCTCAGACGCTACGGCTGAACTGCGTGCCGCTGGTCAATCTGTATCCGCAACGACTGGATCCACTCAAGCTCGATCACAGCAAGTATGAGTATCATCTGCTGGGCGATCTGGAAAACCACCGCTATTGCGAGATCTATGCGATCGAGACGCTGGAGTCCAGCAGCCCCAGAAGCGGGACGCGCACCATCGCGCCCTACTTCGCCATTGACCAGTCGGATCGGCTGGAACAGCAAGACTATTTCTACACCACGCGGCGCGAGGCCAGCCAGGGTGTCGATATCGCGGGCAGCGAAATATTCATTTCCTTCCTCGACCAGCAATTCAACACGACACAGCTGGTCGATGAGGTCATCGGCGGCCGCGCCTTGTGTACCAACCGTCGCCTGCCGGAACAGCTCGATTGCGGCGCACCGTTGTACCTGGAGGGGCCAGGGGCAGTCAGCGCCATTACCGTCCTGAGCAAGCCGTCGCCGCACCAGAATCCGCCGATCATCGGTACCCGGCCGTGGGCACTGGTATCGCAACTAAGCCTGAATCACCTGTCGCTAGCCGACAGCCCGCTGGCACTCGGCGCACTCAAGGACATCCTGCGCCTGCACCTCGGCCCCAATGCAGGCCATGGCCTGCGCCAGATCGAAGGGTTGCAGGGGCTGCACTGCCATTCCATCATGCGCCACCGGCACATCGATGGCTGGCGCGGCTTCGTGCGAGGGCACGACGTGCGCCTGCAGATCGACCAGCATTGCTTCGAAGATGCCAGCGCCGTGCTGTTCTGCGCCGTGCTGCGCCATTTTTTCCGCTCCTACGCGACCGTCAACCAACTGGTTGAAGTCAGCCTGGAAATGAACAACCTCACCGGCGTGCAAAAACAATGGCAACCCTTGGCTGGCGCACAGGTAGTACTCTGAAGGAATTGCTGCTGGCACAATTCAGCCGCTTCGACAGCTTCCAGCTGTTGCGGCTGCTGCAATGGCCACCATCGGGTTCGCCGCAGGCTGCGCCAGTGCGCCTGCGGTTCCGTGCCGACCTGTCGGCCGGTTTCGGCGGGCACGAATTCAGTGCCCTGCGCCATGCCCCCGCGCCGGCCGCTGACGGCGCTGACGTCATCGACATCGACACGCCCAACTATTGCATCGCCAGTCTGATGGGCCCGCTGCCCGAACCCTTCACCGAATGGGTTCGGGATCTGAAGCGTGCGGGTTCGCCTGCGATGGCAGATTTCCTGGACATCTTCAACCAGCGCCTCAACGAGCTGCGCTTCCAGTTGAAAACTCGCCACACGTTGGGCCTGAACAACCAGCCGCCGGTACAGACGGAACATGCCGCGCAACTGGCCGCCATCATGGGCATGGGCCTGCCGCACTTGGCCGTGCAGATCCCCCTGCCGCAGCGTAGTTGGCTGGGTCTAGCCGGCTTGCTGGCCAATTGTCGCCGGAGTCAGGCAGCGCTGTCGCAGACTCTGAGCGTCTACATCGGCAGCAAGGTGCGGGTCGAGCCGCTGATCGGTGCCTGGCACGACATCGCACCGCAGGAACGGATGGCATTGGGGCGGCGCGGCAATGTGCTGGGTCGCAGCACGCTGCTCGGGCGGCGCGCCTGGGACCAGGCCGCGCGCGTGCGCCTGGTGATCGAGGGACTGGAATACACGCGCTTCTGCCAGTTATTGCCACCGGGGCACGCGCAGGCTGCGAATCCGTCCGAACGTGCGTGCCATTTCGGCTTAGTGGGCCTGCTGCGCCTGTTACTCAACGGCCTGCACGACTGCGAGGTCGAACTGCACGTACAGAGTGCATCGATACCGGCGGCGCGGCTGCAAGCGCGTGAGCAGGGCCGCCTGCGTCTGGGTTACAGCGCATGGCTGGGGCGCGGGGGCGGCGCGCCGCAAGCGGCACAGTCGTCGCCACCGGCGATGGCGCGTTACCTGATTCCCGCGTTCGCTACCACGGAGGCGCCATGAACGCCACGCTTCCCATCAGCCTGCAGCAGGTCAGCATCACGCCTGAGGCAACGGTCGTCGGCGGTGCACCCGCGCCATTCCTGCATGTGGCGATCTTCCTTCCGGCTTCTGCCGGGGCACCGGGGGGGATCCTCGGCGATGAGACCTTCCGCCTGGTCAGTTTCGACGGCCAGGAAAGTGCGTCCGCACTGTTCGAGTTCCAACTGGAACTGCATGCCAATACCGATACCAGCCTGACGCCACCCTATCTGGGCAGCACCGTGCCGCCGTTGCCAGCCGACGTGCAGCTGAGCATCGACGACTTGATCGGCCTGTCGGTGACGGTCGGCGTCAATTGCAGCTGCAATCTGGATGCCAGCGAGATATCGCAATACTTCGCGGCCGCCGTGCGCGGCGCACCACCGCCGGCCGGCAGCGCGGCGCTGGACGTCGCAACCGATCAGGTGCTGGCCTATTTCAACGGCATCATCACCGCCATCTCGATGGGCGACCAGGGCGTCTACTACGTCACGATGGGGCCGGCCCTGGCGCAGCTCCAACACATCAATGCCTACACCATCTACACCAACAGCAGCGTCATCGACACCATCGCCCGAGTGATGCAGGCCAGCGACGGCTTTCCCGTGCCGATCCGGATGCAGTCCACGGTGCGCACCGATGGCAGCAGCGTGGCTACCTCGCGTGTACAGGACTGGCTGCAGGGCGGCGAAAGCCACTACGATTTCATCGAACGCCTGGTGAAGAAGGCCAATCTCTGCTTCTATTTCCAGCATACGGCCACCGACCATACCGTGGTCTTCGCCGATATCAGCAATCTGTATTATCCCGCCGTCAACACGCCGATCACGGCGTTTCGCTATACCTTAACGGACATGTCGGAAGATGATCTGGACCAAGAAGATGTCATCACCGGCTACCGCTACCAGCGGGCGCTGAGCAGCAGCAGCATCAGCAGCAGCTTCACCCGGCAATACGCCAATTTCGAGGACGACTCGCCGACCGTGCCCCCGTTCTATCTGGCCAGTGCCGACACCGCGCCGGCACAGACGGTGGCGCTGCCGCTGTCCCTGTACAAGAACTATGATTTCGGCGATGTAGCCGACGAAGTCAGCAGTTATACCAATGCCGCCAATGCTGCCCTGGTGGCGGCCTCGGTCGAATTCTCGGGTAATGCGTTCTGCCCGCAATTCCGGGTCGGTCATCAGTTTCGCCTGGCAGACATCGCCAGCCAGAATGCCGGGCCACTGGCACCGGCCAACCCGACGCTGTTTCGCCCGTCCTTCGCCGGCAACAGCTTCGTGCTGACGCAGATCAAGCACCAGGCTCGCGCCGACGGCAAATACCAGAACAACTTTTCGTCCACCATTGTCAACGGCCTGATCGGCGGTTTCTCCATCGAACAGGCGCAACAGGAGACCTTGCTGGCCGTGGTGGTGGACACACCGGCCAACTGGCAATCGTTCACGCCCGACTATTTCCATCCGGAGACCGCCAGCTTCACCGCCAATGCGGGTGCCATGCTCTACCAGCCGTCCGGTGTGAACGTCGTGTTCGCCGCCGATCCATCCGGCACGCCGTTCTTCGTGAAGTTGTCGGCCAGTATGCAGACACTGCCAGAAGCCGGTGCCATTGTGGTGGTCAGCCGTGCCCAGAACGAATCGGAACTGCCCGAGATCCAGAACATCATCTCGGCCAGCGGCAGCAAATGCGCTACACCCTCGGGCTGGGAAGCCAGCTCGCGCGTCGGCAACAACTATTCCACCAGCTTCGGCGACAACCAGAGCTATTCCTTCGGCAAGAACTCGGTCATCACGGCAGCCGGCAGCGACGGCAATGCCACGTCCGTCTACAACACCGCGGTGGGTATCGTCTCTAGGCAGTACGGTACCGGCTTCTTCGGCAATGCAAGCTATGCGCAGGGCGCCAGCTACAACTATTCCGTGGCGGAAGGCCTGGCCGGCGCGACCACGCTCAACGCCAGCCAGCAGGAAACCCAGCTCGACGACATTGGCGCGACCACTGGTGGCGGTCCGGACGCAGCGGTCCAGCTCACCCCGACGCCGCCGGTACCTGGGGTCGTCGGACTGAGCCCGATTCCGACGACCGCATCGCTGACGCCACCTGCGCTGGACGATGCCATGAATTCGGCGCTGTCCACGGCGGATGTCAGCACGCCCGACCTCAGTGTGACCACCGTCGTGCCCATGGTGGCCAACAATCTGCTGCTTAACGTGTCGGAGTCCTATGGTTCCAGCTATACCCAGTCCTGGGCCAACGTGACGTCCTCCGTCGACAACGTCGGCACGACGTTCAACCAGAGCACGATAGGTACCAGCGTGGCCTGGAACACCATCAACAACGGCAGCAGCGCCGTCAGCAACAACCTGGGATCCAGCCTCAACGTCAACAGCATCGGTGGCCAGTCGACCAACGTCAATACCTTCCATGGTGACAACATCAGTCTCAACACCATGCTGGGCGACAACACTGACGTCAGCGTGACGGTGGGCGATACCCGCACTTTCACGAAGCAGCAAGGCAAGATCAACACCAGCACCATCCAGACCGGCGACATCATCAATACCACGACCCAGGGCGGCGCGGTGACCACCACCAACACCGTTGGCGGTGTGGTCACCAACACCAACAGCTACTTGGCCGCCGTGTTCGACACCAGCACCTATGCCGGTGCCGTCACCAGTGCCAGCACCCACCTAGGCATCTACAGCAATGCCGATACCAAACTCGGGCTGGTGACCTCGATGACCACCTATGGCGGAATGGTGACCGACATCACCAACGCACTGGTGGCCCGATCCATCATTCAGAACGGCGCGGCCGATAACGTCGTGAAGGAGTTCGCTTCAAAGAGCGAGAGCGACTCCAGCGCCAGCTCGATCGAAAACGAGACATCGGCATCGAAGGTCATCATCCGCGAGTACGGGGCCATCGACAAGACTGAGGTCAGCGGCGGTGGTACCCGTACACGGTCCGAACCTGGCGTGCTCGCGACCTATATCGGTGGTGTGGTCAACCACATCAACGAAATGACGACCTTCCTGTGAACCGACCATGAAACACATCAAACCGACCACACTGGGCCTGATGAAGAAGCCCTACCAGCTCAGGGGCCAGCACTATCTGGTCGTCAGTGCGCTCGGCTTCTTCAGGCTGGGCGTCGCCTATACCAGTGATGCTCAGGATCAGAATTTCCGGTTCCTGCCAGACAGCCAGCAATGGCAGAAACTGCTGCATGTCCTGCCCGCCGGTCAGGCGGTGGATGAGATCATGCCCAAGGCGCGCAGCGAGGTGCTGCTGACGGCCAGCGCCCATGCACCGCAAGGCAAGCCGGTGACGGAACTGACCGTCAGCTTGCAGCTGGAATCCTGGAGGAAACAATTGCGCGTCATCGGTGATCGTCGCTGGGTCAACAGTCTGTTGCCACTCTACCAGGTGTCCGAACCAGCCCCGTTCACGCAGATGCCGTTGAGCTGGGAACGCGCCTATGGCGGTCCCCGGCACACTGCCAACCCGCAAGGCCGCGGCTATACCGGCCATGCGATGTCGGCGCTGTTCGGGGTCAACAGAGGCGTGCTGCCCAATCTGGAAGATCCGCACGCGCCGGTTTTGTCCCCGGCCAAGGCCTATGCGCCGGCCGGCGTCGGACCGCTGCCGCTGCACTGGAGCCCTCGCCGCGAGCGGTTTGGCAGCTTCGACCAGCACTGGATCGAGCACGACGCGCCAGGCCTTGCCGCCGACACCGATCCACTCGCCTTCAACCGGGCACCAGCCGACCAATGGCTGCCGCAGCCCCTGGTCGGCGGCGAAGCGTATTGCCTGGAGCACCTGCACCCGCAGCACCCGCGCATCGCCGGCGTGCTGCCCGGTTTTGTGGCGCGCGGCTTCGTCCAGCGGCATGGTGGCGAGCTTGAGGAAGTAGCACTGCAGCCCGATACGGTGTGGTTCTTCCCGGAACAGGACATCGGCCTGTTGATCTATCACGGACAGATCGAGATCGACGATGCGGAAGCGCAGGACATCACGGCCGTCATGGTCGCCTATGAAGATGCGCAGGCGCCACGGTCGATGCAGCATTACCGGGACGTGTTCGCGTTGCGCTCTGACGCCGACACCGCGCCTCTGCACCTGTACAACGAGAGCCAGCTAGCGCCGCTGCCCGGTGACGCCGTGCTGGCTGGGCGCGAGGCGCAGCGGCAGGCCGAGGCGCTGGCGCGCCAGGCCAGGGTGGAGACGGCCACCGCCGGTATCCAGCAGGACCTATGTGAACGATACGACCTGCCCTTGCCGACGCCCGGGGTGCCAGCGGGACCCGTGGCAATGCAGACAGCTGATACCAGCGCCCGCCTCAGCGCCCAGGAAATCGCCGACGGTGACTTCGACCTTACCGGTGTGGTTGCGCAGGCCAGAGCGCGTGCCGACCAGGCGCGCACGCACGGGGAGCAGCAGATGGCCCGGCTGCAGCAGATGAAGGCCGAACTGCAGGCCACCTATGGTGAGCACGCCGGGACGGCCACAGAGCATAGGCTGGCAGGCGACACCGTCGCACAGAAGAATGCCGCCTTCGACCTGGCCTGCGTACCCGCCTACGACCTGCTGCCTGCCGACAGCCAGGCGCTTGCGCTGGCGCCGGCCGTTGACGCGATGCTGGCCAACCTGAAGCTGCCTGCGCCACAGGATCCGGCGGTCATCGCGTCGCTGCGTGAGAAATTCAGCCAGTCGCTGTTGCAGCTACCTGCCTTGCGCCGCCGTGGCCGGCATGCCGCGATGACACCGAGCGCGCCGGCACAGGCCCTGGCACCGGAAGTCGCCGCATGGCTGGGTCTGCAGATACGGCAATGGCATCAGGGCGGCGCCCTGCTGGCGGGTCGTGATCTGGCCGGCATTGATCTGCGCGAGGCCGATCTGCGTGGTGCGGATCTGCGCGAAGTCATGCTGGAACAGGCCGATCTGCGCGGTGCTTGTCTGGCCGGTGCCAATCTGGAGGGCGCCGTGCTGTGCGGTGCCATGCTCGACGGTGCCGATTTCACCGATGCCCGCCTGCATCACGCCAATCTGTGCGCTTCCAGCGCCGCGGGTACCTGCTTTGCCGGTGCCGACCTGCGCCAGGCGCGCGTCAGCCATGCCCGCTGGCAGGGCAGCACGCTGCGCGCAGCACGGCTCAATGACTGCCTGGCCCAGCACATCGACCTGACGTCCGCCTGCCTGGACCTGGCGGACTTGCGCGGCGCCAGCCTGCTGCAGGCGCAGGCGCCGCACAGTAGCTGGCAAGGTGCGTCACTGGACAAGACCGTATTGCTCAAGGCCGTGCTGGACCATGCCGATTTTTCCCGGGCGCAGCTACAGCGGGTCACCCTGCTCGATGCCAGCCTGGTCGGCAGCCGCTGGCAGGCCGCCAACCTGGTCAAGGTGGTCGCCGGCGGCACGGCAGACTGGTCTGGAGCCGATCTGCGCGATCTACGCGCCGCACAGTGCGGTTGGCATGGTGCCCGATTTTGCGGGGCCGATCTGTCGGACGCGCACTGTCTGCGCTGCACCTTCGATACCTGCGATTTCGATGCGGCGCGACTGCATCGGACCCTGCTGGCCAATTCACGCTTCATGAACGCCCGCTTCCACCGGGCCGATGCGATGCAAGCCGACTTTTACCAAGCCATGTGTCGCAAGACCGATTTCAGCGACGCCAATCTGCATCTGGCCAGCCTGATCCAGGCAGACCTGAGCGGGGCCGACCTGACCGGGGCGACACTGACGCAGACGCGCCTGGACGACCAGCGGAGGGCGGCATGAGCCACGACACGATCCATGCTGGGTTCTACAACGAGATCGACAAGGCCAGGCGTATGGCCCGACCAGTGCATCAGAGCAACTTCCAGGGCCTGCGGCTGTCCGGCCGCGATCTGCGTGGTCTCACCTTCAACCACGTCGATCTGCGCGGCAGTCGCCTGGTGCAGTGCGACCTGAGTGAGACGAGCTTCATCGACTGCGACCTCAGCAGTATCGATCTGAGCGGGAGCACGCTGTGCAAGACTGCGTTCATCCGCTGCCGGATGCCGCAGGCGGTGCTGCCAACGGCGTATCTGAAATGGCTGACGATGATCAAGTGCGACCTGCGTGGTAGCCGCTGGCAGCAGTCGCACTGGCACCTGTGCACCGTCAGCGAATGCGATTTCTCCGCCACAGACCTGCGCGACGCCCGGCTCGAACGCAGCAGTTTCCACCAGTGCCAGACCGATGGCGCAGACCTAAGCCGCGTCGTTTTGGAGCGCGCGTCCCTGCAAGGCATCGATTTCCAGGGCGTGACGATGACCGGCCTGCGCGCCCAGGGCAGCGTGCTGGCCAAGGCCGACCTGCGCGGCAAGGCGCTGTCCGGTATACAGCTGCAGCGCTGCATGTTCACCGACAGCCTGCTCGACGACACCGACCTGCAAGGTGCCGACCTGAGCCAGTCCAGTTTCATGGGAGCACGCCTGGTGCGCACCAATCTGCAAGGCGTGCTGGCCAGCCACGGCATGTTTGCCAAGGCGACGCTGCAGCAGGCCAACATGGCACAGGGCGACTTCCACAGTGCCATCTTCCATCAGGCCACGCTGCTGGATTGCAGGCTGAACGACGCCTGCTTCAGTAGCGCCGTGTTCAGCAAGAGCCGGCTGTCCGGTCTAAGTTTCGCGCGCAGCGATCTCCGTTACAGCCAGTTCGACCATGCGCGCGGCCGGGATCTGACGTTCGACCACGCCCGCCTCGATCACAGCAATTTCCATGATGCGCAGCTAGAACAATGCACCTTCGCGGGGGCAGACAGGAAAACCATGCGCTTGACCGACGACGCCCTGCTGGCGGCGCAGGCAAGAACACTCTCGACGGAGGAAACATGATGCACGCTATCGAATCAACGCAGGCCACCCCCGCTCCGCTCGGCCCCAACTGGTCCGAAGCGCAGGTGGTGCTGGAACTGAACGACGGCAACTATCTGCTCGATGACGGCCGGGTTGCGCAGCAGGCATTGTCCTGCCTGCTCAAGCCATGCGTCGGTGACAAGGCATTGATCACGGTCTGCCAGCACGGCGACATCTACATCCTGCACCTGCTGCAGCGCCAGCGCGGCACCAGCGCCTGCCTGAACCTGCCCGGCGTACAGCAGTTGACCATCACCCAGCCGCAGATCGGCATTGTGGCCACGGGCGACCTGGGCCTGGCGGCGCTGGGCGACGTGGAAGTCACGGCCAGTAGCGGCGTGCTGCGTCTGAACGCCCGCAACCTGTTCACCACCGTCAGTGAGAGCCTGGTGGAAAACGTGCAGCACTACATCGGCCGCGTCGGGCAATACCTGCTGGACGTCACGGACCTGTTCCGCGTGCATGGGCAGCAGACCAGCATCACAGCCGAGCAAGACGTCAAGATCGATGCCGAGCGCATCAGCCTGGGCTGAGCGCCCCCAATCACGAGGAGAGTGCAATGTTTGCCAACACCAGCCTGGGCGTCATGAACATGGCCGCGCCCGATGTCTGCAAGACGCCACCGCTGGCCGAACCGTTGCCGTATCCGAACATCGCGCTGTCGACCACGCATATTCCGACAGTGCCCAACGTGATCATCTGCGGCGGCTTCGCGGAAAACCTGCTGACCCCGGGCACCATCAGTAACGGCGATGAGCCTGGCGTGATGGGCGGCGTGGTGTCGCAGGTGTTCATCGGCCCGGATGCTTCCACCCTTGGCAGTTTCAAGGTGATGATGGGCGAAGCGTTTGCCTCGCACTTGACCGGCCTGACCGCGCAGAACGGCAAGGTGGCCAATGCCGTCGGCGCCACGCTGGTACCGGCCCAGACCTGCGTGGTGATCCTGAGTTGACCATGCAGATTCGAATCCGCCTCCGGCCCTCGCTGCCACGCTTGCAGACCCTGCTCCTGCTGGCCATGCTGTCCGGCTGCGCCAGTGCACCGCCTTCTACCGGCCTGCAGACCATCCTCATCTCGGCCACGGCCGGCGCCAACCAGAACAATGCCACGGCCATTGATCTGGTGTTCGTCTACAACATCAACGTCCTGCCTCTACTGCCCAAGACAGGACCTGCCTGGTTCGCTGGCAAGGACGCGCTGGTAGCTGGGCTGGCGACCTCGCTGGAGGTCGTGAGCCTGCAGATCCCGCCGATGCACCTGGTCAATATGCCCAAAGACCACGGCTTCCCGGCCGGCTATCGCAAGGCCATCGGTGTCTACGCCTATGCCAACTATGTCGCTGCTGCGGGCCAGCCGATGTTCAACCTGACGCCTTATGGCGCAGTCGGCATCACGCTCGCGCCGGATGCGGTCACGCTCACGGGCGCGCCGCCCAAGGGCTGGTTGGGCAATCTGATGAGCCTGTTCTAGGGCCGGCACGCCGATTGATGAACGACGACACGATGAACAAGGAATGAATGCGATGAACAGCGCCATGAACAGCTCTTCCCTTTCTGCACCGGCACCGTCCCGCTTGCCGGATGCTGTGCAATGGTCGGAAGGCATGTTGCTCGGACCCCAGCACATGCAACAGAACGATATCTACTGGCAGGAGCATCTGCGTCACCGGCTGGCGTGCATCGCGCCGCATTTCTGGGGTGTACGCCACCTGGCGGTACAACTGGTCAGGGACACCATTGTCGTCAGCGAACTGGAATGCGTGCTGCCCAATGGCGTGACGCTGTGCCACCCCGGGAATTTCATACGCCAGCCCGACCCGCTGCTGCAGCTCGACGTCAGCGCCTGCCGTGCCGGCGAGCCTCCCATGCGCCTGTGGCTGATGGTGCCGGAGCGCAGCCAGGCTGCAGCACGCCAGACCGACCCCGGGCGACGCTACGACTCGCAGGTCGGCCTGATGACCGCCGACGAGAATACCGGCGACGGCGATATCCCCGTGGGACGCCTGCAGCTACGCTACGAACTGGTGCTGAGCCGCACCAACCCGGCGCCCGGACAAGGCGCCTGCCCCTTGCTGGAGGTGACGCGGGATGCACAAGGACTGTTGCGCATCGACGATTACCTGCCGCCGATGACCTGCCTATCGGCCAGCAGCCACCTGGGCACGGCCGGTCTGCTCAGCCAGCTCAATGCCCGTCATGAACGCTGGTGGAGTCAGGCCCAGCAACTGGCCAGCGAAGCCAGTGGCTACGGCCTGGATGGCAAGCTCAACAGCGCCGGCCTGCGCAACCAGATGGTGGCGCGCCATCTGGGCGGTGCGCTGCCGTCGCTGTCGGCTCTGCTGCATGCGGCCAGCCACCCGGAGCGGCTGTACCAGTGCCTGGCCGAGGTGGTCGGGCATGTGGCCCAGTTTGCTACCTCGCCGCTGCCGCTGAAGATGTCGCCTTACCAGCATGACGACTGCCTGGCGCAGTTCCGGGCCGCACTGCGCTATATCGACGAAACCCTAGCGGCGGAAATGGACCGAGTGCAGCAGGATCGTCTGCGGGCGCCGCGCGCCGAGTACGAGGTCATTGCCTTCCAGGCGCAGGAGCACGGCGGCTTTAGCTGCAAGCTGCCGCCACAGATCGACAATGATCTGATCATCGAGATCAAGCCGCGGGATGGCCAGAGCAGCGCCGATGTCGGCCGCTGGCTGAAGCAGGCGGACATCGCAGGCATCAGCCTGATCCCGCAGCTGCAACGCCAGCGGGTACCGGGCGCCCGGGTGCGCCCGCTGGACACGGATGAAGTCACCCGCCAACAGTTGCCGGCGCTGGCCGATCTGTTCGTCGTCGAAAACCGGGTGGTCGATCTGGCCGACACGGGAAGAAGCAAGCTCTTCGCCGCCGAGCAGTCGCTGTTCATCCAGGGTCATGCCGGCCCGCATACACCTGCGGCCATCTTCCTGTATCAGAAAGTCAGCGAAGGCAGCGACACCGTCTGAGGTCACGATGAATCAAGCGCCAATCCCACAATGGACATCCACCGATGCGGCCCCGGCAGCATCGGGGTCCGTGCTATTGGCCAGCTTCACTGCGTTCTACGAAGAGCTGGCGGCCATCAGACGTTGCCAGCGCGCCGGCACGCTGGCCGCTTACCTGGCGCCGGACGGTGCCAGCCTGTCCGCGCCCGACTATGCCACCCGTACCGCGGCGCGCCTGCTACGGCTGATGCGCGAGCAATATCTGGCGTTCCGGCGCCAGGGTTCTGCCCAGCAGATCAAGATGCACAACACGACGCTCTACCTCATGGCGGCACTGGCCGATGAGGTGCTGCTGCTGGAATTGTCGTGGCCGGGAGCCGAGCACTGGTTTCCGGTGTTGCTGGAAAACCAGATGTTCAAGACCCGGCATTCGGGACAGATGTTCTTCGAACTGGCCGACAAGCTCATCGCTGGCGGCGACGAGGATCCGCTTCGCGCCGACCTGGCCAGCGTCTTTCTGCTGACGCTTCAACTCGGCTTCAAGGGCCAGCACCGCACGCCGGAAGGTGCGAAGGCGCTGGAACGCTACTGCCACGCCTTGTTCCGCATCGCCGATGGCGGCGCGCGTCGGCTGGAGCAGCCCGCCCCATCCCGCGATACCGATTGGCAGCACAGTGTGGCTGGCATCGCCCTGCCAGCACCGGGCTTCGTACAAGCCTATCAACACAATATTACCGATGGGCAGGACCTCCGGCTGGCGCCTGTGTCGCGCTGGCGGCGTGCCATGAAGTTGGCGCTGCTGGGCTACCTGATCCTGTCCACGCTGATCTGGATCGTGCTGCTCTACCCGCCCGATCACCTATGGAAGCCCTGACGCCTCATGCTGCTCTACATCGTTATCGCCTGTGCCGTACTGATCGCCCTGGTGCTGTCCATCCTGATCTGGCGCGCGCGCAAACCGGTCCGCAAGCCGCTGGGCGCATTCGTCGCACGCTGCAGGTGCCTCCTGGCGATGCTGTTGTGGCATCCGCTGGCCTATCTGACGACGCCGCGCGAATCCAGCTACCGGAGCACGTGGATCCTCGTGATCGGCCAGCAGGGTGCCGGCAAATCCAGCCTGCTGGCCTCGCTCGATCCAACCCAATGGCAGACGCCATCGGAACAGCAGCAGGCCCTGATCATCGACGGCAGCGACTGGCTGTTCCTGCCGCGCGGCGTGCTCATCGATCCGCCTGGACGCTGGTCCGCTGCCGAGGCCAACAGCCAGCCTGGTCTGGTGTGGAAAGGCTTCCTGGGCAAGCTTGACCTGTTGCGCCCGGAACGCCCGATCGACGCTGTCCTGCTGGTGGTCTCGGCGCGCAGCCTGCAGGCCGACAGCGGCGCCCAGCGCCTGACACTGGCCGAGTCGCTGCGGGCCCAGCTTGCACTGCTCGAACGCCAAGTCGAGTTCTCGCTGCCGGTCTATGTGGTCATCAGCGAGATGGATACGGTCAGCGGCTTCGCCGCATTCTGGCAGACCCAGTGCGCCGTGCAGCGCCGCGAAATGGTGGGCTGGTCTATGCCGCTGACGACAGGCTCGGAAGCCACCGAACAATGGGTCGACCACGCCTTCGACTACCTGTCAGGGCAGCTCAGGGATTTGCAGATCCAGGCTGCCGCCAAACATCATCATGCCGATCCGGCGCAGATCGACCAGTTCATGCTGTTCCCGCGCCACCTCCAGCAGTTGCGCGAGCCGGTGCGCGCCTGCATGGCGCAGGTGTTCCAGGCCTCGTCCTGGCAGACCGGCTGCTTCTGCCGTGGCCTGTACTTCACCGGCGCCCTGCCCGCTGAGGATGCGTCGGCAATCGCCGCTGGCGACGACCTGGCCCGCAACGACATCGCCTTTGTCGACGACCTAGTGATACGCAAGATCCTTGCCGAGCCGCGCCTGGCACGTCCTACCCGTCATGGCATCTGGTCGCGCAGCACCCTGCTGCGGCGCCTGCAACTGACCGGGGTGACGATGCTGGTCGTCCTGTTCGCGGCACTGGCTTGGGCCAGCGTCGAGCTGCAACGGCAGGAAGCTGCAGGCAACAGCGCACTGGTCGCCCTGCAGCAGCTTGCGCAACAAGCTGGCGATGGCAGCCAGGGCAGTGCCAGTTGTGCGCCTTCGGACGTCGTGGCACAGGCACTGGAACAGATCGGCCGCTATCCCGGTCATCCACGTTACTGGCCGATACCGGCCTCCTGGCTAGGCGACCGTGCCGGCAGCGACAACGCGCAGCGCCTCATCACCGGCGTGCTACAGAACCTGGTGCTGAGCGGCGTGGCCTGCCGGCTCGGGCAGCAGGCCCAGCTCCTTATGGCCGAACCGGCGCCGGTCGCACCGGCCACAGCGGGCAGCGGCGCCACACTGGCCTTCGAGACCACCCGCCGTGCTCTAGTCGCGCGCAGCGGCGCCATCCTGCGCTGGCAGCAGAACCAAGCGCGTTTCGACGACATCGCCATTACGCCCGCGGACCTGAAGCGGCACGATCTGCTAACACCGTTCATCGCCTTGTATAACGATGTCTACGGCGCCTCGCTGTCGGTGGCTAGCACCCGCAACAAGGCCGTGCTCCAGACGGCACTGCGGCGGGCGCAGTACACGACTGCGCTGAATCTGCCGGCACAGATGAAGGCGCAACTGGCCGGACAGCTGGACCGCGACAGCCAGCAACTGGCGCGCGAGATGCAACAGGAAGTGGGTGCCGGCGCTGACCTGCTGACGCAGCTAGAGCGGCCCGGTACGGCGCTACTGCCGGCTACGCGCCATTTCAGCCACTGGCTGGATTGGGTGGGCAGTGCCTGGTCGGGCTCCAGCGCGCAGGACAATCCTTGCACCAGCGTCGCCACGCAATTGCAGCGACAGGCAGACCAGCTACGCGCCTACGGCTATCCGGAGGCCGAACTGCGGAGCATGACCGGCCATTTCAGTACGTCGTCCTGCTACACCCCCAACCTGGCGACGCTGAGCGGTATGCAGATGGCTCCCTACGGCTCGCTGTTCACGCAGGACGCCAAGGGGCTGGCGCTCAATACGCAACTGCGGGCCGAGCAGGCCGGGCTCAAGGCGCTGCTCGCGCTGGACTTCATGCAGATCGAGGACACCCGTCCCTTCATCTGCCAGACCAAGGTTGCCGGATGGCGTGCCAGCGATATCGGCTTGTCCAACCGCTATGTGACGCAATACACCCAGTTCATCAGCGGCGCGCAGCCGTCTACGCCGGTCAGCGATAGTAACAATGGTGGCGCCAGCCAGCAGCCGCTGTACCAGCGGATCGCCCTGCGCCAGCTAGAAGCCGCGCTCAACAATAATCTCAGCCATGCACAGATCGCTGCCGGTCCGGCCGTCGTCGCAGTCGATGTCAGCGCCAGCGAGGATCAGGCGCTGGCCCGCGAAAGCAGCAATTTCGGCGCCTTGCTCGAACCCCTGTTAAGCTTGCTGCGCAGCTATCGCAGTCTGAATTTCGCGGCCAGCGCCACGCAACTCAACCAGTGCATCGGCAGCTACAGCAGCGACAGCCTGGCCCGCGTGCAGAACCTGAGCGACATCAGCCTGCTGTACGACGTCAGCAGCACCGACGCCGGCCCCATGTTCGACCTCGGTACCACGCCGGTGATCAAGGACTACCTGGCCCGTCAGGTAGCGCGTACCCAGGTGCTGGCCGGTTACGCCAGCGCCTTCCTGACCTACCTAAACAACAGCGGGGGCCAGAACAATGCCCGTAACGGCAATGCCCAGAGTGCGGCCTACTGGAGCAATACCATCAACGAGCTGAACCGTTATGTCCAGTTCAAGGAGCCGGCCGGCCAAGTGGCGCAGCTGGATCAGCTATTCCTCAAGCAGATGCCCGATCTCGACACCGGCAACTGCGCCGACATCCTGTCCACCTACAAGCCGGCCGATTATGGCAACGACCTGTTTTCCGCGCATCGGCTGAAGCTGGAAAGCCTGATCCAGGCCAATTGCCAGAGCGGCCGGGACGCTGATGCTTCGCAGGCCTATAGCAGGCTGGCGACCCGTTTCAATCGCGAGCTGGCGGGACGCTACCCCTTCGGTCCGCTTGGCAGTGCCGATGCCAGCCTGGTCACGGTGCGGCAGTTCTTCGCCGACTATATGGCACAAAGGGCCAGCCTGCGGGCATCGTTGCAGGGCCTGAGCGGGCCGTACTGGACCTCGGCGCAGCAATTCCTGAACCAGCTGGATGCTACCGGCAAGTTCTTCCAGGGCACGCTCAGCCTGACGCCGACACCGCCAGCCGCCGCCAAGACGACCTCCACGGCACCCGCCGACAGTGACAGCAATGCCGCGCTGGCCAGTACCCCGGTCAAGCTGGCCGTGCAATTCCACGCCCAGCCTGGTAACTCGTCGGGTGCCGAGCAACTGGTGAACTGGGCACTCAGTTCGGGCAGCAAGCAGGCCGCCTTCCCCAATCGTGGTACGACGCTGGACTGGGCCTACGGCCAGGCGCTGGTGCTCGATCTGACCTGGGCCAGCGGTTCGCAATGGCAACCTGCGCCGGACCTGCAGCAGACCGATCTGGACACCAGCGGCCTGGGGGCATCCTTCTCGGCCAGCGGTGACTGGGCGCTGTTGCGCCTGATCGAGAAACACCAGCCGGCCAATGGCTACGTCGCCAGCAGCAAGGAACCGAACAAGTTGATGCTGGAATTCCTTGTGCCGGTCACCAGCAATGGCAACGCGACAGGCAAGCTTGCCACCAGCACCGCGAAACTCTATGTGGGCCTGAACCTGAGTGGTACCGACCCCAAGACCCATGCCGCGGTCAGCCTAAAGCTACCGCAGGGATTCCCGCGTTCAGCGCCCTGACGCTTTCACCGAAAGGAAACAGCATGTCCGACTATCCCGAACTCGACGCGACCAGCGATGGCTACTTCCAGGCCCATCTCCACGTGAGTCTGGCCGACCTGCTAGCGCCTGTGGACAGCGAGCATCCCGCCGGCCAGTCGCTGCGCGGCGGCCCGGTCTACGGCGCCATCTCGCAGGCGCGCCGACAGGATGATGCCAGCCTGCCCATGGGCAGTTGGCAACATGAACTGAAGCGCGCCGACTGGCACAAGGTCGAATACCTGTGCGCGCAGGCACTGACGACCCAGAGCAAGGATCTGCAACTGGCGGCGTGGTTGCTGGAAGCGCAGATCAACCAGTCCGGCTTCGACGGTATCGGCCCCTGCCTGCATCTGATGCAGCGACTGTGCCAGGGCTTCTGGGATGGCCTGTACCCCAAGTCCGACCAAGATGAACTGGAACACCGTGCCAACATCTTCCAGTGGGTCAATGACAAGCTGCTGCCCCTCATGCGATTGGTGCCGCTGACGGCTACCGAGCAGCCGCGCCAGTACAACTGGGCCGACTGGGAGCTTGCTCGGCGCTACGAACAGGCCAAAGCGGCACAGGCCGCCGCGCAACCACAGGCGCAACGCCCGCCCGACAACTCGGACGTCGCCAGCGTGGCCCAGATCACTGCCGCCCTGGCGGATACAGCCACCGCTTTCCTGCAGGCGCGGAGGGCTGCACTGGACCTGTCGCTGGGCGCGCTGGAGGCGCTGACGCAGACCATCGACCCGCTGTTCGGCACAGAAGCCCCCGGTATGCAGGCGTTGCAGCTCAGCCTGCAACAGATCCGCGCCCTGTTCGCGGGCGAGCTGCAGCGGCGCGGCTTTGGTGCGATACCGCCCGCAACCGCGCCGGCTGCCTCCCCTGAGGGCAGCGCCGTCAGTGATCCACTTCATGGTGCACCGGTCACGTCCGGACAGCCGCATCCGCCTCCAGCCGCGGCTATCCGGGACCGGATGGAAGCCTATGCACGACTGGCCGAGACGGCGCAATTCCTAATGCAGCTAGAGCCGCACAGCCCTGTTCCCTATCTGGTCAAGCGCGCGACCGAATGGGGTCAAATGAACACGGTAGACCTGTATCAGGAGCTGTTCCTGCGCCTGGGCGGACAGTTGAACATCTTCGAGATGCTCGGCCTGAGTCAGGCCGAGTCGCCAGAAAAGCATTGAGCACGCGGTTCGCACTGGCACACCGGAGCAAGGAGCATACAGATGGTCACACAGCATCACTCTACCGCAGCACCCGACGCGGCCTGCCACGCTACGCCGACGGCGCACGTGCCTGCGCTGCGGCTGGCCACTTTGCCGAGCCTGTCAGGCCTGTACTGCCAGCCTGTGTCACCGGCATCCCGACCTGCGCCTCCACTGGTGCGGGCCTGGGTCGACGCCATCGTGCAATTCTGGTGTCTGCAACGGGAAGCCGGCGTCTTGGACCCGCGCGAACCCCTGCATATCATCGACCCCGCCCCGGCCAACGGCGCACTGGCGATGCAGGTGCTGCAGGCTCTGGACGATCTGTCGTCCTTCGGCCTGGGCGATTGGCGGGTCTGTTATGTCGCCTGTGCACCGCAGACCGGTGCGCTCGGCTGGCGCAACGATCATCCCTGGCTAGCACCCTTCTTCCAGCGCGGCAGCCTCGACCTCGGGCTGCTGCACGACAGAGGCGCCGGCCTGTCGCTGCAGCAGCGGGGCGTGACACTACTGCATCTCGCCAATCCGGTAGTGATATTGGGCTGGCAATGGTTCGGCAGTCTCGGCTGCGAGCTAGTCGGTGCCGACCAGGGCCAGCTATGGACGCCCGACATCATGGTCGATGACGGCGATGGTTCGCTCGACTATGCATGGCAGAAGGCCGATCCCGACGTCGCGCAGCAGCATCCCTATCCGCATCTGCTACAAGACTGCTTGGACAACATGGCTGGTGTGCCGGTCCCGATTCCGACCGCCGCCTGCGAGGAACTGGACCGGCTGACTGGCTTGTCGAGCAGGCGCTACCTGCTGCTGGCGACGGACCATGGCGTGGGCACGGCAAGGCAACTGCGCGCCCATCTGCCGACCTTGCCCCGCAGTTGGCCACCGGCACATGGCCGCTTGCCGGTCAACTATCACAGTCTGGCCCTGCACCAGCGCCGGTACGGGGCCAACACCTGGCAACACCAGCTCAGCGACGGCGGCATGGTGCTGCATCTGGCCTGTCGCCTGCCCGACAGCGTGCCGCTCGGGGCGCTGCTGGACGCGGTGGCGGCGCCACTGGCGGCAGCACATCCGGATCTTGCCGCACAACTGGTGGCGCTGGCAGGTACCAATCAGTCACTGACACAGACTGCCCTGCTGCACCTGCTGACCATATCCGGCCATGATCCCGCGGTCCTGCAGGCGGGCCTGAGCGCCGGAGTAGCACAAGATGCGGCACTGGACAGCAGCGGCGTGCCAAGCTGGCAAGCCGCGCTGCGCCAGACCTGGCACCACTATGTCCCGGACATCCTCGACGATGGTTTTACCCATGCGTTCGGTACGTTGGCCGCGAATCTGGGCGACTGGGCGCTGGCCCGGGCCTGTCTGCAGGACGGCATGCTGCTGCATGGCCCGAGCGTGCGCGGCCTGCATCAGCTAGCGCGGTGCCACGCCGCCACCGGCCAGCGCGAACGTGCCTTGCCCCTGCTGGATCTGGCTCTGGACATGGCTCCGGCGGCGGCGCCCGACGATGCGGACAGCCTGGCGCACTGCAGATCCTTGCGGGACCAACTGCCTCATCGGCAGCAGGCCATCCTTACCACCGCATGGTTCGACCAAGACATCGCCAGCGATGGTGAACTGACACTGGAGCCGCTCGGTCCCGAGCATGCCGACAGCCTGCTCCATCAATATCGCGATGCGCAGATCGGCGTCATGACGCGCCTGCCGGAACTGGACTCCGTGGCGGACGCCCGCGACTGGATCGCCAGACATACCAGCAGTGACGCACGCCAATGCTGCGCAGTCATCCACGACAGTTGGGGCTTCATCGGTGTGGTGAGCCTGCACCGTGGGGAGCAGGCGGGCTATTTCTATTTCTGGATCGGTTGCGACTTCCAGGATCGGGGATGGGGGCAGCAAGCGGCACGACTGTTCATTGCGCAGGCGGTCAGAAATGGCCTGACCGCACTGTTCACGGCTGCATATCGTGACAACCACCGTTCACGAAAAGCCCTGCAGCGATTGGGCTTCCGCCATATGGCATTGCGCGCAGCGGCACCGGACGACGATCTGCTGTTCTACCGGCTCCCACTGTCCGACGATGTCACCGCTTGCCGGGACGGTCAAGCTGAAGATGGCCATGACACTCAGCAATTCCGGCAATTGTGTGCATCGATTGATTACCGGATCGAGCTTGAAGATCAATCTGAAACATCGGTGCACGACTGATTTCTACCTTTCAACATCACGGGAGCCCTCATGAACAATGCATCTGCACATTCCTCCACTACCGACGACGAGCACGTGAGAAGCCATACCATACGGGGACGCGCCCCCGACGTCACCCAGGATGTACCGGCGGCCACCGGTAAGAACAAGCCCTCACTGCCGTTCGGCACTCCACAACTCAATCGCACCCGGGCCAACAGTCTGAGACGCCTAAATACGGAGGCATTGCAACAGCTCGCGGAGTCGACAGACGCACTGACAAAGTTCGGTGCACAGCGTGAACAAGACGTCCGAAAAGGACTTCTATTACAGAGTCAAGCCCAGTTTTCGTCCAGTTCCCAACCGCACATGGCCGCAAGGCATCCGGCCGGAATGCCAGAAGTCAACGCCTTGCGCTTCACTGCCAGCATGGCAGAAGAGGCGCAAACCGAGCTGCAACAGACTGATAAGTGGAAAAAACGCAAAATCGGTCAGGTCGGTATCGCCAATGTGAATGGGCACCTGGGATTTGGCATCTCCGGCAAGATCGAAGCCAACGACCTCATTGAGGCCGTACAGGCGCGCATGCTGGAGCTGCAGCAGGCCTACGATCAGATAGGTGGTTCTGCCAAGTGGAGCTCTCGCCTGGTTCCAGTGCAAGTACCAGAGGTCGCCTCGCCTTCTGCCGAAACCCTTTTCAAGGATATCTGTGCCGCTAAGCGCGCGTCGCTGACGGCTCATGTTGCCGCCGGCCTGATGAGCCCTGACGTGCAACCACAGCGATCCGATATTCCCTCGCCCGACATGTTATTGGAGGCGATGCAGACAGCCACCAGCGATCACGGCAAGAATATCGACAGCTTTTCCTCACCATTACCGGCCGGCCATATTGAACCCAATCCTCAGCCGTTCGAGACAACGATCAGTGGAAGAGCGAGAAGCCAAAGTCTGAGCAGCATGGCGAACTCCTGCCAATACTGCATGGCAGAACACGAGGTAGACATGGCGCGCCGAGACAAAGGTGGTCATTTCAAATGAGCCAAGCCGGCTGTGCTTCCCTGGACCGGACAGCTCTGTATGTAAATTGGATTGCGAAAAGGAGAATGAAGAAATGAACAGTGACGATCATCCACGCAGGAGCAACACAAGATTCGTTTCACCGATCGGCGAAGAACACATGCCTTTATCCCATCCGGCACATGCATCACAATCGGCGATGCTCGTGCATCAGGGCAGACGTGTCATTGTCGATGAAATAGAAGCGCACGACATCATGTCGCACGTCTACAGTCTTAACGCCAGCCAGATGGTCCAGGCAGCCCGCTCTCATCATGAGATGATGGCCGGCAACTCGCCGCAGGAGGAGCGGTCCGTGATCCGCGGTTTCGCAGATCTGATTTATCGCGCCGGCAACATGGATCCGAATACACGCATGCAATCCAGGCTCACCGATCTCACTAACAACGCGGATCTCAAGAACCGCGAATATACGGCGGGAGGCGGTTTCACCGCGTTTGAAAAGATGACGCCATTACCACCGACGAGAAAGAAACCGGAGGGCGATCTGATCCCAGGCCAGCGCAACATCGAGTTTCACCCACCCGGTGGCCTGCACAACCCAGGCAAATATACTAATCTCCACGGTTCCTATCTAAGACCAGCAACGCAGCCCAATCAGAAGAAGGCTCTGGAGCGCTCATTCAGTTCCGGGGCACTCACCCACTTCAAACACGAATAACATCCCGGTGAAAGACGTCCGGCGTTGCGCTCCGTCACAACGTCCCCAAGTCAGGCGACTGCAATGAAACCTGCTCCGGATCCCCCTCTTCACGACGCGACGCCGTTGCCGTCGGACGCCGGCCATCCAGCCGTTGCCTGACCTTTTCGTCGACCCGGTAGTACAGTGTGGTCTGGGTGCGCTGGTCCAGCGGCTCGTCGATGGTGGGCAGGCGCGGCGCACGGGGCGAAGCGG